>JAXLYN010000025.1:0-135181 GCA_046351435.1 Polyangiaceae bacterium
GTAGCGGTACTCGAGCCGCACCTCTTCGCGTGTGTCGATGCTGTCGGCGATCTCGAAGGGCGGCGTCTCCGCCTTGTTGAACACGGTGGCCTCGAGCACCACGACCTCGATCTCACCGGTGGCGAGGTTCGGGTTCGTGGCGGAGACCATCTTGTTCTCCTTCTTGCTCCACTGCTCGCCGCGGGACCGCACGCGCCCGCGGATGCCGATCACCCACTCGCTCCGCACCTGCTCGGCCAGGTCGTGGGCCTCTTTCGAGGCGTCCGGGTCGAACACGACCTGGGTGAGCCCCTCACGGTCCCGGAGGTCGACGAAGATCAGCGACCCGTGATCGCGCCGGCTGTCGACCCATCCGAACAGGACCACCTCTTGGTCGATGTCGCTGGCGCGCAAGGCGCCGTCGTGGTGGGTGCGCTTGAGCTCGTCGATGAAGCGGGCCAATCGTCCGTCCTTTCCGGGGGGAGCGCCTCGGGCGGGGCGTCGGAATCCCTAGCCGGAAGTCGGGGCCGGGAGCCGGAGCGCCGCTTTTGGCGGGAAAGCGCTTTTAGCGCGGCCTCCCGTTTTTGTCGCCAATCTCCGGAAATTGGGCAGAAATCCGAGTCGCAGCGTAACGGTCGGGCGTGACCCCGAGCCCGAGCCACGCGCCGCCGCTCCTCCGCCCCGAGCGCCACTGGCTCTACGGCCTCACCGCGTGGCTCGCCCTCGGCGTTCCCCTGGTCCTCACCTTCAACCGCGTGAGCGCGTTCACCCAGTGGCGCGACGACCTGCCCATCGTGCGGGCCCTCGGCCTCGTCCCCATCGGCGGTGAAGGCACGCTGAGCGCGATCTTGATTCAGCTCTCGTCGTTCCTCCCCATCGGCGGACGTGTCCTTCGGGCGGCCCTGCCGAGCGCCGTTTGTCTGGCCCTGGCGTCGCGACTCGTGTTCGCCGCCACGGCGCGCCTCCTCGAACAGAACGCTTGGACGCCTCGCCTCACACCTTTGCTCGCGTTGGCCGCCGCGCTCACCGCCACCCTCGCCCCCACCTGGCAGCTCGAAGGCACCATCGCGGGCGGCGCCACGCTGGCCGCGGGCCTCGTGCTCGCCGGCCTCTTGCTGCGCCCGAGCGCGGACACGCGTGACGCTCGCATCTGGCTCGCCTTCGGCGCGTTCGTCGGGCTCACCAGCATGGAGAGCCACGCCGCCGGCGCCGCCCTCGTGCTCGCCCTCGCGACTCAAGTCTTCGCGCTGGGCGAGGTCCCCGCCAAACGCAGCGTCGCACTGGCCGCCATCGGCGCCCTCGCGCTCATGCTGCTCGCGGCGATCCCACTCGCGGTCCGCCCGCTCGCGTCCCGCGCCTGGGTGCACCTCGGCTACACGCTCTCGTCGGCCAGCGTGCTCGGCATCGACCTCCGCCGCCGAACGCACGGGAGTGCTCACGGCGTGGTTCCGCGACGTGGGCATCATCGCTTGCGGCCTCGCCCTCGGCGGTCTCGTTTGGGGCCTCGTGCGCGGTCGAACGCGCTGGATCGCGGTCCCGCTGGCGTCCCTCATCGTCGCCGACGTGGTCTTCCCCGCGAGCCGCGGCGGTCTCCTCTCGGCCGACCCCCTCGCCCCGGTTCGCCTCCTCGCTCTCGCATCGCTCGCGGCTTCGGCCGCGCTCGGCGTCCACAGCGCCGCGGTCGCTCTCCAACGCTCGAGCTTGCCCATGGCGCGCCACTCGGCGGCCCTCCTCGTCGCCTTCGACTTCACGCTGGTCCTCGTCACCGGCGGCGACTCGGCCTTCCCCGCCGATCGCAGCACCCAGAACGCAGCCGAGGTCTGGACCGACGAGGCCCTCGGGGGTCTCCCGCACGGAAGCCTGCTCCTCGTGCGCACCGAGACGGTCGCGTGGCGCTTGTGGGCCGCGCGGGTCGCGCGCGGTGAACGCCCCGACCTCGTCGTGGTGCCCATCCCTCTCCTCGACAAAGGCTCGGTGGCCTCCCAGCTCCTCGCCATGGAGCCGGCGCTCGGCCCGCTCATCCGCGACGTCGCAGTGAGCGGAAAGCCGAGCGAGCACGCCCTCTCGAGCCTCGCCGACACGCGCCCGCTCTACGTCGAGCTCGATCCGACCTGGGACAAGCGCCTCATCGATCACCTGATCCCGAAGCCGTTCTGGCTCCGCTTCGCGCCCCACGCCTACGGCCGTTCGGACCGCACGGCCGCCCTCGAAAAGGGTCGCCGCCCGTTCCAGCGTGTGCTCGCCGTGGCGCAGACGCCCGACCACAAGGACCGCGCCACGCTAGCGATGCTCTCGGCCCGAGCCGAGGAGCAGGCCTACGTCCTCGCCGCCCTCGGCGATCGCGAGAACGTCGCCGACGTGTGCGAAGACCTGAAAGCCATCGATCCGGATCACCCGTTCGTCACCGAGCTCAGCGCGCGCCTCGGGAAGAAGCCCACGGGCAAGGTGGACGTGAGCGGCTTGATCCAGTGACGCGGCGGAGGAGAAGGGATTCGAACCCCTGGTGGGTTGCCCCACGGCGGTTTTCAAAACCGCTGCCTTAGACCACTCGGCCACTCCTCCGAGATGTACTTCAAGACATTGTAAGCGCGCTGGATTCAAGCACGGGTTGGCAACGGGGACTTCTGCCCTTTTGTGCTGCCTTCGAGCCCGTTACCACAATGTTGCCAACTTCGGTCCTCACCGAAGCCTTCGGATCGCCTCTTCGAGCTCCTCCTCGGACGTGTGTGAGCGTAGCGCTGCGTCGTGCTCAGGTGCAGGTGACCTGCGAGCTCCTTGACCGTGGGGGCCCCCACGCCGGCCCTGAAGAGCGCCGTCACGAAGTAGTGCCTCAGGCTGTGGAACGACCACCGCGCTTGCAGGCCCTTCGGAAGGCATTCAGCAGCCCGTGCTCGGACAACGGCTTCCCGCGCTCGCTCAGGGACACGACCTCGTCCGGCCGGCCGGGACCGACCTTGCGAAGCTCTACGAGCTTGCCCCGCACGATGACGCGGCCCTTGGTCAGGTGGACGTTCTCCCGGACCTGCACCTGCACGTCCCACCCGCCCTGGACGATCGCGGGAGTGATGTACTTTTGTGCAGACGTCCCGCTCGGAGAGGCCCTTCTTGTCGGCGGCGGTGGTCATCCGAGGCCTGGCTAGGGTACGCCAAAGTCGCGCGCGCTCGAAGTCTCAGCGCTCACGCGACGGAAGGTGTCGCAGACCTTCGAGTGGAAAAGCGGCGTTTCGAGCACGCGCAGTGTGAGGTCGGGCCGAAAGCCCGTGCAAAGCATCGCCAGGACCCGATGAGTCGGGCGGGGTGTCGCCCAAGTCGTTCGTCACGGTCGCGATCAGCGCGAGCCGTCCGTCTTCGTTTGCGCGGACCAGGCAACACCAGCCTCGTCGGGCGGCGCCGCGCGCGTCTCTGCGACGTTGATGCCAGCTCGCTTCGAAGCCGGCCAGGCCTCCGCCTGGGCAGCGATGCGCTCTGCGGATGCCCAGAATGCCTGGGTCTCCGCAGTGGAGAGGTCACGAATGATTCTCTTCTTCATCGCTCTTGGCTTTCGTCAGTACTAGCAGCTCATTGGCAGCGAGGACTTCCCGATCGAGATAGCTATTAGGAAGTAATGGGACGCGAACGTTGGCGCTGGAAGGTTGCCACGGGGCCTTCTTCCACCCCGCCTTCCGCCTAAGTTTTGTACCCGAACTCAGACCCATGGAAAAGAGGTCAAAAAACCTGCGTGGCCCAACGCCTGTAAAGGGCTCGAAGATGACCTTTCCTGGTGGACCCAGCCCAGCATCGTCCGGTCGGCCTTGGAGCCGGATAGAATCGGGAAATAGCTGCATGGCCTGGCTCTTCGGATAGGGCTCCACGTACACGACCCGCTTGATGCCGGCGGCGACGATGTGCTTGGCACAGTTGTGGCAGGGGAACGTTGTTGAGAAGAGCTCGCCCTCCGTCGGGCTACACCCGGAGCGAGCGCAACTCAGCAACGCCTCCATCTCAGCGTGTACCGCCCGCCCATACTCGGTAATGTCCATTAGTGGACTGTCGACGAGTTTGCTCTTGCCTTCAGCAAGCCAAGCCTCCTGGATTTCGTCCTTCGGCTTGAGTCGAAGCAGCACGTCTTCGACGATCTCGTTGCGACGGCGTTCGTTCGAGTCTTTCCCCCCTTGATGCCGGTGATCGCGGTGGTCTTCCTCGCCCGGCCAGTACAACCCGCCGCCCGCCCGGGGAACGTCGTTGGCACCCGTAGAAACCAAATCGCCCCCGGCGGCGACAACCACGGCACCGACCTGTCTGGACAGGTCCCCTGACCGAAGCGCCGAAGCGAACGCCAAAAACATCGCGTGTTCGTCCTTGCGGGGCGTCTCGAACGGGCAACCGAACACGAGGCTCACGAATCGGCTGAGCTCAGCCTCGTCTTCGAGCCGTAGAAATGCATCTGCCAGTTGAAAGGTATCCCTCGTGCGCTGGCCGTAGTTTTCTCCATCCTCAGCGATGTAGCGCGCGTCCTCTTCGTGTTCGTCGCGCTCAAGAAGGCGCGCGATCTCGGCGTCGTCACATCCGCGCTCATCCTTCAAGTAGGTCCGACGTTGCTCTTCATCGACGACGACACCGATGAGGAAGAACCCAGCGCCGTAGATCCTGCGCAAGGCGCGGACCTCATCCGGGTGCTTGAGCGACCGCAGTAGATGGGCAGTGCTACGCAGCACGGGGTCTTTGGGGGGGTCGGCGCGTTTCTCGAATATTGTCTTCGCAGCCGCGAGCGCGAGGAATTCCCCCCGCAGTGAGGAAGACCTGAGGTAGTTGCCCGCGTCCATCGCGTGGTGGATGCGGACGAACTCCTTGGAGCCCGTGATGGCGCTATCCCGCTCCACTTCGAAGTTCTCGGTAAGGCCGCTGAGCCGGACGACGTTCAAGCAATAGCCGTACTGCTCCAGGCACCGCTTCAACCTGTGCTGGATTAGCGAGAAGTTAGTACCCACCGGCGCGACCAGACCGAACACCAGCTCCGCCTCGTCGAAGACCGGATTGGCGCCTGAGATCCTGCTGCTTGGCGGGGCCATCGTCGGCTTTGGGGAATCTGCCAACCACGACGACCGTGGGCCAAGTTCGCCCTTGGCACCCTTGAGAAGCACGAACGCGGCGAGGAGGTGCCCGCTTCGCTGCTGGGATTCCCGAGGGTGACAGGCAGAAAGTCGCACTTGGGCTCACGCTCCGGGGCAGCGGCAGCCACGTTCCATGTCGATACAGACAATTTCCATCGCACGATGGAAATTGCGCCCAGCCGGATATCCCCTGAAATTTCCTGCTGTTGTTGGACGCCGCTTGCCACAGAATCCACGGACGAACAGGATTCGTGATGGAACAAAACGGACCGGGCCCCTTGACACCCGTTCCCCGGCACGTAGGTTCAGGTCCGTCCAACCAGACCGAGGGCGTAACTAGCGCCCTCACGAACTTGCCAAGACGGGGCGAGGAGCCCGAAATCCATGGAAAATGTACGTTCTCTCAGCAGTGCTGTCAACGCCAACGTGACCGAGGTCCACAACTGGCTCGAGGCAAAGGCATCCCGGGGCGAGCTGCCAGCGTCCACTGCACGTCTACGCAGCACAGCACTAAACCAGCTCACGAGCGTCCTGGACGACGATGAGTCTCGGGACCCAACGCTCCTGCTCGCCAAGCTTGAAGAGCTCACGACGCGATGGGCCACGTTGAACCCAGAGGCCAAGCCGGACACCGCCCGCGCCTACCTTTCTCGTGCTCGCACAGCGTTGAACGACTGGTTCGCCTGGAAGGCGGATCCAACCACGTTCAAGTTCACGCGGAAGCAGGGTGCCGGCAAGGCTGCCACCGGACCGAAGGCGAAGAGTCCCCCCGCACCAACCAAGTCCCCCGAGCGCGACGATCTCGACTTCCGGCGGTTCCCGCTCGGCGGCGGTCGAGGAGAGTTCGTCTTCGCGACAACCGCAACGGAGCTGACCGTCAGCGATGTCCGTCGCATTGCGTGCCATCTCCTCACCTGTGCGACGGACTTCGACCCATCGCAGCGAGACCACGGCGAGCAGTTCGCGATGGTCATGCAGAGCAGCTAGGCCGCAGCCCTCCCGATCGGGGGTGCCCCGCTCGTTTCATGTTCCGGGCACGAAGCTCTGGCTTCGTCCGGGCGGGGCGCCTGCCCGCGGGGACTGTGGCCTCGCGTCTTTCCGTTACCAACCCGTTACCAACTCGAAGTGGATTTCGGGTGTCTTCGAGTGCCCTGAAGTGCCATCCCGTGGAGTGCCGATCAAGCCTAGCTAATGCGGAAACGCGCGACGCGCTTCGGTTTGTGATGCTGGTGACGGCCCATTTCAAAACCGCTGCCTTAGACCACTCGGCCACTCCTCCGTGGCAGCCGGTCTTGTAGCACGAACGCCGCATTGCCAGCGCGTCGGGGCGCGCATGCAAGTCGAGGCCGCATCGAGCAACGCCTCACCGCTCCCGGCGAACCAGCGTGGCGACTTTCATTGCGACCCCGATCCCTGCAGACCAAACCACGATGCTGATTGGCAGGAGCACCGCCGACCAGCGAACTTCGAGCTCCGCGTTCTCGTTGTCCAGGATCGCCCACCCAAGGACTCCGCAACGAAACATGTGGTGAAAGCCGCCGACCGGGAGAAACCACAACCAAGACCAGGCCAAGAGGCCCGTCGCAATCGCCAGCCGGCGCACGAGCGACCTCATCCTGGGACCCGCGGAGCCTCCCAGCCGCTTTGTAGCACTACTCGCGCTCGCGGCTCGGGCTCGGTGCACCGGCGGCCCTGAACCCACCGGTGTCACCGAGCCCGCCCGAGCCCCCCGCGACCCCCGCACAGGCAGCGTCCCCCGTGCTCCCGCTGCCGCAGCCCACACGACGGGATGCGAGGAGACCCATCCGTGTCGTTGGCTGCGCCATCGACCGCGAGTAAGCAGATTTCATGCCCGCATTTTTGTGCCAGGTGGCACAACTCACGGGTTTTCGGCGAGCTCGCTCTCGATGGCGATGGCGCCCGTGAGCGTCTTGTGGACCGGGCACTTGTTGGCGATTTCGAGCAGGCGTTGACGTTGTTCGGCGTCGAGCGGGCCCTCGAGCTCGATGCGGCGCGTGATCGTGAACGGTGTGCCGCGCTCGGCCCCGAGCACCACGCGCACGGCGCTGAGCGGCCAGCCCTTGCGGTCGGCGTACATGCGCAGGGTCATGGAGGTGCACGCGCCGAGGCCGGCCAGAACCAGCTCGTGGGGCGCGAGGCCCGCGTCGTCGCCGCCGAGGTCTTTGGGCTCGTCGGCGTCGAGGCTGAGCTCGCCCACGCGGACGAGCTGGCGGAACTTGGCGTCGGTGCTCGAAACGGTGACGGGTCGGATGTCCATCACGCCACCGCGAGCGCGCCTTTGCGCTTCAGGGTCGAGAGGGTGACGTCGCGGTAGTCGCTGCGCACCGAGCCCTGCACCGACTCGCGGGCGAGCACGCGAGTGGACCATGCGCGCAGATTCGTGAGCCCTTCCGGGATGCGATAGCTGTCGAGCTCTTCGAGGATCGCGATTTTGGTGAAGGCGGGCGTGAATGCGACGTCGGCGAAGCCGAAGCGGCTCCCGTCGGCGGCGACGAGGGAGAGATAGCTCTTGCCGCCGAGCTCGCCGTCGAGACGCGTGAGGGCCTTGTCGAGCTCGTCTCTGGCGCGGTCGTAGACCTCGCGGTCCGGGGAGTTCATGCGCCGATAGACCGGCGCGAACACGTCTTCGGCGAACTGGAACAGGCCGCGGTCCCGGGCGCGCGCCACGGGATCTTCGGGCATGAGCCGTGGAGGCGGGCAGGTCTCGTCCAAGAACTCGCAGATGGCGCTGGACTCGAACAGGGGCACGTCGTCGGCGAGGAGCACGGGCACCTTGCCGCGCGGCGAGATCTTCAGAAACCAATCCGGCTTCGCTTCGAGGTCGATGTACGTGACTTCGTGCGCGGCGTTTTTCTCGCGCAGGAGAATCACGGCGCGCTGGACGTACGGGCACATCACGGCGGACACGAGCTTGAGCTTCATGCCTGCTTCCTCCCCCGACTCGCGGCGGGAGGCAATGGTCGAACGTGCGCTTCTGCTTGCCGGGCGAGTCGTGTAGCTTCGAAGCCGGGGAAGCGAACATGTGTCGGAACATCCGCCCGCTCTTCAACTTCGACCCGCCGACCACGCCCGACGAGATCCACGCTGCGGCGCTTCAATTCGTGCGCAAGGTCAGCGGATCCACCAAGCCCGCCCGCGGAAACCAGGCGGCGTTCGACCGCGCAGTAGACGAAATCGCGGCTTCGACGGCTCGGCTCCTGGCTGGGCTCGAGACCCACGCTCCGCCCAAAAACCGCGAAGAATTCCGAGAGAAGGCCCGGCAACGGTCCCTCAAACGTTTCGCCCGTTCGAGCCCCGAATGAGCTAGGGCGGGGGCTTCCGCCGGAACACGACCGAGAGGTTGTTCGCCGGCATCTCCACCACGCGCTCGAGCTCCAGGGAGCGGGCTTCGGCGGCCTCGACCACGTCCTCGAGATCGCGCACGCCCCAGCGCGAATCTCGCGCGCGCAGCGAGGCGTCGAACTCTGCGTTGCTCGGCGCGGTGTGGGCGCCGTGCCGCCTGTAGGGCCCGTAGAGATAGAGAACACCGCCGGCGGGCAGCACCCGTTCGGCGCCGCGCACCAGGGCGAGCGTCGCGTCCCAGGGCGAGATGTGCACCATGTTGATGCAGATCACGACGTCGGCTTCGCTCACGGGCCAGGGCTCGACCATCACGTCGAGCTCGAGGGCGGGCAGGACGTTGGCGTTTTCGCCGTGCTCGCGCCAGGCGTCGATGCTCCCGCGGCTCGTCGCGTCGGGATCCGTCGGCTGCCAGCTAGCGACGGGCAACCGGCTCGCGAAGAAGCTCGCGTGCTCGCCGGTGCCCGCGGCGATCTCGAGCACTCGTGCGCCGTCCCGCACACATTGCGTGAGCACGCCCAAGATGGGCTCACGGTTGCGCGAAGTGGCAGGTGCCGAGCGGCGTTGGGGCATGGCCGAGCCTAGCGCGATCACCCGGCGGCGTGACGCGGGCGAAAAATGCCGTACGCTCGCCGCGGAGGCTCCCGATGAAGACGAAGCTCGCCGGGCTGGTTTCTTTGGGCGCGCTGCTCTGCACCAGCGCCGCTTTGGCGAAGACCTACAAGGTCGGTCCGAGCCAGACCTACAAGCAGCTCACGGAGATCGACGACTTGCTCCAGCCGGGAGACCTGGTCGAGATCGACGGCGACGCCACGTACGCGGGGGGAGCCATCTTCTCCACCGCCGGGACCGCCGCCGCCAAGATCACGGTGCGGGGCCTGCGCGTGAACGGCAAGCGGCCCGTCATCAGCGGCGCCACCAACACCATCGAGGCCCAAGGCGACCACTACGTGTTCGAAGGGCTCGAGCTCACGCAGGGCTCGTTTCGCTGCTTCTATCACCACGCCGACGACATCACGCTGCGCGATTCGGTGATCCACGATTGCCCGAAGCACGGCCTCTTGGGCGCCGATGCGGACTCCGGCTCACTGCTCCTCGAATACGTCGAGGTCTACAAGTGTGGCGGTGGCACGTTCGACCACCAGATCTACATGGCCACCGACGAGACCGCCCACCCGAAGAGCGTGTTTCGCATGCAGCACTGCTACGTGCACGACGCCAACGGCGGCAACAACGTGAAGAGCCGCGCCGAGCGCAACGAGATCCATTTCAACTTCATCCAGGGCGCGATGTACCACGAGCTCGAGCTCATCGGCCCGGACGGCCAAGACGAGAACCTCGCGCGCGAAGACAGCGACGTGGTCGGCAACGTGCTGGTGAAGACCGCCACCACGTTCGTGGCGCGTTTCGGCGGGGATGGCACGGGACAGACCTTCGGACGCTACCGCTTCGTGAACAACACGGTCGTGACCCAACCCGGCGGCTCCGCCGTGTTCCGATTGTTCGACGGCATCGACAGCGTCGAGATGCACAACAACGTGTTCTGGACCACCGGGAGCGGCACGCCGAATCTCGTGCGCACGACGGAGGCCAGCTGGAAAGCGGGCAGCGCCATCGCGGGCAGCAACAACTACGTGAAGGCGGGGGCGACCAACGTGCCCAAAGAGTGGTCTGCCACGCTGGAGGGCACCGACCCCGGATTCGTCGACGCGGCGGGGCTCGATTTCCACCTGGCCGCGGGCAGCGGGGTCATCGACAAGGGCACGAGCGCGCTCTCGGGCCCGGCCGGACACGATTTCCCGCCGCCGCTCGGCGCGGCGCTGTTCCATCCGCCGGTTCATGCGCTCGAAGCCGTGGGCGCGGCCACACCACGTCCGATGGTGGGCACCATCGACATCGGTGCCTACGAGTTCGGGACCGGGCCTGCTGCCGGGGGCACCAGCGGCACGGGCGGGAGCGCGACGGGTGGATCGGGCGCGAGCACCTCGGGTGGCGCAGGTGGTGCGGGCGGTGCGAGCGGGGGCGCTCCCTCGACCGGCGGTGCCTCGTCGACGGGCGGGAAGAGCGCCGCCAAGAGCGGTAGCGACTCGAACTGCGGCTGCCGCACGGGATCCGGGTCGAACGGTGGCGCTTGGGCCGCGGCGGGCCTGGCTGTCTGGGCCGGGCTCCGGCGACGGCGAAGGGCGAGCTAGTCGGCGCGAATCGGCCTGAAAACCTCGGAGTTTTCCCCGGATCTTGCGCGGCTCGGGGGCTTTCGCTAGGGTGCGCGCCCCTTTGTCGAGGAGCCCATCCGAATGGCACGCGTCACCGTCGAGGATTGCCTGGAGCAGGAAGAGAACCGCTTTGCACTGGTGGTGCTCGCGTCGACGCGCTGTCGCCAGCTCATGAAGGGTGCGCCTCAGCTGGTGAACGCCAAGAACAAGCCGTCGGTCATCAGCTTGCGCGAGATCGCCAAAGGCCGCGTGCGCTTCCACCGTACGAGCGACGACGTGGTCCGCGAGTACATCGCCGAGTGCGAAGCCTTCGACCGCACGCTCTGAGCTTCGGAATCGGCCCATGGCCCAGCGTCGCGTGGTGATCGACGACGTCGACGCCGTGCGCGATGCAGGCGCGCGCGCCCACTACGACGACCCCGCGTACTACGACCTCGCCTATCGCGCCCGGAGGAAAGACGTCGCGTACTACGTCGGCGTTGCGCGGCGGTTCGGCGGGCCAGTGCTCGAGTATGGCGTCGGCAACGGACGGGTCGCGCTCGCGTTGGCCAAGGCCGGTGTCGACGTCGTCGGGGTCGATCTCTCGCAACCGATGCTCGTGAGCCTCTCGCGGAAGCTCGCGCGCCTTCCCGAGTCCGAGCGCGCCCGGGTCGAGACCGTGCACGGCGACATGCGCGAGGTGACGCTGCGGCGGCGCTTCCCCCTGGTCATCGCCCCGTTCAACACGATCCTCCATCTCTACGAGCGGACGGACGTCGAGGCCTTCTTTTCCCGGGTGAAGCACCATCTCGCCCCCGGTGGGCACTTCGTCTTCGACTTCTCCGTGCCTGCGCCCGCGGATCTGGCCCTCGATCCCAACCGGAGCTTCCGGGCTCCGAGCTTCCGCCACCCGACCACCGGCACGCGGACGAGCTACCGCGAACGCTTCGAATACCACCCGCTCCGGCAGCTCCTCGTGGTCTGGATCGAGATGACGGCGGGGGGCGACCTGGTGAGCATGCCGCTGTCGCACCGGCAGTTCTTCCCTCGGGAAATGGAGGCGCTGCTCCACTACAACGGCTTCGAGGACATCCGTTTCGGCGGGGATTTCTCCGACCTGCCGCCGGGGCCGGGGGTCGACTCGCTGGTTGCCACCTGTCGCGCGCGTCGGGGCCGCGCCCCCGTTGCGAGGTCGCGATCCCGAGCGTAGGTTCTCACTCGATCCATGGCCGCCGATTTCTATGCAGAGCTCGGTGTCGACAAGACCGCGAGCGAGGACGAAATCAAGAAGGCTTATCGGAAGCTGGCGGCCAAGCTCCATCCCGATCGGCACCCGGGCGACAAGAAGGCCGAGACCCGCTTCAAGGCCGTGAACCGCGCCTACCAAGTGTTGGGCGACTCGAAGCAGCGCAAGCTCTACGACGAGTTCGGCGAAGAAGGCCTGCGCGAGGGCTTCAACGCCCACGCGGCTCGGGCCTATCGCCGCGCGGCTCGCGGCGGCCGAACGCGGACCCAGGGTGGACCGGGAGGCTTCAGGTTCGAGGACATCTTCAGCGGCAACGGGGGCAGCGGCGGGATCGGCGACTTGTTCGGCGATCTCTTCGGTCAGCGCGGGGGACAGAGACCCGGCAAGGGTTCGGACGTGGCGGCCGAGGTCACAGTGGACTTCGTCAGCGCAATCCGCGGCGCGACGTTGAGCTTGCGCGTCCAGGAGGGCGGCGGTGACGTGACCGTGCGCGTGCCCCCCGGCGCGGGCGACGGCGACAAGGTTCGGGTCGCCGGTCACGGAGCGCCGGGCACCGGCGGCGCGCCCGCGGGCGATTTGGTGCTCACGATTCGCGTGAGCCCGCATCCGTTCTTCGAACGAAAAGGGCTCGATCTCCACTTGGATCTACCGATCTCCGTCGTCGAAGCGCACCGTGGGGCCAAGGTCCGCGTGCCGACGCCGGACGGCGAGGTGAACCTCACGGTCCCGAAGCGCGCGCAGAGCGGGCAGATCGTGCGCCTCGCGAAGAAGGGCGTGAAGCGCGGCAATCACCATGGCGACCTTTACGTGCGATTCCTGGTGAAGCTCCCGAGCACGGAATCCGCGGACGTCGAGCGCGCCGTCGAGCTCCTCGAGCGCGCCGAGACCCGGGACGTGCGGGCCGGAATGCGCTTCTGACCCAAGTCGAGAGCGCATCGGTCGTCCAATGCGGATGTTGCGCAGGCTGTTGCTCGGTGGGCTGTGCTTCAGCTGGACCATGCCGGCGTTTGCTCAAGCGACGCCGCCACCCTTGGTCGAGGTGCGCGCTGGAGTTCGAGCCACGGAGTTCTCCCGCGCGCTCGACAAGGCCCGCCTGCTGCGCAAGGACCTCGAACGGCAACTCGCCCCGCGTTATCGAGGCAAGGGGCAGGGCGACGATGCCGCGCGTTTCGTCTCTCGCGAGATGGGACCCTGGCTCACCAAGAGCCGGCAAAGCCACGACGCGGCGAAGGCCGAGTACCTGCGCGCGTTCGCCGTTGCGGATCGCGCCGACGAAAAGGTGACCGTGCTCGCGGAAGCCGGCGAGATGGAGCTCGCGTTCTCCGAGCGCATCTATGCGGCCGGTGAGCAAGCGATGCCCGGAAAGGTGAAGAACGACTCGGAGCTCCGAAAGACCTTTCTGACCGCGCTCGACGATCAAATCAGCCCCATGCGCGAAGCGTCGCATGAAGCGTTCGCTCGCTGCGTCGAGCTGGCGGACGCTGGGGGCGTGCAGTCGCGGCCAGCGTCGCGCTGTCGCACGCTCGCCGAGCGACCGTTCTTCCCGCGCGCGAACGGCAAGGTCGAGCCCGCAGACCTCGAGCGGCGGATGAACCAGGCGCGTCGCGAGCTCCGGCGCTGCTACGAAGACGCGCTGAAGAGCGAGCCCACGCTGGCGGGAGAGCTCGTCCTCGAGATCGAGATCGACACCCAGGGCAGCAGCACCAAGGTTCTACCCGCAGGTGCCCTCGCCGCACACGCGGTCGCGGCGTGTGCCGTCGGAGTCGTGAAGCGGTTGCGCTTCCCGGCGCCGCGGCGCGGGAAGGTGAGCGTGCGGTATCCGCTCACCTTCCGGCGGTACTAGGCATGGGGGGCCTTTCCGGCCTTTCCCCCCGCGGCTCGCTGGTGCGACCGCTCCCCCCGCCGCCTTCGGCGGGCTCGCTTTCGCTCGGCGGGCCCGCTTCGCTCGCGTAATTGACGGCGTTTTGGTTGGCGCGCTCAGCTCTGCTGCTCGCGCGGGAGCTCGGCGCTGCCTCGAGCGCGCCGGGACTCGCTTGGCGCGGCGCCGCTCTTCAGCACGCCGTGGTCGTCGTAACGATCGAGCTCTTGAGTCACGCGCCGGAGCGCCGCCTGTTTCTCGTGGAACGGGCGGAAGCTCGACTTGAAACCCGCGACGACGATGGTCTTGATGTCCTTGAACGAAAGACCCATCTGCGAGTGGCAGAGCCAGAGCTCCTTCGAGACGGTCGTGTCGGTGATCAAGCGATTGTCGGTGTTCACCGTCACGCGCAGCCCGAGATCGTAATAGAGCTTGAGCGGGTGCCCGCCGATCTCGCGCACGGCGCCGGTCTGCACGTTGCTGGAAGGGCAACACTCGAGCGGGATGCGGTGATCGTTCATGTAGTGCAAGAGGTCGCCGTTTTCGCGCAGGCGACAACCGTGACCGATGCGATGGGCGCCACACACGTGGATCGCTTGAGCGATGGACTCGGGGCCGTAGGCCTCACCGGCGTGGATGGTGCAGTTGATGTTGTTGTCGCGCACGAGCTGGAACGAGTTCCGATGGTGCTTGGGCGGGAAGTCGGCCTCGGCGCCCGCGAGGTCGAAGCCCACGACGCCGCGACCCTTGTAGGCCACCGCCAGCTCGGCCATTTCGTAGGAGCTCTCGGGGGAGATGTTGCGTATCCCGCAGATGATCACGTTGGCCTTGATGCCGTAGGTCTCGCGAGCGCGCCGCAACCCGTCGAGCACCGCTTCGACCACCTTGGTCAGCTTGAGGCCGCGGCGGGTGTGCAACATCGGTGCGTAGCGCACCTCCATGTAGCGGACGTTTTCGCGCTGGGCGTCTTCGGCCAACTCGAACGCGATGCGTTCCAGCGACTCTTCGGTCTGCATCACGCGCAGCGTGATCTCGAAGCCCTTCAGGTAGTCCACCAAAGATCCGAAGTTCTTGCCACAGCCGATGGCGGCGTGGAGCCCTTCGACCGTCGTCGCGGGCAGCTCGATGTGCTCGCGCTTTGCGATGTCCAGGATGGTCTCGATGCGCAGAGAGCCATCGAGGTGGACGTGGAGGTCCGTCTTGGGGAGCGCCTGGAACACTTCCAACGGGACGGGCTGGCCGTCGCCGGCAGGCGCTTCGTTTTCTTGGTTTGCCATATCCGACTCTACCACAAAGGTGAGTCCGGGTAAGTCGAGCGGGCCGCGTTCGGATCAGTCGCTGCTCGAGGAGCCGCCGTCACTGCTGCTGCCGCCGTCGCTGCTGCTGCCATCGCCGTCACTGCTCGAGGAGCCGCCGTCGCTGCTGCTGCTATCGCCGTCGCTGCTGCCATCGCTGTCGTCGGAGCCTGCGCTCGGGCCTCGCTGACGGCCGGCCGCGGAGTCGACGGCTGGAGAGTCGTCGTCCTCGCTGTCATCCTCGCCGTCGTCGTCGTCGCTGTCGTCGTCGCCGTTGTCGTCGTCGTTGTCGTCGTCGTCGTCGCGTGACTTGTCGTGGAGGTCGTCGTCCTGTTCTTCGTCGCGGCCGCGTTTGGAGGTTTGCGGTTTGGGCTGGGCGGCGACCGATGGCTCGCTCTGACCCAGGTAGAAGATGCCGCCCAGGGCGAGGGCGATCACCGCGATGAAGAGCCAACTCGGAACCCCGAGCCCGGCGTCCCCGCGCGCGGCCTGCTCGAAAGCCTCGCGAAATACGCTCTCTTCTTGGGCGCCGATGATCTGGCGGGGTCCGACATACGTGGTTGGGAGACCTTGGAAACCAGCGTCCCGGAGTGCCTTGCCCTCGGCGGTGATGCGCTCGACCGTCTTCTCGGAGGCGACGCACTCGTCGAACGCTTTGGCGTCGAGGCCGAGCCCCACCGCGACGCGGCGGATGTTCTTCACGGAGAGGTCTTCGACTTCGAAGAGCTGATCCGCGATGGCTTCCCCCTTGCCTTGCGCCTCGGCGCACACCGCCGCTTTCGCGGCGTCCATCGCGCTCGCATGGCGCGGGAGCGGCATGTTGAGCCGCACGAAGTGAACTCGATCGCCGTACGAGGCCACGATCTTCTTGAGCTGCGGGTGGAGCGCGCGGCAGAACGGGCACTCGTAGTCGGCGAACTCGACGACGTTGATCTTTCCGGGGACGTAATATTGGCGAATCCCCGGCGGGACCGGCGCCTGCGGGCGAAGCTCGGGCCACGCCAGGGGTCCGCCGACCGCAGCGACGGCGGCGGCCGCCCAGGCCCATGTCGTGAACGGGTCTCGGAGCTCGGCCGACGTCTTCGACTTGTAGTGGAAGTAGGCGGCGATGGCGGCCACGATGCCGGCGCTGTCCACCGCTACGCACAGCGTGCAGATTTCTCCGATGACCACCAGCTGCATCGCGATGAAGCCCGCAGCGATGGCCCCACCCGCGCCAGCCATGGGAAACACCCACTTCTGGAACGCTTTCGCAAGCGATGCGACGAACAGTGTCGCAAAGCCCGCGATGCCGAGGGCAGGCACGGGCACCAGCCCATTGAAGAGGTAGCCGTAGCCGCTCGCGCGCACGGCCGAGCAGCCCGAGCCTGGGCTGCAGAAGGCGGGGTTGAAGCTCACGTAGTCGACCAGGAGCGCGGCGCTCACTCCGAGCGCCACGAGCGCGGCCACGCGCAGCACCACCAGCCAAACAGCGATCCTCAAGGCGCGGCCATCTTACTCGGATTCGCCGGGCGGGGGCGCAACTCGAATCCGCCGATCCGGGCGCACGTGCCGCGAAAACTGCACGCTCCCTGGCTCGGCCGGGTTATGCCGCCCGCATGGCAAAGCCTTTGCCGTCGCGTGGCGACATCGCCCATTGCCTGAACGAGGAGCGCCGTCCGCTCCATGCCCGGGAGCTCGCGAGTCGACTCGGGGTCGACGAAGCCGCCTACTCGCGCTTTCTGACGCTGCTCGATCAGCTGAGCCTCGACGGCACCATCAAACCGATCTCGGGGCAGCGCTTCCGCGCGGCGCGCAAGGCCGGTGACGGTCGGTCGAGTTGGGAGGGCGTGCTCAGCATGCACCCGCGCGGCTTCGGCTTCGTCGCCAGCGTGGGGCAAGAGGATGTCTACGTCGCGCCCGACGGCATCGGCGGAGCGCTGCACGGCGATCGCGTACGCGTGGAGGTGGTCGGTCGCACTTCGCGCGGTACCGAAGGCCGCATCGCCGGCATCGTCGGTCGCCGGAGCCCGCGCGTGGCGGGAGTGCTCCGCCGCCGTGGCAAGAGCGTGTGGCTCGAACCCGACGACACGCGGCTCCGCGGCCCCATCGTGGTGGTGAATGCCCCGCGCATGGGCAAAGACGGCGAAGCCGCCGTGGTGAACGTCACGCGCTTTCCCGAGAGCGCCGACGAGAATCCGGAGGCCGAGCTCGTGGCCGTCCTCGGTGCGCCCGGCGATCCGCTGGTCGAGGTCGAGAAGATCCTGGTCCGTGAGCAAATCGAAGAGGACCACCCCGACGCCGCCATGCGCGAGGCCGAAGGCATGGCGGCCCGCCTTTCGCGATTGCAGGCCGACGGGCGGGTCGATCTGCGCCACGTGCCGCTGCCCACCATCGACCCCGAGGACGCGCGGGACCACGACGACGCGGTCTGGGTCGAGCGCGTCGGCGACGGCTACCGCGCGTACGTCGCCATCGCGGACGTGAGCGAATACGTGCAACCCGAGAGCGAGCTCGATGCCGAGGCGCGCGCGCGTGGCTGCACCATCTACCTTCCGGATCGCGCCATCCCCATGTTGCCCGCGGCGTTGGCGTCGGATCTGTGCTCGCTCCTGCCCGAAGCCGATCGGCTCTGTCTGTGCGTGATCGCCGAGCTCGACAAGCACGGCAGCGTCGGGAAATTCGAGGTGGTCGAGGGCCTGATGCGCTCGCAGGCCATGCTCACCTATCCCGGCGTGGCGCGCGCGCTCGGCTTCACCGAGGCGCCGCCGAAGAGCTCCCAGGCCGAGGCCATGAAGAAGGGTCTCAAGACCTTGGACGAGCTCGCCAGAAAGCTCCGCCGCCGGCGCTTGAGCCGCGGCGCGCTCGATCTCGATCTGCCGGAGGCGAAGGTCGTGCTCGACGCCGAAACCGGCGAGCCGCTCGACGTCGTGCGACGCGCACAAGACCCAGGCGTGAAGCGCGCCTATCAGATGATCGAGGAGCTCATGCTGCTCGCCAACGAGCTCGTGGCCGAGTGGCTCGGCTCCCGGCGCTGCCCCGCCATCTATCGCGTACACGGTCGCCCCGACGAGCAGAAGCTCGCGCGCCTCGGTGCCTGCGCGGAGAGCGTGGGCATGCAGGTGGATCTCGAGCTCTTCGCCGAGCCCCGCGGCATCGTGGAATTCCTGGCGAAGATCCAGGATCACCCCAAGAAGCACGTGCTCGAGATGCTGCTTCTGCGTTCGCTCAAGCAGGCGCAATACGACATCGTGAACATCGGCCATTTCGGCCTGGCGTCGGAGGCCTACCTGCACTTCACGTCACCCATTCGCCGCTATCCGGACCTCGTGGTGCACCGCGCGGTGAAGCACGTGCTCCGAGGCGGCAAGGTGGATACGTCGCCGGCGGCCATCGAAGATCTGCGCGCCGCGGCCACTCTGGCCAGCACCCGCGAGCGCGCCGCCATGGAGGTAGAACGCGAGGTCGTCGATCTCTACCGGGCCCTGCACATGCGCACCCACATCGGCGAGGTGCTCGAAGGCACGGTGACGGCCATCGTGGGCAGCGGGCTCTTCGTGGCGCTCGACGCGCCGTTCGTGGATGTACACGTGCGGTTCGAGGCGCTGGGCCCCGACCACTACGAAGCCAGCGAAGACGAGCTCTCGGTGGTGGGGCTCCGCTCGGGTGATCGCATCACGCTCGGCGACCGCATCGTGGTCGAGATCGAAGACGTGGCGATCCTGCGCCGCATCACCGTGGCACGCCGGATCCCACCGGAGCGCGTCTTGCGCGGGCTCGACGGCGGCGGGCCTCGCTCGAAGGGCCGCGGAGGCGGGCGACAGCCACAGCGCGGGCGCAACGACCGCTGGCAAGCGAGCGGTGGATCCGAGCCGCGCGCGGCCAAGGGGCGTTCGGGTCGCGCCGCACCGCGATCGGGGCCGCCGAAGCGCCAGCGCGGCGAGGGCAGTACGCGGCGCTCGAAGCCGGGGCGCCGGCGCTGACGTTCAGGGCGGCGCGATGCGCTCGACGCCGACGTAGGGCCGAAGGGCTTCCGGGATCCGGACGCTGCCGTCGGCCTCTTGGTATTGCTCGAGGATCGCCACGAGGGTGCGGCCGACGGCGAGCCCCGAACCGTTCAAGGTGTGGACGAGGCGGGGCTTGCCTTTGGGCTCCGCGCGATAGCGGATCTGTGCGCGCCGCGCCTGGTAGTCCGTGAACCAGGAGCAGCTCGAGATCTCGCGGTACGCGTTCTGCGAGGGGAGCCAGACCTCGAGGTCGTAGGTCTTGGTCGACGAGAACCCGAGATCCCCTGCGCAGAGCGCCACCACGCGGTAGTGCAGCCCCAGCCGTTTCAGCACGTTCTCCGCGTGACCGGTGAGCAGCTCGAGCTCGCTCTCGGCCCGGTCCGGCGTGGTGAAACGCACGAGCTCGACCTTGTCGAATTGATGTTGGCGGATGAGCCCGCGTACGTCTTTGCCGTAGGAGCCGGCCTCACTCCGGAAGCATGGAGTGAACGCGGTGTAGGCCACGGGCAGCGTGGCGCCATCGAGAATTTCGTCGGCGTGGAGGTTCGTGACTGGGACCTCCGCCGTCGGGATCAGATAGAGCGCGTCCGGATCCTCGGGGTCGTTGCGGAACGTCTTGAACAGATCCTGCTCGAACTTGGGGAGGTTGCCCGTGCCGCGAAGGGCAGCGGCCTTGACCAAGAATGGGGGGTACACCTCGGTGTAGCCGTGCTCTTTCGTGTGCAGATCGAGCATGAAGCTCACGAGCGCGCGCTCCAGCTTCGCGCCCATGCCGAAGAGCACGCTGAACCGCGCCCCCGAGAGCTTCGAAGCGCGCGCGAAATCCAGGATGCCGAGCGCTTCGCCGATTTCCCAGTGCGGCTTCGGCAGGAACGAGAGCTGCGGCTTTTCTCCCCACGTTCGGCACTCGGTGTTGTCGTCCGATCCCGTGCCGTTCGGCGTCGACGCATGGGGCAGATTCGGAATGGCGAGCAAAGCGTCCTCGACTTCACGCTCCACGCTCGCGAGCTCCGTCTCGAGCGCTTTGATCTCCGCCGAGAGCGTCTTGAGCTCGTCGCGGCGCGCAGCGAAGGCGGTCTTGTCGCCCCCTTTGGCCAGCCTGCTCATCTCTTCGTTGGCCGCGTTGCGCCGAGCTTGCAGCGCTTCGGTGCGCCCAATGAGCTCGCGGCGCTGGGCAAAGAACGGCCCTGCGGCTTCGAGCTGCTCAGCGGTCCCCGCCGAACGGCGCGCCAACCCCGCGCGAGCTTCGTCCAAGTGATCCGCGACCCATCGAGCGTCCAACATGATGGGCGGGTTCTAGCCAATCTTGGCCGCTCCGTCGACCCGACGTTCGCGCGCTAGGGCGTCATCATGACTCCGACGCCCACCGACACGCCGCCGCGCGAGTTCCTCAGGTAGTCGCGGACCCAGAGCACGTGGGTCACCAACGTGCACGTGCGTCTCTGCGGGCCCTGGCAGCCGTACCAAGTCCCGCCGTTGTAGCGGTCTCCCTCTTCGTCGAAACGCACGACCTGTCCGTTCGGCAAGACAGCGAGCCACGCCGCTGCGGAGCCGGGCGGCGCAGCGTTGGATTCGCCGATGCGACCGAGGAGCTGGTTGTCGGGGCCGCCGACGTGACCGTCCTGCATCAAGATGGCCACGGGTTCGTAGTCCTTGTCGACGACGCGTCCGGCGCGATCGACCACGAACAGGAGATCGCCGTCCTCGGTGACCTTGCCGTCCGCGTGGATCTGGATCGAGTCGTCGTCGGGCCGGTCCCAGCGCGCCGGCGCGATCACCAGCGGCGCGCCGCCTTCTTGCCAGCGAGGCGGCGGGTTCGCCGAGCACGCGAGTGCTCCGAGGGCGAAGCAAACGAAAGCAGAACGCATGGCCGGGAGGATAGCGTGGCTTCGGCGTGGATGCTCGCGCGCCCCGCGTTTCTTGGCCGATTCACCTCGGCCTGCCTGAAATGCGCGGCGAGGTGATCGTGAATCCGTTCTGCGCGCCGGCTTCGGAGTTCCCGAACGACAACCCGCTCCTGCACTGTGGTGCCGTCTTCCTTCCCCTGACGCCGACCGGGCGGGCTCGCGCCATCTTGCGCGCCGAGAGCGCTCCCGACAGTGCGCCGCGCGTGGAGGCGCCCGCGCCCGAACCGGTGATCGCGAGCGGCGTTCAGCCGAGACTCGAGGAGGTGGAGCCGGTCTCGGATGGTTTCCACGAGCTCGCGCAGCTCCTCGAGCGGGTGACGGTCGAGCATGGCGCCGCAGATTCGGCGGGTGTGCTCACGACCCTGCTTTCGGGTGGGACCGTCGACGCGAGCGCGTTGCCTCCGGGTACCGCCCACGCGCTCGTGGATCACGGCATCGTGGTGAGCGGGGAGAGCGGCTTGATTCCGAGCGAAAGCTTCGCTCGCACCGCGGGGGCTTGGCGCGCGGTGCTTTCCGGTCAGAGCGACGATCTGTCGGCGTGCGAGGCGACGCTCGACAACTGGTGCGCGGAGCTGGTCTCGATTCTGTGCAAGACCCCAGGCCGCGCACCGGAGATCCGGCGAGAGCTGCGGCGCTTCGGCGTGGCGGCGTTCGGCCTGCTCGCGGCGGCCTGAGCGCTCACTTGCAGGGCACGGGCTTCATGGTCTTGAGCTCGCCCTCGATGACCTCTTGGTAACAGGGCTGCACGCCTTTGGCCGGAGCGCTGGTCAGCCTGATGGAGACCTTCTGATCGCTCTGCGCGAGCACTTTTGCGGTGCCGCGCAGCGCCCCCTTCTTGGCTTCGAGGGTGAGGGTCTCGTTCTTCTTGGCGAGCACCTCGCAGGGCGCACTGTCGCAGACTTGGAAGCCACCTTTGTAGACGACGCCGCCTGCTGGGTCGGTCTCGATCTGGAGGCGAACCTCGTTCTCGGGTGGGAGCGCAGTGCTCACCGATGGTGCGGCCGTCGGTGTGATTTCGACGAGCGAGGTCTTGGGCGGCGCCAACACCGGCGGTTGCTCGGCGGAAGGTGAGGCCGTCGCCTCGGTCCCGCGGCTCGGCAGCAGCTTGACCGTTGCGACCCCCAACGCGGCCACCACGACCACGCCGAGCGCCACCCAGACCGCCTTGCCTGCGCCGGGTTTGGGCGGCGGTTCGACGGCTGTCATGGCGGCAGGAAGCGTATCGGCGCGAGCGGCGCGTTCGGGATCCGTCGGGGCTTCGGCGCGTGTGGGCGGGCTCGGCGCCGCGGTCGGCGCCGGTATTGGTTCGGCGACAGCCTCGGGGATCGCGCTCTTCCGTGCGAGCGGGTCGAGAGCGTGGGCTTCGGGCGTGCTCATCAGCGCCGACGCGAGCTCGCGCATGGTCTGGAAGCGCTCGGCCGGGTTCTTCACGAGCGCTCGCGCGACCACCTGCTCGAGCTCGGGCGACACCGCGACGTCGGGGCACAAGCTCCGCATCGTGGGCAGCGGATCGTGGAGGTGCGAGTTCAGCACGGCGAAGAACGTGTCTCCGGTGAAGGGCACCGCCCCCGTCAGCATTTCGTACAGGATGATCCCGGTCGCATAGATGTCGACGCGGGAGTCGACCTTCTTCCCCGCCGCCTGCTCCGGGGACATGTACTCCGGCGTTCCGAAGATCATGCCGGTGCGGGTGAGGCGCCGGCGCGAAGGCTCGTTGGCCGCGGCCTCTTCGGTGGAGCGGAGCTGCGCGATGCCGAAGTCGACGATCTTGACCGACTCTTCGCCGTCCGCCGTGATCTGGAGGAAGACGTTTTCCGGCTTCAAGTCCCTGTGCACCACGCCTTTCCCGTGGGCCACCGCCAAGGCCTTGCAAATCTGGAGGGTCACGCGCAAAGCGTGGTCGGATGTGAGGACGCGGCAATGTTCGAGCTCGTCGGCGAGGTCGCGCCCCTCCAGGAACTCCATCGCCAGGAAGAAGCAGCCGTCATCGGTCTGCCCGAAGTCGAACACGTCGAGCACGTTGGGGTGCTTGATGCGCGACGCGCTGATGGCTTCGCGTTGGAAGCGTGCGACCAAGTCGGGCTTCGCGGAGTACTCGGGGCGGAGCACCTTGAGCGCGACCTTCTTCTCGATGGCCTCGTGGAGCGCCAGGTAGACCGTGCCCATCCCGCCCTGCCCGAGCCGGGAGAGGACGCGATAGCGCCCGCCGACGACCTTGCCCACGAGGCCGTCGGGCTGGCTCGCCATGGGCATCCGAGCTGGATTTTGGCCTTCCACGGAGCTCCCGGAACCATAGCTGTCCGCGCCGACCCTTGCCATGGAAGAGATCGCTCGACGAAGCCCCTTCTCCGGGCTCCGTTTTGGTACGCTGGCTCGTCCATGGTCGTGGTCATGGAATCGAGTGCGCCCGACGCTGCGGTCGAGGCGGTCATTGCTTATTTGGTCAACGCGGGCTTCGACGTGCACCGCTCGAGCGGTCAAACGCGCACGTTGCTCGGTGTCGTGGGTGAAGTCACCGACGAGCACGTCGCGGTCGCGAAGGATCTCGAGTGGGTCGCCGACGTCGTGCGTGTCAGCGAACCGTTTCGTCTCGCGTCTCGCCGATTCCGCGAGGCGTCGAGCGTCGTCGAAGGGCCATGGGGGATCATCGGCGGGGAGCGCCCATGGATCGCCATCGAGCCCATCGGACTCGGCGCAGAAGACGGCGATCCCGAGCAGGCGCCGCCGTCGACGGACCTCGGATACGAGATCGCTGCCGGGCGACCGTTCGACGCTGCCGTGAGTCGTGCGCGGGTGATTCCCGAGAACATCGGCTCGCTCACGTGTCTGCCGCTCAAGGCCCGGGCAGCGAACCCGAGCCAAGTGAAGTTCGTCGAGCGCGGACCGAGCTGGGGCGCCAACAAGTGGATTGGTGCTGCCGAGCGCGAGCTGGCGCGACAAGAGGCTTCCGTCGTGCTGCTCGAGGCCGGTGGCGAATACCCGAATGGCGCGCGCACGCTGGAAGTGGCTGCCATCGCGCGCGCGAAGATCCGCACGCATTTGCCCATCGTCGTGGACGTCGCGAGCATCGCGCAGCGCACGCGTTACTCGGCTGCGGTGGCCTGTGCCGCCATCGGAGCCGGCGCCGACGGGGTCATTCTCCGGGTTTGGGTGGGCAAGGGGGACGTGCCGAGCCCGGTGCCGGCCACGCTGCGCTGGAACGACGCAGTCGATCTCGCGCAGAAGCTCCGTGCGGTCGGTGCGGCCGTGCGGCAATGAAGCTCTGCGTCGCAGGCTTCGGGCTCATCGGGGGCTCCATTGCTGCGAGTGTGCGGAGTCGCGACCCCCGGGCGCGCGTCGTCGCCGTCGACCTTCCCCACGTGCTCGCGAGCGACAGCGTCGTGCGGCTCTCGGATCGACGCGTCGACGCCACGTGCGACGCGGAGGTGAACGCTGCGTTCGAGGATTCGGATCTGGTGGTGCTCGCGACGCCCATCGCGCGGATCGGCGAGCTTCTGCCCCGCGCGGTGGCCCACGCGCGCCTCGTCACCGACTGCGGTTCGACCAAGCGTTGGCTCGTGGCTCTGGTCGAGCGCTCGGAACGCCGCGGCCAGTTCGTGCCAGGGCACCCGCTGGCCGGGGGCTCCGAAGGGGGGGCGGAGCGGGCGAACGGCGAGCTTTTTTCGGGAAAACGTTGGATCCTTTGCCCCGAGCAGACCCACCCCGAAGCTCTCGCCGAGGTCGAAGCTTTCGTGCGCGGTCTCGGCGCATTGCCCGTGCACCTCAGCGCCAGCGAGCACGATCGCGCGCTTGCGCTCACGAGTCACGTTCCGCAGATCGTCGCCAGCGCGCTCGCCGTTCTCTCCGCGCGTCGCGCGGCTCAGGCCGGCGAAGGGCCAGGATTCGCGAGCACCACCCGCGTGGCCGGCGGGAACCCGGGGGTCTGGCAAGACATCTTGTCGACGAACGCGGACGAAATCGCCGACGCGCTCCGCGAGGTCGCGCGCGAGCTGGAGAGCGTGGCGGTAGGGCTCGACGGCGAGCGCCCGGATCTGACGCCAGCCCTCGACCTCATCGCCGGGGCTCGGTCTTTGCGTCGTTCCTGACCAGGCGCTTGGTGATGTTCGCCGGCTGAGGGATACTGGGCGAGCACGCCATGCGAGAGCTTCGCCGCGCCTTGGTTCTGGCCGCGTTCGCGTTCTTCGCGTTCGACGCCTGCGAGCTCAACCCCCAGCCCGAAGTTCCGGGCGCAGACACGGGCGGTTCGGCCGGTCAGATCCAGGCAGGGGCGGACGCTACGTCCGGAGGCGGCAGCGGTGCGGTCAACGCGGGCGGCGCCTCGGGTGAGTTCTCTTCGGGAGGCCGAGGCGGATTGCTGGATGCGAGCGACGAACCGAGCCCGGCCGCCGACGCGTCGGACGCCGCTTCCGATGCTGATTCGGGAGACGCTCTCGACGCTTCCGACGACACGCAGCTCGACGGCGGCGGCGACTGAGTCGCGCTGTCACTGAACATGTGCCGCGCAAGGCAGCTCTGCGCCGGGCGCTGTGCCACGCTGTGCCAATCTGGTGCAGGAATTCAGGCTCTCTGATCGCAAACTCGCAGTTGGCGGATCGTGCCACCTGGCCCATGTTGTGCTACTCTCGGTGACACATGTGGCGGCGGAGGCTCTACCTGCTTCTGTGCGTGGCGGCGTGCTTCTCCGCCTGCGAGCTGAACCCGCAACCCGAGGTGCCGTCGGACACCGCAGGCAAGGGCGGCGGCGGCGGATCGGGCGGTGGGATCCACATCGATGGCGGCTTGGGCGGAGCGTCCGGTGGCTCGTCAGGCGGTGGCGGAGCACCGAGCGGTGGTGCCGGTGGTGGAGGTGCCACGGGCGGCAGCGGCGGCCTCGCCGGGGGCGGCGGAGTGGCCGGAGGCGGTGGTGCCGCGGGTGGCGGTGCGGGCGGCACCGGCGGCGCGACGGGCGGCGCTGGCGGGAGCGGCGGCGTCGTCGACGGGGGTGACGCTGGAGACGGCGACGCCGAAGCAGATGGTGACGTCGATGGCGACATCGACGGCGCAACCGACGGCGATTTCGACGGCGGCGCGGACGCAGGTTCGGACGCGTCGGATGCCCAAGTGACGACGGACTGAGTCAGCCCGCCGCAGGCCCGCGTCGCACCAAGTAGCTGTCGAGGACGTTGGCGATGAAGTCGGCGAGGATGCCGTCAGCCACGCGCAGGCGCCGACTGAGCTCCCGCGCCAAGTTCAACACGATGATGGCGTAGGACTTCACGTCGTAGCGGTATAGCGCGTCGAGATCCGCGCTCGTGATGCGGACGAGTCGCGAGGGGGCGAGCGTCCGCACCGTGGCCGAGCGAGGCTGCACGTCCACCACGCTCATCTCGCCGAACCAGTCACCCGGCCCGAGCATCGCGACGCGCGCGTCGATTCCCCGGTGACTTCGCTTCAGGACTTCGAGCTCTCCGTTCACCAGCACGAACATGTCGCGCGCCTCGTCGCCCTCGCGGAACACGACGGTGCCCGCCGGCGGCGTGGTGACGGTGAGCGACGCGGACAGGTGCGCCAAGACCTCGTCGCTGAGCGCGCCGAAGAGGCCGATGTTTCGGAGCTCGCCGACTTCCACGCCGGAAGGGAGTTGGGTCACGGTGAGCACACTCCATACTCGATTCCGTCGATGATCACTTGGTTGGGAGCCTGCCAAACTGCGCAGGTCTTGCCGGTGGGGCAGTCGCTCGTGAATTGCGCGCGACACCACTTCTTGCAGTCACCGTTCGAGAGGCAAGCGTAGCCGGGCGCGCAGATCGTCCCGTCGCTGAGGCACGCTCCCGCCGCGGTGGACGTGCCGGCCTTGGCGCAATCGGTCTTGGGCGGAACGGCCTGGAGATCGGGGTAGCAGCCCAGCCCCGCGCCGCACGCCGACGCCGGGTTCTGGAGCTCGCACTTCTTCGAGCAGACCTTCATGCCCGGGATGGGCTTGCTCGTGCCTGCGCTGGTGAAGTTCACCTGGAAGCAGGCTCCGCCCGTGCTCGCGCAATCCGTATTCGTCTCGCAATAGGCTTTGCAGGCGCTGCCGACGCAAGCGTAGCCCTTGGTGCAGTCGTTCAAGTTCGCGCAAAGGTTGTACGGCGTGATGGTGCCGGCGGGTGTGCACTGGGTCGTGCCAGCCTCGCTCGTGACGTTGCAGGCCTGGGTGCCGGTGCACCCGCACTGCGGCGACGTGTCGCAAAGCCCGCCGGCCACTGGAGGCGTGCAACCCGCGGTGCCACCGCTGCCACCGCTGCTCCCGCCGGTGCCACCGCCGCCCGTTCCGCCGGCGCCGCCGGTGCTTCCGCCCGATCCCCCGCCCGCGCCTGCCGCGCCTGCCGCTCCGCCGGTCGCGGAAGTGCCGCCGCTTCCGCCCGAACCTCCCAACGCGCCGCCGCTGCCTCCAACTGCCGTGCCGCCAGAGCCTCCGGGGCCGCCATCGCCCACCAATCCCCCGCCTCCACCGCTCACGGTTTCGGATTGAGCGCAGCCGAGGCAGGCCCCGAGAGCGAAGCTTCCAATCACCAATGAAGACCAGCGCATGGGTGCCTCCGCCCTGTCGAAGTCATGGAACCTTATCTGCAAATTCGGCGGTTTCAAATCCGCCGGCCTCGGGCGCCGCGCTCAGTCGTCGGCGGAGTGGTGGTAGAGCGGCGCGCGCGCCTCGCAGAACTCCACGATCGCGTTCAGGTCTTCAGGACCCAGGTCTTGAAACGCGATGCCCATGCCCGGCGGCATGTCGTTCCTCGCATCGACCGTCCAACGCACGATCCCGCGCGCCTTCACGGCGTGGCCGTTGGGCAGCACGAAGTGAACCGTGACCTCGGTGCCGGGGGGTTGCGGCTGGTAGGTCCCGACGAACACGCCGCCGCGGGAAAGGTCGCGCGACAGGCCGGTGTAGAAGTGGGACTGGCTGAGCAGCCCGATGTCGACCTCCAAGAAAACTCGGTCGCCGCGCGCTCGCTTGTTCTCGCCGCTGAAGTCCGGACGCTCGGGTGGGCTGCCCAGCGGTTCGGGGGCCGGCGCGCCGAGCGCGGTCGCCGACTCCGGCTCGCCGAAGATGTCGAGGATCACGCGCCGCCGCCGGCGCTGATGCGTGCGCGCCACCGGGTAGAGGAGCGCCAGCGTGCGCGCGACCGCCTCGATGCCCGCATCGACTTCGCTGCTCGGTGGCAGCTGGTGCAACACGTTGATGGCATCGCTCAAGTGGGTGATGGCCGAGCGAATCGCGCGGTAGTCTTGGGAAATCGGCCCGTCCTGCTCGAGCTCGAAGAGCGTGCTCGCCGCGTGCGCGATGCTTTCGACCGCGCGCTCGAGGGCGTCGGATTCGGGCGCCTGCTGTAGCGTGCGGGACGCCTCGGACAAGATCGTTCGCGCCTCGCGCGCCGATCGCACCTCGGCCGTGCGCGCGTCGAGCGACATCAAAGGACCTTGTTGAACACGATCCGAGGTCGAGCAGGACCGGCGTAGTCTTCGACCGGGCTCACGGTCCAGCCCGTCGCTTTGTGGAAAGCGATGCTGCCCTCGTTGCCCATGGTGGTGATGGCCTTCAGGCGCACGCAACCCTGGGCGCGGCAGTCCTCCTCGAAGCTTTGGTAGAGGACCTTGCCGACGCCGCGCCTGCGGTAGTCCGGGTGGATGCCCACGAGGTGGACGTAGCCGGTTTTGGGCGGGGCGGACGTGACGAATCCGAACAGAAAGCCGACCAGGATGCCGTCGTGCTCCACGACCCGAGCCAGCGAGCCGAGCTCGTAGAAGAAGATGGGGTGTGCGAGCGCGCTGGTGGGCCCTCCCCACCAGCGGTCGATGACCTGGACGATGTGGTCGTAGTCCTGCTTGCCGAGGGAGCGCGTGATCATGTGCGGGACTCACCGCGAGGCTATCACGCGCCTGGCCGCGTTCCGCCAGCTAATGTATCCGGGAGACATGCCGAGCACGGTCCGCATCGCGCCTTCGATTCTGAGCGCAGATCTCGCGCGTCTGGCCGACGAGATCCAAAGCGTGGAGCAGGGGGGCGCCGACTGGATCCACGTGGACGTGATGGACGGACGGTTCGTCCCCAACATCACGCTCGGTCCGGTGGTGGTGAAGGCCGCGCGTGCCGTCACCCGTTTGCCCCTCGACGTTCATCTGATGATCGTCGAACCCGAGCGCTACGTCGAGGCGTTCGCGGAGGCGGGCGCCGACGTGATCAGCGTCCACGTCGAGGCGTGCACGCACCTGCAGCGAGTGCTCGCCGAGATCCGTCGACTGGGCAAGCGCGCTGGCGTCGTGCTGAATCCCCACACCCACCACAGCGCCCTGGAATACGTGCTCGATTCCGTCGATCTCGTCCTGGTGATGAGTGTGAACCCCGGGTTCGGCGGGCAATCGTTCTTGCCCTCCGTGCTCCCCAAGATCCTCGCGCTGCGCCAGCTGATCGATCGCCGTCGTCTGGCCATCGATCTCGAGGTGGACGGCGGCGTCGCTCCCGACACTGCCCGGGCCGTGACCGAGGCGGGGGCCAACGTGCTCGTGGCCGGTTCCGCGGTCTTCGGCCAGCCCGATCGTCGGGCTGCCATCGCGGCGATCCGCGCGGGGGTGGGCTGAACCATGCCTCGCCGCAAGCTGTGGCTCCCGGTGCTGGCGCTCGTGTCGTGCGCCTCGCCGCGACCGGTGGAGGCCCCGGGCAGCCCGCCCTCGCCCCCGAGCGCGGCTCCCAGCGCGTCCGCCGAGCCCAAGCCCGAGGTCGCGCCCGGGTCCGAAGCCAACGCCGTCGTGGCCGAGGCGCTCATGGTGGTCACGCGGCGGCGCGAGCTCGCAGCCAAAGGCCCGGTGAAGGGCAAGACGATCTCGCGCCCCGAGATGGTGGCCTTCGTGAAGCGTGAGCTCCAGAACGAAGTGCCGGCTCCGGTGATCGCTGCGCAGAACGAGATGCTCTTCGCGCTCGGCGTGGTGGGCGAGAGCTTCGACTACGAGAAGAGCTTGCTCGAGCTCATGGGGTCGCAGCTGGCGGGCTTCTACGACCCCAAAGAGAAGTCCATGTTTCTGGCGCGCGACCTGCCGCCCATGGAGCGAGACGCCACCCTCGCCCACGAGCTCGTGCACGCGCTTCAAGATCAGCACTACGATCTCGAGGCCCGCATCAAGTTTCGGGAGGACGCCGGCGATGAGCAGAGCGCCATCCACGCGCTGGCCGAAGGGGACGCCACGAGCGCGATGCTCGACCACGTGCTCTCGGCGCGGGGTCTGCGCGCCATCGACGTGTCCGAGGACGTGATCGCCCTCGAGGCGCGCGGCTCCATGGAGCTCTCGATGGAAGCGGCGAACGTCCCGAGCATCCTGAAAAGGTCGGTGATTTCGCCGTACATCGACGGCCTCATCTTCGTGAACTGGGCGCGACGTCGCGGTGGCTGGGCCCAAGTGGACGCGATCTGGAAAGATCTGCCGACCACCACCGAGCAGCTGCTCCACCCCGAGAAGCTGCTCGCCCGAGAGAAGGCCGAGACGCTGCCGCTGCCGAAGCCACGCTCCGGATGGCCTTCGGAGCTGATGTACCGCGACGTGCAAGGCGAGCAGTCGCTGCGGCTCCTGTTCGAGGAGTGGATGCCGCGTCGGGCGGCGGCGGAGGGAGCGAGCGCGTGGTCCGGCGATCGCGTCGCCGTGTTCCGGTCGGGGCAGCGTTTCGCCCTCGCCTGGCACGTCCGCTACGACACCGAGGCCGCAGCGCGCACTGGGCTCGAGTCCTTCGCGCGCGGCGTGCTGCGGCCCGAGGGCTCGTCGGAGTTCGTGGACCCGGCGCTGGTCACCCGGCAGACGAAGGGCCAACGCCTGTGCAGCGAGCGAGCGACCCGTGGTCCCTTCGCCGTCGTGCGTTCCGGGCGTGATCTCGGGGTCGTTGCGGGCCCCTTCGAGCGGAGCGCCGGCGGCGCCAAGAGCCAGGGCTCCTGTACGGATGCTCTGGTCTGGGCCACCAGTGTTGCGAAGCAGCGCTGAGGCGCCCGTGTCAGGACACGTGACAGCGTCGTCAGAGTGACACTGCGACGCCACTCGGGTGGGGAACGCTTTGGGCCAGTTTCGGCCATTTCGGCCCGGGGCTGGCGTTGGCACGCGGCGTGCTTATTCATGACTCGCCATGCCTCCCATGCCCGGCCCCGCCAGTTGGCTCGCGCTTCTCGCGGCCACGACGCTGGGCAGCGCCTCGCTCACGGAGGTGCAGGTGACCGCAGGTGGCGTGCGCGCCCAGAGCCCGATGCGGCTGGTCGTTCAGACCTACGCCCCCGAAAACGTCGACGCGCTCGGCCGCGTCTCTCCCCGCGCGCGACCCTTGGGCTCCATGCAACGCGCCGTGAGCGCCGAAGAGCTCGCACGTGGCGTTCCGGTCAGCGTGCTCCAGCTCGACGAGCGAGACGCCCAAGTCGTGGTGGCTGGGTCGAACCGGGCGAACCCAACCTGGAGCTCGACCGCGAAGAACTGCCAGGCTGGCAGCCGAAGCCCTGGGGCGGGGTCTCCATTCCCGCGCGGGCGAGCGCGCTCACATCGTGATGCGCTCCGCCTGATTCGCGACCTCAGGCGGCTTCGTTTTCGGCGGTGCGGAGCTGTCGCAACGCCTTGACCCGCTCTGCGTAGGCGCGCCGTTCGCCGTCGTCCAGCACCCGGCTCCCAAAGCGCGCCTCGATGTAGATCTGCGTGAGCGCCTTCACTTCGCTCCCTGCCGGATGCCCGAGCTCTTCCAGCCCGATGGCGTGCGCCAAGGGCGGAACGCTGGGTGGCCTGGGGACGCCCAATACGACCAGCGTCGCCTCGAGCGACCGATAGAGAGCCACCACGCGCTGCGTGCTGAGCTCGTCGGGGCGCGGTGGCTCTTTGCCCTCGTCTTCGGGTTTTCGGTTTCTCCGGAACCAGAAGACGCCAGCTGCCACGAGCGCGACCCCGGCGAAAGCCAGCCAGGCTCGCCGCGGCGAAGACACCAACTCGGAGAGCTTGGAGCCGCCCCGCATCGAGGAGTAGCGGCTGCGCATGTTGCGGAACAGCGAGACCTGCTGCTTCAGGTCGTAGCCGACGACGTGGCGATTCCAGCGTTGGGCCGCGGCCTCCACGAAGTCGCGCATGAAGGCGAGGACGCCGGTGATCTCGCTCTGGGGTGCGGCCTCGGACGGCGGCGTCGGGTCGAAGCGCATCCAACCCTGCCCGTCGATGTAGACCTCGACCCACGAGTGCGCATCGCCCTGGCGCACGGCGTAGTAGCGACCGAAGCGATTGAAGGTCCCGCCCACGAAGCCGGTCACGTTGCGCGTGGGGATCCCCTGCGTGCGGAGCAGCACCGCCATCGCCGTGCTGTAGAACTCGCAGTGACCCCGCTTCGAGTCGAACAGGAAGTGGTCGAGGGGGTTCTGGTCCGCGCCCGAGGGAGAATCGAGGTCGTAGCGGTACTCGCTGCGGAGGCGCGCTTCCACCGCCTGGGCTTGCGAGAACGGGGTCTTGGCGTTGCCGATCCAGGTCCGCGCGAGCTCACCGACGCGCGCCGGCAGGTTCGGCGGCAGAGTCAGGTAGCGAGTGCGTTCCGCCGCCGTGAGCGGGCGCGGAGGCGACTCGTTCTTCCCAGGGAGGTAGACCTCGTAGCGCAGTCCCCGGTCCTCCACGCTCACGTACTTGAACTCGCCTTCGGGGCCCGCGAGGATGTTGGTGGTGGGGCCGAGCAGCGGCGCGCCCCTGCCGACGAGCCGCATCGCGATGGCGTCCACGGGCAGGAACACCACCGGCGGATCGATGGGCTCGAGGTCGATGGTGAGCTTCTGATCCTTGGTGACGTCGGGGAAGCGGCGGATGCGCACCGCACTCCCTTGCATGTCGGCGGGACCCCGCTGGGCGATGCTGCGAGACCAGGTGCGACCGTCGTATTGATCGAAGGCCGTGCCGCGCAAGTAGAGCGCCAGGCGCGGTGGCGGGTTCTCCGCCAGGTCCGACGGTTCGACCCGCATCGCGATGGTGGGGTCGCTGCGGAGCTTGCCGACGCCACCCAGATCGACTTTGTCCGAAAAGCCAATCATCCGCTCGGGCCGGCCGTGGTTCAGGAGCAGCAGCGACAGCCCGACGCGCGGGAACATCACGAACAGGATGGCGGTGAAGAGGAAGATCGGTACCGAGAGCAAGCAGGTGAAGAGCAGGAACTGCTTGCCGATCACGCGACGGCTCCGCAGGATGCGCGGAACGTCCACGGGTAGACCCGTGCGATCGCGCGCGCCCTGGCGATAGTTGCCCTCCACCTCGCGCCGGAGGTGACTCAGCACCAGCGCCCCCGGTGCGACCACCAAGAACCCGAGGAAGCAAAGGCCGTAGGTGAGGCCGCCGCCCAGCACCGTGCCCGCGATCAAGTGCAAGAGCGCCAGCACGACCACCTGTTGGTCGTGGGCGGCGCCGCGCCGTGTGGCCAGCCGCACGACCTGGAGCCCGGCGGCGAATTCGACGGCCAGCTGGAGCACGGGCGCGCCGAGCACGAGCCGCGCCATCTGCAGGACGAGGAGCCCGACCGGGGCGATCACGCCCAAGTTGCGCATCCAGCGCAGATCCTGCCAGCGCTCGGGCACCGCGAGCGCGCTGACCAGCCCGAGCACGATGGCGACCGTGATCCAACGATTGAGCTCCCCGCTCGTGACCAACGCCAAGAGCCCGAGCGCCGCCAAAGCGTCGGTCATGATGCGGTGGACGAGGCCGAACCTCACTCGGCCGCCTCCGCAATCTGCACCTTCGGTGCAGGCTCGCTTGCGGGTTTCCCACCCGGAACGGCCTCGAGCAGAGCGAGGAACCGGAGCAGGGGATCGGCACCCACCGAGGCGTCGGCGCGCACGCGGTCGCCCGTGTTGCAGCGCACCGTCACGCCGTCGCCGCGTTTGATGTGGGCCACCGCACGGGAGGCGACGTCACGGATCCGGCGCTCGAAACGAATGCTCCACTCCTCCGTCGGCGAGTCGCCCGCATGCACCGGATCCAAGCTGAATTCGACATCGCGTCGGGTCTCTCTCGCGCGTTCGCGCAACACCATCTGGGTCGCCATGGTGCTCTTGCGCCAATAGATGTCTCGTGGGTCGTCGCCGTCACGCATCGGGCGCACGCCGACGATCTCGTCGCCCGCACCGCGACCGAAAGCGCCGTCTCCACCGAGGCGCCGCCCGGGTTGATCGGGCGGCAGGCGCACGGGGTCGACCGCCGGATAGATGATGAGGTCGCCTTCTGCGCCGAGCTCCCGCGATTTCTCGAAGAGGCCGAAGGGGAATCGCGTCGCGACTCGGAAGCCGATGTGGCGATCGCGCCCGCGGCGCGCCGGCGTGCGCCGGTACGCGGCCACCTGGGCCGAGCGCGGGCTGATCTTCAGGAAGAAGCAGCGCTTGTCGGCGGGCTGTCCCGCGCGGAGATCCTCGATCTCGATGGCGTATGACGGGATGCGCTGCTTGTGGTTGTAGACCTCGATCTCGACTAGATGCGCGCGACCCACCTGAGCGCGCGGCGGAAGCCGGCGCACCACCGTGAGGTGACGCAGCGAGAGCTCGCTCATCACGCCGGAGACGACGATCAGCGAGAGCAACATGCCGAGCAGCAGGTAGAGCAGGTTGTTGCCGGTGTTGATGGCAGCGAACCCGACGCCGAAGGTGATGCCGATGAAGTACTTCCCCTCGCGCGTCAGACGCAGCTTGCGCGGAGGGCGAAACCAACGGCGCACTTTCCCCCACCAACCCTTGGGTGGTGTCGGGTCCTCCAGCGCGCGCTGTGTTTTCGGATGAGCTGCGAGCCGCGCCCCAGCCACGCGACCTCAGAGCGGCACGGGCACGCGTGCGACGACGTCGCGCACGGCGGCCTCGGCCTCTTCTCGTGTGGGGACGTAGCCCTCGGCGTGTGCTGCCAGGCGCACGCGGTGGGCGAGGAGCGGGACCGCGAGATCGTGGATGTCGTCGGCAATGCAGTAGCGCCGGCCGTGGATCAGCGCGCGCGCTCGCGCGGCCCGCGAGAGATTCATGCCGGCGCGGGTCGAAGCGCCGAGCGCGAGAGTCGGCGTCGTGCGTGTAGCCGTGATGAGGGCCTGGAGGTAGGCGCCGAGCGCTCCGTCCACCGTCACGCGGTCCACCTCGCGTTGCAGCGCCACCAGCGCTTGCGGATCGAGGACTACGGGGACGTTGTCCACCCGGTCGTTGTCGGGTTCGAGCATCAGGCGCGTCTCCACGTTGGGCGGCGGGTAGCCGATGCGGAGGCGCACCATGAAGCGGTCGAGTTGCGACTCCGGCAGCGGGAAAGTCCCGGTGAAGTCCTGGGGGTTCTGCGTCGCCACGACGAGGAACGGTTCGGGCAACGGGATGGTCTTGCCGTCGATGGAGACCTGACCATCGTTCATCGCTTCGAGCAGCGCGGATTGGGTGCGGGGGCTCGCCCGGTTGATTTCGTCCGCCAGAAGGACGTTGGAGAAGATGGGGCCTTGCCGGAGGAAGAAGTCCCCGGCGCGCTGATCGAACACCGAGACGCCCAGCACGTCGCTCGGCAGAAGATCGCTGGTGAACTGGACGCGCCGCATCTCGCCACCGACCGCGCGCGCCAAAGCGCGGGCGAGCGTGGTCTTGCCGACCCCCGGCACGTCCTCGATCAGCACGTGACCGCGGGCCAGGAGCGCGATCATCGCCATTTCCACCACCGCGCTCTTGCCCTCGAGAGCGCGTTCGATGGCCCGCCGAAGCTCAGCGAGGCGCTCGATGCGCTCTGTTTCGACGGCCACGGCGGAGGAGGTCATCGGGCGGATGGTAGCACGGGGGTCCGGACGGACCTTCCCTCAAGCCATGGATGACTAGCACGATCTCTTCGAGTTTCGATGGCCAGGAAGCAGACAGCGGGTCTTCCGCCTGTGCTATCGGTGGCTCCGTGGCTCGAATCGAGCGCATCGAGGTCCGCTCGGTCACGCGGCTCTTCGGAGCCACGCTGGCCCTCCGTGGCGTTTCCACGGACTTTGCCGTGGGCGAGCTGGTCTTCTTGGAGGGCCCGAACGGAGCGGGCAAGAGCACGCTCCTCGCCGTCATCGGCACGGTGCTGGCCCCGAGCAGCGGCAGCGTCCGCTACGCCCCGCTCGGCGACGACCGGGAGGCCGCTCGCGAACAGATTGGCTGGGTCGCCCACGATTCTCATTGCTATCGAGAGCTCACCGGCCGGCAAAACGTGGAGCTCTCTGCCAGGCTCAGAGGCGTCGACCCGGCTTCGGCTTGGGAGCGGGCTCGAGAACGCGTAGGAGCGGCGAGCTTCGGCGAACGCCCGGTTTCCACCTTGAGCCGGGGACAGCGTCAGCGCATCGCCCTCGCCAGGGCGCTCGTGCACGAGCCGGCCATCCTGCTGCTGGACGAGCCGTTTTCTGGCCTGGATCCATCGAGCTCCGAGCGGCTCGAGCAGGTGCTGATCGAAGAGAAGTCGCGGGGCGCCATCGTCATCGTGGTGAACCACGCACCGGGTCTCGCGACCCGGCTCGGTGCGCGCACGGTCCGCATCGAGGGTGGGCGCATCGTCACGAGCTAGCCGGTCGTCAACGCGTCCGCCAGGGCCGCTGCGTCGTCGTCGCCCGGCCCGAGGACGAGGACCGGATCGGCGATGCCGAGCCTACGGAGCTCCCCGGCGTTCGTGCCCGTCGAGCTGTCCGTGGCCGGGGTCGAGAGCACGACGAGGTCCGCGGGCACCCCCGCCCCATGCAGCGCGGTCGACGTCACCGTCAGGGCATGCAGGACCCCGAGCGTGTCCGGCGCGACGAGCACGATCCGGCACGGGGCCAGAGCCCTGGCCAGGTCCACGTTCCGGGCGGAATCGTTCAACGGTGAGAAGGCGGCGCCAGCCGTCTCGATGACAACGTATGACACCGCGTGGCCATATATGACCAGGCGTTGCTCTTGCTCCTCGATCCAGGCGTGGATGGCAGCAAGCTCGATGCTGCGGTCCTCGAGCCGCGCCGCAAGATGCGGGGAGAGAGGCCGCGAGAGCTCCACGAGCGGGTGCGGCTCGACGCGTATCGCGTTCACCGCGTCGAGACAGGCGGCGTCGGAGCGCCCACCGCTCTCGACCGGCTTCAGCCCGATGGCGCCCCCGCGACGGGACAACGCACGGACCAGGGCGACGGCGACGTGGGTCTTTCCCACCCCGCTGCCAGTCCCAAGGAGCAGGACCCGGTCCACACCACGACGAGCCATGATCGGAGTCTAGCGAACTGTCCGGCCGCGAGCGCGTGCTACTCGTTGAGCGACTCCACGCAGGCGGCAATCAGACTCGCGCCTAGCCTGCCCAGCTCCTCGTCGCCGAGCACCGCCGACACGGTCACGCGGAGGCGGGCGGTGCCCGCGGGCACGGTGGGTGGGCGGATGGCCTGCACTCGGAACCCGTCGCGTGGCAGGCGCTCAGCAACGCGAACGGCTCGCGCGTTGTCCCCCAAGACGATGGGGACGATCGGCCCCTCGGAAGCGTCGAGCACCTCGACTCCACCCGCCCGAAGCCGGGCGCGGAGGCTCCGAGCGTTCTCGTGGAGCCGCTGTCGCCCGCCCTCGTCTTCTCGTGCTCTGCGCACGTGTTCGAGGCAGACGGCGCAGAGGAAAGGCGCAGTTCCCGTCGAGAAGACCAAGCTTCGGGCTCGATTCCAGAGCCAGGTGGTGAGGGTGTGAGAGCCTGCAACGAACGCCCCCTGCACCCCAATCGCCTTGCCAAGTGTGCCGATCAACACGTCGGGCTTCACCCCGAGCGCGCGGCAGCGGCCAGCACCCGACGGCCCGAACACCCCCAGTGCATGCGCCTCGTCCACGATCAATGCTGCGCCAGCGCGATCACAAACTCGTCGAAGCTCGGCCAAGTCGGCCAGATCCCCATCCATGCTGAAATAGGACTCGGTCACCACGAATTTTCGCGCGGCGTCCTCCCGAAGCGCGTGTGCGACGGCCTCTGGCTTGCGGTGAGAAACCACCCGGATGGTCGCCCGACTCAGCCGGCAGCCGTCGATAATCGAGGCATGATTCAGGCTATCTGAGACCACCAGGTCCCCGGCTCGACCCAGCGAAGCGATCACCCCGAGATTCGCTGCGTAGCCGCTCGAAAAGAGCAGGGCAGACTCCAGCCCCACCCAATCTGCCAGCTCCCGCTCGAGCGCGAGGTGGATGGGTGCAGTACCGAAAATGAGGCGCGATGCGCCGGCGCCGGGTCGCTCGTCCTCACATGCGAGCAGTGTTGCACGTGAAACGGCCCGCCTGGAGTAGCCCAGGTAGTCGTTCGAAGCCGCGTCGATCTGTGTGGCGACTGGGCTCGCGGCGTCGGTCGGAGGCTCTCGCAAAACGCCACCGTCTCGCAGTGAAACGAGCTCAGACTCTATGAAATCAAGGGGTTGCACGATCTTGCCTGCACCAAGAGATAGCAGCAGGAACCCAGAAACGGGAGCCTTTTCCGCGGCCTCACTCCGCCACCGGCAGAACTCGTAGACGTGCAAGTTCAAGACAGCGCCCAAGTGCTGTGAAACGGGACTGGTGCTCAAGAATACGAAGTTGTTTTATTTACGGAAACCTTCGTATTAGAAGAGAGTTTCCAGCACTTGGGATTCAGGAGCCAGAATTGCCCGCCCGGAGGGCGCGCTAAGCGGCACTTTTTGTGAAAACAAGAAAACTATGTAGTCTTATTGAGTGGCTCCACGGGGCCTCTACCAGCGTGGGCTCAGCCAGGCCGAGCGGTGGGCGATCCACCGGAGCGAGCTGATCCGTTCCACGGCGGACGCGATCAACGACGACGAACGAGCGCTCAACGTGGACAGCGTCGTTCGGCGCTGTGGAAAGGGCCGAAACACGTTCTACGCCCACTTCGGGAGCGTGGAGCAAGCCGTTCGAGCCGTGGAGACCACCGCGCTCCAGGTCGTCACCGCACGCGTGCAAACCGCGCTCAGCCAGAGTCCGACGCCGCGCGAGCGAATGCGCGCGGTAACGCGCGGCTGGCTCGAGGCCGCGAACCAAGCCCCGGAGCTCATGCGTGCGTTCATCTCAGCGCGAGTCAGCGCACGCGCTCACGGTTTGGCGCGACAGCAGCTGCGCTCCGCACTCGAAGACGCGCGTCGCATCGGCATGATCTCGGGCCCCATCGACGAAGCGCGGCTGATCGCCGCCGTCGGATCATTTCTCGCGCTCGTGCGCACGCACGTCGAGGGTCGCGCCTCGGCTGAAGCCGTCGAGCGAGCGGTCTTGGACGTGCTGGTTCGCGTGTTCCGCTAGACCTTGGCATTTCCCCGTGGGCGCGAGGCCATTTCCATTCGTGGAGGCTGATGCTACGGTCGAATCCATGAGCCGCGCGCCCGTCGAGCTTCGCGTGGGAGGCCAGACCTATCGGGTCGTGGCTTCCGCCAGCGAAGCCGACCTGCGCCGCCTCGCCGACGCGGTGGATGGCCGGCTGCGCGAGCTCACCGGGCCGGGGCGGCCGGTCGCGCCGCAGGCGCTCCTGCTCGCGGCGATCTCCCTAGCCCACGATCTCGAGGAGGAGCGCGCCCGTCGCGTGGCGGTGGAGCAGCGCTCTCGGGAGATGTTGCGCGCGGTGCTGAAACGAATCGACGACGCGCTGGAAGCGGTGCCGGAGACCGAGCCCGGCGAAGCGGCGCGGCCCGAAGCGCCCGAGCCGCCGTGACGGCTCGCTCGTAGCCGTTTCACCGCGCGCAGCGGCGCGGCCCGGATCGACGACTCACTCGTCGTCGTCAGGGCTCCCGCGCAGCCACTCGTAGGTGAAGATGAAGGGCAGCGCGAGCACGAGGCCGTCGATCTGGGCCCCGACGAAGATGGCGTTTCGACCCTGTGAATCCAGGTCGCGCTCGAGCCCGAGGAGCAGTCCGCCCGCCATCACGTAGCTCGAGTGGAAGTTGTAGGAACGGCTGCCGAAGAAGAGCCAGCCGGACGCACCGGGATGCCAGCCGTCGTCGTGACGCCCATAGGCTCCGAGCGAGAGCCCAAGCGGCAGGTAGTCCGTGATGGGGAGAAGCAACGTTGCCCCGCCACCGGTTCGGAGATCGTCGAAGCTCGCCGTCGCGACCGAGACGAATGGGCCGGCGCTGACGTCGGAGTACCGATTGCGTCCGAACAGCAGGTCGGCCCGCACCCCGTTGTAGAAGCACGTGTCGTCCCAGTAGCTCGACTTCGCACCGAGGCCGCAGACGCCAGTAACCAAGCTGGCGTTCCATTGCGGATCGGCCTCCGCCCGGCCGGCCGCACAAGCCACCACCGCTGCTCCCGCGAGCGCGATCGTCGCGCGAAGGTAGAGAGCCGGGAGCCGGGGGGTCACGCGCCCCGAGACTACCTCAGGGCGTCTGGCAAGCGGTATCCACTGCGGAACAAATCCGGCAGTCGATGTAGTCGTCTTGCCCGATGTAGCAGGGAAGCGGATCTTCCGACGCCTCGCCGCCGATGCACACGTAGGTGGGCAGTGAGGCGGGGTCCGCCGCGGCCGTCGGATACGTGATGAGACAGCGATCGCACGTAGCGACGGGGTAGCGCAAAATCGACGATTCGATCTCACTTCCGCCGAGCGTGTCACCGAACACCTTGACGTCGACGAGGTAGAGGCGATCGGGTTGTGCGAGCCCCGAGGGAATCAGCGTGGTGGAGATCACGCCGTAGCCGGGGTCGTCGCTGCTGCCGACGTCGGCGAACCCGACACCCGGTACGGTGAACTCTGCGATGACGTTCTCCTGATCGTCGAGCAGCGTCACCTCCGCGCCCTTCAAGACGACGCGGTTCGACTCGTTGCGAAGGATGTCCTTCTTGCCGCGGCGCACGAGCTGGTTCCCGACCAGAAGAGCCGCGTTGTAGTTGTCGCGGAAGTGCATGTCCATCACGCCGCCCAGAAGCACGACGGCGTTGGGGTCGCCCTCGGCCAGGCACTCGCCGGCGTTGAGCTTGAGCACGCCACGCACGAACAGCATCGTTTCATTGTCGGCGCAGCCCTGAGTGGCGAGCGCGACCGGCGTCAGCATGCCGAGAAGAACCAGAGCCTTTTTGACCAAGCGACGCATGTGGACCTCGGGGTGCAGCGCTCGAAGCGAGACGCGCCACCACGGAAGTCTATCGGGAGCGCGAGGTGCGCGCCAAAATTAGCGGGGCTCGCCGCCTGCACTTCACTAAGTCTGCGCGCCTGAGCAGCTCACGACGAGAGCGCCAAGCGACGCAGCTGTTCTACCGGAATCATCTGGGTATCCACGCGACCCGGCTCGGAGACGACGACGAAGTGGATGTAGGTGCCGCGGCGCTTCTTGTCGTGAGAGAGGAAGTCCACGGCCTCTTTCAGCGGAGCGCGGCTCAAGTCCGTGGGCAGGCCCAGCCGCTCGAGCAGCGCCGGCACGCGCTTCGTGAGGCTCGGGTTCGTGCTGCCGAGCCGCGCGCCGATGCGCAGCGCCGAGACCAACCCGAGGGACACCGCCTCGCCGTGGGTGAACGTGCGGTAGCCGGTGCAGGCCTCGAGCGCGTGACCCACAGTGTGCCCCAGGTTGAGCACGGCGCGCAGACCGGACTCGCGTTCGTCCCGTGAGACGATGCGAGCTTTCACCGAGATGCTGCGCCGGACGACTTCTTCCAGAATCGATGCCTCGCGAGCGAGTACGGCGTCCGCGTTCACTTCGAGATAGGTCAAGAGCTCGGGGTCCCCGATCAGCGCGGACTTCACGGCCTCAGAAACCGCGCCGCGGAAACTCCGCTCGGGCTCGCTCGAAAGGAACGAGATGTCGCACACGACGCCCGACGGTTGCCAGAACGCGCCCACCGCGTTCTTCGCATCCGAGAAATCCACGGCCGTCTTGCCGCCGACGGAAGCGTCCACCATGGCGAGCAACGTGGTGGGCAATGCCAGCCAGCGCGTGCCGCGCATCCAGGTGGCCGCGGCGAATCCGGTGATGTCGCAGACGACGCCGCCGCCGAGCGCCACGAACAGGCCTCCACGGTCCATGCCTGCTTCGAGCGCGCCGTTCCAGACACGGAGCAGCGCATCGGGTGTCTTGTGTTCTTCGCCGGGTTCGAGTTCGAGGAGCTTGCGATTCCGGAGCGCTTTCTGGACGCGACCGCCGTGGAGCTTCGCGACGTTGGCGTCGCTCACCGTGAGCATGCCGGTGGGCGAGCCGACGAGCTCCACCAGGCGACCCTCCACGATGTCGGCACCGACGTCCACGGCGTAGCTGTGCTCGGCCGCAGCGACCAGGATCGGCGAGCGCTTCCAGACCTGGATGGCGCGCCGCGCGCACTCGTCGACGTCGCCCTTGGCCGTCGAGAGGTGGGCGTGGGCTTCGGCGTAGGCGCGTTGCCTGGCTTCGAGCAGCTGGCGTGCGCGAGTCTCGACGTCCCCGTTGCCGTTCATCAAGAGAGGGCGAGGCTCGGAGCTCGCGCGGGACACGACCACGTCCACCGGGGCCTCGAGCGTGATGACCGTCGCGCGCTCGAGGGCAGCGAGGCGGATCTCGCGCTCGAGTAGGGCACCACCGCCCAAGGCGACCACGCGCTTGCCGCCCTGTTCGAGGACTCGGTCGAGCTCTTCGCGCTCGAGGCGGCGGAACTCGGCCTCGCCTTTGGTCTGGAAGATCTCGGCGATGCTGGCCGCGGCGCGGCGCTCGACCAAGCGGTCGAGGTCGTCGAAGGGCACACCTTCGAGCTCCGCCACGCGCAAGCCGATGGTCGACTTGCCAGTGGCCATGAAACCGTTCAGGAGGAGGGGGCGAGACATGGGCGAAGGTCCAGCTCTAGCCGAGGCGCCGCACGCGTTCCAAGCGCGAGCTTTTCCGCCCGCCCGCGCAGCCCTTGCGGGATGCCCTTCGCCTCGGGCGGCGCCCAGGCCGCGGCGTGACTCCGCGCGCGTTTCGGTTACGCTCGGCCTCGTGAACGACACGGGCAACGGACGGCTTGCCGTGCGGGTCAAGCCCCGCGCTTCCCGCACGCGCGTGGTGGGGCTGCGCGAAGGCGCGCTCGAGATCGCCGTGGCCGCCCCACCCGTGGACGGTCTGGCGAACCAGGAGCTCTGCGCGTTCGTGGCCCGGGCGGTCGGCGTGGCCAAATCCAAGGTCCACCTCGTTTCGGGGGCGACCGGCCGCAACAAGCTGCTGACCGTCGAGGGAGTCGACGCGGTCGAGCTCGAACGCGTCTTGCTCGGAGGTGCAGAGTGACACTCGCGTTCCACAAGTACGAAGGTCTCGGCAACGACTTCGTCGTGATCGACGTGGGGCACGACGGCGTGATCTCACCCGAGCGAGCACGCGAGTTGTGTGACCGCCACTTCGGCATCGGTGCCGACGGCGTGCTCATGGTGACCCCGCCGAGCTCGGAGGGAGCTCGTGCGCGCATGGTCGTGCTCAATGCCGATGGTTCGAGACCCGAGATGTGCGGCAATGGGATCCGCTGTGTCGCATTGCATCTCGCCATTCGCGATGGCGCCGACGGCATCAGCTACGTGGTGGACACCGACCGGGGCCCGCTGCTCTGCGAGGTCGAACGCCAAGGGGAAGCGGGCAGCGTCCGGGTGGGGATGGGTCGCGGTCGGGTGGAGGAGCCCTACGAAGCGGATGTCGACGGCCGGCGTGTGCGCTTCCTCCGTGTCTCCATGGGGAACCCGCACGCCATCAATTTCGAGGAGCCCACGACCGCCGAGCACGCCGACCGCGTCGGTCCCCTGGTGTCCGGCGCATTCGCCGAAGGCAGCAACGTGGAGCTCGCCCAGCGCACGGGTGACGACGCCTTCGAGGTGGTGGTGTGGGAGCGCGGGGTGGGCCGGACGCTGGCGTGCGGCACCGGCGCAGCCGCCACGGCCGTAGCGGCGGCGCGCGCGGGTCTGGCGCGTTTCGACGCGCCCATACAGGTCCGCCTGCCCGGGGGGCCGCTCGAGCTCCTCGTCGCCTCCGAGACCCTCGAGGTCACCATGCGCGGACCGGCTCGTCGGGTGTTCAGCGGAAACGTCGGAGACTAGGCCATGGACTCCGTGTCCGCCCGCGCATAAACGGGTGAGCGTGCCGGACAAAAAGAAGATCGCGATCATCGGCGGCGATGGCATCGGCCCGGAGGTGACGCGCGAAGCGAAGCTCTTGCTCGAGTGGTACGCAAGCCGCGGGCTCGCCATCGACCTGTGGGAGCTCGACCTCGGTGCCGATCGTTTCCTCCGCGACGGCACATCCATGCCCAAGGAGATCTTCATCGCGATCCAACGCGAATGCTCGGCCGTGCTGCTCGGCGCGTTGGGGGATCCGCGCATCCCCAGCATGGAACACGCACGCGACATCTTGTTCGGGCTGCGCTTCGGTCTCGATCTCTACGCCAACATCCGCCCCGTGCGCTCCCTCGCCGATCGACTCGTCCCGCTCAAGGGGCGCGGCAAGAAGGACGTGGACTTCGTGGTCTTTCGCGAGAACACCGAGGGCGTCTACGTCGGCGTCGGCGGTCAAGTGCGCCGCGGCACGCCGGAAGAGATCGCCATCAACGAAGACGTCAACACGCGCAAGGGAGTCGAGCGCATCGTGCGAGCGGCCTTCGAGTACGCCAAGACCCACGGTCGCAAGCGCGTACACATGGCCGACAAGTCCAACGCCATGCGCCACGCCCACGAGCTCTGGCTCCGGGTCTTCGACGAAGTCCGTCGCGAGTACCCGGAAATCCAGGCGACGCACGTCTACATCGACGCGCTCTGTCTCTACATGGTCCAGGACCCGAGCCAGTTCGAGGTGATCGTCACGAACAACCTGTTCGGCGACATCATCACCGACCTGGGCGCGGCGTTTCAGGGCGGACTGGGCATGGCCGCCAGCGCCAACGTGCACCCGGCGGTCCCGGGCCGGGTCGGGCTGTTCGAGCCCGTCCACGGCTCGGCACCACCCTTGGCCGGCAAGAACGTCGCGAACCCCTTCGCGGCGCTCCTCACCGTCGGCATGCTGCTGGCGCATCTGGGCTGGCCCGAGGAAGAGCGCCGCATCGAAGACGCCGTGGCGGACGCGCTCGAGGCCGGCAAGTGCACCAAAGACGTGGGTGGGAGCCTGAGCACCCAAGAGGCCTCGGCTCACGTGCGGGAGCGCCTGCAGGGCAGCTGAGCCACCTGGCGGCACCAGGATCCGAAAAATGGGGCATCTGGCCCGCATGTGATAGGGGCCGGACGATGATCGAGGCGGAGGCTCCTCCCGCATCGCAGGACAGCCAGGCCACGCGGGCCCGCGGCGAGTTCGTGTCCACCCTGGGTCGGCGTCTGACCGCGCTCAGAAACGCCCTGCATCAGCTCGAGGATCGCCCCGCGTCGCGGGAGCGTCGCGACATGCTCCTCCGCCGAGTGCACGCCCTGGGCTCGGCCGCGACGGTGCTCGGCTTCGACGGCGTGAGCGAGGCTTTGACCGAGGCCGAGCGCGCCCTCGAGCGCAGCGCTCAAGGGGGACCGGTGACCTCCACGGACCTGGCGGAGGTCTCGAGAGCGCTCGACGCCCTGCCGTCCATCGCGTGGGGCGCCAAGCCTCCCCGCTCGGTGGTCGAACCGAGAGAGCTGTCCTTCGTAGCCCTGGGTTGGCCCATCAGCATCCTGGTTTTCGGGCCCAAAGCGCTCCAGAGCTCCCTCGCGACCGCCGAAGAGCAGCTCGTGGAGGTGGAGCTCGCGTCCGATTCCGACAACTTCCGGGAGCTGGCGCGTCAGATTGGCCCCGACGTCGCGGTGGTGGACGGAGACCTGCGCGGCGCGCGAGAGCTCATCGAGGCGCTCGGTCACGATCCCGAGCTGCCGCCGTTCCCGGTCATCGTGGTGGGTTCTTTCGATCAGCCCGAGGCGGCCTCGGGCTACGTCGCGCTCGGCGCCGCTCGCGTACTGCCCAAGCCCGTCGGGCCCGACGCCCTGTGGCACGCGGTGCTCGAGGTATGCCAGCACGAAACCGGATTGCGCGGTCCCCGCGAGCCCATCGGCGACGTCACCGTGGACGAGCTGGCGCATCGGATTGCCCTCGAAGTCCGGCGCGGTCTCGTCGAAGGGGTCGATCCGTCGAGCGCTCAAGTGAGCGTACCTTTGGGCGAGGGCACCGACGTGTTGGCCGCGGTGTGGGGCGCCGTGGCGCGCGTTCGGGAGCTCCTCACGATGCGGTCGCGCGGCAGCGTTCGCTTCACTTCGGGTGGACCGGAGGGGGCGGTGCCCCTCGCACCCTGGACCGCAGTGGATCGCCGTGCGGGAGATCGAACTCCGGACGTGCGCCGCACGGACGGTGTGCCCCTCGAGGGGCGCCGCGCCGTGGTGGTGGACGACGACCCAGCGGTCGTATGGTTCTTGAGCGGGCTCCTGCGCACTTCGGGGGTCGAGGTGGCCGAAGCACACGACGGCCTGGCGGCGCGCCGGCTGGTGTTCGACGGCCTGCCGGACCTCGTGGTGAGCGACGTGCTCATGCCGGGGCTCGACGGCTTCTCGCTCTGCCACGACATCAAGCGCGACGTCGCCGTGCGTGACGTGCCGGTGATCCTGCTGTCGTGGAAAGAGGACCTGCTCCAGCGCGTCCGAGAGCTCGGCGCCAACGCCGACGGCTACCTGAGGAAAGAGGCGGCGGCATCCACCGTGCTCTCGCGGGTGCGCGAGGTGTTGCGCCCCCGCGCCCGCGTGGAGTCGCGACTTCGGGCCGGCGGCGAGGTGCGCGGACGCCTCGACGGAATGACGACTCGCCTCTTGTTGGATCTCACGCGCAAGAGCCAACCCAACGCGCGGGTCGCCGTTCGCGACTCGGTCTATCTCTACGAGCTCGACTTGCGCGAAGGCCGCCCGCTGGCGGTGACGCGTACGGCCACCGACGGATCGTTCGAGCGAGGGCCGCGCATCTTCGACGCGCTGATCGGCATTTCGGCAGGTCGCTTCGTGGTGACGCCGTCGACCGCGCACTGTCGCGACGACTTGAAGCTCGGCTTCGACGAGCTCGTGCGACCGCGCATCCAACGCGCGCGTGCGTTGCAACGCTTGCTCGAAGCCCGAGAGCTCGAGCGCGTCGACAAGGTCGAGATCGACAGCGAGCTCGTCGGGGCCTACCTGGAAGCCACGCCCGAGCCCGCGCGCGGGTTGTTCGCCCGGTTGCTGGGTGGCATGGGTCCCCGCGAGCTGCTCGCTGCGGCGCCCGAGAAGCGACTCTTCCTCGAGCAAGTGTTGGCCGACATTTCGCGACGCGGTGCCGTGATCTCACTCGAACGGGACGGGGAGGCGGTGGACCTCGACAAGGCCTTGGGTGAGGCACCGAAGCCTGCGGCCGAGGGCACACCAGCTCCGCTCTTCACGCTGGATCTCTCGTCCCCTCCACCGGACGTCGCGGATCGAGTGGCGCGCTGGGAGGAGGCACCGCTGCCGCTCAGTCGCACGGTCACGCCGCTGCCCGTGGTGCTCGACGCCCATCTGCCCAGCGCACCGTTCAAACCCGAACCGGGAACCGCGCCGGGCATGGGACCTCCCGTGCCCGTCGAGCCATTCCCGCCCGCGCCCAGCGCCGGCGCCGAACGCGTCGAGCCGAAGCAAGAAGCGTCTCGAGCGTCGGACGAGCCGGAGGAGCGACCCAGCGACCCCGAGTCCGTTCACGAACGCGTGAGTTCATCGGACCTGATCGAATCCAAACAGGAGTCGTCCGAGCCCGAGACGCTCCAGAGTGACACCGGAGAGCCGAACATGCAGATCGCAGAGAGCCCGACGTCCGAGCGCGCGCCAGACAGCGACGACGAGTCCCCGGCTCCGTCGAGCGAACCGCGCGCGACGGACTCGAACCCTCCCGAAAGCGGCGCCCGCGATACGCGGCTCAGCGCAACTCCCGAGACGCTGCGCGCCGAGACGGCCGACTTGCCCGAGGCGAAGCCCATCTCGTTTCCGAATCGCAAAGCGGAGGGCGCGCGTGCGAGCTCACCCGCCGCGGCGAGCGTGAAGCCGCCCCAGGCCGCGAAGGAGTCCAGGCCGCCCGAGCCCGTCGCCAAACCGGTCGACGAAGACAAACCCATCGGGCTCGGGAAAGTCGTGCTCTTGGCCGGTGTCGCGGCGGCGGTGGCATTCGGTGGCGTCACGTTGGTGCGCGGCTACCTGACGCCCGCCGCGCCGGTCGCAGACACCGCGTCTCCCGAAACGAGCGCGCCCGTTGCTCTGGTCAAGCCCGCCCCGAAAGCTCAAGCCAAGCTCGCGGTGGAAGACATGGCACTCGGCGCCGGCGCCGCGGTTTCCGGCGATCAGGGGCAGATCGAGATTCAGGTCAAAGAGAAGTACCCCGTGCACATCGATGGTTCGTTCGTCGGTCGAGGGCCCAACCGCAAGATCCCGATTTCACCGGGATCTCATCAGGTCGTGATCAAGGCCCCCGATGGCGACTTGAGCATCGAGGTCGTGGTGAAGACCGGGCGCACGTCGCTGGTGACGCTGCCCGCGCCTTGAAGTCCCGGCGCTCCGGCGCGACGAAGCCGACGTTCTGGGTTATGCGAAGCACACCCGTGCGCGACCCCGACCCGATTCGTTCCCGTGCCAGCGTGTTGCTCACGCTGCTCGCGCTGCTGGTCGCGTGCACGCCCAAGGATCCGTCGCCCGCGCCGCCGCCGAGCGCGACGCCCTCGGCGAGCGCCGCCAACACGCCTCCGTCACCCCCGCGTCGGGACACCGCCGAGCTCCTCGGCCGCATCGCGTCCTGCGAGGTCCGCCACCGCGGGCTGCTCTTGGATCTGGGCACGCCGGCGGCGCGCGCGCGCCGCTCGTTCCGCATCGACCCTCTCGAGGACACGGCCGACACCGAACGCGAGGGGGCCACGGTCAGCAGGATCCTGGTGCCGCGGATCAGCTACGAGCTCACGTTGGACGAACCCCTCGAGGAGAGCCAGCTCAGCTTGCGCATCTTCGGCAGCGCGGCCCGCGCGGTCACTGCCATCGTGGACGATCGTCGTCTGGGCAGCGTGAAGCTCTCGAGCCCCGAGCTCAAGATCGTGGACTTTCCTCTGCAGAAGACCGCTCTGGCGGCCGGGCGACACACGCTCACCCTGAGTTTTTCCGGGCGCGCGCGGGGGTCGACGGAGGCGCTCGCCGAGGTCGACTGGGTGCGACTCGGCCCGCCCATCGAGCCAGGCGACAGCTACGCGGCGCCTACCCTGAAAGATCTCGTGACCGACGTCGTGCTGGACGGCGTTCCACGCCGAGCCATCGCGCTCCGCGCCCCGGCGTCGGTGCGTTGCGCCCTGTTTTTGGCGCCCGATGCGCGGCTCTCCTCGGACCTCGGGTTTTGGGGCGACGGCAAAGGCGTCGCCGACGTGCGCGTGATCGCGGATGGGGAGGCGCCCACCGTGCTCGCCGAGCGCAAGTTGACGGGCGGTACGGGCGCGACGTGGACGAACCTCGAGCTCCCGCTCAAAGAACACTCGGGGCGCCTCGTCGCCCTCGAGCTCCGCGCCCTCGAGTCCTCCAAAGGCGGACGCGTGCTCTTTGGCGACCCCAGCCTGTTCCGCAATGGCGAGGCCCCCTCGGTGCCCGAAGCCACCACGGTGGTGCTCGTGGTTTCGTCGGGCACCGATCGGCGCCTCATTCCGCCGTGGGGGCCCGTGGGAAACCTCCCGAGCATGGGCGAGCTCGCGCGCAGCAGCGTCGCATACAGCGGCTATCGCGCGCCGAGCACCGTTCCGGCAGCTGTGATGGGCTCGCTCCTCACGCGCGAACCGCCTGGCGTTCACGCTCTCGAAGACCCAGCGGCGCGGCTGCCCAAGGCCGCGCGCACGTTGGGAGAGCTGCTCAAGGAAGCGAGCGGCCGCACCGCCATGTTCACCGGAGCACCGACCACGTTTGCGGCGTTCGGATTCGATGCTGGATGGGATCGCTACGTTCCCGTCTCGCCTGTGGCTGACCAGGAGGCGACCCAGCCGCTGGCAGCGGCTGCCAAGTGGCTCGAGAACGAGCTCGGCGAGGAGCCGCTTCGCCGCTTGGTCGTGGTCCACGCCCGAGGCGCGCATCCGCCCTGGGACGTGAGCCGTGAAGAGACCACCGGTCTGCCGCCGGAAGAGTACGGAGGCCTCATCGATCCGCGGCGGGGTGGGCCCATCTTGGCGCGTTTGCGCGGGCAAAAGCGCAACCACAAGAAGCTGGCGGACGAGGATTGGACTCGGATGAAGAGCCTGATCCAGGTGGCGCTGTCGAAGCAGGACGCGGCCATTGGGCAGCTCGTGTCGGTGCTGAAGAAGAAGGGTGCGTGGGACAGCACGCTCTTCGTTTTCGTCGGCGACGTCGCGCCGGGTGAACCACCCGATGTGCCCTTCGACCCCGCGGGGGAGCTCCGCGAAGAACGCCTGGTAGCGCCGCTCATCGTGAAGTTCCCTGGCGGCCGCTGGGCTGCCAAGGAGGTCCACAGCATGGTCTCGTCCGTGGACGTGGCGACCACCATCTTGCGCGCGCTGCGCCTGGATTCGGGGCGAACCCCCGACCTGGTGACCGCTGCCGACGGCGTCGAGCCGCTCGCGGGTCGCGCGTTCATCGCGTCTTTGGGGGACCGCTACACGACGCGTTTCGGGGAATGGCTGCTCTGGGGCGTTTTGGGCAAGACGCCGAGCCTTTGCCAGCTCGAGGTGGATCCGACGTGCATGAACGACACGTTCGCGACGCGCCCCGTGGCGGGGTTCGCGGCCTGGCAGGCGACCTACGAAGCGCTGTCTTCGGCGGCTGCGCGCCGTATCGCGCCGCGCGAGCCCGCGAGCATCGACCCCGACACCGGAGCGGCGCTCACGGTCTGGGGCGACATCTGACGCCGCTCAGCGCTTCACCACCGGTGGGGAGCGCAGGAGCTGGAGCAGTGGATCGATCACCTGCGCTTCCACGCTGGCGCCCACCGAGTTCGTCTCTTCGTAGTGGTCTCCGGGGGACGCTTCTTCCAGGTATGGGTTCTGAGCATCGAGCTTGTAGTCGTATTCGGGCACGATGTAGCCGATTTGGTCCTGGAAAAGGCCGAGGGCCCAGTGGTACTTCGCCTTGGGATCTCGCGCTCGGTCGAGGATCTTGTCGCGGTTCATTGCGCCGATGGCCGGCGGGCCGTCGTCACAGCGGGAGTAACCGTCGACCTTGCAGTTCGGATTGGTCTTCGGATCGTTCAAGATCGAGTACGGCTTCGGCGTGAACGCATAGGGCGCGTCGAGGGCGCTCTTGCCGTCTTCGGTGGCGAGCAGGAGTTCGGCGTGTAGCTCGCCCGGAATGCCGATGAGCTCGGCAGGGCCGATGTCGATGACGGCGAGCTCGCTCTTCACGCTCGGGATGTTGTCGTCGCCGAGCTCGCGATACTTGTCGTAGAAGTAGGCGTCGCGGTGGAAGAGCTGTTGCGCCAGCGCGATGTGGTAGCCCGTGTTCAGGATGTCCACGTAGAGCTCGCGCGCTCGGACTCCGATCGGCACGGTCTCGAGGGTCTCCACGCCTTTGGTCAACGCTTCGTGGGCGTAGACGGCGAGCAAGCGACCATTGTTGTAGGCGCGTTCCAGGCCTTCCGGCGGCGTCTGGCCCTCGAAGTCCGTGTGCCGTACGTTGCCTGGTCCCACCTGTCCCCCGAGCGGTCCGTTGAAGAAGATGGCGATCCCGCCGAAGCCTTCCGTCTTCATCAACTGCTTGCCGCTGGCCGACTTCACGTCGAGGCCCTTCTCGATGCCCTCGCGGAGCGTGTGCACGTAGTCGGCGCTGGTTTTCAGGTTCGAGTCCCCGCCGAACTCGGGGTGGCTGGTGAAGTTGACGAGCGTCGCAACGCTGGTGCTGTCGGACGCTCGGACGAAGCGAATCACGCGGAGCTCGTTGTCGATGACCACCGGATCGCGTGTGTCGCTGACGAACGCCGCCGTGCCGTGGCCTCCGGGGTCCGTACCGGGGATGTGGCCGTCGACTTTGGAAACGCCAAACTCCACGTGAACCGGGACCAGCGCCGCATCGGCCTTTTCCAGCGCGTCCACCGTCTTTTGCCGAATCAGGGCGTTGTACTCGTCCTTCACGCCGCTCTCGGTATCCGACGGTCCCCAGATGCCGAGCGTGTCTTGGGTTTCGTGTACGTGCGTGGAGGCCACGCCCAAGAAGTCCAGGCCGAGCCCCGGGGATTGGCTCTGGAGGAGCGCGCGGGTCTTCTCCACCTCGCTGTAGAACCAGCCCACCGAGTCCACGGCGCAGAGCCCGAGCTTGGTGTTGCCGCGCTTCAAGACGGCGCAGCGCACGCTGGTCGAGTCGGCGTTGCCGTCCGCCGGGCGCCCAGTTCCGAAGCCGGCGATCCAAGTGCATTTCATGGGATCGACCGCCGTGCACTGGGTCACGTCGGAGAGGTCACAGGACCCCTTCTTCACGCACTTGTCGCCGCCGAACGGTTTGAACTCGGTCTTGTCCTGGTTCTGCGGCGCGAACGCCACCACGTGATCGACGACCGGCGTGATGTCTTCGACGGCCGCTCCGACGAAAAGCGTCGCGTCGTCGCTCGCCGCGCAGCCCGGGTCGCCCGGGCAGCGCCGGTCGCACTCGATCTCGCCGTTGTGAACGCTGCCGGCGGGAGTCTTCTGGCAGAACCCCGCTGCGGCAGGCGTTCGTTCCTCGTCCCCGTCGGCGCAGCCCGATGCGAGCGCCACGCCCAAAGCCGCCACGGAAACACCCAGCCCGAGCACCCAACGCATGGCTTGGCAGCCTACGCGAGCCCCTCGGGCTTTCAAGTCAGGGTTCGACCCAGATCGGGTTCGTGAAACCGAACGGAGTCGTCCCCTCGCGCGACGCGTTGGGCAAGCCGCGCTCGCCTTGCGCAGCCACCACGAAGAAGGTCTTCTCGCGGATGGGAAAGTCGAACTGGCCGTCGAAACGCAGGGGCTTGTCGCTCTTGGGGATTTGGCGCCAAAGCACGCGCTTGCCCTGCTTGCCCTCGTAGATCTCCAGCGCGCGGACGTCGACCCACGGCGCGGCCTTCACCACGACTCGGAGGGTCGCCTTCCGAGTGCGCACGCTCTCACCCGGGCCCTTGTCGTCGATGCTGGCTTCGATGATGGGACCGCTCGTCACGACCACCCGGCCCTGCTTCAAGTTCGCGATGATGTCCGCGGGCTTGGCCCGGAGGTCGTCGCGATCGTTCGCGCTGGCGCCGTAGTGGATCAGCGTGCGCGGGAGCCCTGGATCGAGAAACGCGAGGGCGTGTGAATCACTACTGCCGGTCGCGGTGTAGCGTTGCCCACGCGCCAAGAGATGGAGCCAGTCGAAGAAGACCTTGCGCACGGCCTTGAGGTCGTAGGCGTCGTCTCCGTTGTAGACCTCGAGGGTATCGAAGCGTGGGTCGTATCCGGCGCCCCGGATCTCGCCCGTGGCGCCGTCGATGCCGAAATGGGTGAAGTAGCCGAGCTGCTTGTCGAAGCGCGGGTGGTTCACCTGGAGCACCGCGTTCGGCGCCTGCTTGCGGGCGTCGTCGAACAGCTCGCCCGGCGTGACGTTCACGTATTTCACGTTCCTGCCGGGTTCGATCGGGAAAACGTTGAAGTGGCCGAAGCGGTTTCCGAGCGGGCTGACCTCGGTGCCGGTCATGGTCGTGACGGGGCTCGCCAAGAGCCCTCGCCCCTCGAGCCAGCGCACCGTGGGCGCGAGATCCGTCACTACGTAGTGATCGGTGGCTACCGCGAGCTCCACACCCTCGGCGGCGACGGCGATGACGCGCTCGCGCAGTCCGATGTCGGCGTCGACACTCGGAGCCTGGTGCAGATGGAGGTCCGCGGCAATCCAGCCCGGAGTCTCGATCACGCGGGGTAGGCGCGCGTCGATCTGGGTGACCGCACCCGCGACCAGCTCGACGCTGCGGCTCAGCGCGTCGCGTTCGATGCCTGCGGTGACGAGCAAGCGGTAGCGCCCCGGGCGGAGCGACCGGCGGATCTCACCGTTGCCCGTCCAGACGAAACGATCTGCGCCGTCGACGCCGCCGTCGGGCTCGAAGATCGGTTCTTTCTGGCCCTGGCGATCGATGCGGAGCTTCGCCGCCAGCGGTTTTCCGCCTTCGTCGCTCACGGACAGGGCGAGCGTACCGGTTTCGTCGCGAACGCTCGGCTCGCTCAGCGGAAGGCTCTCGAACGAGAGCTCGCGGCTCACCGTGACGCTCTGCCCCGCCTCGATTTTGCCCTTGAAGTAGACGGCGCCGATGGCTCCCTGGAAGCCGGGGAGCTTCGCCGACGTGTAGTCGAGCCACATCGGGCCGCCGACGGGGCGGAGTACGAGGTCGCCGCCGGCTCCGCGCCGGCCCACCCACTTCGCAGCGCCTTTGTACTTCATGCGAGGCGCGCCCAGTCCCTCGACGTAGTAGCGGGTGTTGCCCCACTTCACTTCGTCGCCGAGCTCGATGGGTCCCGAAGCGCCGCCGCCCACCACGCTGTACGTCGTCGTGATCCGGAGCTTGGCCTCGCGGGCGTCCTGGCGATGGATGGTTCGTGCTCGATAGCGCTTGCCTTCGAAATCCGCGACGGCCTCCACCTCGATGCCGTCGGCGAGCTCCTGCACGCGAGAAGCGAGCGCGGGCGCGCTCTTGTCTCCGAGGCGCACGCTCGGAACCACTTGCCAGATCGCGTCGATGTCGGTGTGGGTCCCGAGGCCGCCCGTGGTGGGCAAAATCGCACGACTTTTCCAGAAATCGACCAGAAACCCGTCGCTTCGCCGGACCACTGCGGTGACGTGGGCGTTCTCGAGCTTGGGGTCGCCGGGCGTGCCGAACACCCGCATGCGACCTCCCGAGTCCGTGCGCCCGAGCTTCGCTGGGCGCGCCGCCGGGACGTCTCCGGACAGCGCGGAGGTCGCCGTGAGGAGCCCGGCCAGCGTGAGCCCGAACGCGCGTTTCACTTCCGCGCAGCTTTACAACAGCGGAAGCTGGTCTGCGAGCCCGCGTAGATCTCGTTGTGGCTCTCGGTGGCGGCGCGACAGCGGTTGCGCCCCGTGAGCCACCAGCCGCCGCGCAAGATGGAGCGCCAGGGAGCCTCCCGACTCGGACGCGTCGTCCATTCGTCGACGTTGCCCACGAGGTTGAACACACCGAACGGACTCTTGCAGCGCGGGAGCGAGTCGGTGGCGACGCGCCGGTCGTAGAGCTTCTGGCGAGGGTCGAACAGGTCGTCCAGGTCGTGGTTGCAGGCCGCGCCGTCGCGCACGTAGCCGTACGGGTAGGGCAACGCTTCCGGACCCTCGCAGGCGAACTCCCACTCGTCTTCCTGGCAGAGCCGCTTTTCCATGGCGCCGCAGATGTTCTGGGCCTCGCCCCAGGAGACGTTCACGAGCGGCAACGAAAAGCCCGAGGGCGTGTACTCGTACTCGTCGATGCAGTAGCGCATCGCGTACCGGTTGCCTTTGCACACGCTGGGCGCGCGGAACTCGGCGCACGAACGCTGCGGCTCCTGCCCGGGCACCGTGAGCCAGCGCAAGCACTCTTGCTGCGGCTCGGCGCAGCGCATGCCGTCGACCAGCACCATGTCCGTGGGACAGGCGGCGTCGGCCGGCTCGTAGGCGGGCGCTGACGGGCGCGGGGGGAGCTTGGCCGCGGGATCGTGGAACGAGCGGAAACCGGCCGGGTCGCGCTCGCCGTTCGGCGCTGCCTTCACGGCGGGCTCTTTGACCGGATCCGGTTTCGCCGGAACCGAGAGCTTGGCCTCGACCGTGTCCGACTTCGCTCGCGCCAGCGTCGCCCTGTCGGGCTCGTAGCAGCAGCGAAAGCCCGTGGTGAAGTCGTGGTACTTCTCGCCGTGGCGCAGCGTCACGTAGCTGCAGCCCTCGCCGTTCACCTTCGCGTCGAGGTAGTGACCGCCCATCAAGAGCGGGCGTTCGCCCCGGGTCCACTCCAGCAGATTGCCGACCATGTCGAACGCACCCTCGGGGGTGACGCAGGCAGCGAACAACCCGGTCGGCGCCACCGTGGACGGCACCTGGTTGATGAGCGGGTCGTTCATGCTCCAGGAATCGGTGGGGCGCCGGCCGCCGTGCAGCGCCATGAGCGGATGTGGCCCGCCCTCGTTGGCGTTGCACGCCGCCGCGTCTTCGCGATTGCCATAGGGATAGGTTCGCTTCGCCTTTTCGCTGCCGCGGCAGGCATCGACCCACTGAGCCGTGGTGCAGAGGCGCTTGCCCGCGCGCTTGCACGCGAGATCCGACTCCTCCATCGAGATGTAGGCTTGAGGGACCACGCCCGGACGGCTCTCCGCGACCACCTGCTCGTGGGTCACGGCGTGGTAGGGCGAGTGGGGCCTCCCTTCGCGGCTCGAGGTGGTGGCCTCCCAGCGATCGATGCAGAAGCGTCCGCCCACCAAGGTCATCTCGGGTGGGCATGCGCGCGCCTCCGGGACCTCGAGCTTGGCCTCGACCGTCGCGGGCGCGTCAGGTGCTGCCCCCTCGGCCGGCGGAGCTGGATTCGCCGAGGGCTCTGCCCCGGGCGCGCCGGGCGCCGGCGGTTCGGTTGGCTCCGCGCGTTCCGGCCCGCCGCAGCCGAAGAGCAGGAGAGTCGAGGACAAAATCCAGGCGCGCACGTGGATCCGAAGCTTCCCGCGGATCGCGCGATCCGGCCAGTTTTCTGGGCTTCAGGGCGTCAGGGGCAGCTCACGAACGGGCTCGCGAGACACGTCGTGTCGGCGCAGTCGGCTTTCCCGTTGCCGTCGTTGTCCGTGGAGTCGTGGCAGGTCGTCTGCGTCTTCTCGGCGTTGCACACGGACACCGACGGGCTGATGCGACAGTTGAAATCGGCACAGTCGCTGAAGCCGTTGCCGTCGTCGTCTTTGCCGTTGCCGCAGGCCGTGTCGTCGTTTTCCGCGTTGCACACGCTGACGGCGGGGTTCGAGCTGCAATGGAAGTCCTTGCAGTCGGCGTAGCCGTTGCCGTCGTCGTCCTGGTTGTTGCTGCACGCCGCGTCGCTGCTCTCGCTGCTCTTCGGCACCAGGCACTTGTTGTTGACGCAGTCGACGGCCTCGCCGGCCCCCGAGCACGACTTGTCCCCGAGGTTTGCGCAGTGGACCACGCTCGCGCATACGGTCCCCGGGCTCCAGCACGCCGGGCCGACGCCGTGGCGCGCCGGGCAGAACACCGGGTAGTTCGCATCGCCGGCGCACGTCGCGGCGGTCGGCACGCAGCCCTTCACCGTGCAGTCGACCGCTTTGCCGTCCTGGCTCTGGGTGTTGGAGCAGGCGATCCAGTCCCCACCGCAGTTCGTCACCGACGAGCAGTCCGTGTCGGTCTCCCAGCAGGTGTCGGAGGCCGCGCAATACACCGGGTAGGCGGGGCTGCAGTTCCCCCCGCCGCTGCCGCCCGCACCACCGCTGCCGCCTCCCGACGGGCCGCCACCCGCGCCGCCCGTACCGCCGCCCCCCGAACCGCCGAAGGAGCCGCCGCTGCCCCCGCCGCCGAAGGAGCCGCCAGCGCCGCCGAACGACCCTCCGCTGCCTCCCCCACCCGTGCTGGCCGGACACGTCTGGAACTCGCGCACTCGCTCCGCGCACGTCGCGTCCCGCACTTCGATGGTGCCGCTGGTGCCCGAAAGGAACGCGGGATCGTCGGTGGTCGCGCCGTTGCCATTGGCGACCGCGTCACCGCTCGAGCAGTCGTAGCTCAACGTAGCGAGACACCGGATCGCCGTGTCGGCCCGGGAGGGACAAGACGCCGGCAGCGTCTTGCAATCGGAGAGGCAGGGCGTGATCGCCTCCGCGCCGCCGCACTTCGAGCCCGAAGCCAGGCGATTGCAGAACGTCTCGCAGGGGCTTGGGGTTCCCTCCGCGTCCGAGCTCGAGCAGCCGATGCCAGGCGCGGCGAGGCACAGAGGGATCAACAACAGGAACGAACGCATGCTCTGAACGGTCACGTTGCTCGACCTTCCCGCCGCCCTGACACGGCTTGCCCAGGGGAGGACGCATCGCATAAGGTCGCTGGCATGTCGAGGGTGGCGGTTCTGTTTGGGCTGTTTTTGCTGCTGTTTGCCGACGTCGCGCGCGCCGAGACCTGCCAGCCGGCGTGCCGCAAGGGCTACGTGTGCGTGAAGGGCGCGTGCGTCTCGGCCTGCAATCCCCCGTGCGCGGCGGGTGAGCGCTGCACCGAGAAGGGCGAATGCATTTCGGATCCCAACGCCTCCGCTGCCCCGCCCGCGCCGCCGCCGCCCGTAGCGACCCAGCCCACTCCACCCGCTCCGCCGCCTCCGGCGACCGCTACTCCACCCGCGGCGGAACCCGCTCCGGCTCCGCCTCCTCCGGCGCCTCCTGCCGCGGTCGCACCGCCCCCCGACGCCGCACCCCCACCCGCGGCTTCGCCCGACCTGGTTCCTCCCGACAGCTCGGGTGGGGCTCCTGGCAAGCGCAGCCGCTACCACGACGGGTTCTACTTCCAGTTCGCGCTCGGCCTCGGCTACGCGACGGGCACCGCCGAGACCGACACGCTGGAAATCGAAGCAGAGGGACTGGCTCAGCTCGGTCAGCTGGCCCTCGGCGGCACCATCGCCCCGGGCCTCGTGCTCGGCGGCGGCTTTTTCGGCGCCAACGTGTTCACCACGAAGTACGCCGTCGGACCCAAGAACAACTCCACCTTCAACAAGGTCGAGGCGGACGGCGAGCTCTCCTCCGGGTCGGTCGTCGCAGCCTTCGTGAGCTACTACCCGAACCCAGAGAGCGGGCTCTTCGTCACCGCCGGGCCAGGCATCGCCGTGCTCAGCACGGGCAAGGCCGACGAGATTGGGATCAAGGAAGCTTCAGGCTCCGGCTTCGGCTTCGTCGCCGGCGCTGGCTACGAGGGATTCGTGGGGGAACAGTGGAGCATGGGCGTGATGGGCCGCGTGCTCTATCTGTCGGCCGAGCTCGAGGACGACAACAACGTGAAGTCGGACTTCACCGGTTGGGTACCGGGAGTGTTGGCCACGCTCACCCTGCACTGACAGAACGCGCGCGGCCCACCGCTCACATGCTGAGGCCGCCGTCGACGTCGATGGTGCGCGCGTTGAAGTAGTCGCACTCGATCACGAACTTCACCGCGCGCCAGATGTCCTCGGGCGTCCCGATGCGACCCACCGGCACCGAAGCCACCAGCGCGTCGCGCGCCTTCTGGTTCATTCCGGCGGTCATCGGCGTTTCGATCATGCCGGGCGCCACCGCACCCACACGGATGCCGTAGGGGGCGAACTCGCGGGCCCAGGTCACGCTGTTGGCGGCGAGCGCGGCCTTGGTGGCGACGTAATTGGTCTGACCGCGGTTGCCGTGGCGGGCGATGCTCGAGATGTTCACGACCACGCCAGGCCGAGTGGCGGCCGTGACCATGGTCTTGACGAGCTCGCGCACCATGAGGGTCGCGCCCGTCAGATTCACGGCGATCACGCGGTCCCAGGCCTCGGTGGAGAGCGTGGTGACGGCGCCGGTCTCGCGATCGCGCTTCACCAAGAGGCCATCCCGCAGGATGCCGGCGTTGTTGATCAGGCCGTTCAGTCCGCCGAGCTCGCCGGCGGCCCACGCCGTGAAACTCACGACGTCCGCTTCGTTCGACACGTCGAGGCGGCGGCGCGCGATGCCCGCCGGCAATTCGGCGAGCGCTCCTTCGTCCACGTCGCCGGCGGCCACCTTGGCTCCAGCGGCGGCGAGCTGCTTGGCGAAATGGGCGCCCATGCCGCGCCCGGCTCCAGTCACGATCACTTTCAGGCTTGCGAGATCCATGGCGATTCCGAACTCCGTTTCGATGCGTTCAATTCTGCGTGCGAGGAGCGGTGAGCACCCGCCCGAACCACTCCGCGAGCTTGGGATAGAGCTCGCGCGACGCCGTGGCTCCTACCACTGCGCCGACGTGGCCGCCCGGGATCACGAGCAGGCCCTTCTCGCAGGCGCTCGACAGGTCGTTCAAGGCCTGCGCTGCGGGTGGCGGGCAGATGACGTCTCGATCCGTCACCACCGTGAGCACGGGGCAGCGGATGTTGGCGAGGTCCACGCGGCGCCCGCCGACGAAGTGCTGGCCCTTGGCGAGGGCGTTCTTCTGATAGAGGTCGCGGATGTACTTGGCGTAGGCCGCGCCGGGGAACGGGATGTTGGCGCTGGCCCACTCTTCCAGGGCCTGGAACGCCTCGAGCCGTTCCGGATCCCCGAGGCGATCGAAGAAGCTCAGCCACTTGCCGATCTGCGCCGTGGGGCGCAGGGCCACGAACCCGCTCTGCATCTGTTCGGCGCGCACGTTGCCCGCCTCCGCAACGGCATCCGGGTCGAACCAGCGCGGGTCGACCATGTGGGCCAGCATGCCGCCTTCCGAGAAATCGATGGGTCCCGCGAGATTCACCAGCGCCGCCACCGAATCGGGCTCGAGGGCGGCATGGATCGCGGTCAGGGTTCCGCCGATGCAGTAGCCCAAAAGCCCCACCCCCCGCTGATCGGTCTCGCGCTCGACCCGGCGGACCATGCGGCCGACGCGTGCCACGACCCGATCCCAGTCGAGGTAGCGGTCCTCGTCTTCGGGCACGCCCCAGTCCAAGCAGAACACGTCGTGACCTGCTTCGACCAAGGCGTGGCAGAGCGAAGCGCCCGGCCGGAGGTCGAGCACGTACCAGCGGTTGATCAGCGAGGGGACCAGCAGGACTGGCAGCCGGCCCCGCTCGGGCGCGCCACCGCTCGGCGAGCGGAAGCGGTAGAGCTCGGCCGTTCCCTCGCGGAAGACGGTGTCTCGGGGCGTGGGTGCGCTCTGCATCGGTGGCCTCGACTCACACGCTCTGGCGCAGGCTCTCGGCGCTCTTCTTCGCCATGTCGAGCTGGAACTTCCGCCACTCGCTGGAGAGAGCCATGCCGTAGTCGAGGGACTCTTTCATGAGCTTCGAGCTCTCGTCGATGGCTTGCTTCGCGCGCTCGAGGCCCTGGCCCTGAGCCTTGGCGAGCTGCTCGCCGAGCTGCTCCATGCGTTCGAGCTGCTCCTTGGCGGCGCGGGTCCAGAGGTCGAAGAACTGGGTGGGAGGGGTGAAACCGGGGACGAACATGGGGGGTGCCTTTCCTGCGCCAGATTTGTTGCGGCGCAACACGACCAATAGGCACCAGTTCCCAGCCTGTCAAGGGACAAGATGTTGCGATGCAAAAAAATCAGGCGCGGCGCCGAGGCTTCTTCTTGAGCGAGCGCTTGAGCTCCTCGAGCTCCCTTCGGAGCAGCGCCACGTCGCTTTCGGCGGCGCTCGGCTCGGCGCGGGGCTTGGGAGGTGGAGGCGGCGGCGCCACCGGCGCTTCGCGCGGCGGCTCCCAGGTGGGCTGCTGGGTGAACAAACGCGCGAAGGCGTTCGAGGCCGCGAAGGGCATGCTGGCGAAGGGGAAATAGGGCGACACGGCCTGCGCCCCCTGCTTGGCCGTCAGGTACATTTCCAGCGCTCCGCTCACGTATTTTCCAAGAAAATCGGCCAGCGCGTCGTCCTGCATCCGGATGAGCTGCGTGAGCAGCGGCACGGGCAGGAGTCGCGCGGCCGGACCTTCGAGGATGATCTGGGTCAGCGTGGCCTGGGTCAGATCTTCATTGGTCTTGGCGTCCACCACGCGCACGTCCGAGCCCGCGCGCACGCGCTCCGTGAGCTCCTCGAGCGTGATGTAGCGGCTCTCTTCGGTGTCGTAGAGGCGGCGGTTCGAGTACTTCTTGATGACCAGAGCCATGCTGCGATGCAGCACGTTACCACCGCACCTGCGAAATGGAAGGCCCATGGATCGCCCATTCGGGAGCCCGGAATGTGGCAGTGCAACATGGGTCTTGACCAGCAATGGAGCCGGAGCTATCCATGGGGCGGCTCGCCATGGTGCAATGCAACAAAAAGCTGCCCCTCTTGCTGCTCCTCGGGCTCGCCCTCGCCGGCTGCAACGCCGCGAGCTCGGACGCCGACGAGTGTAGCCGTGGCTCCGAGTGCGCGTCCGGCGCCTGCAACGCCGGCCACTGCGTGCCGCTCGCGAGCGGCGGGAGCGCGGGTGCCGCGGGCTCGGCCAGTGGTGGCGCGGCCGGACAAGCGACGGGAGGCTCGGCCGGCGTGAGCGGCGGCGCCGGCGGGACCAGCGCCACGGGCGGGAGCGGCGCGGGCTTCTGCGCACCGAACCACGACGGGGTCATCGATCGCGCCGAGACCCCCCTCGCCGCCGGGCTCAACGCGAAGTTCTTGGTGTCGGGGCAAGCTGTGGTGGACAGCGCGGGCACCGCCCAGGGGGACGGCAGTCGGAGCTGGGACTTCAGCGCGGGCTTGAGCGGAGATCACCTGGTGTTGGTCGAGACCCAGCCCCTGGAGGGCAAGTGGTTCGCCACGAAGTTCCCGGGTGCGAGCTACGCGGCGCGCCTGTCGGAATCGTCGGACCTGCTCGGCGTGTTCGAGGTCACGAACACGTCGCTCCTCCTGCGCGGCGTCGTTTCGCCCGCCGACGGCCTGACGCGCACCGAGCTCACCTATGCGCCCGCGGTCGTGGTCCTGGATTTCCCGCTGAAGGAGGGAAAGACCTGGAGCACCAGCGCCAACGTGAACGGCCTCGCCCAGGGCGTGCTCGCGGCCTACACCGAGAGCTACGAAAGCAGCATCGACGCCCACGGCAGCCTGAAGGCGCCGTTCGGCGAGTTCCCGGTGCTGCGCACGCGCGTGGTGCTGACGCGCAAGGTCGGCATCGTCACCACCGTGGTGCGCTCGTATCTCTTCGGCAGCGAGTGCTTCGGCACCGTGGCGTCGCTCGTGGCCAAGGACAACGTGGCGACCACCGAGGTGAGCGAGGCGGCGGAGCTGCGGAGACTCGCGCCGTGAAGCGTCGCCTGCTCGCGGCTGCCGTCGTCGCCCTCGGGTGCTCGCCGGCGTTCCACTCCGGGCCCATGCCCGGTGAGCCGCGAGCGACCTACGCGAACGTCGCGGGCGTTCGCGTGCGCTACAGCGATCGCGGGCAGGGCTTCCCCGTGGTGTTGCTCCACGGGTTCGCCTCGTCGCTCGAGACCTGGCAGACCGTTGCGCCGACCCTGGAACGCGAGCATCGGGTAATTTCCCTTGATTTGAAGGGTTTCGGCTGGACGGACCGGCCGCCGGGCGACTACTCGCCAGCGGCCCAAGCCGAGCTCGTGCTCGCCCTGCTCGACGCCCGCGGTGTGGATCGCTTTCACCTGGTCGCCCACTCCTGGGGTGCGTCGGTGGCGCTTCGCCTGGCTCTGAAGAAGCCCGAGCGGATCGAGCGCATCGCCCTCTACGACGCTTGGGTCTACGAAGAGCAGCTTCCGAGCACGTTCCACTTCGCGCGGGCCGACGGGGTCGGAGAGTTGCTCTTCGGCGCGTTCTACGCCGAGCGTTCGGACGAGAAGATCTCGCAGGCCTTCTACGACGAGCGCAACGTCAGCGAACAGCTGGTGGAAGACGTCGAGCGGGCGCTCGAACGTCCGGGGACCACCGCGGCGGCGTTGGCCGCGACGCGAGGGCAGCGCTTCGCCGAGATCGAGAAGCGCTATCACGAGATCGAAAAGCCCACGCTCCTGCTCTGGGGTCGTGAAGACCGCGTCACGCCGCTCGCCATCGGGGAGCGCTTGGTGCGTGACCTCCGTCAGGCGAAGCTCGTGAGCTACCCACGCACCGGGCACTTTCCGATGCTCGAGGCTCGCGCCGAGTCGACGCGCGATCTAGCGGAATTCCTGCGGTTGGCGCCGCCCAGTGAGCCACCGCGCGCCGCCGCGCCGGCGCCGAAGCGCGGGTCGGAGGCGGTGCCGGAAGCGCCTCCGCAGAAGTCCCCCGACGCGGCGTCGAAGCCCGCAGGGGGTGGCTGATGCGATTGCGCGTGGTCGCCTGTCTGCTCGCGCTCACGCTCCCGGCGCGCGCCACTGGTTTCGCGGACCATGCGCGCGAGCTCGGCGCCGAGCCCGACGAGACCGTGCGCCTCGATGGCTACTACCGAGTGCGAGCCGAGGCGCTCTACAACCTGGATCTCGATCGCGGGCCCACGCCGTCGGGAGAGCTGCTCTATCCGGTGCCCGTCGGCAGTCGGAATGGGCAGACCCTGACCCGGGCCGACATGCGCTTTCGCACGGATCTTTCGGTCTACGCGCCGGGCGGAATGGTCGCCGTCAAGGCGCGGCTCGATGCTCTCGACAACGTCGCCCTCGGCAGTGCGCCCGAGGGCATTCCGGCCGCGAGCGGCAGCCAGCGGAGCGAGTCGTCGACGCTGCGGATCAAGCGAGTCTGGGGCGAGACCCTGACCCCCGTCGGCGCCCTCGCCATCGGCCGCATGGGCAGTCATTGGGGCCTCGGCATTTTGACCAACGCCGGCGATTGCCTCGATTGCGACAGCGGTGACGCCGCCGATCGCATCGCCTTCGTGACCCCACTTTTGGGCCATTTTTGGGCCATTGCCTACGACTTTTCCGCCACCGGGCCGTTCGTGCCGGATCGCACGGGCACCCGCAGCATCGACTTTGCGCCGAGCGCGTCGGTGCACACGCTCACCTTCGCGGTGCTGCGCTCGCGCACCGATGCGGCGCGCCGGCGTCGGGCGCGCGCGGGCAAAGACACCCTCGAATACGGCGCCTACGCCTCGCACCGCTGGCAGAACGACGACGTGCCCGCGACGTATCTCCCCGTGTCGCAGCCGGTGACGGTGGACGAGCGCCAGGTCATGGCGCGGGGCTACACCGCCACCGCGGGCGACGTCTGGAGCCGGCTCTCCGGGCGCGGTTATCGCGTCGAGGCCGAGCTCGCGTACCTCCGCGCTCGCGTCGAGCAACCCTCGCTCGTACCGGGCGTCCTGTTCCACGACGCGGCCACGAGCTCGCAGCTCGGCATGGCGCTCGAGAGCGAGTTCGGAGACGCCGACGACAGCTATCGTCTCGGGCTCGACGCTGGCTACGCGAGCGGCGACTCGGCGCCCGGTTTCGGCGCGTTTCCCGGGGAAAATGCCCGGGCGCCCCAGCCCGGTGATCTCGATGGACCGCAGGCGCGTCCGCCCTACGACAACACCGTCCAGAACTTCCGCTTCCACCCCGACTATCGGATCGATCGCATCCTGTTCCGCGAAATCATCGGAACCGTGACCGACGCGGTCTACCTGCGGCCACACCTCGCGGGCGACGTGTTCCGGTTCACCAGCGGGCGGCTCCGCGCCTCGCTCTTCTCGGTGTTTTCCTTCGCCGTGAACCCCGAGTCCACGCCGGGTGAGAAGCAAGCCCTCGGCGTCGAGCTCGACCCGGGGCTTCAATACGAGAGCCGCGACGGCTTCGTGTTCGGGCTCGAGCAAGCCACGCTCTTTCCGCTGGCGGGTCTCGACAACCCCGCGCTCGGGCTACGGGCCAAGAGCGCGCAGCTCTGGCGCCTGAGCGCCGCGTTCACGTTCTAGGAGTCGCATGAAACGCCCCCGATTTGCCCTCCTTTCCGCTCTTCTCGCCCTCGGCTGCGGCGACAACAAGTCGCATCCGCCGTCCTACGCCGACTACCAGGGGGCCGAGCCGACGCCGCTCGCTTGCGTGCCGAACCTCGACGGGCGCATCGACGCGTCCGAAGCCCAACCCGCCATCGGCACCCAGATTTCGTACCTGGTTTCGCCCGCCGGCGCCGAGCGCCCGGTGGACGTCGCCGGCATCGATCTCGGCGACGGCCGGCTGCGCTGGGACTTCGCCACCGACTTCGCCGACGACCAAGCCGCGCAGGTCATCCCCACGGGCATCCAGGGCAAGTGGTACCAGGCGTCGTTCCCACCGGACGCCTTCGTGACGCCGTTCGACGCTGCCGGCAGCGTGGAGAACGTCGTGCGCCACGACGAGAAGGGGCTCGCGCTCCTGGGTGTGGCGTCACGCGAAGAAGCGCCCGCCGAAGGCAAGACGCTGCTCGTCTACGATCCCCCGGTCGAGCTCCTGCGTTTCCCCATCGAGCCGGGCGGCTCGTTCGTATCCGCCGGCAGCATCACCAACGGCACGCTGCGCGGCTTGCCTTATGCCGGCAAGGACACTTACGAGGTGACGGTAGACGGCGTGGGCGAAGCGGTGTTGCCCTCGCTCACGTTCACTCAAGCGCACCGCGTCCGGACCAAGGTCACGGTGGCGCCCGCGGTCGGCGCAAGCACCTCGCGCCGCCAAGTTTCCCTGTTCTTCGAGTGCTTCGCGGAAGTGGTCCGGGCCACCAGCAAGGCGGACGAGTCCGAGCTCGACTTCGCCACCGCGGCCGAGCTCCGGCGCATCGGGTTTTGAGCCGAAATCCAGCTAGAAAGAGAGATCGAGATGAATCCCTGGGACATGTACAAGAAGCTCTTCGCCGCTTGGGAGAACGCCACCGCGAACTACCTCGAGCAAGTCATGAAGAGCCCGCTCGTGCTCGAGCCGGCCGGAGCCTGGCTTTCGGCCATGATGAAGACCAAGAAGAAGAGCGACGAGTTCGCGGCGAGCTGGTGGGGTGGCTTGGGTCTGCCCACGAAGCGCGATCAAGAGCGCACGCTCCACAAGCTGAACCAACTCGAGAGCAAGCTGCTCGACCTCGAAGAGCGCCTGGCCCAGAAGCCCTGAAAGCGGAGGGGAAACATGTTCGACATCACGCCGTACCTCGAGCTCAAGGTCGCGCCCAAGGCCGTGTTCGACGCGCTGGAAGAACGGCGCAGTCGGCCGCGCTTCATGTTGCCCACGGCCGGCGGCGATTGGCAGGCCGTGACCTGGGGCGCGTACGCCGACGCCATCCGCCAGGCGGCCTGTTTCCTGGCGGCGGTGGGCCTTTCGCCCGGGGACCGCGCGGCCGTGTTCGCGCCCAATCGGGTGGAGTGGATCGAAGCGGCGCTGGCCATCCAGGCCGCGGGCGGCGTGATGGTGCCCGTGTATCCGGCGTGCACGGCCGAGCAGGCGGCGTACATCCTGGCGCACAGCGACGCCAAGGTGCTCTTCGTCGACACCGCGGCCCTGCTCTCGCGCGTGCTCGAGCGCTGGTCGGAGCTCACGGGCGTCGAGCGCATCGTGCTGCTCGACGACCGGCTCGATGCGGCCCAGGTCGCGGGCGATCTGCGATCGAAGGGCCTCGCTGTGCCGAGCGCCGCGGAGGTCGAAGCGAAGGTGCTCACCTGGGGTCGAGCGCTCGCGCTCGGCCGAGCCCACGACGCCGAGGCGCCCGACGCTTTCCAGGCGCGGCTCGACGCCATTCCCCTGAGCGCACCCGGGCTCATGCTCTACACGAGCGGCACCACCGGCAGCCCCAAAGGCGTGCCCCTCACCCACGAAAACGTCGCGAAAAACGGCCTCGATTGGCTCACCTGCAACGCACCGCTGCTCGACGACGCCTCGGTGGATCTGCTCTGGCTCCCGATGAGTCACATCTTCGGCCTGGGCGAGGCGTGCCTCGGGAACACGCTGGGCTTCACGACGTATCTCTCCGATCCGATCCAGGTGCTCTCGCACCTGCCCACCGTGCGCCCCAACGTGTTCATGAGCGTCCCGGCCTACTGGGAGAAGCTCGCGACGGCGGCCATGGGCGAAAGCGACCCCGACGCGCGGCGCGCGAAGCTCTCGGCCATCACCGGTGGTCGCCTGCGTTTCTGTTTGAGCGGTGGCGCCGGGCTCAAGCGCGAGATCAAGCAGCTCTTCTACGAGTGCGGCCTGCTCATCATCGAGGGCTATGGGCTCACCGAGTGCTCGCCCACGCTGACCTTGAACCGTCCCGAAGCGTTCCGCTTCGATTCGGTGGGGAAGCCCCTGCCGTCGGTCGAGCTCCGGTTGGCGGAAGACGGCGAGATCCTCGCACGCGGCCCCAACGTCTTCGCGGGCTATCACAAGGACCCTGACGCAACGGCCCAGGCGTTCTCCGAAGACGGCTGGTTCAAGACCGGCGACGTCGGTCGCTTCACCGACGATGGCTTCTTGCAGATCATCGACCGCAAGAAGGAGATCCTGGTGACCGCGGGCGGGAAGAACGTGCCGCCAGCCAACATCGAGCTCCGCTTCGCCGATGATCCGTACGTGGCGCACGCGATCGTGTACGGCGACGGCAAGAAGTACTTGGTCGCTGGGATCTGGCTGAACCCCGAGGCTACGGATGCGCAGCTTTCGGCCCAGGGGATCGGCCCGGACGAGCGCGGCTCGGCCATCGCTGCCCTGGTCGACGCGAGCGTCGCTCGTGTGAACGCGAGCCTCGCGAGCTTCGAGCAGATCAAACGCTACCGGGTGATGGACACGCCGCTCACGGTGGCAGGCGGCCTCTTGACCTCCACGCTGAAGCCACGGAGAAAGCAGATCTACCGGGCTTTCGAGCGACAGTTCGAGGCGATGTACGAGTGATGGACCCCATCCTGTCGTTCCGAGCGCTCTTCGGCAAGCAGCCGCCGTCCGTGGGCCAAACGCCCTCGGACGTGGTCTTCGCCGAAAACAAATGGAGGCTCCTCCGCTATCGGCCGCGCGCCGGCGGGCCCGCGTTTCCGACGCCGGTCTTGCTCGTGCCTTCGCTCATCAATCGGCACTACGTGCTCGATCTGATGCCGGGCAAGAGCCTGGTCGAATTCCTGGTGGCCCGTGGCCACGACGTGTTCGCCATCGACTGGGGCACGCCGGGCGACGAGGATCGCTACGTCGACTTCGACGAAGTCTGCGACCGCTACCTTGGCCGAGCACTCCGGCAAACGAGCGCCCTCGCCGAAAGCGAGACGGCTCATGTCCTCGGCTACTGCCTCGGGGGCACCCTCGCCGCCATCCACGCGGCGGTGCACTGCGAGCGCTTCGCGTCGCTCACCGCGCTGGCCGCCCCCATCGGCTTCCACGACGCCGGGCTCTTGAGCGCGTGGACGCGGTCCAAGCGCTTCGACGTCGGCGCATTGGTCGCGGCCACCGGCAACGTGCCGTGGCAGCTCATGCAGTCGGCGTTCCACCTGCTCCGACCGACGCTCGGTCTGCAGAAGGCCGTCCACATCGCCGACCGACTCTGGGACGACGAGTTCATGAACGGCTTTCTCGCTCTCGAAACCTGGGGCGGCGACAACGTGTCGTTCCCGGGAGCCTGCTACGAACGCTACGTCGAAGAGCTCTATCGGAAGGACGCACTGGTCGCTGGTTCGTTCCGGCTCTCGGGCAAGCCCGCGCGGCTCGAGGCCATCACCTGCCCCACGCTCGCGGTCACCTTCGAGCACGACAACATCGTGCCGAAAGAGAGCGCGGCCGTGCTCCTGGACCGGATCGGCGCGACCGACAAGCACCGGATCCACCTGTCCGGTGGCCACGTGGGCGCCGTGGTCTCCAAGAAGGCCGCGCAGGGTCTCTGGCCCGCGCTCGCGACGTTCTGGGAAGATCGCATGGCGGAACCGGCACGGCGCGCCCCGCGGGCGGGTCGGCGGAGCGCACGAGCCTCGGGTTGATCGCGCGGATGGGTTAGCCTCCGCAGCGGATGGTTCCCCGCGAGCTCCTCGAATTCGCTCCCCTCGCGCTCGCGGGGTCCGCCATCGTTCTTGGTACGGTTCGCTGTGGCTACCATAGCGTCGTTGGCTGCAGTGCAGCGATGATCTTGGCGCTCACGGGATGCGAGCCGTCTTGTGACACTATTAGTCTTGCTCCAACGTACCAAATCGCCGTCTTCGACGAGTCAAGCGGCGATTCTATTTGCGATGCGGACGTGTTCGTGAATGACGATCCCGCGACCAAGAACCAGGAGAGATGTATCTACTGGCACACCATCCCGGAAGGCCCGAGCGCGACCATCGTCGTTCAACGGGCCGAGTACGTTAAGGGAACCAAGGAGGTATCAACTGACTACGGCAGTGATGAATGCGGTCACCCAATCGGGCGAGACATACGAGTCGGATTGACGAGGCAGCCATGACGCGCAAGCTTCTTTTCATGCCTCTGTGGATAGCCCTCGGCTGTGGAGGTTCAGCCGATCGAGACGTTACGGATGCGGGCGGTGGCGGCAGCGTGGCACCAGACAAGCAGGCGTGCGCGCGGTCTTGGCGATCAATCCCGCGGAGACGCACGTGTAGCGCGTGGTCGAGCGAATGCTGTCATGGCCAAGCAACACCTGGATGACCCGCAAGTCGGTGGAATGGGCTGCCGAGCAGTACTTTCGGCATGGCGTGGAGCCCCTACTGATGTTGAAGTCACCGAGAGTCGCCAAAGTCGCCGGTGCTATCGGAGTGGTCCTAGCCGTCCTGTGTGCGCTCGGTTGCGGCGAGAACGCAGAGGGTGACTCGAGCCCAGCGGATTCTTGCACGAGCTACGTTCCGCAGGCCTCGCCCGACGATATCGCCAAGACCCCGCGGCCCGATTCCTCAGCCGAGCTCCTCGCGCTCGAGACATCAGCGGCCCTGGTCGCGCCGAGCCCCTTATATGACCGAATTGCCAGCGACCTCGGGGCGATCGTCGCCGCCGACGCCACGGTGATGGTCATCAAGCCGATCTTCCCCGGGCTCCTCGTCGGCCTAACGGTGAAGTTCGAAGAGGCAGTCCGGGCCGACGTGGAGTCAGGGAACTACCACGCGTGGGACTGCGCGAATCAGGCCTACGGTGCCAGCATCGAGGAACTGCCCTACTGGACTGGACGGCGCCTCACCTTCGGCGAGAAGCGCTTCAGCGCGGCGCTGCTCGCTACCGAATACAGCGCACTGCCCGATGTGGCTGACGTCGGCTACCAGGAAATCGTCAGCGACGGGCCCGACGTCTGCCTGGAGGTCGCCAGCGATCAGCACTACTACATCTTCGATCAAGCGAGCGGCGACTGCCCATCGGGTTGCATGGAGCACCGGTACATCGGTTTTCAGGTCGGCCCAAGTGGCGTCGTGGCTGCGCTCGGCGACTACGATCCGAAGAAGATGGCCGTCGAGCCGGATTGGTTCAAGGCGCGCACGGATTGTCGGTCGAGACTCTGAGACTCTGACGCATCGGCGCCGTGCGTACCGATGGTGGCTCCTCGGCATCGCGACGTTCTGGGAAGATCGCATGGCGGAACCGGCACGGCGCGCCCCGCGGGCGGGTCGGCGGAGCGCACGAGCCTCTGGTTGATCGCGCGGATGGGTTAGCCTCCGCAGCGGATGGTTCCCCGCGAGCTCCTCGAATTCGCTCCCCTCGCGCTCGCGGGCGTCGTCTGGTTCATCGAGTACCTCGGCCACCAGCGCAAGGCGCCATGGGTGGCTGACCTCGGTCTCGTGCTCGGCAGGGACACCGAGACCCTGCGGGTCGACGTCCCGCTCCCCGTGCCCCTCGACTGGCTCGACGATCAAGAGATCGTGAGCCACACGGCGGACCGCATCGCGTTCAAGCCCCCGGTTTCGAGCGACGCCAGCGTGGTGTGCATCGGCGTCATCGAGATCGCGCGCGTGGGTGAGGCGACGACCTTCCGCTATCGCTGCCTGCTTCGCGCATCGACCATCGCGTTCGTCGCCGCCGTCGGTTCGACGTATTGGCTGAATACCCGGGACCTTCGAACCGCCATCGGTATCGGCGTGGCGTTCGGTCTCGGAATGGTGATCTACGCCTACTTCCAGAAGCGGAAGACCGACGACGCGTATCACCTGATCACCGCGGATCTGGTACAAAAGGCCCAGCAACCGGGGTGACGATGTCGAGAGCGCGTGCATTGGGTTGGCTTTGGATCGCCTTCGCTCCGGTCGCCCATGCCCAGAGTGCTCCTGCATCGGCCTCGGCCGCTGCCGAGACGGCGCCAGCCCCGACCGCGTCTGCGCCGCCGAGCCCGCCGCCTGCGCCGAGCACGTCCGCGCCTTCCGCCCCGAGCGCGCGTGCGGCGCCCCGTCCGCCGCCCACCGCCCCGCAGGCCTCACCGGCCTGGGCACAGCCGTGGCCAGCGCACCCTCCGCCCATGGGTTGGGGTGCTTTCGCGCCCTACGGCACGTTTCCCGTGGTGTTCCGCGCCAACGCTCCCAGCGTGGAGTTCTCGCTCTCACGTGAGAAGGATTCGCCCGCCTTCGCCCAGTGCAGCGGCGAGTGCGTCGTCCCCCTCGCGTCGGGAAAGTATTGGCTCTCCGTGCGCGAGAGCGAGGTCGTCGTCGGTGGTCGACGGCGCATCGAGGTGAAAGAGCCGAGCGAGCTCTCCATCGAGCCGCGCACTCACGACGACCGCCGCTCGGGTCAGGTCATGGGGTACATCGGCATCGGGCTCGCGGTGGCTGGCATCGCGGCCATGGCGGCCACGCTTTCCGATGCCACGGGGGAATCGAAATCGAAAGACGGTGCCAGCACCGGCTTCGCGCTCGGTTTCGGGGCCTTCATCGGAGGAGCGATCCTCACTCCGCTCGGTTGGGTGCGCGCCGGGCGTTCGGCGCCTCAGGTCAAGGCCACGCCCATCGGGGGTCGCTAGCCTTTGCCCGCGTGCTCGCGGCCGCAGCGTGAGCTAGAGTTCTCCGATCGCCCGCCCCGCGTCGCGGGGAGCGCACACGAACGAGGTAGCGAAGTGAGCCGACTCCGATGGACGATGGTCGCATGCACTTCTCTTCTCGCTGCTGGGTGCGGTTCTGACGATTCGGGGTCATCCGCGGACGCTGGAATGGGTGGTGGCTCCGGGGGCATCTCCGATGCTGCGGGCGACGCCGCCGCAGGCTCCGGGGGAACGAGCGGCGTTGCTGGCAGTTCGGGCAGCGGCGGGTCCCTCGACGACGGAGCCGTCAGCGACGCTGGCGACGCGTCGGGCGGCGGGCCAACGATGGACTTTGCCGGCTGTCCGCCGGGCACCATCCAGGTCACCGGGCAATTCGGCAAGCAGGACCTCCACACCGAGACCTTTGGTGCGTGGGGAAGCGACCAGATCATCAGCTTTCAGTTGATCGCGGACACACCCATGGACCACGTCGCCAGTGCCAGTTGGGCCGAATTCACCGGGGGCTCCACGGTGCGGGATTTCTCCCTCTCCACGCATGCCTGCGACTTCTCGGCCGCAAACGCGGTGCCGGGGCCCTACGGCGGGAAGGTCAACGGCACGTACACCACCCCGACCGGGTCCTACAGAGCTGGTACTTCGCTCGGCGGGACAGTGAACCTCTTGGTCGGCGAGAAGTACTATTGGAACATGCGAAATCCGCCCGATTCGTGCCCGTCGGGCAGCTGCAACATGGTGGGTGGCTTCCCCAAGTGAGCATCAGGTCCCCCGTCGCCCGCCGAAACGTTCGACGTGCAGGCGCGGCGATACGCCAAAACCGCGCGCGAGGCTTTCGGCGCGAACGAAGTCGTGCCTTTCCGTGAGCTCTTCCGGCGTGCGCGCCTCGGGCATGAAGAGCACGCGTTCCGTTGGCCAGCCCAGCCGTGTGACGAGGGCCGCGGCTTCTTCGGTGTCGGACGCGTCCCTGACGACGAGCTTGAGGAATGCGCGCCCCGTGGCGAGGTAGCGCGCGAGCACCTGGGGTCGGAGCCGGAGGCCCTCGCGATTTCCGCTGTTCGCGAGCTTCGGTGACACGTTCCACTGAGCCACGCGCGCTGCGAGCTCCGGGCTCGGCTCGAGGGTGCCGTTGGTCTCCACTTCGACCACGAAGTCCGGACCGAGGAGCTCGAGCACCCGCGTCACGCCTGGCTGCTGGAGCATCGGTTCTCCCCCCGTGATCACGAGGCGACGCGGCGCGTGGTCCGCGATGGTGCGGCTGACCTCCGAGACCTCGAGCACCTTCACTTCGTCTTCGTAGCGGTGATTGTTGAAGTCCCAGGTGTACTTCGTGTCGCAGAAGCTACAGTGCAGGTTGCAGGTTGCGAGCCGGAGGAAGGTCGCGGGCTCCCCTGCGGTCACACCTTCGCCCTGGATGCTGGCGAAGATCACCGAGACCTTGAGGCTCTGCGTGCGCGCCACGGAGCGGGGAGCATAGCGCCCCGGGGCGCGGCTCGGGCCGTGCGAAGGGGCAGGACGCTCGGGCCTGGGCCGTGGTACTCGGAAGCGCATGGCCGACAAGCGCCGAGGCGTTCCGCTGCGATCCATCCGACCCGTGGAGGTGAAGCCCGGCTTCCACCGCTTCGCCGAGGGCTCGGTGCTCTACCGGGCCGGGGGCACCCACCTGCTGGTCACGGCATCCATCGACGACAGCGTGCCCGACTTCCTGAAAGGTCGCGGCAAAGGCTGGATCACCGCGGAATATCAGATGCACCCCCGCGCGAACCCCAAGCGCAGGGAGAACCGCGACGGCCGCGACAAGCCACTCTCGGGGCGATCCCGCGAGATCCAGCGCCTCATCGGCCGCGCGCTTCGCGCCGCCGTGGATCTCGATCGCCTGGGTGAACGCAGCATCGTGATCGACGCCGACGTCATCGAAGCCGACGGTGGCACGCGCACAGCGGCCATCACCGGCGGCTTCATCGCGCTCGCCCTCGCCGTCGACAAGCTCCGGCTCGACCGCAAAGTGTTGCGCGACCAAGTGGCCGCGGTGAGCGTGGGCCACGTGGACGGCGAATACGCCCTCGATCTCTGCTACGCCGAAGACAGCACTGCCCGCGTGGATCTCAACGTGGTGGCCACGGCGCGCGGCGAAATGGTGGAGATCCAGGGCACCGCCGAAGGCGCGCCGGTGCCGCGCAGCGACATCGACCGCATGGTGGATCTCGCGCTCGAGGGCATCGCCGAGCTCTGCGTGGTGCAGCGGCAGGCCTGCGAATCCGTCGGCGTGGATCTCGCGCGGCTCTTGCCGGGTTGAGGAGACGAGCCGTGGGTCTCGTGAAGGAACAGGCCGAGGCGCTCTGGACGGGCAGCGCCACGACCCACGATCTTCAGCCCGTTTCTCTGTTGCTCGGCCTCGAAGAGCTCTCGGATGGCCTCGCGTTCCTGTCGAGCTTCGGCAACGTGATCGCGCTCGCGACCGCTGGCGGGCTCGTGCTCGTCGACACCGGCAGCTTCTTCATGGCGGGGCAAAACCACCAGAATTTGCGCGCATTTTCCCATCTTCCGCTGGCCCTCGCGATCTACACCCACGGCCACGTCGATCACGCCTTCGGCGTCGGTCCGTTCGAAGCCGAGGGCCGCGGCAAGGCCGAGGTGATCGCGCACGAGCGCGTGGTCGAGCGCTTCGACCGCTATCGCCTGACCGCTGGCTACAATCGCGTGATCAACGGCCGCCAGTTCGGCGTCGCGGCTTGGCCCAGCGATTACCGCTACCCGGATCGCACCTACTCGCACGACCTGCGCCTGGAAGTGGGTGGCGAGCAGCTCGAGCTTCACCACGCCCGAGGCGAAACCGACGACCACACCTGGGTGTTCTTGCCCGAGCGCAAAGTCCTCTGCACCGGCGACCTCTTCATCTGGGCTTCACCCAATTGCGGGAATCCGCAGAAGGTGCAGCGCTACCCGCGCGAGTGGGCCCGGGCGCTGCGCGAGATGGCTGCTCTCCGGCCCGAGACTCTCCTCCCCGGTCACGGCCTGCCCATCCTGGGCGCCGATCGCGTGGAACAAGCGCTCACCGAGACGGCGGAGCTCCTCGAGTTCCTGGTGGACGAGACTCTCGCTCGCATGAACGCTGGCGAGACCCTCGACGCCATCTTGGGCGCGGTAAGACCGCCGGCGCGACTGGTGTCGCGGCCGTATCTCCGCCCGGTGTACGACGAGCCCGAGTTCATCGTGCGGAACCTCTGGCGCCTCTACGGTGGCTGGTGGAACGGAAACCCTGCGGAGCTGAAGCCCGCCCGCGACGCCGATCTGGCGCGAGAGCTCGCTGCTCTGGCTGGGGGCGGCGCGGTTCTCGCTGGGCGTGCCGACGAGCTCCTCGCTCGGGGTGAGCTCGCGCTCGCGGCTCACTTGGCCGAGTTCGCCAAGCAAGCGCTCCCAAATGATCCGGACGTGAGGCGCGTGCGCGCCCGTGTCTACGCCGCCCGCGTCGAGGCCGAGACCAGCTTGATGGCCAAGAGCATTTTCCGGGCTGCTGCCGCCGAAGACGAGTAGGCCTGGCACGCCCCAGAGGCGGCCTTATCCTTCGCCAAGGTCCGATGAGCGAAGGTCCGAGCCCCGCGCGCGGGCGCTGGCAGCACGAGCTACCCGACGGTCGCATCCAGTGCGACCTCTGCCCGCGCTATTGCCGGCTCCACGATGGTCAGCGTGCGTTCTGCTTCGTGCGCGAGCGCAAGGGCGACGCCATCTATCTCTCGAGCTACGGCCGGGCCACGGGATTCTGCATCGATCCCATCGAGAAGAAGCCGCTCCACCACTTCTATCCCGGATCCGCGGTGCTCTCGTTCGGGACCGCGGGCTGCAACCTCGGCTGCAAGTTCTGCCAGAACTGGGACATCTCCAAGGCCAAGGAGATCCAGCTCCTCTCCGATCGCGCGACTCCGGTCCAAGTGGCCGAGGCCGCTCGTGAGAGTGGCTGCAAGAGCGTAGCTTTCACCTACAACGACCCCGTGATCTTCGCGGAATACGCCATCGACTGCGCCGAGGCCTGTCACGACCGCGGCGTGAAGACCGTCGCCGTCACCGCCGGCTACATCTCCAAAGAGGCGCGCCGCGACTTCTTTTCGGTCATCGATGCCGCCAACGTCGACCTCAAGGCCTTCACGCCCGAGTTCTATCGGAAGCTCTGCGCTGCCGAGATCGCGCCGGTGCTCGACACGCTTCGCTGGCTCAAGCGCGAAACCAACGTCTGGGTCGAGGTGACCACGCTGCTCATCCCGGGGCACAACGACTCGGAAGACGAAGTCGACCGGCTGTGCGCGTGGTTCCTGGAAGAGCTCGGCCCCGACGTGCCCCTCCATTTCAGCGCGTTTCACCCGGATTTTCGCCTGCTCGACGTACCTGCGACGCCGCCCGAGACCTGCCGGCGCGCTCGCGACCAGGCGCTCCGGCATGGCCTGCGCTTCGTCTACGCCGGCAACATCCACGACGTGGCGAGCGGTTCGACGGGTTGCCCGAAGTGCAAGACCCGGCTCATCGAACGCGACTGGTACGAGATCCGTGCCTACCGTCTGAAAGACGATCGCTGCGAAGCCTGCGGTGAGCCCATTCCCGGGCACTTCGCCCGTGGCGGACTCGGCCCGGCCTGGGGCCGGAAGCGCATGCGAGTGGCCATCGGGTGATCGACGCGCTGAGCGGCTCGTCGCTCACGTGGAGCTTCCCGCAGGCGACCCACGTCTGTACCCCGGAAACGACCCTCGGGCCGTAGCGCCTCGGGTCGGGGCGCCTTTCGTCGCCCGGCGGTCCGAAGCGCGTGCTCGAGGTGCTGCGCTGACGTCGCCGGATCAGAAGGCGTACGACAGGGTGGCTCCACCGCTCGCACCGCCGCTGGTCGCCACGCGCGCTTGGTAGCAGGCGCACGCCGTAGCTGTCGGCGCTCGGCATGTTGGTCACTTCGATGCAGGAAGCCAAGAGCGCGACCGCACCGGCGCCACCGTGACACCGCTTCCCGGGCATAGGGCCCGGGCATGGGGCCGAAAATGCATGCGAGTGGCCATCGGATGAAGAGGCGAGTGGTGGCGAACGGAGTTTGGCTGTGCTCCACTTTCGGAAGGGAGGGTGTTGAAGGTTGTGAAGTTGAACGGAGGCACCTTGGTCGTTCCACCGCCGCCCCGTGCGCGCAGTGTCCGGAGCTGGTAGTCGCAATCCCACCCTCGAGTTGGAGGACGTGCCAGGATGGCAACGCAACGTGTTGGACCGAAGAAAAGCCTCTCCCCTAGGATTGCTTGTTTGGCCGTCGCAGCGCTGGTCGTAGTCACCGTGGCAGCCTGCGGCGGAAGCGACGACGTAGAGACGAAGTCGGAGCCGACGCCCGCGTGTGAGGAATGCGCCGCGAAGAAGTACTGGTGCAAGACCGGCGGGAGCGGGGAGTCAGTCGAGACGGTGGTGGAGAACCAGCGGGGAGATGGCTGCTCTCTCCGACAAGCCACCGCCGTCTACGATCTCAGCTGTGATCCGCTGCGGGTGTGCTACCTCACGACCTGCGCGGATGCGCTGAGCGGCTCGTCGCTCACGTGGAGCTTCCCGCAGGCGACCCACGTCTGTACCCCGGCAACGACCCTCGGGCCGTAGCGCCTGGGGTCGGGGCGCCTTTCGTCGCCCGGCGGTCCAGCGCGTGCTCGAGGTGCTGCGCTGACGTCGCCGGATCGAAGGCGTACGACAGGGTCGCTCCACCGCTGCACCGCCGCTGGTCGCCACGCGCGCTTGGTAGCCGCCGCGGAGCGCGGTGCTGAAGCCACCGCCGAGGTCGAGGCCGACCTCGCCGAGCAGGCGCACGCCGTAGCTGTCGGCGCTCGGCATGTTGGTCACCTCGATCACCGGCGCCACCGTGACACCATTCGCCACCGCGACGTCCATGCGGCTGTAGTAGCGGGTGCCGAAGTCGCGCACGGCTTCGAAGCCCAGCGTGAGTTGCTGCCGTAGGGGTCCCCGAGGAGCAGCGCGCCGCCGCCGCCGCCGCGGAACCCGACCTCGGTGATGCTGAGGAGCAGGCTGGCGTCGAGGTGGACCATGTCGTGGAGATGAAAGCGCACCGCAGGCGAGCCGTAGTTCAGGCCGACGTCGAAGCGCTCGACTCCTGCTGATCGGTCACCTCTCGCACCGGGACCGATTTTCCGCGCACGAGCCCGACGCGCATGCTGAACTCGGTGACCAGCTTGAGCGGGCGGTAGGTGTAGCTGCCTTCGACCCGGTAGTAGTAGTCGTTGACCGCTTCCGTGCCCGTCGCGTCGAGCTTCTCCGCGCGGCTGGTGCCGAACGACACCACTTCGCCGGTGGTGCTGAACACGCTGCGGCGCCCGCCGAGCCGTTCGAGGAGCGCGCGCTCGCGGATGTCCATCAAGTCTTCGGGGATCTCCACGCGGTGCAGATCCGCGCGTGAGCCGAACGCCGGGATGCGCTTGCCGTCCAGGAGCTCGAGCTCGATGGTGTACGAGAGGCTCGGCCAGGTCACGTCGGCCTCCGGGATCTGGGCGGCGTAGGGACCTTCCGAAGCGCGCTGGAGCTCGACTTCGGCGAGGCCGGGGCGTTCGGGTGTGGCGTAGACCAAGAGCGCGCGCTTCACGAGCTCGGGGTGCTCGATGTCGGCTCGGACGACCAGAGTCTGGTGCGCGGGCGCGACCGCGACCGGAGCGTGATGCACCTTGGGAGTGATCGCTTCGATCTTGGGCTTCGGCGCTTCGGTGCCGCTGCTGCCGCGGGCAGCTCGCGTGAGATTTCGTCGGCGCTGGCGCTGCCCACGCGCGCCACGAAGGCGAGCGCGAACAGAGGGAGCACGGGAACACGGGTCACCATGTGTACGTCACCGCCCCGCCGAAGCCTGGCCCGGCGTGTTTGATGGTCCTGCTCAAGTAAGAACCGCGCGCTGCCAGCACGAGGCCGGGCGTCACGCGGTAGCCCACTTGAACGATGGCGCGCGCCGACTTCACCCGCGTCGAGGGACGTGGTGTCGGGCGTGGCGCCTGGGTCGTAGGGTCGAACGCTGTCTTTCGCCGCGACCGAGCCCGCGGGTTGGTTCGTGACCTCCGTGCGCAGCAGGATGGGCACCTGCTCGAACACGTTGAGCTCGAGCTGGGTGATGCCGCGGAGACCGACTCCACCCAGGACCTCTCCGCCGATTTGCAAGTTCGTCTTCTTGTCGTTGCCCAGGCGCAGGAGCAGCTGCGCGCCGCCCGCGACGCCGTCGTCGCGCAGGCCGAGCACGCCGCGCGCGATGAGCGCTGTGAACGAGGAAAAGCCGACCTCGGTTTCCAGGTAGCCGTAGGTGAGTCCGACCTTTCGACCGCTCTTGCCGATCTCGTCGAGCTCTTGGATGGAGCCGCCGACGCCGCGGAAAACGCCGAAACCCGTACGAAGCGCCCGTAGGCCTTCGTCGGAGAAGCGCATGCCGACGAAGCCCTCGGTCTGCCAGACGCGATCGTTGCCGCGCATCCGGTTGTAGTCGGCGTAGTCCGTCCAGAGGCTCGCCGTGGCCTCCTTGCGCACGGGCGGCGTCGGCGTCGGAATCGGATCGACTTCGATGACCTTCGGCTCGTCCGCGCTGGCCACGAGCGGCAGGGCCTTGCCCTCGGCGTTGGTCGCTTCGATGAAGTACTGCACCGAAGGCGCGGTCATGCGCTCGGCCGGGATCGTCACGCTGAAGTAGCCCGGGCCGACCGCGCGCATCGGCGTCGAGCGATAGGCGACCTCGCCGGTGCGGCGGGCGTGGAGCACGGCGCCCTTGGCGTCGCCGGTGACCTCCGCGCCGATGCTGAGCGGAATGCCTTCCAGGGCTGATTTCGGGCTCTCGAAGCTGGCGATGGCAGGCGCGCCGCCGGCGCTTCTGGCGTCCTTGGCGAACAGCCGGCGCAGATGCGCGGCCTCTTCCCACAGCACTGCGGCGAAGCGACCGTTCGGGTCCTTCCGCACGTAGTTCTCGTAGGTGACGATGCGGCGCGTGACGTCGGCACCGCGCAGTGAATCGAACAGCGCGCTGACCTCGGCCTCGTCGGGATCGGAGGCCGCTGGGGGTGGCGCGAAGCTGGCGCTCGGCGGCGTCTCGGGTGACTCATCCGCTGCGCTCGGAGTCACCTTGGCCACTGGTTTCGGAGTCGGCTTCGGCTTCGCTGCCGGCGTTTCCTCGAGCTTGGCTTTGCGCAAGACGACGATGTCTCCACGCTCGGGGGTTCGCGCCAACTTGCCCTCGGTGCGGGCTAGGGAGAGCACGTCGCGCACCTGGGTGAGGCGCAGCGATCCGATGCGAAAGCGGTCGACGACGAGCTTGCCCGTCACCGGGTGCTTCAGCTTGAGTGGTCGCCAGATCTCGATGACGTCGCCGGCGGCCGCGCCGCGCTTGGCGGCGAGGTCCACCACGATGTCGTCGCTCTCGAGCGCGATCACCACTCCTTCGGTGGAGGTCACGTCCGAGGTCGCCGGCGCCTGGGCAAACGAGGGGCTCACGGCCGCGAGGAGCGCCAGGAGCGCCAGCGCGCCGAGCCCCCGAGGTGAGCGGTGGAGAAGTTTTGGCCGAGACACGGAGAGCCGTTCAGCAACGGCCGTGCCGCTTGAATTTCCCCCGAATTCTCAGTCGCGGCCCCCAAACTGTAGTGGTTCAACCACTAGCTGTTGAACGACGCTCACAGGGGTGAGGTCAGCCGCATACGCGCCCCAACGTTCGCGGTGTGCAGGGCTCGACGCAGGCGCGCTGGGACGTTCTTTCAGGCGGCCTGCTCGGCCTCGGCCTGCTTCAGCGCCTCGAACGGATCCTGCCAGTTCTCGTACTCCAGGATCCCGAGCGTGGCGAAGCGCTCGCGCTGGCGCTGGGAGAGCAGCCCGGCCTTCTTCACGGCCGGCACGATCTTCGAAAAGAGGATCTTCCGGAACTCTTGCTGCCCCTGGTTGTTGAGCGTGATCTCCATGCACTCCTTCACCGGGAGCCCCGTCTTCTCCCAGACTTCCTGGAACAGGAAGCGGTCGCGCATGAGCACGGCGGCCTCGTACACGAAGTCCTCGCGCTCGCGCACCTCGGACTCCTTCTGATCGTTGTAGAAGTCCCGCAGCGAGAGCACGCCGTAAGCGACGTGTCGCGCCTCGTCTTGCAGCACGTAGGTCGTGAGGGCCTGGAGCAGCGGTTCTTCCACGTAGGCGCGCGTGACGCCGAAGGCGGCGAGAGCCAGCCCCTCGACCATGATCTGCATGCCGAGGAGCTTCATGTCCCAGCGTGAATCCTTGAGGATCGTGTCGAGCAGCGAACGAAGGTGGGGGCTGATCGGGTAGCTCGAACCGACCTTCTCGTGGAGGTAGCGATCGAACACCTCGACGTGCCGCGCTTCGTCCATCACCTGCGTGCCGGCGTAGAGCTTCGACTCCATGTCGGGTACCGAGTTCACGAGCTGGGCTGCCACGAGGAGCGCGCCCTGCTCGCCGTGCAAGAACTGCGACTGGGTCCAGGCCGGCATCTCGCGCCGGAGCTCCAGGTGCTTCTTCTCGTCGAGCTTCTGGTAGATGTCCGACCCGAAGAGCGGGTGCATGAACTCCGGGATTTGCGCCTTCTCGATGTCCACGTCGATGGACCAGTCGAGCCGCTCGTCCGAGTCCCATTGGGACTTCTTGGCCTTGCGATAGAGCTCCCGCAGCTCCTCCCTCGTCTGCTCGTAGCCCCAGTTGAAGGCGACATCGAGCTTGGCCTCGAAGTGTTCCAGCTTGAGGGGGCGGGTCTTCGGTGCGTCCATGGGTCCTCCGGGAAAGTGAAATCAGTTTCATCTTTCAATTGACCTCCGTCAAGGCGAAATCTGAAACCGGCTTCACTTTTCTCGCCGGCCGGCTACGCTGGGGAACGTGGCCGAATCTCGTCCGGATCCGCACTCGGAGCCCAAGGCCCGGGACTCGGTCCCGCCCTCGGGGCTGCCCACCCGCGACACCCGCGAGTTCGCCCAGAAGCGCGCTCGGGACACACACCAGCGCTTGCTCGAGGCGGCGAGCCAAGTCTTCACCGAGCGCGGCTACGACGACTGCCAGACGCCGGACATCGCAGCCCGGGCGGGCGTGTCCGTGGGCACGTTCTACCGCTACTTCGCCGACAAGCGGCAGGCCTTCATCGAGCTCGTCGAGCGCCATCTCGAGCGCTCCTACGAAAGCGTGATGCACAAGCTCACGGCGGACGCCTTTGCTTCGACGCGCACGCGAACCCAGCGTCGCGCCGCGGTGGACCAAGTGGTGGACATCCTGTTCGAGAGCACATCGGAGAACCCCAAGCTGACCCGCGAGTTCATGGCCGTCGCCATGCGTGACTCGGAGATCGCCAAGCTGCGGGACGACTTCGAGGAGCGCGGCCGTGTGGCTCTCGCGTTCCTGATTCGCCAAAGCGTGCCCGCCGAGCGCATCACCGACACCGACGCTGCGGCCCACGTGATCTCGGTGGCTGCGCAGGAGGTGGCGCTCGTCACCGCTGGGCTACGCGGACCACCCCCGACCCCCCGACAGGCTCGAGCGCTGCGCGCAGCGCTCACCGACATGCTGTATCGCTACGCATTCGGTGACGAGTAGACACGCCTGGCGGATCGTCGGTAGCTTTCCCGAATGCAGATTTTGGGTGCGCTGACGCTGCTCGTTTTGGCCGTGGCCTGTTCGTCGAAGGATGGGGACGGCGGTGGAGCGGTGGACTGCCGCCAGAAAGCCGATGCCGACAACAATCCGGACTGCGCGGCCCACGGCGCCAACGCCCGGAAGCTCGACTGTGACAGCGAGGCTCAGGCCAACGCAGCGGTAGCGGCGGGTTGCGTGCTCGAGAAGGCAGGCGGCACCGACGTGTGCTGCCCGACGAGCGTGACCGGCAAGACCGAATCCACGCTGCCGTGCACCGAGCCGGCCGACACGCTCACCGACTCCGACTGTGCCGGTACCGCCCAAGGGCGAAAGCTCGATTGCACGAGCGCTGACCAACAGCAGCAGGGGATTGGACTCGGTTGTCGCGCGGAATCGCCCTCGGACCCGACGGACTTCGATCTCTGCTGCCCGACCAGCGTCCGCGGCGGAGGCTGAAGGCTCAGCTCGGAGCTGCCCGCTCGGCCGTTGCGCGCGCGAGGGCGCCGCGCACACCGTAGAGCGTCGAGTCATCTGGAGGGAGCACCGGTCCCAGCGCCACCGAAGCGAGCACCGCGCACACCGTGTGGAGCGCTTCGGCGGGGGCGTCCGGATCCGCGTGGACCTCCCACACCGCGGCGCAGCGGGCGGCGAGAGCCGCCATCCCCGCCGCGCGGCCGCGGGTTTCCGCGCGCTTCGCGCGCTCGAAATCGGCTTCGGACCGCGGGCGTGGGTGCAGGCGAAAGCTCGCGCCGCGCAGATGCGTGGGCGCCTCCAGGCGGAAGCGGAGGTCCGGGCCCGTCGCCGCCAGGGCCTCGAACGCGGCCGCGAACAGGCGGCGCGCTTGGGCGTCGAGGGTGGGCAAGTCCAAGCCCGAGCTCTGAGCGAACACCAAGTGGGTCACGGCACGCCTCGGGTTTCGTGGTCGAATCATGCACCGTGAACTAGATTCGCGTCATCCATGAGCGAGCGCGAGTCTCGGGCCGGTCCGGAGCCCTTGGAGGGCGGCAAGGTCGAGCTTTGGCTCGAAGCGGCGGGGTCCGACGGGGCGCGCTATCGGGCGACGCTGACCACAGCCGAGGGCGCGCGAAACGGTGCGGTGCGGGTCGACGCACGGGGCAGCACGACGTTCGAGCCATGGCAGCCCTCGGACCCACCGCGCTGGCTCGCGGACGTGGCCCGCGCCCTCGTCCGCGCCGAGTGGCGGGCACGAGCGGGGCGCGCCGACGCGCCGGATTGGCCCAGGCGCATCGCGCGCTGGCGAGCCGAGCCCGAACCACGAGGAGAGCGATGAAGCCGTCGGGCGTCGTCACGTTGCTCACCGACTTCGGCCTGCGCGATCCCTTCGTGGGCGTCATGCACGGCGTGATCCTCGGCCGCTTCCCCCAGGCGCGCATCGTCGACCTGTCGCACGGTGTGGAGGCTCAGTGCGTGGACGAAGCCGCCTTCTGGCTCGAGCGCTGCTTTTCCTACTTTCCGCCGGGCACCGTCCACGTCGCCGTCGTCGACCCCGAAGTCGGCACGGCAAGACAGGCGTTGGTGCTCGCCTCCCAGGGGCACGTGTTCGTTGCGCCCGACAACGGCCTCGTCTCGCGGCTCGCGTCTTTGCCCGATGCGGAAGCGTTTGCCGTGGACATCGAGAGCGTGGGCCTCGGTGTGCCGAGCCGTACCTTCCATGGGCGCGACGTGTTCGCGCCCCTCGGGGCCGAGCTCGCGAGCGGTCGCCTCTCGCCGTCCGCCGTCGGTCCGCGAGCGATGGTGCGACCGCTGTCGACCCCGCTCGTCGCAGTCGAGTCGGGTGAGCTCGAGGGTCGCGTCGTCAGCGTCGACCACTTCGGAAACCTCATCACCGACATCGGCCGCGAGCGCCTCCGCTCTTTCGCGCGACCCGTGCTCGAGATCCAAGGCAACGAAATCCCCTTCGCGGGCACCTACGCCGAGGTGCCCGAGCACGAGGCCCTGGCCCTGGTGAGCTCGTTCGACAGCGTCGAGATCGCCGTGCGGGGCGGGAATGCAGCGACTCGTTTCGGCGTCCATCGAGGGTGCCCGGTGCGGATCCGCGAAGCGCGCCCGCGCTCGAAGTGAGCCGATCACGCGGCTGCCAATTGCGAGTACCTTAGGCGGGTCCAAGGCTCGTGCCCGGAGCGTCCATGCGATCCCGTCGTTCTCTCTTGGTTCTTTCATCCCTACTTTCCGTCGAGCTCTTCGCGTGTGCACCCGCGGCCGCGCGACCGGCCGCGCCGTCCCCGGCCAAAGCCGCAGCGCCCGCCAAGAAGGGCGCGCCGGTCGCCGATCGGCTCGCGGCGGGGCGTGAGGCCTTGGCGGCCAGCAAGTACGCCGATGCCGAGGCGCACTTTCGCGCGGCGCTGAACGGACCGAAGCGCGGCGAAGCCACGCTCGGTCTCGCCGAGACGCAGCTGACGACCGGTCGTTACGACGAGGCCATCAAGACCGCGCGCGGCGCTGCGAGCGGAAAAACCAAAGGCGATGCCGCCTACTTCGAGGGCGAAGCGCTGCGCCGCCAGGGCAAGCTCGACGAAGCCGAAGCCGCGCTGCGCAAGGTCGAAAAGGAGCCCGAGGCCCGGCGCGCGCGCCTGCTGCTCGGCGAAGTGATGCTCGAGAAGGGCGACGAGAAGGCTGCCGAAGCCGCCCTGATGACGCTGGTCGAAGATTACAACGACGATCGCATCACGAAGACCGATGGGGTGGGGCTCTCGTACGTCGGTCGCGCCGCTCATCTGTTGCGCGCGCCGAAGGACGCCAACGATGCGTTCAACGAGTCCGAGCGCGTGCTCAAGAACGACCCGCAGACCCTGCTCTGGCGAGCCGAGCTCTTCCTCGAGAAGTACGATCCGGGGCACGCCGAAGAGGTGACCAAAGAGGTCTTGTCCAAGGCGCCCGATCACCCTGACGCGCTGGTCACCATGGCGTTCGTGAAGCTCGATCAGGCCTTCGACTTCGACGAGGCCGAACGCCTGGCGAAGAAGGCGCTTTCCATCAACCCGAAGCTCGGTCGGCCCTACGTGGTCTTGGCCGGGATCGCCCTGCGCGACATGGAGCTCGCCGAAGCCGAAAAGCAGGTCGCTGCCGGCCTCGCGGCGAACCCGCGCGACCTCGAGCTCTTGAGCATGCGCGCGGCCGCACGTTTCCTGGCCGACGACAGCGCGGGCTTCGAAGCCGCCAAGAAGGCCGTGCTCGACAAGAACCCACGCTACACGAAGATGTATCAGATCATCGGCGACTTCGCCGATTGGGAGCATCGCTACGACGAGATCGTGAAGATGATGCAGGAGGCGGTCCAGATCGATCGCCGTGACGCCAAAGCCCACGCGCAGCTCGGCCTGAATCTGATCCGCTCGGGCCGCGACGACGACGGGGTGAAGGCGCTGAAGACAGCCTTCGACAAAGACCCGTTCAACGTGCGCGTCTACAACACGCTGAACTTGTACGAGCGAGACATCCCCCAGAACTACGTGACGGTGAAGCACAAGCTCTTCAACATCCGCTACCACAAGGACGAGAAGGCCCTCCTCGAGCGCTACGTGCCGGGGATGATGGAGACCGCCTGGAAGAAGTTCGTGAAGGGCTATGGCTTCACGCCGACGTCGCCGGTCGGCGTCGAGCTCTACGCCGAACGCCAGAACTTCGGTGTGCGCACGAGCGGCCTGCCCACCACGGCCATCCAGGGCGTTTGTTTCGGAAAAACCCTGGCGTCCATGAGCCCCATGGAAGAGAAGTTCAACCTGGGGATGACGCTCTGGCACGAGCTCGCCCACGTGTTCCACATCCAACTCTCGAAGAGCCACGTGCCCCGCTGGTTCACCGAGGGCTTGGCCGAATACGAGACTTTGGCCGAGCGCCCCGAGTGGAGCCGCGAGCACGATCCCGATCTCTACCAAGCGCTGCGCAGCGGCCGGCTGCCCCAAGTCGGTGCCATGACGCGCGCCTTCACCCGCGCCGAAGAGATGAATGACGTCGCGACGGCGTACTACGCGTCCAGCCAGATCATGGTGATGCTGGTCAAGCAGCAAGGCATGGGCAAGATGGCCGACATGTTGCGCGGCTGGGGTGAAGGCAAGACGACGCCCGAAGTGGTGCAGAAGGTCCTCGGTCAGAGCCCAGAGGCGCTCGACAAGGAGTTCCGTTCCTGGGCCGAGGCGCGCCTCGCCCGCTACAAGAAGCAGTTCGTGCCCGTGACGCGCACGGGCTCCTACGACAAGGCCAAGGCCGAAGCCGAAAAGGCCCCGGCCGACGTCGAGAAGCAGACGCTCTTCGCCATCGCGGCGCTCCGGAGCGGCAAGAAGGACGAAGGCTTGAAGGCCCTCGACGCAGCACTCAAGCTCGATCCGAAGTACGCCGACGCCAACTGGGTCAAGGCGCGCATCCAGCTCGGCAAGAAGGACGTGCCCGGGGCCGAGGCCATCCTGAAGAGTATGGTCGACGCGGGAAATGACGGGTTTTCGGTACAGATGGCCATGGCCGACATCGCCGAAGCCAAGGGCGATCTCGCCCAGGTGAAGGCCGCGCTCGAGGCCGCGCACCAGCACGACCCGACTCAGGCCGAACCCATCCAAGCGCTGGTCGATCTCGCCAAGAAGCAGGGCCGGACCGACGACGAGATCGCGGGGCTGCGCAAGCTCTCGGTGCTCGAAGAGCACGACGGCCGCGTCCACCGGCGCCTGATGCGCGCGCTCCTCGACAAGAAGCTCTACAAGGAAGCGAAGGACATCGGCGAGATGGCCGTGTGGGTGGAGATCAACGGCATGAAGACTCACGCGCTTTTCGCCGAGACGCTGGTCGCGAACAAGATGATCCCGCGGGCCATCTTCGAGCTCGAGAGCGCGGTGCTCTGCCCGGGTCGACCCGAGGAGAAGGCCGACGCGTTCGCGCAGCTGGCCGAGACGTATTTGCTCGTGCCGAACCGCGGCGCTGCGCAGAAGGCCGCGGCCGAGGCTCGGAAGCTCGACGCCAACGGCGCGCGCGTGAAGAAGCTCAAGATCTGAAGGCTCAACCGTCGCAGCTCGCCGACAGGCAGGCCTGGACCTCGGGCCCGCAGTATTGCTCGGCGCACTTGATGATGCTGCCCGGACCGGTGGCGCAGTCCGCGATCTGGTCGATGTGTTGGTAGGCGCAGTTCAGCGTCTGGTCGACGAAGAACTGCACGTCTGCGCAACCCTTGGAAACGCAGTTGGCCACGCAGGTGACGCTGAATTGGGGCGGATCCTGCTGGAGCTCCACGCAGCCGAGGGCGCAAGTCACGATCATGAAGCAGCTCATCAGCTCGCAGTCGCCGCAGTCGGCGTGGCAGTTCGAGCAGGTCTCGAACTGGTTCGCTTCGCACTTGCCGTTGCCGCACACGCTGCACACGCCGCAATCCTGAGAGCAGGAAGCGCAGGTCTCGCTGCCCGTGCAATCGCCGTCCCCGCAGCCGGCACACTTCCCGCAATCTTCCGGGCAGGTGAAGCACGACTCGCCGTCGGCAGCCGAACACGACTTGTCGCCGCAGGTGTCGCACTTGCCGCAGTCGGGAGCGCAGGACTGACAGGTCTCGGCGCCCTTGCAGAAGCCGTCGCCGCAAGTCGGGCAGGCGCCGCAGTCCTGACTGCACGAAAGGCAGGTCTCACCGTTCGAACAGCTTCCGTCTCCGCAGCTCGAACAGAGCCCGCAATCTTCGGGGCAGCTCGAGCACGACTCGTCTGGATCACAAGTGCCGTCGTTGCAGCTCTTGCAGAGCCCACAGTCGAGCGGACAGCTCGCGCAGCTCTCACCGCTCTTGCACTTGCCATCGCCGCAGCTCACGCCGGCGTCGCCTCCGCCCGAACCGGAGCTGCCGGCGTCTTCGTCGAGGCCGTGGAGCGCAGCCCGCGCCCCGCATCCCGAGCCGAGCGCGAGGGCGGAGAAGACCAGTGCGACGGCGACGAAGAGCAGGCGTATGGACTTCACTCCGGCAGGGTAGCGGCGGATCGGCCGATTGCCCAACGAGTTGCCCCGGACGCCTCACTCCTCGGGTTCGTCCTTTCCGCGGAGGCCCAGCGCTTTCGCCTTCTTGTAGAGGTGGCTCCGCTCGAGACCGAGGGCGCGCGCCGTGGCCGCCATCTGTCCGCCGTGGTGCGCCATGGCCTCTTCCAGGATGGTTCGCTCCGCCTCGTCGACGAGCACGCGAAACGGAACACCGGGACGATAGAGCCCCGCGTTGGAGGGAGACGCCGCCATGCCCAGCGAGCGCTCGACGTCGTCGCCGGTGATCTGATCGTCCGGCGTCAAGATCACGAGGCGCTCGATCAAGTTGCGAAGCTCGCGCACGTTGCCGGGAAATGAATGCCGCGAGAGCGCCGTCACGGCCGAGTCGGCGAAGTTGACTCCGGGTCGCGCGTTGGCTCGCGCCGCTTGCTCCAAGAAGTGACGCGCGAGGAGCGGGATGTCCTCGCGCCGCGCGCGGAGCGGCGGCAGCTCCAGCGGTACCACGTTGAGGCGGTCGTAGAGGTCCGGACGGAACTGACCGTCGCGACACGCCCCCACCAGATCGCGATTGGTGGCGGCTACCACCCGCACGTCGACCTTGATCACGTCGTTGCCGCCGACGCGTTCGAGCTCGCGCTCTTGCAGCACGCGCAAGAGCTTGGCTTGCATCGAAAGCGGCATGTCTCCCACTTCGTCGAGGAAGAGCGTGCCCGCGTGGGCGCGCTCGAATTTCCCGCGGCGCTGCTTGGTGGCCCCGGTGAACGCGCCCGCTTCGTGGCCAAAGAGCTCGCTCTCGATGAGCTCGGCGGGGACAGCCGCGCAGTTCAGCTTTTCGTAGGGGCCTTTGGCGCGGGGCGAAGCCCGGTGAATCGCCCGCGCCACGAGCTCTTTTCCGGTGCCGCGCTCACCGGTGATGAGCACGCCCGCCGCGGCCTTGGCGGCGCGACTCACGTGTTCGCGCAGCTCCTTCATCGCGCGGCTCTCGCCGATGAGCTCGTCGAAGAAGCCGGCTTCGGCCCGCAGCTCGGCAGCTTCTTCTTCTGCGCGCATCAAGCGCAGCGTGTTCTCGAGCACGACCAGCAAGCGATCGGTGGAGACCGGCTTCTCCAAGAAATCGATGGCACCCAAGCGGGTCGCGCGCACCGCCGTGTCGATGGTCGCGTGCCCGCTCATCATGATCACGGGCGTGTCGACGGAGCCCTTGCGCAGGCGCTCGAGGAGCTCGACACCATTGCCATCGGGAAGCGACACGTCGAGCAACAGCACGTCGTAGCTGCGCTTCGACAGGCGCTCCTCTGCGAGCGCGATGCCTCCCGCGACGTCCACCGTGTAGCCCTCGAGGGTGAGAGCCTTCTTCAGCGTGTTCAGAATCGAAGGCTCGTCGTCCACAACGAGAATCTGACCGCGCGGCATGGGAGGAGACCTTGCCAAGACCTGGGGCGCCGGGAAAGGGGGGCCGGCCCCGGGTTCGGGATCCTGCGCGCTTTGCTGGACTTTGGCCCGGCGCGACGCCGCATCCCGCTCCGGCACGGGTCTGCTAGGCTGTTCGTTCCCGATGTCCGAGGCGACCGCGACCGGAACGCTGGAGGCGACACCGCTCTCGCAGCTGCTCGTGTACGCGCTCGACAAACGCCTCACCGGGTCCTTCGTTTTCCAGGGTGCGGATCGCCAGAAGAGCGCCCTCTGGGTCGAAGAAGGCGTCCCGGCCAAAGCCAAGACGGCTCAGCCGGTGATCCACCTCGGGCGCCTGCTGCTCGAGCTCGGCAAGGTGGGTGAGGACGTCTACAACAGCACCCTGACCCAGGTCGCGAAGGAGCGAAAACTCCACGGCAAGCTCCTGCTGGAGGCCGGCGCCATCGACCTGCCGACGCTCGACGCCGCCCTTGCCGAGCAGCTCCTGCGTCAAGTGGTCTGGATGTTCTCGCTCGCGCCTAAGACCGCGTACGGGTTCTACGCGGGGAGAAACTTCCTGGAGCGGTGGGGCGAAGGCTCCGTGCGCGTGGAACCTCTGGCTGTGCTGTGGCGCGGGATCCGCCGACATGAAAACTTGAAACACGTCGAGTCGTACATCGGGCGGCTCGGCTCGCGCACGCTGCACCTGCACGCATCGGCCAACATCGCGCGGTTTTCGCTGGCCCAGAACGAACGGGCCATCATCGACGTGCTGCGCGCGAAACCGCAGACCGTCGAGCAGCTCGCCGCGTCGGGGGTCGCCGATCCGAGCGACGTGAAGCGCCTGATCTACGCCCTCACGATCACCCGGCACCTCGACGTGGGGGCGCCGCCTCTCGGTCTGGGGCGCGAGGCTGCGGCAGTCGCGAGAGCACCATCGCCCGTGGCGCCTCCCGTGGTGCCCCAGTCCCCGCGGGTGGAAGACGTGTTCGCTGCGAATCCTCTGCCCACGCTCGGGTCGTCACCCAGTGCGGTGCAAGCCGCGCTCACTTCGTCGCCCATGGCCGCTCCCCCACCCTCGACGCGCACTCCCGCACCCACCTCCGTGCGCATGCCGGCAAGCGAGCCACCCGAGGTCGCCGAGCTCCGCAGAGAGGTCGAGGAGCTCGCGATCAAGATGCCGAACCAGAACTACTACGAGATGCTCGGCGTCGACATGAAGGCGCCGTCGGCCAACATCTCCGCCGCGTTCTTCCAGCTCGCGAAGAAGTGGCACCCCGATCGCCTCGGCCCCGAATACGCCGCGCTGAAAGACGACGTGGTCAAGGTCTTCGCGCGCATGACCGAGGCGCATCAGAAGCTCACCGACGACCAGTCCCGCCGCGAATACGACGAGCTGGTGCGGGACGGTGGGGGTACGGAGGCCGAGCAGGAAGAGGTGCAGAAGGTGATGCGCGCCGTGGTCGCGTATCAGAAGGCACTGGTCTACTTCCGCAAAGGCAACTTGTCCGAGGCCGAAGAGATGTCGAAGCAGGCGCGCGAGGCCGATCCGGAACAGGCCGAATACACCGCGCTCTGGGTGCAGTGCGTGTCGCAGCGCCCGGAACGGGCCAGCAAAGGCTACGCGGACCTCATCAGCGTGATGGACGACGCCGTGAAGAAAGAGCCCGAAAACGAGCGGGTTCGCATGGCGCGCGGTGAGCTCTTGAAGCGCGCGGGAAAGCTCGATCTCGCCGTGAAAGACTTCAAGTGGGTCGTCTATCACAACCCGAAGAACCTCGACGCCGCGCGCGAAGTGCGGCTCTTCACCATGCGCGGCGGAGAGCCGGGCAAGTCGGTGGCTCCCGGCGCCAAGGGCAAAGACGACAAGGGCGGCTTGATCGGCAAGTTCTTCAAGCGCTGACGCCCGGTCAGCGTCGGCGGATCTCGAGGGCTCGCACGAAGCTCGGTACGGACGTCGCTGCCGAGAGGGCGAGACCCTTCCGTCCCGAGCCGACCTTGCACGTGCGCGTGGCGCTGGCTCGCGACAGCGATACGGTCGAACCGCGGCGGCGCAGCTTCAGGATCTCTCCCGGCGCTGCCGGGCTCGTATCCGGCCATGGGCAGCCGGAGTCGCCGACGCGGGCGCCACCGAGGACGACGACGGGCGGCGGTCCGGAGCTCGACGTGAGCTCGAGCTCCAGGTCGGCGTAGTCGGTGTCGGTCACGACCACGAGCGCTTCGCTCCCGGCCAGGCCGAGGCCCGAGCTTCCGTACTCGATGCCCGCGGTCTTCACTCCGCTCGGGAAGCGATTCGGCGACATGTGCTCGCGCGAAGCCAAGAGCAGGGGTGCGAGGTCGCCCGCGAAGGCGCTCCGCACGTCGTGGCGGAAGCCGAAGAGCCTCACGGGCGTGCCCGCTTCGAGCCAGACGAAGGCGCCGGGATCGATGCCGATGGGAGCGGGGTGATTGGGCTCGGGCCCCGAATCCGGCCGCTCCTTCGGTTCGTCGAACAGCCCGGTCCAGGGATCGAAGCGCCGCCAATCGATACCGCTCTCGGATTCGACGTGGAGCCAGGGCGCTCCGGAGCCCGCGCGGACCAGGTGCAGGGTGAAAGGCTTCACCGTGAGCGAAGGCAACACGTCCACGGCGCCGTCCGCGCGGAACCACGCGACGCTCCTTTCGGGCTCGAGGCAGGATTGCACACCCTTCGGAATGCAGACGCCCACGCCGAGAACACCGCCGCCGGGCATGGCAGCGAACGAGTGGGTCTTCGCCAGGACCACCTGGTCGAAGAGCAGGGTGAGCGCGTGCGCGTCGGGCGAGAGCCACTCGAGATCCTGAACCGGTTCGCCGGCGTCGAAGCCACCTCCGACGAAGATGCGCCCGTCGCTCAGGCGCAAGACGGTGGGCTCGGAGCGCGGTCGTTGCAGGGTCGCGAGGCCAGCGATGCGTGAGGCGCGGTCCACGGGCGAGACGGCTTCGAGGGTGCTCAGCGCGAGCCCGGTCGGCCCGATGCCGCCGACCAGCAGCGTTTCCCCGCTCTCGAGCACGACCGCGGCGTGCCTCGCGCGCGCTTGCGCCAGCACGATGGGCGACGCGCGATCGAAGCGCTCCCGTTCGATGTCGTAACGCGCCGCCGACGCCATCGGAGGCGCCGTCGCAGGGTCTTTGGGGGCGAGGGTGGGATCGATGCCGCCCGCCACCAGGAACCCGTCCGCGCCGAAGGGCGTCACGCTGGCGAACGCGCGCGCCGGCGCCATCCCGTCCGGAACCTCCACGCTCCGCCCCGTGGTCGCGTTCACGCTGAAGGCGCGTCCGGCGTCGCTGTCGCCGACCAGCGAACCGGCGACCAACAGCAAGCGCGCGTCCGGGTGGAAGCCCAGCGCCGCGCCGACCGCCTGCTTGGGGAAGCTCTCGGTGCTCGCGGGCCAGAGGGTGGTCGCCGCCTGCGAACGATAGAGCAGCACGTGGATTTCGCCCTCCGCGTCGCCGAGGCCCACACCGACGAACGCCAGCTTGCCCGCCGTGCCGATGGCGGTGACGCCGCGCGTTCGGGCGGGGAACGGCAAGGGCAGATTCTGCGAATCGCCAGGCGCGATCTTGCTGGTGGCCGCCGTCGCGTCGAAATCGCCGAGGGCGGTGAGCTCGATCTCGAGTGGACCGGTCGCGGCAGCGTGCGCCCCGGGCAAGTGGGCCTCGATTCGCAGCAGGCGATCCGGCTCGGGGTCGGGCGCGCAGCCGGAAAGCAGCAGAATCGCCGAGAGGGCGCTACGCTTGGCGGACTCGATGTTTCCCCAGCTCTTCGGCAAGTACGTCCTCGAGCGGGAGATCGCTGCGGGCGGCATGGCCAGGGTCTACCTCGCCACTCTACGCGGAGCGGTGGGATTCGAGAAGCGCGTGGTGGTCAAACAGATCCGCCCGGAGCTCGCCTCGGACGACGCCTTCGTGCGCCGCTTCGTCGAAGAGGCCAAAACGGCCGTCGAGCTCGGCCACCCGAACATCGTCCCGGTCTACGAGCTCGGCGTCGAGCACGGCGTCTACTACATCGCGATGGAGTTCTGCGAGGGGGTCACCCTCTCGGAGGTCCTGACGGAGACCGGGCCGCTCAGTCCCGAAGAGGGCGCCTATCTCGGCATCGAGCTCTGTCGCGCCCTCGACTACGCACACCGCCGCGCCAGCATCGTCCACCGCGACGTCACGCCGCGCAACGTGATGCTCGACGAAGAGGGCGCTGTGCGGGTCATCGACTTCGGCATCGCGGCACCCGTCACACTGCCCGAGGAGGGCGGCGTGAAGAAGGGCGAGCTCTTCGGTTCGCCGGGTCACATGCCACCCGAACAGATCGCGGGTGCGGCGCTCACGCCGGCCACCGACGTGTTCGCGGCGGCGGTGCTCCTGATCGAAGCGTGGAGCGGCAAGCCACCCTTTCGGCGCAGCACGCCGGCCGAGTGCTTGAAGGCGCTCGAGAGCAAGCCTCCGCGTCTCGACGCCGCCAAGCCCGAGCTCGAGCCGCTGGCGGAGCTGATCGAGTCGGCCATCGCAGCCGATCCCGCCAAACGCCCCCAAACCGCCGAAGCGCTGGCGCGTCCGCTCCGCGAATTCGTCAAGAGCGCAGACCTCGGCGACGTCGCGCGACGCATCGGCACGCGAGTACGCAAGACCCGGCGCAAGCTCCTCGCTTCGAGCCCCTGGCTTCTGGGCGAAGGTCTCACGGGCGCGGTCGACGAGAAGTCCGAGGGCACGAAACCGGTTGAACCCCGCGCGCCCAGCATCGGTGACACGCAGACCTTCGCAGTTCGAAACGACATCGTGGAGTGGACGCGAAAGCTGCCGAGCGTTCCGCCACCACGCGACGAAGTCGTGGTCGAGACCCCCGCAGCACCCGCGGTAGAGACCCGACCGCTCGCGCGCGACCTGGAAGAACCGGCGGAATCCCAGAACGACCCGGCGCCGGCCACCGACGGAGGCGAGCGGCCTTCGGTGTCCAGCCGAGCTCAACGGCCGCTGGTCTCGTTGGCGTTGGTGGGAGCCGTGGCGGCCGCGATCTGGTGGACCACACGGACTCCCGAGCGCCCGCTGCCCGTCGATCCCACGAGCACGCCGCTGGCTGCGAGCGACCGCGAGAAGCCGCCAGTCCCGCCCTCCGCGCCGAGCTCGGAGCCGAAGAGCGTCCCGTCGAGCTCCGCGTTACCGGTGACGTCCGGCGAGCGGCCACCGCTGCGACCTCCCGCGGTGCCGAGCGCGCCCGCCACATCGGACGCGGGCAACGTCGATCCAACCGGGCGCGCCACGCTCTCGCTCACCGCTTCACCGCCGAGCGTCGCCAGTGTCGGAGGGCGCAGCTACAACACGCCCGCCAGCGGCATCCTGCTCGCCCCCGGGAGCTACTTCGTCAGCTTCGAGAACGGCACGCTCGGGCTGCGGAGCGGCGCCCAAGTCACGCTGAGCGCAGGCGCCAAACGATCGGTGCACGTCGACTTCACCGATCCCGCAGGCCCCAAAGTGGTCGTGCGCTGACTCACGGCTCCATTGCTCCTCGCGGCGCGAGGAGACCTCTCTGGCGAAGCGCTTCGTAGAGCGCGATGCCGACCGCGTTGCCGAGGTTGTGTGAACGCACCTCGCCGATGGTCGGAATGCCGATGGTCCATTCGGCGCGCTCTTCCAACAACTCGGGTGGTAGTCCCACGCTCTCTTTACCGAACACGAGTGCATCGCCGAGCTGGTACTCGACCTCGAGATAGCTCCGGCGCGCCTTGGCGCTCAGGAACCAGCTCCGCGGGGTGTTCGGGGCGGCTTCGGCCCGGATGGCCCGTTCCGCGCTTTCGAGGTCCGGGTGCTGCCGGACATCCACGAGGTGCCAATAGTCCAGGCCGGCCCGGCGCACGGCGTGCTCGTCGATCCGGAAGCCCAGAGGTCCCACCAGGTGGAGGGGGCACGCCGTCGCAGCGCAGATCCTGGCCACATTGCCCGTGTTCGGCGGGATTTCCGGCTCCACCAGCACGATGTGGAAGGGCCTCCGGACCTCCTGCCCTCGGAGCCGCCATGCCGATTCAGCCATCCGCCCGAGCTTAGGCCGGCCCGGGACCGACTCGGCAAGACGCCCGAGAGGCGGCCCGTTGGCCGGGCGATAACCCCTGAGCTTGACGATGATCCCAGCCGGCAAGTAGCCTCGCCCGGCGGAGATAGCGGTGGGAATCAAGGCTCGCTACGCAGCGCTAGCTGCTGGGATTTTCGTCACGACGGCTGCCTCGCTGGCGGCCGCGGAGCCCATGGACCCAGCGCTCGAGCGCCTGGTCACGGACTCGAGATGCCGGACCAACGCGGGCGAATACGTGGACGACCCCACGACGCTGGCGCAACTCCAGGCAGACACGGGTCGCGCGTGGTGCTCGCCGGACCACAAGGCCTTCAAGCGGCTGATGAACCAGTTCGGGTTCGCGTTCGCCCCGACGGCCATGCACTCCGCCCGCACCACGGGCTTCGGCGGGTTCCATCTCTCGATGGAGATGGACTACACGAAGATCGATTCCGGCGCGGACTACTGGAAGCGCGGGACGCGCGGCAAGACCGACCCCAACACCAACAAGGCCTCGATCCAAAACTCGAGTCCCTCCGACATCCTGTCGCTCTACTCGCTGAAGATTCGCAAGAGCTTTGGCTTCGGCCTCGAGCTGACCGGCCAAGTCGGCTTCATGCCCAACACCAACATCGTCAGCGGAGGCGCCGACGTGCGCCTGTCGTTGCTCGAGGGCTTCCGCACGGGCGTACCGGGAATTCTCCCCGATATCGCCGTTGGTGGCGGTGTCCGCACCATCACCGGGACGCCCCAGTTCCAGATGACCATTGCCGGGCTCGACGTGCAGATCAGCAAGCCGCTGCCCATCGCCGATTCGTCGGTGATCACTCCCTACGTCGGGTTCCAGTACTTGTGGATCTTCGGCGACTCGGGCCTCGTGGATCTGACGCCTGCGACCGATCCGGTCGGCTACTGCAACTACGCGGGCGCGAACCTGCCCGGTAACCAGGACCCGACCAAGACGGCTGGCGTCTACGATGGGCAACCGGTGTGCGTGAACGGTTCGCCGCTCGACTTCAACAACAACGCGGTCTTCAAGAAGGTCCGCCTCGAGCGCCAGCGTTTGATCTTCGGCCTCAACTATCGTTACGAGATGGTGATGGTCGGCGGGCAGTTCATCACGGACATCGTCGATCCCGAAGACGCGCAAAACTCCGACGGCGACAAAGCGGATCTCTCGGGTGTGCCGCGGCAGTGGACCATCGCCCTCGAGCTCGGCGCGATGTTCTGATGCCGTGGGCGGGCGAGCGAGCCGTTCGGCGCGCGCCCGTCAGAGCACGAAAGCCAGCGCCAGCGCCACGCCGAAGGCCAAACACGCCAGCGCCGCCAGCGGGCCCGAGAACAGCCACGCGCGACGCGCGGCGCGGGTCGAGTTCTCCGCGTCGAGTTGGTAGACCCCGCGCAGGAACGCCAACGTGGCCCGCTGCGGAACCAGCAGCGAGAGCGGGGCCGCCTTGCGCGCGGCACCGAAGCCATCGGTGATGGCCAGTAGCCCGATGCCCGCCGGCAAGGTCACGAGGTCCCAACCGCACGAATACAAACCGAAGCGCAGGCCTCGAGCGAGGCGCGCCTTGGCGCCCACGCGTCGTGCGCCCATGTCGAGGCCGAAGCCGTGGGCCGAGTGCAGCACGACCATCAGGAGGGCGAGCCCAGGCACTCCGACACCGAGCGCCTTGGCGAGCACGCTCCGGAGCCAAGCGTCACGCCCGATGGCCTCGAACAGCCAGGGCGCGAAGGCGAGCACCAACGGGATGGCCACGACGCCCATGCCGAGGACCGCCAGGAGCTCGCACCACACGGCAAAGCGCAAGGGCGCGGCCAGCTCGCCATCGGGCAGGGCCGCGAAGAACGAGTCGGCGCTCAGCGTGGAGAGCTTGGCGGTCGTCCACAAGCGACCGGGCGCGGGCCCAGGTCGCTCCCAGGGCACGATGGCGACGATTCCCGACGTTTGTGTCGGTTCGTCTTCGTGACCGCAACCTGCGCAGTCGGGGTCACCGCAAAGCGCACAGACTACGGCGGCCGGAACGTCGATGAGCTCGAGCGCAGAGTCGCTCGGCGAATCGAAATCCGACTCGTGCCGTTCGCCGTCCGCCCTGCGAAGCGGGGCGCCGCTCTCGTTCCCTCGCGCCACGACCGAGCGCTAGCACGTCTTCCAGCTCGGGGCGAGTCTCGGGGCTCAGTGCAGGGTCTCGCCCGCGCTCGACTCGCGCCGTCTACGCCCGCGCTCGTCGCGCCACGGCACCGAAGGCAAGTCGTCGACTCTGCCACCGAATCTCGCGGCGACGAGCACCGCCACGATCGACACGATGCCGCTCATGTAGATCCCGAAACCCCACGCGAGCTCCACCGGTCGCAAGCGGCTGCTCTGCGGTGGCAACGACAACATCATCCCGACCTCGACCAACGTGAGGGCAGCGAACAGGGCCGTGACGATGCGCACACCTCGCATCTTGGCGATGGTGCGCCGGGTCCAGACCAGCGGCAGCATGATGAACCAGCCCACGGCGCCGCCCCAGAGCCAGCCCGCGCGACCGCGCGCCAGGTCGAACCCGCTCAGGACGGCCTGGTTCGGCGCGCTCACCACGACCCAAGGGCTGAAGAAAAAAATAAGACCGAGCACTGCTAGGACGAGCAGCGCGCCTCGACCCCGACCGAAGTAGCTCCACGGGAGGTCTCGGTATTCGGGCGGTGTGATCTGCCCCTCTTCGACCTCGTCGGCGAGCGCGTCCAGGCTCGGGGGCAGCTTCGACATCGACTCGAGAGAAACCCCACATTCGGGGCAAGTCGCGGATTCGCCAGGAGCAAACAGCTCGCGACAGAAGGGACAGGCCAGGAGTTGGGCCACGGACAGAGCATATCCCACGGTTTTTCGAACCTCTCCAGCACGGACAGAGGGGGCGACCGAGAGTTCCCGACCGAAACGAGGGTGACATTGTCTGGGGTTTGGCTACACCTTGGGGCCGTTTCGGGTGGACCCATGCTGGCGGACGTCGCGCGCACGTTTGGCCTCGAAGAAGAGGCGCCCCACTTCAAGGTCGCGCTGACGCACCCGAGCTTCGCCAACGAGCAGAAGGGCGAGCCCGACAACCAGCGCCTCGAGTTCCTGGGCGACGCGGTGCTCGGCCTGTGCGCAACGGAGCTCCTCTACGAACGCTACCCCGACGCCGACGAAGGCTCGCTGACCCGGCTCCGGGCGCGACTGGTCAACGCAGAAGCTCTGGCGACCTTTGCCCGACGACACGAGGTGGCCGATGCGCTGCTCCTGGGCCGTGGCGCCGAGTCGAGCGGCCTGCGTGCCAGCACCAACGTGTTGGCCGACGCGGTCGAGGCTCTGGTCGCGGCGGCCTACCTCGATGCGGGGCTCGACGCTGCCCGCTCCGCGTGCTCGCGCATCCTGGAGCCTCTGCTCGCGACCCTCGACGCCGACGCCACGAGAGACCCGAAGAGCGAGCTCCAAGAGCGTGTCCAGGCAGCGCGGGGCGACACGCCGCGCTACGAGGTCGTCGACAGCGGCGGCCCGGCCCACGATCGTTGGTTCGAGGTCGCGGTGCGTGTCGGTACGCGCGAGATTGGTCGCGGCCGCGGTCGCTCCAAGCGAGCGGCCGAGTTCGCCGCAGCCCAGGTGGCCCTTTCGGAATCTCCACGCGACGGGAACGAGGAAGCATGAAACCCAGCGGACGACGGCGCTTCATCGGCAGTCTCTTGGCTCTGGCCCTGATTTTCGCGGCCGGCAACGCGCTCGCGGGCAGCTACATGGATCGGCTGAGCCTGCTCATCGGCCAAGCCAATCACGACTCCGACTACCTGCGGGCGCGGCTATCGGATCGTGAGCTCGCTCGCGTGATCCACGGTCTCGCCCAGGAACGCGTGAAAGTCGCCAACGAGATGACCGTGCCGAAGGAAATCGCTCAGGCCCATCCCCATTTGCTGCTCGTCCTCGAGAACCACGAGCGCGCCGCCGAGGCCGCGAAAGACGGGAACCCCCAACGCTTTCTCATCTACCAGCAACGCGCTCGCGACGAAGAGCGCATCCTGCGCGGCGTGTTGAAGCAGCTCGGCTTCCCGCTCCCAGACAAGTGATCAACGCAACCCGCGCTCGTCGCGTGAAGGCTCACCCGGCGTCCGGGCGCGGTGGCGAGGAATCACTCCCGGGCGCTGGCGCGTGCCCACGTCACCGGACGGGTCGACGTTCACGTAGCTCAAGAGCTCGTAGTTCACGTTCTTGACCAAGTCCTTCTCGAGCTTCTTGGCCGTCTCTGCCACGAGGTCATTGACCTTCTGGCGAGCCAAAACCTGTCGGATCGCAGGGGCCTCTTGGGCCACGCCGCGATTGACCGCCTCGAGGCTGCCGCGCCGCCAGACCACCGCGAAGGCCTCGCCCTCCTTGACCGGTTCGGGCACGACCTCGCCGTCTTTCACCTTGTCGGCGGCGGCAAAAAGCCCTGCATCCACCCGGAGCTGAGGCATTTCCGTCTGCCCGTCGGGTGAAACGAAGCCGAGGTCGCCGTCTCGCATGCTCGTCGACTTGTCGATGGAGCTGTCACGCGCGGCTCGGTTCCAGCGCTCGGCCGCGGCCTTCTCTTCGGCTTTCACCTCGGCAATGATCTTCTTGGCGAGGGCTTCGTCACGCACCAGGATGCGCCAGAGCTTGATGCGTCGGGGCGTGTTGAAGCGGTGCTTGTTGGCCTCGTAGTAGTTCTTGATCTCGTCCGGGGTCACGCTGCTCCCGGTGTCTTTCAGCTCGTTCTCCACTGCCTGGCGGAGCGCGTCGCGGATCCGATCGGCCGTCGCCGGGTTCTGATCCAACTTCCGGGTCACGGCGTCTTCGACGTAGAGCAGCTCCGGCACGAGCACCTGCTCCACGAAGTGCTTGCGCACCTCGCTCGGTGTCTTGCCGAATTGGACGAGCTGGAAGGGAGGGATCGCCTTCAGACGACGCTCGACCTCCGCCACCGTCAGCTTCGACGAACCGACGCTCACGACCACCTCGCCGCCTACCTCGGGGGGCGGGCTCTGGGCCACGGCGGTGCTCGCCGCGAGAGCCAGTGCCAGACCGACGAAGGTTCGCATCGCGCTTACATAGAAGAGCGCACCTTGGGGGGCAAGTCGCGCTCAGTCCGGCCGGCGCCGTCGCGCGGCCGCGGGCGCGTCGGGAGGCACGCTCCGCCGAGTCGAGCGTGCCGGAAGGACGCCCGCACGCCGCAGCGCCTCGTCGTCGATCCCGAGAAAGGCGTAGGCCTCCTTCGGAAACCCGTAGGCGCGGTGCAGGCTGGAGAGCAGCTCGAGCAGGCGCGCGTCCACCGCCGGTGCCGGCCGCGGCCGACAGACCTTGCGAATCGAGGCCACATTTTCGCCGAGAGACAGCAGCTCGCTCACGTGCGAGAGCACATCGACGGGCTTCAGGGGCTTGCCCGAGCCCCGCGTCTTTCCGGACTCGAGCTCGGCCAGAAGTCGCTTCCTCCGGTTGTCGGTGCGACCGTCCAAGCGAGCGGCCCCGGCCGGATCCAACGCGTCGTTGAATGCGCGAGCGGCTCGTCGCTTCGCCACCGCTTCGGGGCTCCCGCGCTTGTTGGCCTGCGGCGGGGGCTCCGTTTTCTTGCCCGGGCGGTTCACGCCGCGGAGTCTACCGCGACTCTGCGAGGAGCGTGAGCAGCGTGACCAGGCCGACGATGAGCCAGAGCACCCAGGTACGGCGCACGAACCCGCGGAGCTCGTCGAGCGCCGAGCGCGTGGACCTCCGCACGAGCTCGGCCTGGCCCACGCGGCGGACCTGCTCGCGCTCGATTTCGTCGCGCTCGTCGTCGTCCACGGGGTCGTGGCCGCTCAGATGGGCGAGGTGGTGTTCGAGCTCGTGGCGCAGCGTCTCGCGCACTTCGGCTCTCACGTCGTAGACGCCCTCGTCGTGTTGGATGTTGGCGAAGGTGCGGTAAAATAGGCGGATTTCCGCGGATTTCGGCACGAGCGCGTCCAAGTCGGGCGGGCGATAGCAGCCGAGGAGCGGCTCACCGCCGTCGTCCACTTCGGCTGGGCCTTCGACCACCAAGAGGTCGATGCTCTTCAACCCGAGCTCGCGGTAGGCCGCTTGCGCCTCTTCTCGCACGAGCTCCTCGAACGCATCGAGGGAGAGGAACTGAGCGTCGTCCGGCGGAGCGGGCGCCTCGTCCTCGGCACGCGGCTCGAGGCCGAGCTCACGGGCGAGAGGAACGTGGACCCACTCCGAGACGCCACAGCTCGGACAACTGTGCGGCACGGACAAGCGCGGCGGGTAATGGGCATCTTCGAACAACTGCACCAGCGCGTCGAACGCGTCGTCCGGGGCGCGTGCCAGGAGCCGCGCGATCTTGCGGGCATCGCGCTCACCGTCCAGCTCGTCGATGCCGAGCCCGTTCACGAAGCCCGACGTGATGCGGAGGGGTCGATCGGCACGGATGGCGGCATGGAGCGGCGCGGCCTGTCCGAGCGTGCGAGGCGAGAGGCGCAGGCGTGACACTTCCGCCTCTTCGCCGGGTCTCAGGCAAGGTAGCTCGTAGCTCCGCGCGAAGTCGAAGGGCGCGTCGAGCTCGTCGTCGTCCAGCTCGTCGTCTCGAAACGGCCCGAGCTCGAGGCCGGAACAAGGCTTCACCGTCCAGCGCTCGTGGCAGTTCGAGCAGCAAAGCTCGACCTCGGCCTCTTCGACCACGCCCAGGCGACGCAAAATCGCCCGGAGGACGTGGAAGTCGGCGAGCGGCAGCTCGGCGAGCGCCACCGCGGCGCCGCCGGGCTCGGTGATCCGCGCGCTCAGTCCGCGGAGCTCGGCTTCGAAGAGCCCGCTGACGAACAAGCGATCGCCAGCTCCGAGCTCGACGCGAGCCCCACTCGGCAGGACGAAGCGCTCGACGGGCACGCGCGGATCCTACGCGATCTTCGGCGCCTGGCTCTGCGTGGAGCTTCAGCCCGCCAGCGCGCGGCGGGGAGCGTCGCGGGTCTTCGCGGGGCCGGGTGCGTCGAGCACCACTCGCTCCTCGAAGGGGCGATAGCCCAGCTCGCGGAGCCGCTTGCGCGAGACCCGGATCGCCTCGCCTCCCACGTCGATGCCCACCGCCCGACGGCCTGATCCCAGGGCAGCGACCAAGCTGGTGCCGCTCCCACAGTACGGGTCGAGCACCAAGTCGCCCGGGTTCGTGCAGGCGTCGACGAGTCTTTGCAGCAGTGCCAGCGGCTTCTGGGTCGGGTAGCCCGTGCGTTCCTTGGCGATGGGCGCGACGATTCCGATCTCCCAAACGTCACCGAGGGGCGTCCCTCGCGTCTCCTCTTCGGTGCGGCTCGAGCGCAGCCGCCGGCCGTCCTTTCCCACCACCGCGCGCTGCTTCTTGTCGCCCCAGGTTTCGAGCGTCGAAGCCGCGAGCGGCTCGTAGAGCTGGTTGAATTTGGGCTCCACCGCGGGGCTCTTCACGTAGCGCAGCAGCACGTCGTGTACGCGCTGGAAGTTCTTGGTGCGAGAAGGCCAGCGCCGATATCGCCAGATGATCTCGCTCGCGAAGCAGTCCGGTCCGAAGACCTCGTCGCACAGCACCTTGGCGTAGTGGCTCGTCTTCGAGTCCACGTGCAGGACGAGGCACCCATCGTCGGCCAAGAGCTCACGCGCCACACGCAAGCGATGCCCGAGGGCCGACAGGTAGTGCGTGAGGCCCTCCCAGCGATCGTCGAAGGCGGGTCGCAGCAGTCGGACGACGTTGCCCGTCTCGGGGTCGCGGCGCCGATCCACGCGGTTGTGGACGCGCCCGGTGAGGAAGGGTGGATCCAAGTACACGAGCGAGAACGCCGATCCCGTGCGCTGCCAGAGCGCGCGCATGGCGAGTAGGTTGTCCCCCTGCACCAGCATGCAGCCGGGGTGTCCCGCGCGTTGCACCTCGAGGTGCACTGGGTCTGCCGCAAGCGTCAGCGTCTTTTCGGGCCAGTCGAGACGAAGGGTCTGCGTGCCAGCGCGCATATCGTGGCGAAATCGTAGTGAGACGCGGGTGCTCGCGGCCAACTTCGCGGCGCTTCGCTTGCCTCTCGTCGTACGGGAGGCTACCTGACGCGTTCGCTGCATGACCTCCCGGCTCGCGCATTCGTCCCCGTCGAACCTCCGTGAGGATGCACGTGCGGCATCGCGGAACGCGGCGAGGCGCGCACTCGGATCGTCGAGCGCGTTGCATTGGTTGGGCGCCGCCTGCCTCGTGCTGGCCTGCGAACGCGAAGCCGCGGACACGCGACCCGAGCGCACGGTGCAGGAGTTCGTCGAGCGCATGCAACGCGTCCACGGCAATCCGGCTTCGGCGCGCGCGGCGTACGACCTGCTGTGGTCGGAAGCCAAACAGAACTTCGCCGAACGCGCCAAGCGCGCCAGCGCGCTCTCCGGTCGTAGCGTTGCTCCGGAAGAGATGTTGGTGCCGTCGCGCTTCTCGCTGCGCTTCGCACCGAAGCACTACGCGGCCCAGATCCAGGGAGAGTGGGCGGTCGTCACGGTGACCGGTGAAGCTCCCGACACCCAGCGTGAGCAAGTGAAGTGCGTGCGCGAAGACGGCGGCTGGCGCGTCGTGCTCGAAGTCCCACCGGTGCCGCCCATCCAGCGCCGCGACGACGCCGGCCTGTGAACCGGCCGAAATCGGCTGGATTCGCGCGTTCGAACCACAAAATGCATCGCGACGCGGTAGCTGCCTACGCGCGTCGCGATCCGAAACGACGATTCAGTTGGAGAAATCCGAAACGATTCAGTTGGAGAAGAAGATCGCTTCGATCTCGTTCTTCACCTGCTCTTCGGTCTGGGCACGGGCAATCGCGATCTCTTTCACGATCAGCGAACGCGCGGTGTCGAGCATGCGGCGCTCTCCGAACGAGAGCTGCTTGTTGGCCTTCAGCCGATAGAGATCACGCAAGACCTCGGCCACGTCGTAGATCGAGCCGGTCTTGATCTTGTCCATGAAGCCGCGATAGCGACGATTCCAAGTCTGCGTGTCGAAGCCGATCGTGCGCTCTTTCAGGATGTCGAAGATCTCGCGGATCTCCTGCTCGCTGATCACTTGACGCAAGCCCACCGCATTCGCGTTGCTGACGGGGACCATGATCTTCCGATCGGTATCCAGGATGCGCAGAACGTAGAAGCGCTGCCGCGAGCCGGCGATGTCCTTCTCGTCGATGCTGATCACCTCCGCGACGCCCTGCGCGGGGTAAACAGCCTTGTCGCCGACTTTGAACTCAACTTGTGCGGGCATGTGGACTCCTTGGAAAATGCGAAGACTCCATTCCGAGCCTTCGTGGGCGCACGTGGTGCGCTGCGCCCAGACGCTGAACAAATTCGTAAGCCGAGCACTCGAGCCGTTCGCGCGGAGACGCCCTCTAACGGCGTGTAACGAACAACTCGAGTAAGGGATTCATTCCACCGTGCTACGGGTGACCACTGGGCAACCGGAGGATAGGGGTCGCCAGGCGCGGCACTCTAGTCACCTCGTTCTCTTCTGTCAACCATTGTGACTCGTTTCGGACCAGGTGCACGCTCGGATCCTTGGGATTTTTTGGCTCGCTCGCGCGCAACCCGAGAGGAACCCGCGTGAAAGGGGAGAGATTCCCTCACTTCTGCTCGAGCGCTCGCTCCACCAATCCCCAGCGCACTCCGCGAGTCGACACCCGCAGCGACCGCTTGCCGCTCCACCGAACCACCTCGCTCACCAGAGCTGCTCCGACCGGGATCACGTCCGCACGTCTCGGGTCCAGGCCCGCGAGTCCGAGCCGCGCCGCGAGGGGCATCGCACTCACCCGAGCCAGCGTGGACTCGATGGCGTCCTCGGTCAGCGTCGCTCCGTGAAGCTCGGTCTCGTCGAATCGTTCTGCGCACGGTTCGGACATGCGGTGGAGCTTCGCCAGCGTGACCACCGTCCCCGCCACGCCGACCAAAGCGGCGTTGCCGCAAACGAAATCGAGCTGCGCCAGCGCTTCGCGGACGGCCGCGCGCACGCGCTGCAGCTCGGAGGGCGTGGGCGGGTCGGTTGCGACGTGGCGTTCGAACAGGCGCACGCTCCCGATGTCGAGGCTCGCGCAGGCGCTGACGTCGTTCCGCGCGCCCGCGGATCCCAGCGCGAGCTCGGTGCTTCCGCCACCGACATCGAAAACCAGCGCAGGCCCCGTCAAGTCGAGCCCCGACAGTGCGCCCCTGAAGGTCAAGCGAGCCTCTTCGTCCCCGCGGATGACTCGGGGTCGCGTGCCGAGGACGCGCTCGGCGCTGCCCAAGAACTCCGCGCCGCCTCGGGCGTCGCGCAGTGCGCTGGTGCCGACCGCGTGGATCTCGGAGCAGGCGTGCGTGCGCACGAGCTCGGCGTACTCCGCGAGCGCAGCGAGCGTGCGCTCCACGGCCACGGGTGAGAGCACTCGCGTCTCGTCGACGCCCTCTCCGAGGCGCGTGATGCGCTCGAGCTCGAGCAACGCGACGCTGCTCCGACCCCGCTGCTCTGCGATGCAGAGCAGCACCGTGTTCGTGCCGATGTCGATGGCGGCTACGCGCGCCAAGCCGGCGTGCTCACTGCGCCAGGCTGTTCAGGTTCAGCATTTCTTCGACGTTGGGCAGCACTACCAGCTCGACGCGGCGGTTCTTCGCGCGGCCGTCGTCGCTGTCGTTGCCTGCCACCGGGTCGGTGTCGGCGTAGCCCGCGGCGCTCCAGTTCTTCGCATCGAGACCGCCGTCGCCCGTCAGGTACATGAGCACGGAACGCGCGCGCATGGCCGAAAGGCCCCAGTTGTCCTTGAACTCGCCGCCCTTGAGCGGCTTGGCGTCGGTGTGGCCGGCGACCTGGAACTCCCGGTTCTTCAGGTCGGCGTCGTTCTTCACGACGTCGGCGACCTGCTTCAGGATGTCTTCGCCTTCCTTCTTCAGCTTGTCTTTGCCGGAGTCGAAGAGCACGTCGCCGGGCAGCTGGATCACCATGCGGTTGTCGCGCACGGCCACCTTGAGCCCGAGCTGCGTGAGTTTCTGTAGCTTGGTGCGCAGCAGATCGAAGCGCTTGCGGATCTGGTCGAGCTGCTCGGCGCGGCGCCGGTACTCTTCGAGAGCCTTGCGCTCTTCGTCGAGCTTCGCGCTCAGGTTGTCGATGTTGATGCCGCGTTCCTTCAGCTTCTTCTTCAGATCCTCGATCTCGTGCAAGGAGTCGGCGTAGTCGGCCTCGCACTTCTTGTGCGCCTGGCGCTGCGCTGCGAGCTGGTTCCGGAGACTTTCGTTCTCCCGGACCTTCTGGTCCCACTCTTCTTGGGAGTAGCCGCAGCCGGCGAGCAGTGCGGGGACGGTGGCGGCGAGAAAAAGGGAGAGAGTTCGCGTTCGCATGATGGTGGGTCTCGAAGGGGGCCGAAGGCCGATCTGAAGCCATCCCGTAGCGTGCTGTCAGTTCTCGCGTCAAGACGTGATTTCAACGAAGTTTCGCGGACTTCCAGACATGGTCACGAGGGGTCGGACGAGCACTGAGCGGGTGATCGGTCTGCACCACTTGCATGCGTTTCAGCAGCGGGTTCGGGCTTCCGCGAAATGCAAGCTGAACTTTTTTCGTTGACACATCACAATAGGTGGCAATATACGTCGTGCAACATACCTCGGGACGGGCTTCATTGCCCTTATCCCCACGCTCGTAGGAGGCATCAAATGGCCGCAAAGAAGACCCGTACCAAGTCCGCTCGTAAGCCCGCAGCCAAGAAGGCGCCGAAGGTCGCGAAGCGCCGCACGAAGCGCAAGGCGAAGAAGGCTGCCGCCAAGGCACCGGCGAAGCGCAAGGCCCGCCGCAAGAAGGCCGCCAAGAAGGCCTGATTGCAGTTCGGTCGCGTGGCAGAGATGCCTGCCTAATCCCAGGGCCACCTCGTTTGGGGTGGCCCGGGGCGAAAGCCCGAGGGTGTTCAGGTGACTTTCCACGCACGCGAGAGGGAGGGAGTCGGCGCCGCCGAGTGGCGAGCGTCGAGCGCGGATCGAGTGACGATCCGCACCCCTTCCGCCGGGCTGGGCGCTTCCGTTCCGCGTCATGCGTGAGGAAGTTCGCTTTCCGGGGAGTGGATTCGACGAGTTCGAATCCGCTTCGCTCCGGTCTGGCATAGAGCACGCGGGTGGACACTTCGATTCAATCGAGTCGGCGTGTCTACCCGCGTGCTCGTTTTGTGGGGTTTGATCCCGCACGGGCGTGGCCGCCGGTTCGCCCGAGGCCCCGCCAACACACAGGTTCCGTTCGATCCGCACGGGTGTGGGCCGCCGGCCCCATCCGCGCGCGCAGCCCATGTAGCGGCGGTTCGATCCGCACGGGCGTGGGCCGCCGACGCTGCGACGTAGCGTCCAACACACGTCGCCCGGCGCGTCTCAGTCGCTGATGTAGAGCTTCAGCGCCGAGGCGGCGGCGCGGCGATCGAACGGCACGCCGAGGAGCACGTCGCGCTTCGAGATGTCGTCGAAGAGTTGGAGCAAGAAGCTGTGGAAGGCCACGCACTCGTCGATGGCGGCCTCGAGGCGCGCGGGGTCGACCAAGTCCGTGTCCTCGAGCCGCTCCATGGCGCGCAGGAAAGAGTCGAAGCGCGGGTAGTCCGTGCTGCGCAAGAGCGGATAGCCCATCGTGCGGAAGTACGACAGGAACTCGCGCACGTACTGGAAGTTGTGGACGAAGGCCCAGCGATCTTCGCTGGGCGTGTGCTCGGCCTTGGCGGCGAACGCGCGCACGATCTGGGCGAACATCCACACGTCGCGCCGGAGGCGCTCGCTGGTTTCGCGACGCGCGGCCTGATCGTCGAACACGCCGGTCTCGTCCAGGTTGGTGCCGAGGGCCTTGCCCAAGAAGAGGATGGCGTTGCGCAGCGCGGGGCGCAGATCGTTGCTCGCGCGGCTCAGCGCCGCCCGGAGCTCGGCCTCGCCGGCGCTCTGTCCGATGCCCGGGAGCTCGTGGTGGAAGGCGCGCCTCGTTTCGAGTCGCAAGCTGCCCGCGACGCCCTCGAGCGCACTCTTGATGCCGATCAGGCGGTGGCCGTCGGCTCGGAGCTCGTCGCGGCGCGCGGCGAGGTCTCGCATGTTCACGCGCAAGAGCTCGCGCTGGAAGCTCTCGGCCAGCAAGAAGCCGGTGCGGCGTCGCAGGTGGTCACCGAGCGCGCGCGCGTCGGAGCGGAGGACGCTGAGGACGAGATAGGCGCGACCGGAGACTCGCCGCCGGCGCCCGCCGGGCTCGCCGGCGATTCGGCTCAAGAGGCGCAGGTAGCGCAGCAGGCGGAAGAGCGAGAGGAACGTGAGGGCCACCAAGCGGTGCGCCTCTTCGCCGGGCACCGCGCGGATCAAATCGAGGACGTGGGCCGACTTGATACGATCGAATTCGGGGCGAAACTCCAGCGCGCTCAACGGATTGAAGTAGGGGCTCGTGCCGACCTCGCGCTGGATCGTGGAGAGCACTGCGTAGAACAAGCGATAGGGCACGCGCGGCGCGCGCAAGATACCTTCCAGCACCTCGACCCAGCGCGACAGCGCGTGGCGCAACGCGACCAAGCTCTCTTCGGGTGACGTCTGCTCGGCGCCTTCGCCCGCGAGCTGGGTGCGCAGGCGATCCTCGGGGAGCACCGTCTCGAGGTAGCGGTGGAAAACGAGGGCGCGGTCCCGTGGACCGAGCAGCTGTCGAACGAGCCCGAGCGCGTGCTGCATGCCGTCGCGGAAGAGCAGGGTGGCTGCGCGGAAATCTTGGGCAACCACGGGAGCGCGGCGCGGGTGTCCCGGATGGTTGCGTGGGTTGGCGAAGCAGGCGCTCGACTTCAGGAGCACCTCGAGCTCGAAGAGAACGTCGTCCTTGTGCTCGATGCCGAGGGAGTGGAACCAGGTGTCGCGCTGCGCACGCTGGTCCTTGCGCATGCCGCGCGTTCGCGCGAGGAGGTCGCTGTACGGGTCGCCGCCCGGAACGACCGAGGGCATGAACGAGCGCTTGGCAGCGGGCTCCGTCACCTGTCGCCGCCCTGTTCTCCGACGGGAGCCGGGGCCGGGGTCGCTGCGGGCGCCGGCGAGCGTTCCCTCTTCGCGCGCCAGAAGAGCAGCGCCGGCAAGAGCAGAACGGCCGAGCAGAGCGTGGTGATTTCTCCCGCCGCTGCCGCCAGTCCGAAGCTCTTGACCGCACGGTTGATGCTGAGGAGCAGCGCGAAATAGCCGAGCTGAGTCGTGAGCGAGCAGAGCACCACGGCGCCACCGGTCTGCTGCATGACCCGGTAGAGGTCTTCACCGGGCAAGAGCTCCCGCCGCTTCATGATGTTGATGGCGTAGTCGGCGCCGATGCCGATGGTGATGGGCAGCGCCACGAAGTTCAGGAAGTTCAGCTTGATGTGCTTCAGCGCCAAGAAGCTCACGAGCCAGATGACGCCGATCATCAAGGTGCCGAGCGTGAGCCAGGCGTTGGGCTTGCCGCGGAAGGCCACCAGGATCACGAGCACGGTGCCGAGGAACGAGAGCAGCGAGGCCTTGGGCGCGTCCTCGCCGATGTTGATCAGCATGTCCGAGAAGATGACCGGATCGCCCGTGCCTCGGATCAGGTCGCCGTTCGGCAGCTTCACCTCGCGGAACGCGTCCGCGAAGCGCATCAAGTAGTGCGCGTCGTAGACGCTCTTGCCCTCGGTGGGCACGATGTAGACGATGGTCCCGCGTGTGCCGTTCTTCTCGGTGAACGGCCGCGCGATCTGTTCCGGTAGATCCTGGATGCCGATGGCGGCGCGCTGCTCGGGCAGGTGCTCGCGCACCTTGCGTAGGTCTTCGGCTTTGATGATGTCGCGCTTCAAGGCGCGCTGGAGGCGGTCTTCGATGTCGTTCAGCAGGGCGAGCTTCTTCTCCTGATCCTTGGGCAGAAGCTCGTGAATGCTGACCACCTTGTCGAAGGGCTTCTGGTCGGGAGGCGCGGCGGTTCGGCGCTTCTCGAGCTCGGCCAGGAGCGGCTCGATCTGGTCCAGTCGTTCGGTGAGGACGGCACGACCGTCTTGGCCGAGGCGTCCCACGACTTTGTCCACGCGCACCGACATGCGCCCGGCGCTGGTGGGCGCGAGGCGTTCGTTACGCACGTTGGCGAGGTCGTACTCCATCGGATCGGCCGCGAAGTAGCGATAGGTGAGATAGCCGCCGGCGGTTGCCGAGAGCAGCCCCGCCGCGAGCAGAGGCAGAGAGAGCGAGCGCGCGAGGAAGGCGAACGGGTACCCATAGAACCCCTTCATCTTCGAGCGCCATGCCGGCGCTTGCTTCGTGAACATGGGGCTGGCCCGCTCGGTCAAGACCATGATCGCCGGCAAGAGGACGTAGGTGGCGATCCAGCAGAGCACCATGCCGGCGCCGCCGATGATCCCGAAGTGCTTGAAGCCCTTGAAGTCGGTGACGGCGAGCGAGCCATAGGCGATGCCCGCTGCGCCGGCGGCGGCCAGGGTCGCGGTGTGCGTGTCGCTGTGCGCGGCGGCCACGGCCTCGGCGACCGGCTTGTGCTCGTCACGGCGCGCTTCGAGGTAGCGCGCCATGTACATGATCCCGAAGTTGATGCCGTTGCCCGCGATGATGCTGACCAAGAACCCGGTGGCGGTGTTCAGGTAGCCGACGCTGAGCTCGGCGGCGCCGAAGGCCCAAACGCAACCGACGCCGATGGTGAGCCCCATGGCGAGGAGCGTGCGAAAGCGCACGAAGAACGCGAGGGTCACGGCCAAGATGCCGGCGACGCCCCAGAAGCCCACGTGGGTCAGGTCTTCTTTCACGGCGCGGTGTTGCTCGGCGCTCGTGATCAGGTTCCCGGTGAAGTTCAGGGTCAACGCCGGATCGGCGATGGCCGGCTTCTCGCGCTCGACGATCTCCTCGATTCTCTTCCGGAGCTCGAAGGCCTTTTCGTCGCCGCTGCCGAGGGGCGTGCGCACCAAGATGGCGGCCAGCTTCCCCTCTTCGCCGATGTAGTAGCCGTCGACGCCTTTGCTGGATTTCTTGGCTTCGTCGACCTTCTTCTGGAAGCGTTTCTCGATGGTGTCGGCCGTCAACTCGGGGGGCTCGTCCTCGTCGATGCCGAGGTCGGTGCCCGCCTTCTTCGCCACCTCGAAGTCGTAGCGGGCGACCACGTCGTCCCGCAGCGCCTGGATGTCGGCGAGGTCGGCGTAGAGGTGCTTGTTCTTGCGGAAGAACTCCTCGACGGCCCGAGGCCCGTCATCCACTCCCACCACGAGCTCGGGCCCGAGCTCCCGGATGCGCGGGGAGACCCGATCGACGAAGCGCTTCAGCGAATCAGCGTTGCTGCCTTCTGCAACGACGGTGAGAGTGCTCAGGCTGCTCAGACGCGCGTTGACGCGTTGGAGCTCGATCACGCTCGGCTTCTCGCTCGGCAGAAGCTCGCTGAACGCCGTCTTGAGCTCGAGCTGGGAGGCGAGCTTCCCAGCGGGGATCAACGTCAGCGCGACGACCAACACGACGAGCCACGGCCGCGCGACCTGGATCTTGCCCAGCCGTTCCAGGATCCCTTTCAGGGGGCTCTTGCTCATCGGTACCTAGCGGGCCGCGACTACGCGGGCGCGGCGCGGGCCCACACTAAAACACCGTTGCCCGAGCTGCTACAGCCCTTCCCGGCTCACGAACGGCCATCGAGCCGAGCATCCACTGTTCGGGCGCTCACGGCTTGAAGGTGTACGGGTAATTGATGGTCGTTTCCATACCCCGGGACGAGGGCGGGAACTTGATCTTCTTGATGACGTCGATGGCGCAGTTCACCACATCGGGCGACTTGACCTCGCTCTTGTCGACGTTGAGGTTGGCCTCTTTCACCTTGCCCTCGGGGTCGAGCACGAAGTGGATCGTCATGGTCCCCGCGAGGCTCGGGATCTGCTTTCGGGCCTTTTCGTAACACTCGCGCACCGGCTTGCGATTGTCTTGGACCAGCTTCTGGATCACTTCCGTCGTGCGCGTCTCGGCGTCCCCTTCGCCCTTGTCACCCTTGTCACCCTTGTCACCCTTGTCACCCTTCTCACCCTTGTCGCCCTTGTCGCCCTTGTCGCCGGCACCCGGCTCCGCAGAGTTCGGCTCTTCGGACGCGGTCGGTTCCGCCTTGGGTACGCTCGGTCCGGCGGAGCTCGCTCCGTTCGGCTGGGCAGCACCCCCTTGGGGTCCGCCACACGCGGCGAACGCCACGACGGAGATCAAAGCCAAAGACGCAGCGACGTTCACGTGAGAGCAGGCTCGCATGGGCGCATCATAAGGGCGCCCGTGCCCTTGCCTCAACCCGTCGCCAGATAGGGCTCCCATTCGCTGAACGGTTCGCGCTCCGCCAATAGGATCTGGGCCGGCGTGGTCCAGCGGGGTTTCTGGGGCCGGCGGAGCAGGAGCATCCCGGCCTCTTCGGGAGTGCGGCGCCCCTTCTTCAAATTGCAGAACCGGCACGAGACCACCAGGTTCTCCCAGGTGTCACCGCCGCCGCGGGAGCGGGGCAGCACGTGATCGAGGTTCAGGTCCCGAACGTGCGGACGTCGTCCGCAGTACTGACACTGGTGCTCGTCCCGCGCGAGATTCCGCCGCGAGGCGCACCACCACCCGAGGGGCGCGGTCGTAACGCACCAGGTGAAGCACCCTCGGGACGCGCAGCTCGCCCCCCACCATGGGGATGCCGTCGTCGCGAGTTCGGACCGGCAGGTCCCGCCAGCGGTCGAAGTCGTGCATGGCGCCGTCGTCGTCGAGGGCCAGCGCGGAGCCACCGTAGAGGAGCACCACCGCGCGTCGTGCCGAGGTCACGCTGACGGGAGAAAAGTAGCGATTGAGCAGCAATACGGGCAGGGACAGCACATCGCGCCGCGACTCTGGGCGTTGCCCTGGACCGTTTGCACTCGCGTCCACGCCGGGCAGTCTAGCACGGCCCCGCCGAAGGCTCGGTGTTCCCGGTCCCACCAGGACGCTCGCGCCCTCGACCCTAGGGCCACGATGGGGTATCTCGTCGCGCGGCCGGTGGGTTGCCGGTCCCCGAGGTTCCCGTGAAGTCCGCCCTGATTCCGAGCGCGATGTTGCTCGCGCTCTGCTCCGCCGCCTGCGGTCCCGCCGTCACGAACAGCGAGCCCGCCTGGCCAGAAAACGCCAAGAAGTGGTTCGACCGCGCGCAGCAGAGCTACCGCACCGGTGACGTCGAGGATGCCGAGTCGGCCGTCGGCAACGCGCTGCGTGTGCTCCCCGAAGCGCCGGAGGTGCGGATCCTCGCGGCGCGGATCGCGCTCGCGCGTCTCGACTACGAACGCACGACGCAGCTCCTGAACGGGGTCGAAGGCTCCGACGCCTCGTCGGTTCGAGGTCGAGCCTATTGGTACGCGGGCCAAATCGACAAGGCGGCCGACGAGCTCGAGAAGCTCGTGGCCGACCCGGAGGTTCGCGACCCGTGGGCGGCGGAGGTCGCCAAGCTCGCGCGGCGCGGTGCCGGCCGGAAGCCCTTCAAGATGAGCGGCGGCATGGTCGCGGTGATGGAGATGCCGCAGGTGGCGTCGACGTCCCTGGTGGTCCCGGTCGAGGTGAATGGTGAGCCCGCGCTCGGCCTGATCGCGACCGGCACGGCCGAAGCGGTCGTCGACAGTGGCGGACCCGCGGGCGACCCGAAGTGGATCTCGCTGCGCTTCGGCGAGCGCATCGACGTGAAGGACGTGCCGGCGCTGTCCAAGGATCTGTCGGGGATCAGCAAGCAGCTCAACGCCCCCATCAAGGTCCTGATCGGCGTGAACCTCTTGCGACATCTCCACCCCACCGTGGATTTCGCGGGCAGCCAGTTCGTGGTGAGGAGCTTCGAGCCCCCGCCCCCGCCGCAAGCGACCACCGTCAAAGTCAGCTACGTGCGCGGCGGCGGCATGATGATGCGAGGGGCGTTCGGCTCCGATGCCGCTTCGCCCGGCGCTGCCCTGCTCATCGACACGTCGATGACGTTCCCGCTCGCCCTCGACGAAGGCGGCTGGAAGAAGGCGGGTGTCCAGACCTCGGCGCTGCGCTCGATCCCCAACGCGGGGTCGCTCCGCGCGGGCGTCTTGCCGCAGCTTCGCTTGGGCGCGTTCACCGTGCCGCAGGTTCCCGGCGTGCTCGGCGCTCCGGTCGCAGAGCTCGAGAAAGGCCTCGACGTCGACCTCGATGGCCTCGTGGGCTCCGGGCTCCTCGCGACCTTCCGCGTGACGTTGGTGGACGGCGGTCGCACGATGTGGCTCGAAGATCTGCCGCCCGAGGCGCTGATGCCAGCGCCGAAGCTCCCCGATCTGCCCGACCCGGGTGACGTGCCAGACGACGAACCCGAAGACGAGCCCGCGCCTGCCAAGCCGGGTGCGCCCAAGCCGCCCCTCGGCAAGCCACCCGCTCCGCCCGCGCCCGGTGCGAAGCCGACCGGTGTTGCACCGAAGCCGCCGGTCGCCCCGCCGCCGATGCCTCCACCCGCGCCAAAGGCAGGAGGGAACGCGCCGCCAGCGACGCCGAAAGGAACCGCGCCATGAGCGCTCCCGAGCTGGCCGTCTATGCCGGGAGCTTCGACCCGCCCACCTACGGTCACCTCGATCTGGTGGAGCGCGCCGCCAAGCTCTTTCCGCGCGTCGTCGTCGCGGTGGGCGTTCACCCGACCAAGACGCCGCTGCTCAGCGCCGACGAGCGCATGAGCCTGCTGCGTGAGATCTGTGCGGCCTACCCCAATGTCGAGGTCGACAGCTTCCAGGGGCTCTTGATCGACTACGGCCAGCGCATCGGCGCACGGGTCATCGTCCGCGGACTCCGCGCAGCCACCGACTTCGAATACGAGCTCCAGATTGCCCACGCCAACGCCGACCTGAGGCCCGAGATCGACACGGTGTTCCTGCCCACGCGCACGAACTACGGCTTCATCTCGGCTTCGCTCGTGCGCGAAATCGCAAGCCACGGTGGCGACATCACCCGCTATGCGCCGCCCAACGTGGTTGCGGCGCTGAAACGCCGCTTCGGTACGGACTGATCAGGCGTCGCCGACGATCTGAAGCACCAACGAGCGGCAGCGGCTCCGGTTGTCGAAGTCGACGAACACGATCTGCTGCCAAGTGCCGAGCGTGAGCTCGTGCTCCACGATGGGCACCGTCAGCGAGGGGCCGAGCAAAGCCGCGCGCACGTGGCTGTGGCCGTTTCCGTCGTGCCAGCGACGCTCGTGCTCGTAGTCGCCCCGCGACGGCGCCACGCGTTCGAATGCGGTCGCGAGGTCCGCGACGCACCCGGGTTCGAACTCGATGGTGGTGACCCCGCCGGTCGCGCCGGGCACGAACACGCACGCGAGCCCCGAGCGGACGCCGCTTCGCTTCACGGCGTCGCGCACGCGGTCGGTGATGTCGATGACGTCGGCGTGCCCCTGTGATTCGAGCTCGATACGAGCGGGATAGGTCGGCATGCCTCGATGCTACCCGGGAGCGCACGCTTCTTGACCCGGTCGGCGCCTGCCGATATTTCTGCCACCATGAGATTGTCCTCACTTTTCGTCGGTTCTTTGGTTTCGGCTCTCGCGCTGGGTTGTGGCAGCGACGACAGCGGAGGGCTCGGTACGGGCGGCAGCAGCAGCGGCGGTCAGAGCGGCAGCGGCGGCTCGAGCTCCGGCGGCAGTAGCAGCGGCGGCAGTAGCAGCGGTGGAGCGGCGGGCGCGGGCGTTGGTGGAGCGCGGGCAGCGGAACCGGCGGTGCGAGCGGTGGAGCAGGCGGCGCGAGCGGTGGAGCAGGTGGCGCGAGCGGTGGAGCAGGCGGCGCGAGCGGTGGCATGGGCGGCGCGAGCGGCGGAAGCGGTGGCATGGGCGGGGCCGGAAGCTTCACCTGCACCGAGACGGCGCAAAGCTGCACCTGCACCGACGTACCCGGCAGCGGAACCGCGACGTCTTGCGCCAAGAGCTATACGTGCTGCTTCACCTTCACGAGCGGCGCCTACAAACAGTGCCAGTGCCATCCCTTCACGGGAGCGAGCTGCGACGGCGCGGCTCAAGCGGTGAGCGGCACCAAGGTCGCGAAGTGCCCGCCTTGAGCTGACTCCGCCAGCGCCGGTTCAGAACGCCGCCCACGGCGTGGGCATGAACAGGAGCACGAACAGGAACAGCGTGAACGCGGCCACGATGCGTCGCTTGGGCGAGGTTTGTCGTCATCGACGGGCGGGTGTTGCGCTCCGGAGACGCCGCGCAAGAGCCAGAGCAGCAAAGTGATGCCGATCCAGACCGTCGCGGCGCTCACCGGGAGCCAATTCTGCTTGTCGTAACCCTCGCGCATACCGCGGAGCACGATGGGCCGAACGTGGACCCACGCGTTGTAGAGGACCATCACGAAGGGCAGGAAGATGGCGAAGCGCGCGTAGCGGTTCTGCTTCTCGCCGAACAGCGCGTAGGCCACGTGGCCGCCGTCGAGCTGACCGAAGGGCAAGAGGTTCAGGAACGTCACGAGGAAGCCCGCCCAAGCGGCCAGCGCGGTCGGGTGCAAGAAGACGTCCTCGTGGCTCGCGATGGGGCCCACCACGATGCGCTTCAGGAGCCAGTAGAGCAGACTCGTGCCTTCCTGGATGTAGCCGGTCTCGCTGCGCGGGCCGAGCTTCGAGAGCGCGAGGCCGATGATCATCATGGGCAGCGCCACGACCATGCCAACCAGCGGGCCCGCCGCACCGATGTCGAGCAACGCGTTGGCGGAGCGAATCCGCTTCGGCATGACGATCACGGCGCCGAAGGTCCCGAATGGGCTGATCTTGGGGAACGGAATGAAGTACGGGAGCGAGGCGGGCACCCCGTGGATGCGCGCCGCGATGTAGTGACCGAACTCGTGGCAAAGCAGGATCGCGAGCAGCGGCACGGCGAACGACCAACCCGAGAGCAAGCCGCGCAGGCCATGAAGCTCCGACTTGCCGTTCCAACCTTGGCCGACCTCGAACACGCTCCACACGGTGAGCGCGAACAGGAGCAAGTTGAGCGGCCAGCGACGCTTCGCTTGCCCGGGTTCGGGTCGCACGTCGCTCACGGGCGCCGGATCGGTCAGGCTGGCCAGCACCGGCGCGTCGGAGAGCGAGCGCGGCGCGCTCGACGGCGGCCCGTCGCCGGGCGGAGGGAATCGCCAGTTGGGATCCGAGCCGCTCATTTCTTCATGGACTCGCGCAGGCGTCGGGCCAATCGATCGAGCTGAGGAGCGAGCGCGGCGTCGAGCACGCCGATCTCGGTCTCGAGCCGCAGGTTGCCCGCTGCGCGATTCGGGTCGGGGAGGATCTCGAGCACCGCCAGCGCGGCGCCCAACGACTCGCGCTCGGCTTCGAGTCGCCGGACGTCGTCAGGGTGCGCGATGATGCGCACGCGCCGCGCGCCACCCGCCTCGCCGAGGGCACGCCGCGCCAAGTCGACGACGCGATTCGGATCGAGCTCCAGCTCGGCACCGAGCAAGCGTTCGGCCAAGATGCGCGCCAGCTCGACGCTGCGGTCGAGGGCCCGCTCGTCCAGGTTGGCCTCGAGCGCGCGGAGCTCGACGGCTTTGGCGGCCACCGCGGCGATGCCGTCGGCGCGGCCTTCGGCTTCGGCCGTGAGGCGTGCGTCGCCGGCAGCACGCGCAGCCGCCTCGAGTAGCGCCCGCGCGCGCGCTTCGGCGTCGGCGATGATGGCTCGGGCGCGGAGCTCGGCGTCGACTACCGGCGCCGGCACGCGGCGACCCGTCGCCACGCGGGCCGTGGGCGCGAACGCAAGCGGCAGCGCGCCGCCCGCCTGTTCCGCCCGCAGGAGGCGTCCGCGTCGAATGCTCACGTCAACCTCCGCTCGTCGAGCGCGACGACCAAGTGGGCGACCTCGCGCGCCAACACCACTGCGCGGCTCTGGCGTTCGGGGTGCGAGAGGGCCTGGATCAAGCGCAGAGCGCCTGCGCTCGGCGAGCCAAGCGGAGCACCGAGGTCTCTGCCGCGCCGGTCGAGCAGGTAGCTCACCGCGACGAACGCTCGCTCCATCGGTTCTCGTTCGTCGCTCATGTGGCCCAATGCTTCTCGCCGTCGCTCCGCGTGCGACCTTCGCGCTCGAGCTTGACCAAGTGTGCCCGCACACTCAAGAGGGCAACTGGCCACGCAGCGCGGGCCGTGTCGGCGTACGCGATGGGCACGATGCCGAGATCGGTGATCCCGGCGCCGCCCGCCCCCGCGACCGCGTCGAGCACCTTCTCTTCGCGGGCCAGGCGGTGGGCCACGTAGTGGGCGAACAGGCGACCCGGCTCCGGGATCGGAGCGCCGTGCGCGGGCAGAGCGACCTTCGCGCCGAGCGCTTCGAGGCGGCGGAGCTGCCCGAGATATTCGGCCATGTCACCGTCGGTGGTCTCGATCAAGATCGTGCCTTCGCTCGCCACCATGTCCCCGACGACCACGGCGCCCGCCGTGGGTTCGAACAGGCACACGTGCCCGGGGGCGTGCCCCGGCGTGTGCAGCACGCGCCACGACTGGGGAGTGGGGCCCTCGAGCACGAGCTCTTCGCCGTCGGTGATCGAACGCGTGATCACGAGCTCCGGCAAGCGCGCTGCGGTTTCCGCGTGCGCAATCAGCGGCACGTCGAGCTCCCGTGCGAAGCGATCGGCGCCACTCGCGTGATCGACGTGGTGATGCGTCAGCAAGATACCGACGAGCTTCTGCCCGCGACTCTCGAGCCCGCGCGCCCAGTCGAGCCAGGCCCGCTGCTCGTCGGCGTAGGGCGTGGCCGGCTCGACCAGGAGCACGTCTCGGGTGCCGAGGGCGTAGCTCTGGGTGTGCGTCGCCGGCGGAAGCGTGGGCGTTCGACTGGCGAATGCCTCGATCCCGTCGGCGACCCGCAGCGGGCGTTGCAGGACGGGCGCGTGGCTCAGACGCGCTCGACCACCACGGCGACGGCTTCACCGCCACCGATGCACAAGGTCGCGAGCCCGTTCTTCACCTTCTGATCACGCATCGCGTAGAGCAGCGTGGTGAGGATGCGTGCGCCCGAGGCGCCGATGGGGTGTCCGAGGGCCACGGCTCCGCCGCGCACGTTGACCCGAGCCGGATCGAGGCCGGAGATCTTCGAGCAGGCCATGGTGACGCACGAGAACGCCTCGTTGATCTCCCAGAGATCGATCTGCTCCTTCTTCATGCCGAGCTTGGCCAGCGTGACGTCGATGGCTTTGGACGGCGCCGTCGTGAACCAGTCGGGCGCCTGGGCCGCGCCGCCGTAGCCCACGATGCGCGCCATGGGCACGAGCCCGAGCTCCTTCACGGCCTTCTCGCTGGCGAGGACCAGCGCCGAGGCGCCGTCGTTGATGCTCGAGGCATTGGCCGCGGTGATGGCGCCGTCTTTGGCGAACGCGGGGCGGAGCTTGTCGAACTTGGAGGGGTCGCCGCGACCGGGCTCCTCGTCCAAGGTCACCTTGAGCGGATCGCCTTTCTTCTGCGCGATCTCGACGGGTACGATCTCGGCGTCGAACAGCCCTTCCTTCTGGGCCGCGAGTGCGCGGCGGTAGCTCTCCCGCGCGAAGTCGTCCTGCGCCTCGCGCGACAGCGAATACTCCTTCGAGCACTTCTCGCCGGCCTCACCCATGTGGAAGTTGCCATAGGGATCCCAGAGTCCGTCGAAGATCATGCCGTCGACCAGCTTGCCGTCGCCCATGCGGTAGCCCGTGCGAGCTTCGCGCAGGTAGTAGGGAACGTTGCTCATCGACTCCATGCCGCCCGCGACCACGACGTCAGCGTCGCCGAGCATGAGGGTCTTGGTCCCGAAGATGACGGACTGGAGGCCCGAGCCGCAGACCTTGCCCACGGTCGTCGCTGGGACACTGTCGGGGATGCCCGCGTAGATGGCGGCCTGCCGCGCCGGCGCCTGTCCAACGCCCGCGCCGAGCACGTTGCCCATGAACACCTCTTGCACGCGGGCCGGTTCGATCTTGGCGCGCTCGACCGCGGCACGGATGGCCACCGCGCCCAGGCGCGGCGCAGGCAGCGCTGCCAACGCGCCGAGGTACGACCCAATGGGGGTGCGGGTGGCGCTGACGACGAAGACCGGAGACACATGATGGGTCATGGCGAAGCTCCCTTGTTCTGGGGAGCCGTTCGTCTAACGCGGTTCAGGCGAGCGGGCCACCCCTGGCGCGCCGTTTGGACTTGGGGCTTGTCGCCGGAGGGGGAACGGTGATCTAGGTAGGGAATGCGGCCTGGAAATCGCAGCCGGACCAGCGACTGGGTGGCCGCACTGCGCGCCCTCTACACCGAGGCACCCCCCGACCTCGCCATCTTCGACGACTCGGTGGCCGAGCGGCTGCTCCCGCCGGTGCTCCGGCGGGTCGTCCGCAGCGTTTCTTCCTCGTCCCTCGGCGTTCGGGCAGCGCATCGCCTCATCGGCGTCGCGACCCGCGGCTTGAGCTACGGCGTCCCGCTCCGGACCGCCGCCATCGACGACGCCGTCGAACGGGCGGTGAATAGCGGGGTCGAGCAGGTCGTCTTGCTCGGGGCCGGTCTCGACGCCCGAGCGTGGCGCATGCCCGGTCTTGCTTCCGCCACCGTCTTCGAGCTCGACCACCCCGACACTCAGGGCTTCAAACAGGAGGGCGTTCGCGGCCTGTCCCCCCTGGCGAAAGCCGTGCGCTTCTGCCCCATCGACTTCGAGCGCGAGACGCTGGCTGCCGCGCTCGGCGCCCACGGTTTCGACCCCGAATCCCGCAGCGTCTGGGTCTGGGAGGGGGTCACGATGTACCTGACCCTCGACGCCATCGAAGCCACGCTCGATTCGGTGAGCGACCTCGCGGCCCAGGGCAGCTGGCTCGCCATGACCTACCTGCCGCGGGAATACGCGGCGCCCTGGCTCCGCACCGTGGGCGAGGTCGGAGCCATGTGGATCGGAGAGGCACTCAAGACACAGCAGGACGCCCACGAGCTGGCCGAGCGCCTCGGCGACCGAGGCTTCACGGTCGAGAGCGACGACTCTGTCCTCGAGTGGGCCAGCCGATGGCCCGAGCGCGAGGCGCAACGCGTCAGTCCCTTCGAGCGTCTCGCGCTCGCGCGTCGCCTCTGAACGATGTCGCTCGCGAAGGTGGCTCGCCGCCCAGCGGCCGTGCTATTTCCCTCGCGCCGAGGGATTGCGCGGCATCCCCGGCGCGAAGGAGCGTCGCATGCGTCGAGGCCTTGCATTCCTTTTCGGATCCCTTCTCGTGGCTGGTTGGGCAACGGCGTGCAGCAGCGCCTCCGGTAGCGGCGGTTCCGCTGGCGCGGGCAACGGCTCCGGCGCAGGCGGCAGCGGCGGTATCTCCGTCGGTGGTGGCGGCAGCGGCGGTGTGAACCTCGACGGCGGCGGCGGCACCGGTGCGCTCACGGGTTGCGCCAAAGAGACGTTCGGCGGCGAGCTCGTCCCGGTCGATCTGTTCATCATGCTCGACAAGTCGGGTTCGATGGACAGCGGACAGAACAACACTTGGGTTCCGGTGACGAACGCCATCTCGCAGTTCGTCGATCTCCCGGGGCTCAGCAAGCTCGGCATGGGGCTCGGCCTCTTCCCCTCTCCGCCCGCTACGCCCGCGGCCAAGGGAGCGTGCGCCAGCAACAACGATTGCGGCTTCTACGAGTGCACGCCCATCTTCAACACCTGCTCGGGCGCGCTCTCCCCCAACGACTCGTGCGTGGCCACCGACTACCAGAAGCCCGTGGTCGGCATCGCCGATCTGCCCGGCGTGGGCAGCGCCATCAAGAGCGCCATGTCCGCGGCGAACCCCGACGGTTCCTCCACCACGCTCACCCCCGCGCTCGAAGGCGCCATCGACTACGCCACGGTCTGGGCCCAAGCCCACACCGATCACGTGGCAGTGGTGGTGCTCGCTACCGATGGCGAGCCCAACAACTGCTCCAACAACAGCGTCAGCGCGGCCGCGGCCATCGCCAAAGAAGGCTTCACCCAGAGCCCCAGCATTCGCACCTTCGTGATCGGCATGGGCAGCCTCTCGACCCTCGACACCATCGCCAAAGAAGGCGGCACCGACAAAGCCATCCTGGTGAGCACGGGCAACGCGGGCAAAGAGTTCCTCGACGCCCTGAACAAGATCCGCGGCGCCGTCGGTTGCCAGTACCAGATCCCGGTGAACGGCAAGGCCGACCCGAAGAAGGTGAACGTCCTCTTCACGCCCGACGACGGCACTCCCGCCACGCTGATCAAGCAGGTGAAGAGCGCGGCCGACTGCCTCGGCCAACTCGGCTGGTACTACGACGCCGATCCCCCGACCCAGATCCTGCTCTGCCCCGGCGCTTGCGATCTCGTGAGCAACCAGAAGGGCAAGGTCGAGGTCGTGCTCGGCTGCCAGACTCAGGTGAACTGAGCTCGCGTCGGCCAGGAACGACTAGCGTCGTCACGCCCGCTCTGCCCACGAAAGCTTGCTACGATGAACGTGCCCCGGCATGTGTCGTTACGCGTTCACCGAGTACAAGCCGCACCTCGCGTGCTTCCGTTGTCGCAAGTCGTTCAAGCGGCGCCTTTCGCAGGACGTGCAGCCGGGGGGCACCGAAAAGCCGGCTCGGTGCCCCGATTGTGGCGGTGACGTCGCCGACATGGGGCTCGACTTCAAGCCACCGCCTCGCGACCGCGTCCGCGAGTGGGCGCTGCTCGAGCAGATGTTCTCCCTCGACATCACGTTCCATTCTTGCGGCTGCTCGGGGCCCGGATTCCGCCCGCGCGCGCGAGCCGAGTTCGAAGCGTTCCTGAAAGAGACCATCGCCACCTACGAAACTCACCTTCAGCGCTGGGAGGCCACGGAGCCCTCTCGCCCCGACCTCGTCGAAGAGCGCCGCCACGCCATCGAACTTTGGCGAACGCGCATCGGCGCCGCCCGCGCCGCGCTCTCCGCGCGCTGACCCGGCTCGACGACGAAGGAGCGTCCGCGCGCTCGAGATTCTGACCGAGCTCGGCGCGGCGGAGACACCGGCTCGGCCAAAGCGGCGCGTCTAGGTCAGGCGCTACCGCCGGGCCCTCCGATCCGTTCCTCGGACCCGCTCGTAGAAGCTGGGACCCCACGCGCCTTCGCAACCTCGCGCGTGGGTCGAGCACCTCTGCCATGCGGCGATCCGGCCGAGCGGTCGAGGTGCGCTCGACGGAGAAGGAGAAAGCAACGAATGAAACGCTGGATGCAATTGAGTCTTGGCTTGGCGACCGTCGCCGGTCTCGTCGGCGGTGCCCGTGCGGCCGACCATCTCGATTCCCCCAAAGCCACCGCGGAGCCTGCGGCCGACATCACCGACGTCTACGCATGGATGAACGGTGACGCGACCAAGCTGAACCTCGTGCTCAACGTGTCACCGATGGCCGCGACGGGGACGCAGTTCTCGGACGCGGTGCTGTATCAGATCCACGTGAACAGCATGTCCGCTTACGGACAAGCCCAGCAAGAGACCAAGATCCTCTGCAAGTTCTACGATGTCTCGAAGCTCGAGTGTTGGCTCGGTGACGAATACGTCGAGGGTGACGCGAGCGCCACGACCGGGCTCGCCAGTTCGAGCGGCAAGCTCAAGGTGTTCGCGGGCCTCCGCAACGATCCGTTCTTCTTCGAGCTCGACGGCTTCAAGGAGGCAGTGAAGGCGGTGGTCGCCGCCGCGCCCAGTCTGACTTTCGACTCCAACGGCTGCCCGAGCGTCAATGCGTCGACGAGCGGCGTCCTGGTGAATCAGCTCAAGAGCGGCAAGTCCGGGGCTCCAGCCAAAGACTTCTTCGCCGGCACGAACGTGCTCTCCCTCGTCCTCCAAATCGACAAGACGCTGGTCAACAAGGGCGGACCGGTGCTCGCGGTCTGGGCCAGCACCCACGCAGCCAGCTGAGACGAAAGGAGCACGAAGATGAAGCTTTCGAAGATCACGACTCTGGTCATTCTGGGCAGCTCGCTCGCGCTGGCGGCGTGCGGCGACGACGATGACGGCGGCAACGCGAATCCGGGCGGCGGCGGAAGCGCGACCGGCGGTAGCGGCGGCACGAGCGGTGGCGGAACCGGCGGCAGCGCTGGAGTCTCGGGCGGTGGCGCCGGGGGCAGCGGCGGAGGCACGGGCGGTGCGGACGCGGGCAAACAACCGCGCGGAAAGGCCAACCCTCCGACGCCCGGCGCACAAATCGATCGCATGGGACGCCCTGCGGTCGCCACCGCGACCATCGAGACCTTCAACTCCGACGACACCAAGAAGGGGCAGGTCAAGGACGCGTACAACGCGGCACAGCCCGCGACTTGGGGTGAATACAAGGACGAGATGATGACGTCTCTGGCCATTCTCGATGCCTTGGACGCGACCTGCGGCAACCAGCTCGTCGCAGACAAGGGCGCCAAGCGCTACGAGATCTTGGCGACCGTACTGGCAGACGATCAGCTCTACGTTCACTCGGAGCGCAACGAGTGCGGCGTCTACCTCGGCTTGGAAGCGGAGGTCGTTGGAGCGGTCACGACGGGTCAAGGCAAGTGCGGCGGACGCACGCCGCTCGACGACGTGATCGATCGCAGCTACTCGGTTCTCGCAGCCGGAGTGTTGAGCGGTGTCGGTGACACCATCGACAAGGACGACGCGACGGCAGACCCAGCGACGTTCCCGTTCCTGGCTGCCCCCAAGTGAGGTCGGATCGATGAACCTCCGCACGAAGCTCGCGCGGGCCGCCCTGTTCGGGGTGGCCTGCGCCTTCGGCGCGCTCGGTTGCGAACGCACCGAGGCGTACGAAGGGGTCCCCACTGCCGCGCCCGCGCTCGGCCCCGTCGGCCCGAAGAGCGTGATCATCGACGGGTTCGGCCGCCCCACGACGGATGGCGCCGTCGCGCTCGGCAACCTGGATGCCACGATTTCCGCATACCGGTCGTTTCTCGTGACGCATCCGGCCGAGGCCGGGATGCGCTCGACGCTCGTCGGTCTGCTGCTCAGCCGCAGTCAGTTCAGCGGCACGTTCTCCGATCTCGACGAGGCGCTCGAGCTCGCGACCGTCGCCGTGAAGGAAGAGCCGGAGGAGCCGAAAGCCCATCAACTGCTGGCGTCCGCGCTCGGCGCCACGCATCGATTCGACGAATCACGAGCTCAGCTCGAGACCGCCGCGGCGCTCGGCGCCGACGTCACGCTGCCACTCGCCACGACGGATCTGGCGATCGGCAAAGACCTCGGTTCGGCGCTGGAGAACGCCGAACAGGCCGTGGCCCAGAGTCGTACCTTTGGTTCGCTGACCGCGCTGGCTGGAATCGAGGCGGCGCGAGGTCGATTCGAGCGAGCCGACGCGCTCTTCCTCGAGGCCGTCGGTTCGTATCACGACGTGTCTCCGTTTCCCGTGGCGTGGGTGGCGTTTCAACGCGGGCTCATGTGGAGCGAGCTCGCGGCGCGGCGGGACCTCGGACGCCCGCTCTACGCCGAAGCGGTGCGCCGCTTGCCGGGTTACGTCGTCGCGAACGTTCACCTTGCCGAGCTCGAGGCGGCAAGTGGCGACACCGAAGCGGCCATCGCGCGGCTCGGCCCACTTGCGGCCTCGACGGCAGACCCCGAGCCCGACAGCAGGCTCGCTCAGTTCCTCGCGCCCACCGATCCCGCCGGAGCCGCCCTCGCCTCGGCCAAGGCCGCCGCGGGCTACACGGCCTTGCTCGCCAAGCACCCGCTGGCGTTCGCCGACCATGCGGCGGAGTACTACCTCGGCGCCGGTGGCGATCCGAAACGCGGGCTCGGGCTCGCGCTCGAGAATCTCGAACATCGGAAGAACGATCGCGCGTACGTGCTGGCAATCCACGCTGCCATGGCGAACGAGCGCACCGACCTCGCCTGCGAGCTTTCCGCCGAAGCCGGCGGCGCACGCGCTAGCATTCCGCTGAAGGAGGTCCAGCTCCAGCTGTCGCCGAAGTGCAAGTGACCGACGCCGGGCCGGCTGGACCCAGATCTGAATGACCGCGCTCTCTCTTTCGTTCGGAGTCCCTCAGCACGGTTGGCTCGTCGTGCGACTCGCCTGCGAAACCCGGGTGCGCGAGCTCGAGGTGTCCGACGTGCCAGGCGACTCGCTCCTCATGCTCGCGACCGCGCTGCTCGATCTGCTCGAAGGCCGCGCGACGGAAGCCGAGGTCACCTGGTTCCTCGAACCCCTGGAGGAGAGCTGGCACTTCCGTCGCGACGGCGAGACTTTCTCGCTTCACGTCCGCGAGGCAGGCTCTCGGCAGGAGCCTCGTCGATTCGCCCGGGGCACGCTCGCGGAGGTCATCGCGCCCATCTGCCGAGCGCTGCGCCGACTCGCAACGGAAGAGGAGTGGTCGCTGGAGACCGCCTGGTCACAAGCGTTCCCCGCAGCGGAGGTGGCCATCCTCGCCGAGCGGTGCGGAGTCGAGCGCTAGCGAAGCGCCCTTCCACCACGCCAGCCACCCGAGCACGCCCGCCGCTGCGCCGAACAAGTGAGCGGCCGGCAAAAGCGTCACCCCTGCCCCCAGATCCGGCGCCAAGACCGCCTTGCCGACCGCCAACTCGTAAACGGCTTTGGAGACATGAAGTGCGGCGATCACCGCGATGATGAAGCGCGCGCCTCGTACGCGCCGCAACCAGCGAGAAGTCGCCAGGACGCAGAGGAGAGTCGTTGCCAGCGCGACGTCGAGCGCCGACAGGCCACCGTAGTGTCGGACCGCGGGGCAAGAGGTGAGTACGCCCACCCCCACGACGAACGCGGCCACGCTCGTTACCGTCACGAATAGGCGGCGCGAGATGGCTTCGACGAGGCCAGCCCACACCGCGAACGCGACGATGTCGCCTACGGCGTGGGCCGAGCTGAAGTGTACCAAGTGACAGGTGAAGATGCGCCACCACTCGCCCGCGACGACGGCGCGCGGTGCCAGTTCGAAAACTCGATTCGAGCCGACCCCGACAGCGAGCAGGGTCAGGCCGAGCGCGAGCCACGGACCGCGACGGACGAGCGTTGCGGTCCGCGCCGGCGAGCGCGCAATCAGTCGCGCCATGAGACCTTGCGGCGAAACTGCCCCAACGTGAGGCCACCCAGGCCGAGCGCGAGTAGGCCGAAGAGAGCGAAGTGGGTGGGGTCGAGCGCGCCCGCGTCGTCGCCGCCGTAGCCGCCACCCCCGCCGTAGCCGCCACCGTAGCCACCGCCGGGACTGCCGGGGTAACCGCCGGTATCGGAGGGGTCGCCCGCAGGCGGCTCGATGCCGAGGTCGGAGTAGCTCTCGTCGTCGAGGACGATCATGGCGGTGTAGTCGGTGACCAATTGGTAGTCGACGCCGAGTTGGGTGATTTTCGCTTTGGCTTCGTCGCTGCCGATCAGCCCGAGCAGCCTCTGGCGCTCGAGGGCGTGGACCATGTCGAGTGCCCAGAGCTGGACGATCTCTTCGTTCTCGACCTCGACCTCGGGAAGCGCGGCCGTCTTGGTGCTGGTCCAGAGCTTCCCGCTCGCCTTGCCTTCGAGCGTGAACTCCGCGAGCCCCGGTTGATCGTAGCGGCCGAAGAGGATGAGCTGCTGGCCCTTGTAGACCTTGGTCAACCGGAAGTCGGTCAACTCGCTGAGCCCTGCCGCGCCCACCTGGAGTTTCACGTCGTACAGCGCCTCGTGCGTGGCCTTCTCGAAGGCTTGCTGAACCCGGAGCGCGATGTCGTCCTGGTTCGAGACTTCGTCGAAGAACCCGCCCGAGGCGTCGCTGACGACCTGAAGCAACGGCCAGTTGGCGTTGTTGCCCATGAGCATGCCGAAGATGCGGACGTCGGTCTGCCGAGCCAGCTTGTCGAATGCCACCGCGTCGATGACGCCGGTGTTGGTCTCCGCGTCGGTGAAGAGCAGCACCGACGCGACCCGGTCGGCGTCGAGCCCCTGGAGTGCGGCGCCGAGCGCCGCGTAGATGTCCGTCGCACCGCCCGCCGCGAGCGCGGCAACCTGAGTCTTGGCCATCGAGATCGACGAGCTCGTCACCGTCTGAAAGCCACCGCTCACGTCTGTCCAGTTCTCGTTGAAGGCGATGATCCTGAAGCGGTCGCCCTTCTTCAGCTTCGACAGCGCGTCCATTGCGGCCGCGATCTCCGTCGCGATCTTGCTCTGCATGCTACCCGACACGTCGAGCACGAACACGTAGTCGGTCCCGACCGTGATGGGAGCGAGGTCGACGCCCGGCGTGAGGATCGCCATGAACGTGCCCTGGGTGCCGGGGGCCTTGCGGTGGCGAACGACCTCCAGGCGCCGCTCGAGGTCGCTCGGAAAGCGGTAGAGGAAGACCAGGTCCTGGTCGAGTTCGGTGGGAGAGAACTTCGCGCTCACGGTGAAGCGCCCAGCGCCGAGCTTCGTGATGGTGGGAGTCAGCCCCGGCATGCTGACTTCGACGACCGGAAGCGCGCTCTCGAGCTCCAGGTCGAAGCTCAGGCTGGCCGCGAGCTGGTTTCCCGACCACGGCGGGTTGCTCGTCCCGCCGTCTTGCAGCGGATAGAGGTAGCGCCCCATCGACTCGTCGATCTTCAAAGGCTCGAAGTAGACGAAGGTCATCGTAGCTTCGGAGGCCGCTGGAATGTTGGCGATGGAGAAGCGGAAGTTCTGGTGGCCGTCTTTCGTGGCGAGCCCCGCCTGGCTCCCCGCCTGCTTCTTGTCGGCGTATATCTTCTCCGCCTCTGCGCGGGGGAGCACCTTGCCATTCATGGTGCGATCCGCGAGCTCGATCTTCATCTGAGACAGCGCTGCGTCCTTCGGGATCGGAAACTCGTAGATGGCGTCGATGGCGACGGAGTATGGGTTCGCGAAGACTTGCGTCACCTCCGTGCGAGCGAAGCCGTTGTTCAGCACGACGCGCACGCGGTGATCGATGATCTTGGTGTATTGCCCCGTCTGTGAATCTTTGAGGGTACCGGCGGCCTCCGCGCGACCGCCGAGACAAACGAGTGCGAACGTCGTCGCGATGGCGACGAGCAGGGTCCTCCAGCTCATGCGTGATCTCCGGGTTGACTGGTTTGACCAGCCCCAAGCACGGCCCGTGCCCCGCCGAAAAGAAGCGGAGATTCTCCTCAGCGCGAGCTAGCCCCAGACGTCGAGCGTGAGCGCCGTGCAACAGTCCAAGCTTCCGGGTGCGGTGGCTCCGCGACTGGCGTGAGGTTCTTGCGTCAGGTCGACGCTGGTTCGTGCATCGCGTCGCCAAACCCCCCTTTTGGTCGTGACCGAAGTCGTGGTCGCACGCCGGCCCAGCGCCGACCCGCCTGGCTGCGTGGTGCCCGAGGCCTATCGTAGAATGGGCGTCAAAGAAGACATGACCGTGACGCGCCTGGACAACGTCGGCATCGTGGTGGAGGACCTCGACGGCGCCATCGAGTTCTTCACCGCGCTCGGCCTGGCCCTCGAGGGCCGCGCGCGCATCGACGGCGAGTGGGCCGGCCGCGTCACCGGAGTGCGTGGCCAGCGCGTCGAAATCGCCATGATGCGCAGCCCTGACGGTCACGGGCGCATCGAGCTCTCGCGCTTCGACGCGCCCGCCATCGCGTCCGATCACCGCACGGCCCCGGTGAACTCACTGGGCTACCTGCGAGTCATGTTCGCCGTCGCAGACCTCGACGACACTCTCTCTCGGATCGGTGCGCTCGGTGCGAAGGTGGTCGACGATGTCGTGGACTACGAAGGCATCTACCGCCTCTGCTACATCCGGGGCCCCGAAGGGATCCTCATCGGGCTCGCGCAGGAGCTCGGGCAGCGGACGTCGAGAGAAGATCCCGAAGCGCGGAGAACTTGAGCGGCTCGCGATCTGGCTGCGTCAGCTCGCCGGTCGCCAGCCTCACGGCGCGGCCTAAGTCAACGTTGGTCTAGGCCAGGAAGAAGCCCGCCGCCCGAGCGTAGGAGGTCTGCGTGAAGCGGCTCGTGCTCGTGCTCGGCATTCTCTCCTCCGTTGCGCCCGCATGCAGGTCGGCGGATGCCGACCGTTCGGCACCTCAGTCCAGCGCGTCGAGCGGCGCGCCATCGCTCGCCCCGAGCGCAGGTAGGCGCTCGGCCGCTGCCACGAAGGCGCGGGAAGAGGCCTGGGCTCCGCCGTCGCCCGTGCCGCCCGAGTTCAATGGCACCCTGACGGTCGAGCGAGTAGCCGCCGCGAAGTCTCTCTTGCTCGCCCCGAAGCTCGCGCCGAAGGCCCTTCCGATGTTGCTCGCCGAGCTCGGGAAGCCGACCAAGGTGACGACCGGAAAACACGCGCTGTTGGGGAAGGAACAGAAGCACTACTCCTGGGCGGCGAAGTCCGGGACGAAATGCGCTGCGTACCACGTCGTCGAGCAACCGAACGCGCTCGAGGGTTGGCCGCCAGCTCTCGCGGAAGATCTCGGCGGCGGCACTTTCGAGAAGCCCAAGGCGACCGCCGCCGGCTCTGCCGACGTCGAGAGACAGGCGAAAGAGTACGCGGATTGCCTCGCGATTCTGGGCGAAGAGGCCAGCGCAGGGAAGAAGTGATTCTCCAATGACGCCGCGTCACGGGGTGGAGGAGCTCGGCCGACTCTTGCGCGACCGTCGCTGGTGCGAAGGTAACGAACGGACCCGATGTCTTCTGCCCGAAGGTCGCGCCGACACCGCGCTCGTGAGGGAAATCGACGCGTGCTGGTCGGAGTGTAGCGCAGGGAAGTTCGGGTTCGTCGTGCAGCGCCAGACGTGGGCCTCGCTCGGCGGGCCGCCGTTGCTCGCCGGGTTCGCACTCTGGGGCTTCTTTCGCACGCTCGGCGACGTCATCGGTTGGCGGCTTGATGGCAGATGGATCGCGTGGGCAGGCGCCGTCAACGCCTCCGACGGGTCCGTTCTCGATGCGTCCGACATTCCGCTCAACGTTCCGCGAGGATGTCTGCCGTTTCACGACGTCATGTCCAGCGGGCGCTGGAGACACGAGTGGCAGCCGCGCGACTGTTGGGGCGAGCACGTCTGGGACCGCTGGGCCGAGGTGCTCGCGGTGTTCACGTAGCTGGGAGCGGTACCCGCAAGCCGCCGCTTGCGGCAGCCTCGCCGACTGACGACTTGACGCTCGCCGTTCGCGGGTGAACGCCGCTCGTTGGACGGACGCTCGTCGCAATCGGGACGCTTTCGCTCCTTGCGGCGTGCCAACGAAACCCGGCCCCGAGTCCACCCGCGACGTCGCCGGCACCGCCTACACCCTCTGCCGATCCAACGGCTCACCCCGAGCCGAGCTCAGCCCGCTGGAAAGCCATACGCCCACCGGATGGCATCACCACGCAGATCCACGAAGCGCACCTCGAGTTCGAGCTGCCCAATGCCAACTGGCGTCTGGTCGATCACGAGTTGGGGACCGACGGCCGTGGACGTCTCTATGGATTCAAGCGAGCGCCCGTGAAGAACTCTTCCGGTGAGCTCATACTCCCGTACATTGGAGTGATTCTTGACCCTGAGTTCGAAAGCAGCAACTGGGTCGACTTCTACGCTTTTGCGCAACCTCGACTACCTCCCACCAAGATCGAGCGCATGCTGGATTTTCAAGTTGGCGAGGTCGGCGAACTCAACGCTGGTGGTTACAAGGGGCACCACGACGTGGGTGGTCGGCCACACAGCGTGTTCGTCGTTTTCGCAGTTAGTCCCGACGGTGCCGTCGCAATCATCATGGATGCAACGACTGAAGTCTTTGACCAGATGGAGCCCGAGTTCCGCGCGACCCTCAAGTCGCTGCGCCACTACACATGACGCCGCCGAGCTCAGGTTCCACCCGACGGAATTCACCGTCCGTTCCGCCTCCGCGGAGGCGGGAGGCGCTGACCGAGGGAACGCACAGCGGGCGGTGGGGGTAACGCTGATCGGTCGCGCATCCCATGGAACCCAAGCTCAATCGTTCCGTGTGAAGAGTGCGACGGCCTGCGTTCCGCCGTTCCGCGAGCCGACTGAGCCAACGCCGGTTCAAATTTCGATCGGTTGGAAGCTGACCGACGGATCTGCGACGTGGTATCTTTCCTCGTGGGATGTTCGTTCGTCGTCAGGCTCTCGTCCCACTTCTCGTGACGTTCGTGGCCAGTTGCGGTGGTTCGACCGACACCGTGCCCCCTGGCGACGGCGGTGCCGGGCTCGGCGGATCCGCAGGGACGCTTGCGAGTGGAGGGGGCGGAGGTGGCGGAATGGGCGCAGCCTCTGGCGGGCCTCCGCCACAATGCACCAACGCCTCACAGTGCCAGCTGTTCTCGGACTGCTGCTCGTGTGTCGCCGTTGGGCCGAACGAGGTCACCCCCCCCATGTGCCCCGATCCATGCGTCCAAGATGCATGCGCCGCCCTTGGCGTGGGAGGCTCGAGCGTTCAATGTGTGGTTGGACAGTGCGTTGCGGGGATCCAGTGCAACGTGCTGGATGTGTTCTGCAATGCGCCGATGCCCCAGTGCCCGGTCGGGAAACGCCCGGCCGTGGTGAACCACTGCTGGGGCCCCTGCGTACCGGTCAACGAGTGCCAGGCGGCCATGTCCTGCGCGGACTGTGCCACGCCAAAGCAGATCTGCGTCACGGAAGGCGACGTCATCACGCGGCATTGTGTGGACGTCCCGGCGGAGTGTGGCCAAGGCGTTCCTACGTGCGCGTGCATGGGAAAGAGCGTCTGCATTCCACCCTATTCGGTGTGCCACGATGCCTTGCCAGGCGATCCGGATGGCACGAGCATCAAGTGTCTCATGCCATGAGACACTTCGCTGCCCAAGCGCGTGCGCAGCCTACGCAACGGGACGGACATCGGCGGCGCTTCCGAGGGACGCGGATACCGTGCTCACTTGCTTACTCCCCCCGGGGCGGTTTGCATGCGGACCTTGGTACGAGCAGGAGTCGAGCGACCCCGCTTCCGAGACTTGCAGTTCCGCAGTTCCTGCACGACTCACACTTCCCCTTGCCCCGCGCGCGCTCGGCAGCGGTGCTAGGATTCTCGTATGCGCTGGGTAGCTTTGGGGACGCTTGCCTCGCTGTCCGTCTGGGCTCAGCCGACGGGCGCGCAGGATTCCGATCGGGCCGCGCCGACGATTCGGAAGTCGCGACCGCTGGAGCTCGCGGCTGGCGCTGACCTGCTGTTCGCGACGCAGTCAGTTTGTCGAACGGACGGTGACTTGATGGGCTGCTCCGCTCCGTCCTTTCGTGGCGGCTACGCTGCGCCACAGTGGCGGTTCGCACCTCGTTGGTCGACTGGGCTGTTCGGCGCGCTTCTCGTGTCACCGGAGACCGACAGGGCCTCCTATTCCATGTGGCAAGCGCTAGCCGAGACGCGGCTGCACCCTTGGGGGCCCGGCTCCATCGACCCGTGGGCGGGTCTCTTACTTGGCCTGACGGCCGCGACCGACACGCTGCAAAGCGAACCGCCCAAAGGCGATCGAAGCGTCACGGCATACGCGCCGACCGCTGGTCTCCACGCCGGCGCCGACTTCGGTCTCAGTTCGGACTTCTCGCTCCAAGTTGCGGCGCGCGGCTTCGTCTCGGCGTACCGTGACCCGCGCGCGCTCGGCGAAACTACCTCGAGAGACTACGGCACATCGACCTGGGTCTCGCTGCACCTCGGCTTGATGGTTCACCCTCCCCTCGGCAAGGCCAACCGCGCTGGCGCGTCACGTTGGGGCAGAACTGCGCACTGAACCCCACGATTTGCCCCTGCTTACGCCGCTGGATGTTCTCCAACAGCGCTTCGGTCACGGTCGCCTTCTTCGTCGGATGTCCGCCCACGCGCAGGGCTTCATCCAGAAGCTTCTCGTCGATGGCCAGGTTCGTTGCCATGCGTGAGCTCCTACACGCAGAAGCGTGTGGCGCAAGAGTGCCGCATGACTGGACGTTGCACTCCTCGAGCGCGCCATGCACGCCGAGATGATCCGTCGGCGCCTCACCCCGGCGATCGCTCCGCTCGGCTTTTCCCGGACGAATCGTGGTGCCCTCTGCGTGGCCCGTCATCGAAGTGGACGGCGACGCTCACCGCGGTCGCGGCGCCGCGGATGCCAGGCGGGATGGCAAGCTCGCGAAGCTCGGCTACCGGGTGCTTCGCTTGGAGGCAGACCTCATCGAGTGCGCGTTGCCGGAGGCGCTCGAGCGGGTGCAGGCGGCGCTGGGCGGGTGAGGTCGAACGCCCAGGCCGCGAGGCGCAGGGTCCCTCTTCGACGCGGGTCTGGTCCGGGACGCCGAATGGGACCACCTCCGGCGGGCCTGCGACTTCTTGCGGCGGCGGGCGACCAGACCCGGTCGAGCGTGGCGGCGGAGCGGCTT
>JAXLYN010000026.1:0-129870 GCA_046351435.1 Polyangiaceae bacterium
GATCGCGCCGTCGATGGCTCGGGCCGCGGATGGCGTGACGCGCCGGAGGCTCTCGGTCATAGGAGCTCTTCGGGCTCATGGACCGGCCGGTTGAGCGATCAGTCGACCGCGGGTCCCGGAACCAAATCCGTTCTTGCCCGTGAAACCCCTCATGATGCGTGCCACCTTCGCCTTCTGGCTGCTCCTCGGGGCTTCGGGCTGTACCGGGACGTTCCGGGCCGAGGCGCGGGGCGAACGGGTGATGGCAGCGGACGGCTACCCCCTCCGCGCCTACCGGATGGTCGCGGAGGACGAAGGCGTTCGGCCCAAGGACGCGACCGTGTTCTACCTGGATGGCTCCCGCCGGACCTCCGTGCTCGAACGGATGGGGGCCCTGGCTGGCTTCAGCATGATGGGCTTCCCGGTCATCCTGGTGGAGCCGCGGGGCCTCCGAGACGACGGCAGTCTGGACCGAGAGGTGGCGCGCCGCTCGGACACGAAGCAGCTTCGCGCGAGCGACCAGCACGCCGTGATCGATGCGATGCTGGGGCGCGTACCGACGGAGCACGTCGTCTTGGTGGGAGCCAGCGAAGGCGGGGACGTTGCCGCGCGCGTTGCCGCCGAAGACCCACGCGTCACCCACGTGTTGCTCTTGGGCAGCGGCGGCGGTCTCACGCAGGCCGACGAGCTCCGCTCACTCGTAAGGAAGCGTCCGGGGGCGTTCGGGCTCGCGGACCTCCCCGAACTGGAGCGAGGTTTCGCTCGGGTGAAGGCCGAGCCGGACGCGCTCACCGAGTGGCTCGGTCACCCGTATCGGCGCTGGAGCTCTTACCTCTGGAGCCGGCCGCTCGATGACCTCGCGCGAAGCCGCGCGAGCGTGCTCCTGCTCCAAGGCGCTGCGGACGAGAACGTGCCCGTGGAGAGCGCCCGCGCGCTCGCCGGCGCGCTCGGTCGAAGCTCACGCTTCTCGTACGTCGAATACCCCGGCGTCGATCATCGCTTCCGACACGGTCCGAGCGGGCGAGCTGCCTTTCCGTGTCTCGAGGTCGACGCGGTTCATTGGCTCGCGCGCACCGGCTTGCTGGATGCAGAGGAAGAGCGACGCTTCGCCGAGCGGACCCGCGCACAGCACCCGGAGTGGTTCGCCGCAGGCAACGAGCGCTGCGGGCTCTGAGCGCGGTCCTCGCGGCCGTCCGCTCGGCGCGAGTGGGCTAGGTCGCCCTCCCCCACTCAGAATAGACCTCTCGGCTCACTTCGGCGATGAAGCGCACGCCGTCGTTGTCGCTCGTGACCCGGGAGTCGGCGACCTCGCGGGTCATGACGGCGATGGCCCATTCGGCGTGGCGAGTGTGGACGAGGCCGGCTTCGACGCGAACCCCCGAGAGGCTCCCGGTCTTGCTCGCCACCCAGACCGGTTCGGGCTCGCCGAACTCGCGGGCGTAGGGGTCGGCGGGCAGGTAGCGACGGAGCGGCTCGATGTACTTCTGGATGCGGAGCACGTCGAGGACGCGTTCGGTGTGGCTGGGGTCGAGGAGCTCTCCCCGCCGGAGGCGGGCGAAGTACTCCACGAAATCCCCGGGCGTGGAGTAGCCGAGGGCGGACTTGTCTTGGGAGAGGCGCGCGAAGTCGATGCGGCCGGCGAGGCGCGTGTCGCCGAGGCCGATGGACTCGATGCATGCGTTCACCGCATCGATGCCGAGGCGGTCGACGAGCAGGTTGGTTGCGAAGTTGTCGGACACCATCATCATCAAGGTGCCGAGATCGGCGAGGCTGGGGCAGAGGCCGGGCCCGAGGTGGAGGAGCACGCCCGAGCCCAGCGTCGTGGCGTCGTGCGGAATCGGCAAGCGCTCCGTCAGATCGAGGTCGCCCGACGCCGCGCGTTCGTAGAGGCTGTGCAGGACGAACACCTTGATGGCGCTCGCCGTAGGGAAACGCTCGTCGGCGCGGAGCGCGATGCGGTCTCCGGTGGTGAGGTTCAGCGCGGCGACGCCGGCCACGCCGCGGAGGGCGCCGGCGAGTTCGGCGATGCGCTCGGCTACCATGCAGCGAGCTCTCTTTCGTCGGGGACGAGCTCGAGGGTCGAGCGCCCGAGGTTCGAGCAGTGATAGTCGAGCACACGCGTCAGGCTTCCGATCTCACTGCGCTCGGCGCCGTCGAGGAAGCGCTCGAGTGGATCGACGATGACGCGTTTGCGACTGAGCGAGGCGTGCAGCACGGACGGCGTGTCGGCGTCCACCAGGATGCCGACGTGGCACGGGCCCTCGCGCGCGGTCCAGGCGAACACCAGGTCGCCCATCTCGCGGTCGAGCGGATCGGTGGAGAGGGTGGCCGCGAGCTGATCCGTCGAGTGACGGGGCAGGCGCACGCCCAGGCCCCGAGCGAATGCGCGTTGCACGAGCGCGGAGCAGTCGATGCCCGAGCGTGTGGCGCCGCCCAGGAGGTAGGGGACCTCGAGGAATGCGCGGGCGGCTTCGACCACGCCCAGCGCGGCCCCTCGGGCCTCGGCGATGACCGGCGGCGGGACTCGACGGCCTAGGCCGGAGCCAGCCCAACCTACGGTCGCATCGATGCCGCGGATCAGGTGATGACCCTGGTGCTCGGCCAAGAGCTCGACCGGTCCGTCTTCGGGCAAGAGCTCTGTCGCCAAGAGCCGCTTGCGGCTCGGATGGAGCTGCCAAACCGGGGTCACTTCGCCGGCGAGCTCGTGCCATTCGCCCGTGCGGAGCGGCGCGAGGCCGCTCACGTCGATGCGAAAGTCGTCCGGTACGACATCGGCCAAAGCGGCGGCGACGCGCTGCGCGACGCGAGGCGCGACGACCACGCCGCGTGCCAGAAGGCCACGATCGTCAGCGGCGAGCTCGAGCTCGACGTCGAGCCGAGTCCATCCGAACGCGCCCTCGAGCTCTTTACGCAGGGCTCCGAGTGCTCGCTCGGCTTTGGCCAGAACGGCGTCGCTGGGTCGCTTCATGTCGACCGCCCGAGAGCGCGCTGAACCTCTTCGACGTCGGAAAAAGGCAGCGTCTCGTTGCCGATGGTCTGCCCGACCTCGTGGCCTTTGCCCGCGATTACGATCACGTCCCCGGGCTTGGCTTTGGAGAGCGCGAGCTCGATGGCGCGACGTCGGTCGAGCTCGGTGGTGACGTAGGCCCGCCCGCCCCGTTCGGCACCGCGCGAGACGGCCTTGGCGATGAGCTTCGGATCTTCGCGTCGGGGGTTGTCGTTCGTGACGATGGCGACGTCGGCGCGCTCGCCCACCGCGCGTCCCATGGGCTCGCGCTTCTTGGGATCGGCCCCGCCACCGGCCCCGAACACCACCAGCACGCGAGCGCCGCGCCCGAGCTCTCGCGCCGTGTCGCAGGTTCGGGCCAAGGCGTCGGGGGTGTGCGCGTAGTCGACGGCCACGAGGTTCGGAGAGCGAGCGACGACCTCGAAGCGACCCGGCACGGGTGGACACGCGGCGATGCCACTGCGAACGTTCGGTCCCGAGACGCCGTGAGCCAGGGCCGCCGTCGCCGCCGCCAGCGCGTTCTCCGCGAACACATGGCCCACGAGGCGTGTGTCGAGGGCGCCGCCCAGCATTTCTGCGAAGGGAGAGGGTTCGAGCTCGAGGTGCGTGCCCTCGGCGTCGAGCCGGACCTCGCGCGTGACGAGGTGGGCTGCGCGGAGCAACGGACCGCGCGATGGCACCGCGTAGTAGTGACGCTTCACGTCGGCAGGAGTCACCTGGTCGATGAGGAGCGCACTCTCGTCGGCGGCGTTCAGCACCGCAGAGCAGCCGGGGCCGAGGTGCACGAAGAGCTGGGCCTTGCTCGCGAGGTAGTGCTCCCAAGAACCGTGCTCGGCCAGGTGATCGCGCGAGAGGTTGGTGAACACGGCGAGGTCGAAGCGCCAGCGCTTGGCGTAGCCTTGGGCCAGAGCCTGGCTCGTGACCTCGATGGCCGCGTCGCGACAACCGGCGACGTTGGCCTGCTCGAACGCCCGGTAGTAGCCTTCGAGCGTACGTGGCACATCGAGCCGCGCTTCGTCGAGGCTGTAGCCGAGCGTCGTCTCGACCAGGACCGGCTTCCCCGCGGCCCGGAGTGCAGCCCCCGCCAAGAGCGTGGTCGAGGTCTTGCCGTTCGTGCCGGTGACGCCCAGCGTGAAGAAGTCGTTCGCCCATGCGAACGGCGGTGGCGTCGGACGAACGGGTTCGTTCATCGATGCGACTCTACCTCCCCGCGAAGGCGGCGGCCCCCTCGGATTTCACTCGGGGACGGCGGCTTCGACCACGTCCGGTGCAACCGCGCTCGCCGGAGCCACGAGCTGGCTCGCGAACAGCGTGGTCCCGGGGAAGATCACGTCTGCCGGCGTGCTTTGGAGCACCTTGATCACGCCCTTGCAGCTCGTGGGGCTCTGCCCGCTGCACGCGTTCGACTTCAGATCGCTCAGGCACTGATCGGCCGTGGCCGAGAGGCCCACTCCGGCCGAGCAGGTGCTCGCGAGATCCGCGAGCGCGGACGACTCGCAGGCCGCCTGGTCGCTGGTCTCCTTGCAGCGCACACCCCACGCGCAGACTTCATGGGCGAAGTCCTTGCAGAAGTCGACCACTGGCTGGGCGTCGTTGATCTGCTTGCATTCGGCGGGAGGGGCCAGCGGGCTCGGACAGCTGGCAGTTCCGAGCTTGTCGATGCAGGCTTGCATCGTCGCATCGTCCTTGCAGAAGAGGCTCTGGTAGAGCTCGTCGCAGTCCGGCCGCGCCTGCCCACTGCACTTGTCCGAGATGAAGTCGCACATGGCATCTTGCCAGCTCTTGCAGGTGGCGCTGCGCTTCGAAGCGTACTCGTTGCCCGCTCCGCCACCGTCTCCGCTGCTCGAGCCCGAGCAGCCTCCGGCGAGCGCGCTCGCGACCATCGAGACCCCCAAGGCCCGTCCAACTTTCGTCATTCGCACGTCGAGCTCCTCCCACGCACAAACGCGAAACGGGCCTCGCTTTCGAGAGGCCCGTTCGCAAAACCCCGGAACGCGAATCAGGGCAGTCCGACGCACCCGATGAAGTCGTCGCGGCAGTCGCCGGTTCCCTGGTCGTAGCAGGTGAGAACCGCCGTGAGGGCGTTCGTGCTCATCGGATTCAGTGCGTTGTTGCACTCGTCCTCCGTGATGCCGGCGGTGCCGCCGTCCACGGCCGGACACGACTGAGCGATGTCCTTGCACGGGTCGTAGGTTCCGCCGTCGCCGTCCGGCAACGGAGGATGCTGGCAGGCGTTCGGGAAGATGTCGTCGATGCACTTCTGCACCGCCGTGTCGTGGGCAGCCGCGCAGGCGTCGCCGGTGATGGCCTTGAGGCAGTTCATCGCCGGTTCCTGGATCCCGAGGCGGCCGTAGCCTGCGACCCACAAGCAGAGCTCGTAGCCGAGCGGCATGATCGCCCCTTCCGCTCCCGCGTCGCCGCAGGTGGTCGTCGCATAGGGGAGCAGGCCGCAGTCGAGCTCGGTGCCGGTGTCGCCATAGCAGGCACCGCCGTCGGTGCCGGCCGTTACGCCGCCACCGGCCACGCCGCCGCCGCCGGCCACGCCGCCGCCACCGGCCACGCCGCCGCCACCGGCCACGCCGCCGCTACCGGCCACGCCGCCGCTGCCGCCGGTCGAGCCTCCGCCTAGCCCACCGCTGCCCGACACTCCCGCGTCCGTGTTGGTGTTGGTCGTGTCTTCGGTGACGCAGCCCACGCTGAGCACCGAGCCTGTTGCAAGCAAGGCCGTCAAGGCCAGGAACTTCTCGACCTGGATCCGCATTCTTCAAGCCTCCGTCGGTTCGCCAAGTGGCGACCCCCCGCAGGAGGCGGGGAGCGCACTCATCGTTTGACGGGATTCTACGTGGAAGCCTACAGGGAGATCCCCTATTCAGCCGTCTTCGGTGGGTAGAATGCCCACCTTGGGCCCAACTTCGAGCCGAGCCTGCGCTTTCATTCAGTATCCCGGCGAAATCACGGGCTTGCATAGGGTGAGGCGCTCTGCTACTTAGCGCCTCCCTTTTTCGGGCCCTCGGGCTCGACGTTCGTCCTTTCAAAAGCGCTCGTCGGAAGCGGGCGCCAAGTGGGCTACCCAACCCCCACGCGAAGGTTCCGAACGGGGGGTGCCCCAGGGCACTCCCGGAAGACTAGCTGCTTCTTTCCCGCGCTCGACGGCGCGAGCGAGAAGCTCCCTCCGCGAAGCGACGGCGTCGTGTCAGCGGGGGTCTCGTGAGCTCACCCTCTTCATCGAGGGTTTCGAGGAGTCGAGTCGATGATCAGCCGAGCCAGTGCCAACTACCAGCGGATCAGCGTGCGCAAAGCCCGCGTGATCATCAATCTGGTGCGCGGCCGCGACGCCGCGGAAGCGCTCCAGTTGCTCGACTTCGTGCCGAAAGCCGGCGCGCCAGTCGTGAAGAAGCTCCTGGCGAGCGCCATCGCCAACGCCAAGAACAAGCGACCCGACGTCGACGTCGATTCGCTCTACGTGAGTCACGCCAGCGCCGACAAGGCGCCGACGGGCCACATGCGCCGCTGGCGCCCGCGCGCGATGGGGCGTGCGACGCGCATCGAGAAGGGCGTGAGCCACATCCGCCTCGAGCTGGACGCTCGCTGACCACGGATTTTCGAGGAATCAAAGAGGACGAAGATGGGACAAAAGACTCATCCGTATGGCTTCCGGCTCGGAGTCATCAAGACGTGGACGAGCAAGTGGTACGAGGACGGCCAGTACCAGAAGTGGCTGCACGAAGACCTGCGCATCAAGCGCGCGGTGAAGGACTACCTCTACAACGCCAACGTCGCGAGCGTGGAGGTCGAGCGCGCAGCCAACAAGGCCAAGGTAATCGTCTACACGGCGCGCCCCGGCATGGTCATCGGCAAGGGTGGCAAGGGCATCGAGATCCTGAAGAGCGGGAACCTCGACTCTGCGGCCAAGGGTGAGACCAAGTTCCCCGGCGTCCAGTCGTTCACCGACAACGAAGTCTTCATCGACGTCCAGGAGGTGCGCAAGGCCGAGACCAACGCGCAGCTCGTGGCCGAAAACGTGGCGACGCAGCTCGAGCGCCGCATCGCCTTCCGGCGCGCCATGAAGAAGGCGCTCACCACCGCCATGAAGTTCGGCGCCAAGGGCGTGCGCATCCGCTGTGCCGGGCGCCTCGGCGGTGCGGAAATGGGTCGCGTCGAGACCTACCGCGAGGGCCGCGTGCCGCTCCACACGCTGCGTGCCGACGTCGACTTCGGTCTGGCCGAGGCCCGCACCACCTACGGCGTCATCGGCGTCAAGGTCTGGATCTTCAAGGGCGAGGTCTTGCAGCGCAAGGCACGCCGCATCCCGGAGTGATGGGTCATGCTCCAACCGAAACGAACCAAGTTCCGTAAGCAGCAGAAGGGGCGCAACCGTGGCGTCGCCTGGCGCGGCAGCGACGTGTCCTTCGGCGACTTCGCGCTCCAATCCATGGACAACGCTTGGCTGACTTCGCGTCAGATCGAGGCGGGCCGCATGGCGATCCAGCGGCACGTCAAGCGCGCCGGCAAGCTCTGGATTCGCATCTTCCCCGACAAGCCCATCACCAAGAAGCCCCTCGAAGTCCGCATGGGTAGCGGCAAGGGTGGCGTCGAAGGTTGGGTCGCGGTGGTCAAGCCCGGCCGCGTGCTCTTCGAGATCTCGGGCGTGAGCGAGAAAGAAGCGCGAGATGCCTTCGCCCTCGCTTCGGCCAAGTTGCCCATCGAGACGCGCGTGCTCGTACGAGGAGACCTGTGATGAAGGCGAAAGAGCTCACCGAGCGCTCCACGGAGGATCTTTCCGAGCTCAAGAAGCAGCTTCGGAAGGACCTCTTCTCGAGCCGCATGAAGAACCACGTGAACCAGCTCGAGGACACGAGCGTGCTCCGGAAGACGCGTAAGGACATCGCTCGTATCGAGCAGATTCTCCACGCGCGCCAGGGCAAGGAAGGGTGACAGAGATGACCGCCACCGATACCAAGTCCGTGAGCCGGCGCCGCCGCCTGGTGGGTCGCGTCTCGAGCGACAAGATGGACAAGACCGTCGTGGTCGAAGTCATCCGGCGCAAGCTGGACCCCGTCTACAAGAAGTACGTTCGCGTGCGGACGAAGTACAAGGCCCACGACGAGAAGAACTTCTACAAGACCGGCGATCGCGTCGAGATCATCGAGCACCGGCCGCTCTCGCGCGACAAGCGCTGGTTGGTGATTCGCCTGGTCGAGCGCCCGGCGGTCGAGCTGACCCAGAAGGAGGCCGCATCATGATCCAGATGCAGTCCTTCTTGGACGTCGCGGACAACTCCGGCGCCAAGCTCGTCCAGTGCATCAAGGTGCTCGGCGGCTCGCGGCGCCGATATGCCGCTCTCGGCGACGTGATCGTCGTCAGCATCAAGGAAGCTTTGCCGGGCTCCAAGGTGAAGAAGGGCGAAACCGCGCGCGCGGTGGTGGTGCGCACCAAGCGTGAGTACCGGCGGCAGGACGGCAGCTACATCAAGTTCGATGACAACAGCGCCGTTCTGATCAACGCCCAGCAGGAGCCGGTGGGAACCCGCATCTTCGGGCCCGTTGCCCGCGAGCTCCGCGGCAAGCGCTTCATGAAGATCATCTCCCTCGCTCCGGAGGTCTTGTGATGAACCGCGTCAAAGTGGGCGACATGGTCGCCGTCATCAGCGGCAACGACAAAGGCAAGCGCGGCAAGGTGATGCGGATCCTGAAAGACAAGGACCGTGTCGTCGTCGAGGGCGTGAATCAGGTGAAGCGCCACGTCCGCGCGACCCAGATGAGCCCGGGCGGGATCCTGGAGGTCGAGGCCCCCATCCACTCGAGCAAGGTGATGCCCATCGACCCGGAGACCGACAAGCCGACCCGGGTGCGTGTGAAGGAAGAGAACGGGAAGAAGCAGCGCATCGCGAAGAGCGGCGCGGCCCTGCCCACTCCGCAGGAATGAAGCCATGAGCAAGAAAGAGGCCAAGACCCCGAAGGCGGCCCCCGAGAACGCCGCTCCCGCGCCCGCCCAGCCCGCCGAGCCGGCTGTGCCGCCGCCGCCGCCCCGGCTGCGCGACAAGTACAAGAAAGACGTCGTCCCGGCGCTGATGAAGCGGTTCGCCTACACGAACCCGAATCAGGTGCCTCGCCTGAGCAAGATCGTGATCAACATGGGCCTCGGCGAAGCCGTCGCGAATCCCAAGATCATCGATTCGGCGGTGGTGGAGCTGACGTCGATTTCGGGCCAGAAGCCCATCGTCACGCGCTCCAAGAAGTCCATCGCGAACTTCAAGCTGCGCCAAGGTCTGCCCATCGGTGTGATGGTCACCCTGCGCCGCGAGCGGATGTGGGAGTTCCTCGACCGTCTGGTCACGCTCAGCCTGCCCCGCGTACGCGACTTCCGCGGCACCTCGGCGCGCGCCTTCGATGGTGCGGGCAACTACACGCTGGGCCTCAAAGAACAAATCGTGTTCCCGGAGATCAACTTCGACAAGGTCGACAAGGTCAAGGGAATGAACATCACCATCGTGACTTCGGCGGAGAGCAACGAGGAAGCAAAAGAGCTCCTCGGGCAGCTCGGAATGCCATTCAGGAGCTGAACGGAAAATGGCTCGTGCATCCCAGTGGGCGAAAGTGAATCGCCCGGCAAAGTTCTCGACCCGCGTCGTCCACCGCTGCAAGGTGTGCGGCCGCTCTCGCGCGGTCTACCGCGACTTCAACCTGTGCCGCTTGTGCATGCGTCAACTCGCCCTGCGCGGGGAGCTGCCGGGCGTCACGAAGGCGAGTTGGTGAAGCCATGATGACCGATCCCATCGGCGACCTTCTGACCCGCATTCGCAACGCGGCGCGCTCCCGTCACGAAGTGGCGCGCGTGCCGTCGAGCAAGCTCAAGAAGGCCATCGCCGAGATCCTGAAGGCCGAGGGCTACGTGGCCGACGTGCGCACCGAGAAGTGGGGCGACGGCGGAACCAAGGAGACCCTCACGGTGGTCTTGAAGTACGGCCGTGAACGCGACTCTGCGTTCCAGGGCATGCGCCGCGTCTCGCGCCCGGGGCGCCGGGTGTACGTGGCACACGACGCGATTCCCCGCGTTCTTTCGGGTCTCGGGACGGCCATCTTGAGCACGTCCCATGGGCTCATGACGGACAAGGAAGCCCGCCGGCAACGGCTCGGCGGCGAGCTCTTGTGTGAGGTTTGGTGATGGCCGAGGCACAGGTTCAAGCGAAGAAGCTGTCGCGCGTGGGCAAGCGCCCCATCGCGATCCCGAAGGGCGTCACGGTCAACGTGGCGGGCTCCAAGGTCGACGTGCAGGGTCCGAAGGGCAAGCTCAGCCAGTCCTTCCACCCGCAGATCAAGATCGCCAAGGAAGGTGAGGCCATCAAGGTCGAGGCCGACGCGACCGGCCGCGACGCCGCGCGCCTTCAGGGGCTCGGCCGTGCGCTCATCGCCAACATGGTGAAGGGCGCGGCCGACGGTTACGAGCAGGTCCTCGACCTGGTCGGCACCGGCTACCGCACCGAGCTCAAGGGCAAGACGTTGCACTTCTCGCTCGGTCTCTCCCACCCCGTCGCCATCGACCTGCCGCCGCAGATGACCGCGAGCATTCCTGCGGACTCCAAGGGCACGGTCTTGATGCTGAGCTGCCCCGACAAGTCCCTGCTCGGTCAGTTCGCGGCGAAGATTCGTTCGTTCCGTCCGCCAGAGCCCTATGGCGGCAAAGGGATCCGCTATCGCGACGAGAAGATCCGTCGCAAGGCGGGCAAGGCCGGCAAGGGCAAGGCGAAGTGACGGGAGGCTAGAGATGGGAATGAAATTGCAAGGGCGCGAGCGTCGCAAGCTGCGCATTCGAAGCAAGATCTCCGGAAGCGACGAGCGTCCGCGCCTGTCGGTGTTCCGGAGCGCCAAGCACATCTACGCGCAGGTCGTCGACGACGCTTCGGGCAAGACCCTGGCGGCCGCCTCCACCCTGTCGCGAGATCTCAAGACCACGCTGGGTGAGGACACCAAGACGGATGCGGCCAAGAAGGTCGGCTCCCTCCTCGCCAAGATCTGTCTCGAGAAGAAGATCGACAAGGTCGTGTTCGACCGCAACGGATACCTCTATCACGGCCGCATCAAGGCCCTCGCCGACGCTGCGCGCGAGGCGGGCCTCCAGTTCTGAGCTCTTGGAGTCTGAGATGGCTTTCGATCATATTGACGAAGAAAAGCTGAAGGAGCGGGTGATTCACATCAACCGCGTCGCCAAGGTCGTGAAAGGCGGGCGGCGCTTCAGCTTCTCCGCTCTGGTGGTGGTGGGCGACGAGGCCGGCCATGTCGGTGTCGGGCTCGGCAAGGCCAACGAAGTGCCCGAGGCCATCCGCAAGGGCAACGACCAGGCCCGTAAGAACATGTTCAAGGTGCCCATGGTCGGCGCCACCATTCCCCACGACATCGTGGGCGAGTTCGGTGCGGGTCGCGTCCTGCTCCGCCCGGCTGCTCCGGGTACGGGCGTGATCGCGGGCGGCGCCGTGCGAGCCGTGGTGGAGAGCGCGGGCATCCAGGACATCTTGTCCAAGTGCCTCGGCACCACCAACAAGCACAACGTCGTCAACGCCACGGTCGACGCCTTGAGCCGTCTCCGCCGCGTGGAGAACGTGGCGAACGCCCGGAGCCTCCAGGTCGACGACGTCGGTCACGACTACCCCGTCCAGAAGATGAGCGCTTCGTCGTCGGCCGCGAGCTCCATCGTCGCTTCCACCGGTGGTGGTTCGGCAGGAGGCGCAACACAATGAGCGCGAAGCTCGAAGTTCGTCAGCGGGTGAGCGTGTCCAATCGTCCGCACCCCGTTCGCGCGGTCCTCAAAGGTCTCGGCCTGCGAGGGCCGGGCACCACCGTCGTCGTGGACGACACCCCGTCGTTCCGCGGCATGATCAAGAAGGTCTTGCACATGGTCGACGTGCAGGAGAAGAAGTCATGAGCGACATCCTTTCTCGGCTCGCGCCGCCTCCGGGCGCGCGCACCAAAGAGAAGCGTCTTGGACGCGGCGTCGGCACGGGTCTCGGCAAGACCGCAGGTCGCGGCCAGAAGGGCCAGAAGGCGCGTCATGGTGGCGACTTCGGCAAGACCCACTTCCAGGGCGGTCAGACGCCGATCCAGCGCCGCTTGCCCAAGCGCGGCTTCAACGTGCCCTTCCCGGTCCAGACCATCGCCATCAACGTGGCCGCGCTCGACCGCTTCGAGAAGGGCGCAACGGTGGACGAGGCAGCGCTCCGTGACGCCCGCCTGGTCCAGGGTCGCGACGTTCGCATCAAGATCCTGGGCGAGGGCAGCCTGGAGAAGGCGCTCACCGTCAGCGCGCACGCTTTCAGCAAGTCGGCCCAAGAAAAGATCGAAAAGGCCGGGGGCAAGGTCGTGCTCATCCCCTGGTCCGCCCCCGCCGCCGAAGGCAGCGAAGCCTCCGCGTGACTCCCTAGCCCGAGCCTCTGACGATGGTTACAGGACCCTGGCACCGCGCCGACTTCGGCGCCGGAAGGTGAAGCCCCTCTATGGCCGTCGTTGGCGGATTGTCGAACATCACCAAGGTGCCGGAGCTCCGCCGGCGCGTGCTCTTCACGTTGATGATCATCGCGATCTACCGCGTGGGCGTGTTCATCACGACCCCCGGGGTCGACCGCGCCGTCATGAAGAGCATCGTGAGCGGACAGGGGGGCCTGCTCGGTCTCTTCAACCTGTTCAGCGGCGGCGCGCTCGAGAACCTCTCGATCTTCGCCCTCGGCATCATGCCGTACATCTCGTCCAGCATCATCATGCAGCTCCTCGGCATGGTGAGTAAGCAGGTCGAGGAAATGCGCAAAGAGGGCGAGTCGGGGCGACGCAAGCTCGAGCAGTACACGCGCTACGGCACCATCGTACTGTCGGGCTTCCAGTCGTTCGGCGTCGCGCTCTATCTCGAAGGCCTGAACGACGCGGACATGGGCGGCGGTCGCTTCGGCGACGTGGTCGCCAACCCCGGCTGGGGTTTCCGCCTCCTCACCATGGTGACCCTGACCACGGGGACCGCGCTCATCATGTGGCTCGGCGAGCAAGCCACCGAGCGCGGCATCGGCAATGGCATCTCCCTCATCATCTTCGCGGGCATCGTCGCGGGCGTGCCCAAGAACCTGACGGGTTATTGGCAGGCCAACGCCGGGGACATCCAGCCGCTGACGGCCGCGATGGTGCTGGCGGTGATGCTCATCAGCATCGCCATCGTGGTCTTCTTCGAGCGCGCCCAGCGCAAGATCCCCATCCAATATGCACGCCGACAAGTCGGGCGCCGCATCTACGGTGGCCAGAGCGCGCACCTGCCGCTCAAGGTGAACATGGCGAGCATGATCCCGCCGATCTTCGCCTCCAGCCTCCTGCTCTTCCCCACCACGCTGGCGAACTTCAACGTGCCGTTCATGGCCACGTTCTCCGCCCATCTGAACCGCGGAGACTGGCTGTTCAACGTGCTCTTTGCGGCACTCATCATCTTCTTCTGCTTCTTCTATACGGCGGTCACTTTCCAACCCGTCGACGTCGCCGACAATCTCAAGAAGCAGCAGGCCAACATCCCCGGCATTCGTCCGGGCAAACAAACCGCCGAGTTCCTCGACCGCGTGCTCACCCGCCTGACGGTGGGCGGTTCGATCTACGTCGCGGCGATCTGCGTGATTCCGAGCGTGATCGCCCAGGCCCTCCGCGTACCGTTCCAGTTCGGTGGCACGAGCCTCATGATCGTCGTCGGTGTGGCGCTCGAGACGGTGAACCAGATCGAAGCCCACCTCATCACTCGCAGCTACGAAGGCCTCACGGGCCCTCAGACCACGCGGCTCAGCGGGCGGCGCGCGTGAGCGCGGTGGACGGGAAGGAGCAGGCGCGATGCGATTGGTACTGGTAGGCCCCCCGGCGAGCGGCAAGGGAACACAGGCGGATCGGCTGACTGCGCGCTACGGCGTGCCCAAGATCTCCACCGGTGACATGCTCCGGGCGGCACGTGCCGCCGGTACGCCGCTCGGCAAAGAGGCCGAGGGCTTCATGAATGCCGGCAAGCTCGTGCCCGACCAAGTCGTCATCGGCCTCGTCGACGAGCGGCTGAACGCCGACGACGCGAAGAAGGGCTTCATCCTGGACGGCTTCCCGCGCACCGTGCCCCAGGCAGAGGCCCTGGGCTCGCTGCTCGAGCGCAGGGGAACGCCTCTTCAGTGTGTGCTCCAGATCGACGTTTCGCGCGATCTTCTCGTGGAGCGAGCGACGCTCCGGCGCATCGACAAGCGCTCTGGACAAATTTACCACCTGAAGTATAACCCCCCGCCCCCAGGTGCCGAGCTCGAACACCGAGCCGACGACCAGGAGGAAACCGTCAAGCGGCGACTCGACGAGTACGACGCGATGACGGCGGCACTGTTGCCGTACTACGAAAAGCTGGGACTCCTTCGCCGCGTCAACGGAGTCGGTAGCCCAGACGAAGTGACCGCCCGGATCCAGAGCGAGCTCGAGCGGTGACGGAGGAAGGCCCGAAGCAAAGAAGCACGGAAAAGAGTGGAGTGATCGAAGAGGTTCTGCCGAACGCCATGTTTCGCGTCCTCCTCGACGACGGCAAGGCGGTTCGAACCAGCGTCTCCCCGTCCGCACGACACGCCACGGTTCGCTTGATCCCCGGCTCTCGAGTGGCGGTCAGGCTCTCCCCCAGTGACCCGAACCGCGGCCAGATCACCCGAAAGCTCTGATTCCCGAGAACGAGCAGGCTCACCATGAAAGTTCGTCCCAGCGTCAAGAAGGTTTGTGAAAAGTGCAAGATCGTCCGCCGCAAGGGTGTGGTTCGGGTGATCTGCGAAAACCCCCGCCACAAGCAGCGCCAAGGCTGAGCAGGTAACGAAATGGCACGTATCGCCGGAGTCGATCTCCCCCGCCGCAAGCAAATCGCGTATGCCCTGCCGTACATCTTCGGCATCGGTCGCCAGAACGCCGTCGAGATCTGTCAGAAGGCCGGCATCCCGGTCGAGAAGAAGGTCGACGAGCTGACCGAGGCGGAGGTCAAGGCCATCCGCGACACCATCGAGGCAGGCTACAAGGTCGAAGGTGATCTGCGCCGAGACGTTCAGCAGAACATCAAGCGCTTGATGGACCTCGGTTGCTACCGAGGGCTCCGCCATCGCAAGGGCTTGCCGGTCAACGGCCAGCGCACTCACACCAACGCGCGCACTCGCAAGGGTCCGCGCAAGGGCGCCGCCGCGCGCCGCGCGTGATTTCCCCTAGAACGAGAGAAGCGTCATGAGCCAGGCAGCCGGCAAGAAGCGCGTCCAGAAGAAGACGGTCAAGAAGAACATCGCGACCGGAATCGCGCACATCAAGTCCACCTTCAACAACACCATCGTGAGCATCACCGACGTGAACGGGAACGTCGTGTCATGGGCCAGCGCCGGCTCCCGCGGCTTCAAGGGCTCGCGCAAGAGCACGCCGTTCGCGGCTCAGCTCGCAGCCGAAGAGGCCGCTCGTCGCGCGGCGGAGCACGGCATGCGCTCCATCGCAGTGTTCGTGAAGGGGCCCGGCGCCGGACGCGAGAGCGCCCTGCGCGCGTTCCAGAGCGCGGGCTTCAAGGTCTCGCTCATCCGCGACGTCACGCCCGTCCCCCACAACGGTTGCCGCCCGCCCAAGCGCCGGCGCGTCTGATCCTTCTTGCAGGAAACAAGCACATGGCTCGATATCTTGGTCCCGTCTGCAAGCTCTGCCGCCGCGAGAGCATGAAGCTCTACTTGAAGGGCGATCGCTGCTTCACCGAGAAGTGCGCGGTCACTCGTCGCCCGTATCCCCCCGGCCAGCACGGTCAGGGCCGCATCAAGCTCTCCGAGTATGGGCTCCGCCTGCGCGAGAAGCAGAAGATGCGCCGCATCTACGGTCTGCTCGAGCGTCAGTTCTCTCGCTACTACGTGCAGGCGAGCAGCATGAAGGGCCGCACGGGTGAAGAGATGCTCGGCCTCATCGAGCGCCGGCTCGACAACGTCGTGCACCGCATGGGCTTCGCGGTGAGCCGTCGCCAAGGGCGCCAGCTCGTTCGCCACAGCCACATCTTGGTGAACGGCAAGCACGTGAACATCCCGAGCTACGTGGTGAAGCCCAACGACAAGATCGAGATCCACGAGCAGAGCCGCAAGATCGCCTACGTGGCGGCGGCGCTCGCGGCCGCGGAGAACAAGCCGCGGGCGAGCTGGGTCGAGGTCGACAAAGAGAACTTCTCGGGCGTCTTCAAGGGCATGCCGGTGCGCGACGACCTCAACGAGCCCATGGTCCGTGAGCAGTATGTGGTGGAGTACTATTCGCGCTGAGCCGAGACCGCGAAATCGCGCGGATGAACAAGGGCGGGGGCCCAACCCCGCGCGGTGACCTGAAGAGGTCATCGGTAAGAAGATTCGAGATTGAAGAGGCCGAGAAGGCCGACAGAGCGGGCAGGCCGCGGAGCCTTGGAGGAAGCGGGTTTCCTCCGGGCTCGGGACGGCCGCGCTGACCCGAACCGACAGGAGGCATGAGCATGGTGACGCAAATGATGAGCCGTAACTGGCGCGACCTGATCCGCCCGAAGGCGATCCACATCGAGACCGACAGCTCTTCGGAGTTCTACGGCAAGTTCACCTGCGAGCCCCTGGAGCGCGGGTTCGGCATCACCATCGGCAACAGCCTCCGGCGCGTACTCCTGGCTTCGCTCCAGGGCGCTGCCATCACCGCGATCCGCATCGACGGCGCGCTCCACGAGTTCACGACCATCCCCGACGTCGTCGAAGACGTCACGGACATCATCCTCAACCTGAAAGAGGTCGTGTTCAAGGCGGAGTCGCCCCGGACGTACACCGTCCGACTCGAGAAGGAAGGTCCGGGCCTCGTGCGCGCTGGCGACATCCAGCTCGTCGACGGCCTCTCGATCCTGAACCCCGATCACCCCGTCGCGACCCTCGACAAGAAAGGTCCGCTCTCGATGGAGCTCACCGTCAGCGTGGGGCGCGGCTACGTTTCGGCCGAGCGCAACAAGACGCCGACCATGAGCATCGGCACGATCCCGATCGACGCGCTCTTTTCGCCGATCCGCAAGGTGAACTACACCGTGCAGAACGCGCGCGTCGGGCAGCAGACGGACTACGACAAGCTGGTGCTCGAGGTCTGGACCAACGGCGCCGTGAAACCCTCGGATGCCGTGGCCTTCGCCGCGAAGATCCTGAAAGAGCAGCTCTCGATCTGGATCAATTTCGAAGAGAGCGAAGAGACGACCTACCACTCGCCGGGCAGCGACGAAGAGCCGCTCAACGAGAACCTCTTCCGCTCCGTCGACGAGCTCGAGCTCAGCGTGCGTTCGGCCAACTGCCTCCAGAACGCCAACATCACCCTGATCGGTGAGCTCGTGCAGAAGACCGAGCAAGACATGCTGAAGACCAAGAACTTCGGCCGCAAGTCGCTCAAAGAGATCAAGGAGATCCTCTCCACGATGGGCTTGAGCCTCGGCATGAAGTTCGAGAGCTGGCCCCAGATGGTCGAGCGCTGGAAGCAGCAACAGGCCCAGAACTGAGAACGGTGAGTCATGCGCCATCGCAAAGCAGGACGGCAATTCAGCCGTAATACCTCCCATCGCCGCGCCATGTTCCGCGCGCTGGCGGCGAACCTCGTCGCTCACGAGAGCATCGAGACCACCGACGCCAAAGCCAAGGAACTGCGCCGCGTGGTGGAGCGGCTCATCACCCGCGCGAAGCGCCTCGGCGCCGTCGGCTACACGCCGAACGATCAGCTCAGCGAGCAGGATCGAGCCCGGCGTCACTCGGCTCAGCAGCAGGTCGGGCAGTTCTTGCGGCGCTTCGCCACCGTCGGGAACGACGGCGAGTCCGAGAAGGTCGATCTGGTCGAGAAGGTGTTCGTCGACCTCGCCAAGCGCTTCGAGAAGCGCGCCGGCGGGTACACGCGCATCATCAAGCTCGGTCACCGGCGCGGTGATCACGCTCCGATGAGCCTGATCGAGTTCGTGGAGCGGACCCCCGCATCTGCGAAGCCCGAGAAGAAGGCGAAGGGTGAGAAGCCCGCGAAGGCCCCCAAAGCTGCCAAGGGCGCCGGAGCCAGTGACCTCGACTCCAAGAGCGTGGACGAGCTGAAAGAGCTCGCCGCCGCCGCCAAGATCGAGGGGCGCAGCAAGATGAACAAGTCCCAGCTCATCGAGGCCCTCAAGGCTCGAGCCTGAGCTTTCTTCGTTCTTGCGAGCCACGCGCGGGCGCTCCGGGAGACCGGCGGCGCCCGCGGCGTTTCAGGGCCGCGCGCCGCTCAGGTTTGGCACACGAAGTACTCCGCCGGCACCCCTTGGCTGCTCGTCGCCGGCTTGCACGTGGAGTTCGCTGGGTATTCGCACTCGGTGGGGCTGACGTGGGAGGGATCGCAGAGCTGGTATGCGGGTGGGCTCGGGATGCCCCCGTCGCTCACGAGCGTCTGGCACGACGCCTTTGCGGTGCAGGTCGCGAAGGGCTTTCCACCGATGAGCGCCGATTGCAGGCAGCAGACTTGTCCCGTCGCGCAGTCGTTGGTGCTGTCGCACTTGAGCTCCACGGTGAGGCAGCCAGCAGTCGATTTCTGGCACGTGAGCGCGCCGCTGCTCTTGTCGAAGCAACACTTGCCGCCGGCCACGAGCGGGCACTCCGCAGCCGTCGGACCGCAGTAGACGCTTCCTGCCTTGCCGACGACGTAGCTCGCACCACCCGTGCCGGCGACTGCCCCCGAGCCGGCCTGCCCACCGCCGTCGTTGCCACCCCCTCCACCGGAGCCGCTCGCTCCGCCCGTCACCGAACCCCCGGCGCCTCCGGTCACCGAACCCCCGGCACCTCCGGTCACCGAACCCCCGGCTCCGGCGTTGCCACCGCTACCGCCAGTGGAGCCGCCTGCGCCACCCGTGGCCGCGCCACCCGCTCCGCCTTCGTTGGTGGAGCTCGAGCTGCACGCGGCGAGGCCGAATGTCACCAGAAAGAACCATCGACTCACGACGTCACTCCTCGGCCCAAGCTACGCGAAGATCCGAGCTCGAGCCAGGGTCACCGACTCTGGCCGGACGCTCCAACAGGACGGCCCTTCGACATATGCTCCACGCGCCATGAAGACCCATCGCTACGTCGTCTGTGACGTGTTCACGGAGCGCCCCCTCGAGGGCAACCAGCTCGCGGTTTTCACCAACGCGGGCGCGCTCGACGGCGACACGATGCAAGCGCTCGCGCGCGAGATGGCCTTCTCGGAAACCGTCTTCATCTTGCCTCCGGAGCAAGGCGGACACGCGAAGCTTCGCATCTTCACCCCGGCGCGAGAGATCCCGTTCGCCGGGCACCCGGTGTTGGGCACGGCATTCGTGGTCGGCGGTCCGCTCACGATGGACTCGATCCGTCTCGAAACGGGGATGGGCGTGGTGCCGGTGGAGCTCACGCGCGAGGGCGGGCGCGTGGTGTTCGGTTGGATGCAGCAGCCGTTGCCGCAGATCACACCATTCGCCGAGCCTGAAGCCCTGTTCCGCGCGTTGGGGGTCGGAGGTTCCGGGCTCGCGGTCGAGACCTACGACAACGGCGTGACTCACACCTACGTGGAGCTCGCGTCGCGCGAAGCCGTGGCGAGCCTCGCGCCCGACTTCGCTGCGCTCGCGCGCCTGCCCAGCTTGGGCGTAAGCGCGTTCGCTGGCAGCGGCGACTCGTTCAAGACTCGGATGTTCGCTCCTGCTGGCGGCGTGCCCGAAGACCCCGCGACGGGTTCGGCGGCGGGCCCGCTCGCGGTGCACCTCGCCCGCCATGGTCGCAGCGAATACGGGCGAGAAATCCGTATCGAGCAAGGTGCCGAGCTCGGGCGCCCGAGCGTGCTACATGCGCGCGTGTTCGGCAGCGTCGACGCTCTCGAACGCGTCGAGGTAGGCGGCTCTGCCGTGATCGTGGCGCGCGGCGAGTTCCGATTCTGAGCTCAATCAACGCTGGCTGTCCGGCGCGTCGCCATCGTCGGTCGTGGAAGCCTCGCCGTTCGGCTCCGCGGCGTCTGCTGCATCCCCGCCGGTGCTCACCGTCGGTTCGGTGGTCTCGGGAGCCACGCTGGCGGGGCCCGTCTCGCCAGCTCCGTCGGGATCGGCATCGGCAACGTTGCCTTCCACCTCCGCGGCGGGAGGCGCGGCCTCGGGTGCGGGCTCGGTCGTTTCGCTGGCGTCCTGCGCCTTCGCGTCGTCTTCGTCTGGAGCGGCCGGCTCGCCTGCGGGTTCGCCCTGGATCGCCTCGGCTTCGGGCGTAGGCTCGCTCTTGCCGCGTCTGAACGCGATCACGAGCATGGCGACGAGCGCACCGAGCGCGATGGCGGCGGACGCCGCCCAACGGCCGAAGCGGCTCTTCTTCTCGACCTCGCCTCGGCTGAGTCGGGCGAGCGCGTCTTTGGCACGGCCGTTCCCAGGGTCGAGCTCGAGCGCCCGATTGAAGAGCACCTGGTCTGCAATGCCGCGCGCGGCGAGCTCTTCACCTTCCAGCGTGAGCGCGAGGCTCTGGATGCGCTTCTTCTCATCCTCGTCGCGGGTCAGACGCTCCGCACGCCGGAGCGCGTTCAGCGCGACCGGACGGTCATCGTCGAGCTTCTTCTGCGCGAGCTCGAAGTAGCCGCGGGCCATCTCGTCTCGCCGTTCGAAGTTCGGACTGCGAGTCAGGACCTTGTCGTAGGCCTCGCGCATGCCGTCGAACTTGCCGGCTTCTCGGGCGCGGTTCCCCTCGTCGTAGAGCGCGTAGACTTGCGCCAGGCGCTGGCGATCGAGCTCCGCGAAGAGCTCGCGCGCGGTGCGGTCCCAGGTCCAGTCCCGCGGTGGCTTCTTGCCGATCAGATCTTCGTAGCCGTCACGCAGCTGCCAGTTGGCGACGTCTCCCATGAGTGCGATGGACTGGCGCGCCGCCTCGCGCACTTGGGCGCGTTCGGTGTTGGCGAAGGAGATGATGATACGCGCCGCGTCCGGGTCGCGGATCCGTCCGTATGCCCGGAGCACGTCGGCCAGGACCTGCTGGTCTTCGGTCTGCACGGCCTCGCTCGGAATGGCCTTGCCCATGGTGTCGAGGTGCCGGCCCGCCCACTTCGCGATCTTTTCGGCCTTGTGTCGGCGCGCCTCGACCAGCGCCGCCACGGCCTTGTCCCCCATCTTGCTCAGCTGTAGCTGGATGTCGACCCGCAAGAACTCGCCGAAGCGCGAGTGCACGTCGATGAGCTCGCGGGCGGCCTCGACCGTGCCGATGGTGGCCAACATGCGAGTCAGGGCCAACACGGTCACCAAATCGACCCACGGTTTCGCCTTGGTGTCGGGCCGAGCGACGACCACCGCGAGATAGTCCGGCGTCTCGACGCGTCCGCGTTTTCCGCTCTGTTCGAGCTTTTCGCGCTCCAGGCTGCGCGCCTTTCTCCGCGCCTCTTCCAGGACGCGCCGCATGTCATCGCGGTTCGCCTTGTCCGCTATGGCGTTCATGCGCTGGTCGATGGCAGACACCCAGCTCGGCTTCGCCTCCAGCACTTCTTGAACGGCTGTCTCGCGGGTCGTGGAGTCTTCGGAGCGCAACCGCTCGAGCACCGCGTCCAGGTCTTCGAGGTCGCTCGCTGACGCAGGAGGCAGGCTGATCTTCGGAACCTCGGGCAGCGGCGCGAGGCTCTTCTCCGTGCGCGGTGCGGCCGACGGATCGGCGCTGGGCGTCGACGCCGACGCCGTCGTCACGAGCGTCGCGAGCACGAGCGCGAGCGCACCGACGAACGCCGTCAGTCGACGATGCGAAAGTCCGGGAAGTCGCCGCTGAAGCTGCGCCATCGCGTATCCACCCGATCGACTCGAGCTGCGCTCGGCCCCTTCTGCGCCCAGCCGTACAGCTCGCGGATGCTGGTCTCCTCGCCTTCCGCGAGGATTTCCACCGAGCCGTCGCTCCGATTCTTCACCCAGCCAGTGAGTCCGAGTCGTCGGGCTTCGCGCTGCGTCGAGGCGCGGAAATAGACGCCCTGGACCCGCCCGCGGACGACGAGGTTCAGCTGTTTGAGCGCCATGGCAGCTCCCCGTTAGAGCATCTTTCCGCCCGATGGAACAGCCGGGAGCCGGCTGGGCGGCTTCTGAACGTACGAGCAGCACTGGTGGATTTCGCTGGCCGTCCCGTGATGAGATCCGAGCGGTGGCCCCGGAGATGGAGCAGAAGTCCGGGTCGAAGAGCCCGGATGAGCTGAGAGCCGCGCTTCATCGCGAGCAGCGCGTGAGCGCGGCTCTGCGCGAGGTCGGGGTGGCCATCGGTACCACGCTCGACCTGGACGAGCTGCTGGAGCTGATTCTGGACCGAGTCACGGAGCTGGTGGAGGCCGACCGCGCCACTCTCTACCTGCTCGACGAGAGCAAGAACGAGCTCGTGAGCCGCATCGTGGTCGGGCAGAACGTGCGCTCCATCCGACTCAAGGTCGGTCACGGCATCGCGGGCACGGTGGCCCAGACCGGAAAGCCGTTCCGCATCCACGACGCCTACGCCGACAGCCGCTTCGAGCGGCAGTGGGATCAACTAACCGGGTATCGCACCACCACCATGCTGGCGACGCCGCTGAAGAACCACTTGGGACGCACCATCGGTGTCATCCAGGTGTTGAACAAGAAGCGGGAGGAGCAGTTCACCGACGAAGACGAGGCGCTGCTCAACGCCCTGTCCACTCAAGCCGCCGTCGCCATCGACAACTCCAGGCTCTTCTTGTCTCTCATCCAGAAGAACAAGCAACTCCTCGATACGAAGGATCAGCTGGAGCGAAAGCTCACGGATCTCGAGCTCTTGTTCGATCTCGAGCGCAAGACCGCGGGCGCCCGCTCCATCGAGGAGCTCATCACGGCGACACTGAGCCGTCTTTCGGCCGCGTGTGGTGCGCGCGGTGCGTCGGTGCTGCTGGCCGAGGAAGACAGCGGCGATCTGGTCGAGTACGCTTTCGACGCCCAGGCCGAGCCCGAGCTCACCCGTCGCGGAGTGAAGGCCGGGGAGGGAATCTTGCCGGCCGCCATGGATCAGGCGGAGCCCGTTCGCGTGGCGGATGCTGGGAAAGACCCGAGACTGACGGCGAGCGAGCTGGCGTTCTCGTTCGAGGTCGGGCCCATCCTGGCGCTGCCATTGGACGGCGACGGGCGCGCCATCGGCGCGGTGGGACTCTTCGGCGAAGAGTCGACGCCCTCGTTCACGGAAGAAGATCTGGCGCTCGTTCGTTTGGTAGGTGCCAACGTGTCCACCGCAGTGCGCTTGTTCCGCGCCAATCGCGCCCGCGAAGTGAGCGAGCGGCTCACCACCATCGGCAAGCTCTTGTCTCAGGTCATTCACGACTTCAAGACCCCGATGACGGTCATCAGTGGCTACACGCAGCTCATGGCCGAGTCCGAGGAGGCGGAGCAGCGCGCGTTGTTCGCCGACGAGATCCTGAAGCAGTTCGACCTGCTCACCGCCATGCAGCGCGAGGTGCTGGAGTTCGCGCGCGGAGAGCGCACGATCTTCATCCGAAGGGTGTTCCTCAAGAAGTTCTTCGCCGATTTGACCCGGCACTTGGGCCACGAAATCGACGGGAGAGCCGTCGAGCTCGAGCTCGAGGTGGACACCAAGGTGGTGGCGCGTTTCGACGAAAACCGCGTGGCCCGCGCCATCCACAACCTGACACGCAACGCGGTGGAGGCCATGGCCGAGCACGGTGGACGACTCACCATCGTCGCGCGACTGGACGGAGAGGATCTCGTCATCGCCGTGCGCGACACGGGACCGGGCATTCCCAAAGAGATCGAGGGGCGCCTCTTCCAATCCTTCGTGACAGCCGGCAAAGAAGGGGGCACCGGGCTCGGCCTGGCCATCGTGAAGAAGATCGTCGAGGAGCACGGCGGCACGGTCAGCGTGCGGAGCTCGAGCGATGGGACCGAGTTCCAGCTCCGCTTTCCGCAACGCGAAAGCCACGAGACCGAGCCGGGGCCCGAAAAGAAGGAGCGCCCGGCGCGCAGCCGGAGCGCAGCCCAGAAGACCGACGCATGACGAAGCTGGCACTGCTCGACGAGCGCCGAGCCGCGCTCGAAACCTGCGGTTACTGTCCCAAACTCTGTCGTGCCGCGTGCCCCGTGTCGGATGCGGATCCGAACGAAGCGTTGACCCCGTGGGGCAAGATGAGCCTCGCTTGGTTCGCAGCCCGGGGTGACGTGGAGCCGGACGCCGATCTCGCGCGCACGGCATGGGCATGCACCGGTTGCTTCGCGTGCCGCGAGCGCTGCGATCACAGGAACGAGGTGGCTCACACCTTGGGCGCCGCGCGTGCCGAGTTCCGCGGGTTGGGTCTCGCTCCAGCTGCGGCCGAGCAGGTGATCGCCGAGTTTCCCCAGGGCCGCCGGGAGGTGAGCGAGAAGCTCGCGGCGCTTCGCTCCGAGCCGGGTGTCGCTCCCATCGCCGACACCGCGCTGCTCCTCGGCTGCGACTACGTGCGCGAACATTTCGAGGTGGCGCGCTCGGCGGTTCGGGTGGCGACGCGGCTCTTCGGTCCCGTGCGGCTCGTGGATGCCTGTTGCGGGCTGCCTCTGCTGCTCGCGGGTGATCGCGCCGGCTTCGGCGAGAACCTCCAGCGGCTGACGGCTCAGGTGAAGGGCGCTCCGCGGTTCTTGGTGCTCGACCCCGAATGCGCGCTGGTTCTCGCAGAGCTGGGCGCGAAGACTTTGGTCGAAGCCGCGAGCGCAAAGCTCGGCGCCTTCGGCCGCGTCGCGCACCTCGCGAGGCACGCGGGCGTGCGCTATCACGATCCCTGCAAGCTCGGACGCGGCCTCGGCGTGTACGAAGCTCCTCGACAACTCCTCGCGCGAGCCCTGGGGAGGGCCCCCGACGAGTTCCCGCGCGTACGCAGCGAGGCCGCCTGTTCCGGCGGGGGAGGACTGGTTCCCGAGACGCTGCCGGACGTGGCGCGCGAGATCGCCGAGCACCGCGCTCGTGAACATCGCGAGCTCGGCGGCGGCCTGGTGGTGACGGCGTGCTCCCGGAGTGCCACGCGCTTCCGAGAGCGTGGGCTCGACGTCGTCGATCTGATGGTGATCCTCGACGAGAGCTCGCGACCGAACGATGACTGACCAAGCGCACGAAAGACGGCGACGCACGGTAGCGAACCGAGTGCTCCTGTCCTATGCCCTCGTGACGCTGGCGTTCGCGGTCTCCGCCGGCTGGGGTGTGTTTGCGCAACGGAGCGCCGCTCGCGAGGCCGATCTGATGCGCTCGGGCTACCTGCCGCTCGCGCTCGCGCTCCGAGACCTGGTCGCGAATCAGGACACCTGGAACACCCAGCTGAACCACATCACGTCCGCGCGAAATCCCGCGGACAAGAAGCTCTGGTTCGAGACCTCGCTGCGCATCGGGCGCCCGAAGACCTTCGGAGAAGTGCGCTCGGCCATCGCGCGAGCGTTCGCCCGTTCGGATGAGGCATCGGTCCGTGCCGTGGGTGACGATCTGTCTCGCGAGGCTTCCGCCATCGAAGAGTTCTTGGAGCAGGACCGTGAGCTGATGGCCAAGCTGTTCGATACGCTCGATCGCGGCGATTCCACCCGGGCCGACGCTTTGCGCGACGAGCTCGTGACGCGGGGAGCTCAGGGCAAGAAGCGCATGAGCCAGCTCGAGCAGCGCGTCGGGCAAAACGTCGATTCGTTGCTCGACACCGCCCGCGCGCGCGAACGCCTCGCCATCCGTCTCTTGCTCGCGCTCTCGGGCTTCACCTTGCTGGTCGGGGTGGCCATGGCCCTGTACGCGCGCCGCGTGCTCCGGCCCTTGGCGTTGGTGACCGATCGGGCCAAGGCCGTGGCGCGTGGCGATCTGCGCCCGGAGCCGGTGGTCGCTTCCGACGACGAGATCGGTGAGCTGGCGCAGACCTTCGAGGGCATGGTCGCTGCCATCGCGCGTGCCAACGAGCAGCTTCTGACGTCGGAACGTCTCGCCACCATCGGGAAGATGGCTGCCCACGTCACGCATGAAGTCAGAAACCCGCTGTCCAGCATCGCCCTGAACGTGGAGCTCCTGGAAGAAGAGCTCGAGGGCCGGGACGACGCCAAGGAGGCCGTGACCCTGCTCCGAGCCATCAAGAACGAAGTCGAACGGTTGACGGAGCTCACCGAGCAGTACCTTTCGGTGGCGCGCCGGCAACCGCTGCGCTTGGAGGAAGAGCAAATCGGTGAGGTCGTGAGCGAAGCCTGCGCTTTCATGAGCGGTGACCTCCGGCGCCACGGCGTGGAATTGGCGCTGAACGTCGAAGCCGACTTGCCCCGCGTGAAGCTGGACGAAGCCCAAGTGAAGCAGGCCCTGTTCAACCTGCTGCGCAACGCGCGCGAGGCCATGCCGAGCGGCGGCACGATCCGTGTCGGCGTCAAAGGCGCGAGCGGGAGCGGGGTCGACGTCACCGTGGATGATCAGGGGAGCGGAATGGACGAAGCGACGCGCGCGCGGCTATTCGAGCCGTTCTTCACCACGAAGGGGCACGGCACCGGGCTCGGCTTGGCCATCACTCGGCAAATCGTCGAAGCCCACGGAGGAAGCATCGCCTGCGAAGCTCTGAGCGAGGGGGGCACGCGGTTCTGGATCCACCTGCCGATGGCGGAGGAGCGTGGCGAAGCCGCCGAGTGACACGGGTCGAGCCCGAGACTCCCGCGATCGAACGAATCAGAGACTGGCGAACACGCGGGCCTCGATGGCGGCCGGTCGCGCCACGAGTCGACCGAGGTAGGGCTCGACTCGAGCGCGCTCGACGAGACCGATCCCCAGCGCCAGGCGCAGCCCGTAGCCAGCGAGGACGTCGGCGACGGTGAAGCGTGCTCCGGCGAGATAGCCCTCGGCGGGCAGCTGGGAAGCCACGACACCGAGCTTTCTCCGGAGCGACGCCTCGTGAAGCGCGAAGTACTCGGGGCCGAGGAGCCCCGCTCGACTCACCGCACACTCCACCAAGCGCGCTTCGAGCGTTTCGCCGAAGACGGCGAGCCAATAGAGGTACGCGTTGCGTTCGGGCTCGCCCCGCGCAACGAACAGCTTCGGGTCGTCGAACGCGTCCGCCAACGTGTGGCAGATGGCGGTGCTCTCGAGCAGGGTCTCACCGCGGAACACGGCCGTGGGCACGTGTTGATAGGGATTCATCTCGGCGTAGGGTGGCTGCCGGTGCTCGCCGGGGCGGAGCCTCACGTCTTCGACCGTGAGCCCGAGCTCCCGTGCGGTCCAGCGCACCTTGCCGCTCCGGTCGTTGTCCCCGAACCCGTACACCTGGATCGACTCCGCCATGGCTCGAGCATAGCCGCCTCCGAGCTCCCGGGTTTCTGGCGTTTTCCGCGCTGGACGCCCGACGGTTCCATCGCTTCGGGTTTTGCCCTATGGGAACCCAGGCGGAACCGATGCTCCCCCTCGTCACCATCGTCCTCGCCACGTCCAACGAGGGCAAAGTCTCCGAGCTCCGCTCGCTGCTCGCCGATCTTCCGATCCACCTCGTGACCACTGCCGAGGTGCTGGGGGAGAAGCTCACCTTGCCCGAAGACGGAGACACCTTCGAGGCCAACGCGATCCAGAAGGCCAAGGCCATCTGCACCGCCACGCGCATGCTCTCGCTCGCCGATGACAGCGGTCTCGAAGTGGACGCCCTGGGCGGGCGGCCTGGAGTCCGCTCGGCGCGTTTCGCCCACGATCGCGCCACCGACGCCGAGAACAACGCTGCATTGCTCCGTGCGCTGGAAGACACCGAGGGCGACCGACAGCGGACGGCGCGCTTCCGCTGCGTACTCGCCCTGGCGAGCCCATGGGCGGCCGAAGTGAAGACATCGGATGGGCGCGTGGAGGGCGTCATCGCCCGCGACCCGCGTGGCAGCGGCGGCTTCGGTTACGACCCGCTGTTCCTGGCGACCGAGGCTCAGGGTCGCGCCATGGCCGAGCTCAGCGAGGACGAAAAGAACTCCATCAGCCATCGGGCGCGCGCGGTACGGGCCCTGCGCCCCGTACTGATCGAGCTCATCGACCGCCAGCTCGACGAGGCCGAAAAGATCGCCGGCTGACCGCTCCCACGTTTGCTATAGACGCCGAGCTGGAGAGCGCAATGAAGCCGATGGATTTTCGCTCGCGTTGGGTATTGGTCACCGGGGCGTCTTCTGGGCTCGGGCGCGAAATGGCGCGACAGCTGGCCCGAGACCACGGCGCGAACATCGTGGCGGTGGCGCGCCGTGCCGATCGCCTGAAGGAGCTCGAAGAGGAGCTCGCGCCGGCGGGTGTGAAGGTGCTCTCGCTCGTCGCCGACCTCAGCGACGTAGGCGACGTCGACCGCGTGGTCGAAGAGGTGACCCGGGGCGAGCCGCTCTACGCCGCGATCTTGAACGCGGGCGTGACGCACTTCGGCGAATGGCAGGAGCTCGGCTGGGACGGCTTCCGTCGCATGCTGGACACCAACGTGGTGGGGGTGGTCCGAATGACGACGCGTCTCTTGCCCTATCTCGAGGAGCGTGGCGAAGGTGGGGGCCTCATGCTGGTGTCGAGCATGGCGGGGCTGTCGCCCGTGCCGTACCAAGCGGCGTATTCGGGGACGAAGGCATTCCTCGTTCACTTCGGCTGCAGCTTGTTCCACGAGCTCGAAGGCAAGAACGTCTCGATCACCACCTTCGCTCCCGGCGGCATAGCGACCGAGATGACCGACGGCGAGCGCTTCAACGCGCTGCGGAGCTGGCTCATGCCCGTCGACCGTTGTGCGCGCTCGGGCCTCGACGGTTTCCGACAGCGCAAGTTCCTGCACGTGCCCGGCGTGATGTACAAGCTGCTGGCCGCGCTCTCCAACGTGGCCCCGGAGCCTTTCGCCTCCGCGCGGGTCGCCGCTCAATACCGCGCCTCACTGGCTCAGCTTCGCGCTTCTGCCAAGAGCTGAGGTCAGTCGACCCGCACCGTTTCCACGCTCTTCACGCCGGACTTCGGGTCGACGTCGATCACCAGAAAGTGTCGGCCAATCTGGTCGAAGCGCTCGGGGATCGCGCCGCCGCCACCCGAGATGTAGGCCGGGATCCCGGCATTGTCGAAGGAGTAGTAGCTGTGAATGTGGCCGTACAGCGTCAGATCCACGCGCCCTTCCGCCAGCCGGGTCAGCAGTTTTGCGGCCTCGTTGCGGCTCGAGAACGAACCGTTGCGGACGCCCACCGGGTCGATGGGCGGAATGTGCATCGCCACGATGTGGACGTGGTCGCGGCCTGACGCGAGCCAGCCGTCGAGCCAATCGTAGACGATGGGGTCGATGGTCGCGCTGGCCGAATCCAACAGCGAGAAGTGCACGCCTCGGTAGACGAAGTGGGAGTTCGCGCGACCGTACCAGTCTTGGTATGCGGGCCCCGAGTCGCCGAGTTCGTGGTTGCCGAGCGTGGTGTAGTACGGGATGTCGAGCGCGGCGAGCTCGTCGCGAAACCGCGAGAGCTCGTCTTCTTGGCCTTGTTGGGTCAGATCGCCGGCGCCCAGGAGAAAGCGCAGGCCGTGGACCTCGTTCATGCGCCGATAGATGTCGTTCACGTCGACGATGGCTTCTTGTACGTCGCTCATCAGCGCGAAGCGCCAGGGCGAGGTGTCGTTCCGGTCCGGAGGGGCCAGCGTGAAGCGGGTCTTGGTGCCAGCGGGCAGGGTCACGCGATAGGTCTTGCGCGTCGGCAGGGGGGACTCGATCTGTGTGACGGTGAGCGAGGTGTCGCCGGCGACAGCGCGGAGAGTCGCGTCGGCGATGACGTTCTCGAGGGAGATCGACCAGTCTTTCGCCGCGCCCGCCCGTGTCGTCACGCTCATTTCCCAGGCGGGTGCGCTGCTCCAGAGCCGGAGCGTGTCCGCGCCGAGCTCGCGCACCGCCGCCAGGCCCGAGTCCACGTCCACATCGAGGCCGTGTCCGCTCGCCTTGCCGACGTCGAGGTCGCGATCGGCGCGCTCCTCGGCGGGGCGGATGCACCCGCCCCCGAGTGCGAGCCCCAGTGACAGCGCGAAGGTCAGGTGTTTTCTCCACGTCATCGGTTCGCTCCTCGTCGGTAAATCAACGACAGTCCGGTCACCCAGGCCGAGCCCACCTGGGCTTCGGTCAAGACTCCGAAGTCCCCGAAGTACCAGCGCACGTCGGCGCCGAAGTGACCTGCGACTCCGCTGCCGAGGCCCGGGACCAAGAGCCCTGCCGCGAAGTCGTCGTGGCGGTGGTCGTAGTAGACGCGCGCCTCGCCGGAGTCCCTCCCGAGGTAGAAGCCGAAAGCGTAGCGCGCCAGGAGAAGGTCGTTCACCTCGGGATCGATGTCCATGCCCGGCACGCGGTACTCGAAGCGCTGGAGTGCGAGCCCGGCGCCCCCCTCCACGAAGGCGCCGGAGAGCGCGCCGTCCCAGCGCTCGAGATCGCCTCGGCCGCCGACTCCGACCTCGCCGGTGAGCACTCGGAACCCATCCGAGTCGAAGCGATGGTGCGTGACCGCTGCCTCGAGCCCGAGGAAGTGGGTGTCGTTGCCCAGGAGCCGGTAGCTGCCGAAAACGCGCAACCGAGCATTCCGATCGTCGAGGGCGAACCAGCCGCTCGGCGTCACGCGGAAGCGGTCCAGCCTCAAGTCCACCGATTCGACCAAGAAGTGACGATAGCGGAATTGCGGATCGTAGACGTAGCGGTGCCCGAACTCGGTCACGACGAGCGGAGCGTGGGCGGGCGCGCGGCCCGCTCCCTCGGGACCCGCGGCCGAGCCGTAGATGTCCGCGGTCCAGGGCAAGACGAAGAGCCCACCACCGGCCACCACACCCAAGGCCAGAGGTCCAGCGAACCAGCGACTCGCGCCGGTGAGCGCGAGCCCGGCGAGACCGCCCACCATCGTGCCGAGCCCGACCACTTGAGTCAGCGCGAGCCGCCGTGCGGTGTCGCTGCGACCAGCCGATGCGTGTCCCACGCCGTGGACGATGGCACCGGGACCGACCGCGATGGCCGTGTGCAGCGCGCGCTTCCGCGGATCGAGCGCCGCCGGATCCCTCTCTTTCGGCGGAGCCTCGTCTGCTGGGCCGACGGCGCTCGCCCCCGGCTTCCACTCGGCTTCGGCGAGGTCGTGTTTCGGCTCACCCTCCCGCGCCTGACCCTCGGCCGCGAGACACGTCAAGCAGACGGCGACCGCGAGCGGGCGCATACCCATCGAGCCCCGAACGTAGGGCACGTCGGCGCAAAGCGAAAGTAGGGGTCGATCAGGCCTCTTCCAGAAGGGACGCGCGATCGATGCCGGCCCGGGCGAGGTGGCGGTAGAGCGTCGCGCGACCGATGCCGAGGCTGCGCGCGGCCCGCGCGGCGTTCATTCCTGAGTCGCGCAACGCCGCCTCGAGCGAGAGCTTGTCGAGCGGCCGGCGTCGGGGCGCGCCGGTCGCCGATGGGCTCGCGAGGCCCAGGTCTCCGGGGCCGATGCTCCCGCCCTCGCACAAGACCGCGGCGCGCGCCAGCACGTTCCCGAGCTCGCGGACGTTGCCCGGCCACGAGTGCTTGAGGAGCGCCCGTAGCGCCTCCGCTCCGAGCCGTGGCGGCGGTCGCCCGAGCTCACCCGAGAGCCGCTGGAGCAGCGCGGTCGCGAGCGCCGGGAGATCCTCCTTGCGCTCGCGGAGCGCCGGCAGCGCGAGCTCGACCACTGCGACGCGATAGAACAGATCCTCGCGGAATCTGCCGGCGGCGACCTCGGAGCGGAGATTCCGGTTGGTGGCGCAGATCACACGGACGTCGACCGGCATCGAGCGCTCCGAGCCCAACGGTTTCACCTCGTGCTCCTGCAACACTCGGAGCAGCTTCACTTGCATCGCGGGGGGCATCTCGCCGAGCTCGTCCAAAAAGACGCTTCCACCTCGCGCGGCCACGAAGAGACCTTCGCGGTCCTGACTCGCGCCCGTGAACGCACCCTTGCGGTAGCCGAAGAGCTCGGCCTCGAGCAGGGCTTCGGGCACCGCACCGCAGTTGATGGCGAGGAAGGGTCCGTTCGCCCGCGTGCTCTTGTCGTGGATCGCTCGAGCCACGAGCTCCTTGCCCGTGCCGCTCTCGCCGGAGACCAAGACCGAGATGTCGGTGGTGGCCACGCGCTCGATGAGCGCGAAGACGCGCCGGAGGGCGGGGCTCGAGCCGACGATTCCTCGCGGGGGGGCCGCCTCGCGCTGCTTCTCGAGCTCGTGCTCGAGCTCGGCGATCTCTCGCTCGCGCTCTTCGACCAGTCGCGCGACGCGTTCGCGCTCGGTTTCGAGGGCGCGGGTCCGAAGCGCCAAGTCTTCCAAGAGCCGGGTCTTCTCCAGGGCCAGCGCGGCCTGGTCCGCACACGACACGCAGAGCTCGGTCTCGCGTGGCCCGAAGCCACCGGCGCGAATTCGGTTGTCGAGGTAAATGGAACCGAGGACGCCGCGCGCCGAAACGATGGGGACGCACAAGACGGAGCGGAGCTGCAGCGCGCGCACGGAGCGCTGGTCCGCCAGCCGTGGATCACGCTCCGCGTCCACGGTGAGCAGCGGCTCGCCCGACTTCAGCACCGACTCGGCGATGGAGCGGCTGAACTCGTGTTGAGGAGCCACGAGGGCCTCGCGATCGATGTTGCGAGCCACGGGCGTGGCGAGCACGCGGGCGCCGCCCCGATTTTCGACGACGATGAGGAAGCCGCGCTCTGCCCCGGTGAGCTCGATGGCGGCGTCGAGCGTCTCGCGCAGGACTTCGTGCGGCGTCTCCGCCGTGCTGAGGCGTCGATAGATGGAAAGCACCCGGCGGAAGTCCGGATCGAGATCCTCGCGGCTCGGGGGCGCGCCGAGCGGCGGCTCCGGCGCGGCGAGTCTCCGCACGGGCTCGGGCAACCCCACCGTCAGCCGCTCCCAGAGCTCGCAAGCGCGGCGCTGGTGGCGCTCGGCCAGGGCCGGGCTGCCCTGGGCTCGCGCCGCGCGCGCCGCGAGCACCGAGAGCTTCGAGCCGAGCAAGGCGTGCCGGCAGCGCTCGGCGAGCTCGATGCCGCGCTCGGCTTCGCGGAGCGCGTCCCCCGCGCGACCGCGTTCGAGCCAGAGGAGGCTACGCGCACCGGCCACGCGGGCCGCCAAATCGTCGGCCTGGACTTCGTCGGCCAGGCGTCCTGCGTTCTCGACATCGGCCTGGGCGCGGGCGAGCTCACCGGATGCCAGGGCCACGGTCGCGCTCTCCACGCGAAGCTCGCCGAGCTCACGTCGTGCATTGCAGCTCTGGAGCACACGCTCCGCGCGCTCGAATCGTTCACGGGCCGCGGCCAGCTCCCCCCGGCGCGTCGCGACCTCTCCCAACACCAAGAGGCTCGAGCCGACGATGAGCGGCAGGTTCTCGCGTTCCGCGATCTGAAGTCCGCGGGAGAGCTCGACCTCGGCCAGATCCGTTTGCCCCAGCTCGAAGTGCAGGACGCCGAGGTTGTAGCTCGCGCGCGCCTCGGCCGACGGAAACCCGCGCGCGCGCGCGGCGTCGAGTGCGCGCAGATAGGCCTCCAGGGACTTCGACCAAGTGCCGTTTTGGTGGCAGGCGGCGCCGTGGTTCAGCCCCGCCAGCGCCACGAGGTCGTCCAGTCGATGTTCGAGCGCGAGCTCGAGCATGCGTCCGTACGCGCGCTCGGCCCGCTCCACGTTGCCGGCACGCAGCGCGATCAGACCTTCCACTGCGGCATAGCGAGTGCGTGCGCGACCGAGGCCGCCGAGTCCCGGGTCGAGCTCGGCGAAACAGCGTTCTGCGCGGGCGAGCAGCGCTTCGGATTCGGCGGCCTCCCCCAGGAAGCTCGCGGCCTGCGCCGCATCGCAGAAGAGATCGGCCCGTTCACGCGGGCGCGCCACTTCCGCCGCCGCGCTGGCCACGCTCAGCGCCTCGCGGTTCGCTCCCTGTTTCGAGAAGGCACTGGCGAGGGCGTGAGCGATCTGGCCCTGGCTCTCGACGCTTGCGGCTTCTTGGCGCGCGCGCTCGAGCCAACGGATGGCGCGCTTGGTTTGTCCGAGTGCCGCATAGGCCTTGCCGGCGAGTGCGTGGATTTCCCCGGCGGCGCTCCCTCGCGGATCGAGACGGCGTGCGAGGGGCAAGCGCGCCAAGGCTCGTGCAGGCTCGCCAGCCTCGAGCTCGATCCCGGCGAGTGCAAGCTCGAGCTCGTACACCGCGGGCTGACGTGCGGCCTCGTCCCTCACGGGAGCGAAGGCCCTCGGCCAGCGCTCGACGGCGTCGCGCGCGCTCGCGAGGCCGGCGATCACGCCTGCGACGTCCGTGGCCGCGAGTCGCTGGGCGAGATGGAGTCCGAGGCTCCTCGCGGTCTCCGCGTCGGTGACCATCGCAGGAGGGTCGTTCCGACAGAGCTCCCGATTCAGACGTTGCCACGCCCCTGCGCCGAGCGCGTCGACGAGCTCGGGCAGAGGCGGCGGGCGGCAGAGCGCGTAGCCATCGCCCGACGGCTCGAAGACCCCTCGGCGCTCGAGGTCGAGGAGCAGAGCTTTCGGGGCGGCGCTCGCGTCGATGATGCCGCTCAGCGCGAGCGCGTGCGATGAGCGCCTGAGCTCTTGGCGACTCGCTCGCTCGAGCGCGTGCTGCTCGAGGCGCTCTGCCCAGCGGCGGAGCGCGGCAGGTCCGTGGGCACCGCTCTGGGCTGCGAGGGCGAGCTGACGGGCGTCGGACGGCGATCCGCGAGCCAGCGCCAGCAACGTGGAAAAAAGAGCGCTGGCAGCGAAGCCCCGAGCCATTCGCCGAGCGCCGAGTCCGACAGCGCTTCGAGCTGAAGCCCGACCGCCCTTCGCTACGGAGCGGCAAGCGCTCGCCCTTACCACCACGAACGATTGGCTCTTCGGGCCGTAGCGACTCGATGCACGCCGAGAGCACTCGCTGGCCTTCGTCCGACAGGCGATCGGCGTCGTCCACCACGACGAGCGTTTCGGCTCGGCGCCGGCGGCGGAGCACACCGAGCGCTTCCATCACACCTGGCGCGGCCCCGCGGTCCGCCGAACTCGGCGGCGACTCGCAGCCTGGCGCAGTGGTCGGCGCGCCCCGCCGCACAGGTCGCCGATGTCCGAGCGCGGTAGGCGCCCGGCGCGCGCGCGCGAGGCTTCGCCCACGAGGAGTTGCGCTTCCCGCCAGCGTCGCTCGCAAAGCGGACGCCCTGCATGGCGAGAACAGCGGTGGCCCGGGCGTCCGCTGGCCATGCCGCTCGATCCTTCCGGGCTTCCGCATTTCTCCTCGAGCGGCGAAGCGCGCGAGCTGTAGAGCGCCCGCGCCGACCTGCACATACCGCGAGGGAACGAACGGCACGTGCGCTCCAGGTCGACCTTGAGCAACGTCGCTACCTCGTCCGCGGTCGCGGGGCGTGACAGGGGATCGGCGGAGGTCAAGCGGCGCACCAGACCCGCCAGCGAGCGGGGCACGCCGTTCATCGTGGGCGCGATCTCTTCGAGCACCTTTCCGAACGCGAACAGATCGCTCCGCTCGTCGGCCTTGCCCGCGGTGAGCTCCGGCGCGAGGTAGCCTGGCGTTCCCAGGCGCGGGAGCTCGCCCGCGCCGAGGCGCACGCTGGCACCGAGATCCAGCAGCGTGCCGTCGCCTGCGTGCGTGACCAACACGTTCTCGGGCTTCAGATCTCCGTGCAGGAACCCGATGCGGTGCAAGTGGGCGAGGGCAGCGAGGGCGTGTCCCAGCGCTCGCTCGACTTCGCGGAACGCGCGCCCTTGCGCGAACGCTCGCAGGGAAAGCCCTTCGAGGACCGTCGACGTGTAGAAGGCCCGACCGCGATGGCGGTCGAAGCCGAAGTCGCGCACGTCCACGAGGTTCGGGTGGCGGCACAGTCGGAGCTGTTCGAACTCGAGGTGCAGCGTGTGGGCTCCTGCCCCGCCGCGCTCGACCAGCAGCTTCAGCGCGACCTCGCCGCCGAGCACGAGGTCTTGGCAGCGAAAGACCTGGCCTTCGGTCCCAGCGCCCAGCGCCCCGAGGACCTCGTAGCGACCGCCAATCCGCTCGGCCAAAGTGTCTCAATCGTGCCATGAGACATGTGCCGCCGTCTCATGAGACATGGCTCCGACGTACCACCAGCCGAAAAGCCGAGGAATGCGGGATTTTGCATCTGGCACGAGGGCTGCACAATGCTGGGCATGGCTCGGTCGAAGTGGCTCCTCGTGGCTCTGGCCCTCGCGGCGGCGTGCTCGTCCCCGAGCGGCCGTTCGGGCTCGCCCCAGCCCGAGCCGGTGCTCTGGCCCGGCAATCCCGAAGGCTGCCAGAACGTGAAGAGCGTTTGCCTCGACACCGAGCCACCTCAGTGCTTCCCGGTGTGCGCGGACCTGCCGCCGCAAGACGGCCTGCCCTGCTCGGGCGAGGGCGACATCAAGACCTGCGGCGACGCGCTCTGCATCGTCGGAAAAGACGAGAGCGGACAGACCGTCGAGGTTTGCCCCGGAATGGACTGCGCCATCTCCTTCGACGTCAGCACCGGCAAAGAGACCATCTCGTGCCCGAGCGCCGACGCAGGTGTCGATGGCGGGGACGGTGGGCTCGCGGAGGCGAGCGACCCGAGTCCAGGAAACTGAACCGCTGACGGACGGGGGATGACACCGAGCCGCGCACTCTTGCGCGGGACGGGACGAGTGTGTGCGTGAACCAAGGAAAGACAGGAGAACTACGATGAAGCACGTGACGATTCTTGCGGCGGTGATGGGTTCGTTGTTCCTCGGCGCTTGCTCGGGCAGCACCGAGCCGACGAACGAGACGAAGCCGCTCCGGCTGCAAGGCATGGTGGATGGCTGCAAGAACGTCCAACAGGTCTGCACGGAGAGCGAGCCTCCGACCTGCTACGACTACTGCGCGGACGAAGATCCCGGTCAGGGCAGCGGCGACTGCACTCCCATCGCGGGCGCCTACGAAACGTGCAGCGACACGCCATGCGCCGTCGTCGTGAACGATCAGGGCCAGACCTACGAGATCTGCTACGCGGCCGACTGCGCGGTGTCGTTCGACGTCGAAACCAAGGTGGAGACCATCACGTGTCCACCCGGATCCATTCCCGGCGGCCCGGGCGGATCCGAGCCGGGAAACCCCGGAACGGGTGGCGGCAACGATCCGGGGAGCTCCGACCCTGGCCTGCCCGGCAGCGGCGGCTCCGAAGGGCTGTGAGCGCCCGCGCGCGCGGCGACGGACCTAGTCTCCGTCGCCGCCCGGGATGTCGAAGTGCCCACCGAGCTGGAACGTGAGCCAACCGTGGCTCGCGTATTCGTCGTTCGGGACCAAGGCGTCGGTCTTGGTGCCGTTCGGCGCTTTCCATTCCGCCTTCCCGAACGTTCCTGCACCGAGCGTCACCATGGGTGACAGCGAGAAGAACTTGGCGAGGCGGATGTCGGCGCCGAGTCCGATGCGGACTTCGAGCGGCGCTTCGGTGAGCTGAAGCTCGGTTCCGTCCTCCCACTCCGCGCGGAAGCGCCGCCAGCCGAGATCGATCTCGGTCAGGAAGCCCACGCGGTCCGCATCCGACGAGAAGCGCAGACCGATGGCGTAATAGTCGGTGCTTCCAGACTTCTGGCCCCCGTACGCATCGGGCGCGCTGCCGGCGCCGAGCGAAGCGCGCTCCCAGGTGAAGAGGACGTTGTAGTTGCGCGAGAAACGCATACCCACGTCGAGCTCCCAGAGCGGGCCGCTCGACGCGTATTCGCTCCACTTCACGTTGTCGTAGCTGTTGGGACCTTGGTACTGGTACCAGAGGTTCCCGAACGGCACGAAGTAGCCGAGGCGCACGCCGGTCCAGAACGCGGTCTTCGGTGCACGGTGCTTGGGCTTCGGCGGTGGTGGGGGTTCGTAGATGGGGGTCGGGCCGTAGTAGTAGCCGGGAGGCGGAGGCTCGTAGGCTCCGGGAGGCGGTCCGCCGCGCGGCGCCGTTGGCTCGGAGTAGTAGCCAGGCGGCGGGCCGCCGGGAGGAGGGGCGCCGCCCGCACTCGGCGGACCCGAGGGAGGAGGCGCGGGGCCACCGGCCTGAGCCAGTGCCCAGCCGGGCGTAAATAATGCGAAAAGAAACAGGGACCCAAGGCGCCGAGCCATGGGCGCAAGGATAGCACCAGCCTTCCGGCGCGGCGCGTCGAGGCGGCGTTGACCCCTGAAGCGGGGGCGTGTTAATCGACCGCCGCCCTCGGTGATTCGGGGGTGTTTTCTTCGCTCCACCCGTCGGTGGAGCGGCCCTCCGAAAGCGAGGGCTTGGGTGAAGCAAAACTGGAAAGGTCTCGGTACCTACGGGACGGTCGGGCTCGAGCTGGCGCTCAGCGTGTTGTTCGGCCTCTTCGTGGGGAGTTGGCTCGATCGAAAGCTCGGAACTCACTGGATCGCACTGGTGGGTTTCGGCTTCGGTCTCGCCGCCGGTGTCCGAACTCTCTGGCGGGCCCTCCGCCAAGCCAACCTAGACGCCGACCGGATGGACCGAGAGGAACGCGAAGCCAGGAAGACGTTCGATGACGACGACCCGAGCTGACAAAGATGGCAGCACGCACCGAGCCTTGTGGGCAGTGGTGCTCGTTGGCGCTTTGGCGACCGGCGGCGCGTTCGTGATGGGCGGGGCGCCCGTCGCGCGCAGTGTGGCGGTCGGGGCGGTGGTCGCGCTCGGAAACCTGTTCGCCATCGGCCTCGTGGTCCGCGGCATCCTGAACGGGAAGAAGAGCCGTGTGCCGTGGCCGCTCGTCGCGGTGCTGAAGATGACGCTGCTCTTCGGCGGGCTGTACCTCTTGCTCAAGAGCGGCTTCGTTTCGCTATTGCCCCTGCTCGTGGGCTACGGAGCGCTACCCATCGGCATCGTCGCCGCGCAGCTAGGCGCCCCCCAACCGGTCGAAGAAGAAGGCTGAACCCATGCCCGAGCACGCCTCTTGGCTCACGCTGCTTCTCACTCACGCCAAAGACACCCTGTCCCACAACGCGAGCGCCATCGGTGACTCGGTCGTGGGTCACCACCCCGCGACGTGGCAGAGCTTCGAGCCCATCACGGCGTCCATCATCGTGGCGGTCTTGGTGATTCTCGTCGGCTTGTCGGTCAAGGCGCGGCTCAGCGACGCCAACGAAGCCGTGGTGCCTGATGACCAGCTGACCCTCCGCACGTTCATGGAGGCCTTCCTCGGCTACTTCTACGATCTCGCCAAGAGCGTGATGGATGCCGAGCGCGCCAAGAAGTACTTCCCCATCATCGGCACGGCGGCGACCTTCGTGTTCTTCTCGAACATCATGGCGCTGATCCCGGGCCTGCCGGTGGCCACCAGCAGCCTGAACATCACCCTCGGTTGCGCGTTGGTGGTGTTCCTCTACTTCAACTTCGTCGGCATCCAGACGAACGGCATGGGCTACATCAAGCACTTGATGGGCCCGAAGATCTGGCTCGCGCCGCTGATCCTCCCCATCGAGGTCATCTCACTCTGCGTGCGCCCGGTCACCCTCGCCGTGCGGCTCATGCTGAACATGGCGGTCGACCACCTCATCCTGGGCATCTTCCTGGCGCTGGTCGCCGTGTTCGTGCCGCTCCCGGTGATGGCCCTCGGCATCGTGGTCGTCATCGTCCAGACCTTGGTCTTCACGCTCCTCACGAGCATCTACATCGCGCTCGCGACGGAGCACGAAGAGCACCACTGATTTCCGTGGATTTCCCGAAAGATTCGGCGTAGAGCCGCCCCGCCCCAAAAAGGAGACCTGAAAGTCATGTCCAAGAACAAGCTGGCGCTGGTCGTTGCGTCGCTCGTCACCCTGTTCGCCTCGAGCGCCTTCGCCCAGGACGGCGGCGCCGCTGCCAACAAGTTCTCCGCGCAGTCCATGGCTGCCCTCGCCGCGGGTCTCGCCATCGGTCTCGCGGTGCTCGGTGGCGCCTTGGGCCAGGGTCGCGCCGCTGCGGCCGCCCTCGAGGGCATCAGCCGCAACCCCGGCGCGGCGGCGCGCATCCAGACCCCGATGATTCTGGGCCTGGCCCTCATCGAGTCGCTGGTGCTGTTCGCCTTCGCCATCGCCTACTTGCTCCAGGGCAAGGTGGTCTGAGCTTCGGGCGGGGCGGGCGCATTGCACGCGCCGGTGCGGGTCGCCGCATCGGCGCGGAAGGCTGCCGGCGCGCTGGTGGCGAGTTCTCGCATCGGCGGGTCGTCTCGCGCCGGCTTCGCTGATTTCTTGAGGCGGAACGACCGCCCCGCGTCCAGCATCACGTGTCCGCCGAGCAGCAGCGCTGCCACGGCGATGAGCACGTAGCCGACGACTTCCCGCCCGCTCGCAGCGAGCGACGCGCCGCCCACGATGAGCGCGGCGGAGACCAGCGCCGAAAATACGCGGCGGCCCAGCCGATCGGCGACCTTGGCGGCGCCCGGGTCCAGCGTGTTGAGCTTGAGCCGCCCGAGCCGGAGGTCGTCGAGCACCTCCTGGAGCTGCTGCGGCATGTTGTAGGTCGCGCCGCTCAGCTTCTCGATGCGCCGGAGGAGCTCGTTCCCGAGCCGCTCGGGTGAGTAGCGTTTGCGCAGGATCTCCACGAAGAGCGGCTTGGCCTCTTCGAACACGTCGAGCTCGGGGTCGATCTCCTTGCCGACACCTTCGACGGTCATCAACGCCTTGCCGACGAGCATGAAGTCCGACGGGATCTCGAGGCCGTACTTGGTCGCGCCCTGAACGAGGTCGCGGATCATGTTCGAGAGCTCGATGTCCTTGAGCTGCTTGCCCAGGTACTTCTCGCTGAGCATGCCCACCTCGGCCCGGTAGGCATTCATGTCGATCTTCTTGGTCGGCGTGCCGATGGCGTACATCGCGTCGGCGATGGCTTCGTAGTCGCGGCGCACTGCGCCGACCATCACGTCCACGGTCAGGTCGCGCATGCGCGGGGAGAGCCGCCCCACCATGCCGAGATCGATCATCACCAGGATCGGGTCGGCGAGCTCGCCCAGGACCATCACGTTGCCGGGGTGTGGGTCGGCGTGGAAGAAGCCGTCCTCGAAGATCTGCTTCACGATCACGTCGAGGGAAATGCGCGCGAGCTTCTTCCGCTCGTAGCCGGCGTCGAGGGCGTCGTAGACCTTCTTTCCCGGAATGAACTCCAGCGTGAGCACGTGCTTGCTCGACGCGGCCTTGTAGACCTTGGGGAAGCGGACGTTGCGGAAGCCCTGGAAGTTCTGGGCGAAGCGCAGCGCGTTGTCGGCTTCGGTGGCGAAGTCGAGCTCGGCGGTGATGGCCTTGTCGAACTGCTGCACGAGACCGATGGGGCTGTAGATCCTGCTCTCCGGGATCGTGCGCTCCACCAAGGCCGCGAACGTGTGCAAGAGGTCCAGGTCGCTGGCGATGGTCTGGCGATGCCGGGTCGCTGCACCTTCACGACCACGCCTCTTTCGCCTGGCCCTGGGCGCAGCGCCGCGCGGTGGACCTGAAGCGATGCGCCTGCCACGCCGCCAGCGGCTTTTCGTCGAAGCTCTCGAACATCTCGGCGAGCTCGGCGCCGAGCGAGCGTTCCACCTGATCGCGGATGGCCTCGAACGGCACCTCGGGCACCGAGTCTTGGCAGCTTCTTGAGCTCCACCAAGAGGTCGGGGGGCAAGACGTCGGCGCGGGTCGACGCGATCTGGCCGAGCTTCACGAACGAAGGACCGAGGTCTTCCTCGAGCACGCGGCGCGCGCGCACCGCCGTCGAGATCTCCTGTCGCTCCTTGTCGCCGCGCGCCTCGTCCTCGGCCGTGATCTCCTCTTCGGCCTTGACGGTCGAGCTGCGCTGCCCTTCGTCCGAAACCGATGCGACGCGCGATCTCGCCGAACCCGTGGCGCACCAAGACCACGGAGATCTGGCGAATGCGCGCGATGTCTCGCGCGGCATGGACGATGGAGACCATGGCGCTGCTCAGTCGTCGGCGATTTGGCTGAGACCCGCCGAAAGCTGAGACCTCAATGCCAGGAAGGTCGAAGCCACCCGGTCGATTGATGGCGGGCTGCTCCGAGTCCGAGCGCAACGCCTCGAGCGCGATCGCGCGCGACCTGCGACAGGCCGAGCCGATCACCGAGCAGCGTCAGGGCTCGGGTCTCTTCGGGAGTCACGGCACCGTCCACCGTCGCGATCCACACCGCCGAGGCGTAGGTGAAGAGGCGCGTCAGGCGGCTCGGCGTGCGCACCGTTTCGACCTCGTCCATCGTGAAGGCGCGCCTGAGCGCCACACCCATCACCTTGACCGAATCGGCGTCCAAACCGAGTTGGTGCGCAGTACACGGATGCCGGCTGCTTCGGCCGGGATCAGGACCTTGCCGTCGGCCCATGCCACCGCTACCAGTGCGAGCACGGTGTCGCGCCCGATGTCGAAGTCAGCAGGCGGGGATAGTAAATCAGCGATCGGCGTCTTCGCACCTCGATTCGCGGCGGAGGGGGGATCTGCCGGGGCGGCGACCGAGCGGCGGCTGCGGGCGGAGGGCTTGCGCTGGTCAGCGCACGCGGATCAGGGTCCTCCGGTCGTATTCCGTCGGGAGCACTGCGCTCCAGCCCGCGGGCAGATGCGGCCCGGTCCAGCTGAAGAGTCGCTGGGCGTCCACCGGCGTCAGGTTGACGCAGCCATGACTTCGGACACGGCCGAACGATCGATGCCAACGTACCGCGAGGCCGTACCCCTTCGAAGTACATGACCCAGGGCACGTCCTGGATGGCGTAGTAGCGGCTGGCCTCTTCGTCCTCCAGGTTGTCCATGTCGCTCGACAGGAGCTTCGACCTTGATGCGATGGGTGCCGACGGGCGTGGCCTGGAATGCTCGGCCCTTGCCCTTGCCCGTGGAAACCAGCGCGTGGCAACACCGGGCGCTCGCCCTCGTAGGCGGTGAGAACCTGGTTCTTGATGTCGACGTCGATCCAGCGCTCCCCCGGCTCGAGCTCAGCCGGGGGCGGGGCCGAGGTGGGCGCGCGCACGTCTTCGTCGCTCACCCAGCGCTGCTCTCCGATGCGGAACCAGCGGTGCCCCCGGCGCTCGACGGTGTCGAGCACCGCCAGCGTTTCCCACTGCGGTCGTACCTCGGAGCGAAGCTTCGAGCCTCCGGGTTTGTCGTATACCGCGGCACGGTCTTCGTACACCCAAGCGACGTCCAACTTGCCGCCTTCGAGCTCGGCACCGCGCAGCGGGAGCGCGCGCGCAGGTCCCAAGTCGCGCATGGGGATCCACAGCCCCTTCGTCGTGAACGCGAACGGCTCGCCGCTTCGCTTCGCCACGTTCACCACGCCGACCGCGAAGCCCGGCTGGAGCTCCGCGTCCGGCTCGGTCTCTTCGGCCACGGACAGCGTGCGATAGCCGAGCGCGCCGTTCCGTCCGACGAAGTGATAGCGGTAGGGCAGGCCCTCCGGCATGGTGATGGGCTCACGTCGCGCGCCGACGGGCGGATCGCTCGAGACGTGAACGCGGTCCTGGCACACCCAGGCCAAGGGACCCACCATCAGCCAGGGGCCACGACAGCCCGCCCCGCGACGGGAGGCGAAGATGGGCAAGCGGGAGCCCTGTTGCGCGGCGCCCCTGCGAGCGGCCTGTCGGCTCGGTCGCACGTAGAGTGGCTCGTCCTTGTCGAACACCTCGACGCTGCTCACTTCGCTCGAGGGCGACACGCCCGCCTCCATTCGGAGCAGGGGCTCGGCCTGCGTGCCCGCTGTCGCGAACGTCACGCAAGAGGCGAAGGCGAGGGTTCCACGCACGCGAGCAGTGTAGCAACCGCTGCGCACGAGCCCGAAAATCCTGACCATGGACGGCTGCGGGCGTCGGCGGGGGGAGGTGTGGCGGGAGGGCGTCACGCGAGCAAACGCCCGAGGCCGGGCATCGGAATCCCGTGGCTCCGGGCGAGCTCCAGGATCTCGGCTCCGAGGTAACGGTGCTGCGCCCCGAGCTTCTCCCCGAAGTGCGCGTCGATGAACTGGCGGGCTTCTGGCAGCGTTCGGCCGAGCACGGCGAGGCCCGCCTGGAGCGTGCGCGGAGACAACGCCCGGAGGAGCAAAGCGAGGGGTGGATCCACCTCCCGATTCGACGCGCGAGCGCGCTCTCGCGAGCGCCGGACGTGGCCACGCGGGTGAGCCCGTCGCGTTGAGTGCGTCGATTCCGCCCGCTCGGCTCACCGCGACCGACAGAGGGAAGAACGCGATGGTGGTCGCGGGGTTCTCCGTCCGTACTCCGGGCGCGAGTCGCGCACCGAGCCTGGAGCGCCTGCTCGAGCAGCACGCGAGCTCGGTGACCCTTCCGAGTCCTGCGCGGCGCGCGTGTTCGAAGCGGGTCGGCGCCGCCGTGAACGCCCAAAACCGATCGACGCTGTCCGCGTCGGCTGGGCCGCGACGGCGTGCATCCCGACGAGCGTCGTCCGAGCCAGCCCTCGACCGCGCCAGGCTCAGCGGGAGGAGCGGTGGTCAGCGCCACGAGGGGGACGTCTCCGAGGCGTTGGAGCATGTGCTCGATGTTCGAGTCGAGCTGATCGGCGCGCACGCACAGGAGAACGAGGTCACTGTCTTGCGGGACTGCGGTGACACGCTCGGGGCTCGCGATCTCGAGCCGTCCGCCGGTCCCATTCTGGCGCTCGACCACGAACGGAGTGCGCTCACCCATGCGCGCGGGGCGAACCACGAAGCGCGTGGCATGTCCCGCGGCAGAGAGGTGCGTGCCGTACACGCGGCCGAGCGCGCCGGCACCGACGATCGCGACGTTCACCCGCCTAGCGAGCCTCAGGCGTAGCTGAAGCGCAGCTCGTGATCGCAGACTTTGAAGCTGTCGCCGTCGTTGATCACCTTACGCTGCACCCGCTGCCCGTTGTACTCGACGCCGTTCGTCGAACCCATGTCGACGATGTAGTACTGGCCGTTCAAGTACTCGACCATGGCGTGCTGGCGCGACACGTTCGGGTCCTTGATCGTCAGATCGCTGGACTGTTTGCCGCGACCGATGATGAAGCGGTCCTTGGTGATCGGGAAGCGCTCGCCGGCGTAGTAGATGTTGAGCGTGCCGTAAGACTGCGCGGTGGGCGCAGGCGGAGGTGGCGGCGCCGAGCGAGGCATCGGAGGCGGAGGCGGCGGGGCGCCTCGACCCATGGGCGGTGGCCCGGGAGGCGGAGGCGGCGGCGGCGCAGCGCTCCGGAACTGCTGCTGCGGCGGTCCAGGTGGCGGCGGCGGCGGGCCCGGGGGCGGAGGAGGCGGCGGAGGGCCGGGTGCGCGGCGCGCCACGGAGCCGCTGGTGGGCGGCGGCGGAGGCGGCGGCGCGCCCGCGCTCGACGGGAACGTGGCGCGGCCGGGAGGAGGCGGCGGAACCGACGCCCGCGCCTGAGGTGGCGGCGGCGGCCCGGGCGGCGGCCCGGGAGGCGGCGGAGTCGGCGCGGGCGAACGCGCCGGGGGCGGCGGCATCGGCGGGGGCCCACCCCCGGGCGGAGGCGGAGGAGGCGGCGGAGGCACCGCGCCCATGGTCGCGGGGTGCGCGGTGCTGCTGTAGCCGCGCTGCCTCGCGTACTGCTTCATCGCATCGTTGATGAGATAGTCCACCGAGCACTCGAGCTCGCGGGCCATCTGCTCGAACTTCTGCCAGAGCGATTCGCGGCACTGGAACGTGCGCGGAACCTTCTTGTTGGGATCCGACGTTTCCATCACTTGCCCTTGGCCTCGCCCTTCTTCGACGTCGCGCGCTTTTCCATGGCGGGCTTGACGCAGTACTGGACGAACTCACCCAGAGTCTTGATGTCCTTGATCTCTTGAGACTTGCCTTCACCGACGGCGCACTTCCACTCGCAATCGGCCGCGCCTTCTTTGCAGTCGGGAACCTTGTCACGCTCGTTGGCGAACGGTTCCACCTTGCCGATCTCGGGCTTGGCGCCCCACTCGTAGTAGTAACCCAGCGCTGCCAAGCGCACCGAGGTCGCCTGACTCCCCGACGTGTACTTGTCGATGATGGCTTCGGGCTTGTCTTTGCCCTTCATCTCGCCGATGAGCGCGCCGTAGCGGAGCGGCTCGGTGATGGCCATGTGACGGACGCCAGCGAGCTTGTTCATGAACTCGCCGAGGTGATCGGTCTCGCTCATCTTGAGCACGAGCTCCGCCGCCACCCAGCGGATCTTCCAGTTGTCGTTGGAGAACAACGAGTAGAGCTTGTCGATGACCAGCTTGCGCGGCAGCTCGCCCACGCGGCGCAGGGCCACGTCGCGCACGGTGTCCGGCGTGTCGGCGGCCGCGGCGATGTCCAGGATGCTCGCCACGTGCTTGGCGTTGCCCTTGTCGAGATTGCCTTCGAGGGCCGCCAGGGCCGCTGCTCGGCGCTTCTCGTTCTTGTCGGTCTTGGCGAAGTCGAGCAGGTACTCCACGGCCGGCGCCTGCCCGACCTTCTTCATGGACGCCATCACGCGCAGGAGCTCTTCCTCCTGATAGGTGTCGAGCTGAGCCTTGAACTGTTCGGGCGTCGGATTCAGCTTGCTGGCCTTGTTGGCGGCGTCGACCAGCGGCGACTTTTGCTGGATCCAGTGGTCGGACGAGATGTCCTTCGCGACCGTCACCAGAGCCTTGCTCCCGGCCTCTTTCGTCTTCGCGTCACCGAGCTCGGCGATCAGGTCCGCCATGCGGTCGAGCTTCTTCGTGCCGGGGACCATCTGTTCCGGCAGGCGAGTCACGCCTTCGGCGCCGAGCTCTCGCAGCACTTGCTCCACACCGTAGAGCTGCGACGACTCTTCGAGACGCTCGGCGAAGTTGGTCATCGACCAGTCGGTCAGCGCAGCCCGGAGACGCTTCCGGTTCTCGTCGTTCTGAACGAGAACGCCCTCGTTGTGAGTGAGCAGAGCGAACGCGGCGTCCTTGTATTCGAAGGTCGGGTCCGCCGGTGCAGGCTGGCCGGCCTGCGCCTTGGGCGGGGCCTTCTTCATTTCTTCTTCGAGCTTGGGCACCATCCGCGAGACGATCTTCTCGCGACTCGCCGGCGGCAGCGCTTCGAGGGCGGTGACCAACCCAGGTTGATCGTCCTGACCCAAGATGCCGATGCGCTTGCCGCCGCGGGCCTTCATGCGGACGAGTCCCATGGCCGCTTCGACGCGCAGCTCGATGGGGTACTTGTCGTGCGACAGCACCGAGACCAGCTTGCGCGGCCCCTGCGCCGTCGTCGTCCAGCGATCGATGTCGTCGTTCGTGGTACGACAGCCCACGCTGGCCGCACCGACACCCATTGCCACGCCCAGGGCCAGCGCCCGCACCCACCCCGCGTCGCGCTTGCCCGAGAACCTTTTCGTTTTCGCGTACCTTGCCATGCGATGGCCCGCCCGCATTTCTGCCGAACGAAGAGCGAGGATAGTACAGGGTCGCAGCGAAATGACTCAAGCGAGCGACACTGGGAATCGCCGCCGGAGGATCCCCTGAACGTCGGTTCGGTGCGGCGGGCCGCGGCCGACCTCCCTGAAAGACCTGCAGCTTTTTTTCCCCGTCCAACCCAGTGATGTAGGTGGTTGGATTACATGGGCACCCGTCCCTTTTCGCCGCGCCGTAAGGCGGTGGCTCTGCCCGAAGTGCCCGAGCCGGCGCCCGCCGAGCCCGCTCGTCCCGCTTTCCGCCTCGAGGGGCGCGGGCGCGAGGCCGCTGCGCTCCTGCTCTTCGCCATCTCATGTTTCCTGTGCCTCGCTCTCGCGAGCTTTCGCCTCGATCCCAACGACTCGACCGTGATTGGGCGAGATTGGGTCGGGCCCGCCGGAGCGTTCGTTGCCAGTGTGCTGGTGCGCGCGTTCGGTCTCGTGGCGTGGCTCGTCCCGCTCGAGATCGCGCTGATCGGGCTGCCGCTCTTGCGCAAGAAGGACATCGGATCGGTCAGCCTGCGCATCGCCGGCGATCTGATCTTGGCCATCGTTCTCTCTTCGCTCGTTCGCGTCGCGTTGCCCGACCTCTTGGTGTTCGGGCGCGTGCCTTCGGGGGGCAACGTAGGGCTCGTCTTCGGCGAGCTGGGCCGGGGCATGTTCTCTGCCGTCGGCTCCTTCCTGGTCGGCCTCACCGTCGTCGGCTTGATTCTGATCGGCCGCAGCAGCTTCTCTTTCATCGCGCTCGTGCAGCGTTTTCTGGGTATCGGCGCCTTCGCATTCGGCAAGGCCCGAGGCGCTTCGGCTCGGGTGGGAAGCGCTTGGGCCGAGGCGCACAAGCTTCGCAAGGAAGAGCGCGAACAGCGACGCGAGGCCGCGGTACCGCCCATCACGAACCACGACACCGACGAGGCGATCATCGCGCAGCTCGCCGACGACGACGCGCCCTCGGCGCCGTTGGTCACGGGCACGCCGCCGCTGGCGGTCTCGACGGTGCTCTCTTCGAAGCACCACGTCACTCCCGTTTCACTCGCCGCCGCCGTGTCGCGGATCGAGGGCTCGACTCCGTTCGCGCCGCGCGCGGTCGCCCGCGAAGCCGAGGCGCTTCCGAGCTCGAACACGCCGGAGCTCGCCAGCGTGGCGCTGCTCGACACGGCGCCGACGCCCGTCGAGCCCGAGCCGAGCGGGATCGCGCTCCCCGAGGTCACGTCGGTTGCTCCTCCTCCGGTGGACAAACCCAAGGCGAAGTCCAAGGCAGACCGCGACATCGTGATCGTGGACACCAAGCCTGCGCAAGAGATCAAGCGCGGGGACGGACCCTCGCCGCGTCGGCAGCACGGATACGAGTTCCCGGCACCGAGTCTGCTCGCGCCTCCGACCCACGTGCAGACCGACGTCGATCGCGAACGCATTCGCCAGAACGCCTCGCTCCTGGAGAAGACCCTGGCCGACTACGGTGTTTCGGCCCGGGTCGAGGAAGTGCACCCCGGACCCACCGTCACCATGTACGAAGTGGCGCCCGAGGCTGGCACGAAGGTGAGCAAGGTGGCGGGCCTCGCCGACGACCTGGCGCTCGGCCTGTCGCGGACCGTGCGGATCGTGGCGCCGATCCCGGGCAAGAGCCGCATCGGATTCGAGATCCCGAACGACGAGCGGGTTCCGGTCAACCTGCGCGAGCTGATCGAAGACAAGCACTTCGCCAAGCTCGCGGAGAAGGCGCCGCTGCCCGTGGTGCTGGGCCGCGACATCGTGGGCGTGCCTTTCTACGCGGATCTCGCCTCGATGCCCCACGTGATCGTCGCGGGAGCCACCGGTGCCGGCAAGAGCGTCGGGCTCAACGTGATGCTGTCGAGCCTGCTCTTCTGCCGCAGCCCCGAAGAGCTGCGTTTCTTGATGGTCGACCCCAAGGTGGTGGAGCTGGCGCCGTTCGACGGCATCCCACACATGCTCTTGCCGGTGGTCACCGACATGAAGAAGGCGGCCACCGCGCTCAAGTGGGCGGTGGACGAAATGGAGCGGCGCTATCAGCTCTTCGCCAACGCCGGCACCAAGAACATCTCGACCTACAACGCGTGGGTGAAACGCGTGGTGGCCGGCGAGCTCCCCGGGCCGGCGCCCGACGTGGTGGACGCCCTCGCGCCCGATGGCTCGATGGTGAGCGTGCCGGCGGTGCGCGACGGCTCCGATGGCAAGCAGCTCCCCCATGCGTTGCCCTACATCGTGATCGTGGTGGACGAGTTCGCGGACCTCATGATGCAGCAAGGCAAAGAGGTCGAGGTCAGTGTGGCTCGCCTGGCGCAGAAGGCCCGGGCCGCGGGCATGCACGTGGTGCTCGCGACGCAGCGGCCGAGCGTCGACGTGATCACGGGCATGATCAAGGCGAACTTCCCGTCCCGCATCGGTTTCCGCGTGGCGCAGAAGGTGGACAGTCGAACCATCTTGGACGAACAGGGCGCCGAGCTCTTGCTCGGCAAGGGCGACATGCTGGTGAAGCTCAACGGATCCACCGAGACGCGTCGCGTCCAGTGTCCATTCGTGAGCGAAGAAGAAGTCGCTCACTTGACCGACTTCGTCCGCAAGCAGGGGGCGCCGGAGTATCACGAAGAGATCCTGGCGGCGTCCGACGACGATGCGGGCGACGAAGACGCCGACGAACAGCTCGACTCGCGCTTCGACGAAGCCGTGCGCATCGTCAAGGAGACCCAGCGCTGCTCGACGTCGTGGCTACAGCGCAAGATGACCATCGGCTACAACCGCGCGGCCAAGATCGTCGAGATGATGGAGCGCCGCGGGTTGGTCGGCCCACCCAACGGTGCACGTGACCGCGAGGTCCTGATCCCACCCGGGTGAGCGCGTGATCGGTGCGCGCGACGGGCGTTTCCGAGGCCTCGGCTGCCGCCCTCCGCTGCGCATGCGTCAAAACGTCGGTGGTTCGGGACGCCGGTCGGCCTATGATCGGTCCCCCCCGCATGTCCGAGCGCGATGACGTGATCCCGCTGCCGCTCGACGACGACGATGACGACGTCGCGTGGGCGCTGCAGACCGCGGCCGTGCAATGGCGGCGCGGTGCCAAGGCGGATTCCGTGGTGTGGCTCCGGCGCGCCGTGGAGTCGGCCATGGAGGTGGGGCATGTGCCGCGGGCAACGCAGCTGAACGAGCTGATCGCCGGTGTCGAAGAGCGCATCGTGGCGGACATCTTCTCGGCGTCGGAGCCCACTACGGTCACTTCCGATGGCGTCGACGACCTGCTCGACACCACCGTGAGCACGAGCCGAGCGAGCATCGACATCGAATTCGACGAAGGCGACCGCACGGACATGATCGTGTCGTCTTCGGAGCTCATCCCCGGCGACTCGCTTCCGGTGCCCGGTTCTCCGCCACCGAGCGCGCCGTCGGAACCGCCCGGGCCTGCGGTCCCGCTGCCCCGCTTTCCCCTGCCGAGCGAACCCCGGCGTGCACGCCCGCCGCCGCCGCCGTCGGCGCTGGCGCGAGAGAAGAGTGCGCCGCCTCCTCCGGTGTCTCCGATGCTCCCGGCCGAACCCGACGAGCCGTTTTCGAGCGAACCGCCACGCAGCGTCGCGCCCGACTCGCTGCCCACGGTCAGCGCCGAAGAGGCCGATATCTTGGGGGAGCTGCCCCCGGTGAGCGAAGCGCTCGGCTCGCTCGATCTAGCGCCTTCGGTGCCGGCGCCGCCGCCGTTTTCGGAGCTGCCTCCGGCGCAGGAGGCGGGCGTGATCGGCTCCGACGGCTCGACGCTGGCGCCGCTCGAAGCGCCAGCGGAGCCGGCGCTCGCCGACGTGCTCGGGATCACGGATCTGTTCCCTCCGGCCGAGTCCGCAGCCGAAGCGGTCCAGGCGCTCGCCGAGCCCGAAGCCGAAGTCGCGAGTGCAGCCGCTCCGCCGGCGAAATCCGAGGCTCCGGACCCTGGTCCGCGCATTCGCGGCGTGAGTTTGGCGGACGTCGCCGGTCTCCAAGACCTGCCGCCGGAAGCGCAAGAGAAGCTGGTGCAGACCGCGCGCATCGACGTGCGCGACGTCGACGAAGAGGTGAGCGGGTTCGCCGTGGCGCTCGTGGTCGAAGGCTGGGCCAGCATCATGCCCGCCATCGCCGACGTGGCCTGTGCGTTCGCCCAAGTCGGCGACGTGGTGTTCACGCACGGCACGTTCGACGATCCGGTCGCCCTGCGCGTCGTGGCCGGTGAGACCGACACTGCCATCGCAGTTTGGGACCGCGAGGCCCTCGAGGCCGCGACCTCCGACTGCCCCTGGGTCGCCGACGAGCTTCGTTTGGTGGCGGATCGCTTTCAGGGGTTGGCCGGCGCAGCCATGGGCCCGCTAGGCGATCGATTGGACGACACGTTGAGGCAGATGGTCACCGATCGCTGCGAGGTACGCTCATTCCTGCCGGGTGAGGCCATCGTGGCGTCGGGCAAACCGGTGCCGGGCATGTTCATCGTGGGCGGCGGCGCCGTGGAGCTCGTCAGCGGCGAAGACGTGGTGGGTGAGCTCGGTCCCGGCGAGTTCTTGTTCGCCACCAGTGTGATGGCCGCTTCGCCGGCCCCCATGGGCGCGCGTGCGGGCGCCCAAGGCGTGTTGCTCCTGTTCGCGGAGCGGCACACGGCCCACGAGCTCTTGGTCAGCGTGCCGCCGTTGCTCGAGATCCTCGCCGGCTGACGGCGTTCTGGCCCGAGTCGAGCTCCCACACCAGAGCCTCGTTGCCCTGGGCCCCGGCGAAACGCAGGCCGATCCAGCGCGCGTTGCCGGCGATGGTGGGCCGACCGTCGGCGCGGCTCTTCGGGAATCGAATGCGGAAAGCGCTGCGCCAGGGTGACGTGTAGGGGAAGTAGGTGCGCTCGATGGCGCTCGGACGCTTGATGGTTTCGATTTCGCTCGGCGCAGTCTCGCTGCCTTGGTCGTCGATCAGTCGCACGATCCAGGCGGGGTTGTCGGCCTTGAGGTCACCCCAGCGGTGTTTCTGCGCATAGAGGGCCACGTAGAACGTGTGGTTCGAACGTGTCTCTGCCAGCGAGCTTTCGAGCAGCGAACGACGTTGGTCGACCGTCAGACGGTAATCGTCCGAATAGCGAACGACGTAGGCCCAGCGGAAGTCCCAGGACTCGTAGGTCGCCGTGACCGTGAGCACGTTGTCGAGATCGGTCACGGTCACCAGGTCTTCGGTGCGGGTCCAGCGGTCGAGGACGATCTCGTAGTCGGTCGGCGCGTATTCGCGCGGACCCTCGGCGAGCCGGACTCGCTCCTGAGTGCAGCCCGCCGTGAGGCCCGACGCGAGGAGCACGAGGGCGGCGCCCGGAGAAATCGTCCAGAGCGCATGCCCGAGGTTCATCGCTCGGCAAGCGTAGCGCCCCGCCGCCGTCATTTGTAGTTTCGCTCACTCCTCGGCGAGGAGACCGCACGCGAGGGCCTGTTTCGCCATCTCGTGATTCGCGGCGTGCCCCGGTCGCCACGCCTCGACTCGGCCCCGAGGCGGTCCCCCGAAAAGGAACAGGTCGCCCATCCAATCGAGCAGTTTGTGGCGTGCGAGCTCGGCCTCGCCGGCGGGTCGGCACGGGGGAAGGGTGCGCCCCGTCGCGTCGAGCACCAGCACCGCGGCCGGGTCCACGTGGCGCGCACGGCCGGCCGCCCGCAGGTCGAGGGCATCGCGCTCGAAACCGAAGGTGCGCGCGGGCGCGATGCGTTCCAAGAACTCACGCTCGCTGCCGCCGTGCTCCGCCACCTCGCGCCCGAAGCCATAGTCGACCTCCACGCGTAGCTGCGGTCGAGGGCCCGGTTCGAATCGATAGCGGCTCGTGCCGATTTCGAGCTCCCCGGCCCGGGCTACGCACAGCCGCGTGGCCTCGCGGCGAAGTCCGAGCATGGCGATGGCGCGTGCGAGCTCGTGAGCGCCTCCGTCGAGCAGTGGCACTTCCGGTCCTTCCACGCTCAGCGTGAGACCCGAACGAATCGACATGCCAGCGAGCGCAGCCAACAGGTGCTCGAACAGGTCGACCTCGTGAGTTCCGTCGCGTGCCCGGACTTTGACTCCGTGGTCGGCGCGCACCACTTCGAGCTCGCCGAGGCTCGCCGTGTCGGGGCCCAGTTGGAACAAGAGCGGCCCCGGACGCGGATCCAAGCGCAGCTTGGCCGGTTCGCCGCCGTGGAGTCCGCGGCCGTGGAGCTCGACGTAGATGCTCAATTGCCGCGGATGTCGAACACGCTGACGACCGCGATCAAGGCCAGCAGCATCAAGAGGCCCACCGCGTGGACGTGGGCCTCGATCCTGGCGTTGGGCCTGCGGCGCGTCACCGCTTCGTAGCTCAGGAACATCAAGCGCCCGCCGTCGAGCGCTGGAAACGGAAGCAAGTTGAATCCGCCGAGATATGCCGAGAGGAGTCCCAAGAGGAAGAGGTAGTCCGCGAGCCCCTGCTCCACCGCGCGTTTGCCCTCTCTCACGATGCCCACGGGGCCGGAGACCTCGGGCTTCTCACGACCCGTGATCATGCGGCCGAGCCCCACGACCAGCGCCTCGACCACCTTCGCGGGATGAATCACCGACTCGATGGCGGCGTCTTTGACGCCCAAGCGCGGCACCGCCGAGATGGGCCGCACGCCGATCTGTCCGCCGCCGCCTTTGGCCTTGGGCTCCGGAGTCACTTCGAGGGTCTTCTGTTCGGCGCCGCGCTGGACGACGACGGTCATCTTCTGGTTGGCGCGGGGCAACACCGCTTCGGGGATCTGTTCCCAGCGAGTGATCGCTACGCCGTCGATGCTGACGACCTTGTCCCCGTTCTGGAGCCCGGCCCGCTGCGCAGCGCCTTCGCCCATGACCTGGATCTTGGTCGGGTCACCACCGATCAGGAACGCGACGAAGAAAAAGACCGAGGCGAACAGGTAGTTGGCGAGTGGGCCGGCGATGATGGCCGAGATGCGCGCGACGAGCGATGCGTTGGCGTAGCTCCCCTTGTCGTCGGGATCGATCTCCTCGAGGGGGTTCATCCCGGCGATCTGCACGTAGGCGAGAAAGGGGATGAGCGCGATCTGGTAGACGGTCTCGCTGCCCTTGGGCTGATGCCGCCAGAGCGCCGGACCGAACCCGATGCTGAAGCGGATCACGCGCATGCCGAATGCGCGCGCCGCAACCAGGTGGCCGCCTTCATGGATCACCATCAAGAGGGCGAGGCCCAGAATGCTGATGAGGATGGTCACCTAGTTCTCACTGATTCTATAGCCTCGCCGGCCACGACCCGCCACGGCGACGGGCTTTCACCGAGCGATTTTGCTTCCGCCCGGCGCCTCCGTTCAGGCACCCGCGTCAGAACACGAACGACACGCCCAAGCTCAAGGCCGGGTAGCCGACTCGCGCCGTGAGCGCGAGCTTCTCGCTGAAGTGAAAGCGGGCGCCGCCGTAGATCGCACCGCGAGCCCCGGTGGCGTTCCCGAGGTAGATGCCCCCGCCCGGCTCTCCGAACACCGACCACTGGCGGGAAAGCCAGAAGTTCCACTGCATGACGAGGGGGACCCAAACCGCGGTCTTGCTGTCGTGGAACGCGATCCAGTCGAAGCCGAACCCGATGCCCACCGTGTTGTTGATCTTGGAGATGAACCCGTTGTCGATGATCTCGACCGTCCCGCGGAAGCCCGGGCCGTAGCCCCTGCCGGCCGATGCACCCGGGGGATCGAAACCGAAGAACACGTGGGGCTCGGCCTCGAAGCTGTAGTCCGGATGGCGCCCGGGCTTCTTGATCACGCTTTCGTCGGCTCGGGCCTCGCCCACCACGGCGAAGACGAGGAGCGCGGCGGCCGCGCTCGTGCCCGCGAGCTTCATCATCGACTCCTTCTTTACCGGTCCATGGTCCCGTGTCGAGACCCGAGCGCGGACGAGCCCGCTCCCAGCCGGCGCGCTATTGCCGGCCTCGGCCCCCGCTGCTAGCTTCCGCCGCCCCGAAAACAGCGGGGGCCGCAGGCGAATGGCCCGCGGCACGGGCTCGGCACCGAGCTGCCGTGTCCGACAAAGAGGTGCTCCGATGACTCAGCCGAATCTCCCCGGTGCCGGCGCCGGTGAACAGCCCACGAACCTCCAGCTTCAAGGCGGCGCGGCCATCGTGGCCCCGGTCAGCGCGTTCCCCGGCGGAGTGCCCGGCAATGCGCTCGTGGTGCTCCCGCTCTCGAAGCCGAGCGACGAGCTCACCGAGTCGATGAAGAAGGGGCCCGTGGCGCTCGAGCTCGAGGACATGTGGAAGCTCCTCGGTTTCAACGGCCCCGCGGTGCAGGTGCAGGACGCCGAAGGGCGACCCATCGCCATCGGGCTCGAGGACCTCTTGGCGGGTCTCGAGAAGCACTGGGCCGAGAACAAAGACGACCTGAACCGCGGCCGACTCTTCGCGCAGGAGCTCATGAAGTACAACCGCTTCGAGCGAGCGGAGAAGGTGCTGGCCAAGGTCGTCGCTTCGGGAGGCAGCGGAGAAGACTGGCTCGGCCTCGGCGTGGCCCAGATGCAGCAAGAGAAGTGGGACAAGGCCGAAGGCACGCTCAAGGGTGCCCAGAATCTGATGACCGAGAACCCCTACCCGGCGCTGCACCTCGCCAAGGTGATGAAGGGGAAGGGCGACAAGCCCGCCGAGCGCGAGTGGATCGAGCGCGCCATCAACGTCGACACGAACTGCGTGGACGCTTGGGCCTACCTCTACGCGCACGTCCGCGAGAACGAGAACGAAGAGGCGGCGCTGGCGGCCGTTGGCAAGCTCGCCGACGCCGAGGTCCACAAGCGCTCGGCTGCCCCTTACGTGGCTCTCCAGGGCTTCTACTCGGGAGAGGAAGCCACCCGCGACAAGGCCCTCGAGCTCGCCAAGAAGGCCGTCGCTCGCAACGACAAGGACGCGCTCGCGCTCATCTCGCTTTCGGCCCTCTACGGTCAGGCGGGCAAGTTGGACGAGGTCATCGGCCTCCTGTCCAAGCACGAAAACTCGATGATGGGCGACGTCCGGCTCGCCAACAATTACTTCGAGGCGCTCTTCCAGTCGCGTCAGCTCGACAAGGTGACGAAGCTATTGAACGCCCTCGCTGGCTCGTCGAACCGCGAGGTCAAACAGTTCGCCATCGAGCGCTCGCGCGCCGTCGCGCAGTACCTCCAGCAGCAACAGCAGCAGCTCGCGGGCGCCGCGCGCCGCAGCTAGCGACGTCCGAGCCAAGACCGCGTCCCTCGTGAGCCGCTCGCGAGTGGGCGCACGTGTGCCGCGCGGAATCCGCTCCTCGATACTTGGCCGCTTGGTCTCCTCTCCGCTGAAATTGCGGATGTGAAGCCGGGTCAGCTGGTGAGCGGCAAGTACCGACTCGTGCGTCGCTTGGGAACGGGCGGCATGGCAGAGGTGTGGGCGGCCACCAACGTGCTGACGCACCGGGACTTCGCGGTGAAGTTCATTTTGCCGGCCCTCGCCGAAAACGACGAGGCGGTCCAACGCTTCTTCCAAGAGGCGAAAGCCGCCGGCCGCGTGCGCCACCCGAGCATCGTGGACGTGTTCGACGTGGGCCACAGTGAGCTCGGGCAGCCGTTCCTCGTGATGGAGCTGCTCTCGGGAGAGAGCCTCGAGTCGCGGCTTTTGCGGGCTGGCCCCGTGGACCCGCTCGAAGGCGCGTCGTGGCTCGCACAGATCGCTCGCGGTCTCGACCTTGCGCACCGCGCTGGGGTCGTGCACCGAGATCTGTCGAGCGCCAACGTGTTCCTGGCGACAAGCTCCGCGCCCGGCGAGCTCGTGCCCAAGATCCTCGACTTCGGCGTGAGCAAGGTGCTCACGCCCGGTCTCGACGTGCGCGTGCGCACCGGCAACGGGGCAGTATTGGGCTCCCCGGCCTACATGAGTCCCGAGCAGGCCCGGGGCGCGGCCAACGTCGATGCGCGCACCGACGTCTGGACGCTCGGGGTGCTCCTGTACGAGAGCTTTTCGGGCAAGCAGCCGTTCGTCGCGCGGAACTACAACGCGCTGATGCTCGCCATCCTGAGCGTGCCCCACACGCCGATCCTCGAGCTCGTGCCGAAGCTGGACGCCGAGCTCGCCCGCGTCATCGAGAGCTGCCCTTCGTCAAGGACCGAGAAGCACGAACTCAGACTGCTCGAAGTGGCCGCGGAGCTCGAACTTCGCGCGACGCTGGTCGCGTTCCACTTTGCGGCAGGTCCCCAGCGACGCGCGACCGATCGACTCCCGCGCAGTGAACCGCCGAGCCACCGACCGAGTAAGCCCCTGCGGGGGCGCGGCTGCCCGGCCACCTTCCCCATGGCGTGCGACTCGGCAGTTCGCCCACGCCCTGCCGAGCGGCCGATGCAGGGCGCCGTGGGCAACGGCTAGGCCTCGCCATCGGTGTGGTTTCGCACGTCTTCTGGGCGACGGAGCCGCAAGCCGTCGTCGAGGTCGCCGCCATGCCGGCCCCGCTCGAGCCGAAGGTGGACTACGCCGCCGTCCGTGGCACCTGGTGTCGCGTCGGCGGCTTCCTCCCCGGCGGATCTGGTGGACGCCACCGCGAAGGGCCTCGGCAGGAAGCCGAAGACCTTCCCGACGAGGCCACCGGTCGCGGTGGCCGTGGCTCCTAGGAAGAACCCGTACTGAGAAGGCCCGCCGCCTGATCTCGGAACGCGCGCCTGTCCGCGCGCTGACCTGCAGCCAGCTTCACGCTGGGACCGAGCGCTTCGTTTCGCCGGCGCCAATTGACAATGCCGGAGCCTCCGCCCCATGCTCGACTTCGCCTCGTCGCATGAGCGTCTCCGCACGACCTTTGCTCCTTCTCGTCGCCGCCCTGCTCACCACGAGCTCGGGCTGTACCGAGCACGACCCAGAGATCGATCGGGTCGGACCGCCCTACGACGCAGGAACCTTGAACTGCGACCTGCCGAGCAAGCCTGGCGCGCAGTTTCCCTGCGAGGTCGACGCGATCCTCCAGGCCCGCTGCCGGCGCTGCCACCAGGAGCCGCAGAAGAACGGCGCGCCGTTTCCGCTACGTGTTGGCGGACACCCAGGCGGACTACGGCGGGCCGATCTACGAGGCGATGTACAGGGCCATCAAGACGAACTTCATGCCCTATTGCGCGGAAGGCACGAGCTGCGCAGGGACCGTGAAGGACGGCCTCGGTCCGGTGATTCCGTTGAGCGAAGAGCAGAAGAAGACCATGCTCGACTGGCTCGGCGCCTGTGTTCACCTGTCCCTAGCTGGCGTAAATACAGGGAAAATCCCAGCCGTCCGGACAGGGAATGCTCGCCTGCCGAGATCAGTTGACATCTGAACAGCCGGCGTAGTATCTGGTCGCACATCGATGCTCGGCGCGGTGCCATCGCTTCGCTGGCGAGCTTCTCGGAGCTCGAACGGCTGGCTGGACGGTGTTCGGCGGCAGCCGGTTTCTTCGGAGGCGGTGATGGAGGACAAGCAGAAGAGCAAGGCGCTCGAGCTCGCGATTGCCAGCGTCGAGAAGGAGTTCGGCAAGGGCGCCATCATGCGCCTGAAAGACGGTGAGACCATCGGCGGTGACGTCACGGTGGTCCCGACCGGCTCGCTCGGTTCTCGACGTCGCGCTCGGCATCGGGGGTTACCGCGCGGCCGCATCATCGAGATTTTTTCGACCCGAATCCATGGCAAGACCACGCTCACTCTGCACGCCATCGCCAACGTGCAGAAGTGGAGTCGCAGCCTTCATCGACGCAGAGCACGCCCTCGACATCAACTACGCCAAGAAGCTCGGCGTGAAGACCGACGAAGTTCGTGAGCCAGCCCGACTACGGCGAGTGTCTGGAGATCGGCGAGATGGGTGCGCTCCAAGTGTCGATCTCGTGGTCGTTCGGTGGCGGCCCCAGCTCAAGGCCGAAATCGAGGGCGACATGGGCGACTCGCATGTCGGCCCAGGCGCGCCCCCATGAGCCAGGCGGTTGCGCAAGCTCACCGCGCTCGAACTGCATCTTTTTCTTCACCAATCAGATCCGCATGAAAATCGTGGGTCATGTTCGGCAGCCCCGAAACCACGACGGGTGGCAACGCGCTCAAGTTCTACGTCCGTGCGCGTGCGACGTGTTTAACAAAGAGGCGTCCTCTCAGCCGGCAAAGACATGCAGGTCGTGGGCAACCGCACGCGGGTGAAGGTCGTCAAGAACAAGATGGCGGCGCCTTCATGCAGTGAGTTCGACATCCTTCATTACATTTTCACCATGACGGCGAGTACCTATCTCGAGGCGCACCCGGACAGCAAGTTTCCGAGACCAAGGTCCTCGAGCACAGCGGCGTGCACCGGCGGCTCTCTGGGATCCGGCGGCGCGTCCGTCCGCGTCTGCCGAAGAGAGCAAGGACGAAGACAAGGGCGCTCCGGGTGGCAACGGGAAGCCTTCGCGGCGGCCGCGAAGCGTCCCGTCGCTCAGCGACCGAGCTGAAGCCAGCCAGCTCACCTCGGCGGTGGCGCGACGGTGGCCGCGCCGAGCGTTTTCTGGGGTGCGCATCTTGAGGGGGGCCTGGCTGGGACTCGTCCACAGCCTGTGGAAAGCGGTGAGTAAGCTCGGGAACAGTCGGGGACTGCCCGGCGCGAATCCGGGCCGAGTTCGCCCGGGACCGGATCGCGTGGTCCCGCGCGCACTTAGGCGCGCTCCTCCAGGGTCCGAGGCTGTCTTGTAACCTTGATATTAAAAAATAAAACGCGGTTCCTTGACGCTTTGATCGCGGCCCCTACCGGTGAATAGACCCTTCGCTCCGCCGCCAGCTTCCCGGACGGCGGTCGCGCCCGCGCGGCTCGCCAAGGGTCGCCCAGCTGTGGGTCACGCGCCACGCATTGCGCCCTCCGCAGTGCGCATTCCCCACCCCGAACAGGTCGCGTTGCCACTGCGCTTCACTGGCGGCGGCCCGCAGATCTTCGTCCACGAGGGGGCGCGCCAGGCCCCGCCGAGCGGCGGGTTTCGACCAGCTCCTTCGGCGGGTGGTTCAACTCTCGGTCACCGACATTGCCGGTGATGTAATCGGACTCAGATGAACGGAGGCTCAGTCCGGGTCCACATGATGTTCCTGGATGCCTCCGAGCGCGTGGTCGATGCCCTCGTCCGCTACGTCGTCGACGGCGATCGCGAGGCTTCCGAGGTGGTGGGTGAGTTCATCGAGTCGAACTCGCATCGCATCCGGGCCGTCCAGCTCGTGCGCGGCCCGCTTCGGCCCCGCGGCAACGTCCACGACCTCTACGCCATCTTGAGCGACGTCAGCCAACGCTACCTGGGCTCGTCGGCGCCACCCGACGTCCTCATCACGTGGGGCCGGCACACGCACCCGAGCGGTGGCCCGCGCAAGACCATCAAACTCGGCAGCTACAGCGCCACGGAGCGTTTGATTCGCATCCACTCCTGCGGACTGCCAGCGGGTGCCCCGCTACTTCGTGTCGTACATCGTGTACCACGAGCTCCTGCACCACGTGGTGCCGAGCGTGAAGGACGGCGGGCGTGCGTTGCTCCACTCGGCGGAGTTCCTGCGCCGGGAGCGTGAGTTCCGGTTCTTCGAGCGCGCGATGGAGTGGGAGCGCAAGAACATCCATCGCTTGCTCAACTCACGCTGACGAGTCGCGCACTGCAGGCAAGCTGCGCGACGCGCCGCCGCGACGCTCGGGCTCAACTCGCGAAGGCCCAGCATCCAGGTGTTGGTGCCCACCTTCATCTGGTCGCCGGTGCCGAGCTGGCTCCGATACCATCGCATGAAGAAGTAGGTGTTGTTCACGCCGGTGGTGGTGTCGATTTCGATCACCGCGATCGATGATGTCGAGCAGGAACATGGCGCCGAGCGCGAACTGTGGACCGTAGGAAGCGCGCCTGCCCGTTCGTCGCTGTGAGCCGGCGCCGTCGCCGTCACTCCTCGACCACCAGAGGGCGTAGCCGAATCCGGCCTAAGTGCAAGGGACGATGGGCACGTAGGACTCGCGCGAGGACGTCCACGCGGAGCACGCCCACGGCGTACATGGGCATGACGTGTTCAAAGTGTCGTGCGATGATTGCCGCTGCCGTCTGCGAGCAGCGCATCACCGCTGAACTTGTGTAGCCCCCAGCCGAATCCAGGACCGAAGGTTCCGAAGCTCGAATGCGCAACGCTTCAAGGCCAGTCGACCCTCGATACCGACGAGATAGCGGCGCCAATGCTGCCGAACGTCCGACCAAGGCGCGCGCCGTGTTGCCGAACTCGGAATCGACCTCGGGCCAGGCCCGAAGCGGAGCTCGAAAGCGGCGTTCCAGGCGACCTGATGGCGCCGCTCGAGGCCGCCGTAGCTTCCGAGCTCGTCGGTGCCTTTGGCGAAGCTCGGGCTCACACCTGGGCGGCGCACGCGACGTCGCGGCGCAGCCAACTGCAGTTCATCTCGATGGCGCAGAAACCACCGCCGCCGCGGCCGCCGGCGCGGCGATAGAGCTCGAAGAAATCGTCGACAGGCGTTGCAGGCGACGGACGACAGAACCCCGAAGTTCGTCGGCCGCGACGGCAATGGCGTAGGTGACGCCGTTCTGGAGATTGTCGGCGGTGGTGTCCGTCGCGACTTTGCTGGCCGTGGAACCGCACTGGTACTTGAGCTCGGGATCGTTCCCGCGGCGAGGCGGAAGCGGGCCGGGCCCGGGTGCCGCTCGACCGCTGCCTCCGCTCGCGGCGTCGGAGCCGGAGTCGCTCGCGGCGTCGGAGCCGGAGTCGCTCTGCGGCGTCACCGCGGCGACGGCGTCACTCGTGGCGTCGCTCCCCGCGTCCGAGCTCGCACCGGCGGTGCCGCCAGCGGCAGGGTTGAGCTTCCTGGCCGTTGCTCGCGTCGGTGCACGCGATAGCCGACGAGGTCGTCGGCGGTCGGAGTGTTCCAGCTCACCACCATTTCGCCGATGCCCGCCGAATGCCGGTGGGCGCCGGCGGAGGATGTCGAAAAACCGGTGTATCGGTGACCTCGGACGCCACGGCGGCGTCGTTCGAGTCCAGCAACATGAAGAACAGCGTGACGGCCTCACCGGAGGTTGCCACGTCCGTGTTGTCGCACCGGCCAGCGCCACCGCCGGCCCCACCGGGCTTGACCTTCTTCGCGACGATCCCCTGCGCGCGCACCTTCACGTTGATGGTGGTCTTGTTCGGGAAAGCTTCGGGCTTCCAGCACGTCGCTTGTCCCCTGGCGCTGGATGAGCTCGGTGCAGTCGGGTGCCGGCCCAGACTTTCTCGAGCGACTTCCCCGGAGAAGCCCGTGAGGTCGACGAAGTCGTCGGCCGCGCAGTCCGAGTGGCTGACCCACATCTTCTTGTTGTTGCTGCGAAACCCGACGTTGCGGTCGATGTTGTTCTTCTGGATGACGGTCTGCGCCCGGGCCGGAGCGTCCAGACCCCGGCGAGGCCGAGGGCGAGTGCGGCGAGCCAAATGCGCATCGTGGGAGCCCTTTGAGCACACAGCGTGCCACGCTGCAAACCCCGCTGCACCCGCGGAATTCGTCCGGCCGGGGGCGCGCTCGATCGCCAGCATGGCGAGGTATGGGGAGGGGCTGCCAAAGTGGCAAGCGGTGATACCGTGAGCCCCGTGTCCCCCACGCCTGGCCAGCGAGTTTGCGGCACGTTCACGGTGGTCTCCGTGGAGGCGCTCGGCCCCGAGCTCTGGCTCGCCCGCGTGGCTCGTGACGGCGGCGGTGAAGGTGACGCCGACCTCATCGCCGTGAAGCTGGAAGCGTCGACCGGCGCGGACCTCGGCCGGTTGCTCGCCGATCATGAACGCTATCGCATCGGCATCGAGGCCGTGGCCCGCGCGCTCGCTCACGGCCTCGAAGGCGACCTCTTGTGCGTCGTCTACGAACGAACTCAACCACGCGGCATCGTGCGTGGCGCACCCATGGAGCGGCCAGCGCTGGCACACCTGGTCACCACGCTCGCCGGTGCCCTCGCGCCGCTCCACGATCAGGGCATCGCATTCGGCGCAATCCGGCCCGAGCTCTTGCGCATGGGCGCTACGGGAACCTGCGCCCAGGGGTTCGGGCTCGAGACCTTGGTGCGTCGCGTGGCCGACGACCGGCGTGCGGTGGAACTCGTACCTCTCGCGTATCGTGCGCCCGAGCAGCGCACGAGCACGCCTGGGCCTGCGTCTCCGGCCGCCGACGTGTTCGCGCTCGGCGCGCTGGTGACGGAGCTCTTGATCGGGCGCCCGCTCACCGACTCCGACGAACGCCCCACGCCACGCGCTTGTGGGACCGACGTCAGCGACGCCGTCGAATCCTTGATCTCCAAGGCGGTGGCGCGTTCCCCCGTGGCGCGCCCAAGCCAGCTCGCTCGCTGGGCGGAGGAGCTCGCCGAAGCGCTCGTTCGACCCTACGTGCCACGCGTCGCCCAGCCCGATGCCGTTGCGGAGCCGAGCCGGGCGGAGCAACAGGCCTCGCAGCCCGAAAGCCCGCCCGCGCCCGCTCCCCCGCCGCTGGTGCCCGAGCCGGCCGCGCGCGCCGAGAACCGAGAACCACCTGGCGTCGTGCCGACGCCGCCGCCTCTCCGCGAACCCGCGCCTTCGTCCGTGCGCTCGGGCCGTGGCAGTTGGCTCTGGGTGCTCGCCGTGATCGGTGCCGCCCTGTTGTTCCTGTTCGGGGTCGGCGGTCTCTTCGCGTATTCGCTCATGCGCACCGCGACGGTCGCCGTGGCGCCTCCCACCGTCGCGGATGCAGGCACGCTGCCACCGCCCGTCGTCGCGCCGCCGCCGCCCGCCACGAGTCCGGTCGAGAGCGTGGACGCCGGTGCCGACGCATCGTCGACGGAACCGAGCGACGCTGCCGCTCCGCCGTACTCGACGGGGCCGCGGGTCGTCAGCGCCGAAGAGGCCAGCGCTCCCATCCCGCTCGCCGACGACGTGCCCCAGTGGGGCAGCGCCGAGGCGCTCGTGACCGTGGTGGTGTTCGGCGACCTCGAGTGTCCACACACCCGAAAGGCCGAGCGGGCGCTCCAGGGCCTGATGCGCGCGTTCCCGAAGGAACTTCGCGTCGCGTTCCGTCACCGGCCGCTGTCGATTCACCCGCGCGCCCGCGACGCGGCCCGTGTGGCCATCGGACTCCGCAAAGATCAGGGTGACGCCGCGTTCTTCCGTCTCTACTCGAGCCTGGCGGCGGGAAGCGACAGTGCCGAGCGCACGCGGCTCGAAGCGTGGGTGAGCGCCGCAGGGGGCGATGGCAGCAAAGTCGGCAAGTATCTGTCCGACCCCGAGACCGAACGAATCCTGAGTCGCGACCTCGAGCTCGCAGGGCAGTTCGACGTGCGCGAGACGCCCACGTTCTTCGTGAACGGAGTCCGGGTGGACGGCCTCACGGCGTTCGACGACCTGAAGTCCACCATCGAGAAGGAGCTGGCTTCGTCGCGCAGCTTGCTCACGTTGGGAACGGCGCCAACCCTGCTCTATGCGGCGCGCGTGCGCAAGAACCTGATGGGCCTCGGTCCCAAGGTGGTCGAGCGCACTTGTCCCGCCGTGGTGGGCTCCCCCATGCGTGGGGCCACCGACGCCTTGGTGACCCTGGTCGAGTTCTCGGACTTCGAATGTCCCTTCTGTCGGCGAGCTCAACCCACGCTCGACACGTTGCTCGCCCGTCACGGGGGCGACCTGCGCATCGTGTGGAAGAACTTCCCCCTCGACAACCACCCGCGCGCGCGGCCTGCCGCTGCCTTCGCCCTCGAGGTCTTCGAGAAGCAGGGAGCCGCCAAGTTCTGGAAGGTGCACGATCTCTTGTTCGCATCCGAAGCGGGCCTCTCGGACTCCGCCTTCGAAGCCATCGCGCTCAAAGCGAGTCTGGATCCGACGCCGCTCATCGACGCCGCGCGGACGCGCACGCACGATCCGAAGATCGACGCCGACGCTCGGGCGGGCCTGAAGATCGGCGTCAAGGGCACGCCCACGTTCTTCGTGAACGGACGTATGCTGAGCGGGGCACAGCCCGTGGAGCAATTCGAAGTGATCGTGAAGGAAGAGCTCGAAGCCGCTCGCCGACTCGTCGGCAGCGGTACGGCCCGGAGCAGGATCTACGACGCGCTCTGCGGCGTTCGCTGACGGGGGGACGGGCGCGTGACCGAGGCAACGAGCGTCGACGAGGCTCCGCAGCGGGCGTCGCTGGCACCCGGGGCGCGGTCGGTCCGCAGCGTCGACGTCTTGATGCAGGCCGAGGAGGCCGCTCGGGCAAGGGTGTTCTTTCGCTCCGTCGCCGTGATCGTGGTGGTGGTCGAAGGGGCACTGCCGTTCTTGCCCGGCGCGGACTGGCTTCGGGCCATGACCGCGGTCTTCGCTGGCGCCATCCTGCTGGTCTCGCTGGTGGCACTGCACCGGCTCCGGATCGATGCGCGCTGGACGCCACGCCTGATTGCCACGGTGGGCATCTTGGACGCCCTCTTCGGGATCGGCGTCATCTACTACCTCGGGACCTTCTCGGCCGCGGCCGCCATCTTCACCGTGGGCCTCTACTTCTTCGCCTTGGTGAGTAACCGGCGTGCCGCGTTGACCAGCTTCCTGTTCGCGGCCGGACTCTACCTCCTGGTGTCCGCCGCCATCGCCACGGACCTCCTGCCGGACGAGAGCTTGTTCTCCGTCTCCCACGTGGATGCGGCGTCCCGCTGGTACCGCGTGCTGATGATGCAGCTCGTGTTCGGCATGACGTTCTATCTCGCTCGAAGCAGCCGCCGGGCCACCGAGGCGGCCATAGAGAAGGCGCGCTCGGAGCGCCGCGCGCTCAAGCTCCGCGACGCGCAGCTCACCGAGGCGCGGAACGAGCTCGATTGGGCGCTCCGCACCGGCGAGGGCTACATGTCGGGGCAGACCGTCGGCAAGTACCAGCTGGAGGAGCTGGTGGGGCGCGGCGGCATGGGCGAGGTGTACGCCGCCAAGCACCTGGAGACCGGCCAGCGCGTGGCGCTCAAGCTCCTACACCCGAACATGGTGGACAACCAGGAGTACGTGCAGCGCTTCATGCGCGAAGCGCAAGCGGCCGCCGCCGTCCCGAGCGAACACGTGGCCGAGGTCTACGAGCTCGGCGTGACGCCGTATGGCGGCCCCTTCATCGCCATGGAGCTGCTCGAAGGCCACGACCTCGCGTGGTACCTGCGCCGTTCACCGAACCTGCCCCTCGCCACGGTGGTCACCATGGTGGAGCACGCGGCACGAGCGCTCGCCGCAGTGCGAGACGCGGGCGTCGTGCACCGTGACCTCAAACCGGCCAACCTGTTCCTAGTCGATTCCTTGCCTCAGAAGTGGAAGGTCTTGGACTTCGGTCTCTCGAAGATCCAGGGCGGCGTGGCGCTCACCCGCGAGGTGGCGGTCGGTACGCCGCAATACATGCCGCCCGAGCAAGCCCAAGGGCTTGCGGTGGATCATCGCGCGGATCTCTACGCCCTGGCGGCCATCGCCTATCGCGCGATCACGGGGCAGCCTCCGTTCGTGGGAGAAGAGATCGGCCCGTTGCTGCTCGATGTGCTCTACACGCAACCGCAGCAGCCGGGTCAATACGTGAAGGTGCCGGTGGAGGTCGAGCTCGTGCTCGCCATCGCGCTCGCGAAGAAGCCCGACGACCGCTTCGACAGCGTGGAGGAGCTGGCCGAAGCATTCCGCTTGGCAGCGACTGGCGATCTCGCCGAGGCCACGCGCACCAAGGGTTGGCACCTCGTCAAGCAGTACCCCTGGGGCTCCACGCAACGCCGGCGCGCTGCTCGCGCCTGAGGCAAGCGCGAGAGCGTCAGCGCCTCACATCCGAATTTCGACGTGGGTCTGGCGGCGCAGGCTCTGGAGCCAGGACTGGCGTGCCTTGCCCATTTTTTCGAGATAAACGCGCTCGCCCAGCTCGTTCTTGGCTTCGTCGAACGCGGGCAGCTCGCTCTCGTCGCGCCACTCGAGCTTCATCACGAAGAACGAATCGCCCACACGAACCGCGCTCGTCACCTGCCCGGGCTCGAGGTTCGCGAGGGCGGCGTCGAGGGCCGGAGCCAGGCGGCCGGGCTTGAGCTGCCCCAGCGCACCGCCTCGCTCGCGCGTGCCGGCGTCGTCGGAGTTCTGGCGCGCGAGAGCTGCGAAGTCTTCGCCGCGCCGCGCGCGCTCGGCCAGAGAATCGGCGAGCTTGCGCTTGTCTTTGGCTGCTTCTTTGGACCCACTGGAGGCGTCGACTCGAATCCACGCGGCACGGAACTCGAGCTTCCGGCGCTCGTCGAGAACCATGCGCCGATACATGCTGCGCACGTCTTCGTCGGTCACTCGCACGCGACCCTGGAGCCGCAGGTTCAGCAGCTTGGCTTCGAGCACCTGACGCCGGATCTCGATACGGTACTGCTTCTCGTCGAGGCCGCTCTTCGCCGCTTCCGCCACCAGCTGGTCGACCGAGATGCCGTTCTGCGACGCCACGCGTGCGATGGCGTCGTCGACCTCTTTCTGATCGACCACGATCTTGGCGCGGTTCGCAGCGCGCTGCTCGAGCTCCTCGTCGACCATGCGATCGAGCACGTTCTTGTAGGTCTGCGAAATGGCGGCGTTGCGCTGGGCTCCGGCCGGCAGTTCCGCTTGGATCTTCAAGAGGAAGGGCTTCGAGCGTTCGCGCACGTCACTCAACAGGATCGCGCGCTCGCCCACCACGGCCACGACCTTCTCGACCACGGTGGCGCGGGCTTCGCCAGAGACCCAGAAGGCGCTGGCGCAGGCGCAGAGAAGGAGGGTGGCGACGCGGCGCATGAGCTGGTCCCGTTTAGCACACACCCTCGCGTGGGGAGGAGCTTTGTCGCCATCGGTTGGGGCGGTACTTGGCGATTTGCGGCCATTTTCCCAGCACGTCTTGCATCGCTCGTTCCACGAGCCGCCCGCCCTTGACGCCCATCAGCGCTGCAATCGCTGCGGATACCGAGAGCGCCGGCGGGGCCTAGCGTGAGCCTCACTCTGAAGAGGAGGTTGCCGATGACGACACGAAGTCCGTGGGGGGCACTTCTTCGATGTTGGATGCCTGCGCTGTTGGCGCTGGTCGTGATGGACGGTTGCGGCGATGACGACGAAGAGACCGGACCCGCGCAGGGCACCGGCGGAGTCGATGCAGGCAGCGACGCCAAGAACGACACCAGCACGGGGGGCACGGACGCTGCTTCTGACGCGACCAGCGACCTGAGTGAAGACGCGACGGACGCTTCGACCGATTCCGAGCCGGACGCCGACGAAGACGTTGCGCCGACGGCAGCCTGCCAGAATTGCCACTCGACCATTGCCACTCGCTTGTCCGCTGGCGCCCACAAGGCCCTGCCCGAAGGCTGCGTGGGCTGTCACAAGAATGGGTTCGACCACCAGGCGAACCCGGCCAGCGTGAAGGCGAGCATCGAATTCACCATCCACGGCTGTGCAGGGACCTGCCACCAGGAATACGAGACGAGCTACTTGAAGGACGATGGCATCAAGGCCGGTAGCTACGGCGGCTCCGTCAAGACCTCGAAGTACCTCGAGTTCCCAGCCTACAAGCACCTGATGGGCGGCCACGGCTTCACCCTCGAATACAACGAGGACCGGGCTCACGCCTTCATGCTGAAGGACCATCGGGAGATCGCGCGCAAGCAGAACGTCGTATGCCTCCAGTGCAAGAGCACGCCCATCGCGTACTACTTCAACGAGCAGCGTCGCGGCGAGTACCCGTTCAGTACGGCCATGACCTGGGACAATGCGGTCAAGTCCATCACCGACAACTGGGGAGCCACGCTCGACTACGGTGCGTCGTGCAACCACTGTCACGATCCCCACGGCGCGACGTTCCGGCTGGTTCGCAAGGCGCAGCTCGAAGCCATCCTCGAACGGGGCACCGACCCCTACGGTGCCACGAACTTCTACCCCAAGACTTCGGCCGAGCTCTTCGCCAAGATGAACGAGAAGGGTACGGACGGGAAGCTCACCCCCGAAGCACGTCGTCTGGCGGGCACTCTCACCTGCGCGCAGTGCCACGTCGAATACACCTGCGGCCCGGGCATCGACAAGGACAAGGGCATCCTGCGTGACGACTTCCCTTGGCGGAAGCTTCGAGACATCGAGGACTACTACAAGGTCAAGTACAACACCGTGCAGGACTGGAAGCACTCGGGCACTGGACTGCCGGGCATCAAGGCCCAGCACCCCGAGACGGAATTCTTCTGGGAGAGCAAGCACTACGCGAGCGGAGTTGCCTGCATCGATTGCCACGCAGCGAAGACGGCGACCGGCACGAGCCACTTCTTCTCGTCACCCTTCAAGGATCCGCAGGGTCATTGCGGGAAGTGCCACGCGGGCGACTACGCGCAGCGTGTGACTACCGTGAAAGGCTGGCAAGACCAGGTGTGGAACCAGGCCAAGACGGTGGAAACCAGCCTCGATCAGGTGCTGACCAAGATCGAGGCGCTGGCGAGCGACCCGAACTTCGACGGACAGAAACTGCTCGAAGCCAAGCAGCTCTACATGCGAGCGCTCCTCTGGTGGGAGTTCACCATCGTTTCCGAGAACTCGACGGGAGCCCACAACCCGGCCGAGGCGAAGACGAATCTAGACACCGCGACCACCGATCTCGGCAAGGCCAAGACCCTGCTCGGGCTCTGAGCGCGGAGACCGACGGCCACGCCGGGGAGAGCGAATCGTTCCCGGCGTGGTCGAGCGCGGCGCCAACAGGAGATGGCCTGTGGCCTGGCCTCGCGATATCGTTCCTGGATGCTTTCTCGTCTGCGCCTCTGGGGAACGTGCGTTCTTTCACTTTGCGCCGCATGCAGTGGGGAGGAGTTCTCGAGCGGCGGCACTGGTGGAGGTGGGGCCTCTGCTGGCGGTTCCTCGGGGGGCGGCGCCGGTGGGCTCGGGGGCGCGGCCACGGGCGGCGCCGAAAGCGGCGGTGGTGCTCCGAGCGGCGGCGCTCCGAGTGGCGGTGGCGCTCCGAGCGGAGGTGCTCCGAGTGGCGGGGCCGCGGGCGGCGGCGGCGAGCCGGTGGGCGGAAGCGGCGGAACCGGACCGGTCACCTCCGGCTGCGGCCTGGAGCCCGCCCACGCGAACTCGGCGCTGCTTCACACCACGTTGAACGATCTGCTCTCCGTGCAGAGCCCAGCGGTTCACGTGGGCGGCGTGGGGACCGCTGTCGGCGGTTTCATCCCCGTCGGTCGCTGCAACGGAGCGTTCGTCGTCGACAAGGCCGCGACCTGTGTGAGCTTCCCAGCTTCGGGCAACATCGACCTCGGGCAGGGCACCATCGACTTCTTCTTCCGCCCTGCGTTTTCCGCGACCGACGGCGTGGCTCATCGCTTGGTATTGGTTTCTGGCGGTGCCGGGGTCCTCGAGCTGACCCGGTCGAAGGAGGGCGATCTCGTTTTCGGTATCGCGGGCGCCATTCTGGCGTTCGTGCCCGCAAACCAGTCCCCGCTCCCCCAGGACCAGTGGACTCGCATCACGGTGACGTGGGAACCGGCGAACGGCCAGACCAACGGCAAGATCTACGTTGCCGGACAATTCAAGAACGAATCGACCAAGGGAGTGACGCCACCCGCGCCACAGACGATCTTCCTCGGCAGCCCGAACTGCAACAGCCCGACCTTCGCAGCCGGCGACTACGACGATCTCAAGATCTACGGGACCGTCGTGGCACCGAACGGCTGACGCTCAGCGCCGCATGTGGGAGCGATCGGCCGTCGTGACGTAGTAGTCGCGCGGCCAGTGGCGCAGGTACGTGACACGGACGACCTGCGCGCCGTCGTCGGGGTCGACGTTGTCACTGAGCGTACCGACGATGCGCACGAGAGAGCCGGCGCCGACGCTCAGCTTGCCGATGTCGTCGTCACCGGACAGCTTGGAAAGCGCGTGGACGATGGCGTGCTCACGATCGCCGACCGTGACGCGACACGTGTCTTCGTCGCCCGTGTCGCACAGATTCCGCGGCTCGAGAGAGCGAACGCTCAACGTGAGATCGGCGTTGCCGCCCGGGCCGGGATTGCGGGCCTTCACCACGCCGAACAGCGTCACCGCCTTGCCCCGCCATTCGTCGGGCGCGCGCTGGACCATGACCGGGTCGAACTCCTTCGCGCCTTTCTGGGCCGTCTCTTCGTCGGAGAGCGGTGAGTAGACCCGCGCGTAGCCGTACTGCCCCGGAGAGTGACAGCCGGCGAGGGCGAGGCCGAACGTGAAGAGCAAAGCCTGCTTCATGGCGCCCCCAATTATCACGAGGCCTTGTCGAGAGCTACCCGCCTGCCGCGGGCTCGCGCGTTGGCGGGACGTCGGTCTTGCGTCGTCCACGCTTGGGTCTTGCGCGACGCAGCGCGCGCAGCACGAGCTCACCCGCGAACAAAGCGAGCAGGAAGAGTGCCACCTCCCTCGAGACGTCGAGTTTGCTCTCGACGCCGCCGGTGACCACCTTCTCGTTGGCCGAGTCCGGCTCCCGCGGCTCCGTCGTCACTTCGTCCGAGTGGATGCTCACGATGCGCGTGGAGGTCTCTCCGTCCTGCACCACGCGGTAGCGGCCGACGACGTCGCCCACGAAGGACTTGCTGGAATCGCTGCCTCTCCCCAGCGCTTCGACGGCGGCCCGTCCACGCGGGCCTTCGATCTCCACCGAGCTCGTCGCTGGGAAAGTCCACGGTGTGCCTGCGGCCGTTCGCTTGGGCCCCGACCGGCGTTCGGCTTGATCGATGAAGTACTCGAGCAAGGCCAGGAATCCCGGGCGCAGCGCCAGGTCGCTCTGATCCGGCGACGAGGGCAGCGAGACCGCGTACGTGACTCCGCGCCCCGTGGCGTGCTCCACCAAGAAAGGCTGCCCGTCGTCCCAGCGCGCCATCACCTTGGCTCCGTCGGGCAGCGCGCTGTCGAGACGGGTTCGCCCTTTGGGAGCCAGCGCATCGAAGCTCGAGCCCGGGGCACCGAGCCAGGCGGTGCTCGCGGGGTCCACCGAGGAGGACTTGGTGTGCTCCCAGCGAAGCGCGCCGCGGACGAACGGTTCGAGGGTGGTGCCGAGCTGAACGTTTTCGGATTTCGGTCCGAGGAACGCCACGGCGACCCCACCGCGCTCGAGCCAAGCCGCCAGCGAGCCCCGTGCTTCGGGTGCGATGCCCGCCGGGTCGTCCAAGAGCAGAGCGCCGAGGCCGCGCAAGTCCTTCTCGTCCTCGGGCAGAGTCGCCAGGGGCTTCACGGCGAGATCGCGGCCGAGCGCTTCGAGCGCCTGTTCGAGGACGGTGGCTCCACCCGTCGTCGCGCCGGCGGTGGCGATGTCCGAGTAGACACCGAAGCCGAAGCCGGTCGAGTCGGGGGCAACCGGGGCGCGGTCGTCGGCGCGGTTGTCGTCAGTGCCGGACAGACGAGCATCGAGACCCGCACCCAGCACGGGAGGATCGAGCGAAAGCGTCTGATCCCCGGGGCGCATGTCGAGCTTTTCGCTCGCCACCACTTCCCCCGCTTTGGCGGCCTTGGCGTCCTTTCCGGCGTCCTCGGCGCTGGGTTCGGCTTTCCCGTCGGTGACCACGAGCTCGAGCGAACGGCCCCGCGCTGCCTGCGCAGTCGAGCAAGCAAGGCTCACACTGACGCGGCGACCATGGCTCGACGCGGAGACCACCGCGCAGTCGTCCACCGGTTTGCGCAGGTCGGCCAGGGGTGCCCAGACCTGGATTTCGCCCTTCGGGATTGGACCACCGGCGAAGTCACTGAGCAGCACCACGCGCCGGTCGACGTGAGGCAGGGAATGGAGCAGAGAGCGCGCGAGCTCCACGGCTGCGCCCAAGTCGGTAGCGCGATCGCTCTCCTGTATCTGGTCGAGCGCGTGACGAGCAGCTGCGAGATCGGTGGTGGCTGACAGCACGATTCGCGCCGGCGCACCGGCGAGTACGATGGCCACGGCGTCGCCTTCGCGGGTCGTGCCGAGGAGCTCCTTGGCGCCGCCGATGGCGAGATCGAAACGCGACTTTCCGCTTGGTGCGCGTGCGCGCATGCTGAGCGAATCGTCGACTACGATGGCGAGCGCGACCGAGCCGCCCGCGCTCCGTGCCAGCGACAAGCGCGAGCAACGCAAGAGCGGTGTCGCCCCGAGAACCGCCAGCGCCAAGACCATCGCTGCCCGGATGCCCAGCAGCAGGCGGTCCTCCAAACGGCTCTGCTGGCGCGCGACGGGTTCCGCCACGGGCACCAGATGCGCCGGCGGAAACTCCTTGGGCTCGGCCCGTGATCGCCTCAGGAGGTGCGCGACGAACGGCGCCACTACGAACACGCCGACTGCGAGCGCGAGCCAGGTGGCGAAGCTCACGCGCCACCTCCGCGTGCAGCGAGTACGACTTCACGCACCGTGTCCACCGGGGGGTCGGTGGTGACGGCGCGAACCACTCCCCCACCGGAAGGAGCGAGGCGCTCGTCCCAAGTTTGCGCGACCTCTTCCAGGCGCGCGAGATAGGCCTGCCGCACGGCGTCGGCGTCGGTGTCCACGACCACGTCGCCTTCGCTCGACTCGAGTCGAACCGCGCCTTCGAAGCTGAAGCTCGCTTCCACCGGGTCGAGCACACGCACCGCGATCAGCGTGCGACCGAGCGATGACAGCGCCGCGAACCGATCCAGCGTTCCGTCCGGAAGGTCGATCAGGTCGCTCAGAAGCACGACGATGGCCCCGCGCCGGGCGTGGCGAGCCACCGCCGCGAAAGCGCGTTCGACCGCCTGGGGGTCGAGACGGATGTCCCCTCCCGGGCGCACCGTTTCGAGCGCCGCGAGCACGCGCTCGAACGCCTCGCGACCGCCCAGCGCCGGCAACGGTTCGCGCGCGTCCCCGCCGATCCAGTCGACGGCCACCGGGTCCCCGCCCGAGATGGCGATGCGCGCCAGCGCCGCGGCCACCACGGCGGCGTAGGCGAGCTTGGCGCCCGGGGCGCCCTTCCCGCGGTACGCCATGGACTCGGTGGCGTCGACCACGAGCCGAAGCGCGCGATCCGTTTCGGTCTCGAACTGGCGCACGAGCAAGCGTCCGTGGCGCATCAGTGCGTGGCGGTCGATGAAGCGCAGGTCGTCACCCGGGACATAGGCGCGATGACCACCGAACTCGACCCCCGCTCCCCGACGCGGACTCCTGTGGGCTCCGGCGTAGACACCGTCGGCCGCATGGCGCGCGCTCAGACGCAACGGAGCGAGCTCGCCCCAATCGAGTCGACGCTCGATCACGCGACGTGAGTCAGGGGCGGAAGCGTTCACCGGTAGCCGTTGCGACGAGGTTGTGTTGCCCACCCCAGACCACGAGCTCCCCACCTGCGAACACGTACACGCCGTAGAGGTGGTGCTCACCCGAAGGCCAACTCGCGACGGGAGTCCAGGAGTTCGTCGAAGAGTTGTAGATCGCGCCGTCGGTGAGCGGCGTATCGTTGGCCGAGAGCCCGCCCACCAGCAGCGTCACGCTGTTGGAAACCCGCGTCGCGAACCCCGCCTGTCCGTCCGGCGCGTAACGCGCGCCCGGTCCGCCTGCAGCCACGCCGAGCCACGCGCCGCCATCGAAGCGCTTGCCGTCGGCGTAGGTGGTGGGAGCGCCACCGGTGGCCTTGCGACCGCCCCAGGCCACGAAGTATTGACCATCCCAGTCACCGAGCGCGGCGAAGCGCTGAGTCGGGCCGTTGGCCAGGGCGCTCCACGTGTCGGTGGAGACCCGGTAGCGGAAGGTCTGCGCGTAGTTGGTGTTGCCTGCGCGGCCGCCGTAGACCAGGAAGTCCGTGCCGCCATAGCCCACGGTCGAGTGGTTCCGCGGGGTCGGGGCGCCCGCCGGGTTCGCGTTCGTCCAGCTGTCGGTGCTCGGATCGTAAAGGTACGTCCCCGCCTGCGGCGCTTGGTTCCCATCCGTTCCGCCCCACACCAACACCTTCGAGCCCGTCCACACCAGGTGCGCTGCACGCCGCGCGCTCGGCGCGCCAGCGGTCGACACCGGACCCCACGCCTTCTGCACGGGATCGTAGAGCGCACCCGTCGCGAGCACTCCGCTCCCAATCTGTCCGCCCCAGACCATCACCCGGTCGCCACAGAAAACCGCGCTCGCTTGGCTCCGGGCCGTCGGAGTCATGGTGTCGTTGGGAAGCGCACTCCAGGAGTCGGTCGCCACGTCGTACACGGCCCCGCTATCGAGCTCGGCGCCCGCGGCGTCGAGACCGCCCCAGACGAAGAGCTTTCCGACGCCCGAGAGCGCCGCGGACGCGGCGTGGCTTCTCGGGCTCGGCGCGCCGCTGGCCGTCACGGGTGCCCAGGCGGGCGTACACGCTCCCAGGGCACAGCTCCGTCCGGCTCCGCACGTGACCCCGCAGCCGCCGCAATTCTGCGGGTCGCTGCCGGGGTCGACGCACTTACCGGCGCAGAGGACTTCCGGCGCCGTACAAGTCGGCGTCACGCACTGATTGCCGGAACAGACCTTTCCCCCACTGCAGTCGCCGTCCACGCAACACTCGAAGCAGCCCTGCGCGCAACAGACCGCGCCGGACGCACAGTTCGACGTGGCGCACTTGCCGGCGACGTCGCAGGTCGAGCTGGTGCAAGGGTCCGAATCGGTGCAGTCGGCGGCCGAGCAGCACTCCCTACACTCGCTGCCGCAGTCGTTGGGCAGAGAAGCGCTGCACTGGCAGGTCGAGCTCGAGCACACCGCTCCCGGCTTGCAGTTGCCGGTGCAGCTCCCGCAATGTTGCGGGTCCTGCGTGAGGTCGACCTCACAGCCGTCGTTCGCGCTGGTGTTGCAATCGCCGAAGCCCGGCAAGCAGGTCGGCTTGCCCGCGACGCAGTTCTGGTTCGAGCCCACGGGCTGATTGCAGCCCCCACAGTGCAAGGGGTCGGTTTTGGTCTCGACGCAGGAGTTGCCGCACTGCGTGGTGTTCGCGCTGCACTTCGCGACGCATTGCGTGCCGTCGCAGTTCGGCGTGGCTCCGGAGCACGCGCTGCCGCACTTGCCGCAGCTCTTCGGATCGGCGATCGCCGACTCGCAGCCCGCGCTCGCATCGCAGTCCAAGAAGCCCGTGAGGCAACCGCACTTGGCGCCCGCGCACGCTCCGTTGACACCGCACGAAGTGCCGCAGCTCCCGCAGTTCTTTCCGTCCTCGGCGAGCTTGGCCTCGCAGCCGTCGTTGGGATCCGAGTTGCAGTCCCCGAAACCGGTGTCGCACGCGCACTTGCCGGCGCTGCACACCTGGTTCGGGCCGCACGATTTCCCGCAGCTGCCACAGTTGGCGGCGTCCGACGCCAGGTTGGTCTCGCATCCGGTCTCGAGCTTGCCGTCACAGTTGTCACTGCCCTGAGGGCACGCGCACTTCCCGAGCTCGCAGGTCTGGTCGAAGCTGCATTTGGCGCCGCAGCTCCCGCAGTTCTCCGGGTCACTGGCCGAGTTCGCTTCGCATCCGGTGAACGCGTTCTTGTCGCAATCCAAGAAGCCGAGCGCACAGGTGTTGGTTCACTGCCCGCTCGAGCAAGTGGTGCCCGGACAGCCCTTACCGCACTCCCCGCAGTTCTTGGGGTTCGAACTCGTCTCGACGCAAAAGCCGTCACAGCAGGTCTGCTTGTCGGTGCAGCTCGCGCACGGGTCGGCGTCCGCGTTCGCGTCGCTGCCTGCCTGTCCGCCCGACCCGTCGCTGCTGGCATCGGCACCGCCACCGCCACTGGTCAGCGTGAAATCGTCATCGAGCAACTGCGGGCAGCCGGTCGCACCCAAACCGACGAGCGCGGCCGAGGCCAGCCAACGCACGACTCGGGTGACACGCGGGCGCAATTCAATACCTCCCGCTCACGCCTGCGCCTCTCGGCCCGAAGAAGAAGCCGACCTTCGCGCCGGAGTCTGTCTTGGGCGCCGTGAGCCACAACGTGACGCCGGTCCCGATGCCGAGCGCACCTACCACATAGCCGATGGTGGAGATCGTCCGTAGCCGCCGGAACGACTCCACGTCGTCGGCTCCCTCGCTGCCGCTCGCGCACTTGCCGGCGGGGCAAGCATCTTCGGCGTTCGAGTGTTTCGCCGTTGCCATGACACCCGTCGTGACGCCGACTCCCGCTCCGACTACCCCGACGCCGAGGGCGACCCAGGCCCAAGACCTCTGATTGAATGCCTCGGAAGTCCCTGGGCGAGGCTCGGCCGGCGGAACCGGGCTCGGCGCACCAGGCGCGGGCGGCGCCGGAGCGGACGCGGCCTCGAGCTCGAGCTCCAGGCGTTGCTCTTCCCCCTCGCCGAGCTCCACCACCGCGCTTCGACTCTCGCCGCCGTTGGCGCGCACCACGACTTCGTGCTTTCCCGGATCGATGGGCGCAGCGGCGCCGATCAAGGCTTTCGCCAGCGGCTTGCCGTCGATGGTGACTTCTGCGACGGCGCCGCTGCCCTTCACCACGACGACGAGCTTCGGCACGCGAGGTCGGAGCGCTGCGAGCTCGGAATCGGCTTCGGTCACAGCGTCGCGAAACGCCGCGGGGGCGTCCGACTCCAGCCGGAAACGCGTCGTCCTCACGTAGGCTTCGACCGCTTCGACCAGCCTCCCGGCCCGAGACAGGGCGCGCGCGTGCCGGAGGGAAAGGGTTGGTGCGTGCCCGAGCTCGTATGCACGGCGGTAGGCGTCTTCGGCGGCAGCGAAGTCGTTCTCCGCCATCGCTCGCGCACCGCGTTCGGCCAGCTCGCGCGCGGCATTCTTGGTGGCGTCGTCGGGTTCGGCTCGGAGGCTCGCGGAGAAGAGGAGCACTCCCCCGAACACGAGCGAGCGCCCGATTGCGCGGCGTTCAGAACCCGAGGTCCTCCGCATAGGCACCCTTGGGTTTAGCTGGGTATCGGTATCGAAGAGGTGAGATTTCGGGCTCGCTTTTGGCCTTGCCGCCGCCCGCAGGCGCAGAATACTTCCGCTTTCTTTCGGGGTTGTTGTGCTGGTCAGTGCTCGGGCCGCTCGAGGCTCACTGGCGACCGGGGCCACCGTCGTCCCCGGCTTGCGCGGCCACGGCCACGGCCGCCGCGGCAGTTCCGTTCGCTGCGCGGCGTTCGGTTTCGTCGCTGGCATCCCGGCGCAGCCACAGGCCCACGCTGACGAACCCTGCCGCCACGAACGAGACGCCCGCGACGATGATGGCCCACGACGGCCGGCGCGTCTCGGTCGCAGCAGGCTCCGCGCTGGGTGCCTCGGGTGTGGCTCGGACCGGGGTGACGGGTCTCTCCGACACCGGGACCGGTGCAGCGGTCTTGTATTCCCCGCTCGGAGCCAGGGACAGGCGCTGCGGCGGCTCGAGCCAAGCTGCGCGCAGTGAGTGCCCCGTGACATCCTCGCTCACGCCTCGTGCGAGGAGCCAGCTCGCGAGAGCAGAGCCGAGCTCGCGCATGTTCTGGTAGCGAAGCTCCCGGTCCTTCGCGAAGCCCTGGTCCAGGATCTGCCAGAGTTCGGGATCCCCCGCGTCCAGGTCGGTGATGGGCACGATCCGGTCTTCGATGATGTGCCGCAGGAGCGCGTTGTAGTTCGCGTCCTCGAAGGGCACGCGGCCCGTCACGCACTCGTAGAGCAGTACGCAGAACTGCCAAACATCGGCTCGGTGGTCGATGTCTTCGAGGCCACGCGCTTGCTCGGGCGAGAGGTAGTCGGGGCTGCCAACGACGGTTCCCGCCTGAGTGATCTTGTGGTCGCCTGCGGCGCCACGCGCGAGCTTCGCGATGCCGAAGTCCAAGATCTTCGGTTCGAGGCGGCCATCGCGATCCGAGAGGAAGACGTTGTCGGGCTTCAGATCTCGATGCACGACGCCCTTGGCGTGCGCGGCGGCCAGTGCGTCGGCGATGGGCAAGAGGATGCGCACCGCTTCGACCGCGGGCATGCGCCACTCCCGATCCAGGAGCTCGCCCAGACTCTCCCCTTGCAGGAGCTCCATCACCATGAACGGTTCGTTCAGGCGGGTCCTGCCGAAATCGAAGACGCGGCAAATCGCCGGATGCTTCAGGCGCGCGGCCGCGCGGGCCTCGGTGAGGAAGCGATCCTCGAGGGCTTGGCTGGGCGTTTCGTTCCGAACCAGCTTGAGCGCCACCAGCGTGTCGAGTGGCACGTTGTTGGCGACCCAGACCGACCCCATGCCGCCTTCCCCGAGCAGGCTCACGAGCTTGTATTTTTCGCCGATGACGTCTCCTGCGAAGTAGCGGGCCGGTGCGTGAGCGCCTGGCTCATCGGAGCTCGGCGGACTCGGAGCAGCGGTGCGGACGACGTGTGACACTCGGGCACCCGAAGCATGCCAAGCCCACCCTGCGAACGCTACTTGCTGGGCTTTGGGCGCGAGTTCCGCTGCGCCCTCGCGACGTTCCGCCCGATCAGGGACGCATGCTCAGCGCCACGCCCACCAAGATGCCGAGGAGTGCCAGCGCCGCGACGACGAGCCAAGTGCCGCGGGCCGGGTGTGGCACGGGTTTCGGGAGCCGGCGTGGTCGTCTCGGGTGGAGCAGGCGCGCCCAGGCTGAGCTCGGTGTCGCGGCTCCCGAGATCCATGTCCGGTGGAGGTGGCGCGGTGGACGCTACGTCGCGGGGGCGCTTGAGCGCGGTCCCGAGGGCCGTCGCCAGGGCGCTCGCCGACGGGTAGCGATCCTCGGGCTTCTTTGCCAGCGCGTGCATCACCACCGCGTCCAGCGCGGGGGGGACGCCTTTGTCCGGCGCGCGGGACGACGGAGGCAAGGCGGTGTCCGTCAGATGCGCGGTCATGACTGCGATGGGGTTTCGCCCGTCGAACGGCACGCGCCCGGTCAAGAGCTCGTACAGAATCACGCCCGCCGCGTAGATGTCGCTCCGCGCGTCGACCTCGTCCCCGCGTGCGGCTTCGGGCGCCATGTATTCGGGAGTACCGAACACCATGTTCTGCTGGGTCAAAGCGGTCAGCGACTGGCTGGCGTCGCCTCTCAGCACTTTGGCCAAACCGAAGTCGAGCACGCGCGCGAGCTCCAGCTCTCGTTCGCCGTCGCGCTGGATGATCACGTTGCCTGGCTTCAGATCGCGGTGCACCACGCCTTCGCCATGAGCGACGTCGAGCGCGCAACAGATCTGACGCACGATCTCGATGGCGCGCTCGGGCGCGAAGCGCTCCCGCTGCACCAACACGTCGAGCGGCGTGCCCTCGACGTGTTCGAGCGCCATGTAGAGCAGGCCTTCGTCGGTTTCGCCGAAGTCGAGCAGCGGAACGAGGTTGCGGCCGCGCAGTTTGCGCAGGATGCGGGCCTCGCGGTGAAATCTACGGTTGATCTGGTGGTCTCGGGCCAGGTGGCGGTGGATGACCTTGAGCGCGACGCACTGCCCTGCGAGCACTTGCCCGGATTCGCCGGCAGGACGCTCGGAGACACACTCGGCTCGGAAGACCACACCGCTCGCGCCGTCGCCGAGCACGGTCTCGATGCGATAGCGGCCCGCGATCACCGAGCCGATGCGCTCACTCCCGAGGGCGGCGTTGGACGCTCCGGCGCTCATCTCGTCCTCACCGCGCGCCTTCGGCGCAGGCCTCGAGCAGCTTGGGGCTCATGCGCACGGGGTCCAGTCGGGCATTGGGGTCGAGCTTCATCCATTCGGTGCAGGACGCGCGTGCGAGCCCGGGTGCATCGAGCGCGGCGTAGGCTTCGAGCAGCTGCCGGTGCACGGCGGCGAGTTGCTCGGTGGTGAGCTGGCCGGTCGCCGACAGGAAGCGGTTGCCTCGACTCACGGCGTCGACGTAGCGACCCCCCTTCACGTCCGCCGTGAGCGCGGGCAGCTCTGCTTGGATCTTGCGTTGACGTTCGCGGGTCTCGCCCTGGGCTTGGCTGCAGGCGACGGGATTGCCCTCGACTACCGCCTTCTTGCCGTCTTCGGTCAGCGGCAGCTCGGTGAGGGGGACCAATACGAGATCTCCCGGCACGAGCCGGCGCCCCTTCAGCCCGTTGTAGTGGTCGAGAACCCAAGCCTTGTTGGGGTCGCCCATGTACTTCTGTGCGATGCTCACGATGGTGTCGGCATTCGTGACCATCACCGGCAGGTTGTACGGGATGACGATTTCGGCGCCGTCTTGCGGCGTGAGCCACGGGCTCGAGCCGTTGGCCATACTCAGCACGTCGGCCCGGTGGGGCGCGCCGAGGTAGGTCGTCGCGAGCTCGCCCCAAGTGTCGCCCTTCTTGACGCGCCGGTGGAACAGCGCCGGGACCTCCAGCCGCATGCCGAGGACGATGGGGGCGCCGCCACGGGCGTCGAGGCCGTTGGCCGCCACGATGAGCTTCTCGTGCTGGATCAGCCCGTAGTACTTCTCTGCGACCGAGGCGAGCGTGTCACCCTTCTGGACGACGTGGGTCAACCCATGGGCGTCCGCGCTGATGGACGCGACGCCCAAGAGGAGAGGCAGCACCCATCCCTTCCGCTCGAACATTCGGAGGCGTGAGCTTAGACCCAGCGCTCCTCTGAGTCGAACCGTTTGCACGACTCGGCGCTCAACGCACGATGTCTTCGACGGGGATCCGGGTCGGCGCTGCGCCACGGTTCGTGGGCCCGACAGCCACGTGAGGCAGGACCCCCCAGCACCAGAGCTCGTCCCGCTCGGTGACGGCGCACGAAGTGCTCGGTCCGAGCTGGAGCGCACTGGCACGGGGGAGCCCCTCGACACGTTCGGGCGCGAACGTGTGATAGCTCTCGTCGCTCCTCCCGCGTCCGAGCTGACCTTGCGAGTCGATGCCGAAGCAGCTCACCTTGCCGTCCGCGAGGAGCGCGCAGGCATGGTAGCTCGAGACCACGACGCTTCGAGCACCCTCCAAGGGCACCGGCAGGGGACGGGTCGGGCGCAGCGCCCGGGAGCCGAGCAAGCTGAAGGAGCCACTGCCCCAGCACGCGACGCCCAGGTCGAACACGCCGCAGGCCGATTCGTCGTGGAGTGAGAGCTCGCGCACACCATCGAGCTCGGGCAGCGCCATGGGTTCTGGATGCTCGTTGGCCAGGGCGATTTCGGTATCGAGGTACGAGCGGCCCCAGCACGACCAGCGCGCCCGCACGAGGGCGCAGGTTTGGTCGCGACTCGCACGGATTCGGCTGGCGCCCGTGATGCCCGGCACCCGCGAGGGCAACACCAGCTCGCGAGCGTCTTCGCTGTACTCCACGTCGCTGCCGGTTTGCCCGCTGGCGTTCCAGCCCCAACAGCTCACGTTGCCTTCGGCGAGGAGCGCGCAGGTGTGAAGCGATCCTGCGGCGAGCGCCTGCGCGCCTTCGACGCCGGCGACGCGTACGGGCGCGAGCTCGGTGGATGCGCCCGAGCCCGCGCCGAGCTGTCCGTACGAGTTGCCGCCCCAGCACAAGACTCTTCCAGACGCCTCGAGCGCGCAGCCGTGCTCGCGGCCCAGCGCCACGTCCACGACTTCACCGAGCCCCGTCATTCTGGTGACGGGCGCCTTCGCTCCTTCGAAGGCGGACCAGCAATGGAGCGCGCCGCGACGCAGCAGACACACGCGGTCCGCCCCGAACGCGATGCGCGTCGACTGCGCGCTCTTGGTGGCTTCTCGGGGCGAGGGCCGCGCGGGTTCCGGACCGCGCTGGATCTCCACCGGCTCGGGCCGCGGAGCTCGCGCCTGGCCCGCCGTAGGGCCCTGACATGCGACCGCCAGCGCGAAGAGCGAGGCGAGTGTTTTCACTTCCGACCCCAGGGTGACTTAGCGCGACCGATGTCCAGCGCTACGCGCGCGAGCTTGCCGAAGTTCCCGGCTTCGTCCACGAGCGCCAGTCCGAGGCTCACTTGCCCGCGGGCGGGAAGCGGGAAGTCGTCGGGATCGCACAGCGACGTCTTGCCGATCACGAGCTTGCCCTGCGCGATCTCGAGGTAGGCGGTCGGCGGAGTCCGCGGGTCGACCTTGCCCGAGGCGCTTGGTAGCCACACGGCGTAGAGCAAGCGAGCTCGTTCGCGGTCTGGATCTTCGGTCGGCGGGACGTCGAGTTCGGCCCACGGGGTCCCGATGCCGCAGCTCGCGCCCGACCACCCGTTTGCCTTGAAGACCCGTGGCGTGCCCAGTTTCCCTCCGACCGGCGGTCGGGTGTCGAGCGCGTCGGAAGTGACGAAGGTGCCGAACACCAGCGTGCTCGGGCGGTGGTCTGTGCGCCGCAGCGCGACCTCGTAGCGGGTGGCCGGTGAAAGCGGCGCTTCGGGGACGAGTTCGAGGAAGACTTGGTCCGACGTAGCGCTCTTGCGCCGAGTCACGGGAACGACTTCACCGCCCGGCTTGCGCAGCAGCACGCGGTCTTCGACTCCGGTTCCGTAGTGACTCGGCAGTACCACGCGTACCCGCGTGTTCAGCGGGGCGGGTGCCTCGCGACCGGGAGACAACATGCGCGCCGTCGGCGCGATGCAGCTGCACGCATCCGATGGCGTCGCCGAAAACGACACGCTGCACGCCGCGACCAGGGAAACCGCGAGGCGCCGCCCAAGGGTCACGATTCCCGCCCCTCTGCGAGCCGGCGAGCAGCTTCGGGCACGGCCGCGAGCAGCCGCGTCTCGAGCTCCGTCGCGCCTGCCGGGCGGTGATCGGGCTTCTTCTCGAGGCAGGCGAGCACGACGTCGTCGAGGTCGGGCCACGCTTCGAGATCGCGACGGCGCGTCCTCAGCGGCTCGGGGTTCTCGCGCTGGTGCATCTTCATGAGGTCGCGCCGATGCGCGACATGGAACGGCAAGCTGCCCGTGAGCGCTTCGTACAGCACGACCCCGAGCGAATACACGTCGGCGCGCCCATCCAGCGGGGCGCCCACGCACTGCTCCGGTGACATGTATTCGGGCGTGCCCAACGTGAAGCCTTGCTGGGTGATGGATTCGGCCTGTGCCAGCTTGCTCATCCCGAAGTCGAGGACCTTCACCGCACCGTCGTCGCAGAGGAAGATGTTGCCGGGCTTCATGTCGCGATGCACGACGCCGAAGGCGTGCGCGCTGGCAAGCGCGCGACAGACCTGCACGAAGATGCGCACGGCTTCTTCCGGCGCGACCGGGCCCAGGCTCTTCATCCTGCGCGCGAGCGTCATTCCGTGCAGTAGCTCCATCACCACGTAGATGGAGCCGTCGGGCATCTGATCGAGGTCCAGCACCTGAACGATGTTCGCGTGCTCCACGAACACCTGAACTCGCGCCTCACGGCGGAGGCGTGCCACCTCCGCTGCATCTTCGGCAGCGGCGCCGCGCAGCACCTTGATCGCCACGTGGGAGCCGAGCGTCACGTGCTCCGCGGCGTACACCGTCCCGATGCCGCCCACCGCGATGCGGCGTTTGATGCGGTATTTCCCGCCCAGAACCACCCCCGTCAGGTCCCCCGGAACGCTGCCGATGGCTCCCTTCAGCTCGAGTCCACGTTCCAGTGCTGCGATTCGGTGTTTCTCGAGGCCGCGCAGCGCCCGCTCCTTGGCCACGCGGTTGCGGAGCAGCCCCACGGCGCCGCCGAGACCCGAGCCGACGACGCCGGCGATGGCAGACGCGAGCAGGCTGCCCGAGAGCGCGACGCTCCCCGCCGAGATCGCACCCCCGAGTGCTGCCATGAGCGGTACGCCACGCGGGTCGGCGACGACGGGCCAGCGTACGACGTAGGTGCAGTGGGGGTCTCCGCGTACCAGGCACGAGGTCTCCGCGATCTCGGCGTCGCCGAGACCCCAGAGTCGCGGCAGTGCGGCGAGCTCGGACCGGCGGAGCTCGCAAAGCAGGCGGTCTTCGTCCTCTGCGGTCGCCTCCTCGCGGGGGCGGTAGCGAATGGATGCCTGTGCGCGGTCGGCGCGTTCGAGCTCGTAGACGCCGACCCGGTTCGCCTCGCTGGCGTTGGCGCAGAGGTAGCGATAGGCGTCGGGCACGGTCGACGCCACGCGCAACATGCGGACGTAGGCGCCCAACGCTTCCGGATGTGTCGCCCACTCTCCGCGCGACGAGATGGCGTCCTTCCCCAACGCCGTCTCGAGCGCAGCGAGGGCGCGAGCGGTCGCCGCCACCGAAAGCCAGGTCGTGTCGTCATCGAGCACGCTGGACGGCAGTCCGAGCGTCGCGCACAACGCGCGCGCGGCTTCTTCGCCGCGCTCGGCACCGAGCCGCAAGAAATACGGGCGGAGCAGCGTCGCACGCAGCTCTTCCTTGCCACCGCCGGGTGGGGGCAAGCTGCCGTACGTCCTCCCGCTCTGCCCTTCCATGGCGGAGGTTCGAAGGTATCACGAGCCCCACGGAGCGGCGGATTCTGCGGCGGCAGCACCCTCGCGCCGCAGGGCTGCGGCCGCGAGGATGCAGAACACTGGAGTCACGACCAGGTGGTAGCGGTCGTCGCCGAAGAACACGGCGTGGGTGAGGGTGGTGATGGCCACCAGGCCGAACAGGTAGCGGGCCGTGCCGCCGTGCTTCGGTCGACCTGGGAGAGGCAACGCCGCAAGCAGCGGCATGAGCGTCGGCAGCCAGAAGAACGGATGCCGGAGGTCGGAGAGAGCGTAGGTGGTGAGCGCGACGATCAGCAACGAGACCCCCCACTGTGCGTATTGCCGGCGCGTGTCCTGGCTGCGTGCACCTACGAAGGCCACAGAGGAGAGTGAGGCGACCACCAACAGCAAGCGGTGGAACCAGGTCAGGATGCCGCGGCCCGCGACGCGGCGCTCCTCGGGCCAGGCGCCGGGATCGGCTTCGCGCAGGTATTCGACCGCGAACGACTCGTGGTCGTAGGTGTGGCCGAGCTTCTTCGGTACGAGGCCCAGCCAGCGCCCGGGGGCTTCGCGGATCCGCGCGCGCCCCACCTCTGCCCAACAGCGGTCTTGTTGCACCTGCCCCGTCACGATGGGGCAGCCGTCGGAGGCGCGGAGCGTGTCGAAGCGTCCGCTATCGCTGATGGCACCGATGGCCAGGTTCCAGCCGCCGTTGGTCGAGACGAAGGCGCAACCGTCCATCACGCGGCAGTTGCGCAGCGTCCACGGCAGCACGCAGAGGACGCAGACGCCCGTGACGACGAGCGCGTGGAGCAGCGGGCGCCAGAGCGGACGGCCACCGGTCAGGACGAAGAGTGGCGCAGCCAGCAAGCTGGAGGGCCGCACCAGCGTGGCGAGGCCGAGCGCCAGGCCGACCAGGGCCAAACCGTACCAGCGCGCCCCCACGCGGGCTCTGAGCCAAGCGGCCAAGACCAGGAGCAGCGCCGCCAGCGGCTCGGTCATCACCACTGCGGAATACGCGATGAGACCGGGATGCAGCGCGGCGAGGGCCGCGGCGATCCGCGCGCGGTTCTCGCTCAAGCAGAAACGCGCGAGGCGGTGCACGAGCACCACCAAGAGCGCGCCGAGCACCGCGTTGACGACGGGCGCGACGACGATGCTCGAACCGAAGATCTTGTAGACGAAGCCCAGAAAGCCGGAGAGCCCCACCGGGTAGTGGCACCACGGCTTCCACACCGCGTGGCCGGCGATCATCACGTCTTCGGAGTACCCGAGGCCGGCCGCGATGCGGGTCGCGCCATAGTGGTAGTAGTGCCCATCCCAAACCGGTTCCTTGGCCCAGGCGATGGCCACGAACAGGCGAGGCAAGAGCGCCACGAGCCCCACGGCGACGGAGTAGGCGATGTCGCCGGGGACTCTCTCTTTTCGGGCCATGGCGTGGTGGCTCGACTCAGGCGCTCGCGTCGCCGCCCGAAGCGGCGCGCCACTGGCGCATGCGGCGGAGGTAGGTGCGGCAAACCTGAGCGGGATCGAGCTTCAGGTACTTCGCCACCTGCTGCACGAAGCCACGCGTGTAGACCAACGCCGGCAGGCTCTTGAAGTCTTCGGACTCGATGGCGCGCAAATGCGCAGCGCTGATCTTGGTGTGGTCCGCGATCTCCTCGACTTCGATGCCCTGGGACTCTCGCACCTTGGCGATCAAGCGCCCCGTGAACTCGGTCTCGGCGTTGATCTCACGCAGGAGCTCTTGTCGCAGCATGGCCCGCTCGGCTTCGAGCGCGTTGTCGAGCGCCGTCGACTTCTCGGGCTTGGCCTCGCTCTCGTCGGGGAAGACGGAGGCGTCGTAGGCGCGCCGGCGAATGGGGTCGAGCAGGGTGTCGTGAGCCTCTTCGATGCGAGCTTGTTCGGTCTTGAGGGCGCCCTCTCCGAGCAAGCTCGTGAGCGCGAGGCTCCCGGGTTGGTAGAGCTCGCGCTGCCGTTTGTACGCTCGCCTCACCTCTTCGTCGGTGGCGCCGCGGTGAGTCCAGAGCACGTCGTAGAGACTCGGTTCCTTGGCGACCAGTGGGATGGGAGCGGCTCGAGGGGTCGGCTCGCGCGTGGTGGCGAGCGCCAACACGCGCCGGGCGATGCGCTCCAGGTTGCGCGCGCTCTTGCTGGTGGGGCTGTCGAGCAGGAGCGGCCGGCGCCGCACGACGGAAAGCCAGACGCCGTCGTCCTGCTCGATGTGCCCCACGTAGTCGAAGCGCACGCCCAGGTGGCGGTCCGCCATGTCGCACATCGAGGGCCCGAGATCGGAATCGGTCCGCAGGCGCACGCCGTTGACGGCCACCCGGAGCTGTAGCTTGGCGAGCTCCGACGCGCAGAGCTCCCCCACACTGACGTCGTAGCGCGCGATGGTGCGAACCAAGTCTTGCGGCGCCGGCAGCGGGGGCAGCTCCGATTGTGCTCGCTCGACGAGCCGCATCTTGAATCGGTCCTTGATCAGCGTGCGGCGGATCTGGCGCTGGAACAACGCGCGTGCGAAGCGGTACGTCGCTTCGACGCTGGGCGGCTCCGGCGTGGTGACGGCGATGCCGGTGTCGGCCCCGAGGAATGGTGGTCGAGCGTGGCTGGCCCCGTGCCCGCGCCTAGGTCCAAGAGCACGTAGTCGACGTCGAGCTGTCGCAGGCGGCGCGCTCCAGCGCGGTCGCCCGGGTCGGATCGGAACCGTGGAACCGGGGGTGTAGAGCTGCGTGGCGGTAGTGAGCCCGGGTACGGGCGTGGCCACGGGTGTCAGGTCCTCGTCGGACTCCTCCGACACCGAGCGAGAGCCGAGCGGCACGTCGACCCCCAACAGGGTGTGGAGCCCGCGCCCGCCGGATCTGGCATCCACCAAGAGGACGGAGCGGCCGAGCTGCGCCAGGTAGACCCTGAGTTCACGGAGAGCACGCTCTGCCCACGCCCCCGCGCCCGCCGCCCACGGCGATCACGTGGCGCACGTTGCGAGGCGGCAGACTCGGGGGGAGGCTCTCGCGAGGGAATCCGCCATGCGGACGATCTACCTCAGTTTGCCGCCCCGGCGGGCGACGAGCCTGAGTTTCCGCGATGCCGAGCGTCCCTCGCCCACTCGCGCACGGTGAGCCGCAGGGAGCTGGTCCGACTGGTTATAGCCCCGCCATACGGAGCCTGCGCTTGGCGGAGCCGTTTCGGCGCTCGCTGCCTGGCCTGGCTGAGCACCTGCCGTTCACTCGGCAGGCGGGTGCGGCCCGGGCGGCGGCGATTCTGGCAACGTCGTGGTCGATCTGCCGGGCGTTGACACGGGGAGCGCTGACCTCGGCGAAAAGCACGACTGGTCGAGCGCCGTGAGCGAGCTCTGGGTTCCCTGTGCGGAGCAACCGGTGAGCTTGGCCCAGTGCGTGAAAGAGACTCGCCCCGTAAGCCTTGCGCACCGGCGGCGCAGCTTCGGCGAAGCACGCGCAAGGGCAAGGTAGACGCGCGCGCAGCTCGACGCCGTTCAAGACCCGCTTCGCGGCCGATCAGTGAAAGCAGATCCCCATCGCGGGGTCGCCCACCAAGGGTCCAGACGACGTCTCCCATCACCATCGTGGAGTTCGCCGACTTCGAGTGCCCGGGTTGCGGCAAGGCGCACCCCGTCTTGGCAAAGCTCTTCGAGAAGTACCCCGCCCACATCCGCTTCGGTCTTCAAGAACTACCCGCCTACAGCATCCACAAGCACGCCGAGAAGGCGGCGCGCGCGGCCCTCGCGGCGGGGCGCGCCAGGGCAAGTTCTGGAGATGCATCGATCGCTTGTTCGAGATGCAGCCGACTCCACCGGACGACACCGCGCTGGAGAAGGTCGCCAAAGATCTCGGGCTCGAGAGCAAGAAGTTCCACGACGACCTCGCGAGTGAGGCCATCGCCGACGAAGTGGGCAAAGACCGGAAGCTCGGCGATCAGCTCGATCTGCAGTCGACCCCGCTCATCTTCATCAATGGTCGTCACTACGACCTAGACCAATTCGATTTCTCCGAAGATCTCGACGATCGGATCCAGCTCGAGCTCGAGCTCAAGACCGGGCAAGTCCCGCCGCGCGCCGTGAAAGACGAGCCCGCAAAGCCGCCGGCGGTGCGCTGAGCAGCGCGTTCGGTGCACCGGCGCCGTCGGCGGGCCCCGGCGCCGTCGGCAGCCCGCGCCAAAACCGATCCCACTCCCAAGGGCAAATGAGGGGCGGAGCCGAAGGCGCCGGTTGCTTCCCCACCGGCAAGCACTATCCCGGCATCGCACACCTGCTTCGCGCGGTGGCCGTGGGCGTGGCCGAAGAGCTCGGCGCCGAGCGAGCCATCGTCGACCTACCGCTGGTCGCCATCGACACCGAGACCACCGGGCGGGACCCGGCGCTGGATCGCGTGGCCGAGATCGCCTGCGTGGTGTGGCAGGGCGGGGCGGTCATCGAGCGACGTCACTGGCTCGTGAACCCGGGGATGCTCATCCCGGAAAGAGGCGACGACGTGCACGGCATCCGCGCGACGAAGACGCGGCGCGACCAACCGGCCTTTGCCGCCGTCGCCGCCGAGGTGATGGCCGCGCTCGCTGGTCGCGTGCCGGTGGCGTACAACGCCGAGTTCGATCGTGCCTTCCTGTTGGCCGAGCTCGAACGCGCCGGCGCCATTGGTGGCAACTTGCCCCCTGCTTGCCGCCGGGGCGTCGACTGGATCGATCCTTTGGTCTGGGCTCGCGAGCTCCAGAAAATGGAGAAGGGCAAGAGCCTCGGCGAGGTGGCGGCACGCCTCGGGATCGACATCGCCCAGGCGCATCGGGCCACCGACGACGCCGAAGCCGCCGTGCGTGTGATGCACGCGTTCACGAGCGACGCGCGGGTCCCGAAGACCTACGCGGCCTTCGTCCAGGAGCAGCGCCGTCTCGGGAGGCTGTTCGAAGAAGAGCGGGCGCGCTGGCGAGCTCAGCGCGGGCTGTGATACGGCGATGCGGAGAGCGCCAGGCCCGGCGCTTTCACTTCGACGTCGCCAGTGACCCTCGGAAAAAGAGCGTGGGGGCGAGCCTGCGGTTCGTGTTTTGAACGAGGAGCGGGCGGGCGGTCGTCAGGTCTTGGCTTCGAGCGCGAGATCCAGGTTCTGCTCGTCGGCGACCCGCTGGAGATCGCGGCGAAGCTCCGAGATCGCGACGCCCGACGGCACCTGCAGGATGGCCTCGAGCAGGAACGCCGGAGTACCCGACAGCGGTTGGTTCACCACGCTGGTCTCCAGCGACGCGACGTTCACGTTGCGGTGAGCCAGCACCGTGGTCACACCCTCGACGATGCCGGGTTGATCGAAGCCCGTCACCCGGAGCTCGTATGCGAGCATGGCGGCGCCGCCACTCGGCGAGCTCGTGTCACGGAAGTGGACGTCGAGACCGAGTCGCGCGGCGGCGGCCTGCCCTTCCTGTTGCGCGCGCTCGAGCACCTCGCCGCTGCCAGAAAACAGGACGAGCATGGCGAACTCTCCGCCGAGCACGGCCATCCGGCTGTCTTCGAGGTTTGCCTGAGCGCGATGGATGGCGGCCGAGATCTCTTTCACCAAGCCGGGCCGGTCCGGTCCGACTGCGGTCAGCACGCGAAAGCGTTTCGACATGGCGGGACCATGGCGCATTTGAGCGGCGGAGGCGAGCGGGCTCGGCTCGCCTGCCATCAGGGAGTTTCGGGGCCGGCGTCGGGGGCCGGCGTCGGCGCGGCGTCGGGGAGCCCCGCGTCCCCCTCGATGCGCATCTTCACGTCGAGGAGCACGGTCTCGCCCGGCGCGAGGCTGAGCGTTCGCCGTTCGGTCGGGGCGTTCGGGTGCTCGAGCCGCACGTAGTGCGTCCCCTGCGAGAGCGGAATGGCGCGGGCAAAGGGGGTGGTGTCCACACGCTCGCCGTCCACGATGACGTTGGCCCAGGGGTCCGCCACCACGCGCAGGTAGGCCGGGCGCTTCGGTGCCAGCGCGAGCTCCTGCGCGCCGCGATGAGCGCGGGGCGCTGCCTGTGAGCGTTGGGCCCACCATTCGATGACGACGCCGCCGACCAGCAGGGCGACGAAACAGCCGACGAGGCCGCGGAGCGCCCAACCGAGGCCGGGCGCCGTGATCTTGTCGCCGAGCACGCGGGAAGGGTCGATCACCGATCGGGGGGCTTCTTCGGTCAGTCCCGCTTGGACCAGCGCTTGCGCGATCTGGCGATGGGCGCTCGTCACCCCGGATTCACTCGCGAAGCGTTCGAGCGCGAGGACCAGCTCTTCACAGGTGTCGAAGCGATCGCTGGGCATCTTCTCCAGGCAACGCTGGACGATCCGTTCGAGGGGCGCCGGCACGCCCGTCACGGCGCGTGCCAAGGGCGCCGCCGCATCGTGGCGGATGCGTTGAGCGGCTGTGCGATCGTCCGGCGCGTCGAACGGACGCTTGCCCGAGAGCATTTCGTAGAGCACGACACCGAGCGAAAACAGATCGCTGCGCGGGTCGGCGGGCTCGCCCAAGATCTGCTCCGGCGAAAGATAGAGCGGGCCGCTGAAGCTGGTGCCCCCGTCCAGGAGCTCCGGCGCAGTGGGCAGACGTTCGTCCACCGCCACCGAGAAGTTCAGGAGCTTCACGTGGCCGCGTTTGGAGACCATGACGTTGCGCGGCTCGACGTCTCGATGGACGACACCGTTTCGGTGCGCATGCTCGAGCGCCCGGGCCAACTCCAGCGCGATGGCGGCTGCGGCCAGAGCCGGGAGCTTGCCGACGCTACGCAGGAGCTCGTCGAGCGGAAAGCCGTCCATGTACTCGAGCACGAGCCACATCCGATCGTCGCGTCGCACGAAGTCGTGGACGTGGAGGATGTTCGGGTGATGGAGCTCCGCGAGCACGTGCGCTTCGCGCTCGAGGGAGGCGGCGAACGGCGACGACGGCAAGATGCTCGAAGACAGCGCCTTGATGAGCACCGGGCGGCCGAGCGGCTGCTGTACCGCGTGGTAGAGGTCTGCCACCGGCCCCGTCCGGAGCCGTTCGATCACCTGGCAGCCTTCGAACACCGGGAGGTCCGGCATCGCGGCGCACTCTACAATATTGTCCGCGTGGCCCGCGGCTGGAGCTTGCCCAAATCCCGGGGCAGCGTACGCTCTTCGTCATGCGGCGGACTTCACTCCTTTGGGCTGGCTTTTCGTGTGCGCTCTTTGCCTTGGTGGTTTCCGCCTGCGGCGGTGACGACGACACTGGCGGAACGGCCAGCGGAGGCGCCGGCGGCGCGCCACCGGCGGTGCCGGCGGCTCGGGTGGGGTTCGGGCACTGGCGGTGCGGGCGGGAGCTCGGGCGGCGGCGGCGCGGCCGGTAGCGGCGGCACGGCCGGTAGCGGCGGCACGGCCGGTAGCGGTGGCACGGCGGGCAGCGACGGCGGCGCGGGAACCGGTGGCGGGACCGATGCCGGCGACGGCGCAGCGGGGACCGGCGGAAGCGATGGCGGTATCGACGGCAGCTTGGATGCCCCGAGCGACGGTCGTCGGCGAATATCCAGCCCAAGATCACCAAGAACGAGCTCTTCGTGAACTGTCGGCCGCCGCAAGGAAGCGACCCGGTCGGCGGAACGTTCAGCGTCGAATACGACAACGGCACGGGGACGGCCGCCAGGCAAGACGAAGTTCACGAGCATCAAGCGACCCTCACCAAGGGCGCGAACACCCTCGACTGGACGTTCCTGGCGACGCCCGATGGCTTGGCAGCGGCAACGTGGGTGCGAGGCGCCAAGCTGACGGTGACGCACACCAAGACCGCGGGCAGCAGCTCGGGCACCAGCAGCGGGACGCCGTGTCGTTCTGTGGCGGCAAGATGGCCCTGACGATCCAGTACGACAACGGGACGACCGCCTCGCTCGGCGCCGAGAATTTCACCTGCGCCATGTGATGGTGCCGCGGCGCTCGCCGCCACCCGAGCCAGGGCGCAGATGGCGACATCGTCACCGGATCGACCGCCGCGCGCAGTCACTTCGCGGCGTCCGATCGTGCGCTTCTGCTATGCTCTGCGCTGCCGCGGAGGAGTCGAAGATGGCATTCGTGCGCAGGCGCTTGGCGTTGGGACTTTGCGTGGCGGCGTTCGCGCTCGCCCAGGCTTGTAGTTGCGGAGACAGCAGGGCGAATCCGCGACGAACAGGCCAGGCACGGGCGGAAGCGGCGGCAGCGGCGGCAAGGACGCCGGTCAGGACACGCTGATCTTTCCGGACAGAGCGGCGGCGACTCGAGCGCCACGTGCCAGGTGGCTGCTCCGAAGGACAGGTCTGCATCAGCGGCTTCGTCACGCAGACGTCGTGCTCCGGCGACGACGACTGTCAGAACGACACCTGTGCGAGCCCAACGTGGGCTGCGTGCCGTGGGGCGCTCCACCGGGCAAGAACAACGACCCGAACTGCCAGGTCGGGTTGCCGCCAGGCAACTTCGCCCCGCCATCAGGTGAGTTCTCGACGCCACCCGCCGGTGATCCGTTCCCGAATCACCGCGACGTGCAGGCCACGCCGGTGGTCGCGTGAACTTCAACAAGCCAGGGCAAGGCGTGCCCAGCATCGTGGTGCCGTTCACCGCCGTCCACCAGGAAGTTACACCGAGAACCAAGGTGTCATCCGGGTTCTCCGTGGTGACAACTGTCAGCTCGAAGCGAACCTCGGCGGCGGACAAGCGGGCTACGCCGGCTTCTTGATCTCGAGCGCGTCGGTGGCCGCCGCCGACCTCGACGGAGACGGCGTCGCCGGCATCGTCGCGCGCGCGGCCGATGGCCACGCCGTTGCGTTCACTCGCAAAGCGGGGACCTGGAATGGCAGCAGAGCGCCGACGCGCTGCCGGGCGGCAACTGGGCAGGCTCGCGGTCCACGATCTCGACGACGACGGCGTGCCCGAGGTGATCCGCGAGGCCACCGTCCTCGACGGCAAGACGGGCGCAACCAAGGGTGCCTCACCCGCGGAGTACGCGACACATAGCCAGGGCCTCGACCCCGTGCTGGCCGACCTCGACCAGGATCCCGCCATCGGGATCACCAATGGTGCTTTGGTCTGGCAGTGGACCGCGAGCGGTTGGCAGCAAGAGGGCTACTTCTCCGCCGCTGCTCCGGGCTTCCCAGCGGTCGCGGACTTCGGAGCGTTCGGTGCATCGCTGCCCGCGAACAATCCGGAACTCGCCGTGGTTCGCAAAGGCTCCGCCACCATCTACGCCGGCATGGATGGCACCACCGTGCTCGGTCCCATTTCGGTGCCCGGTGGCGGCGGTGGTCCGCCCACCGTGGCCGACTACGACGGCGATGGGCTGCCCGAGCTCGAGGTCGCCGGCGAGGCGTTCGCCGGCCATCTACGACATCGATTGCAGCGCTACTCCCCGTCAACGGCACCTGCAACAACGCCAACGGTTGCGACGACATGAACGCCGTGCCTGGGGCTTGCCGGCGGGCATTCTGTGGTCCCGCCGGACGCAGGACATCTCGAGCAACATCACGGGCTCGAGCGTGTTCGACTTCGAAGACGACGGCAAAGCAGAGGTCGTGTACGCCGACGAAGTGTTCGTGCGCGTCTACGATGGGACCTCGGGCAAGGTGCTGTTCAGTCAGTTCCGTTCGAGCTGCACCTGGTACGAAAACCCGTCGTCGCCGACACGGACGGGAACTTCGCGCCGATCTGGTGACGCCGTCCAACCTGGCGTGCTCTGCGACGGGCTCCGGCATCGCCTGCAACGCGCCGCTGATCAATGCCGACGGTGTCGACGCCACCTTCGTGGGTTCGGGCTGCCTCGCCAACTCCGACTGCCCGAGCGGCAAGTGCGATCAGGGTTACTGTCGTTGCACGTCCACGGGCAGGTGCTGCTCCGCCGGTACCGACCCGGCGTGCACCGATGCGGGCTTCCAAGTGCGCTGCCCCTCCGGCTGGCACGCCCGGCACGAACGGCCTGTCCGCGCCGCCCACCCCAAGGGCGTGCAGGGCATTCGTGTGTACCAGACGCCACCGATCGCTGGGTTCGGTCGCGGACGATCTGGAACCAGCATGCCTATGCGGTGACGCACATCAGCGAAGACAGTACCGTCCCCGAGACCAGCGCCTGGAAGAAGAACTGGCTCGACCCGACGTTGAACAACTTCCGCCAGAACGTGCCTGGCGACGCCAGCGGTCTGGGACATTCCGGACATGACCACGGGCATCGCGGGTTTCAGCTGCGGCTCGGGCGGCGCGCTCTTGTCCGCGCCGGTCTGCAACCGTGGCTGCCGCGCCCATCGGCCTCGGGGTCAAGGTGGGGTTCCCACGACGGCAGCACCAAGGTCTGCGAGACCCACCAACGACCAAGGCTCTACAGATCCTGGCGAGTGCGAGACCGTGACCTGCCTCTGGGCCACGCCGCCCCCTCCACGCCCAAAGACGTACAGTGATCTCCGACGACGATCGAGCAAGACGGAGTGCAAGGGAAAACAATCGGGGCACCGTGCTCGGCGTGAAGTGCAAGCCACCCGCGTGAGCGTCGCGGTGTTCCTCGGCTCTGATAGCGTGCCTCGCGCGAGGACAGCGTGAAGTACCTTCCCCCACATCGTGCTCTTGACCATCGTCTCTTGGATCTCGGGTTGTGGCACGGCTTCGGCCGGCGGTGCCGCGAGTCCCGAAGGCGGCTACCAGCCCGGCGTGATGCCTCGCGGGCATTGGGTGGGCGAGTGGCAGAGCTTTGCTTTGGCGCACCCCGAGGCCGTCCGCTCCGGGAGCATCGATCTGGTAATCGCGGACGATGGTGCACTGAACGGGCACCGCCGAGTCGGACAACCCGGACACCGGAACGCTTCGCGGCAGCGTGAAGGCGAGCGGCGAGTTCAAGGAGCCGGACAGCGTGGTGATGCGCGGTGAGTTCGAGCACAAGTACAAGCTCCAGGGCAGCGTGAGCTGCGAAGGGGGCGCGCTCACCGGCGCCGGCACCACCGAGTGGGGCGGAAGCGACAAGGGGAACCTGAAGTTTCGGCTCCAGCGCGCGGAGTGAAAGCGCTATCGTTGCCCCGTGGGAACGGCGCGAGCGTGGTCCAGCCTCGTTTTCGCCCTCGCGGCCGCGGGTTGTGCCCACGTCGACGAGACTCGGTCGCGCCACGTCTTGGACGAAGAGAGCGTGCGCTGGCTGGAAGAGCGACGGCCCGAGCTCTCGCGTCCTCACGTCCGAATCCTGCCGAGCGGCCAAGACCTGGCGATCAGCGTCCTACCCGATGAACGTTGCCTCGTGCGCTTCGGAGAGCGCGTGACGTTCGACGAACGCGTACGCCGCGAGCCGAGCCCGCTGGTTCTCGCAGGCGAAGCGGGCGTGGTGGCCGTGGGCGGGATCGTGGGGATTGCGGCGCGACAAGCGTCGACCGAGGACGAGTTGGACGGCTACGACGTGATCTCGGTGCTCTCTTTGGGGGCCGCCGTCGGTGCTGCGGTAGCGCTCGGCGTCGATGCCAGCAAGTACGGTGACGAGACCACCCGGCGCGTCGAGGACTCCGCGCCCAGTGAGTCTCGCGTGGCTCCTTGCGTGAAGTCGACTCGCGTGCCCTCGCGCATCGAGCTCGGGGTGGGCGGTCGGAAGTTCGTCGCGCGCCTGGACGGCCACGGTCGCGCGCGGCTGCGGATCCCGCCCGAACTCTGGCAAGGCGAGACCCTCGATCTGGACGTCGCCGTCGACGGCGTGCCGACGGAGCGGCTCCTGATCCGGAGGTTGCCGTGAGGCTCGCCTTGGCCATGGCGTTCGCCTGCGGCAACGCGGCGTGTACCTACACCGAAGCCCGCGTCGAGTCGGCGGATGGCGCGAAGGTCACCCGGCGGGCGGGGACGGTGCCGGGATCGGAACGACGCTACGCGCTCGTCGTGCCGCGCATGGACCTTCTCGAGATCCGCGTGCGCGCCGAAGCGCTCTGCGAGACCCACACCGAACAGCGCATCGAACGCCAGGAAGTGGTGGAGACGCGCGCTTCCACCGGGCGGTTCGTGGGTGCGGCGGCGGCCTTGGCGGTAGGCGCAGTCTTCGTCTCCGAGGGCGAACGCGCCATGGGTATCGGTTTCCTCGGTCTGGGTGGCGGTCTCGCTCTCGTGCCGTTGACCTACGAGGGCGAGACCCGTCGGCGTCTGCCGGCCGAGACCCGGATCGGCGCGCCGTACGGCAGCGTCCCGTGTGGCGACCGCCCGCTCGCTAACGTCCGCGTGACCGTGCGACTGCCCGAGCGGACGCTGGAAGGGCAGAGCGACGTTGCGGGTCGCGTGCGCTTCCGGGACGCGACGGCCGGGCCCGGCACGCTGGTGTACGTCGAAGACGTCGCAGTTCCGGTCTCGGTCGGCACACCTCCGAGCGGAGGGCTCGCGCCCGCGCCGGAGGAGTCCCAACCAGCCGAGTGAGCCGTCAAGAGCCGCGCTTGCGCCCGGCGACCACGGCTTCCCTGCCTTCGGCGAAGAGGTGGACCTCGGCCTCGAAACCAGCGCGTTCGAGCTCGTCCGCAATTTCGTCGGGTCGCAAGAAGTGATTGCCCTGCACGTGTTCGGCCAGGTTCTGGAACGCCATGGGGCGCGAGCCGGGCGCCCGCAGCGCGGCGCGATCCCTCGGCCATGCCGGCTCCCAGATCACCGCCCAGCCGCCCACGCGCAGGTGCTGTGACAGGATGCGAAACACGTTCTCCTTGTCGGTCCAGACGTGGTGGAGAGCGCGGTTCATGGCCAGGAGGTCCACCTCTTGGTCGATGCTGAAGTGATGCAGGTCCCCGGCGCGGAACTCGAGTCGCTCCGTGAGCCGTTCGCGCTGCGCGAGCTCACGAGCCTGTCGCACGTTTTCTTCGAAGCCATCCAGGCCGACGCCTCGCAGGTGAGGGAAGCGTCGCACGAGGCGCCTGAGATACCAGCCATTGCCGCAGCCCAGATCCACCGCCAAGCCGCCGCGTTCGTCGACGTCGGCGTACGCCGGTACGGCCCGAAGGATCTGCTCTTCGAAGAAGCTACCGAACTGCGCCTCGAGCATGGCTCCGAACCACGGGAGCACCGTCTCTTGCTCGGCCAGCACCTTCTCGCCTGGGCGCTCTCCCGACTTCATGAGACCGCTGGCGCGCTCGGCCATGTGCGCGCCGAGGATCGTGCCCACGGCAAAAGGCATCAGCGTAGCCGGCGCGTCGGGTCGGAATTGGGCACCCAGCGCCGAAAGGCGGAAGGCCCCGGTGTCATCGAGGTCCAGGAGCTCGAAGGCGAACGCTGCGTCGCACCAGCGGAGGACGTACCCAGGATCGCGCTCGGCCGCTCGGGCGAGCGCTTCCGGGTTCGCCGAGCCGAGCTCCGACAGCTTGTCGAACAAGTGGTTCGTGATGCCCACGTAGGCCACGTGCAGGCGCCCCGCGCCCTGCATCGCATTCATGATCTCTCGGCGTAGCTCCGCCGGATCCGAGGTCGGCATGCTTTCCTCCAAACTCAGTGTGTCTCAGTGGGTCTTCACCTTGGCGCCCGCGGGCAGACCCCGAACCTCGACGTGGCGATCGTCCGCGGCGCCGAGCTCGACGCGGCGCTCGCTGAAGCCGAACGGCGTCGCCACCTCGACGAGCGCGCGCCCTTCGCGCACTCGAACGGCGCTGCGAGGCACCCGCGCAGTCACCTGTCGCGGTGGCAAGTCGACGATGACCTCCACGCGCTGACCGAGCGGCATGCTTCGACCTTCGCCCCAGCGTACGTCGACCCAACCGCTCCGCACCCAGCCTTCACCCCGCTCGCGAGCGTCGAAGGCTCCGATGCTGCGACGGGTGAGCTGAGCGCCGACCCGCGTGACGGTTCCCTCGCCGAGTTGCTCCGCCCGTCCTGGCGTCGCGACGCGTACGGCGAGTCCCGGCACGAGTCTCGAAGAATCCACTTCTTCGACCTCCATCTGGAGCTCGACCCGCGTAGCGTCCGCGAGCTCGAACGCCGGCGCGCCGACGCCCGCGCTGCTGCCGGCGATGACGTCGCCGGGGTCGATGCGGCGCGTGAGCACGACGCCGTCGATGGGCGCCACGAGTTTGGTCTTGTCGAGCTCTTGCTTGGCCTGGACGACGGCCGCCTTGGCGGCCTTCACCCGTGCGTTGGCGGAGCTGACCTCGCTCTTGCGACCGCCAGCCTTCGCCAGCTTGAGTCGTGCTTCGGCGGCCGTGACCCGCGCCCGCGCCACGCCCAAGGCTCGCTCGGCCTCGTCCAGGGCCGCGCCCGGGCTCACGCCGCGCTCGGCGAGCTTGCGCTCGCGGCTCGCCCGAGTTTCGGCCAACCGGAGCTCCTCTTTGAGCGCCGCGAGCTCGGCTTCGGCCGCGGTCTGTTCTTCCGTACGGGCACCGAGCGCGATGCTCGTAGCGCTGCTCCTCAGACTCTCGAGCTCCGCTTCGCGTCGATCCACTTCGCTCTGCACCACATCGGGCGCGATTTCGGCCAAAAGGTCGCCCGCTTTCACCAGTTGGCCTTCGCGCACCAGGACCTTCAGCACGCGACCGTCCGTGCGCGGCCGAACTTCGGCCACGCCGTCCACCGGCACCACCACCGCTCGGGCCACGAGCCTTTCTCCCACCTCACCGGCTTCGACCGTCGCGGTTTCGGCGGTGGCCCGGCCGTGGAGCCAGAGTCCCGAAACCGTCGCGGCGACGACGGCCGAGAGAATCAGCAAATAGCGTCGCTTCCGCCGCTTTTGCGTCATGCCGCCGCTCCCGCGCGGGCACCACCCGGAACGATGCGTCCGATCCGTCCGTCCTCGATTTCGATCACGCGGTCGGCGAACTGCTCGAGCCGTCGATCGTGGGTGACGAGCAAGATGCCCCGCTCTGGGCCCACCTGCTGGCGCAGGATCTCGAGCACGTGGAGCGCGGTGTGCGTGTCGAGCGCAGCGGTGATTTCGTCGCCCAGGATCAACGCCGGGTCACCGGCCAGGGCCCGCGCGATGGCCACGCGCTGCTTTTGTCCGCCCGAGAGCTCGGCCGGGCGGTGGTGCAAGCGCTCGCCGAGCCCCACGTCGCCCAGGGCTCGCGCCGCCCGATCGCGCGCCTGCCGCGTGCCCGCACCCTTGAGCTTGAGGACTTCGGCGATGTTGTCCAGGGCCGTCAGCGCGGGGAACAGGTTGTAGCTCTGGAACACGAAGCCCAGGTGGCGGCGGCGAACTCGGGTGATCTCCGATTCGTGGAGTTCGGAGATCTTCTCGCCGCAGAGTTCGACTTCTCCCGCGGTCGGCTGCATGAGGCCGGCGAGGATCGAGATCAGCGTCGTCTTTCCCGATCCCGACGGACCCATCAAGAGCACGAGCTCACCGGCGAACACCTCGAGATCGATGCCGCGTAGCACGACCGTCGCGAGGTCTCCCTCGCCGAACGACTTCTCCAGGCCTTGGCAACGCACGAGGGTGCGAGGCGCGGGGCTCACTTGAACACCTCCGCGGCTTGGAGCGTGAGCACCGCGCGCACGCTCCACAGGCTCGCCACCGTGCACATGGCGAGCACCGCCGTGGCGCCCACGGCGAGGACGGGGCCCGTCAGCACGATGGTGAGCCCGACTTCGAGGGCCCACGACTGAACCGCGAGCGCCATACCAAGCCCGAGCCCTCCGCCAACCAGCGCCAAGAAGGCGGCCTGCCAGGCCACGAAGCTCACGATTTCCCAAGGTGACGCGCCGATGGCCTTCAGCGTGGCGAGCTCGCGCAGGTGCTCCTTGGTCACGGCGTAGAGAGTCTGCCCCACAATCACCACGCCCACCACGAGCCCCAGCAACGCGCTGAAAGCGAGGGCAGTCCCGGCGCCCGAACCCTGGACCCAATAGTTCTCGGTCATCTCGCGGAACTCGTCGGTGCGCCTCGCGACCAGATCCGGGTGGCGTCCGACGGACGCGACCACGTCGTCTGCACACTCCGGGCGCGCGAGGTCGAGCACCCAGTAGAAGACCTGGTCGGCACCCAGGAGCGCGAGACGGCGCGCCGTCGTGAGCTCGGTGAAGACGTAGGGGGCGAGGGTGAAAGCCCGGATGCCGTCCGTCACCGCGGTCACGCGCACCGACTCTTGTCCGATGCCGAGCTCGGCGCCGATGGGGTCGCCCTCGATGGCGAGCTTTTCCAGGTCGAGTCGATCGACCGCGACTCGCATGGGGCCATGGAGATCTTGGGGCAGACCGCGCACCATCGCCCAGGGCACGACCCGTTTCGGACTGGGTTCGAAGCCCACGACCTGGACCGCTTCGAGGCTACCGTTGGGCTTGCGCAGGGCCTGGAACGAGAGCACGAGCCCGCGCACTTGCTCGACGCAGGGGTGGGCTGCCGCGATCTCTCGGCTGCCCGACGACAGGCGCTCGCCGTTGTCGACCACCTGCGTGCCCTTGGCCATCACCCAAACGTCGCCCCCCACGTGCCGGATCACCGCGCTCGAGCTCTGGAGGAATCCGGCGTAGAGGCCCACCTGCGCGAACACCAGGGTGGCGGCGAACGCAACTCCCGCGAGCGAGGCGACGAGCTTGCCGCGGTCGTGGGCCAGGGATTGTAGGGCGATGCGCAGCATCCCGAAGGATCCGTGGCGAGGGAGTCCCGTTTGAGACATGGAGCGCCGCGCGTCAAGCGCGCTCGGCCATGACGGACCTGCCCGGGGAGGAGGCTCAGCGTGGCACACTCGCCCCGGATTCGCCCGCGACAATCCCGCACTCGGTGCCGGCACGAAGCGTGCAGCCGCGCTGGCATGTCGTCCCGTCTGACTCTGCTGCTCGCGCTCTCCCTGTTCCCCCTCGCCATCGGCTGCGGTGGTTCCACCGACCAGGAGGCCTCGACCGGTGGCGCTGCGGGAGCTCCCGCCGGTGGCGGAACGGGTGGCGTTGGCGCGGCGGGCGGAACCGGTGGCAGTGGTGCGGTGGGGGGAGCGGGCGCAACCGGAGGAACGGGTGGAGCGTCGTGTGACGCCTACCTGGATCAGAGCGGTCAGATGGTCACCGTGCGCATTCGCAACCAGACCGCCGGGCCCGTGTTCCTGGGAGGGCCGAACGACTGCAGCCAGAGCCTCCCATTTTCGCTGAACGACCCTGCCGGAGCTCCCGTTTCGCTCTTCGCTGGCGGCTGCGGGAACACCTGCGAAGCGTTGCAGCAACACGCAAACTACTGCACGGGCGCGTGCATGCAGCCGCTCATGATCCGAATCGAAGCGGGCGGATACTTCGACACGAGCTGGAGCGGAACGGTGTTCGAGCAAGCGTTCATGCCCACCGACTGCTACGTGGACCTGAACACCGCCATGGATAGCTGCGAGCAGCGGCTCGCGGCCCCCGCCGGGAGCTACGCCTTCACGTCCAGCGCCAACACGGCGGCCGACTGTGGAGGCCAAACGTGTACCTGCACACCCAGCGCCGCGGGGAGCTGCGAGATCTCGGGTGGCGCCCAACTCGCGGGTTCGACCCTGACGGCGACCGCGAAGCTCGACCACCCCGGAGCCTCGCTGGTCGAGATCGCCATCAAGTGACAGGTGACTTGGTCACGGCGAGTCGCTAGGCTCGGGCCGAGTGGAGACCGGGGACGCTCCCTTGCCGATGGATCGAGCGCGACAGACTCGAGTCGTGCGCGTGCAGGAGCCCGCTGGCACTCTCGAGATCTTCATGCCTCGCCAGGATCTGGTCGTGACCTTCGTGGAGGGCCAACTGCTCTTGCCCATGGCCGAGCGCTGGATCGAGGCGCTCGAGCGCCACTTCGCGCGAGGGCTCTGCTTCCACACCTTCCACGACTGGGAGAAGATGACGGGGTACGAGTCCAAGGCGCGACAAAAGCTGACGAGCTGGGTCGTGGCGAGCATCGAGCACATCGCTAGCGCGACGTTCCTGACCACGGACCGCATGGTGAAGATGGGGGTCACTGCTGCCGGAGTCGCCACCGCGTTCGCCGGTCTCCGCATGCAAGTGACGAGCGAGCGAGAGCTCTTCGAGTCCGCGCTCCAAGGTCGTCTCACTGCATCCCGCGCGCCGCCTTCGCGGGCGTGAGAGCGGCAGTGCGCCCGAAGCGGTTCACATTCGCCGTTTGAAGGCGCAGGATCCGTCCGTGGCCCGCACGGCATTCCTAGTGCCACTGGCGACCGCGCTCGGCTGCGGCAGCCCAGCGGACGTTTCCGCCTCGGCCCAGCCCCCTGAGATCCAAGTCGTGCCCGGCGCGTACTTGGCCTTCGACCAGCCCCTCGTGCCGCTCACGGAGGGCGGGGACTTGCCGCTACGCCTGGCGCCGCAGGGGGGGCACTGGGCGTTCGTGAGCGCTCGCGTGCGGGGCTACACCGGAACCGTGATGTCCGTGGGCGTGAGCGTACTGGACGCGGAGAGCGGAGCGCTCCGCTTCGCCGAACGTCGCAAAGGCGCAGTGGTCGCCTCACCGAGCGACCCCCACGCGGTCGAGCCCGCGCTGGACCTTCGGGGTGCCATCGTGCACGTGCCCATCTGCCCCGTGGAGGTTCCACCGGGCCTCTTCGCGCAGCGAGTGCGTCTCGAAGTCGAGGTGGGGGGGACGGAGACGGGGCATGCTTCGCTGACCGTGACGCCGGCGTGCAGCGCCGGAACTTCGGGGGAGAGAGCCGTGTGCGAGTGCGAGTGCGCGCCGGGTGACGATCCCTCCAAGTGCTTCTGACGCGGCGGAAGCCGAGCTCTGGCCGCTAGCTGCGCGAGGGTTGCGCTCGGCTCGAAGCCGGCGCATGTCCCGGCCATGGATGCGACGCTGTCGTTTGCGGATCGCGGTGCGGTGTTCGATTCGTTCGCTCGCCACGTGTCGCGGGGGAAAGTCGCTGCGTTCCAGAAGTACGAAGTCGACGTCGTGATGGGCGAGCGCGAAGGTGCCTTCTTCCGCGACGCCTTCGACCGTCGCGCTTTCTTGAACTGCCACTGCAACGGCGGCGTGTTCAATCTCGGACATCGTCACCCCGAGGTGATCGAGGCCGTGACCCGTGCGCTCGCCCACTGGGACATCGGCAATCACCATTTCGTGTCCACCGCGCGCGCGGCCCTCGCCGAGCGCCTCGCCCGCACCACCCGCGGGCGGCTCTCCGGCGTCGTGTTCGGGGTGAGCGGCGGCGAATCCGTCGACCTTTCCATCAAGGTGGCGCGCGCGGTCACCGGCCGTCGTGCCATCGTGTCGGCAGCCGGGGGATACCACGGCCATACGGGCCTGGCGCTGGCCACGGGCGATGCGCAATACCGCGATCCTTTCGGTCCCAACCTGCCCGACTTCGTCCAAGTGCCGTTCGGTGACACCGAGGCGCTGGAGCGCGTCATCGGCGATTCGACGGCGGCCGTCCTCCTCGAAGCAATCCCAGCCACCCTCGGCATGCCGCTGCCTCCACCGGGGTACCTGCGCCGCGCGGGGGAACTGTGCCGCGAGCGCGGTGCGCTCTTCATCGTCGACGAAGTGCAGACCGGCCTCGGCCGCACGGGCCGAATGTGGGGGCACGAACACGACGAGTGTGCACCCGACATGTTGATCGTCGGCAAGGGTCTGAGCGGGGGAATCTACCCCATCACGGCCACCCTGATGACGCGAGAGGCGCACACGTTCTTCGATGATCATCCCTTCGTTCACATCTCGACGTTCGGTGGCTCCGAGCTCGGCTGCGCTGCCGCCACTGCCGTGCTCGACATCACCGAACGACCTGGGTTCCTCGCGCGAGTGAACGAGCTCGGTGAGCGGTTCCGGAGAGGTCTCGCTGGGGCGCCGTTCGAGCTGCGCCAGCGCGGACTGTTCATGGGCCTCGCGTTCCCGTTCGAGGGCGGAGGGATGCTCGCGACCAAGCTCCTGTTCGATCGCGGCGTCTTCGCGCTCTATGCCAACAACGACCCGCGCGTGCTCCAACTCTTGCCGCCGCTCGTGTTGACGGACGACGACGCCGAGCGCTTGATCGCGACCTTGCGCGAGGTATTCGGGTGACTTCGCTCGAGCTGGACGCCTCGGAGCTGGGCGACCTCGAAGCCCGGGTGGAGCGGGCGCTCACCCGAGGGGATCGCTCGGAGCTCTCCGTGCTCGGATACGGCGAAGTCTCCACGGTGCTGGGCTACGATCGCGGAGAGGAACGCCTGGCCGTCAAGCGGCTGCCCCTCTTCTGGCGGGCCAGCGAATGGGAGCGCTACCACGCCGCTTTCCACGATTACCTCGCGCTGCTCCCTCGGCGCGGCGTTCGTCCGCTGCCGAGCAAGCTCGCCGTCGTCGAACGTGACGACGGCGCCTTGGCAGTCTGGTGCGTGCAGCCACGCCTCGAGGCGCACTGTCTGCTCTCGAAGCATCTGCACGACGTTTCGGAAGCTCGCGCGGTGGAGGTGTTCGAGCGCGTGCTGTCCGCCATCGCAACGGCAGTCGGTCCGGAGGTGGGGCTCGACGGTCAGCTCTCGAACTGGGTTCTCGTCGGCGACGAGCTCGCCTACCTCGACGTGACCACGCCCCTCCTCAGGGACGATCGGCACGCCGAACGGCTGCCCATCGGCGTGTTTCTGGCGTCGTTGCCCTGGGCGCTCCGCCCCGTCGTTCGCAGATTCATGCTCCAGGGCATCCTCGACAAGTACTACGAGCCCCGAGGTGTGGTCCTCGATCTTCTGGGAAACCTCCACAAGGAGAAGCTCGAGCGCTGGCTCCCGCGCTTTCTCGAGATCGCGAACGCCCGTGTCTCGCCCAGGCTTTCGCAGGACGAGGTTCGCCGCTACTACGACTCGGATGCCCGATCCTGGGCGCTCCTCCAGCGCCTCCGTCACATGGATCGTTGGTGGCAGACCCGCGTTCGCCGAAAGGTCTACCCGTTCCTCCTTCCCGGAAGCATCGAACGCTGAGGCCGAGCTGCGCTCTGCTCGGCGTAACCCCTGGGCGCCGAGGCATGGCCGTGCGACCCTTCTCGACATGAAGGTCTGGCGGACGGCAGCCTCACTCTCTCCTTTGCTCTTCGTCTTCGCCAGCTGCGGCGATGATTCGAGCGGCGGGACGGCCTCGAATGCGGGTGCCGGAGGCGGTGGCGGTGCTGGTGGCAGCGGGGGCAAGGCCGGCGACGCGTCGGTGAACCTGGACTCGGGGAATTGTCAGACGGGTAGCGCCTGCGGCGACGGAGGGATCTGCGCCGGTGGGGTCTGTTGTGAAAAGACGAACGCCTGCGGCAACGACTGCTGCACGACCGGAGAGGTCTGTTCGTTCCAGAAGTGCGTGACGCCGGGCAAGACCTGCACGGAGAGCGCGGACTGCGCCAGCGGCGAGTATTGCGAGCTTTCGCTGGGTAGCGCGTCGGACGCAGGCCCGACGGGCGACGCCGGGAGTTGCACGAGTGGTTTCATCCTGGCCGAGGGCAAGTGCCTGCCCCAGCCCCCCATCTGCACCGGCGCCGAGCCCACTCCGGATTGTCTCCCGAAGTGCGAGCTGCCGCCGAGCAGCGCCGCGTTCGACCCCGAAGTCACCTACACCTGGGGAGGGATCACGTCTTCGCCGTTCAGCAGCGACGTGATGATGACGCCCATCGTCATCCAGCTCGACGATGACAACTGCGATGGGAAGGTCACGGCGCTCGACATCCCCGAAATCGCGTTCATCACGTTCAGCGGCGGCGCTTACACGGGAGCCGGTACGCTTCACGCGATTTCCATCGTGAACAAGCAGGTGGTCGAGAAGTTCAGCGTGCCCGGTGTGAGCCCGATGAGTCAGCTTGCCGGCGGCAACATCGACGGCAACCCGGGCAACGAGATCGTGGGCTGCAACGGTACGGTCGCCACGGCGTTCGACGGAACGGGCAAGGTCGTCTGGTCCACCACCGGCGTGGGTTGCGCTTCCCCCGCCATCGCCGACCTCGAGGGGGACGGCACGGTCGAAGTCGTGGTCGAAGGTGGGATCTTGAACGGCAAGGACGGCACGCTGAAGCACGCGCTCCCGGGCGTCTCGACGCCAGCGATTGCCGATCTGGACGGCGACGGCAAGCTCGAGATCACGGACGGTCGGCGCGCATTCAAAGCGGACGGCACCCTGATCGCGGACAGCGGCAACGCATCGTCCTGGGGCGCAGTCGGCGACCTGGACAAGGACGGCAAGCCGGAGATCGTCGGCATCGATCCCTCCAGCGGGCAGCGCCGGCTTCACGTCTGGCGGCTCACGGGTGGAACGCCAGCCTTCCAGGTCGTGCGTCAGCCGTTCGACATCCACGAAACCGCGCCGTCCAATCCGTGCGGGCACACCTCCGGCGGAGGCCCGCCGACCATCGCGGATTTCAACGGCGATGGCACGCCGGACGTCGCCCTCGCCGGCTCGATTGCCTACGTGATCTTCGACGGCAAGAAGCTGATGGACTCGACGGCGCCGAGCCCAACGACGCTGCTCTGGCAAACCCCGACCCAGGACTGCTCTTCGGCAGCCACGGGCAGCTCGGTGTTCGACTTCAACGGGGATGGCAAAGCCGAGGCGGTCTATTCGGACGCGATCTACCTCCACGTCTACGACGGTTCTACCGGCAACGAGCTCTGGAAGACCTGCAACACGACGGGCACGCTGATCGAGTACCCCGTCATTGCCGACGTCGACAACGACGGGCAAGCCGACATCGTCGTTGCCTCGAACGCCTACGCCTTCAATTGTGGAGGCAGCAAACAGAGCGGGATCCGCGTCATCCAGAGCAAGAGCAAGTCTTGGGTGCGCACCCGACGCGTTTGGAACCAACACACCTACCACATCACCAACATCGAAGAGGACGGCACGGTTCCGACCAAGGAGCTCGCGAACTGGAGCCTCCCGGGCCTCGACAACTTCCGCCAGAACAAGCAGCCCGGGAGCGAGCATGCAGCGCCGGACGCGACGGTGACGGTGAAGCCCCGCTGCTCCGGCGCGTTCGGAGTGCTCGTCGAGGTGAGGAACATGGGCAGCGCGCCGCTGCCCGCAGGCGTGAAGGTGGAGGTCTTCTCCGGCACGCCTCCGAGCGGTACTTCGCTCGCAGTCTCGGCCACCACGATTCCGCTCTACGCGGCGCAGGCGGAGGTGCTCTCCATCGACCTGGCGAGCGCGCCGGCCGACGTGAAGAGCGGTCAGACCCCGGTCTACGCGACGGTGACGCCGAGCTCGGGCGTGGTCGAGTGCCGCACGGACAACAACACCTCGAGCCCGGTGACGGCTCTTTGTAATCAACCGCGCTGACCGCGTCGGCGCTGGCCGATTTTCCAGACGCGTTCGGAAGCTCGTCCGGATGCCCGGAGAAATCGGGGGAATTTGCCCGGTTTTCTCAGCATGGAACGCTCCGTGCTTCGGGGGCTCCCATGGCCCCGTACCGCTGGACCTCACTTCGCCCGCTCGAGCGTTGGACATGGTTGTTCCTTCCGCTGCTCGCGCTGCTGTCTCTGTCGATGGGGGCCTGTCAGGCCACCGCGCCCGCCGACGAGGCGACCGCCGTTCGTTCCGACGCCGTGGTCGTGGATTTCTTCCAGGGAGGCTCGCGATCGGCGGCCTGCGCCGGAACCCTGATCGCGCAAAACGTGGTCCTCACTGCGGCCCACTGCGCCGACGGGAGCAACGCTGCTCGCGTGACGGCACCCGGCGCCGGGCGAAAGTCGGTCAGCGTGGCGCGCGTATTTCGTTACGATTGGACGGCGGGCGATCCGAACATGCGAGCCAACGAGCGAAATGACATCGCTCTCTTGGTCTTGAAGAAGCCCATCGTGCTCTCCGAGTACGCGCGCATCTCGTCCAAGGGCTGCCCCGGGTGCAGCGTGGTGCAAGTCGGCCGACAGGGCTACGAAGCGGAGCTCACGACCGGCGAACCGACGCGCATTGCCAAGTCCATCCCCAAGGGGCACCCCACGCACCTCTACGCTCGCGGAGGCATGGCCGACAGCGGTGGCGCCGTCTTCAAGACGGACGGCGATCGCCTGGGGAACGTGGTCGGCGTGAATGTCGGCCGAGGTGCCACCACGGGCGGCGCCTACATCGCGCGGCTCGACAACCCGGTCGTCCAAAGCTGGATCCGCTCCATCGTGATCGCCGTGTCGCGTCCGACGAAGGACGGGCCGACGTCGCAGCCCATGGCCGAAGACGGCAGCGACACTCCGCCCGAGGACACGAGCGGCGGCGACTACAGCGATCCCATCGCCACCGACGATTCGGGCTCCGGTGATTCGAGCGGCGGCGGCGACTACGCGGGAGACGACAGCGCGTACGGCGGTGCAGGCGGAGACGGAGGCTCGGGCGCCGAAGCCGGGTACGGAGGCGCGGGAGGTTCCGGAGCCGAAGGTGGCTACGGAGCCGAAGGTGGCTACGGAGCCGAAGGTGGCTACGGAGCCGAAGGTGGCTACGGAGCCGAAGGTGGAGCAGGTGGAGCCGGTGCCGAGAGCGGCTACGGCGCCGAGAGCGGCTACGGTGCGGAGAGCGGCTACGGCGCCGAAGGGAACTCTGGCGCGAGCGAAGAGCCGCCGAGCAATCCCGAGAACGTCGAGAAGCCGGGTGCCGAGTCGCCGCCCTCGAGCGAGGGTGGCGAGAGTCCGAAAGCTCCCGACGAATACTCGGACGCCAAGGGCATGAGCTATTCGCCACAGCCGGGCGCCAAGGGTCAGTGGCTGAGCCCGCAATCCTATGTCGACGCCAAGACCACGGATCCGGCCTTCGTGAACGACAAGTACGTTGCCGGGAAGGTCACAGGCGAGGGTGCGAGCTACTACAGCGCGCACGGCTACCCAGGCGGCGTGGCGGCTACGCAAAATACCGCGATGACGAAGCAGCTCTACAAGTACGCCAACCAGAACGGTGACGGCGAGGTGGTGATGGGGTCGTGCTTCGCCGGTGCTTCGCCCGATCAGAACGGAACCGAGAAGAGCGCCGCCTACAACTTCGCCGAGGAAGGCGGTGGCGACCCCGCCAAGACCTATGGCTGTACCTCGTATGCGTACGGGTTTTCGTCAGGGAACTCCGGCTGCTTGGGGAACTGGGTGAACGGAAATGGAGAGCCGGTCTCGGATGCGACCAAGCAGAAGCTCGGCCTGAAGAGCTGCACGCCCGCCGGCTACAGCAAGGGCTTCCCCTACACGACGGAAGCGAACTGCAACTGAGACGAGGTGCCCAATGTTCCGCCGCACACCCGCAATCGCTCTTCTCGCGTTCTCGCTGGTCGCTTGCGCTCAGAGCTCGGGGGACGAAGACGCCAGCAGCTCGGGCGCACCCGCAGTGCCCGTTGCCGGCGGCGCGAGCTGTCAGGGGCATTGTGACGGCGCTTCCGAAGACGATTCGTGCAAGTGCGACGCAGCCTGCGAGATGATGGGCGACTGCTGCACCGACTACGCGGCGGTGTGTAGCGGCGAACCGGCGGGCGGCGGCGCTGGAGGCGCCCCCAACCCCAGTGGTGGGACGAGCTCCGGCGGGGCGCCGGCCGGTGGCGGTGGCATGGGTGGCTCCGGCGCGACGGGCGGCGTCGCGAGCGGTGGCACGGGCGGCGTGGCCGCGAACCCGGGCTCGTGCGCGGGACACTGCGGTGGACCTTCGGCAGATGGAAGCTGCTACTGCGACGCGGCGTGCCAGCAGAGCGGCGACTGCTGCGCGGACGTCGCTCAGTGTGGAACGACCGGTGCCACGACGGGCGGTTGCACCGCGGCTCTGTGCGGAACCGACAAACCCGCGAACGAGAACGGAGTCGAATGCTATTGTGATCCCAGCTGCATGCTCTACGGGGATTGTTGCAGCAACACGACGACCGTGTGCGGATTCTGCAGGCCGGTCAAGGGTTCGCGAACCCGAAGAGCATGGCGGGAACGAGGGCGACGAAGGCCAGAGTCAGCAGCAACGTGACCACGCTGAGGACGACCGACAGCACGGGAACCCGGCGTCCGGTGAGCAGCGCGGACAGCGGCAACGGAACCGAGATGAGCACCGCGAGGCGAGTGACCCAGAGAAGGATGACGTCTTCGGTGCTGCGCGGCGCCGAGGTCACCCAAAAGCCCATGAGGCTGTAGCCGAGCCCCACGACGAACGAGCCCGCAAAGGCTACCGCCGCGAGGACGACGACCGCCGTCCTAGCTCCGGACAAGCTCCGCCTCCGCGCGAGGCTGCGAGTTCTCGAGCGCGTGGCGCTCGTAGCGTGCAGTGCAAGCGTGCCCTCTCGCGACCTGCAAGCTCCGTTCGACTGGGTCGACGAGCGCGCTGAGGATGGTGGCGTTCATCTCGTCACCGTGGACGCAGATGGTGTCGAGCGTGCCTCCGCCGCCGTCGTGATCCGACACGAGTCCACAAACATCGTCGAGCTGATAGACGCTTCGTCGAGGCGTCAGCTCGCCGAGGCGTGCTTCGCGCGTCAGGTTGCAGCGGTGAACGTCGTAGCCCCCGCCGATCCCGACCGTGATGGCGCCGACGGGCACTTCGCGCGGCAGCATGCTGGGCTCGAGGTACTGGTTGAACGCGTGGAGGACCTGGTCGTCCGGAGCCGTGCGTACGGCGGAGCGCCTGGCGGAGAGCTCCACCACGGCGCGCTCGCCTCGCGCGTCCACCAGCGTGAGGATGGCGCCGGTGGCCAGTCGCCGCCCGCTGCACGCCGCGCGAGCGTCCGCGACCGATGCGCACTCGTCGAGCAGGTCTTGGACCAACAAAGTGGTCAGGAGCGCAGGCTCTCGGCGCGAGGCGTCCGTCGCGAAGGCCTGGTTGATGCTCACGCCGAGGCCTTCCGCGTTCACGCCGAGGATGGCGCCGGCGATGGTGGGGTAGCCGACCGAGAGGCTCTCGAATGCGCCACGCGGGCGGTTTCTGCGCACGAACAGATAGGGCTCGAACGCCGGCGGAAAGTCGTGGTTGTAGGCGAGCAACGGCCGGCCGTGGCGCATCAGGGAAGGAGAAAACGCCAGGGCCGTGCAGCCCATGCGCACGCTCGGGAGCGCGCTCTCGATCTCGAAGGCATTCACGCCGTACACGGTGGTGAGGGACTCTCCGAGCCCGCTCGCGAGTGCGTCGAAGTAGTCGCGGTAACGACCGTCGCGGTGCGTCCGGAGAAGCGGCGCGTGCGCGCGGAGGTAGAAGGCGCCGAGGGCGCGAGCTGCGATGCGAGTGGCGAAGAGTCTCCCACGGTGTCCGAGCGCGCGTGGCAACAGTGGCAGGTCCGCGAGCGCTGCGAGCATCTCGGGCACCTGTTCGCGGAAGTGTCGGCCCTGGAGTTCAGCCATTTCACGCGGTGAACCGCCGAGCACGAGGAGCTCGAGTTGCGTGGTCATGTTCAGCCGCAGCTTGGATTCTCCAGGTGTTCAGCCCAGGGAAGGCTCAGGCTACACCCGCACTCGAACCTCGACCAGCAGGCTCGCGCTCAGAGGCGCTCAGAGCTCGTCCGGCAGCTCGAGCCCGCTCGCCAGTCCGAGGGTCGCGAAGCCCCGCGTCGACTCCGCGCTTCCGCTCAGAGTGAGCCAGGCCGAGCCGAGCGCCAGCCGCACGCGGAGGTCGAGCCGGTCGCCTGCCGGTACGCGCAGCGCGAGCACGCCGTCGTCTTCCAGTGCGTCGAGCTCCGCGCCTCGGGGTAGAAGCGCGATGAAGTCCGTCGCTGCTGGCGCTTCGAGTCGAGCGGAAAGCAGGATTCCGCGGTGATCGCTCGCAGCGGCGAGGTCCGCCCGCGGACCCATGCGCCTCGCGCCCGCGAGCACGACCGTGTCCCCACGCAGGTGGACGTCGCCGAACGCAGTCGCTCTGGCTGCACCGGTCACCGGTACGGCCGAAAAGCCCAGCGACGGCAACGTCGGCAAGCGCGTCCGCGCGAAGTTCGCATACGCGTCGTCCACCATCGGCCGGAGGGGATGATCGTCCGGGCGCGGGTCTGGAGTGTCTAGGTCGTCGAGCAACGCCAGGGGCGCGAGCAGTCGAGCGAGAGACGGGGACAGGAGCTTTGCGGCGTAGAAGGTCCAAAATGGGGCGACCGCTGCGCGCACCGAGTCGAAGTCGTGGGGCGCGGTCGCGTGTTTGGGGCGCGGGCTGTCCCAGTAGCCCGAGTAGCTGACGCGGGCGCGGGTCCCCGCGAGGTCGGCGCGAAGCGGCGCGACGCGCTCCGGGTTCGAAGTCCAAACGTCCAGCTCGACCGCCGCGGTTTCGGCGATTTCGAGCCACTCGCTCCACTCAGCGGCGGCACGGGTGGGCGTCGTGGGTTGGTGCTCGAAGGGGTCGACGACACTGATGGCGAGGCGAGTGCTCGCGGTGCGCTGGAACGCCACGAGGGCTTCCACGCTCGGCGCGCGGCACAACATGATGCCGATGTCCGAGCGGACACCACCGACTTCGGCGCGGGAGAGCGCCTCCAGCCATTCGTGCAAGGTCGAACGCGACGGCTTGCCCATGAAGACGCGCAAGTGACGCGTGCCCGTGCGGGCAGCGTCTTCCGCCTGTCGTGCCAGCGCGCTCGCCGAACGCCACAGCACCCCACTCCCGAAGCTCCCCGCCCAGGAGCCGTGGCAGTCCGGACACGCGAGCGGGCAGCCGCGCGCGGCAACGAGCAAGCGGTCCGCGGAGAACGCCCGCATCGAGCTCTGTCGAGCGCGTTCATAGGTCGGAAACCACTCCGCTCGGACCGAGTCGCTCTCGTCGAGGCTCGAGATGCGCTCGATGCGGGGGGCAGCGTGACCGCGCCGGTGTACGTTGGGCAGGTCTGGCGCGGAGGCGTTCTCGAGCAGCGCAGCCACCAGTCGCGGAAATGCGACTTCGGCGTCACCCTGGATCACGAAGTCGGAGAGCCCGAGCGCGAGCAAGCGCTCCGCCCAGAGCCCGGCCGTGATGCCACCCGCGACGATGGGAAGCTCCGGCGCGACGCGGCGCACATGGTGGACCAATGCCTCGAAGCCAGGAAACCCGAGCGCCCAGTGCAGGTCGACGGCGAGAATCCGCGCACTTCGCACGAGGTCGTCGTCGAGCTCGAAGGCGTAGCGCCCGACCTTGTCCCGAGGCGTCGCGTTCAGCGCGGCGATGGCACCGGCCGGCACGACCCAGTCGTTGGCGTGTCCCGAGGGGTGAACGAAGAGGACGCTCGGCACCGGCCCAGGGTCGCATGCAGCCGACCGTTCGCGAAGCGGGCATCTGACGACTGTGGGCGGCCCCACCGCGGGCGAGGTCGTCACTCCACTTCGATGTTTCGACCCGTGACGAGCTTGACCAGGTCCACGCCGATCAAGAAGCGCACCCGTTCGGAGCCCGCATCCAAGCCTCCGCCATTGGTCAAGACGTATGCAGCGCCCAAATGAAGCGTTCCGAGACTCACGTTCCCCTGCGCCGCGAAGTGGAAGACGCTGGTGCTTTCGCCCGAAGCCTCCGCTACTTCTTCGCCGAACCCCGCAACGCCGATGGCCGCGCGGCTATCGGCGAAGCGACTGCGACCCCACTGATAGCGCACTCCGGCGACGTCGATCACCGGGATCGCTGTGCCGGCGTTGACGGCTGCCTGGAACTTCTTGTCGGGTCGGGTCGGAACCGCGTGCCAAGGTGCGAGGAAGAAGACTTGGATTTGGTCCGAGTACTCCATGGGCAGCACGAGTTCGTCGGCGATGGGGGCCGGGTTTTCCCCCCTGGGCTGGAATAGGTCCGGTCGGTCGAGGGCGACGGCAAAGTGGTTGTACAAGGCGTACGCCTTGGCGTCGTCCTTTTCGAGCTCCTGCAACTCACCCATTACGTGGCGGGCCGAGGTCTCGACGAGGGCGACCACCTCACCAGCGGCGCCCATCAGTCGGTCCGATTGGATCAAGAGCCGCTCGAGCGATTCCCCTGACGCTCGAATCCGGAACCTCCCAGCGCAACCCGATGCGTTCGAGGTCGACGATGCCCGAGTTGTCGTCGATGAACTCGATGTTCACTTCTCCGAAGGCCGTCGCGCCTTGCCCCAGGTTCCCCGTGATGACTTGGTCGATCGCGCCCGCGCCGAAGCTGAGTGGGGTCTCGGTGCCGTATTCGACGTAGACGTCTCCGAAGAAGTGGATCTCCACCAGATCACGCCGGGGTGCGGGCGCTTCGGGCTCGGCTGCCGCTGGTTCCCGAGGGGGAGGAGCCACTGGAGGCGGCGCAGGTGCCGGCGCGCTGGTCGGGGGTGGCGGCGTGACGGGAGCTGGCTCGCTCGGCTTGGCTGCGACGGGAGGCGCCTCCGGTCCCGCGGGCTCCCCAGTTGGCGCCGGGGGAGTCGGCTCGGGAGTCGGTGTCGGAGTCGGCGCGGGCGGAGCGACCGCTGGCTTGGGCGGCGGTCGCTTCTTGGGCGGAGCGGGTTTGGCCGGCGGCTTCTTCCGCGAGATGAACTCCTCCATCGTCTTCGGTCGCTTCTTCGACTCGAAGGTCATGGAGCTGTCGTCGTCCTGCGCGTGGAGCGGCGTCGCTGCTGCCGCCACGGCGCAGACGCCGAGCGCGCTCGCGAAGAGGTGTCGAGCGGTTCTCATTTGAACTTGAAAGTGAACGTGAGCGCTGCCGTGCTCGCCGTCTTCGGCTCGGGGAAGTCCCACTTCTTGAAGGCCGTGACCACGCAGTCTTCGAACTTGGGGTCCCCCACCGTGCTCGTGAAATCGAGCTCGATGATGCGGCCCTTTTCGTTCACCCGGCCTTTCACCTCGATCTGCCCCTGCACCTCTCGTGTTTCGTTGGCGCTGTCGAGGCACGTCTGCACTTCCTCTCGATGCGCTTTCACGACCGCCGCAACTTGTTTGCCGTCGAGCGGTGCGCCTGATTCTCGAGGCACGGCGCTCGGCGTCGTTGGGGGCGCCGGGGCGCTCGGCTCGACGGCCGTCGGGCTTTGCCGCTGCTCGGACTCCGCCCGTGACTTCGCGAGCCGCGCCACGAGCAGGCCGCCGAACGAAAGCAGCACGACGGCAGCGCCCAGGGCGAAGATGCGCGAAACGGGCTTCTTCTCGTCGCGCGCGGCGGGGCGCACGCTCGGGGCGCCAGTGGGGTGGTCTTGTACCAGGTCTGCCGGCGGCGGAAGGGACGCGAGGTCGAGCTTGCGCCGGTGCGCCGTGATGCGCCGCGGCGCCTGCGCGCCGGCGAGCGGCTCGAGCGAGGCGAACACCTCGCCCATGCTGCTCGGACGAGCCGCGGCGGGCTTCTCCAACATGCGCGCGACCAGCGCCGCGAGCTGCTCGGGTACGCCGCTACGAACCTCGGTCAGCGCGGGGACCTTGAGGGTTTCGATGGAGTTCAGGATGGCCGGGAATGGCTCGTCGCCGAACGGGTGCTTGCCGGCGATCATCTCGTAGAGGACGACGCCCAACGCCCAGACGTCCGACCGGTGATCCACGTTGCCGGGGTCTCGGATTTGCTCGGGCGACATGTAGTCTGGCGTGCCCAGCATGAAACCGGCGCGCGTGACCGCAGGGGCTCCGGACGAGGAGAAGCCGACTTTGGCGATGCCGAAGTCGACGAGCTTCACCACGTCGGGTTGGTCGGGACGCTCGACCAACAAGACGTTTTCGGGTTTCAGATCGCGGTGAACGATCTCGTTGACGTGTGCCATCTCGAGCGCGCTCGCGATCTGCATGGCGATCCCGCAGCCGCGCTCGACGTGCATTGGACCTTTGGCGACTTCCTCTCGCAGGGAGGTGCCCTCTACGTACTCCATCACCAAGAACGGCGACCCGTCGGGAGCAGTCCCCATGTCCAGGCACTCTGCGATGTTCGGATGACCCAAGGTGCCGGCCGCGCGCGCCTCGGCCTGGAACCGCCCGACGGCTTCGGCGTCGAGCGCCATGTGGGGCAGCAGCACCTTGATGGCGACGACCCTGCCCACTGCCCGGTGCCGAGCGACATAGACCTCCGCCATCCCTCCGCGGCTCACGAGCCGGCGGATCACGTACCGGTCGGCAAACAAGGTCCCCGCCTCGAATGGCGGGCGATCCGAGAGGGAGGCCCGATTCGTCACTTTCCCGAGCGTAGAGTACCCGGTGCGTCAAAATACTGACACGGAAAAGTTTTCTCTTGCGTTGGCCTTCGTGCGCTTCGCGGGCCTCGATCAGGGGAGCAGCTTCGCCAAGTAGGTCCCAGTCGCCGACGCGGCGTTCTTCGCCACGGTCTCGGGGGTTCCACTGGCCACCACCCGCCCGCCGCCCGGCCCCCCTTCGGGACCGAGGTCGATGATGTGGTCGGCGGTTTTGATCACGTCCAGGTTGTGCTCGATGACGATGACGCTGTTGCCCGCGTCGACCAGCCGAGACAGCACGCTGAGGAGCTTCTTCACGTCGTCGAAGTGCAGGCCCGTCGTCGGCTCGTCGAGGATGTAGAGCGTGCGCCCGGTCGCGCGTCGCGAAAGCTCCCGCGCCAACTTGATGCGTTGAGCTTCGCCGCCCGACAGCGTGGGCGAAGACTGGCCGAGGTGCAGATAGTCCACACCCACTTCCGCGAGCAACGCCAGAGGTTCGCGCACCTTGGGGTGAGCGGAGAAGAGCTCCATGGCCTCGCGCACCGTGAGATCGAGCACGTCGGCGATGCTCTTGCCCTTGTAGCGCACGGCCAGCGTGGCCTCGTTGAAGCGCCTACCCTGGCACTCCTCGCAGGTCACGTAGACGTCGGCGAGGAAGTGCATTTCGATTTGCCGGACGCCGTCGCCTTCGCAGGCCTCGCAGCGACCCCCTTTCACGTTGAACGAGAAGCGTCCGGGCTCGTATCCGTGCATGCGCGCGTCGGGAAGGGCGGCGAAGAACGAGCGGATCTCGTCGAAGACTTTGATGTAGGTCGCCGGGTTGCTGCGTGGCGTGCGACCAATGGGCTTCTGATCGATGTCGATCACCTTGTCGAGGAGCTCGATGCCCTCGAGTCGATCGAAGGCGCCCGGCCGTCGTTCAGCACCGTGGAGCTTCTCCGCGAGAGCCGGATACAAGATGTCGGTGACCAGTGTGCTCTTGCCAGCACCGCTCACGCCGGTGACACAAGTGAACACGCCGAGCGGGAAGTCGACGTCGATGCGCCGCAGATTGTTCTCGCGAGCCCCGCGCAAGCGGAGTTTTCCGCTCGGCGTTCGTCGCGCCTTGGGCAACTCGATGAGCTCCTTGCCGGACAGGTAGCGGCCGGTCAGGGACGCTTTGCTCTTTGCGAGAGCTTTGGGGGTCCCGGCGAACACGACCGCGCCACCGTTCACGCCCGCCCCGGGCCCGAAGTCGACCACGTGATCCGCCGCCCGGATCGTGTCTTCGTCGTGCTCGACCACGACCACGGTGTTGCCGATGTCGCGTAAGCGCTCCAGTGTGTCGAGCAGACGGCGGTTGTCGCGCTGGTGGAGCCCGATGCTCGGTTCGTCCAAGATGTAGATCACCCCGGTGAGGTCGCTGCCGACCTGGCTCGCGAGACGGATGCGCTGGGACTCGCCGCCGGAGAGTGTCGGCCCCGATCGGTCGAGCGAGAGGTAGCCGAGCCCGACCGACTCCAAGAAGCCGAGTCGTCCCCGAATCTCCTTCAACACTTCGGCGGCGATCTCCGCGCGCGCACCCGCGAGCTCGAGAGAGCGGAAGAATCCCGAAGCGTCGGTCACCGTCAACGCGGAGAGCTCGACGATGCTCTTGCCGGCGAGGCGCACCGCGGCGCTTTCGGGGCGGACGCGCGCACCTTGGCAGGTGGCGCAAACCGCGTCGCCCATGAACTTCTGATACCAGCGCTTCGACCAGTCGCTCTCGGTGGTCGAGAAGCGGCGCATCAAGCGATGCACGACACCCTCCCACTGCACGTCGAGGGTGCCCTTGCCCGATCGGCTCTTCCAACTCACTCGGTACTTGGTTTCGCCCGTACCGTAGAGCAGAGCCTGCTTCTGCTTCTGCGGCAGCTTCTTCCATGGCGTGGTGGTCGAGACGCCGAGAGCTTTCAAGATCTGCGCGAGGAAGCCGTGGGTCCAGCCGGCCTTCGCGGAGACGTCGGCGCCCCACGGAGCGACGGCCCCCGCGTCGATGCTGAGGCTCTCGTCGGGCACGACGCGCGCTGGGTCGATGGCGACGCGCGTACCGAGACCGTTGCAGTCGGGACACATGCCCTGCGGGCTGTTGAAGCTGAAAGCTTGGGGCGTCAGCTCCGGAAACGAGATTCCGCACTTGGGACACGCGGCCTTCTCGTGAAAGCGCTGCTCCGTGTCGGAAATCAGGGCGACCAGGCTGCCCTCGCCGACCCTGAGCGCCTGCTCGACCGAGCCGGTGACGCGTGCGGCGAGTCCGGGACCCACGACGATGCGATCGACCACCGCGTCGACGTCGTGCTTCTTGCGCTTCTCGAGGTGATCGAGGCTCGCGCTCTCCACGATTTCGCCATCGACTCGCAGGCGCACGAAGCCGGCCCTGCGGGCGTCCTCGAGGAGCTCTCGGTGCTCGCCCTTGCGATTCACCAGGAGCGGAGCGAGGAGCACGATGCGCGTGCCCTTGGGGTGCGCGAGCAGGCTCTTGGCGATGCGCTCCGGTGTCTGGGCCACCACCTCGGAGCCGCAGCGATGGCAGTGCTGCTGACCGACTCGGGCGAAAAGCACGCGGAGATAGTCCGAAATCTCCGTGATGGTCCCCACGGTCGAGCGGGGGTTCGTGTTGGTGGTCTTCTGCTCGATGCTGACGGCAGGAGAAAGCCCTCGTATCGAATCGAACTTGGGCTTGTCCATACGGCCCAAGAACTGCCGCGCGTAGGCCGAGAGCGATTCGACGTAGCGGCGCTGCCCCTCGGCGTAGAGCGTGTCGAAGGCGAGGCTCGACTTGCCCGAGCCCGACACGCCCGTCAGCACCACGAGCTGCTTCTTCGGGATGTCCACGTCGACGTGCTTCAGGTTGTGCTCGCGCGCGCCGCGGATCTGGATGTGGTCGAGCTCCATCGGGACCGAGGAGCTTACACAAGAACGGAGCGCGTCACTCGACGATCGGGCCCGGACAGCCGTAGACCACGTCGATGTCGGTGACGCTGCCGCTCTTGAGGGTCGTGCACGCCGAGCCGTTGAACGAGAGCTTCTTCGTCACGGGGTCGTAGCTCCAGCCGTTCGCGCCGTCCTTGGGCACGCCCGTAGGGTCGTCATTGAAGTAGACGTAGATACCGTTGGCGTCGGCCGGCGCGTTGTCGAGCACGTAGTCGCAGCTCGCGACCGCGTCGGCGACCTTGGAAAACGCTGCGTCGAGCTCCGCTTGGTTGTTGCTCGGCAGGGACTTCGCGGTGCCCCCTGCGGCGGCGATGGCGTCGATGGCCTGAGCACCCACTCCCAGACCAATCACGTAGGTCTTCACGGAAGGCGTTTGTGCGAGGAGCTGCCCCGCGCCGCACGGGCCGTTGCACGAGCCCACACACTGGCTGCTCTCCGCACCATCCGTGAGGAGGATGACCACGTTGGAGCGAGTTGCGTCTTTCAGGCTCGCCTCGCCGGTGAGCGCCGAGAGGCTCTTTCCGGTGCTGGTCTCCGGATCGCCGCTGTCGCAGAGGTACTGGACCTTCCCGCCCGACGTGCCCTGCCCGTTGGAGCTGCCTTGGTCGATGGTGTTGCCCAGGAAGGCGTTGACGGCTGCCGCGTTCTTGTCGGCGATGGGCACGACCACGCTGCCGGCCGAACAGCCCCCGGACGTGCACGAGGAGTACGTCGCGAGCCCGAAGCGGAGCTTGTCGTCGTATTGCGTGGTCACGGTCGAAATGGCCTTCTTCGCGACGTTCCAGCGGCTGTCGCCGCCGGCATCCCCTGTCATGCTGCCGCTGCGATCGAGCAGAATCATCACGTTCGGCGCGAGTTGCGTGAGCTTGAACTCGCTCTTTCCGCAGCCCGAACCGACCTCGCACTTCGCGCTGGTCGGGCTGCAGACCTGACCCGAGCCGCAGTCACCGTCCGATTTGCACGTGCCGGGCGCGAGGCATTGCTTCGAGCTCTTGCCGCAGGTCTCAGGCGACGTGCAGTCGCCATCGGCGCCGCACGAGCCATCGGCCACGCAGATCTTGGCGGCGCTGCAGAACTGACCCGGGTCGCAGTCACTCTCGCCCGAGCACGACACGCCGCTGCCGCCGGAGCCTCCGCTGCCGCCCCCGCCCCCGCCGTTGCCGCCTTCGGCGATACCGCCGGCATCGTCGGACGAGCAGGACAGGACGCAGAGCGGAATGGCTGCGATCAGAGCGAGTCCCCAGCGCATGAGATCCTCCAGGGCCGAAGAGTAGCGCTTCGGAGCGCTGCTGGCTCACCCGTTCGCGCTGCCTGCTCCGCCGCGGTGCGAGAGGTCGCGCGCGAGGCGGAGTTCCATTCCGCTCGAACGCTTCGCAACGAGTGCTGGAGTTTCGAGGAGGCGGAGCTGGAACTCACGCCGCGAGGCGGTGATGTTCGGCGGCCCCGACGACCAGACGTGGATCTACGGTAACTGAGCTCGGCGCCGATTCAGGGTTGGCACACGCCCGCACTGCAAGATTGACCGCTCGGGCATGCTTTGCCGCACGCGCCGCAGTTCGCGCTGTCGGTCTGGAGATCTCGGCAACCTGCCGGACTCTTGCAGCACACCAGGCCCGGCACACAGGCGGCGCCTCCGTTGCAGGCGCACACTTGGTTCGGTCCGGTTTTCTTGCAGGCCTCGCCCGGCATGCACTCGGTCCCGTTGCACGAACAACGACCGTTGCCGTTGCAGGCGGCCGTGCCGCTCCCGGGATCTTTGCATTGATCGAAGCTGGTGCAGCGACACACCAGGCTCGAGCAGGTGAAGCCGCTCGCGAACCCCTGGGTCGTGCAGTCGTTGGCGCAGCTCCCGCAGTGCTTGCTGTCGCTCTTGGAGAGGTCCTGCTCACAGCCGTTCCCGCCTTGGGAGTCGCAGTTCGCAAATGGCGCGCTGCACTGGTCGACGTCGCAGGAGGGACCCGTCCCGCTGCACTTCGCAGTGGCGTTGGGCAGTGTGCACGCGCTGCAGCTGGCCCCCGCGCAGCCCGTTGCGGGATCCGTCACGCTCACGCAATTCGCGGCGCACAGCTTCTGGTTGGCTCCGCAGCCTCCGGTTCCGGAACCGCCGCCGGAGCCGCTCGCGCCGCCACCGCCCGTGGCACCGCCGCTCGCGGAGCTGCCTCCACTGCCCGAGCTTCCGCCACCGCCCGGCGCACCACCGCTGCCACCGCCGCCCGAGCTCCCGCCCGTCGCCCCGGTGCCGCCGCCCGCAGTACCTCCCGTGGCAGCAGCTCCCCCCGACCCACTCCCACCGCCAGCGCTGCTGCCACCGCCGCTCGGACTGCCGCCCGTGCTGCCGCCTCCGCCACCTCCGGCGCTGTCGAACTGGTCGTAGTCGTAGCTGCAGGCGGCGAGCATCACCGAGCACGAGAGGAGCCAGCCGAAGGGTCTCATTGGAACCGCCCCGTGAGCGTGACGGCCCGAGGTCCGACGCCGAGCCCTAAAGTGGTCGCCGACTCTCGCCGATTCGGGCTCGACACGAGGAACAACGTGGTCCCGACCCCGACACCGATCACGCCGACCGCTAGCCCGACGTTCGCGATGGTTTGGTAGCGACGCCCTGCGTCGATGTCGCTCTGACTGCCTGGCCCGCAATGCCCGGCCTCACAGCGGGAATCCAGGTCCTCGAACTTGGACTTGTTCATGAGACCGAAGACGGCGAACGTGGCGAGCCCCGCCAGACCGACGCCTCCCGCTACGTATGCGTAGGGGCGCAACGAGCTCGCAGGAGCTTTCGTGGCGTCCGCGTGGGCCGTCGGAGTCGTAGGCTTCGGCGGAGCCTTGGGTCGCGATGCCACGTGGGTCTCGCTGGTTTCCGCAGCGAGATCGAGCTCGAGCTTCTCCGTGGCGCCAGCCGCAACGGTGAGCTCGCGCCGCAGTGAGCGACCGTCCGGTAGTGTCGCCACCACGACTACGTTCCCAGGGGTGACCACGATCGGGTTCGCGAAGTCGGGTGTGCTGAGCGTTCGGGGCCCCACGTTCACCTTGGCCTCCTTCAGTCGTGCGCCGAGCACGAGGGTCAGCCGGCCGACTTTGGGCTCGAGGTTCGCGAGCTCGGTCTCTGCGGCGGCGAGCGTCGGTGCGTATTTCTTGTCGGCGGCCGCCGCTTGCTTGGCGTCCATGATGGCCCCGGTGAGCTCGTAGTAGGCGTCGTCCACCTGCCCCAGAGCGGCGTAGCACCGTGCGATCATCAGGCGCGAGTTGGGGCTCGCTACGATCTCGTAGGAGGCTCGATATGCGGTGATGGCTTCGCGGAAGCGCTTTGCGTCATAGAGGCCATCCGCCGCTTCGAACGTGCGTTGAGCGGCCTTGAGCTGATCCTTGCTCGCCTTTTCGATGGGGATGCCCGCCGCGTGCGCGGGGAGACGGACGAGACAGGTCCCGAGTACCAGGAGCACGAGCAGCCGCCGCATTCGCCGCAAACGATACCACGCCCGGCGCTGGCATCTTCTCGCCCTGCCGGGTGAGTCAAATCCCCTTGGGGCGATACGTCCCGCCGTTCCTGGGTTTTTGCTCGGGTCGATCATCACGCGGACGCCGAGGCGCAGACGATGCGCTCGGGCGCGGTTCCGCGCCCGCCGGGATCGGTGCGATGACGGGGTCGGAAGTGGGCTCGGCTGTTGCGGTGCCGCCCGGCGCCTCGGGCATCGTCGGAGCGGATCGCGCGCCGGCTGTCGGCGCAGCCTCTTGCTTGGCTCCGCGCAATGCGAACGCGCCTGCCAGCGACAAGATCACGAGCAGACCGACCCCGATGACGATGCCCTTCGGGAACCGCCTCGGCGCCTCGGCTACGGCAACCTCATCGAGCACGCTGATGCCCGAGCTCGTTGCCTCGCGGCCCGGCACGCCGTCGTCGCGCTCGGGCTCGAGCGTGGGAGTACCGAGGGCGAGGGCGGGAACCGACGCTTCTGCCGGTGGCGTGACCGCACCGGCGTGGACTCGCGGGCTCGTGATGCGGCGAGGTCGCGTCGGCGCTTCTTCCTTGGAGAAACCTTCGAAGCCACCGATACCGACCGCCAAGGGCGGTATCACCACCGCTTGCGCGCTCTCGGGTCCAGGCGGTCGCGCTGTCGTGCGCATCGATTCGGGGGACAAGCTCAAGCGTCCGCCTTCGGTGAGCTGCGACAGAGCCGTGCGCCGTGCCTCGAGGCCGCTTCGCGCCAGCCGCTCGAGCGTCACGACCACCTGTTCCGAGGCCGCCAGGAGGTCCTTCGGAAGCTCGTCGAACGCCGTTCGGAACTGGCGCAGCGACGCGAAACGTTGGTTTGGATCCCGCAGCAAAGCGCGCCCCACCAAGACGACGAGCGGTGCGGGCAGGGGCGCACCTTGTCGAGGCAGCGAGTCCAGAGCTGGGGCCGGCGCAGTGAGCAATAGCTTCCTCACGTCGGCGTCCGCATCGGCTTCGGTGCTGGCGTGCGAGCGGAAGAGCGGGCGGTTCGCCAGCATTTCCCAGAGGAGCACGCCGAGCGTGTACACGTCCGAGCGCTCGTCGCGGCGGGGCGGCGCCTCGAGTTCCTCCGGCGCGCGGTACGCGAGAGCCTTCGAGCGCATCCTCGCGTCACCCAGCGCCGCGAGCACCCCCGGCTCGAGCAACATGACGTCACCGAAGGCCGCGACCACGCAACCGTCCGGGACGAGGCCGCCCGCAGGCGAAGGGGCGCCCGCCGAAGCGGCAAAGTGTGGGTGGACCGCCAAGAGTCCGTCGGTGACATCGCGGATCATGGCCACGGCGGTGCTGGCGGGGATCGGGGCGTTCTGGCTCGTTGCTTGTTTGAGCAACACCGACAAGAGCTCGCCCTCGACGTACTCACTGACCACCAGGAGCTCGCTCTCGAGCTCGACCACGTCGAGCACGGCGGCGAGCTTGGGGTGGCGCAGGGCGCGCGCGGTCTCGGCGGCCCGGGCCGCGAGCCGTCGGAGATCCGGTGCGGCTCCGCCGAAGCGGATCCGACGGATCGAGACGAGGCGGCCCTGTTCGGGCCCCTCCGCGGGCGCGCCGGCCCACAACTCTCCGAGCGGGCCCTGGCCGAGCGAGAGGGCGAGTTCATAGCGCCCGACGCGGGCGGGGGGAGCGGAGCTGCTCGTCATCGTCGAGCCAATGCACTTCGGGTAGTAGCATCCGCCAAGCTACCAGGCTCCGCCAGTCGCACGAAAGGGCTACGCTTCGTCAGATCCCCTTCGGACGAAACGCTTCGGACGGTCGTTCGCTCGGGCGGCGCGCTTTGGACGGCGCCGGTGGCCGGGCGGGCGAGGGCTCACGCACACCGGCATCCGACTCTCGTTCGGGCGCCAGTACCTCGCGAACCGGGAGCGCGGCACTCGCCACGGGGCGTGGCTCGGGCGAGACCGCGGCGTCCGAGCGCGCGCTCGCGACGCCGGGTGGGCGCTCGCCGGAGCGTAGCCAGAACGCGCCGAGCGTGAGGCAAAGCGCGCCGAGCGCCGACAGCGCCATCCATAGTGGCGCCCGGCGCGAGGTTTTCGACGTCAGGCTCAGTCCTTCGACCGAGCGCCGCTGATCGTCGGCGGCCACCACCGGTGGCGACGTCGTTTGGCTCGGGACGGACGCTGTGCTCGAGAGCGCCGGCGGAGGCTCCGTTCGGCCGACGACCACCGGGCGGAGCGAGGGCGGTTCGGACTTCGAACCGAGCCAGCTCGCGCGCAGGGAGACGTGACTCACGTCTTCGGTCACGCCCTGAGCCAGGAGCCACTCGGCCAGCGCACCGCCGAGCTCCTTCGCGTTGGCGAAGCGTCGCGTCCGTTGCTTGTCGAGAGCGCGCTCGACGATGGCTGCCAAGAGCTGGTCACCTGCTGCGTGGGCCGTGAGGCTGGGACACTCGTCCTCGATGATGGAGCGCAACACGGCGTTGTAGTTGTCGCCTTGGAAGGGCAGCGCAAAGGTGATGAGCTCGAACAGCACCACGGCAAGGGCCCACAAGTCCGTGCTCGCGTCGACTTGAGCGCCGCGAGCTTGCTCCGGAGACATGTAGACCGGGCTGCCCAAGATGGCGCCGTGAGTGGTGCGCCGCACCCCCACGGCTTCGGCGAGGGCAATGCCGAAGTCCAGCAGCTTCGGTTGGGTGCGGCCGCTGCCTTTTGCCAAGAAGATGTTCTCGGGCTTGATGTCCCGGTGCACGATTCCCAACTCGTGGGCGGCGCGCACGCCATCGAGGATCGGCAACAAGAGTGAAACCGCCTCGGTGGCAGGGATGCGACCGCGACGGTCGATGAAATCAGCCAGGCTCTCGCCGTCCAAGAGCTCCATGACCACGAACGGGTCGCCATGAGGGGTGCGACCGCAGTCGTGAACGCGAACGATGGCAGGATGTTGGAGGCGCGCCAACATGCGCGCTTCGGCGAGCAGACGCTCTGCTGCGTGGGTCTCTGCGAGCTCGGGACGCAGCAGCTTCACTGCCACGTGAACGTCGAGGTCTTGGTTCTTGGCGGCCCACACGCTGCCCATGCCGCCCGTCTCGAGCTTCCGCACGAGCTCGTACTTCCCGCCGATTTGGTCACCGGCTCGATAGCGTTCGCGATTCGACACGGCGGCTCCGTTCGCGCGGCGAAGCATACCCCGAGGTCCCGCGTTTCGCCTGGATCTTCTCGGACGCTGAGCGCACGCGCCTCCACGCCCCGTCAGCTCTCGAGTTTCGTCAGCGTCCCCCGACGCTGTGGGTCTTGAACCAGACTCGGCGGTACGCGAGGCACTCACGGTCTCCCGCCTGCACCTGCCGGCAAGGGGCGGCGCGGGTCGGGTAGATGGAACAGTCCGTCGCGCTTTCGGCGGTGCCCTGATGAACGCAGCTTCCGTCGGGCTTCGACGGAAAAGCCATCACCCCAAAATGCCCGGGCACGAGGCCGTCCAGGACGTCTTTCCGCCCCTCGCGCTTCCAGCGCACGAGGTCTTCGGCGCTCACGCCGACTCGGCCGTCGGACGCATCGTGGCAGCAGATGCCGCACCCGCGACAGTCGGGAACTTCAGCATCGACGTCGTCGGACATGGCGCCTGCGGCTCCGATTACCACGCTCGTAGCAGGAGCGCATCCGCGTGCTCCGTTCACGTGGCGCGGTCGAAGCCCGCTCGAAATGCCTGGCTCAGCTTCTTCGAGCGGCGCGCTTCGACGGCCTCCCGGACGCGCTCGCCGAGGGAAGGCAGCTCGGCGTGGATCCTCAGCGCCTGGAGCGCCGCGATCGCGGCCGGCTCGGCGCCGCGCCGGACCACCTCGATCAAGTAGTCGAGGGCCCCATCCGTCCGGAGCAAGCTCACCGCGAGCAGCAGCGTCGATTGCCGGCGGCCGCGCGTTCCGCGCTCGATTGCAGCACGAAGCAGCGGCAGTGCGGCGGCGGCACGCGAGTCGCCGAGCGCGACCGCTGCGAGCTCGGCCAAGGTATCGTCTTCCGAGTCGAGATACGTGGCCACTACGGGAACGAAGCGCGCCGAGTCCGCGCGAGCCAGCGCCGCCATGCACGCGCCGAGCACATCTGGCGATGCATCCCCGGACAGGAGCTTGGCGTAGAGGGCGGCGAGAGCGGCGTCGGCACGGAACATCCCGAGCACGGCGGCGGCACCCGCGCGCACTTCGGGCTCTTCGTCGCCGAACAGCGCCACGATGTCGAGCACCGCGGTTGCGCGGCGTGAAGTGGCGAGGGCTTCGGCAGCGCGCAGGCGCACCGGAATCGCGGAGTCGACGTACCCCGTCCCGTGGCGCTCGCGGCGCACCAGCTTCATCGCGCGCAGGTATTCGTCGGCCGCCTCGACCTCGAGCTTGGCGAGCGCGCCGAGAACGGCGGCGGCGACGCGACAGCCCGTGTCGGCTTGCTGGCCATCCAGCACGCGGCGCAGGGTCGCGAGCAACGGCTCGCCGAGGCTGGCCACGGCGAGCTGCTCGGCGACCTCCGCGGCTCTCGCTGCCACGAAAGGAGATTTGTCTTCGAGGAGCTTCGCGAGCTCGTCCACTGCCGTCGGCGGCGATTCCCGCTCGAGGGCGCGAAGGCGAGCGAGCTTGCCCTCGAGGCCGTCGTCGCGCTTCGCCATGGCGGCGAGTGTCGCACGCCGGCGTCGGCGCTTGCCATGCAGTCGGCGCCAGGTTAACTTGAGTTAACCATGGACCATACCATCAACGCCAAGGAGCTGCGCGCCTCTCTGCCGAGAATCGTCGAGCGCGTCCGGCGTGGCGAGCAATTCACAGTGGTGTATCGCAGTCGGCCTGCGTTCCGCGTCGTGCCGGTGGGTGAGTCGGCCCGCACGGAGGTCGCCCTCGCGGCGGACCCGCTCTACCGAGCGCCGGCCGTCGGCGCGTCGAAGGACGGTCTGACGGCAGCCGATCACGACGCCGTACTGTACGGAAAGTAGCGATGGCGAAGACTGCCTTCGTAGACACGGCGGGTTGGATGATGCTCGCCGATGCATCCGACCCACTCCACCGGCGCTCGGTCGCGTGGCGTGACTCGTGGCTCGAGCGAGGAGGCCTCTTCGTGTCGAGCGACTTCGTGTTGGACGAGACCTTGACCTTGCTTCGCGTGCGCCTGAGCCTAGACGCTGCGGAAGAGTGGTGGAATCAGGTTGAGCAGAGCTCACGGTTGATGTGGGATTGGATCGACCCGATGAGAGCCGAGAAGGCTCGCCGCTGGATGTTCCGCTGGCGCGACAAGACCTTCTCTTTCACGGACTGCACGAGCTTCGTCATCATGAAGGAGCGTCGAACCAAGCTGGCGCTGACCAGCGATCACCACTTCGTGCAGGCCGGGTTCGAGGTGGCGCCGTGACAGGTGCAAGCGCGGCGTCCCGCCTCTGCGGCTGCACCTGGGTCGCTCGAGTTCATCGAGAAGGTGGCGTGGCCTGACCCGAGTAGTTTCCACCCCAGCAGGCGACCGTGCCGTCAGCGCGCACGGCGCAGGCGTGATCGACGCCGATGTCCATCTGGACGAAGCGACTCGCACTCGCTCGCCCGTCGCGGCATCCACCAGAACCTCTGCCACTTCGCGTTGGATCGCGTCATCCGTAACCACTCGAACCACGTAGGCCATTCGGTCGTTAGCGCGGCGCACCTGGGTCGCGCGCCGCGCTCCACCGAGCACCGTAGGTGCACGCAGGACGATCAGGGGGACCGGATCGTCTGGGGCGAGCAACGGGACTCCCACGCTCTCGGCGAGGAAGCCCAGCGCCATCTCAACCGCTTCCCCTGGTGGCACTTCGACGTCGGGCGGATCAAGATCGGGCTGGAACGTGCTCACCAATCGCGAAATACCGGTACCCAGAGCGTCGAAGAAAACGCTCACCCTCGCGCCCCGAACCGACGCAGCGGCGCTCGTGCCCGTGTACTTCTGTTCGAAAGCCAGTGCCGTCTTCCGGGCGTGCTCGTTGTCCATCGGGTCGAGGCGGTCTCGAGCCCGATCGACGCCCAGCAGTTCGCTGACGTCGTCGCCCCCGATCCACTCACGAATGAGCCGCTCTCGTTCGGCGTAGGCTCGGCGAGAAACGGAAGCGGGGACCGGTCGACCCGCCGAGCGAGCGATCCAGGCTCGCGCGAACCGACTCAGCGGGATCGGGACGGGTGGATCCCACTCCACGATGCGCACGTTGTCACCCGTGCGGTCCGAGACCGGGGGGGGGCAAAGCGTGTGCCGGTATTGCAGCTGAGATCGAGCTCAGCGCCAAAGTCGCCGCGACAGAACCGCGCAGCACCACCCCAGTTACGCGCATGAACCACATCTTAGCCGGGCGCACACGATTCGCAATGTGGGTTTCTGCGCACACGCAAGGAGACCCGACGCTCGCTACTTCTGATGGCGCCGCTACTCACGCAAGCGTCGGGGAGAAGTCGCGCTGCTCAGATGCCCCAGCGGGAGCCGCGCTTCGCGAATCTGGTTCACTGCCGTCGGCGGCGATTCCCGCTCGAG
>JAXLYN010000027.1:0-123277 GCA_046351435.1 Polyangiaceae bacterium
AGGCCACGAACACGAGAGTGAGAGAAGCGAAGAGGCCCGTTCGAGATCGCGACCGTGAGCGCATGGTCTGCTCCCTTGGTCTCACGGTGCACGTGGACACCGCGGCGCGTCCGGGCCCGTGAGGCGCCCTGATCTAGCACGATTCCGCCGCCTCGGGTGCAGCCGGGGCGCGGTCTTGTCCTACATCCACACCCGGTCGTGGTAAACGCGGCTCACATGACCACGGCGGAGGCGAAGCCTTTGGCGGAAGCGGCCGGCGAAGGCGCCACCGCCGAGTCCCGCGCGCCGACGGCTCCCCCCGAAGGTCCGCCCAGCGCAGTTCCGCCGCTGGTGCTCGCGGTGCGCAGTCTCACTCTGTCCGGGTTGCTCGGGACGGCGCTCGTGCTCTGGGTGATTTTCACCTTCGGCAAGGCTTGGGTCAGCGGTTTCCTCGCCACCAACGAGCTCGGAATGCCCGAGCGCATGCTGCTCATCAAGACGACCTTCGCGGCGGCCGGCGCCGGCGTCCTCGGGGGCGGTGTGATGCTGCTCGTGGCCTGGCGCAAGCGTTGGGGCATCGGCAGCGTGGAGCGCGTGCTCTGGTTTCTGTGCCCCGCGCTGCTTCTGCCATTTCTGCCTCAGGTGTTCCGGGCCAAACCCTGGGTGAATCGCCAGGACGTGTTGGTGACGCTGGTCTTGGCGTTGGCCATCATCGGCGAGGTGCTCCTGCGCGAGTCCCTCGCCCGCGTGCCGGCTCGGCTCGAGCGCGCCCTGGACTGGCTCTCGGCGAAGCTCCCCGAGCTCGTGAAGCGCCACGGGCCTCTCGTCTTCGTGGTCGTGGCGGTCGTCGCCTACGCGTCGTTCATGAGCTTCTACAACCTGCGCTGGCACTACAAGCTCAAGACCCACAACTTCGATCTCGCCATCGACAACAACCTGATCTTCTCCGCCCTGAAGGGCGGGCACATGCAGAGCACGGTGAGCTTCGGCAACAAGGCCGACCAATACCTCGCGGCTCACGCCAAGCTCGGCCAGTACGTCATCTTGCCGATCTACGCGCTCTACCCCAAGCCCGAGACGTTGATCGTGATCCAGAGCGCGCTCCTTGGCCTGGGCGCGTTGCCGCTCTTCGGCATCGCCCGCCGCCTGGTCTCGCCCTGGGCAGCGGTGCTGATCGCCCTCACCTATCTCGCGTATTACCCGCTGCACTCGGCCAACTTCACCGAGTCGAAATACCTGTCGCTTTCGGCATTTTTCGTGCTCTCCACCTACTGGGCCATCGAACGCAAGAAGTGGGTCGTGTTCGTCTTCGCCTACCTCGCGGCGAGCCTGATGCGCGAAGACGTGCCCATCGGGCTGGCCATGGGCGGGACCTTCCTGCTCCTCAGCGGACACCGACCCATCGTCGGGCTCGTGATGGCCGTGGTGTCGAGCGTGTGGTTCGGCGTGTTGCGCTTCGTCATCATGGACCGGGCCGGCAACTGGTGGTTCCCCGAGATGTACAAGGGGCTCTACTCCACCGGCCAGACCGGCTTTGGCAGCGTGATCAAGACGCTGCTCACGAACCCGCTGTTCGTGCTGAACGAGATCCTGGAAAAAGAGAAGCTGCTCTACGTGATGCACCTCTTGGTGCCCGTGGTGCTCTTGCCCCTGCGGCGCTGGTACCTCTGGATCGCCTTCGTGCCCGGTACGATCCTCACGCTCCTCGCCACCGACTACAAGCCGCTCATCGGCTACTCGTTCCAGTACGTGATGCACTGGGTCCCCTACGTGTTCCTCGCGACCCCCATCGCGCTCGCGGCCATCGCCAAGGACGGCGAGCGGGGGCCCATCAAAGCCAAGGCCGCACTCATCGCCGCCGTCTTCGCTTCGGCCGCGCTCAGCTACAACTACGGCGCCTTCGCGCGCCGCGCCGACAGTGTCAAAGGCGGGTACTTCGCCATCGATTTTGGCTACAGCAACGAGGAACGCGAGCGCTACGCCCAGCTCAAACGCGTCATCGCGGTCATTCCGCCGGATGCGACGGTGGTCGCCACCGAAAACGTCGGGCCCCACGTGTCGAGCCGCCGCTACATGTACGCGATGCGCCGTGGCCTCTACGACTGCGAATACCTCGTGGCGGCGAAGAACGAGCTCGATTTCGAGCAGACGCGCAAGCTCTTCACCGAGGCCGTGCACAAGGGCACCTACGGCGTCGTGGCGCGCGAGGGCGATTTCGTGGTGATGAAGAAGGGCGACGACGCCAAAGACAACGCGAAGCTCGCCGAGGACTGGAAGCTGTGACCCTCGAGCGCGAGCCGCCGGATCGCGCGGCCGAGCTTCGCACCGGTGCGGACCGGGTGAAGCGCGTTCTTCGTCCTCTGCTCGCGGTCGTCGCGTTCGCCTTCGTGGTCTGGGCGTTCCGCGACCTGGCGCTGCGTTGGGAGAGCGGGCGCGTCCACATCGACTGGTTCTGGGTCGCGTGCTCCCTGGTTCCACTCGCCGTCGGCGGCGTGGTCTTGGCGTATTCGTGGACCGGGCTCCTCTCTCGCATGGCCGGGCGCCCCGTACCGCTCGGCCCCGGCCTCGCGCTCCACACCGAAAGCCAGATGGCGCGCTACCTCCCGGGCAAGGTCGGCATCCCGATGGTGCGCATGGCCGGCGCCAAGAGCCTCGGTGTCGCACCGGCCACCGCCGGTTCCTCCGTGCTGGTCGAGCTCATGAGCTTCGTCGCCGTGGGTGGCCTGGTCGGCTCGGCGCTCCTTGCATGGCAGTCGAAGCTCCTGCCGGGGCTGCTCCAGAGCTTTGGTCGCGTCGCTCCGATCGCGGTAGTGGCGCTGAGCCTCCTCTTGCTTGCTCTGATGGTCTTGGACCGCCAGCGCTACCCGGGGCGGGTGCTTCGCGCCATGGCACTCGAAGGCGAGGGCCCGCTCGTGCCCGTCGGGCTTCCGTTTCTCCACGTGCTGTATTGGCTCACCTGGGCCGCACACGGCTACCTCGTGGCGCGTGCCGTCGGCAGCGGCGTAGAACCAGCGCTCGCCGGCTCGGGGCTCTTCGTGGTCGCACCCATCATCGGGTTTCTCGCTCTGGTGGCGCCAGCGGGCGCCGGAGTGCGCGAGGCCGTGCTCTCCATGGGGCTCGTGCCGGCGCTGGGTGCAGCGCCCGCACTCGGCGCGTTGATCGTGTCCCGCGGCGCCACGCTGATCGCGGATGTGGTGCTCTGGGTGCTGCTCCGGCCGCTCCGGGCGAGGTGACCCGTCGGCCCGAGCGCGCCGTGCTGGAAGCGAGGTGTGCCAGGTTCCGATCAGAGTTCATCCGCTCCGACATCACAGGATCCGCCGCTCGGGCGCTCGTCACCCTCGAAGTCCAGCTGGGCTGCGGCCAGGCACGTTCCGCTGCCCACTGGCGCGCTTCCCGCCTTGAGCTTGAACTGTGCGAGGGCAGTCGGGGTCGAAGCCACGAATGGCCGCGTCGCCGTCGCGAGGTTCGATGCCTCGCTCACGCCCACCGAACCGCACGAGTCCAGCGCGCCGTCCCCCACGAGCAAGTTGTTCTTGCACTCACGAGGCGCCGTGCCCATGCCGAATTCGACGTCGCTCGTGGGCACGGCGTCGGCGTTGAAGCAGGTGTTGGCGAGAGCGAAGAGCCCCGCAGGGTTGTTGCTCGGCATGACTCCGCCTTTCTTCTCGAACGAGATGCAGCGCGGCGTACTCGTCGTCGAACCCGTCATGTCGATCACGTTGTTGCGCACCCAGGCATTCCCGCTCACGGCCAGCACGAAACACTTTCGCCCGGTCCCGACGTCGCAGTGGTTGCCTTCGATCAAGATGTCGTGGACCCGCTCGTCGTTCAACGAGTCCTGCGGCCCGATTGCTGCCACCTGGTCGGCGTCGAAGCTCTTCAGCGTGTTGTACGAGAGCTGGTTGTAGACCGCGTCGCGCTCGGCATACGCGCTGGTCCCCTGCTCGGCGAAGAGCTTCAGGCAATGGTTGTTTCCGGTGCAGCTGTCCAGCACGTTGTGGGCGATCAGCGAGTGATGAAACGGGATCACGCGCAACACGTGTGACTGAACGGCCGAAGTCGTCTGTGATAGCTCGTTGCCGAGGATCAAGAGCTCGCGCCCCTTGAGGTAGACGCAGTACGTCGCGGGACCGACCGGATCGTCGCACTTGTTCTCGACGAGCGCGATGCCGCGGTTGACCTGCGGCTGCACTGAGCTCGTGTCGGCGATCATGAGCTCGCCGCGCACCTCGTTTCGAAGCAGAGTCACGTTCTGAATCGGCGCGACGCTGCCGAGTTGCACGCCGAAGACGTTCAACCCGGGTGTCTGAAGCGTCCCGAAGTCGAGATCGGCCACGCGCCAGTCCAACGCGCCGGCGAGGCGGACGATTTCACTCGTGGGGTAGCCAGCGCCGGTCTGGATCTTGGGTTTCGGGCCCGTGCCGAACGCTCCGATCATGCTCGGCCCCGCCCCTTTCAGGTCGATACGCCGTGGACGAAGCGAAGGTCTCTCCGCGGCGGAACAGGGTTCGTCGGTCGGCCGCCAACGCCACGCTGGCGTCGAAGTCGCCCGACACGATGCACTGGCTCGTTCCTCCCGCGTTGGCGCAACCCCCGGGGCACCCGGCGAAGTTGCCCGAGCTCGAGACGCAGCGCGTGTCGGCGCCGCCCCACTGCACGTTCGGATCCTCCACCGTGATCGTCACGGACGTCGAGCCGCACTGGCCCGTGGGATCGGTTGCGGTCAACACGACTTGGTAGCTTCCGGGGGCCTCGAACACGTGACCGGCAACCACGCCCGTATCCCAGTTCTTCGACCGCCCCGTGGTGGCCCACGTACCCGAGCTCGGATCGCCGAAGTCCCATCGATAGCTGAGCTCGGCGAACGAGTCGTAGCCGCCGGAATTGCTGCTGCCATCGGTGTGGAAATTCACGGCGAGAGGCGCGACGCCGCTCGTGCGGTGCGCTACGAGCGCCGGCTTCACGCCGACGTTGGCGCACGCACCACCTCCGCTGCCCCCACTGCCTGCGCCACCCGCGCCCGCGCCGCCCGCGCCCGTGCCGCCCGCGCCCGCCCCGCCACTCCCCGGGGCTCCGGCTGCGCCACCGCCCCCGGCGACTCCCGCGCTGCCGCCGCCGGACGCTGCGCCTCCACCTCCGGCAACCCCCGCGCTGCCGCCGCCGGACGCTGCACCTCCACCTCCGGCAGCGCCGGACCCGCCACCACCGCTTCCGCTGCTCCCGCCGCCCACGCCCGCAGCGCCCGAGGAGCCGTCGCCCGATGTGCTCGGACTCGATCCGCATCCGAGCGAAGTCGTGATTGCCACCGCAGTCGTGAAAACGAGAGGCGGGAGGAGAGGACGCATGCTCGCTATCCAGCAACTTCGGTGCCGCGCGCTGGAGCCCACGTGCGCGGGGTTTTCACGCTCCCTCGCGCCCTCGACCATCGGACTCGAGGCCGATGGATCGGCCTCCATGCACGCGATTGCCCCGCCGAGTGGACCCAGGCGGTATCTTTCGCTGCATGCGCTTCGGGGTTCTCCTACTCGCGGTGTCCTGCAGTTCCGCTGAACCCGCTCAAACGCCGGATCGGGACGCAGGCAGTGACGCACCGACGCCCCCCGCGGGGCTCCCGCACCTCATCGATTGGGCGAACGTGTCCGGCGTCGAAGGCGGCATCCCCGCACGCGACACCGTGTGCAAGAACCTCGACGCCATCGATGCCACGGGAGCGACCGACGTGCTTCCGGCGATCCAAGCCGCCATCGACTCTTGCCCTCCCGATCAGGTGGTGAAGCTCCCCGCCGGGACCTTCCGCTTGGACGGTTCCCTCTCGATGCGGAGTCGCGTCACGCTGCGGGGTGCGGGACCGACCAGCGTCCTCAAGCCGGCGCAGACCATCTTCTTCAACGGCGGACTCGGTCGCAAGAACGCCAACATCGTGTCGGGTTCCGACTCCGGGTCGACGCGCGTCGTGACGGCCGCGCCGCCCGCCGACCTCACGGTGGGATCGAGCATGCTCATCGACGAGCTGAACGACCCGAGCTTCGTCCACCCCTACGGCTACGAGGAGAACGCGACGGCTCCGCTGCTCTGTTCGTACTGCGACGAACCGTACGGGGGCACGCGGGTACGCGGGCAGATGGTACGGGTGACCGCCATCGCCGGCAGCACCATCGACTTCACGCCGGCGCTGTATTCATCCTACGCATCGAGTCGCGACCCGCGCATCGACTATCTGGCGGCGCCGTCCGCGGACCAGCCCAACGTCCTCACGTACGCGGGCATCGAAGATCTGACCATCGACCCGACCGGCCCCAGCACCGTCATCCGCTTCGAAGGTGCACAAAACTCGTGGCTCGCTGGCGTGTCGCTGGAGATCCGCGCCAACGACGCGCCGGCGATCATCGGCTATTTCGCCCACCGCATCGAGATCCGCCACGGCAGCTTCACCGGCCACACGCCGGTGGCGCAAGCGATCCTGTCCCAGGTGCACACCGAGGGTTGGCGCGTCGAAGACAACGCGTTCGTCGCGGTGAACCTCTCGTTCCTCCAAGTGGGTCGTCAGGGCGGCCACGTGTTTGCCTACAACTATCTGCACTCGAACTCGGGCGACACCACCGCGCTCATAAACGACAACGGCAATCACGGCGCACACCCGCAGTTCATCCTGTTCGAGGGCAACAAGCTGGCGAAACACCATGCCGACTCCATCCACGGTTCGTCGAGCCACTACACGCTCTTCCGAAATCACCTGCGCGGGCGGCGCGACGAAACGACGTTCGGGGCCGGCTGCGTGTGGATCGATTCCTGGAACTACCACTACAACGTCGTGGGCAACGTCCTCGGATACCCCGGCATGCCCGAGTTCCGCTTCGAGGCCGAGAGCCCCGAGCCCATCGACGACACGATGATCCTCTGGCGCTTCGGCTACAGCGGCTACAATCCCTACGGCGCGTACCCGCTCAGCAAGTCGACCACGCTCCGGCACGGGAACTTCGACTTCGGGCGCAATCAGACCGACTGGGACCCGACCATCGAATCCCACGTGCTGCCCGCGAGCCTCTACCTCGCGAAGAAGCCGGCGTTCTTCGGCAAGCTGCCGTTCCCGCCCATCGGGCCCGACGTCGACGGTTACTTCGCGAACGAGCTCCCGGCGGAGTACCGCATGAAGCACGGAGGGGCGGACCCGCCGTGAGCCGCCGCGGCGGTCCGATCCGATGGGCGATCGGGCGCGGTTCGCTCGGAGCCGCCACGCTGGTCTGCCTCCTCGCCGTGGGTTGTGGAGACCCCGCGCCTCGCGCCAAGGCCACGCTCTGGCGCGAGGCCGACGCGCTCTTCCACGCCGATCCGCGCTGGATCGGCGGGGACGGTGCCTACTCGGTGGAGCTCGGGAACGATCGGGTGCTCTGGCTCTTCGGGGACTCGTTCATCGCCACGACGCCCGAGCATCGCCGTGCGCATTCCAAGATGGTGCGAAACTCCGTGGCGCTGCAGACGGGGCGCGACCCTTCGAGCGCCTTCATGCAGTTCTACTATCCCCAGAAGAACGCCGACCCGCAGTCGTTCGCGCCCGAAGAAGGCGGCTCGTGGTTCTGGCCGATGCACGGCGTTCGACTCGACGACATCTTGCTGCTGTTCTACGAGCGGTTGAACTCGCCCGCGGGAGATCCGACGGGGTTCGAGACCAACTCTTCGCGCGCGTTTTGGGTGCCGAACCCGGATGACGAACCCTCCGAGTGGCAGCTCTTGCCTGCGTCGACCCCTCCGCCGCCGCTCCACGACATCACGTTCGGTGAAGCTGCGGTCGTCCGCGGTGACGAGCTCTACCTCTACGGCACCCGCGGGGATCGACACGCCGTCTATCTCGCGCGGGTTTCCGTCCCCGAGGCGCGCGCACGGAACCTGGGCAACATGAAGTTCTGGGACGGCAGCGGATACTCCGCGAACCCGGAGCCCGTGCTCGACTTCGGTGCGCCCGAGTTCTCGTTGCACTACGACGCGCGGCTCGACAAATGGGTGATGGTGCAGACGGAAGGGTACGGGGCTTCGACCCTGGCCTGGCGCGTCGCTGACGCGCCGGAAGGCCCCTTCACCGATCCCGGTGACCTCCTCCGTCCTCCCGAGTCGTTCGAGCCCGACGCCTTCGTTTATGCGGGCAAGGCGCACCCGGAGCTCCGCGGCGCGGACCTGGTCGCGACCTACGTTCCCTCGAGCTTCGGCGACCGGCCATCGTACGAAGACGAGAAGCGCCTCTACTATCCCCACTTCGTCCGGGTGACGTACCGATGAGCACTCGCGTGCTGGTGGCCTTGGCGCTCCTCTGCTCGTGCTCGCTCGCGCGAGCCGAGACTCACTTCCTCGAAAGCCACGCGCGCGCGCTGCCGCTGTCCTGGTCTGCGTCGCGTGACGCGCCCATCACCGAGCTCGCCTATGGGCCGAGAGCGTATGGCTCCTTCGGCGTCGCGCCGGCCATCGTCACCTTCTCGAGCGGCAGCGAGCTCCGCGTGGGCGTGTCGGCGGCGTTCGCCTGGGAGGCCAGCGACAGCTCGGGCTTTTCGGCTCTGCTTCACCGCGACCTCGAGGCGCTCACCCTCGCGGTGGCCTTGCACGACGTCTTCGCCGCTCGCGACACGTTCGAGCTCACGACCTCCATCGGGCACGAGGGTTCGCATGCATCGCTGGCGGCGCCCACCGAGCCCTACCGCCCCACGGACATTCCGTTCGGCGCCGGAGGCTCTCATCTCGGCATGGACTTGGCGCTCCGGCTCTGGCCGAGCAATCGTCTCTCACTGGTGTCGCGCCTCGGCGAGCGCGTGTACGTGAATGCGTTCCCGCTGTGGGTCGGGGCACGTGAAGAGTCCGACCACGTGGCGGACGCGCTGTCCGAAGGCGTGATCCACGCGCCGTTCGCAGCCCTCGAGCTGCGGCAGCGAACGACTCGCGGTTTTCAGCCCCTCGTGTCCGTGTTCGGCGAAGCCCAGCTCGCCCACGACGACAGCGCGCGCGACGCCGTGCTCGTTCGTGCACTCGTCGGCGCCGCCCTGCCCGGCGCCGGCTTCGAGCTCGTGCCCTTCGTCGCGGGCGATGCGGGCAATGGCAAGGGCCTCCTGGTCAACCGCCGCGAGCTCCGATTGTCTGCAGGTCTTCGCCTCACGCCCAAGGAGGCCCGACCGTGAAGCGTCTCTTCGGTGTCGCGCTCGGCGTCGCGGCGTGCACTGGCTGCGGAGTGCGGCTGGACGAGCCCGCCCCGGCGCCGGAGCGCGAGCCCGAGGCGCCGATCGCAGCCGCGTGCCGCCCCTTCCAAGGCACCGGCGTGGTGCGACTCGGAGGTCGTCTCGATTCCGTGGCGCTCGGCGACGGGACCCGCCTGTTCATTGCCGGGAGCGCGCGGATCCAGGATGGCTCCGGCGCACGAGAGCTCCAGAACGCCGGGTTCATCGCGCCCGACGTCGCTCCTGACCCGTCCAGCGGCTGCTTCGGCGACGCGACCCTGCTCGACCATCCGGTGCTCGCGTCCGACGCACTGGTGAGGGCCTTCGCGGCCGTGCGCATCGGCGAGCAACCCGTCGTCTACTTCGCGCGCTACGAGCCGGTTGCCGGTGATCCGTTCCCTCAGCGCGTGGGCATCGGCGTCGCGCGTTGGGATTCGCAAGCGCTCCGCTTCGTGCCTTCGCAGAATCTCCTCTGGACCGGGGACCGACCGAGCTTCGGCGGCGGCGCCGTCGTCGACGGCGGAGAAGTCTTCGCATATGGCTGTCTCCCGGGGGAATTCCTCAGCCACGATTGCTACCTCGCGCGCGCGCCGGCGGAGTCCGTCGACGACGAAGCAGCGTACGGCTACTACTCGGGCGGCGGACAATTCGACGAGTCCCTCGAGAATGCATTTTCGATTTTCGAGGCAGGGGATCCGACCAGCGTGGCCCACGTACCGGGGAAAGACCGCTTTCTGGCGGCCTACGTTCCACCCCTCGGAAGCGCCGTCTGGGTGCGTTCGGGGCTCGGCGCGGCGGGGCCCTTCTCGGGCGCTCGCGCTGCGCTCGGCTGCGAGCTCCCCGAAGACGCGTTCGGCGGTGATGCGGTGGTGCACGAGATCGCGGGCGAGCTCTACGTGACCTACGGCATCGGCTCGTTCACGCCCGGCGCCAGCGATGCGGATCCGCTCGGCTATTGGACGCGCCTCACGCGGCTGAAGGTCCCCGCCGAGCTCCCGTGAGAGCATCTCATGGCAGGACTCGAGCTCGACGAGCCGCCCGCGAGCCCGTGTAGAATCGTGCGATGAGCCTTCGGTCGCTCGGGTCCCGACCGTTCCTGGCTGCGCTGGTCGTGGCGTGGTGTCTCGCGGCGTGCGGCGGGGAGAGCGAGCGGAGCGACATCGACGGCGGCGGCGCCGACGGCGCCAGCGACGGCGCACTTCCGGACGGCTGCGTGTGCTGGCCGGGGAGCGTGTTCATCGAGACTGCCTGCGGCGCGCCGAGCACGCTCTGCGCAGGCGTGCAGAAGAAGATGTGCACTGCTGCTTGTATGCCCGGCCCTTGGGGTCCCTGCGAGGCTCCGCAGCTACCCGCTGCTGCCGAGACGTGTGCCAACGGCATCGACGACAACTGCGACGGGCAAGTGGACGAGGGCTGCCCCTGAGCATCTCGCGTGGGGCGGTCTGCGCTGGCCGTTGCCAACGTCGGGCCGCTCCGCAAGACTCGGAGCTCTCATGGTCGAACGTCCCACGGCGCTCGCCTCGCTGGCTCGGTACGCCCTCCAGGCCGCAGAGCGAGTGGGGCTGGACACCGGGCGCCTACTGTCCGAAGCGAAGCTCGAGCCCGAGGTCGTAGCCGACATCGACGGCCGCGTACCCGTCGACCGCCACCTCCAACTCTCGCAACTGGCGCGGGAACTCTCCGGTGACGCGTGCTTCGGCCTGCATTCGGCCGGGAACCTGGCTGCCCCCGAGACCGTCCACGTGGTTGGCTTCGCGGCCCGGACCGCAGCGACCATCGGCGAGGCCATCGCGACCGTCGGGCGCTTCGCGCGCGTGATGAACGAGACTACGTGCTTCGAATTGGTTCGCCGCAGCAGTGTCAGCGCGCTCCGCGTGGGCCCGGACGTCGGGCATCCTCGTTGGCCCAGGGTCTACGCCGAGGTCGTGATCGGGGGCTACCTCCGCGTCGGGAGGGCTCTGGCGGGTGGAGACCAAGAGTGCCTGGGTGCGACGTTCGAGCACGCGGCGCCGCGCGAGGTGTCGGAATACCATCGAGTGTTCGGTGCGAACGTCGAGTTCGGAGCACCGGCCAACTCACTGATGTTTCGGAGCGAGCTCTTGGATCTGCCCGTTCGCTTCGCGGACCCCGCGCTGGCGGACTACCTCCGCGCGCAGGCTGTGGCCATGCTGGACCGCCTGCCCAAAGCCGGAGCGCTGCGCCAGCGGGTGCGTCAGGCCGTCGCCGACCGTTTGAGCGAGGCCAGCGAGATTCGGGTGGTCGCACGCCGTCTGGGGATGAGCAGCCGAACGTTGCAGCGTTCGCTGCGAGAAGAGGGGACGAGCTTCCAGCAGATCCGCGACGAGGTCCGGAAATGCGTGGCGCTCGAGCTCCTGCGCGAGCGAAGCCTCAGTGTCAGCGAAATCGCTGCCCTGGTCGGCTACGCCAACACCAGCGCATTTCGCGTGGCGCTGCGGCGTTGGACCGGCGGGTCCGCGCGCGATGCCCGGCGTGCGCTCGTGCCTACGCTGGACGACTGAACGCTCACTTCACGATGGGCGCATCCTGACAGACGGTGAGCTCCATCAAGAGGTAGAAGAGCAGCATCTCTTGGGGAAGGAGCCCGGGGTGTTTGCCGCCGACGGTCGAGCCGACGGTGTGATAGGTCGTGTAGAGCACGCGTCCGCAGTTGTAGGACCACGAAGCCGTTTGCGCGTGCTTGGTCACGCCGTCCCACGTCGTCGGGCTCTTCCCTGCGCTCTCGAGCTCCGCCGGCGGGTATGCCCAGGGGCCCTCGATCCAGATCTTCGGCAGAGCGGTCACGTCGGCGCCCGTCTGCGGGTCCTTTCCCACGACTCCCTCTCCGGTTCCGGCGATGGTGTTCCAGTTCTCTTTGGTGGAGAGGCCCGAGAGCAGGCCCTGGGCTGCGAGCCAACTCGAGAGCTGTGGCTCGAGCGGGCTCGCGGGAGACTCGAACGGCGGCCCGTGGTTGCAGTTCGGAGGGAACTTGTTCTCGGCGCAGCCGCCGTGGAGCGGATCGTCGAACCAGAGGAAGTTGGGCCACGGCATCTCGACCACCGGCATGGCGTAGTCGCTCACGTAGAGCTTGCCACCGCCCCACACGAACTCTTTGAGTCGCTGCTGGACTTCCGGCTTGGCCATGAACGCGAAGTTGGCGTTGTACGAACAAGCAAACAGCACGATGTCGTAGGACGAGAGGAGCGCTGGTGAGTCGATGAGATTCGTGAGCGGGTCGCCGTGCTTGGGCTGGTCGGGGCCCGAATTGTCGTACACGTCGAACTCCAGCTGACCGCTGGCCCAGTCCACGCCGTGGGCTGAGTCCAGCTTGGCGAAGCCCGTTTTCGCGAGCACGTCCCCGATCTGATCGTGGTCCCCGTAGACCAGCGCGATCTTCGGCACGTGGTCGCCCGCCCCGAGCCGGTGCGGCAGGGTGGTCAGCTCCGCGTCGAGCGCGTAGTCTCCCGCTTCGTGCGCGACGTCGAGCGAGCGCACGCGCCGGAAGTCGCCCTTCTCGACCACGAGGAACATCGACTTTCCAGGAGGCAACTCGAGCTCGAACGAGCCATCGGCACCGGACAGCGCGAACGGCGTTCCGTACGGGACTTTCACGCACTCCCGACACTGCGCCCCTTGAGTCCACGCGGTCGGTTCGGTCGGGTAGGCCGCTACCAGCGCGCCCGACACCGGGAAGAGCGGGGCGCTCCCGTCGTGATGGGGACCCCAGACGGTGCCCGAGTAGCGCGCTCCCGTGGCAGGGGGCTTGCTGTCCGCTCCGGCGTCGAGTCCGGTCGCGCCGGAATCCCCGGAAGCGTCGGCGGTCGATCCGCCACCGGTGCCGTGGGCCGGGTCTCCCCCGGAAGAAGCCGCGGAGCAGGAGCCCATGCCCGCGAGCGTGCACGCGAGCCCGAAGGTCAGTGCGCAGATGGGGCGCCCAGCGCGGCGCCGCTCTCGTGTCGGGGTGAGAAACGATCCACGGCGCCGTGCGGCCGACCTGCCCGCCATCTCGTGACCTCCGCCGCGACCCTGCGCTGCGCTCGCTCGTTCGTCCAAGGAAACCAACGCCTGGCGCGTCGAGGCGGAACTCTGGCGCCAGAGTGTCGTTCGTGCGGCCGCTCTCACTCGAGCGCGCGGAAGTAACGCAAGCTCCAATACGGTAGGAGGAACGGCCACACGCCTTGGATCGGGCGGCCGTCGGCGCCTTGCACCACCGCGAGCAGGTTGCCGTTCCACTCGAGCTCGCCGATCTCGTCGTAGGGAAACACGCTCTCGAATTGCGGTGCGTCGAAGCGGTCGGGATCCGGGGACAGCTTCGCGTCCTTTCGATGGGAGTTGTCCAGGAGAAAGCTGCGTCGATCCATGGGGATCTCCCGCAAGGTCTTGGCGGCGACATCGGCGTCCACGTCCTCCAAGGCACCCGCCATGAGCCCGAGCTCGAGCGCGTTGCGTTCGCGCTTCTCGTGGGTGAAGAACTCTCGGATCGCGTTCAGGTAGGTCTCGCGTCGCTCCGGGTCGGGTTCGTAACGGAGCAGCGTGAAGTACGCCAGAGTGGCGAGCTCGTGGTCCGAGTGGTTGGCGAGCTTCGGGGACGTGAGCGTGAGAGTGGAGGCGAGCGGCGTGACCATCTCGGCGTAGCGCTGGTTCACTGCGAGCTCGAGGTACTCGCGGTAGTAGCGGTCGTTCCCGGTGACGTGCCAAGACGCCAGCAGGAACCCCAAGATTTGGATGGAGTTGAGCCAGCCCTCTCCGCCGTAGGCGGCGGCGCACTTCGGCAGGCCCTTCGCGATGCAGGCGCCGAGCCCGTCCACCGCGTTGGCGAGCCCCGTCCAGTCGCCGTGCGTGGTCGGTTCGCCATCGAGATCGATGAGCCGATAGCCGTTGTCGACCAGGTAGCCCATGGCGCGATCCACGTGTTCGGCGATCCGCGCGCGTTCGTCCGGGTCGCGGGCGCAGAGATCGTAGTAGATGGGAAGCCCGAAGAAGTGCCCGGTGTATTCGTCTGCGCTGGTGTCGTCCTTCCAGTAGTAGGTGGCGCCTTGGTATTCTTGCAGGTGCCAGTTGCTCTTTGCTTGCTTCTGGTCGAAGAGCGCGCCCTCGTCACTCCGCACCAGCGAGCGAGTGATGAACCCCGACGGCTTCCCCAGGTTTTCGAAGCTCGCGCCTGGGACGTCGATCTGGAGCAACATGACGTCCAGGGAGCGCCGGGCACGCAGGTAGTACTTCTCGTCCTTGGTGGTGGCGTAAGCGAAGCACCACGCCGCGATCTGCATCTGGGTCCAGAGACCGTCGTTGTCGTTGTCGGTGCGCGAGACGGGCTCGCTCGGGTTCCACGGATCCGAGCGGAACACCTCGTTGGACATGAAGCCGTCCATGCGGAGATACTGATCGGTCATGGCTTCGAACGCGTCGGCCTTCTCTGCCAACGTCTGGCTCTTGGCGCCATGCCTCGAGACTCCCCCAGGGGTCCCGACGAAGCGCGTGCCGTCGCTCGCGATGGCGACCGACGTCACCGTCTCCGCTCCAATCCAGCGTTCTCCGTGCAGGTGCCGGCGGGTCGCGCCAGTGACTTCGCTCAGGCCGATCTCGTGACCGAGGAGCAACGTACCGCCTCGCCCGGCGATGGCGCGCACGCCCCCGGTGGCCAGCGCCCCGAGGCCGGCCACCTCGATGACGGGCGCAGCGTTCGGCTCGGAGCGCGCGTAGCCCGTGGCCGTGCCGGCGAACACGGTGGCACCGTCGGAGCCCACTGCGATTGCGCGCACGTCGTCGTCGGGGAGCTGGCCGGGCGCGTTCCACGGAGAGAGGGGAACCCCCTTCGCCAAGTCGAAGCGCAGCGCGCCCGCTCCCGTGGCGACGTACAACGTGTCGCCTCCGACCGCCAGGTCCCGCACGCTCACACCTTGGAGCGCGGCGATGGGTGTAGTGCCGCTGCCGCTCACGCTGGACACGCCCAGCTCGGAGCCCAAGAGCACGTCTCCAGCGTGGACGGCCACCGCGCTCACTTTCTGCCCGGCCACCGGCCACACTTCCGGCGGCCCCGAACCCACGATGACGATGCGATCGGCCTTCGCCACGACCACCTTGCCTGCGTCGAGCGCAACCAAGTCGACGACCGCGCCCGGGGTGTCCAGAGCCACGTCGGTGAAGCCGGTTCCATCGCTGCGGAGCTTCGCAGCACCGCTGGCAGTTCCCACCCAAAGCTCGTCGCCGGCAAAAGCAAGGGCACGCACGTCGAGATCGGACAACACGTCGTTGGTTCGGAACGCCTTCACCTCGAGCGATTGGAAGGGCACGTCTTGGGCGGGAGCGACGTGCTCCGTCTGTTCGTGGATCACGCTGGTTGGCCGATCCTGGGTGTCCGCGGCGCGCTCGTCCGAGCCGCAACCCCCACACGCGAGCAAGAGCGCGGCCATCCACCTGGGCGTGGACCCGCACCCTTGAGCTGAACGATCCGAGTGCCGAGAGCGCATCTGTCCGTGTCCCAAGCGAATCGCCGTCAGCATGCGTCGAGTCGTCCGTTCGCTCCAGCTCCCGGCGCGGATCGGCGCGCGAATCGTCGGGTTTGGCGCCGGAGTGTCGCTTCCGAGGGCGCCGTGGCGGGCGACTAAGATTGGGGGTCCTTGCCCCCCGCGGCTCGCTGGCGCGACCGCTCCCCCCGCCGCCTTCGGCGGGCTCGCTACGCTCGCGTAGTTGCCCGGGACACATTCACGCGGATGGGCAACTAGCAAGATTGGGGGTCCTTGCCCCCCGCGGCTCGCTGGCAACTACTAGGCGTCGCGGTCGACCAGGGCCCGGAGCAGGCGCATCGCGTCGACCGCGGTGAAGACCCCCACGACCGAACCTTGTCGAGTGACGACGGCGACGTCGGAACGGCGTGCCGTCATCTCGGAGAGCACCTCGGTGAGACGCGTGTTTTCGTCCGCAGCATACGCGGCGACCATCACCGTCGAGAGCAGCGTCTCGGGAGGCACGCCTGCGTGGAGCTGATGGTCGAGCACCATGCCTCGGGGTTTGCCGGCGTCGACGATGGGCAGGTGTCGAATCCGGTGCGTCAGCATCACCTCGCGCGCGAGCAGCACGGTGTCCCGGAGATGGGCGGTGTACGGGCACGGAGTCATGTGCGCCGCGATCCGCGCGTCGACCGCGCCAAGCGCGGGATTGGAGAGGGCCTTGGGCAAGCCGCAAGGAAGTGCAGCTCGCGTGCCAACCGGCCACGACCGTCATCCAGCGTTTTGGTTGACCCGAGCCCCTGGCACGAAGCTCGCTTGACGGAGCGAAATGCACGGGTCGCCGCCCTCGACTAGCGCCTTGCTGGTCTCCGAAATCATGTCCTCGCCCGTGTGCACGTGTCCCTCGGACGTGACAGCCGGCGTAGCGGCCGAACAGATGCGCGAGAAGGGCCTGATGCACCTGGTCGTGGTGGACGCTCGCGGGTGTGTCGTCGGCGTCGTGAGCGATCGAGACCTGCGCGCCGCGCAGCCATCGGCCTTGCTCGTGCGAGACGAGAAGCTAAGGGAGAAAGCGCTGTCGTTGCTCCGCGTCCAAGATGTCATGTCTTCCACGCCCCATACGGTCCACCCCGGCAGCACCGTGCGAGCGGCGCTCATGTTGATGAAACGACATCGAGTGGGTTCGTTGCCCGTGGTGGACCCCGACGGCCTGCCGGTCGGGATCTTGACCCATGGCGACGTGATCGAGATGGCGCTGGCTCTTCTGCGGTGATTTCCGGGTGTCTCAGGGGCGAGACAGCCGTCCCAGCGATGGAACACCGGTCCGCCACCGCGAGGAGAGCATTGGCCGCGTCCGGTGGCTCAGGGCTTGGCCTTGGTGGAAGGTGCAGTAGGCGCCGGGCCCGAGGTGATCCAGGTCCAGTTGTCGACCAGCGCCGTCGAGTCGAGGACGCCGTCTCCCGAATCGTAGATCGTGAAGCGCATCGTCACCGTGGAGCCGCCCGTGGCCGGCACGCTCGTCACGAGCCAGCCCGTGGCGCCGTGATCCACGCCGCCGGGTGAATCCTTCCCGAAGCCGGTCTTCACGAGCAGGTTGGCGCCCTGGGCGCAAGAGTAGGTCTTGCCTCCGGTGGAGCACGGCGGTCCACCCGCACACGCGCACACGTCGAGGAGGGCGGAGTTCACGCTCATCAAGTTGCCTTGCGCGTCGTAGAGTACGTTGGCGTCGTTCTGTCCCGGCAACGTGGGCGTGAGCAGCGCCAGGAAGAAGTCGTTGTAGGTGCTGCACACGTAGTCCGGCCACTCGAAGGTGTAGAAGCCGGAGTCGAACGTGAACCCGACCGCGTTCGTCGGTACGCGCACCGCCACCTCGAGGGCGACGCCGTCGTAGGGCGTGCCGGTCGTCACGTTGGGGCAGGCGGGCGACTCCTTCGGGAAGCCTGCTGGGCTACCCGAACCGAAGTTCTTGTTGAAGCCGCTGACGTCTTGGTAGCCGTCGTCCGTCGGCTGTCGTGCCGTGCCGCTCGAGAGGGCGAGCATCCGCTTTCCGGCCTGCACTTTGCCGTTGGTGCCGAAGGTCGGCAGCGCGCCGTGTCCGAGGTGGTAATTCCCCTCCGACGTCGCGGGCACGGCGGTCCCGTCCGGCAAGACCCACTTGGCGCCGACGAGGCCCCAATCTTTCGCTCCCGCGGCCTTCTTGCAGAGCTCGATGGTCTTGGCGACGGTCACCGGGTCCTTCTCGTCGATGACCACCGCGTCGTCGCAGGGCGCCGGCGCATCGTCGACCTGGCCGTTGCAGTCGTCGTCCTTGGTGTTGCCCGCGAGCTCGACGGCGCCTGGGTTCACCTTCGCGTCGCAGTCGTTGCAGTCGCCCGCCGACACCGTGAAGCTGTCTTGGTCCTTGTCGTCGTTGGGTCCGCTCGTGCACGTGGGTCCGCCGTCCCCCGCGTTGCCGCCCGAACCGCTGTTGCCGCCGCCGCCGGTCGCCGAGCCGGCGACTCCGCCGGAGCCAGTTCCCCCGGCGCCGACGCCCCCGCTACCTGACGTTGCCCCCGTCCCGCTGCTGCCGCCTCCGCCGCCGCTGGCGCCGCCCGTACTCACCCCAGCGCTGCCCCCCGTGCCGAAACCGGCGCTGTTCTCCCCACCGCAAGCCACCACCGCGCCGATGCAGGCGGCGCAAATGCCCGCCCACGCCCCGAAGCCAAGTCCCATCCTCATGGCTCCACGCTAGCATGGGCCGAGCGCGGCGCTCGCCGACCCGCGAGCCTCACGGCTTCTCGACGAGGACGCGCTTCACGGGCCCCGGGGTATCCCCCGGTTTGCAGCCGTCGAGCAAGAAGCGCAGCCCAGGCAGGGACTTGTTGTGCGCATCACACGTCGGCTGCGAGTCGAACCACTCGGGGTTTCGCAACAGCTCGAATTCGCCGTAGGCGCCCCGCAGCGCTTCCCAGCTCGAACCCACGCCGATGCCTTCCGCCGTGACGATGCCGGCGTGCTCGATCACGATGCCGCCGACGGGCGCGCCGGCGCGCGCGGCAGCGAGGGCCTTCGGTGCAAGCATTGGCGTCAGCGACTCGATGGGGCCGGGGTCCACATCGGCCATCGGTCCCTTCTCGAGCGTCACCCAAATGGGCGGCGTTCCGATCAGAAAGCCTTCGAGCGGCTGCGCGTCCGCGACCCAACGCGCGTGGTAGCGAGCGTCGTCTCCGAGATAGCGTGAAGGGATCGCTGAGCCGACCACGATGTCGTCGACGGCACCCGGACGCACGCGCGCCGCGACGCGCTGAGCGGGCGGCAGCTTGGCGGGGTCCGCGCTCGCAGATGCCGGAGCCTCGGGGATCCGGGGCTCGGGGCGCGGGCTGGGTCGTGGCGCCGCACACGACAGGGTGGCGAGACAGGCGAGCGCAACGGGCGTTTTCATCACCCCCCGGGCCTAATATGGAAACCCACTCCAGGGCAACGTGACCGGCGCCAGTGTTCTCCAGCGCTCCGTGGCTTGACCACGCTCGGCTCACCGCCCATGAAGCCGGAGCCATGGGCGAGCGTGTGGTGATTCTGGTCGGACACGGCGGCATTCCCCGAGACTTCCCCCGCGACGACCTGATGGAGTCGAAGCGACTGGAAGGAGCGCGTCGAGCGCGGGGCGAGGCCACACCGAGTGCGCGAGAAGCCGAGCTCGACCGGCGCCTGCGCGAGTGGCCGCGCACGGCCGAGAGCGACCCCTATGGCGCGGGGCTCGAGCGCATCGCCGACGCCCTCCGCGCGCGGCTGGGCGACACGCCCGTGCTCAGCGCGTACAACGAGTTTTGCGCACCGAGTGTCGAGCAGGCGTTGCTCGCCGCCATCGACGCCGGCGCGGCCGAGATCGTGGTCGTACCGACCATGGTCACGCCCGGCGGCAGCCATTCGGAGATCGAGATCCCCGAGGTGATCGCCGCGGTGCGAGCGGCGCGTCCCGGCGCCGACATTCGCTACGCTTGGCCCTTTGCGCCCGGACGGGTGGCCGAGCTTCTGGCCGATCAGGTGCTGGCGTTCGGCTCGGAGGCGCGCGGCGAGCATTCGTAATCGCTCGCGTACTCCCCTCGCACGTTGCCGTCGGCGTCGAACAACCAGGAGGGTGCGTGTCGGCGGGGAACGCGCAGCTTTCCGTGGTCCGCCCAGGTGCCGAACACGTGATCCCAGAACGGGCTCGTCACGCCGTGGTTCGTGCGCGGGTCGGCAAAGTGATGGGACAGGTGATGGCGACGCGCCCAGCGGCTGTAGGCGTTGTTCGGGGCATGGGTGTGCGTGCGTCGGTGCAAGATCTCGTAGCCAGCGTAGGTCAGTCCGAAGCCGAGCACGAACGAGAGAGCGCGCCGTGGGCCGACCACGAGCGAGCCTGCGACTCCGAAGGCCGAGAGCGCGACCGCTGCTGCCTTCACTTTGCGCGTCGTCGGCGTGAAGTAGCGGGTGTCCGCGTGGTGCGCTTGGTGCTCCGAGCCGAAGTCGCCGTCGAAGAGCCCCGGCTTCTGGGTCGATGCGCGCTGGCGGGTGGCGTGCCCCAAGAAGCGGTGCATGGAGTACTCGGCCAGCGACCACGTGGCCGCGCCCGCTGCGAACGAGAGGGGAGACAGCAGCATCGCCCGAGGATGTGGGCTTCCGCTCGACGGCGCCAGTCCGTTTCGGCACGGATCTTTCAAGAGGGCGGTTCCAAAGCGCATTCCGCGCCCGGCGCGGCACAAAGGTGAGCCAATGAAGACAGCCCTGTCACGGTACGCGAACCCGCTCTTCGCTCTGGCCTTGGCGCTCTCGGGCGCAGTGGGCTGCGGCGGTTCCACCTCGAGCGACGGCTCGTCGGGCACGGGAGGCGCAGGCACCGGAGGGGGTGGCACCGGCGGGGGCGGCGCTGGCGGCAGTGGCACGGGTGGCGGTGGGATCGGTGGCAGCGGCGGTGGCTGCGACTATCAGGGCGTGCACTACCCCGAGGGGCAGTCGTTCCCGGCCGGGGACGGCTGCAACACCTGCAGCTGCATGGAGAACGGAAGCGTCGGCTGCACGCTCATGGCGTGCGCGCCGGGCTGCTTCTACGCGGGCACCTACTACCAACCAGGTGAGAGCTTCCCGGCGACGGACGGCTGCAACAAGTGCACGTGTGGCGTCGACGGCAGCGTCTCTTGCACCGAGATGGCCTGCCCACCGGCCTGCGTCTACGGAGGCGTGTCCTACGCCGTGGGGGAGACGTTCCCGGCCCTCGACGGCTGCAACACTTGCTCGTGTTCGGCTCCCAAGGTGGTGTCGTGCACGACGAAACCCTGCGCAGCCTGCAACCCGGCGAGCGAGTGGTGGCGGAACTACGTCGCGACCGACCCCGCGAAGTGCGCGCTCATCGACTACGTGTGCCCCGAGAACACCCAGAGCTTCTCGAACTCGTGTGGCTGCGGCTGCCAGCAGGATCCGAACTGTCCGAAGGTGATCGACTGCATGCCACCGGCCGACTGCACCGCGGCGAAGAAGAAGTGCCCGTACTCGGGCGTAGCGTATTGAGTGCCCCGGGTCCTCGGCCCGGGCGCCGGGCGGGCCCCCGCTCGCGCTCGGGCTGCCGATGGGTTATAGGCGCTGCGAGTCTCGGTAAGTCCCATGGTCGAGCGGATCCGGGTCGGAGCAGCGCGCACCGTCGGCGTCACGCGTCCCCACGCACACCTAGTGGACGCCGCCGTGACGCTGGCGCACCTCGAGCGCTTCGCGAAGGCCCTGGGCGCGCGTCTCGGGCTGGGCGTCGAGGCCGTTCAGACCCGGAGTTACGAGCAGCTGGTCCAGACCTTGGACGCGGGGGAGCTCGAGCTCGGCTGGCTTCCGCCGGTGGTCGCGCTGCGCGCCGTGTCCATCGGGCTCGCGACGCCCGTCGTGGCGCCGCTGCGTGGGGGCAGCGCGACTTTTCACGCCGCGCTCTTCGCGAAGCGAGGCTCCAAGCTGAAAACGGACCAGCACCTCGCCGGCGCGCGTGTGGCGTGGGTCGATCGCGCGAGCGCCGCCGGCTACGCCGTCGTGCGGGCCGCGCTTCGAGCTCGCGGGCACGATCCCGCGCGGATGTTCTCGGTCGAGACCTTCGAGGGCTCCCACCAGGCCGTGGTGCGGGCGGTGCTGGACGGCACGGCCGACGTGGGCGCGACCTACGTGCATCGCGACTCGAGGGGTGCGCTCGTCAACCCTGGCTGGGGTGACGCCGACGTCGAGCTCGTGTTCGAGCACGGGCCGGTTCCGTCCGACGTGCTGGCAGCCTCGCTCGATCTCGAACCGGAGCTCGTCGAGCGCATTCGTTCGGTGCTACTCGACGAGAGCGATCGAGAGTTGGCGCCCGCGGCCCGCGAGCTGTTCGAGGCCGAGGGTTTCGTGCGGGTGTCGGACGACCACTTCGCGCCGCTCGCGGCGCTGGTGCATCACTTCGACGACCCGTGAGGTCGCCCCAGCGCGAGAAGCCAAGGGTAGCTGCGCGTCACTCGTTCGAGCTCGAGGTGACGCGCGAGCAGGCGCTCGAAGGAGCGCTGGGTGAAGAGCTGCACGTGCTCCGGGTCGTTGCCGAGGCGGGTCAGGTTCTGCCCTCGGAGGAGGTTCGAGAGCAAGAACCACGGCTCGTGGGGCACGGTCAGCAAGAGGTGTTTCGGCTGGAGCTCGACCAAGGCTCGCAGCGCTCGATCCGGGTCGTCGACATGTTCGAGGACCTCGGCGCAGAGGACGAGGTCGTAGCCACCGGGGAGCTTGCCCACGTCGTAGAGGTTCGCGACGTGGGTCTCGACGCGGGGGAACTTCTGGCGCAATTTCGCCAGGTCCGACTCGCTGACGTCGACGCCGGTGAAGCGTATCGAAGGCAGCTTCTCGCTCAGGTAGCCCGAGAGGAAGCCCTCGCCGACTCCCACCTCGAGCACGCTCGTCACGGGGCCCGCCTCGAGAAAGAGCGCGTGCACGCGGCTCACGAAGCGGCGAATGAGCTCGCGCTTGAGCCGGCTCTTGGCGCGATACTTCTTGGTCTCGAAGCGATCGAAATAGCTGTCGGGAATCACTCGTCGGCCGCCTTGCGATCGAACCCGATGCGCTTCTTGATGACGTAGGGCACGTCGGCGCGTGCGTGCACCATGAGCTCGGCGATGAGGCCGGTGGCCAGGATCTGGACGCCGACCACGACGAGCAGGACGCCCAGGTTGAGGAGCGGGCGATGCCCGATGGCCTCGCCCAGGATCTTCAAGACCAAGAGATAGGTGCACACCGCGACACCTGCCAGGAGGGTCAGCGCGCCGAGCCCGCCGAAGAAATGCGCCGGCCGCCGCTCGTACTTCATCAAGAACACGACCGTGAGCAGGTCCATCAGGCCGCGGAAGAAGCGCGAGCCGCCGAACTTGCTCACGCCGTGCTGGCGGGCGTGGTGCTCGACGACGATTTCGCCGACCCGAAAGCGCTTCCAGTGGGCGAGCACCGGCACGAAGCGGTGGAGCTCGCCGTACAAGCGCACGTTCTCCAACACCACGCGCCGATAGGCTTTGAACCCGCAGTTCACGTCGTGGAGCTCGATGCCCGTGGCGCGACGGACCATCCAGTTGAACACCCGCGATGGAAGCACCTTGGTGAACGGGTCGTTGCGTTTCTGCTTGTAGCCGCTCACCACGTCGAAGCCCTCGTCGAGCTTCTGGAGGAAGCGTGGGATTTCTTTGGGGTCGTCCTGCAGATCGGCGTCCAGCGTGAAGACCACGCGACCTTCGGCGCGCGCGAACCCGGCGGCGAGGGCGGCGCTCTTGCCGAAGTTGCCCTGGAGCACGATGAGCCGGACGTTGGTCTCTTCTTTCGAGAGCTTCTCCACCTCGGCCACCGAGCCATCGGTGCTGCCATCGTCCACGAACACCACTTCGAAGCGCTCGCCGTCGGCCAAGATCGGGGTCACCGCGTCCCGAATGCGCTCGAACAGCTCGCGCAGGGTCTTCTCTTCGTTCAAGAACGGGATGACGAAGGAGATGGCGGTGGGCGGTGCGGCCGACAAAGCGGGCCGATGCTACTCCGGGAGCGCGGTGCTCGCGGTTTTTTTCCGTGGCGTGGCCGCCGCGACGGCGGCACTTCGGCTCGGACCCGGAGGGTCAACGCCGGCCGAGCAGCTTCGCGGCCTGGCTCACCTGACGCGCCAGTCGGCGCCGGAGCCTCGGATCTTGGTTCGCGTCTTCGAGCGCCGTGAGCAGACGATCGACGTATTCGAAGTCGAGGGCGTCCCACTGGGTGAGCAGCACCCCGCGGATGTCCTCGAGGTCCTTCCGGCGCCCCGCCAACACCTTGGTGACGATGAGATCTTCGGCGCTGATGACAGGCACGGAGTGACCACCGATGTCCACAGCACGGCTACGCCGTAGAAACTCGGCCTGCAGCTCGGACCTCGCGAGCACGACATCGACGGGCATGCGCGTCCGCTCGTGGATCATCGGGAGCAGGCGCGTGCTCGCCAGGTGTTCGTCGGTAGGGTCGAAGCGCATTCGAAAGGAGCGTTCGCCGAGAGCGCGCAGCAGGTCGCGCGTCGAGGACCGACCGACGTCCACGGTCACGTCGACATCACCCGTCATGCGCGGCCGACCATAGGCGACCACGGCTTGCGCACCGAAGACGTACCAGCGCCAGCCACCGAGCCGCATGGCGTGGTCGAAGTCTGCGAGGAGCTCAACCGCTGCGGGAAGCGACGCGGTCGAGGGCATCGAGAACTCGGAGGTGCGAAGCGTGGTCCTCGGCGCGCTCGGCTGCGCTGGGCCAGTCGGGCCGCTGGGCGACGACCTGTCGCCGCAGTTCGTCGGCGAGGGCGATGCCGGCGGCGGGGCCGTGTGAAAACCACTGCTCGCGCCAGTGGAGCTCTTTGGCGCGATCGGCTGCGCGGCGTTCGCGGCGTGATACCGAATCGGAGGCGGCCTTCACCACGGCCGCACTCTACGCCGCCTCGGCCGAATCGCCAGCTCGGCTGCCCACCCCGCGCATACGTCCGAATTGGAGTTCGAAATCGCCGGACTCTGTCCTAGCTTTTGGAGCGCCATGGCGAAGCGAAACGTGAAGGTGGGTCTCGTGCAGATGGCGAGCACCGGTGAGCGAGCGAAGAACGTCGACAAGGCCATCGCCGGCGTGCGCGACGCGGCGGGCCGAGGCGCGCAGATCGTATGTCTCGAGGAGCTCTTCGCGTCGCCCTACTTCTGCCAGGTGGAAGACGCCGCCCTCTTCGATCTGGCCGAGCCCATCCCGGGTCCGACCACCGAAGCCGTCGCGCGAGTGGCCCAGGAGCTCGGAGTGGTGGTGTTGACCAGCGTGTTCGAGCGACGCGCAGCGGGCCTCTATCACAACACCACGGTGGTGATCGGGCCGCGCGGAGATCATCTGGGTGTCTACCGCAAGATGCACATCCCGGACGACCCGGCGTTCTACGAGAAGTTCTACTTCACGCCGGGTGATCTCGGGTTCATGAGCGTCGAGACTCCGTTCGCACAGGTCGGGCCTCTCGTGTGCTGGGACCAGTGGTACCCGGAGGGTGCGCGCCTGACCGCGCTCGCTGGTGCGGAGATCCTCTTCTACCCGACGGCCATCGGCTGGCACCCGTACGAGAAGGAGTCGCACGGCAAGGCGCAGCTCGAGGCGTGGCAGACCATCCAGCGCAGTCACGCCATCGCCAACGGCGTCTTCGTGGTGTCGGTGAATCGCGTTGGCCACGAGGCTCCGGCGGGTGGGCCGGGCCTCGAGTTCTGGGGGCACTCCTTCGTGTGTGATCCGGCGGGCGTGGTGCTCGCGCAAGCGGGCACGGGGGAAGAAGTGCTGGTGGTCGAGCTGGCACTCGATCGCATCGAAGAGCAGCGGCGCGGCTGGCCGTTCTTGCGCGATCGGCGCATCGACGCCTACGGCGGGCTGCTGTCGCGCTACCTCGGCCGAGGTTCGTGATGGCGAGCGCTCGTTCGAAACCACGATCGGCTCCGCTGCGCATGCCAGCGGAGTGGGAACCCCACGCGGCGACCTGGCTCGCCTGGCCCCACAACGAGACCGACTGGCCCGGCAAAGGCCTGATGGTGGAGTGGGTGTTCGTCGAGATGGCGCGTCTGCTCCACCAGCGCGAGCGCGTGCGCATCGTCGTCGCGAGCCGCGCCGAGCAGAACCGAGCGAAGAAGAAGCTCGCCCAAGAAGGCGTCGAGCTGTCGCGCGTCGACTTCTTCCGCGCCGCCACCGATCGCTCCTGGACTCGCGACTTCTTGCCGACCTTCGTGCGCTCTGGAAAGCGAGCGGTCGCAGTGAAGTGGCAGTTCAACGGATGGGCGCGTTACCCCGATTGGGCCAAGGACGACCGCGCGGGAGAGGCCGTCGCTCGCCGTTTCGCCGCCGAGGTGTTGCGGCCCACCCATCCGATGCGAGGCAAGGCGCGCCGTGTGGTGCTCGAAGGCGGCGCCATCGACGTCGACGGCGAGGGGACGCTGCTCGCGACCGAGCAGTGCCTACTGACGGGGCCGCGCGCTCGAAACCGGAGCCTCGGCCGTGAGGGCACCGAGCAAGTGTTCCTAGAAGCGTTGGGCGTGAGCCGCGTGCTCTGGCTTCCCGAGGGCATCGAGGGCGACGACACCAGCGGTCACATCGACGACTTCGCCCGTTTCGTCGCGCCGGGCCGCGTCGTGCTGGCCGAGGAGCCGCGGCGCTCCGATCCCAATCATCGACTGCTGGCGCGTGCGCGAGAACGCTTGCGCGGCGCGCGGGACGCTCGTGGCAGGCGTGTCGAGGTGATCCCTCTGCCCATGCCCGAGCCGGTGGTGTTCGCCGGCCAGCGCCTGCCCGCGAGCTACGCCAACTTCTACCTCGCCAACGGGCTGGTCCTCGTGCCGACCTTCAACGATCCGGCCGACGCGCGCGCGCTCGGCCTCCTCCGTGAGCTGTTCCCCTCGCGTAAGGTCGTGGGCGTTCATTGCCGGGACCTGGTGCTCGGCCTCGGCACGCTGCATTGCAGCACCCAGCAAGAGCCAGCCGCCTAGCGAGGCTCACGGAGTCCAATGGGCGTCGATACGGGCGGGGCCCTCGAGCTTCGTGAGCCGTTCGACGCACGCTCGGGCCTCGGCTTCGGAGCGCGCGGGCAAGACGAGGGTCTCGCCTTCGAACGCTGCGCGCTCCACGTGGGCCGCCGCCTCCTGGAGCTCGAGGCCCAAGCCGTCGGCGAGTGCGCGGATCACGCGTACGGTCCCCACGCTGACGGGGCCGACGAGATCGGGCTCGATGCGCAGATGCACGCTGGGCATCAGCGGCTCTTCGCGCAGCGGAAGCCCAACTCGACGCCGCGGTAGCTCGCCGGGTGCGAGCTGCGCTTCTCTGGCCGCAGCTCGTCCTCGCGCGCGCTCGCCCAGCTTCCACCGCGCACCACCTTGATGTTGGCGTCCGGCGCCGAGCCGCCGAGGGGTCCGTACGCCGAGCTCGTCCACTCCGCGACGCCGCCGCCGAGGTCGTAGAGCTCGAACGTCTCGGCTTTCTTGCTGGCCACGCGGCACGGGCTGCGCTTGCCCCAGCAGGCGTTCTCGTCGGACGGGAGCGCCGCGCCCCACGGCCACGCGAGCTTGTCGTCGCCTCCGGTCGCTGCCCACTCCCACTCGGGTTCGCTGGGCAGGCGTGCGCCTTTCCACGAGCAGTAGCGCGTGGCGTCTTCGGCGCTCACGCAGGTGGCGGGGAGGTCGTCGTTGTCCGAGAGGTTCGCGCTGCAGCGCAAGCTCTGCGACTCGTGCTTGGCTTCGGTCACTGGCGTGAGCAGGTGGACTTCCTTCGGCAGCGGATCGCAGGCCTTGTTCTTCACGCACGAGCGATAGTCCGCCACGCTGACTTCGCGCACGTCGAGACAGAACTCGGATACGTTCAGCTTCTGCTCCGGGTGCTCGTCGGCTGCGCCGCTACCCGCGGGAGTCCCGAGCCACAGCGTGCCTGCCGGGATCAGCACCATGCCTTTCGGGCACGCGCCTTCCGCTTCGACCGCGACGGGGGGCGGCGGCTCGGTCCCGGTGGGTTTCGGAGCGGGCGACGGGCTCTTCGCCGGCGCGGGAGGGTCACCGCCGCAGGCGACCACGCCGAGGCAAAACATCAGCACCACGGGTCGCTCGATTCGGGTCATTTTCGTCGCCGAGTCTCCGAACCCCTGAGCGTCTGGTCAAGTCGCGCGAACATCGCGAGATCAAGAGCCTTTCGCCGCGAGCCGCCGAGCGTGCCGGAAAATCGTAGCCGCGAAGTTGAAATGCCCGAGCGTGTGCGTCAGGGTGGGGCCCGGTTCATGGGACATTCGAGCCAATTTCTGCGACGGGCGACCGGTCTCTTGGCGCTGGGCTTGGGTCTGACCTTCGCGTCCCCGAGCGGCGCCGTGGAGAAGGCTCCTCACGCCAAGGTCTCCGCCAAGGCGAAGAAGCACAAGACCGCCAAGGCGACGCCCAAGAAGGCTGCCAAAAAGCGGACGACGGACAAGCGGGGAGAGGCCATCGCCCGCGTCGCCAAGCAGAAGGAAGAGAAAGAGGCGGCGGCCGCCAAAGCCAAGGCCGCCGACAAACCGCCCGCCAACGCCAAGGCGAAGCCGCTCGAGAAGAGCGAGCCTGCCGAAGACGAGAAGGCCGAAAAGAAGCCGGACGACAACCGGCAAGCCAACTGGGTCATCGAGAAGCCTTCGGCTGCGACCCAGACCCAGAAGACGGCCGAAGAGCGCGGCATCAATCCGTGCATGACCCCGGACAAAGGCTGGGGCGTCTACGACAAGTGGAGCCGCGCGCCCTCCATGGGCCAGATGATCTCGCCCGGCAAGGGTGGCATCACGGCGAACGGCGCGTTCGACGTCATGTTCCACTTCCACGGCCACGAGCCGGTGCGCAAGGAGTGGACACAGGTCATGGACGGCGCGGTGCTCGTCGGCATCGACCTCGGCATCGGCTCGGGACCTTACGCATCGGCGTTCAGCGCGCCCGATTCCTTCAAGAAACTGGTCGAGAGCGTCGAAAAGGCGATGGCCGAAAAGACAGGGAAGAAGAACGCCCACGTTCGTCACATCGGCCTCTCGGCTTGGAGCGCCGGCTATGGCGCGGTCGGAGAGATTCTCGAGCAGGCTTACGCCAAGAAGCTCGTCGACACCGTGATCTTGCTCGACGGTCTACACAGCGGATACTCGGGCGACTCGCTCAACGACGCGCAGCTCCTGCCCTTCACCGAGTTCGCCAAAGAGGCGTCCCAGAAGCAGCGCTTCATGTTCGTGAGCCACTCTTCGATCATTCCGCCGGGCTACGCGTCCACCACCGAGACCGCGAAGTACCTGATCGAGAAGGTGGGCGGTCGCCCCAAGAAGGCCAAGCCGCGCGGCAGCGATCCCATGGGTCTCGACATGAACACGCGATTTTCCAAGGGGAATTTCCACGTTCGCGGCTACAACGGCAACGACAAGATGGACCACTGCGCGCACATCGGGCTCTTGCGCGACGTGCTCAAGATCCACGTCAAGCCGCGCTGGAGCTCCCCCAAAGGTCACGCCAAAGACTGACGGGGGTCGCTCATGAGCGTGGCCCATGAGCTCGCCGAGAGCATCTCGGGCCTCTCGTACTCCGACATCCCCGAGCGTGTGCGCGAGTTGACGCGTGCCCAGGTCGCGAGCGTGCTCGGCGCGATCTTCGCCAGCCGCTTCAGTGAAGACGCCGCGCGGGTCGAACGCGCCGTCCGGGGCTGGGCAGCGCCGGGAAATGTGACCTGCCTTCCCTCGGGCCAACGTCTCGGACTTCGTGAGGCGGTGCTCGTGAGCAGCGCCCATTCGATGGCGCTCGACTACGACGACTACCTCTACATGGGTCACACGGGTCACTCCGCCGTGCTCGCGGCATTGGCGCTCGGAGAGGCCGAAGGTCACGCTCCCGAGGACGTGCTCACGGCCATGGTGCTCGCCAACGAAGTCGGTGGTCGGGTCGGAGCGAGCGCGGTGCTCGGGCCGCAGAACGGCCAGGCCTGGAGCTTCATCCACGCCGTCGAAGCGGCGGTGGTCGCGGCGAAGCTCTGGCGCCTCGATCGCGAGCAGACGGCTCACGCCATCGCCATCGCGCTCTATCAGCCGACCTTCACGCTCTGGCCCGGCTTCATGGGTCCCGGCAGCAAGGTCCTGACCGCGGCCGGACCCACGCTGGCTGGGCTCGACGCTGCGGCCTTCGCCCGCGAGGGACTCACGGGTGCGGCCGAGATCTTCGAGCATCCGCGTAAGGGGTTCTGGGCGAATTTCTCTTGGGTGCCGCTGCCGTCGATGCTCCGCGGGCTCGGTCGCGTGTGGCTCTCCGACACGCTGGCCTTCAAGCGCTACGCCGGCTGCGCCTACGTCGACACGACGCTCGACGCGCTGTTCGAGGTACTCGCACAATTTCGCGCTCGCCACCTCCGGTCGCTCGAGCCCGATGAGGTGCGGCGGGTCCAGGTCACTGCGAGTCTGCTCACGGTCGAGATGGACAACCTCTCGAGCGAACACCGAGAGGAGCGCCTCTCGGCAGTGAACGTGAACTTCTCGGTGCCGCTCAACGTCGCCATCGCCATCGTCTTCGGCGCTCACGAAGGTGAGACCTTCGCGTCCGAACGCCTGACCGCCGAGTCGTCGCGGATCGCCGAGCTGGCTGCTCGAGTCGACCTCGTCCACGATTGGGCGATGACCCTCGAGGTGGTACGCGCCTTCGATGGGCTCGGCTCCGTCTCAGTGGCGCGCCAACTCGGGCCTCGGGACGCGTTCGACGTGCTCGCCGGATACCGCCGCGAGCTCGGGGGCCCCAAGAAGACCCCGGTGCGAGCGAGTGGCCTCCTCGGGCAATGGCGTACGCTCGGGAAGATGCTCCGCGCTTCGGCGCGCCGCCGGCCGACGAATCGGCAAGATCTCTCCGACTTCCGCATGGCGTTTCCTGCCGAAGTCCGTCTCGAGACACGGAACGGTGAGGTGTTTCGGGCTCGGCGAGACGTGCCCTGGGGCGCGCCGGGGGACCCGGGCCGCGCCGAGGTCGCCTACCAGAAGCTCCGCCGCGAAGCTCGTCACGTGCTCACCCTCGAACGCGTGGAGGAGCTGGTCCGCCGTGTGCGGCACTTCGAGGCTGCACCCGTCGCCGCGCTCGTCGAGAGCGCGCGTCCCGGGTGACGCCTCGGCTCCGAGTGGGTAGGCTCGGCGCCCATGCACGAGGAGGCTCCTCGCTCGCTGCGCAGGGTTTTGCCGACGGCGTCTCTGTTCCTGAAGAGGAACCCGCCCGTCGGTGCGCGTCCGGGCACCCTCGCCATCCCGAAGGGTGCGCTCCGACCCCAGATCCACGTCATGTCGTTCGATGCCGAGCGCATCAAAGAGAGCGACGTGGAGGACGTACAAGAGATCCGAAAGCTCCTCTCGACCGGCGCCGTCACTTGGGTCGACGTGCGCGGACTGGGTGACGAGAAGCTGTTACGCGAGCTCGGCGAGCTCTTTGCCATCCACCCGTTGGCGCTCGCCGACGTGGTGAACGTACCCCAGCGGCCGAAGACCGAGAGCTACGAGGGACAACAGCTCTTCATCTGTTCCACGTTGAACCTGGACGCGAACGGCGATCTGAAGAGCGAGCAGTTCAGCGTGTTCATCGGCAAAGGCTATCTGCTCACGTTCCAGGAGGACTACGAGGACGGCCTCGACCCCGTGCGGAAGCGGCTCCGCGACAACGTCGGGAGCTTGCGTACGAGCGGGGTCGACTATCTCGCCTACGCCATCATCGACACCGTGGTCGACGGCTACTACCCCGTACTCGAAGCGTTCGCCGACGAGCTGGAGGTCCTCGAAGAGCGCGTGATGCGCCGCCCCCGCCCCGAGCTCCTCGTGCGCGTCCATGAAGTGAAGCGCACCCTCATGCTGGTCCGCCGGGCGGTGTGGCCGTTGCGCGACGCGCTCTCCACCCTGATCCGAGATCCTGTCCCCGCATTGACCGACTCCGCGCGCCTCTACCTGCGAGACACCTACGACCACTGCATCCAGGTTTCGGAGATGGCGGAGAGCTACCGCGAGCTCGTGAGCGAGCTGACGAACACGTACATGTCCGTCATCTCCAACCGCACCAACGACGTGATGCGGCTCTTGACCGTCGTCACCACCATCTTCATTCCGTTGACGTTCATCGTCGGCGTCTACGGCATGAACTTCGACAACATGCCCGAGCTCAAGACGAAGAATGGCTACTTCATCACGCTGGGCGTCATGGTGGCGCTGGGCGCCGGGATGCTGGTCTATTTCCGAGTGCGCGGCTGGCTCGGGGACCCCGACGACCCGGGCGAGCCGGGCGACGAGGAGAAGTGACGCAATGCAGAGAGTCCTGAGCACGTTGCTCTTCGTCGCGTCCGGTTGCCATTCGCCGCCCGCCCTGCCGAAGGACAGCACGCCGGAGCCGCGAGCGACCGCGAGCTCCTCCGCCGCCGCTCCGATCGCCAGTGCCCGCGCCACGGTTTCCGCTGGCGCCCATGCCTGCGGAAGTGACGCGGACTGCATGAACTCCTGCGCTCACGGTGCCGTCAACCGAGCTTGGTGGGAGAAGAGCTACCCCGGCGGGGAAGCCTGCGAGGATGGCTGCGCCTCCAAGTTCAGCGAGACGCCTCGCTGCGAAGCCGGCTCGTGCATCGCGTACGCCAGGGGGAAGCGCGACGAGCACTGCACTCAGAAAGAGGTTCCCGTGCCGCCGGGTCCGGGTCCGGCCCATCGCTGCCAGGCCGATGCCGACTGCCGCATGAGCTGCCGTTATGGAGCCGTGAGCTCCAGCTGGTATTCGTGGGGCGCGTCCAACGAGTGCAAGGACGGCTGCGAAGAAGGTCGGAGCGCGCGTTGCCAGTCAGGCACCTGCGTCGCCTTTCGGGGGACGGAGCGGGACGCGGAGTGCAGCTCCCGCTCGATCCACCAGAAGTAGCGCCGGCGGCAGCCGTCACTCGCCCGGTTGGCAGCTCACTTCCAGGTTCCAGGCGTGCAGCGTCGGTGCCGACAGCTTGTCGCTCGAGGGCACGAGCCGCGAGCGGACCTGCACGAAGCGGCTCTTGGCGTTCAGACCGTAGAGGGCGAGCGTGTTCGTCACGACTGCGGAGCCGTTCTGGGTGTCGATCGGGTTCGTGTGGGCGACTGCGGGGCTGCCCGCCAAGCTGGACGGCCCAGGTGGGTTGGTGAAGGCCAAGGGGTGCTCCACGGCAGTGGCAAGACCAGCCGCCGTGGACGCAGCCTTCACGTAGTACTCGATGCGCGAGTCGTTGGGCGTCGACGAAGTCCACGACCAGTGGCCCCAGAGCGGCAGCGAGCCCGGGGCGCAGCCTTCGTTGGCGTCGTAGGTGCGGACGAAGCTGCCTTCGGCGTATTCGACCGGCGGAGGCGATGGCAAGGCCGGCTGAGTCGAGATCGTCGACGTCTGGGCCGACCAACGGAAGTGATCGAGCAACACCGTCGAGTCCCAGACGTGGTCGCCGGTATCCCAGATGGCGTAGTGCAGTTGGATGATCTCGCCCGGGTTCACCGGCGCCGTGGTGGTGAGCCAGCCTGTCGCGCCACCGCACACGCCGCTCGGTTTGCCGTACGCGCTGTTGTTGCAGTAGCCGCCGAAGCCGGTGCCATCGAGGTGGGGATGCGAGGTGGTGTTGGGGTCGCCCGGGATCGAGAAGAAGCCGACGTTGACGCTCACCGGATTCATGAGCGAGTCGAACGAGATGTTCTTGTCCGCGTACGGGTTCAAGGCACCCGAATACAGGGCAATGAACGAGTCGTTGAATTGCGTGCACACCCACTCCGAGTACTCGCTCGAGAAGAAGTCGAAGTCGAACGCGAACGACTTGGCGTTGGTGGGCGCGCGGAGCTCGAGGGTCAGCCCGCAGGAGTCGTAGGCCGCCGTGCCGTTGGGGCAGCCCGCGGCGTTCTTGGGGAAGCCCGAGGGCGGCGTCGCGAAGGTGTTGGCGTTGTAGCTCGAAGACTGCCCGTTCGGGTTCACGTAGCCGGGGTCGTTGGTGTCTCTCGCCGTCCCGGACGAGAACACGGCCATGTTGGTGCCCGCCTTCGGCAGGTTGTTCGTTCCGAACTGCGGAGTGACCGCGCGCTGGAGCGAGTTCGAGCACTCGCTGCCGTTGGCCTGCGTCAGGCTCGAGCTCAAGACACCCCAAGTCTTCTTCTTGCCCTTGGCCGAGGTCGTCGAGAAGCGGCAGAGCTCCATGGCTCGGGCATAGGCCTTCGGGTCGTTGCCCGTGAACGCGAGCGCCGTGTCGCAGCTCGCCACCTCGTCGTCCGCAACGCCCGAACAATCCTCGTCCAGGCCGTTGCCCGGGAAGTCCAGAGCGCCGGGGTTGATCAGCGGATCACAGTCTCGGCAGTCGCCGTCCTCGAACGAGTAGCCGTCGCCGTCGTGGTCCAGCGAGTCCGCGTAGCAGAACACGCAAGTGCCCTGGTCCGCAGCGCAGGCGGCGCCGCCGCACAGCGTGGCCACTGCGTTCACGCAGGTGCTGCTCCAGGCCGTGGTGCAGCACCCCGGGTTCGAGGCGCAAACCTGAGCCACGCAGCTCGTCGGTGCGGGCGACGCGCACTTTCCCGCCACGCAGGCCGAGCCAGTGCAGCAAGGCTGCCCGTTGGCGCACGTGGCGCCGTCGGCCTGGCAGGCGTTGGCGTCGGCCACGATTTCCACGTCGTCGAGGTTCCAGCTCGAGACCGTCGCGGCGCCGCTCGCCACCACGCGCACACCGAAGCGGATCTTCATCTGCGCCGCCTTCTGGCTGGTGATGTCGTGCTGGATGTACTCCCAGCTCGAATCCGCGATGCTGGTCCCGTTCTGCCACACGGTGGACCAGTTCGACCCGCCGTCCTTCGACACGTCGACGCGGCTCACCATCTTGTTCGGCGCGTCGCTGTTGAGCCAGCGCCGGTACGCGAGCTTCATGGGTCCTGAAGCGGCGGAGGTGTTGATGTTGGGGCTCGTGAACCAGTAGTAGTTGTGGGTCGAAGTCGTGGTGTTGCCGCCGATGACGACGCCAGCGACCTTCTCGTCGCCGGTGCTCGGCGTGAAGTCTTGGGCCGGGTCCGGGTTGCCTTGGGTCTGCCCGGTGGACACCGTCGCGTGATTGATGCCCCACTCGGTGTCTAGGGTCCAACCCTGGGCGTTGCCGGCGCTGAAGTCGTCGCCCCAGAGCACGACCTTGCCCACCGGCTGACAGGTGCCAGCAACGCAGCCGAGCCCCAGACAACACGGCTTGGTCGCGCTGCACGCGGTGCCCGACGGCACGCACGCTGGAGTCGAGAGGGCGGTGTCGCACCCGCTGGCGAGTGCGGCGCCGGGCTGACACAGATGATGAGTGCAGTTGCCGATGCTGCCGCCGCTGCACGAGCCCGCCACGGGCGGCGCGGCGTCGGAGGTGGGCAGCGTCAAACCTGCGTCGGTGGTGATGGTGCCGCCGTCGTCGGCCGGGAGGTTCTCGGTCGTGTCCGGCCACTGGACGCAATACGGGTCACACGGGTTGTATTGGCAGGAAGCCGGCGGGTTCAACGCTTGGCTCTTGCTGCCCGGCGTCTTGGGATCGCCGCCTGGCAGGAGCGTGATGGAGTTGTTGACGATGCACTCGCCCCACTTTCCGTCTTGGCAAACCATCTCACCGAAGCCGCAGGTGAGCTGCGTTTCGACCTTGCTCTCGATCTTGCCGCAGTCGAAGCGCTCCCCGGGCGTGGTGCAGGGGCAGCCCGGCCGCGGCTTCGCGCAGAGGTCACACTCGGTGGTCGCGGGGTCCTGGTCGTTGCAGTCGGGACCTGCTGCGCAGCCGGGGCCAAAGCCGTCGCCGTCGTTGTCGATGCAGGTCGTAGCCGTCGAGCCGCCGGTGCCCGAGGCGTGGGGCGGAGGGAGCGGCCGGTCATCGCCGCAGGCCACCACCGCGAGCGCGACTCCGCCCGCCAAGCCAGCGAACCAACCGGTCATGCTCAGAGATGCCATCCGTGCCTCCTGTGTCCCAAAACGAGATGGGCGAGACGCGAATGCTCTCGTTTCGAGACCCGCGCCCGAGTCCCGGGTCTGGGTGCAGGCCGTGGAAATCGTGGAAACACGCAGACTCTGCCCATCACGAGCAAGCCACATTGCAGCGCTCATGCCAGTGAACGGCAGAAGCTCGAGACCCCTGAGCGCGACGGTAGGGCGATCAGCGCTCAGGTAGGCAGCTCAGGGTCCCCGACCGCGATCACCCCGGGCAGGGAACCACTCCGGGAAGGCACTTCGCCACCTTCTGTTTCGTCGTCGCGTCGAGCTCGACGCCGCAGTGCTGTCCGCTCGGGCAGTCGCTCTGCATCTGACAACCACTCGGGTACTTGCAGAAGAAGCCCGCAGGCGCAGAGCAACACGCATCGTCGATGGGCACACACTTGCCCCCGGCTCCCGCCGAGCAATCACTGTCGCGCGTGCAGCCGGCCGAGACGCAGGCCGCCACCTTGTAGCCGTATGCCCCGCCCGGCATGCAGAGCCCAGGATCTTGCGTTCCAAACGTGCAGCTCTCTCCGAGCTTGCACCCATCGGCTGCGCACACGTTGTGATCGATGGGCTGCGCTCCGCCGCAAAATGGCGTCGGAGGGAACGCGTAGCACTTGCCCGCCTTGCATTCGCTGCTGTTGCAGCACTCGTCGAGCCCGCCGCTCGGGTTCTTGCAGCTCGTGGCCTCGTCCGGTGGCGTCACGCACACGCGGTATCCGCCGGGCACGAGCTCGACACACTTGCCGCCCGGGCAGTCTCCGTCGTCGTTGCAGTCTCCCGAGTTCGTCGTCGCACCGCCGCCACCGCTGCCGCCGCCGCCCGTCGCGCCCGTTCCCCCCGTCGCGCCCGTTCCCCCCGCGGCACCCGTTCCCGCATCGGTCCCTCCGGTGGCGCCCGTCCCACCCGTCGCGCTCTGGCCCCCCGTGTTTCCTCCCGAGCCCGCAGCTCCGCCCGTCGCCCCGCCCGAGCCACCCTCGTCGGTCGAGCCTCCACAAGCCTCGAGCGACGCGACAGCGACGAGAACGGAAAGCCACGTGAGCTTCTGCATGCAGCTAGCCTAGATCAACGCCGCAGCTACGGCGAGGCGCTCGCCGCGCGTGCGAAACGCCGGAGCCGCAGGCTGTTGGTCACCACGAGCACGCTCGAGAGACTCATGGCGCCGGCTGCCAACATGGGGTCGAGCCCTACACCCAAGGCCGGCTTCAGCGCGCCTGCGGCGAGGGGGATCAGCGCCACGTTGTAGGCATAGGCCCAGAAGAAGTTCATCTGGATCGTACGCAACGTGCGCCGAGCGAGGAGCAGTGCGTCTACGACGCTCCGCAGCTCGCCGCTCATCAGGATCAAGTCGCCCGCTTCGATGGCGATGTCGGTCCCCGTGCCGATTGCGATGCCGACGTCCGCCTGCGCCAGCGCGGGTGCGTCGTTGATGCCGTCGCCGACGAACGCCACCCGACGGCTCCGTTGCTGGAGGCGCTCGACCTCGCCCGACTTGTCGGCCGGGAGCACGTTGGCGATGACGCGCGTGATCCCCGCTTGCTCGGCGATGGCCTCGGCCGTGACCCGATCGTCGCCGGTCAACATCGCGACCTCGAGCCCGAGACGCGTGAGCTCCGCCACCGCCTCACGGCTCCCGGGTTTGAGCGCGTCGGCCACGCCGAACACCGCAGCGAGCTCGCCGTCCACCGCGGCGTAGATCACCGTCTTGCCCTGGCGCGCGAGGCGAGGCCCGATCCCCTCGGCGCGGCTCAGATCGATGTCCAGCGCGCGGAGGTAGCGCTCGGCGCCCACCTGGATTCGATGGCCGTCAACGCGGCCTTCCACGCCGTGGCCTGCCTCGGCGACGAAGCCTTCTACGGGCAAGAGCTCGATGCCCTTCTCCCGCGCGGCCTCGACGAGAGCCTGCGCGAGGGGGTGCTCGCTGGCGTGCTCCACCGAAGCGACCCACGAAAGGAGCTCGCGCTCCGGGCCCGCAATCAGCTCGCAGTCGGTGAGCTCGGGGTGACCCTTGGTGAGCGTTCCCGTCTTGTCGAAGAGCACCGTGTCCACTCTGGCGAGCCCCTCGAGGGCTGCGCCTTCTCGGATCAAGACGCCGAGCTCGGCAGCACGCCCCGTGCCCACCATGATGGCGGTGGGCGTCGCGAGGCCCATGGCACAAGGGCAAGCGATGAGGAGCACGCTCACGCTCGCGACGAACGCTTGGCCGAGGGCCGGGCTCGGCCCGAGCCAGAGCCAGAGCCCGAACGTCGATGTCGCGATCACGAGGACGACGGGAACGAACACTGCCGCGATTCGATCGGCGACGCGTTGGATGGGCGGCTTCGAGCCCTGGGCGCGCTCGACCAGCGCGATGATCCGCGAAAGGACCATGTCCGCACCGACTCGCGACGCGCGGAACACGAACGTGCCCCGCGTGTTCATGCTGCCACCGACGACCTCCGCCCCGGCCGCCTTCTCCACCGGCAGCGACTCGCCGCTGAGCATGCTCTCGTCGACCCAGCTCGTCCCTTCGGTCACGACTCCGTCCACCGGTACGCGCTCCCCCGGTCGCACCTGAAGCGTGTCGCCGGGAATGACGGCCTCGACCGGCAGCTCCTTCGACTCGCCGTCGACGATGACACGCGCCGTCTTGGGCTTGAGCGAGAAGAGTTTCTTGATCGCGTCCGACGTGCGCCCCTTGGCGCGCCCCTCGAGCAGCTTGCCGAGCAGGATCAACGTGACGATGACCGCCGACGCCTCGAAGTAGAGGTGGGCCGTGCCGTCCGGAAACACCCCAGGCGCGATCAATGCGACCAGCGAGTAGAGATACGCTGCGCTCGAGCCGAGGCTGACGAGCAGATTCATGCCGGGGCTCGCGTGCCGGAGCTCGGCCCAGGCAGCGCGATGAAAGCGCCGCGCTGCCCAGAGCTGCACCGGCGTCGCCAACGCCAGCTGCAAGTAGCCGAAGCTCTGGTGCGAGCCGAGCGCGTGCATTGCCGTCATCAGCGGCGGCACGACCATGGGCAGCATGGCGACGGCGAGGAGCGGCACGGCCAGTACCGCCGCCAGCAGGAAGTCGGCCCGCAGCTCGCGCTCCGCCGCGCGCCGCGCCTGCTCCTCTCGGTCCACGCCGGGCTCGAGCAACACCGGCTCGTAGCCCGCGTCGCTGATGGCTCGCACGAGACGCTCGCGACTGACGAGCTCGGGTGAAAACGCGATGCTCGCCTTCTCGGTTCCGAGGTTTACGTTGGCCTCGCGCACACCGGGCTGCTTCTTCAACACGCGCTCCACGCGCGCTACGCAGCTCGCGCACGTCATGCCTTTGACCCCGACCTCCAGATGCTCGGGTTCGACTTCGCGGGTGGCCCCTGGCTCCATCCTGCCTCGGCTCAGCGATACTTCAGGACTTCCATCAGCTCGTTGACGATCTCGTCCGCGTCGCCGCGCTGCGCGGCGGTCACGACGTGGTCCTTCAGGTGGCTCTTCAGCACCATGGCGCCGACTTTCTCGAGCGCGCCGTCGATGGCTTTGATCTGCTTCAGGGCGTCCACGCAGTAGACGGACTCGTCGTCGAGCATGCGCATCACTCCGTCCACGTGCCCGCGGATGGAGAGCAGGCGCCGGCGGGCCTCTTGGCGCGTGCGGTCGTCCAAACGGAGGCCGTTCTCGCAGCAGTGCTTCATGACAGCGGCTGGGCTTCGTAGCCCTCCTCGCCGATGGCCTGCACCAGCGCGCTGACCTCTGGCGCACCCTCCACCACGGCTTCCTGCTTCACGCGATCCACCGACACCACTCGCTCGACCCCCGGTACCGCAGCCAGCGCCTTCTTCACGGCCATTTCACAGTGCCCACAGGTCATTCCGGTGACTTTCAGCGTGATCATCCTGGCTCCTTATCCCTCCCCTGGTGGGGTGGGGTAGAGTCTGCGCCTCGCCGTCGCGCTTGGCAAGGGGAGGCGATTACCCTCTTCCAATGCACCCGCCGCCCGTGGTCGCCGAGCCCGGTTGGACGCCGCTCTCACCCATCACCGCCAAATCCGGGCGTTCGTGGGTCCACGGCCAAGACGGCGACCAACGCATGCGCGTCGAATACTTCCGCCGAGACGCCGACGGCGCGCTGGTCGGGCGGGTCTGGTTCGGCCCGTGGTGCGAAGGCCCGCCCGGCCACGCCCACGGCGGCAGCATGGCGAGCGTGCTCGACGACGCCATCGGCAAGGTGGGCTGGCTGAACGGCCACCGCGTGGTCGCTGCCAAGATCGACGTGCGCTTCCGGCGTATGTTGCCCCTCGGAACGGACGCCCGCATCGAGGCGTGGATCGATCGCGTCGAAGGCCGCAAGGTCCACACCCGCGGGCACTTGCTAGCCGACGACGGGGCCCCCTACGCCGAGGCCGACGGTCTCTTCATCGAGCTCCCCGAGGAGGGCGCCCAGACTTTGGGAAAGGTCAAGGCGCGGTAGTCACGGAAGCGAAGGCCGACTTCCGGACACGAAACGAAAGGAAGTGAGTGCACGAGGAGGGATTTGATCCCACACGCCTTGCGGCGCCGGGGGGGCGCCCGGCTCGGCAGTCGGCACCAGGAAGGCGCCCCGGTCCAGCTTCTTGGTGAGGATCGAAGTGCTTGTGGCTGATCAGGCCATCGAGGACCTCCACGGCTGACAGATTACGTTCGCGGAAGCGTCTGCCAGCAGTTCAATCGTCGGAGAATCGTCGGAGAAGAAGACCGGCGGAAAGAACAATCGCTGACGCCGCCACCGACAACGTCAACGATTTCAACGGTGCACGAGAAAGGACTTGAACCTTCACTCCCTCTCGGGAACCGGAACCTAAATCCGGTGCGTCTGCCAGTTCCGCCACTCGTGCGCGGTCGAGGGGAGCGTAGCCTCGAGAGCGCGCGCCGTCCACGCCTCAGGGCTTGCCGGTGCCGGGCGGATTCGTGGCGCACCACTGCACGTGCGCCGGGTTCGGTGTCGCGCTCGGCGCGCCTGTCGGCGGCGTGAGGAAGGGCGGATTCGCGAAGTCGAACATGTCGAGGAGCGGCCAGGCGTTGGCGTCCCGCGCGGTCAGGGCCGGCAGGTCGAAGCGGTTTTCGATGAAGCGCGTCACGCTGGTGAGGTCGGCTTGGAAGTGGCTCACGTAACCGGCCTTGACGTAGGGCGAAGCCACCAAAATGGGCACGCGGAAGCCCAGGCGGCCGAAGCTGTGCGTCGGAGGCAGGTAGTTGTCGGGCTCGCAGGCCTGGGGCGGCGACACGTGGTCGTAGTAGCCGCCGTGTTCGTCGTAGATCAGGAAGAAGACCGTCTTCTTCCAGACCGTCGGGTTCGAGCTGAGCGCCGCGTAGACGTCGCTCACGAGCTTCTGCCCTAGCTGGGGGTTCGTCGGCGGGTGCTCGTCGTTCTGGTAGGGGCCGGTGAACGCCGGATCCAGGATGACCAAGTTCGGGAGCGCGTCGGCGGTGATGTCGGCGTAGAAGTCGCTCATCTTTCCGCCCAGGTTCTCGGCGTTGAAGCCGAACACCGTGGCGAACGACGTGATGCCGTCGCGGTAGATCTTGAAGCTCTTCCCCGCGGTCTTCATCAGATCGGTGATGCGCGGCGCGGTCTTGTAGATGGGATCGGCGACCGGGTCGATGGTTTCGGTCTTGGTGTTGCCCCAGCTCGTTCCCGCGTAGAAGAAGAAGCGGTTCGGCCAGGTCGGGCCGAGCGTCGAACAGAAGAAGCGATCGCTGATGGTGAAGGTCTTTGCCATCCAGTAGTAGAACGGGAAGTCGTTCTGATCGTGGTAGCCCATGGCGCGGGCGCCGCCTGGGTTGTTGGTCTTCACGAAGCCATCGTTCTTGCCGAGGTTCCACTGCTCGTGGACGGGCTCCCAGTCGTGGTCCACGTCTTGGATGCAGAAACGCGTCTCGTGGAAGCGCTGGACGGGTTGGTTGGCGTTCGCCGGGTCGGGGTTCGAGTCGAGATCCGTCGCGACGTCGACGTCCTTCACGCCATAGGCGGGGAGCTTGGAGAAGTAGTGATCGAAGCTGCGGTTCTCCATCATCAGCACGACCACGTGCTGGAACGGCATGGAATCGCCGTGGGGGACTTGCGGTCCCACCGTTTCGGTCGTGAGCGCGCCCTTGTCGAACTTGCACTGCAAGCGGTCGAGCGTGTGCAAATCGTAGGCAGGGGGCGTCACGCTGCCGTCGCCCGCGTCAGCGTCGGGGCTCCCGTCGCTGGCGTCGGTGCCACCGTCGGCGCTCGAGCCACCGCTGCCGCCGGTCAGACCCGAGCCTCCGGTCGCGCTCGAGCCGCCGCTACCGCCAGTCGCGCTCGAGCCGCCGCTGCCGCCGTTGCCGCCGCTGGTGCCGCCCGCGCCGCCGGTCTTTCCGCCCGACGAGTCGTCGTCTCCGCCGCACGCTGCGAACGCGAGCGTTCCCGAGAGCGCGATGCCCCACGTCAAGCTCAGTTTCCGCATCGCACCAGTATCGCACGGGATCGAGGGGGGTCTCCACCCGTGGTAGGAACGCGCCATGCGTGTTTCCCCCGTGGTGCTCGCGTTGGCGCTGGTGATGGCCAGTGGAAGCGCGCGCGCCGATGTCGTCCCGCCCGCGCCGTCCAGCTGCCCGCCAGGTGCGCGACCCGAAACGGGACACGAAGGCCCGCACTGCGCCCCGGATCTGTGCGACGCGAAGAAGTGCGAGTCGGGTTCGACCTGCGAGACTCGAGAGCTCTGCGTGGAAGAGATCAGCGGGCCACACCGCGGAGGCACGGCGCGCTCGCGCGACGTCTCCTCGGCGTGCGTAGCGGGCAAGTGTGCTCGCGGCAGCTGTGAGTCTCTCGCCGTGTGTGTGCCGCGCCGGAGCTCTTCGCACTGCGGCTGTCGGCTGGGCCCGGCGGAGCCGGCGCCGTGGGGCGCGCTCGTACTAGCCGTCTCGCTCTGGGCTTCCCGGAGAGTGCTTCGGCGCAAGATCCCGCGGCGACCGTCGGGCGCGTAGGAGTTTCGACACGCCGTACGTGGTCTCGGCGAGCCCATGCAACGCGCCCACGGCCAGCGCCGCGAGGCCCACCATGGCGGCGGCGAGCAAGCGGCTCCGACCGAACGTGAAGGTTGCGACGAACAGCGCGAGGCAGAACGCCAGCGCGAACGACACGGTTGCCGCGGCGTCGCCGAGCACGCGGAGACCGGGACGCGCGCGCCGGATCAGAAGCGCCAAGCCGAGCGGCGTGAGGAGGACGAACGCCACAGCGGCGATCAACGACAGGTCGTGAGCGAAGAGGTCGCTGCCGCGGTTCACCACCACCTTGGTGGGCTGACCGCTGCAACCGACGTAGGTCTCTTCGCTCCACGGGAAAGGTAGGCTCGCGAGGAACACGAGCACGAGCGCGAGGCGTACCCAGGGGGTGCGGAACGGGGAGGGTGACCGCGGCGTGGGCGTCACGGCGCGAGCGGCGTGCGACCCTGAAGGACCACGTCCCACCAGCGGAAGGTCTGGGCGATCACGTGATCGAGCTGCCACGTGCCGCTGTCGATGGGATCTCCCTGTTTGCGCGGACGCGGTTCGAAGGGTTCCTCGGGCAGGCAATACGCGGCGAGGGAAGAGCTCTGCAAGAGGTGCAAGACTCCGTCGGACCACCCGCTGCCCGCGTAGGCGATGACGGCCGGGATGCGCAGGGCCTTCAGGTCCTCGAGCGCGTAGGGGATCTTCTCGTCGGTGGTGCCCGAAGAGTCCTGGTACTTGCACTCCAGCGCGAGCGCCTCGCCGGTGGACGGAAGCAGGACCAAGAGATCGACGCGGCGCTGCTTGCCGATGATGCTGGTGCCAAGGCTCACCTCTTCGTAGATCTGCAGGCCGCGCGCGCCGTGGGAAAAGAGCAGGTACTGCGCGACGAGGCGGCGATATTGGTTCCCGGTCATCGTCGGACCGCATCGTACATGCTGTCGTCGCGCCGGGCACCTGCTTCGGCCAGGCGCGATTCGGCGATGCGCACCGCTTCTTCACACACGTCGGTACCGAGGAAGTGGCGCCCGAGTCCCACGGCAGCGACGCCTACCGAGCCCGAACCGGTGAATGGGTCGATCACGAGATCACCGGTGCTCGAGCTCTGTCGGATCAAGATCTCCGACACGGCGGAGGGCTTCTCTGCGGGGTAGCCTTTGTGTACGCGCGGGTGACGGATGACGTCGGCGATGCCGAGATCGTTCAGGCGGCGCTTGCCCTTCTCGAAGAACAGAATGAGCTCGTGGCGGGAGCGATAGTGGTAGCCCATGCCGAGCCGCTCTTTGTCCCAGATCAGCGCTTTCCAGAACTTGAAGCCGGCGCTCTCCGCGGCGGGCTTGGCGACGAACAGCGTCTCTTGATCGCTGAACATGTAGAGGTGCGAGTGCTTGCGGAGCACCCGGTAGAGCTCGCGCATGAGCTCGGGGAAGCGCGCGTTGGGAAAGATGTTGAACCAATCGTTGCTGCTGGCCTTGCTGCGCTTCAGCCGAGTGGTGGTGCCGATGGCGCGATGCTTCTCGAGTGATTCGTAGGCCGGGTCGGTCACGACCAGGTCGACGCTGCCGTCGCCGAGGGAGCGCAGCCACTCGATGGCGTCCTGGTTCGCGACGCGGAAGCTCGGCGTTTCGGATGTGGGGCGGGGCACCAAGCCTCCGAGGCTCAAACGAAAGGGCGCGTGGTCATCGAAGCCGCGATCGGACATGGACCACTCCCCTACCACTGGGCGCGCGTCCAGTCTTCTCGCCGTCGGAACTAGAGTGTCACAGCTCAGGGGCACGAACGCCGGGTTTCGCCGCAGGCGCCTGGCTGGGGGCGTTCCCGGTACTGTATCCGAGGCTGCTTTTTGCCCTCGGGGCGAGCGCGCGTATCCTGAGCTTCGGCGACCGGAATGAACCACGGCGATCCCCCTGAGCGTCCTTCCGACAGCCCGCCCGCGAGCGACTGGGGGGAAGACACGTTCACCGAGACCAGCCCGCTCCAGAAGCGATGGGCGCGCGTCGTCCAGATGACGTCCGAGCCGCCGCTCGTGCCGGCCATGCCGACGCCGCTCGAGACCAACGCGATGGTGGGGCGCTATCAGCTCGTCACGCAGATCGCGAAGGGCGGCATGGCTGCCGTGTGGCTCGCCTCGCGTCAGCGACGCAACGGCGAACGCGAGGTGGTGGCGCTGAAGACGCTGCTCCCGAGCCTGTCTTCCGACGTCTCGTTCGTCCACATGTTCCTGGACGAAGCGCGGCTCTTGTCGGAGATCCGGCACCCCAACGTGGTGGCGATCCGTGACGTCGGGATGCACGGGGACATCCCGTTCGTGGCACTGGAATGGGTCGAGGGTGATTCGTTGAGCGCGCTATTGCGCGCGCTCATCGCCAAGGGCAAAGAGGTCCCCCTCTCCATCGGCCTTCGCATCGTGGGTGAAGCGTGCCTGGGGCTCCACAACGCGCACGAGCTTCGAGATCGAAGGGGCGAGCTCTTGAACCTCGTGCACCGCGACGTCTCGCCCGCCAACATCATGTTGAGCTCGTCGGGCGACGTGAAGCTCATCGACTTCGGAGTGGCGAAGGCGTCCGAGCGCCTAGCCGAACAGACTCGCACCGGTGTCTTGAAGGGCAAGGTGAGCTACATGGCGCCGGAGCAGGTGCTGCGACTCGCGCCCGATCGTCGAACCGACGTCTGGGCCGCGGGTGTCGTGCTCTATCGGCTGATTTCAGGGCGTTTGCCCTACGAGGGCGACATCGCCACCATCGTGCGCCAGATCAAGTTCGGCGAGCCGCTGCCGCCGCTCCCAGCCGCCACGCCGCGCCCGGTGGTGGACATCGTTCATCGAGCCATGGCCCGCGAGCCCCAGGAGCGCTTCCAGACCGCGGCCGACATGCGGCGCGCGATCCAATACGCCTACGCCGAGGTTTGCTCGCCCGTGCCCAAGGACCAGTTCGCGGGCTTCGTGGTCTCGAATCTCGGGGGCGTGATCCAGGAGCGCCGCGCTGCTCTGGCCAAGGCCCTCGGGCTGCCCCCGCCGCGCTGACGGCGCTCACCAATCGTCGTCGGTTTCGGGTGTCGGATTCGCGATGGTGCGCGCGGGGCCCGGGTTGCCGACCTTGCACACCTTGTCGCTGGTCTGGAGCGGCCGACCGTAGGGCACCGCCTTGCTCGCGGGACGCACGTACACCTGACCGTTCCCTACGGGTTTCGGAATGATGGCGCCAGCGGTGACGGGTCGACCGTTCTTCGCATTCTCGATGGTGACGATCACGTCGTCACCCGACAGCTTGTAACCCCAATACGAGGCGCCCAGCTGGTCGGGCTTGGCCTTGTCGCAGGCCACGCCCTCCGAGGTGAGTGCGATCACGAGCTGAGTCTCGGCATCGATGGCCGGCGCTGGCCCTTCCCACTTGAACGCTGCGTCGCCCGGTGAGCCCAGCGCCACTGCGAGGCAGCTGCACACGGCGCTGCGCTTGTCAGCGGCCAGGCTGAGGTCGTGGCGTGCGCCCAGGAGCGCGTATTCGTTCGGCAGCTGGTCGGCCTGGTCTTGCCCTTGGACCGGCGGCTCGTCCTCGAATTCCTCGCTCTTCTTGCCGGTGTTGAGGTTGGCGTTGGCGCTCGCGCTCACCCGACAGCCGGAGGCGACGAACGCGAGGGCCATGGCCGAAATCAGCAGAGCTCGCACGGCAGAAGCGTGGCACCTCTCTCTGGGCGAGGGCAACTCTTGGGGCCCTTGAGGCAGGCGCCGCGGGGCCGTACCCTCGACGGGCGTGGACTACGACGCGCTTCGGGCACGACTTTCGGCTTCGCCCGCGCTTCGCGCGGAGGGCCGGGTCCGTGCGGTCACCGGCCTGTCGGTGCGCCTCGCGTTGCCCGGGGCGCGGGTGGGCGACGTGGTGGTGCTCCGGCGTCGCGGGCAGCCGCTCCAAGCCGAGATCGTGGGTTTCGATCAAGGGGAAGCCGTCGCCATCCCCCTCGGGGAGCTGTCGGGCGTCGGGGTGGACGATCCGGTCGAGTCGACGGGGGCCCCCCTCGAGGTCGCATCTGGGTCGGCGCTGCTCGGCCGGGTCCTCGATGGTCTCGGGCGGCCCGTGGATGGAGCGCCCTTGCCCGAGGGGCTCGAGCGAGTCCCGGTGGATCGCCCGCCCCCAGCGGCGCTTGGCCGGAGACCGGTGACGCGACCGCTGGCCACCGGCGTGCGCGTCATCGATGCGCTCCTCACCCTCGGTGAGGGGCAACGCGTGGGACTGTTTGCCGGCTCGGGCGTCGGCAAGAGCACATTACTCGGCGCCATCGCGCGCGGTACGACTGCCGACGTGGTGGTGGTGGCGCTCGTCGGTGAGCGCGGTCGCGAGGTCGGCGACTTTCTACAGCATTCGCTCGGCGAGGCCGGGCGGCGCCGGGCGGTGGTGGTCGTTGCGACCAGCGACGCGCCTGCGCTCGAGCGCCTGCGCGCGGTACAAGTGGCAACGGCCGTCGCCGAGAGCTTCCGTGACGCTGGCAAGAGTGTGATGCTCTTGGTGGACTCGGTCACCCGCGTGGCGCGTGCTCAACGCGAGGTGGGCCTGGCCGCCGGCGAGCCGCCGGCGCGCCGCGGCTACCCCCCCAGCGTGTTCGCGCTTCTGCCCCGCCTCCTCGAGCGCAGCGGTCAGGGCGAAACCGGATCGATCACCGCTCTTTACACGGTGCTGGTCGAAGGCGGAGACATGGACGAGCCCATCGCCGACGAGGTGCGCGGCATCCTCGACGGGCACATCGTCCTCGATCGCCGCATCGCCGCTCGCGGTCAATATCCGGCCATCGACGTCACCCAGTCGCTCTCGCGCGTCATGGATGCGGTCGTCCCGAGCTCCCAGGTCGGCGCGGCTCGGAAGCTCCGGGCGCTCATTGCGAGCTACGAGGAGAAGCGGGACCTCATCACCCTCGGCGCCTACTCCAAGGGTTCCGACGCGCGAGTCGACCGCGCCATCCAGGCCTTGCCCGACATCGAGCGCTTCCTCGGGCAGAGCCCGGCCGACATCAGCGCGTGGGATTCGAGCATCGAGCAGCTCGAACGTTTGAGCACGCGCTACGGCTGAGCGTCAGGCCGTGCGCGCGGTTTTGTCGGAGCCGTCACGCAGCTCTTCTTCCAACTCTTCGAGCAGCTTCTTCGCGCGCCGGCTGAGCTTCTTCGGCACCGCTACGTCGACCACCACGTGGAGGTGGCCGGTGCCGCGGCCGTCGAGCCGAGGCATGCCTTTGCCGCGCAGCGTGATCACCGTGCCCGGCTGCGTGCCCGCCGGCACCTCGGCGACGACCTTGCTCTCGTCTGGGAGCTCCACTTCGAGCTCACCGCCCAGCGCAGCTTCGGGGAAGGAGACCTGACGGCGAGCGATCAGGTCGTGGCCGTCTCGTTGGAAGTGCTCGTCGTCCGCGAGAACCACGTCGACGTAGAGATCTCCGGCGACGCCGTTGGCGGGGCCCGGCATGCCTTGACCCGGCACGCGCAGCGTCTGCCCGCTGTCGATGCCGGCGGGGAAGGTCACCAGCACCTTCCGCTTCTTCTCGACGTACTTGGTGCCCGAGCAGGACTCGCAGGGCTTCGCAATCTGTTCACCGCTGCCACGACAGCGCGGGCAGGTCGTGCTGAACATGATGAAGCCGCGCTGCGTCGTCACTTGGCCATTGCCCCCGCATTGCGCGCAACGCTCGGGCCGGGTGCCGGCGGCAGCGCCGGTGCCCGAACAGGTGTCGCAGGGGGCGTTGCCCCGGATCCCCACCTCGTGTTTCGTGCCGAGGTAGGCGTCTTTCAGGCTGATCTGGGCCTCGACGCGCACGTCTTGGCCGCGCTCCGGGCCGCGCTGCCTTCGCCGTTGCCCACCGAAACCGCCGAAGCCGCCGAAGAAGTCCGAGAACAGGTCCTGGAACTGGCTCAGGATGTCGCCCATCCCGGCGTGTTGGAAGTCGAAGCCGGCCGACCCCAACCCCGCGTGGCCGAAGCGGTCGTATTGGGCGCGCTTCTCGCGGTCGCTGAGCACGCTGTAGGCCTCGGTCGCCTCCTTGAACTTGCCCTCGGCAGAGGCGTCACCCGGGTTTCGGTCCGGGTGGTACTTCAGCGCAGCCTTTCGATATGCCTTGCGGATCTCGTCTTCGCTGGCCTCCCGAGGGACCTCGAGGACCTCGTAGTAGTCGCGCTTGTCGCTCATGGCTCGGTCGGAAGGAGGATGAAACTAGAGAGTAAGTTCGGCAAAAACCCTGTCAACACGGGCCCTTCGCGTAAAAGCGGCGTTTCGCGGGTTTCCATCAAGCCTGGGGTTCGATGCGGCTTCGCCCGACCTGGGTTTCGAGCACGAGCCGCTGCTGCAAGGCCGCCCGCGCGCGCTCGAGCTGCGCCTCGGCATCTTCGCTCCCGCCCTGGAGCGAGAGGCTCCAGCGGGCCGCCTCGAGGTCCGCAGCGACTTCGGCATTCAGCACCGAAACCCGGGTCAACTCCTCGAGCAGCTCGCGGCCCACACGCTCTGCGCCGCGAAGCTCGGCCTCGAGCCTGCGGAGCTCGTGACCGCGCGCTTTGAGCTGGGCTTCCAGCGAGTCCAGCTCGCTGCCTTCCTTCTCGGACTCCACCGCCGTCAGTGCCGCGATGCGTTGGTCCTGCCGCGCCAGGCGTTCCAGCAGCTCGTGCTTTTCGCCGCTGACCCGGCCGAGCTCGTCGCGGAGCGCGGCGACCTGGGCTTCGAGCGCGCGGAGCGGTTCGCCGAGCGCTTCGCGTTCGCGCTCGAGGTCGCGGCGCAGCGCCTCGGACTCGGCTTCGGCCTCGTCGGCCCGGGCGTCGGCCACCTGAGCGCGGGCCTCCAGTTCGGCGCCCCAGCGCTCGCGCTTCGCGACCTCTGCTCGGAGTGCGATCAGCTCCTCGGCATTGGGGTCGCGTGTGCGCGCGGTCTTGAGCTGTCCGCCGAGATCCGCCACCTCGGCTTCGAGATCTGCAATGCGCTCGCGTTGGCGCCGCTCCGTCTCGCGTGAGGCGTGCATCTCGGCGGAGGCGCTGCTGCTCTTCGGTTGGGAACCGAGCACGCCGAGGGGCAGCTGCACGATCTGGAATTCGTCGAGTCGAAGCGGGATGTCGCTGGCGAGGGCGATGAACCACTCCGGCTCTTCGGCCCCGCCCGGCATGAAGGCCGTGTCGAGGGACGGCTCGGGGGCTCCTTCACACGCGAAGTCGACGACTGCAAAGCCCACGAACGGCGTTTGTCCCAACATCCGCACATGCTCGAACTCGACGGCTGCTGCGTCGTAGAGCTGGTAGTAGTCGAGCACGGAATCGAAGCTCGGCCCGCCAGGTAGGAGGCGCGTACGGACCTCGGGGTTCGGCGCTGCGATCAACGCGACTCCGCGCGGCGAGAGCGCGCGGCGCAGCTTCTTCAGCACGGATTGGGCCGGGCCCGTGAGCGTCAGGTCTTCCACCAGTCCGAGATCGAACGCCCCGTCACGCAGCGCGAGGCCGGCGTCGCCCAACGGCGCGATGGCAACGCTGCGCGAGGTGTTCTTCACGGCGCTCTCGGCCACGCGTGACGCGTCCGGATCGTAAACGTGGACGATGCGCGCGCCGCGCTCGACGAGCTGCTCGGCGAGCCCCGACGACGAATCTCCGAACACGATGACGCGCCGCCCCTCGAGCAGCGGCTCGGCGTAGGCAGCAAGGGCGACGCTGGCGCGGACGGAGCGGGGCTCGAGCATGGGGCCGCGGAGGTTAGAGCGTCTTTCGACTCGATGGAACCGTGGCGGCGAACGGCACGCTCTCGGCGAAGGAAAGTCGCTTCCCGAGCCGGATCACGGCTGCCGGCAAGCCGACGGGACTTTGCAGGGCGAGCCGCAGTTGAACGCGAGCGGCAACCGATCGGGGTGGGTGATTCCGAGACCCGTCCCGGCGAGGCACAACATCACGGCGTCATCCACTCCGAGCGTGCCTGCGGGTTCGCGGCACAGCCCGTTGATGCAGGTCCCGTGCATGAGCCCGTGCATCGGTGGGCAATCGTCGTCCCCTTGGCAAACCAGCGGCCGGCAGTCGGTGGTGGCGTCGACCTTCTTGTTCGCGTCGACGTCGCAAATCCCGACCAGGTTGCCGGTCACGTGCAGCGCGAAGTCCTTCTTGTCGGGCGCGTGTTCGCCGGCGACGAGCTTGAGCTGGCAGGACATTTGAGCGTCACAGTGCGCGCTCCAGCTGCGCGCCTCCGTGTCCCGGAGCGTGCGATCCGCGGGACTACGACACGCGAAACAAGCGAGTGCCATCAGTAGGCCGAACCAGCGCGCGTCGAAGCGTTTCAAACCGCCCCGAACATACACCGCCGGCGACGGGCCGGTGAACCTTCGTCGTGATATGAGGAGTCAGGCCATGCGAGTCTTCGACAAGACGCTGGTGGTGGACGGCATCACTCCGGTCGGGGCCTATGCCGCGCTTCGCAACGACGCCGGTTTGGGCTCGTTCCTGCTCGAGAGCGTCGTGCCCGGCGAGCGTTGGGGTCGCTATTCGATTCTGGGCGTCCGGCCGCGACGCGAGGTGGTGGTGCGGGCAGGCTCTTCGGCGAATCCGTTTCGCGCGCTGGCGCTCGACGACATCAGGGAAAGCGCCGAGCAGAGCATTGCCCAAAAGCTCGCCACGGCGAGCTTCGGCGTCGTGGCGTACGACTGCGTGCATGGGGCGTTTCCCGTGGCTGGCTCGGGTCGGCCCGGGGAGCCGAGCGTACGCCTCTTGGACGAGCCGACCGTCATCGTGTTCGACAACCTCGAACACTCCGCCACCATCGCCAGCACCGACCCCGCCGAAGTGGAGCGCGCCGAAGCGGCGCTCGCCGGCGTCGTGGGCCCCTCGCCGTTGCCCGCCCCGGATCCCGGTGCCTTGCCGGCGGACGTGACGGTCGACACCAGCGACTCGGCCTACGCCGCGAACGTCGAGCGGGTGAAGGAATACATCCTGGCAGGCGACGCTTTCCAGGTCGTGCCTGCGCGCACGTTCTCGGTGCCGCAGGACGAGGCGGATGCGTTCGACGTCTATCGAGCGCTGCGCGTGCTGTCGCCGGCGCCCTACATGTACCTCCTCGAGTTCCCCGCGCACGACGATCTGCCCGAGCTCTGCCTCGCCGGTGCAAGCCCGGAGACCCTGGTGCGCGTCGAAGCGCGAACGGTCACCGTGCGTCCCATCGCTGGTACGCGCCGTCGAGGGCGGAGCCCGGAAGAAGACCAGGCGCTCGCCCATGAAATGCTCGAAGACCCGAAGGAGATCGCCGAGCACGTCATGTTGATCGACCTTTGCCGAAACGACGTGGGGAAGGTGAGCCGTGCCGGCAGCGTGCGACTCGTCAAACGCATGGATGTCGAGCGCTTCAGCCACGTGATGCACATCGTGAGCGAGGTGGCGGGCGAGCTCTCCCCGGGGGTGGGCCCCGCGCAGGTGCTGGAAGCGACCTTTCCGGCGGGCACCCTCACCGGCGCTCCGAAGGTGCGCGCCATGCAGATCATCCGCGAGCTCGAAGGACGCCCGCGGGGGCTCTACGGCGGCGCCGTCGGCTACGTGACCCGGAGCGGCGAGCTCGACTTCGCCATCGCCATCCGCACCGTGGTGCTCCGGCAGGGGCGCTTCGAAGTGAGCGCCGGCGCCGGCGTGGTCGCCGACAGCGTGCCCGAGCTCGAAGCCAAGGAAACGCGCAACAAGGCGCGGGCCGCGCTCTCTGCGATCCACGCGGCCAAGCAGGCAGCGGTCGCGCGCGGTTCGGAGCGCCGGGCCCGCTGACTCGCGTTCGGAGTGAGGTCACCCATGCCGCGTGAGAGCCTCGTTCCAAGCTGGGCACGACAAGCGCTCGATTGGCTCTCGTCGCCCGGCGGAGTGGCGCTGGTGAGCGCGCTCTCGCTCGTTTTGTTCGTCGCCAGCATCGTCGCGCTGCCCTGGTTCGTCGCGCGCCTGCCCGCTGACTATTTTCGAGAACGGCCCGACGTACCGCCGAGCGTGATCCACGACCCGTCGCTCCGGCGCCTCGCACACGTCGGCAAGAACGTGCTCGGCGGATGCCTGCTGCTGGCGGGGCTCGCCATGCTGGTCTTGCCGGGACAGGGGATCCTCACGATCCTGATGGCGCTCGTGCTCCTCGATTTTCCGGGCAAGCGCCGGCTCGAACGCAAGCTCGTGTCGCGCCCGCGCGTGCTCGACGCGCTGAACTCGCTGCGACGGCGCCGCGGCCGAGAGCCACTCGTGCTCGACTGAGGCGGGAACCGAGTTGACGCGTGGACCACCTCGGGTGAATTTCGGCCCGGGCCGATCATGAACGACGAAAATGCGTTCGGGGTGCTGCTCTCGTGGGCTGACGTCGAGCAGGAGGAGTACACGCTCGAGCCGGACGAATTCGCGGCTCGGATCGTCGAGTTTCGCGCGGCCTGGCGCGAAGCCCTGGGCATCTTCGCCCTCGGTGACGGCGTCACCCTCCTCGAGCTCGGCCACGCCGTGTATCTGGAGCTCGCCGACGGCGACCAGAAAGAAGACCCCATCGTGTGGCTGAAGCTCGTTCGGGCTCGCATCCTCGAGCGGGGCTTCGAAACCGCGGGCGTGGTGAGCTTCGGCGGTCGGTGGGTCGACGAAAGCGTCGCGCCGCCGCTGCCCGAGGGGTTCACGCTCACCGCTTCGCGCGCGCCGAGCGAACCTCTGCGCCGCGCGCTCTACGCTGACACCGCTGCCCACTACGACGAGGCAGATGCTCCGCAGGGCTGGGGAGTCGGACTGTACGTCGATACCGACGCCATCGAGGCCCTGGGGCGCAGCTTGAAGAACGCGCCGACCCCGCTGGAGATCGCCGGCGCCACCTTCTATCGAGTCGCGCGCTGAGTCGCTCAGCCCCCGTCGCCGCTGAGCGGCTGGAAGCAGCCGAGGCTGCCGCAGACGTGAGCGACGCCGCCGATGTCTTTGCTCTCGCCGTTCGTGCAAGTGCAGCAGGCGCAAGTGGAGCAGCCGTTGCACACCGGTGGGTCGGCGTTGCAGTCGACGGTCTTGCAGTCGAGCCCGGCCGCGCCGCCGCTATTCTGACCGCCCGTCGCGGCGCCGCCCGTGCCGCTTCCGCCACCCGAGCTGCTGCCACCCGTCCCCCCACTCTTGTAGGCGAAGCAACCCGTCGCACAGACGTAGAGCGCGCTGTCGATGAAACGTTGCTCGCCGTCGGTGCAAGTACCGCAGCCGCACTTGTTGGCGCAGGTCTTCCCGCACACGGGCGCTGCGCCCTTCGTTTGATCGTTGCACGGCGCGCTCGGGGGGCCGTTGTTCTTGTCGCTGCTGCACGCGGCGAGGGCCGCGAGGAAGAGGGCCGTGACCAGCGTTTGCCGGGAAAGCCGCCGCTGCATGTCAGCGACTCTACGGCAGAACCGCGCGAGACGCGAGGGCTTCACGGCGCTATTGGCATGCGCTGTCGGTCGCGTCGCAGCGCATGATGACGAGCATGTAGCTTCCGCTCAGCGCCTTGCCCCCGGAGACGAAGCTGTCGACCACGAAGGTGTGCGTACCGGGAGCGAGCGTGCGTTCGATCATGCGGTCGTGACGCGCCTTGCAGCTCTGGCCGGTCTTGCCGCCGGACAAGAGGTGTAGGTCCACGTCCACTCCATCGCGATCGAAGAGCATCGCGCGGATGGGCGTCGACTGAGTCACGCTGAGCGTGTAGTAGAGCTCCGGCCCCGACTCGTCGGCGGTCGAGTTGCAGCCGGGGTAGGCGTCGATGAGCGAGCTCGGCGACTGGGTGGTGTTCGCCGCGTGCGTGAACGGGAGGCCGTCGACGAGGAAGGGATCTTGGCTCGTGCCCGCGCCGCTCGCCCCCGGCACCGTGGCATCGGGCGCTGCGGCGGAGTCGACGACCATGCGCTTCACGGCATCGAGCTGCTCCATACTGTGGAGGTTTCGTACGTTGTAGTTGTAGGCGAGGGCGGCGCTCGTGAAGACGCACGGCTGACTCGCCCCCGAGACGTAGACGTTGCCGTGTGTGGCGTCGTTCGCCAGACCCTGCTTCGGCAAGTCCTTGGTGGCCTGATACACGCTCAGGTACGGGAGCTGTCGGGTCTCGGCCATGCCGCGGGTCACGATGTCGTACACGTGGGCCCACAGCGCGGCGGTCGCGTCGTCCCCGCGCGGCAAGAGACCGGCGACGATGGGCACGATGCCCCCCGTTTCGAGCTCATCGAGGAGCTTCGAGAGGTTCTCGTGGAAAGGCCACAGCGCGCTCGCGTGGGTCACTCCCATCTGCATGTCGTTGGTGCCGTAGCTCACGAAGGCGAAGCGTGGATTGAGCGCATTCGTCTCGCTGTCCAGCGGAGAAGGATTGCCGCTGATGGCCCAGCTCGCCGTCTTGCCGACGACCGCGGCCAGCGACGCGCGATCGAAGGGAGTGGTACCCGCCGCGCTGCCCTTCCTGAAGTACTGGATGCTCGGCAGAAGCGCGTCGTGACCAGCGAGATCGAGCTTGTAGCCCGGCTGCGCGGCGCCCGCGAAACAGTAGAGCAAGTTCTTGCTCACGGTGTGCGAGTCGCCGACCTTCATGAACACGTCGGCCTTGCGCGAGGCGTCCTTTTGGGCGATGGCCCGGAGACGCTTCGCCACGTGCTCGTTCATGGGAGAGACGATGGCGCTCTCCGGGTAGCGCGTCGGTAGGTCCGCGCTCGCGCCTCCCGTGCCGCCGCTCCCGCCTGCGCCGCCGCTCCCGCCCGCGCCGCCGCTCCCGCCCGCGCCGCCGCTCCCGCCCGCGCCGGTGGCTCCGGTGCCGCCTGCGCCGGCGCTGCCGCCGCTGCCCGGCGCACCCCCGGACGCCGTGCCACCCGACGACGTAGAGCCACTCGCGCCCGAGTGCCCTCCGCTGCCGCTCGAAGGCGGGCCTCCACCTTCACTCGAACTGCAGCCGAGCCCGAAGAGCGCCAAACCGCCGAGAGCGAAAATGCGTTCGAAGCGCAACGCCCCGAACATAGCAAGGCTCGAGCGCTGCGGCACCGGGACTCCCTTGCCGCGCCTGTCAGGCGTCGAGGTCGCGCTCGTAGACGCGGTACTTCTTGTAGATCTTTCCGCCCATGAACTTGATGCCCACGTTGACCGCGGCATTGTCCTCGAGCGTCCAGGAGAGCTCGCCCCACTTGATGCCGACCTTTTCGGCCGAATGGTGCATTTTGGCGTAGAGGCACGTGCTGAGCGCGCCGTACTTCTTCACGCCGCGGTACTTCCTGCGAATCCCGAGGATGATGAGTCGAGCCGAGGTCGGGCCCTTCACCTTCAAGCGATAGAGCAGCTTGGGCAGCCCCAGGGGGAAGAGCTTGCCGTTCAAGTCTGGAATGAGCTCGTTGATGTTGGGCAGGGCCAAGGAAACCGCCGCCGGCTCGCCGTCGATCTCGGCGATGTAGGTCAGCTCGGGCATCAGGATCGGCTTGAGCTCGCTCGCCATCTTCGCGAGCTCGGCCTCGGTGAGCGCCACGAAGCCCCAGTTGTCGCTCCAGGCGTCGTTGAAGACATCCATGATGATGCGCACGTCGCGCTCCACGTGGGCCTTGTCCACGTGACGCAGCTTGACCTCGCTCATCGCTTCGACGTCCGCCATGGCCTTCTCGGCCCGCTTCGGCACGTCACCGATGCTGTAGCGCCAGGCGTACACGTCCTTGATCTTGGCGAGCCCCGCTTTCTCGATGAGCCCACCTTGGTAGTCCCGATGGTGGGGCATGAGAATCATGGGCGGTGTGTCGAAGCCCTCGACCAAGCAGCCCATCTCTTCGTTGATGTTGAGCGACAGCGGGCCGCGCATCTTCTTCATCCCGCGTCGGGACAGCCACTTGGCTGCCGCATCGAGCAGGGCTTTGGCGACCTCGGGGTCGTCCACCGTGTCGAAGAACCCGAAGAACCCCACGTCGTCCTTGTAGCGTTCGAGGTGCCCACGATCGATCTGCGCCGTGGCGCGACCCACGCACCATCCGTTCTTGTAGGCGGTGAAGGTCGTGGCTTCGGCGTGATCGAAGAACGGGTTCTTCTTGTTCAGCCGCTGCTTCAGATCGAAGTCGAGGGGACGCACGAAGTTCGGGTCGTCGCGATAGACGTAATCGACGACATCCAAGAAATCCCTGAGGTCGCCCCCGATGGGGGTTTCGCGAACTTCCACCGACATGGCGCGTCGGAGCTAATGCGCTGCGTTGGCTCCTGTCAACGCCGACGCCGCGCGCGACCGAGTGCGGCCGGGATCGCCGCCAGAAGCAGGAGCCCGAGCGCGCCGAGCGAGCGCCCGCTGCCCGCGGTTCGGCAGCCGCAGCCGCTCTCGTCGTTCGCGACGGTGCCCCCGTCGTTGCCCGGCCCGCCATCGGTCTTCGCGATGCTCGCCCCCGTGCCCGACCAGCCGCCCGCAGTTCCGCCCGCGCTCGTGCCCGCTCCGCCACCTTGGGCGGCGTCTGGAGCGCCCGCAGCTCCGCCGGTTCCCGCGCCGCCGCCGCTGCTCGCTCCACCGCTCCCGCTCCCGCCACCGGCGCCGCCCGACCCTGGCGGATAGGCGCACTCGCACCAGTTCGAGACGTGGCCGTTGTTGGCCCCGCACGCGATGGGGTTCTGAGCTTCTTTGCTGGAGCAACCCGTGCCTGCGCCGAAACGCGCCGTGCACACCATGCCTGCAGCCGCGCAGTACGCCGTGCAGCCCGCGCTGTTGCTGTACAGGCCTGCGCACGTCGTCGCTGTTTCTTCGCAGACCTCGTAGCCGCTGACCGCCTTGATGCCGTCGCACGCACCGGGAGCGCCGGCGTCGCTCGTCGCGTCACAGCTCTCGAGCACGAAGGTGGTGACGTCGGCTGCGTCGCTCTTCCCGTCGTCGCCGTCGAGGACCAGCCGGCAGCTCCCGCCGACCGCGCAATATGCCTTGCCGATCAGGGCCTTGGTGCAGCCGCTGCCCTTGGTCTGGTCGATGCTCTTCTTCTGCGTGCCACCTTGATCGTCGAACAGGGTGTAGTCGGCATCGTTCGTGCGATTCGTCGATGCGCGGTAGCTGGTGGTCACGGCATACGTGCCCGCCACGGTGATCTTCGGCTGCCAGAGCGCTTTACCCTTCCGCGTGCCGTCGCCGACGTAGGCGCTCAGGTAGCGGTAGTTGCCCTTGCAGGCTTCCACGTTGTGGCTGACCCAGTTCTCGGGCTTCACCTCCGAGTAGCCGCTCGCGGGCGCGTCGTTGTCGACGCTCAGAGTCAGCCCCACGGGGCAGGCCGCTCGAGCGCCGGAAGCCGTGCAGAAAATCAGGGCCCCGGCCGAGCGTACGATGAGGGTCCTCGGCATCGACATGATGGTAGGGCCCCGGCGGCGACGTCAGATCACGCCGTACTTCTTGCCCACCTTCTCGAACGCCTCGAGACCGCGATCGAGGTGGCTCTTTTCGTGCGTCGCCATGTAGCTCGTGCGGAGCATTGCGTGCTTCGGGGGCACGCCGGGCGAGATGAAGGGGTTCGTGTAGATGCCGTACTCTTCGAGCAGGTCGCGCCACATCATGATCGTGCGCAAGTCTTCCCGGATGTAGATGGGGATGACCGACGTCTCGGTGTGGCCGAGGTCGAAGCCGAGCTTGCGCAGACCATCGCGCATGTAGGTGAAGTTCTCGCGCAACTTGTCGATGCGCCAGCTCTCTTCCTGCATCAGTTCGAAGGCGGCCATGGCTGCGGCCACGTTGGGCGGCGCGGCGGCGGCGGCGAACAGGAAGCTCGGGGCGAAGTGCCGGATGTAGTCGAGCACCTTGCGCTCTCCCACGAGCCAACCTCCGATGCTGGCCAGCGACTTGCTGAAGGTGCCGCCGATCAGGTCGACATCGCCTTCGAGCCCGAACTGGTGGGCCGTGCCGCGCCCGCCGGGGCCAATCACGCCGAGCGCGTGGGCGTCATCCACGAACACGCGCGCGCCGTGCTTCTTCACGACGGGGATGAGTTGATCGAGCTTCGCCACCTCACCTTCGGCGCTGAACACTCCGTCGGTGACCACCAATGCGCCTTCGCCCGCTTCGATCTTCTCCAAGGCCTTGTCCAGGCTCTCGGCGTCGTTGTGGCGATAGCGCACGAGGCGCGCGCCCGCGGACTGGCCCAGCCGCACGCCGTCGTAGAGCGAAGCGTGGACGTTGCGATCGATGACCGCCACGCTCTTCTTGTTGCTGAGCAGGGCCGAGCAGGTGGCGATGTTCACCTGGTAGCCCGTGGTGAAGACGAGCGCGCTCTCCTTGCCGAACCAGGCTGCCAGCTTCGCTTCGAATTCTTCGTGCAGCTTCATGGACCCGTTGACCAGACGCGAGCCGGTCATGCTGGTGCCGAAGCGATCGATGGCGGCCTTGGCGGCCTCACGCACCTTGGGGTGGGTGGTGAGTCCGAGGTAGTTGTTCGAGCCGAACATCACCACGCGCTTGCCGTCGATGACGGCTTCGGGACCGTCGTTGAGATCGAGCGGGCGGAAGAACGGGTAGATGCCCATCTTGCGCGCGTTGTCGGCGGCGCTGAACTGGTTGCACTTCTCGAACACGTCCCGTCCGCCGATGCCGGAGAGCGTGGAGCGCTCCTTCAGCGACTCCTTCATGTCTCCGGAGCCGCGACGGGTGATCGGGGGCTCGGAGTGGGAAGCGCCGTTGGTCCTCGGCTTGGGCGCCGGCGCCGCGTCGCTCGCGCCCACTTCCCCCATGGACTCGTCGATGGCGGGATCGATGGCAGGCAGATCGTGTCCGTTGGTGAGGACCTGCCACGCCGCCTTCATGCGCGAAGGCGCGTCCATCAGTCCTTCCGCGGCCTTCATCACGCGATCGTCGGAGACCCAACGCATCACGCCGGGGCTGAGCAGGATCTTCTTGCCGCGTTCCGAGATCTTTTCTTTCAGTCCCATTGGGGGATGCTCCTCACCCGATCGGCCCGCCCTCGAGGCCGCTGGGGCGGCCAGTGACTACGTTACGACCCTCGATTCGTCAATTGCGCGCGAGAACTGGTCAGGCCAGGCGTCCGCGCCCTCTTCGCTCAGCACCACTTCCATGAGGCAAAGCCCCTCGGGAGGGGCGGTCACGCCGAGATCCTCGCGGGAGCCGCTGCCGAGCGCGCGGCCGACCGCGCCGGGCTCGAGCCGCCCCCGACCGACGTCCACCAGCGCCCCGGCGATGATCCGCATCATTCGGTAGAGGAAGCGATTGCCGGTGACTTCGAGCCAAAGCAGCCGGGGGTCGTCAGGGGCGCGGCAGAGCTCGACGCGCAGAATGTGCCGCTCGGTGTTTTCCCGCGGGTCGGCGGCGGCGCGGAAAGCCCGAAAGTCGTGGACCCCGACGAGCGCCTGCGCCTCCGCCGCCATGAGCGGCTGGTTCAACCTCTCGCTCACGCGCCAGCTCGTCCGCCCGAGGAAAGGATCGCGGACCTGGCTCTCGAGGATCGCGTAGCGGTACGTCTTCCGAAGCGCGACCGAGCGCGGGTCGAACCCCACCGCGACGCGAGCCGCGCGCGTGATGCTGATCTCTTCGGGCAGGTGACGCGCGAGCGCGAGCGCCCAACCGCGCCCCACGATGTCACGGGTCGTGTCGAACGACACGCGTTGTCCCAGCGAGTGAACACCGGCGTCCGTGCGGCTCACGCCACGCACGAGCGATGCGTGCTCGTCGATGGCGCGAACCGCGCCGTCGAGCTCACCCGCGATGGTGCGCGCCTCACGCTGGCGCGCGAAGCCAGAGAACGGTGTGCCGTCGTACGCGACGGTGAGCAGCACTCCGAACGCTGGCTCGCGCGACGTCACCACCCGAGTAGTCCTCCAACGAAGTGAGGCGTGTCGCGCGGCTCGAAGCTGCAGAGCGCGAGTTCATCGCGCGCAGCGTGCGCGAATCAGTCCGTGCCCGAGTCGGACGCGCCGCCCGTGCCGCCCGAACCGCTGCTGCCGCCCGAACCGCCGCTGCCACCCGAACCGCTGCTGCCACCAGTGCCGCCGCCACCTGCTCCGGCGGCGGCTGTCGTCGCCGTCCCGGGCTTGGTGACACAACCCGCTGCTGCGGCGGCCTCGCGTGCTGCGATGTCGTCGGGCGAAGCGTCGTGCACGTCGTAGAGCGGGAGGTCGGGGCACTTCGGCGTCTTGCTTTCGTCGTCCCCGCAGCCCCAAGCCACGCCGAGACCGAGCAAGAGGCTCGCCGCCAGCGTGAGAGGTCCTTGAAACTGATGAGCGCGCGTCATTTGCCTCCGCCCTTCGGCACGAAGTTCATCGGAACTTGGGTGTCGACGCAACCCCCCTCGGGACTCGGGAAGCTCGCGGACCGGAATAGGCCTACCACGCAGGAGGCCACGCCAGGATCACCCAGGCCGTTGCTCGCAACCCCTGCGCTGCAAACCTGACCACCGGGGCCGACCCGCACGCTGATGACCAGTCGGCCCTGGAGCGTCGCGTTTTGGCGCAGCCCGCGCTCGTAGCAGCCGCGCGCGGCACCCGCTTTTGCGGCGAGCGCGGACTGAAGCGCAGCCGTTGCGGTGCCCTTGCACTCGCCGGTGCAGGCTCCGCCACCCGTGCCGACGATCTTGCCGACCGGCTTCTTCCCCGCATCTTCTTCGGGGGGCGGCGGCGGGGGCGGGGGAGGCGGAGGCTCCTCGAAGATTTGAGCGGGCGTGGTCGCGGGTGGGGGAGGAGCGGCGGAAGGCAGCTGTTTTTCGCCGTCCCCACGCAGCTTCCAGAAGATCAGCCCGCCCATCAGCAACAGCATCACCACCGCTGCGGCGATGAAACCGCCACTTCCCCCTTTGGGCGGGGGTGCCACCGATTGGGCCATCCAACGCTCCTGAGGCCCCCGACTATAGACCAGCCGTCGCGCCCTAGGCGAAAAAAATCCTCAGCCTTTTCCCGGCGTTGAGACGCTGAACATGGAAACCGCCGTGTCGCCCCACACCCGCTCGTCGAAAAGCTCGAGCCCGGATCCGGCCGGCACGCGCAGCTCGGCGCGCGCCCGATGCTCGAGCACGACCTGGGCAGTTGGGGCCACCGCGAGAGCGGACAGCTTGGCCGAGAACCATTCGAGCACCCGTTGCGCCTCGACCCAGGGTGGGTCGAGCAACACGAGGTCGTAGGGTCCGAGAGCCGCGACCCGGGCCAAGGCCCGCTCCACCGGAAGGGCGAGGACGCGGGCTCGGGCACCGAGGTCCAAGGCCTCGAGGTTCTCGCGGAGCGCGGCCAGCGCCGAGCGGTCCTGCTCCACGAGGGTCGCGCGCGCCGCGCCTCGCGATAGAGCTTCGATGCCGAGCGCACCTGTGCCGGCGAAGAGGTCGAGGACCACGCGGCCGTCGAGGTCGCCGAGGATCTGGAACAGACTCTCTCGTACCCGATCGGTGGTGGGTCGCGTTCGGTCACCTCGCGGTGCACGCAGCGTGCGACCGCCGAGACGCCCGCCGGTGACGCGCATCAGAACGCGACGTTGACCCTGAGCTCGCCGCCGCGGGGGCCGAGGCCGACCAAGGGCTGGACGCGCGGCGCACGCCGAACTTTGGACGAAGTGGGCTTCTCGTTGCTCGTCGCCACGAGGTACCCGCCGACCCCGGCGAGCACGGCGCCGACCGGTGTGAGGATCCAGAACAGGAGCTGCTCTCGCCCGTTCTTGTCGCAGAAGTCCACGATGTCCTCGCGACCTTGGGACTCGGCGTACTTGCAGGCGTCCTGGCCCGAAGGGACCTCCTTGTTTCGGTAGTCCTCGTACTTGCTGTCGCTGATCTGCCCCAGCGTGCGGATGCCGAAGTACGAACCCGTCAAGATCAAGGCACCACCGAGCCCGATGCCGACGTAGCCGATGAGCTTCTTGCTGCCGCCACCCTTGTCCGCGCTGGCGTCGCCGTTGTCGTTCCCGGGCTTTCCACCGACGGCGGTCGTCGGGTTCAGAGTGACCTCGGCGCTCGAGCCCGCGCGCACCGTGACGTTGCCCACCGCGTCGTTGAACCCGTCGGCGCGGACCATGATCTTGTGCTCGCCGCTCGGCAGCGTGAGCTCGGTGCGGCCGTCGGTCACGGTCCCCGCCTCTTTGCCGTCGACGAACACTTTGCCGTTCACGTTGCCAGCGCTCACGACCACGATGCCCGTCGCCTCGCCGGTGAGCTTGGCGAACGCGTCCGCCGCGATGCTCATCAAGCTGTCGTCGCTCGGATCGGTGAGGTTCGACGCGTACTTGATCTGGGTGTCCTTCTTCTGCTCGCCGTTCTCCCAGAGCCGGAGCACTGCGATCACCTCTCGCTTGCCGTTCTTCGCGAGCGTGCCCCAGATGTATCGACTGGCGTTCACCTTGTCGGAGATCTTCTTCTGGCAGCCGGCATCGGGTGGAATCGTGCAGCCCAAGGCGGCCGTCATCACCTCGAGGGAGTAGTCGCCCTTGCTCAGCGACCAGCCCTCGGTGCGGGTGATGGCGCGCTTCAGCGCGATGGTCAGAGCCTGAGCCTGCTCGAAGGCGTCTTCACTGCCGATGGCGAGGACTTGGACGTTGGACTTGCCCTGCGCGCCGGCAGGCAGCGAAAGGAGGCAGAGCCCGAGGGCCAGGAGCACTGCAAGGAGCGTGCGTCGCATCGGGGCTAAGATACTACGTTTCTATCTTCGACCACATCTGCCGGCGCATTCTCTGGCGCCCCCGGTCTTTGCGGGTGATGAGCCGCGCCGCCCCCCAAGCCGCGAGCAATTGGCCCTCTTGACCGAGCGCGGGCAGCACCGTGGTCCCGACGAGGTAGCTTCCCGGGATCGGACCCCGAATCGGCTCGCCGCCGAGCTCCAGGTAGCCCGGCGGTTCGACGTTCCAGAGCCATTGCATCGGCTCGGCGCCCGCGGTGCCGCTGGTCAGGTGGATGCGGTCCATCTCGCGTGGCGCCCCTCGAGTCGCGTCGAGCAGCGGCAACCCGTCGTGGGGCGAGTCGATGACCTGGATGTGTTCGTCCAAGAATGGCAGGTGCTCGCGCAGCGTGGCGATGACGGCTTCGCGCGCTTCCAGCAACGTGAGCGGCCCACGCAGCGGCAGGACGATCTCCGCCACCAGAGTCGTGAGCCCTGGCGGACCGTCGAGCCGTTGGAGGTGGACTGGAGGCCGGCGCGGGTCCGGGCGCGCCCCATGCGTGGCACGAGGAACGCCTCTTCGCCCAGTGGGTCGGGCAAAGCCGTGCGGCGCACCACCAGGCTCACGACGAAGCGGCCTGCGGCTGCGGTCAGCCGCGGCCAGTCGCGGCGCGCGGCCGGCGTGATGCCGTCGCCCCGGCTCAGGTCCGCCACCGCTTCGCCGGAGAGATCGGTCACCAGCGCGTCGGCGCCGGTCATTTCTTCTTCGCCATCTTCGAGCACACCCACGATGCGTCCCATGCGCACCACGACCGACGTGGCACGCTGGGCCAACCGGCACTCGCCGCCGTGGGCCTCGATGCGCTCGAGCAGGAACTCTTCCAGCTCGTCTTCGCCGCGTTCGAGGCTCTGGATTCCGCGAGTCCACGAGCCGTGCAAGCGCGCGAGCGCCAGCGGCGGCAAGTAGTCGCCCGCCGAAAACGAGCTCTGCGCGAAGAGCGAAGGCAAGGTGACGATCTCACGGTACGGGTGCCCGACGGGGAACTTCCCCAAGAGATCGGTCTCCCCGCCACGCACCAGGGGCATTCCGGCAGCCGCGCGCCGCGTCTCGATGCGCTCCCACAACGTTCCGGGAGGCCAGATGGCGTCCTTCTCGAACACCGTGTCCACTGCCGCGTTGACTTGGGCGATGGTGGCGTAGAGCTCGTCCACGAGCTGCCGCACCTCGGGGAACTCCCGATCGATTTCCCGAGCGTAGAGCTCCATGTCCGGCGGAACTTCGATGTGCCTCCCCTCGCTCGAGACGACGAACATGGGATCGAGCGGCCTCACCATGCGGCGAAAGCGCGGGCTCTGTGCCAGCTCGTGCAAGATGCGCGACCAGACGGGGGAGGCGCCGAAGAGCAGAGCGAAGGCCCGTCGCTTCAAGCGAAAACCCTCGTACTCGTAGCTGGGTGGCCGCTCGCCTTGACCCAAGAGGAGCACCCGGAAATCTCGGCGCGCGAGCAGGGCAGCCGCGGTGAGCGCACCGAGAGAGCGTCCGAGCACGACGACGTCGAAGTGTCGCGCCGTCACGAAGCCCTCACGCGTGCCACGCGACGAGAGCCGTCGGAGCCCTGGACGAGCTCGACGCGGCCTTGGGCGATCCACGAGAGCGCTTCCACGACGAGCTGGTGTTCGGCCTCGAGGATGCGGGCGCTCAAGCTCTCGACTCCGTCGTCGGCGAGGACGTCCACCGCGCGCTGCGCGATGACGGGACCTGCGTCGACGCCCTCGTCGACGAAATGTACGGTGCACCCCGCCACCTTGACGCCGTAGGCCAGCGCTTGAGCTTGCGCTCGTACTCCTGGAAACGCCGGGAGCAGAGCCGGATGGATGTTCACGATTCGATCGCGGAACGCGCCGAGGAAGACCGGCGTGAGCACGCGCATGAAACCCGCCAGGAGCACCCACTCCGCGCCCGCCGCCTGCAAGCGGCGCACGAGCTCGTGGTCGAACTCCTCGCGAGACGCGAACTCGCCGTGGCGCACCGAACACGTCGGGACCCCCGCGCTCTCGGCGCGGGCCAGGGCTTTGGCGTCGGGTTGGTTGGAGATCACCATGCGCACTTCGGCGTCGAGCTCGCGGCGCTGGATGGCGTCGAGCACGGCTTGCAGGTTCGTGCCGTTGCCCGAGACGAGTACGCCGAGCGCGAGCACGGGCTCAGCTCCCCGAGATGACCACCGACGCTTCGGCGCCTGCCTCGCCTGCGGTGACCTCTCCCATGATCCAGGCCTTTTCCCCGGCAACGCGCAGGGCTTCGAGCGCCGACTCGGCTCGGCCCTTCGCCACCACCGCCACGAGCCCCACGCCCAGGTTGAACGTGCGGCGCATCTCGGCTTCGGCCACGGGCCCCCCCCGCGCGATGACGTCGAAGATCTTGGGTCGCTCGTGATCGAGCGCGACCTCGGCGCGCGTGCCCTGGGGCAAGACCCGCGGCAAGTTGCCCTCGATGCCGCCCCCCGTGACGTGACAGAGCGCGTGCAGGTCGCTGCCGAGCGCAGCGCCCAAGCCGGCGCAGGCTCTCGCGTAGATCTTGGTTGGCGTGAGCAAGACTTCGCCGAGCACGCCGTCGAGCTCGGCGACTCGCGCATCGAGGCGGAGCCCCATCTCGCGCTCGAGCACGCGGCGCGCGAGGGAGTAACCATTCGAGTGGAGTCCGCTCGAGGCCACTCCGATCAGCGAGTCGCCCACCGAGACCCGCGCCGGACCGAGCACGGCCGGCTTCGAGACGACGCCCACGGAGAACCCCGCGAGGTCGTATTCGCCTTCGGCGTACATGCCGGGCAGCTCGGCCGTCTCGCCGCCGATGAGCGCGCAGCCCGCCTGCCGGCAGCCCTCTGCGATGCCGGCGATGACGCGCTCGGCGACCCCCACGTCGAGCTTGCCGCACGCGAAGTAGTCGAGAAAAAACAGCGGGCGCGCCCCGGTCGTGATCACGTCGTTCACGCACATGGCCACGAGATCGATGCCGATGGTGTGGTGTTTTCCCGTGGCAAACGCCACCTTCAGCTTGGTGCCTACGCCATCGGTTCCGCTCACGAGCAGCGGGTCGGCGATGTCGCTCGGCAAGGCGCAGAGGCCGGCGAACCCACCGACTCCGTCGACCACCTCGGGGATGCGCGTGCTCTTGGCGAGGGGCTTGATGCGCTCGACGAGCTCGTCGCCCGCATCGATGTCGACCCCGGCGTCGCGGTAGGTGACGGCCATGCCCGGCTCATACACGCAGCGGGCGGCAGCGTCAGCCGTCTTCGACCGGGCGCAGCAGGCGGACGAGGCCCCACACGTTGAAGATCGCGAAGGCCGCGAACAAGAGCACGAGGCCGAGCGCCCAGCGCGTGGTCTGGGGTGCCTCGCCGTCGATCAGGAGCCAGCCAACTTCCGGGTTCTTGCCACCGCCGGCCAAAGCCGCAGCGCTGGCGACGCCCGAGTGTCGGAGTCCGGCCGTGGAGAACGGAATCAGCCTGCCGACGAAGGAAGTCGGCGGTACGAAGCGGGGACCTTCCATGCCTTCGGGCACGCGAACCTGGACCCAGATCTTGTCGTTGCCGGCGATGGGCGCGAGCCGATAGGTATCCCCTTCGAGCGGCCGACCGTAGCGGACCGCGCGTGTGGACGAGAGCAGCGCTTCGCCCTGCACCCACGTGTTGGCGAGCTCGTGCTTGGGTTCGAGCTCGGTCAAATTGCCGAGGGAGGTCGGAGCGCCTCGGGTGAGCGCGTAGCTCGCCTCTCCTCGCAGTGCGACCGCCATGGCCACGGCGAAGAGCGCGGTCACCGCCATGGTCACCAGGGTGAGCGTGCGCCCCGGCCGGCGTGGCGCGGGCAGCGCCTCGAGCTCGGGGTCGGGCTCGGCGGGCAGCGTGAGCTCGGAGAGCTCGGCGGCGGGGCGACGGGTCATCGGGGGTAGGACAAGAGGAGGGGGGCTCGGGTTCCTGACGGAGTGATCCCGAGCTCGACTCCTTCGATATACCGCGGATTTGGCCGGGCCGCTCGCTCGGCGAGACCCCGAGTTTTCCGCCTCCGAAAAATGCGGCTAGGCTGGTTCCCCCGGCCCCCGAAGCGGGCCGGCGTCGTCGCCATGGTCGCCACCAAGAAGATCATCTGCCCGTCCTGCGGGTTCAAGAACAACTCGCCGCTGCCCAACAACCGCTGTGTGTCGTGCGGCGCGAAGATCGAGGACCTGAAGCGCGTGATGTCGCGTCAGGAGGAGCTCGAGCGCCGCTACCAGCAAGAAGGTTTCAGCTTGGTGTGGTTCGGCATCGCCTTGGTGATCCAGGGCGTGCTCACCGCCGCCATCGTGATGGGCCTGCCGATGGTGGTCCCGGCCTTCGACTTCGAAGGCTCTGCCGGCATGTTGATCGCGATCCCGGTCTGGTTCGTCGGTGGCCTTCTGATCGGCCTGATCTCACCCGGACGCACCTTCATCGAACCGGTGGTGGCTGCGTTCTTGGTGGCCATCCCCACCGCGTTCCTGCTCTTCCGGGGTCAGACCGTGAAGACCATGCCGTATTGGATGTACGTGCTCATGAGCGCGCTCGGCGTGTTCTTCACGCTGATCGGATCGTACGTCGGCGAGCGCGTACAGATGGGTCCTGCCCCCCGAGCCGCAGACTGATCGGCCATTGCTTCGATGGTTTGCCCGGCCCGTCGCGCTGCTCGCGCTCGTGGGCGTCGCGTTCGGCTGTGACGAGGTCGACGCCAAGAGTCGCAGCGAGGCCGAGCGCGTCGTCTTGGCCGTGAAGGCGCTGCGAGACGCCGAAAATGAGCAGAAAGGGCCGCGGCTGACCGCTCTCCGCGCGACCGAGTGCACACTGCCCGACGTGTGCGCGCTGAAGGAGGAGTGCGGTGCGGCCTACGACCTCTACGTGAAAGGGCTCGATGCGGTGCGAGCCGTGAAGAAGTCCCTGGCCTCCGACGCTGGCGCGAGCGACGCGCTCTCGGCGGCGCGATTGCTCGAGACGGCCGAACGCGACGTCGCGAGCGGCAAAGAGAAGGCCGGCCGTTGCGCCGAAAGCGAGGCGAAAGTCCGGCTTCGCTACAAATTGGACTGAGTCGACTGGCGGCGAAGCGCTGCCCGCACAAAAGTCGGGATCGTGACCCGCGCGCGCTGGCTTCTGGCCATCCCGATCCTGGTCGGGGTCGGGCTCGTGGGGTTCGCTGCACGTGGCTGCCGCCGCCACCTGCCCGAGCGCAGCACCGAGCCGCCGATGCCGTCCGCCTCCGGGGCGCCCGAGGTTCGACGCGAGCGCCGTGGCGGCACTGACGTCACCTTCTTGGTGGCGGCGGACACCCACGTGGGGTTCGCGTCCGAAGAGAAGGGAGCGGGGGGAGGGCCGCGCGACCCGCTGCGTGAGCCGAGCGCGAGTGATCGAGTGAACCTCGAACAAGTTCGCAGCATGAATCGAGTGGTCGAGAAGACCTACCCGTCGCCGCTCACGGGCAGCGTCGCGCGCCCGCGAGGTGTGCTCGTCGCGGGCGATCTGACGGAAGACGGCAAGCCCTGGCAGTGGGAGGACTTCGTCGCGCTCTACGGGCTCCGCGGGGGCGACGGTGCGCTCGACTATCCGGTGTTCGAGATCCACGGCAACCACGACAAGCACCACAGCTGGTTCGTGCTCGATCGCATCCGCGAGCGACATGGGGCCAATCGCTACGCCTTCGATTGGGACGACCTCAGGGTGATCAGTCTGGGAGAGGCGCCCGACGACGACGGCCTCGCGTTCCTCGAGCGCGAGCTACGAGCGGTGGGCGTGGACCGACCCATCGTGCTCTATCTCCACTTCGCGCTTCGCGGTCCGTTCTCGACCGGCAATTGGTTTGCCGACGGCGACTACAAGGCACGGCTCGCGCGCGCTCTCTTCGGATACAACGTGGTCGGCTTGTTCCACGGGCACTACCACGCGTCGGGGCGCTACCAGTGGGAGGGCACCGACGTCTACAACGTGGGCTCGACCAAACACGACCGCCACAGCTACGCCGTGGTGCACGTCACCGACACCCGCTTCACCGTGGCGTCGTGGCACTATTCGGCGAACGTCTGGGAGTTCTGGCACGACAAGCCCATCAACGGCGCACGCGAGCCCGAGCGCTCCGGGGGCGCTCGCGATGACCAAGGGCGCTACCTCGACTAGGAGGCTGTTTCGCGGAAGCAGGCCTCTGCAGAGGTCAGGGCGGCGTCGGCTGCGCCGGCGGCGTGGGCGGTGTCGGCTGTGCGGGTTGAGTCGGCGGCTTCACCATGCCGGGCATACCGGGCACCATGCGCAAGCGCGGAACCGCATTCAGCGGCAGCGGAGAGCCTGCAGAGCCACTCGGTGGAGGCTCGGGAGGAGCGGCATACTGCGGCGGAGGGCGACCGAACGGAACCGGCGGCGTGTAGCCCTTCTCGGCGAACATCACTCGACCGAACCGCGTTGCTTTGTGGAAGTTCCCCTGGCCGAGGATGGCGCTCCACGCCACGCCGTTGTTCTCCTGCATCGCGTAGAAGTTCATGCGCCAGATGTCGCCGACCTTGGGCGGCGCCGCCTTGGCCTTGCCGAAGCTCTTCCACGGAATCGAGAGCTCGACGACGTAGCCTTCGTCTTTGTCGCCTGGCTTGTCGAGCGTGCCGTTCACGACGATGCCGCTCTTCAGCTTGGCCTCCCACTCTTGGTGGCCGAAAGGCCCGTCCGGATCCTTCTTGGGCGAGTTGTACTCGTCGAACTGCGAGTCGAAGACCAGGCCTTCGGGGTTCACCTGGATCTCGTAGTAGTCCTTGTTGTCCCCGTCCCCGTCGGGGTCGACCATGATCTCGACCGTGTCTTTGGTCCAGAGGTGCGGGTCTTTCGCCTTCTTGTCGAAGCCGCTGACGATGTCGGGATCTCTGACGTCGAAGGCGAGATAGAGGTTCGCCTCGTCCCACAGGAGCTTGACGGTTCCGCTCACGGGGAAGCCGGCGCTCGGGCGCCCCGTGCGGACGTCGACGAAGGGCCCGGTGCTCGGCGCCGTGGCCCAAGCGGGCTCGTCGAGCTTCCCGTCCATCACGAGCTTCACGCCCTTTTCGAGCTTGTCGACGCGCAGGGTGGGCACGCGGGGGTTCACGACCTCGGCGGCGGGCGCGGGTTGCGCGGGCGCGCCCGTGTTCAAATTGGCCACGATGCCGCGGTTTTCGCGGTCGGCCGGGCCTGCGACGATCTTCAGCCGGTCGTTCTCGCGCCACACGCCCACCGTCACCTGGAGCTTGTCGCTTTTCAGGTTGTTCGGAACGGTGAACTCCTGCTCGTCGGCGTAGACCTTGCCCTGCTCCCACTGGCTGGGTGAGAGCGCTTGCTTGTCCCCCTTCCACTCGCGGATGGGACCGACGTTGTCGATGTTGAGGACGCGTTCGCCCGACCCGTCGAGCACGTGGGTGAACAGGTTCCAGCCCGCCTCGAGCTTCTTGTCGGCTCGCCAGTACATGGTGAGCTTGACCTGCGTGCCCGGCTTGACCGTGCCCGCGGGCTCGATCTTGGCTCCGATCAGCGTGACCTTGCCGTCGTAGCTGATGTTGAGCTTCATCGGCAGGTCGTCGGGTGCCTTGTCGAGGATGAACGCCTTGAGGCGCTCTTTGTCCTCGGCGCTGGTTTCACTCGATCCGCCGACGCAGGAGGCGAGGAGAAGCGCGCTCGAGGCCGCGAAGGCGATGGCGCGAAGACGAGAAGGACGGCGCATGACGGTTCCGTTCGGGTTGGCTCTCAATGTTCGGGCTCGGGCGCAATGACTGGCTGGCGAGTCGGCTCCGGTGGGCGCTGCGCGGCGGTAGCCGGCGTGACTCCCGTGCGCACGTGAGTGACGATGCCGCGACGCTCGCGGTCCGATGGACCGCTGATCACATCCAGGCGGTTCTGGGCTTTCCAAACGCCCACCAGGATGCTGACTTCCGGCGTGTTGACGTTCATCGGCATCTCGAGCTCCTGCACGTCGACGTACACCTTGCCGGGGACCCACGCGCTCGGCGGGAGCGCCTGCGGCGAGTTCGGACCGGACCTCGCACGCAGAGGGCCGATGTCGTCGAACGGCACGCCGTTCTTCGCTCCATCGAGCCGCGTGCCGCTCGGGGCGACCAAGTGCGTGAACAAGCTCCAGCCCGGGCCGAGCTTCTGGTTGCACTTCCAGTAGAGCTTGAGCTTCATGGCTTGCCCGGGCCCAGCGCCGGCTTCTGGCTCGAAGTCCCAGCCGACCAGCGCCACCTTGCCTTCGAAGTCGATGAACGTCGGGTTCTTCACGTCGCTCGGCACTTCGTCGAGCACGTATTGGGCAAGCGCCAGGTCGACCACCGGCTCCTCTTTTTTCGGACCTTCGGCGGCACAGCCCGCGAGGCCGAGCAGAAGGCTCACGGCGAGAGCGGTTCGCTGCAAACGCATCACTTCTTCCCTTTTTGCTTCTTGCGAGCTGCGCGCTCGCGCTTGCGGTCGGCTTTCTTGGCGTTCTTCTCGGCTTTGCTGAGCTGGCGCATCTTGGGAGGCTCGGCAGCGCCTGGCATCCCCATGCCGGGCATTCCCATCCCGGGGAAGCCCATGCCTGGCATGCCCATGCCGGGCATCCCGGGCATGCCCATGCCGGGCATCCCCATGCCTGGCATCCCCATGCCGGGCATGCCTCCGCCCTTCATCGCCTTTCGCACTTGCCGTGCCGCGGCGATGTTCTTCATGCCGGGGATCTTGCCGAGCAGACCGAGGTCGCCCATGCCGCCCATGCTCCCCATCATCTGCTTCATGAAGAGAAACTTCTGGATCAGCTCGACCACGCCTTGCTCCGGCTGAGCGGAGCCCTTGGCGATGCGCTTCACGCGCCCCGGCTCGCGGATGAGCGAGTGCGGGTCTTTGCGCTCGGAGACGGTCATCGACTGGATCATCGCCTGGATGCGCACCAGCTCTTTGTCGTCGAGGTTGACGCCGGGCGGGATCATGCCGCCCATGCCGGGGATCTTCTCCACCAGATCCTTGAGCGAGCCCATCTGCTGGATCATCCGAACCTGGTTCAGGAAGTCCTCCAGCGTGAACTCCCCCGACATCATGCGCAGGGCGTCTTCTTCGGCCTTTTTCTGGTCGACGACCTGCTCGAAGTCCTGGATCAGACCGACTACGTCGCCCATGCCGAGCACGCGGCTCGCCATGCCTTCGGGCCGGAAGGGCTCGAGCTTGTCCAGCGTCTCGCCCACGCCCGAAAACACGATGGGGGCGCCCGTCACTTCGCGCACGCTGAGCGCGGCGCCGCCGCGGGCGTCGCCATCGAGCTTGGTCAGCACGACGCCGGTGATGCCGAGTCGCTCGTTGAAGGCCTTGGCGGTCTGCACCGCGTCTTGGCCGATCATCGAGTCGATCACCAGGTAGATGTTGGCGGGCTGGATCGCGCCCTTGATCGCCGCGAGCTCCTGCATCAGCGGTTCGTCGATGGCGAGGCGGCCTGCCGTGTCGTAGATGATGACGTCGCGGCCGAGCTTCTTGGCTTCTTCGTCGGCCTGCTTGCAGATGTCGAGGGGAGCAGCGCCGGCGACGTTGAAGACCGGGATGCCGATCTGCTCGCCGAGCACCTTGAGCTGTTCGACGGCGGCTGGACGCTGCATGTCCGCGGCGACGAGCATGGGCTTCTTGTCTTGCTTCTCGAACCAGCGTGCGAGCTTGGCGGCGGTGGTGGTCTTGCCCGAGCCCTGGAGGCCCACCATCATGACGCCGGTGCGCTTGCCCTTGTCGGCGAACACCGTGGGCTCGGCGTCGCTCTTCATCATCTCGATCAGCTCGTCGTTGCAGATCTTGACGAACTGATCTTCCGCGCTGACCCGGTGGGTCTCGCCGCCGTGTTTGACCCGAGTCTGGACCGTCTGCCCGACGGCCTTCTGCTCGACACGCGCCAAGAACCGCTTCACGACACCGATCTCGACGTCGGCTTCGAGCAGCGAGAGCCGCACTTCGTTCAGCGCGGGCTTGATGTTGGACTCGTCCAGCTCGGCGAGCCCGGACAGGCGATTCTTGGCCTCTCGAAAGCCTTTGGTCAGCGCTTCGAACACGGTGGGACGAGCGTCTTAGCACAGCTTGTCGCCCGGACGGAGGGGGCGCGTCCTCCCGGAATTCACTGGGGAAAAGCCGCCCTCAGCCGCCGCCGCGGAGCCGCGTCACGCGGCCGTAGACCTCCCGCCGCGGCAGCTTGCTCCACGCCGCCACTTCGCTCGCGACGTCCTTGGCGGACTGCCCGCGGGCGAGCTCGGCGCGGATGCGGCGATCGATCTCTTCGTCACTCGGACCCGGGGTGGCGTCCGCGTCGCTCTGCGCGGCCACCACGATGGCGATCTCGCCTCGCCAGTCCGGCTCGTGGGCGGCGAGCTCACGCAGGGATCCGCGCACGGTCTCTTCGTGAAGCTTGGTCAGCTCCCGACACACGACAGCACCCCTTTCGGGCGCGAGCTCGGCGAGCTCTTGGAGCGTGCGTGCAGTGCGATTCGCGGCCTCGAACAGCACTACCGGCAACGCCGACTCCACGACACGCCGGAGCGCCGCATGGCGCTTCTCGCCCTGCCTCGGCAAAAATCCGTGGAAGGCGTGTCCCGCATCGCCGAAGCCAGCGAGCGCGACTGCGCTCGTGACGGCCGAAGGCCCGGGCACGACGGTGAGCGCGAGCTCGCGCTCGGCGGCGCGGCGCACCAAGTGGCTTCCCGGGTCGCTGCTGCCTGGCATCCCCGCGTCGGTTACGAACACCACGAGCTCGCCGGCCGCAACGTGGTCGAGCAGGTCGTCGACGGCGCGAGGGCTCGCGTGGGCGTCCAGCCTGGTGAGCGACTTCTTCGCGATGCCGAGGTGCGTGAGCAGCGTGCGCGTGCGGCGGGTGTCCTCGGCTGCGACACGGTCGCATGCCTTCAGCGTTTCGATGGCGCGCAGCGTGAGATCGCCGAGATTGCCGATGGGCGTGCCGAGAAGCACCAGCCGGCCGCCGCTCGAATCGCCCATGTGATCCGCAGGCTCAAGCGCCGCCGACGCCGACTGCGTCGCCGAGCCGCTCGCGCAGGAATGCGCGGAGCTTGCCGGTGAGGCGCGCTTCGAGCTGCCGCACGCGCTCGCGGGAAACGCCGAACTCGTCACCGAGCTCCTGCAACGTGAGCGGCTCGTCCGCGACGATTCGTTTGTCGAAGATGGCGATGTCCTTGTCCTTCAACGTGCGCCGGAACTCCGCGAGGTGCTGCTTCAAGAGCTCCTGCATTTCGCTGGATTCCGCCGACTCGTCCGGGCCGGCGGAGGTGGCCGGCAGGAGATCCATGCGCGTCGTGGGCTTGCCCTCGCTGTCGCCCACGCTGGCGTCGAGGGAGGCATCGGAGCGCGACAGGCGCCGATCCATCTCGATCACCTCTTGCTCCTCGACGTTGAGACGCTTGGCGATCTCGGCGTGGGTCGGCTCGATCCCCATGGCGCTCAGGCGCTGCTTCTCTTTGCTCAGGTTGAAGAACAACTTGCGCTGCGCCTGCGTGGTCCCGATCTTGACCATGCGCCAGTTGTTGAGGATGAAGCGCAAGATGTATGCGCGGATCCACCACGCGGCGTAGCTCGAGAGCTTCACGCCGCGATACGGGTCGTAGCGCTTCACCGCTTGCATCAGGCCGATGTTGCCCTCTTGGACGAGGTCCATCATGTTGCGGTACGCGCGCCGATATTCGTAGGCGATCTTCACCACCAAGCGCAGGTTCGACGTGACCAGCCGCGCCGCAGCGTCGACGTCTTGGGTCTCGGCGTAGCGGACCGCGAGCTCGTGGGCCTCTTCCGGCGTGAGCAGCGGGTGCCGCTGCACTTCGCGCATGTAGATGGCCATCGGGTCGAGCCGGGCCAGGGACGTGCCCCGCGCCTCGTCGCTCGTCGTGGCGGGCGCTTCGTCGGCGGATTCGGCGGTCGTGTCCACGAACTCGTCGTCGGCAAGCTCGGTAGAAAGCTCCTCTTCGCCCTCGCCAGGCTCCTCGCCGTCCGACTCCGCTTCCGCTTCTTCTTCGTCGGCTTCGACTTCTTCGGAGTCAGCCGGTTCGCCCTTGGGAGCTGGTGGTTTTTTCGCTTTCGCTTTGCGGGCTGCCATCGAATTCCGCGACCCCGAGGGACGAGACAGGGTGCGTCTCGTACCTGGGGTCGTCAAGAGGTGCAAACGACGGGGCGCCGCTCAGCGGTGAAAGCTGGACGAAAGCAGCACGCCGTCCACCCAATACGTGGCCGATGGGCTCGAGGGCAGAACGTCGAACGTGCGCGTGCCTTCCATGAAGACTCGTTCGGTCGCGACGACTCGACTGCCGGAGAGCGCATCTCCCGGGCGCAGGGCACCGAGGTGGCGCCCGTCTCGGGTCGGATGACCCGGTGATGCTGCGACGCTGCGTCCATCTGCGAGACGCACGCGCACGAGCTGGTGCTTCGTGCCGGCGGGCGTCGAGCCCACGTACAGCACGCGGGCCTCGACCGGTTTGCCGTCGTCGCCGAGCGACCAGATGGCATCGCCGACGGCGAGCTCGTGGATGCTGCGTTCGCCACTCGGCGTCGCGACGTGCGCGTCGGGCGGCAAGCAGATGGGACAAGCGTACTGCTTGCGGTTCTTGGCGTCCTCCGGCGAGAGCCAGCTGAACCCTGGCGGCGGATCATCCTCTCGCGCCACGGGCGGACCGCAGTCCCTCACGCACTCGTAGCCGGCGCCGGGACTCGGACCCTTGCAATTGGCATCGTTTCCCGAGCCCGGGTTCGGCGCTGGAACCGGAGCGGGGGTGGACGGCGCTCCACACGCGGCGGTGGCGACGAGCGCCACCATCCAGAGCTGCCGCTTCATCAGAAGGAGCCCGCGACGAAGACCGACTGGTAGCCGACGCTCACCGAGTCCACGCGCGGCCCGCGGCGCGCGACGGGTTTTTGGGGAAGCGTGGCCGTCTTCTCCGCCTTCTTGCCGCTCATCAGGTAGAGCACGGTGCCCGTGCCGAGTCCGACCACGCCCACCACCAAGCCGACGTTGGCGATGGTTTGGTAGGTCTTGCCGGTGTCGCGATCGGACGAGAGGCTCGACGGGCACGAGCCGTTGGTGCACTTGTCTTCGAGCTTACTGTGCTTGGCGTTGTTCAACGCGCCGAACACGCCGAACGTCACGAGCCCCGCCACGCCCACGCCACCAGCGACGTAGGCCCAAGTGCGGAGATCGGGCTTGCCTCCGCTGGTCGTCGCTTCGACCTTGGCCGAAGCGTTGGCGTTGGTCTGTGGTGGGGGCTCCGCCGCAGCCGTCGGCGAGAGCGTGACCGGCGTTTCGCTGCCCGCCACCGCATTCACTTCCTGTACGGTCTCTTTGCCGTCGCTGCCGACGAGCTCCACGCGGGTCGAGCCCGGAGGAACGGCGATGGGTTTGCCCCAGTCCGACTCCGCGACTTCCTTGCCGCGCACCGTGACGCGACTGCCCGGGCCCGCGCCGGACACCGAGAGCTTGACGAACGCGACCTTGGGCTTGAGGTCGTTCTGCTCGTTGCGAGCGCTGGTGGCCGCGTCGGCGTATTTCGGATCCTTCTGCGCGGCGGCTTCGGCTTCGGCCAGTGTCTTCTCGTACTCGACCCACGCTTCGTCGAAGCGCCCGAGCTCGACGAGCTCGCGGGCCACCATCAGGTGCGAGTTCGGGCTCGCGACTGCACCGTACGACTCCTTGAAAGACTTGAGTGCGTCGTCGTGCTTCTTGGCTTTGGCGGCCTTCAGTCCCGCTTCGAAGGCCTTCTGCGCGGTCTTCTTCTGCTCGGCGTTCGCGCTTTCGGGCGACGCGCCCTGAGCGCGGGCGACACTGACGTTGACGAGCCCCAGCGAAAGCACGCAGGGCAACACGGCGGCGCAGATCTTCGCAATCGAAGGGGTCGTTCGCATGGCGTCTCTCATCGATCAAATGCCCGAAGGCGTGAACTTGGGCTTGGGTTTCGGCTTGGTCGACGTCGTCGGCTTCGAGGTGGTCGTCGGCTTCGAAGTGGTCGTCGGCTTCGAGGTGGTCGTCGGTTTCGAGGTGGTCGTCGGCTTCGAGGTGACCGGCTTCGGTTCCAGCTTGGCCGTCGGCTCTTCCTTCTTGGGCTCCTCGGCCTTGGGCTCTTCCTTCTTGGGCTCTTCGGCCTTGGGCTCTTCGGCCTTGGGCTCTTCCTTCTTGGGCTCCTCGGCCTTGGGCTCTTCTTTCTTGGGCTCCTCGGCCTTGGGCTCTTCCTTCTTGGGTTCCTCTTTCTTGGGCGCGGTCGTGGCAGGCGTGCTCGTCCCCGTGTCGCCTGCGTCTTCAGGGCTCTTGCCCAGCTTCGAGATCACGAGTCCCAGCGCCAAGAGCCCCACCAGCGCACCGATGCCGCCGGCGACGAACTTGCGCATGCGCTGCGTGCGCTCGGGCACGATGGAAGGAACGGGCTCTTCGATCTCGGCGTCCGCAGCCGGCGGTTTTTCGTCGAGGGGAGCTCCGGGCGGGGGCCCGACCCATGCCACTGCCGACTCGTCGCGCTTCTCTTCCTTCTTCTCGTCGACCTTCGGCGCAGCCTGCTCCGTTTCGCCGCCTTCTGCCGGGGCCTGCGCCGCGAGCGAGGCCCAGTCGATGGTCTTCGCTTCCGGCGGAGGCGCGGGGCTCGGCTCCGAAGGAGCGAGATCGGCCATGTCGAGCGAGATCGGTGGCTCGCTCACGGGAACGGCCTCGATGGCGACCGGCACCGAAGTGACCTCGGCCGGCTTCGGTGAAGCCGCCGGCGGATTCGGCGAACCTTCACTCGCTGCGAACGCCAGCGCGGCGGCCGCGTCCGGAGCGGGTGTGCCGAAGAGCTGCGTCTTGATGTGGCCCGGTGCATCGGGCCGTACGCGCGTCGCTTCGTCTTCGGCGTCCGACACGCTGGGGCGCTTGGCGGCGGCCTCCGGCTCCTGTTGCGAGGGCTTCGTCGGCGCTTCGATGCTGGGGAACTCCACCACTTCGACCTTGGAGATCGATTCGAGCTCTTCGGCGTCGAGGGACTCGAGCGGCGGCCGCGGTGGCGGAACGACCTTGCTCGGGTCCGCATGACCGAGCTCCGCCAAGAGCTTGGCCGCGTCGGGTGGTGGTTGGATCCCGATCAGAGTGGCCTTGCGTGTGGGCGGTGGCGGCCGAGCTGGCGGCACAGGCGCGGCGGCAGCAGGCGCACTTGGCTTCGCCACGGGCTTTTCGGCGGGTTTCTCTGCTGGTTTCGGCGCCGGGCTCGCCAGCGCCTTGTCGAGCAGCTTCTTCCTCGCTGCGAGCGTGTTGCCCGCGAAGTCTTCCACCAGCTGAGACACCTCGCCGTGGCTCGCGACCTCGCCGGTGGCCGTGATGGCTTCGACGAACTCTCGCGTCGACGCGTAGCGCGCCTCGAGACTCGTCGCGACCGCCTTGTCGACCAAGTCCGCAACCGCCGAAGAGATGGCATCGCCGCCGACGGGCTTCTGCGAGTCGAGGCGCAGGATGCCCCCGGCTTTCACCTTCTCGACCACCGCTTGGTGCGTCGAGCCCACGAACAAGCGTTTGCCCGAGAGCATCTCCCAGAGCATCACGCCCACCGAATAGATGTTGGCGCGGATGTCGGCCTTGTTCGGATCTTCGAGCTGCTCGGGAGCCGCGTAGGAGGCCATTTCAGGGTGCCGGGCGATGGGGCCGACACGAGAGGCCGGGCCCAGCACGCCGACGTCGAGCAGCCGCGAGCGCCCGTCTCGTCCGACGAGAACGCTGTCGGGAACCATGCCGCCGGCCGCGAAGCTGGTTTGCCCGTTGCTCAGGGGAGCCGCGGCTTCGTTCGCGTGCTCGATGGCCTCGAGCAGGTCGAGGGTGATGCGCAGACCGACTTTGACCGGAATGGGGCGGCGCTTGAAGCTCGCGAGGCGCAAGAGCGACCGCAGCACTTCGCCCTCGGCGTACTCCATCACCACGCCGAGCTCGCCTTCGGTCTTCACCACGTCGACGCCGCGGGCCAAGCCCGGGTCGGACAGCTCGAGCATCCACCACGCGCCCTCGCACAACGCGTCGATCTCGTCCGGCGTCGTGGGCGCGGCCGTCGACACACGCCTCACGAGCACCGCGCTGTCGCCGTCCCCGACCGCGCGCGCGGCCCACAGTGGGCCCAGCTGTCCTTTGGCGACCTCGCTCAGTAGCTCGTACCGCCCCAGGGTTTTCCCACCAGTCATCGCTCCGACGATACTCCGAAACTCACGTGAGAGCTGAGTTTAGCGCCGCGCGCCCGTCGCGCGAGCGCCGCGCTTATCGAAGCTCGATGGGTGCGTGGCGCCTCACTCCGGATCTTGCCGGCAGAGCAGGAAGTAGGCGCCCAGCTCCTTACCGTCTTTGTAGGCTTTCCCGATGGAAACGTGGGTCGAGACACGGCGCATGTAGTCTTTCATCCGACCATAGACCAGAGCCCCGATCCCGCCTTCGTTGTTCTTGATCTCCGGCCACCCGTCCGCCTTCTTGGGCGGGATGCGGGTGTAGTCGATGAGATAGTCGCTCGGTCGGTCCTTCTCTTCCCCGGCGCCGTGGGCCACGAAGTAACCGGGTCCGGTCAGCCACTCGGTGCTGCCGTGGTTGTAGCCGTAGACGTCACCGGAGTCGTCGTCCGCGCGGCAGAAGCGCTTCTGGAAGTGGGTGAACGCCGGCAGTGAGTTCTTGCCGTGATGAATCACTTCTTTGAGGGGATCGACGCCGGACGGCACGAAGTGCTCCGCGTCCACGGCCGGCTGCTCTTTCATCAGTTCCCAGAGCGTGGCCATGTCGGCTTTGGTCGCGCTCGCCACGGTCTCGACGCGGCTTCGATGGTTCATGCGGTCGAGCGCTTCGCCGATCCGCCCGATGGAGTGTTCGTCGTGGTGCCCGAGGAGCAGCGTGTGGAACATCATGGTGACCTCACTTCGAAAGCTCGACCTTGCGGCCAGCCGTGGGCGTCTTTTCCAATACCACCAGCGTTTCGAACTTCACGTCCGCAATGGAGCGGGTGGAAGCCGCGAGATCGTAGGCCAGCCCCCATTCGACGCTGTCGCTCGCGGACACGAAGAACATGTTGGAGGCCTTGCAGGCTTTGGCCATGCGCTCGATGGTCTCGCTCGTCATCGACAGATCGGGACCGGCGAGCCCCTTGGCCTTCTTGATTGCGGTGCCACCGCCCACCTTCCAGATGGCGGCGCTGCGGTCGTCGAGGATCATTCCCACCACCGCGCACGCTTCCGGCGTCGGCGCTTTCGCCTCGGGGGTGAAGGCGAGCTCAGCGGGGAACTCTTTGCGCGTCTCGGTCTTGATGATGACTTTCGAGGCGCCGATCTTGCCGAGCTCGCTCAAGAGCGTCGTCACCCACACGAGCTTGGCGTTGCGGATGACCGAAAGCGTCGCCTCTTTCCCCTCGAAGTGCTGCTTGGCCTCGGTGAGCTCGGCGCGGAGCTTGTCGCGGCCGTCGGGCTTGTCGAGCAGAATTCGCGAGAACCCGACCTTCGGGCCGAGGTCGTCGATGGCGAGCTCGGGCGGGCCAGCGGGCTTGGCCGCCGCGGCGTCCTTCGGGACCTCCGCCGTCGTCTTGGGCGGCGGCTCGAAGGGGTTCTTCTTCGGTGGCGGATCGTTGCAGGCGACGAGCCACAGCGACGAAATGAGAGAGAGTGCCAGGGCCTTGCCGTTCATCGGGGCGCATTTGAACGACGCCCCTGGGCCCGAGGCAAGGCGATTCGGCGGGGGTCAGCCCAGGGTCTGGCAGATCGGGTCGGTGGGCGTGAGCACCACCGAGTCGACGCACTTGCCCGACCCCGTGGCGGGCTTCGCGCACATGCCGCTCTTGCATTGAGCATCTTCGGTGCACGTGGCGGCGGTGTCCCCCTTGGCGACGCACTTCATGTCACCGGTCGCTCCGAGGCACTGGAAGTCCTCGAGACACGGGATTTCCTCCGTACAAGTCTGCCCGCCGCCCTTCTTGGCGATGCAGTTCTGCCCATCGCAGTAGAAACCGACGGCGCAGGTCTCGTCCACGGCGGTGCACGAGAAGCCTCCACCCACTTCCTTCGCGACCTGACAGGTGCCCGACGAGCTGCCCACTTTGACGATGCAGGTCAGGTTCGCGAGCGAATCGCACTCGTCCGGCGCGCTACAGGTGTCGCCGGCCTTGCCCGGTCCCTGATTCAGCTTGTCGCAGGGGGCTCCCAAATCTCGTACCACGGCGATCTCGGCCGCGGTGAGCTTCGCGTCGGAGTACGCGGACTTGACCTTCTCGATGCAGCCCTTGGCGTTCTTCGACGCGTAGTACGGGGGGACCAACCCGAGACAGTAGCTCGACTGCTTCGAGACGCAGGTGTCGACGCTGGCCGCAGCGCAGGCGGAGACCACCTTGCTGTTGCAGGCTGCCTTCGCCCACTCTTTGCAGAAGGCTTCTTCGGTGCCGTACACGTTGCCGGAGCGCTTCGTAGAGCTGCCGCAAGCGGCGAAGAGACCGGCAAAAACCAGGGGAAGGAACAGGCGAGCGGGCCGAATCATGACCGAGGTTGGACGATACACGCTCGGGCCCTATTCGGCACGAAACAGGCGGAGCCGTGCGGCGCGGGTGGTAGTGTGGTTCGCGCCGTGTCGAAGAGCGAGCCCGCCGCCAGTGAAGGGGCCGCGCGGATTCCGTCTCCGCTGCAAGCGCTCCTGATCTGGTTCACGGCCGCGCTGGCCATCGTCGCGTCGGGGTTCGTGCTCGCGGCCCTGGCCGCCGCGGCGGCTGCCCTGCGTGGTGCCCACCCGACCCAGGTGCTCACGGACCCGAAGGCCTCGCCGCTCGTGAACGACGCGACCTGGATCAGCGTCGGCACGGTGCTGAACGAGCTTTCGGTGCTTGGAACGCTGGGCTTTTGGCTCTGGGTCATGAAGACCCCGCGGCGCATCGCCTTCCCAGTCGGGCGCCCTTCGGTGCTGGGCGTCATCGGCGGCCTACTCTTGGTGTTCGGCTCGGCGCCCCTGGCCGAGGTCATGGGGGAGCTGATGCACCGGCTCACCCAAAACGAAGTCACGGCCTCGACCGTGGTGGTGAACGCGGCGCGCAGCGCTTCGGGTGGGGGCGTGGTCTTGCTCGTGTTCGCGCTCGGTGTGATGCCCGCGCTCGCTGAGGAGCTCTTGTTCCGCGGCCTCCTGACCGCGCCCTTCGAACGGAAGTTCTGGCTGGGCCTAGTGGTCCCATCGGTGCTCTTCGGGCTGTTTCACCTCGAGCCGACGCAGGTGGCGGGGACCATCGTGCTCGGCGTGGGCTTCGCGGCGAGCCGGCTCTGCACCGGTACGCTCCTCACATCGATGCTCGTGCACCTCGTCTACAACACTACCGTGGTCCTCACCGTTCGCTACTCCGATGCGCTGGTGGAGCACCAGATCGCCCTCACTCCGGTGCTCGTGGGTGTCGCACTTTCGCTCCTAGGTGCCGTCATCCTCTGGCGCGAGCGTCGCGTTCTCGTTGCACGGCGCGCGGGAATGCGGGAGGCGATGCCCTCATGGTGGATCTGAGAAGCGTGGCTCTCGCCTCCGCCCTCGCCTCGATGGCCGGGCCCGCGCTCGCCGAGCCCGCTCCACGTCCTTCGGTGGTCAAGACGGTGAGGTTCACGTTGCCGTTCACCGACCACACCGTGGTGAACGGGGATCGGACCGACTCCACCGGCCTCGGTCTGGCACTCGGACTCTTGCTCTCGGGCACCTGGTCCGCCGAGGTCAACGTGGCGATTCGCGCGGGGCACCCGGGCGTGTTCTCGCGTGGCGCGCGCTTCGGAGTCTGGCCCACGCTGCTCGACCAAGGCGACGAAGACGGCGGTTGGACACTGAACCTCGGCCCCTTCCTCGGCTATCGCTACGAGACGCGCCGCGAGAACGACGACGGCTACGAGCCCGAAGAACACGTCCATCTTGCCACCGGTGCGCTGCGCGTGGCGGCGACGCGCTGGTGGCCTAGCGAGCGTGGGCTCGAGATCGCTTTCGCAGTCGGGCTCGCTCTGCCGCTCGCGCGGAGCGAGAACGACACCTGGGGCCAGCGGAAGTCCGACGACGTCGACTACCGGCACGGCGTCGACATCGGCGGCAGCGTGGGGTTCAGCTTCTGAGATGGCCGCACGCGAACGAAGCGATGCCACGAGCTCGGGCGGGGGAGAGGGAAGCCGGCGTGAGCAGGCGGCGTTGGCAGCTCTCGCGTAGTGCCGCGCGTTCGAGACGTTTCGCCGCTGCGGTCAGTCCGCCGAGGCCTGCCCGTGACGATTGGCCTCCCTGCCCGTGGGCGCTCGGGTAGTGTGGTCGACGGAGGGAGCCTCGAACCATGAAGACGGTGATGGTGCGCTACCAGGTGAAGGCAGATCGTGTGGAGGAAAATGAGCGCTACGTCCGCGCGGTCTTTTCCGAGCTCGAGAAGGAGGGTACGAGCGGAGTCCGCTACGCGACCTTCAAGCTCGCCGACGGGGTCAGCTTCGTGCATCTGGCCGTCATCGAGTCGGACTCGGGGAATCCGCTGGCAGCGCTCGCGTCGTTCCGCGAGTTCACGGCCAAGATCGGCGAGCGCTGCGAGGTGCCCCCCGTCTCCGGCGAGGTCGAGGTGATCGGCGCTCACCGCTTCTTCGGCGGCTGACCGAGCCGCTCGCGCGGTGAAGTTCCACGCTCCACGAGCGGAATGTCGTCGACGTCGCCGACGTCCCGGGAGGACGGACTCCTCGGCTTCGATTTCGGCGCCCGCGAGCGCCAGAGATGACGCCCGTCAGGTCCCGCCCGAGGCCGCGGCGCTAGGGTTCGGCCACTGGCCCGCGCGTTGCAGCCAGGCTGCGGCGCCGCGAGTTGTGCCATGCCCAAGGCGTCCGTCTCCCTTTGCCTCTGCTCGGCCCTGGCGTTGTCGAGCGCCGCATGCGGCTCGCCCTCCGCGCGCGAGAAGTTCGACCGCGACGTGGCGCCGGTGCTCGAGACCACCTGTGTGGCCACGGTGTGCCATGGCGTGAGCCCGGACGCCGAGGCCAGGGGGGAGACCATCGACTGGGCCTTCTTCCACGTCCGGCTCACGAGCAGCGGCACCATCGCCGACCTGGGTCAGGCCTACGAGACGGCGAAGAAGCGCATCAACACCCGGGAGCACGCGGAGCTCTCCACCCTGCTGCGCAAGCCGCTCGCCATGGCCGCCGGCGGTGAGCCCCACATCGGCGGCATCCAGTTCTCGAGCCGCCGGCACGGCGACTACCGCGCGATCGCCGAGTGGATCGCCGAGGAGTCCGACGGCGGCGAGGGCGAGGTCGAGCTCAGCGACGAGGAGCGCTTGTTCGGCGACACGGTGCTGCCCAACCTCGCCAATCGGCAGTGCATGAACCAAGGCTGTCACGGCGCCGCGGCACCGTTCACCAGCTTCGAGCCGCCCGCGCAGACCGACGCCGGACCGGTGTTCTCCGCGACGATGATCCGGAAGAGCCACCACGCCGCACGCATGCACCTGTTCCTGGGCGGCGACCCGTCGCTGTCGCGGTTGGTGCGGAAGACGGTGCCCTTCGAGCGCGGCGGCATCGCGCACCGCGCCGGCAACGACATCTTCTTCTCCGAAGGCGCGGCGGACCCCGCGGTGCAGGCCATGACCACCTGGGCCGACGCCGAGCGCGCGAAGGCAATCGGACCGAAGCCCGCCGTCACCGGCGTCGTGCTGGTGCGCGGGCCCGTGGCGCCGGATCGGCCCTTCGCCTTCGAGAAGACCCTGCCCGGGTCAGACCTCTGGGTGCTCGAGCCACCGACCCCCGAGGGCAAGCTCAGGAACCTCACCGCCGGCCTGCACGGCGAGCCCGCCGACGTACGCGACCCCGCCGTCAGCCACGACGGCAAGCGCGTCGCCTTCGCGATGCGCCGCGGAGACGGCGACGCGCTCAACATCTGGGAGATCGGCGTGGATGGGAAGGGCGCGAAGCAGCTCACCCACGACGGCGCGACGCTGCCGGGCGGTGGCACGGCCGCGAACGCACAGCCGACCTACGGTCCCGATGGGCGGGTCTACTTCGTGTCCACACGCGCCGGGGTGCTCGCCGACGGGAACGATCAGCTCGACAGCGACGTCTGGGCCGTGGACCGGGAGAGCGGCGCCCTCGAACGCCTGACCCACGACCCGTTCCCGGAGGCGTCTCCGGCGTTCTTCGGCGTGGGCAAGTCCTACGGCACGCTGGCCTTCACGCTACGACGGACGTTGAGCGGGCGCTTCGAAGCGCCCGTGTTCCGCATGCCGCTCGATCACAACAAGGCGTACCACGGCGATCCCGAGCTCCACATCCACCACGGCATCACCCAGAGCCCGCTCGTCACCTACGCCACGCGAGTGATGCCCGACGGCCGCTTCGCGAGCGTGCTGTTCGGGCGGCATGGCGTGTGGCGCGGCGGGCAGCTGGCCATCTTCGATCGTCAGTTCGGGCCCGACATGCCGGCAGAGGTCGCCGGTGAGGCCGCGATCGGCGGCTTCCGGCACGCCTTCACCCGGCTCTCGGCTCCAGACGTGGCTGCGACGGGCACGTCGAGCGGCGGCTTCTACCGCCACCCTGCGCCCCTGCCCGACGGGAGCCTGTGGGTCACGCGCGCCAAGGGCTCTGTCGCGCTGGAAGACGCGAGCTCACCGCCCGAGTTCGGGCTCTATCGGGTCACGCTGACCGAGGACCGTGCCAGCGCGGGCCCGAAGCTCGCGAGCGAGAGCGTGCTGCTCGACGAGCCGGGTGTCGCCGAGCACGACGCCGAGCCCATCGTCGCTCGGCCGTTGGAGGACGACCCGGAGCACGAGCCCGCCTGGGACGAGACGCGCGCCTCGGACACCGGGACGGTGGCGTTCCGTTACGTCGAGACGCTGGAGGCCATCTTCTCGAACCTGGAGCAGCGCGGGCAGAAGCTCTTGCGCCACGACCTGGAGTACGTGCGACTGATCGAGAGCGTGCCGGTGACGCCGAACCAGCACGCCGCCGCGCGCATCGGCGCCGGGGTCCACGGCCGTGCGCGCATCCTCGGCGAGGTGCCCCTCTCCGGCAGCTCCGTGTTCTTGAAAGTCCCGGCCGACACGCCGTTCCGGGTGCAGTTCCTGAACGCCGACCGCATGGCCGTCGGCGCGCAGCACAACCGCTTCAACCACGTCGCTCCGGGCGAGAAGTTCCCGGGTGGAGTGTCGCCGTTGCTCTACCCGGCGCTGTGCTCCGGTTGCCACGGCGCGCTCAGCGGAGACCCCAAGGACGCCGGCGGTGCGGTGCCCGACGTGGTGACTGCGGCGTCGGTGACGCTCGCGACGCACGAGAACGGTGACGCGCGCCGTCCGAAGCAGCCTGTCGTGATTGGCGACGAGCGCTTCGGCGTGGACTTCGAGCACGACATCGCGCCGCTGCTCGAGCGCTCGTGTCTGAGCTGCCACGGCGGCACAGCGCCGAAGGGCGGGCTCGACCTGACCGCGAAGCCGGCAGGCCCGTTCGACACCGCCTACCTGGCGCTGTTCGACGACTACGTCGACGCCACCACGCCGAGCGCACGCAAGAGCGTGTTGATCGAGCGCATCTATGCCCGCGAGCTCGACGCCCCGGCCGCGCTCGTGGGCAAGGGCTGCCCGGGTGAGCCAGCGCTGAGCGACGCCGAGCGCCTGACCTTCGTGCGCTGGGTGGACCTCGGTGCGCCCTACCGCGGAGGCCAGAAATGAGGCGCGCTTGGGCAACGACGCTGCTCGCGCTCTCGTGCGGCTCGCCGCCCGAGAGCGGGAGCGAACGCGTGCACTGGCTCGACTACGACGAGTTTCGGACGAACGTGCAGCCCATCTACGCGGAGAGCTGCAGCAACCCGTCGTGCCACGCGCGCCCCGAGCGCGCCTTCTCGCTCTACGCACCGCTCGCACGGCGAATGGACCAGACGCGCACCCACCTACTGGAACCGCTCACGGACGAAGAGCTGCTGCACAACTACGTGGTGAGCTGCGTGCTCGCTTCGGGAAGCGACCCGTTGCTCCTCCGGAAGCCCCTGGCCGAGCACGCGAGCACGTACCACGGCGGCGGCGCCGTGTTCGAAGGGCCAAGCGACGCGCGCTATCGCACGCTCGAAGGCTGGGTGGAGGGAGACCGATGATGCGGGCGGCCCTGCTCCTCGTCTTGGCGCTGCTCGGCGGCTGCGCGCCGGTGCACGCCTGGCAGCGCGGCACGCTGGCGTCGCGCTGCATGTCCCCCGACTCGCGGCCGTCGGAGTCGCGCGCCCGGACCCACATGCTGGGCGCGCGCGAGGGCTCGTCCGGTGCGAGCGGAGAGACCGGAGGCGGATGCGGCTGCAAGTGACGCTCGCGCTCCTGCTCGGGGCGTCGACCGCGTTCGGCGACAGCCGCGCGACGGCGTTCGTGTCCGCGTCCTCGGACGACGACACACTGACCGTGGCCTCCCGGAGCTCTCGCTCAGGCAAGAGCTGAGCCGACGCGTCGACGTGGACGCGGCCTACGAGGCCGACATCATCAGCGCGGCCAGCGTGGACGTGATGACCGCGGCCTCGCCTCACGGCTACAGCGAGGTGCGCCACGGCTTGAGCGCCGGAGCGACCTGGAAGCCCGAGCGCGAGATCACCTTCGCGCTCAGGTACATGCCGAGCTGGGAAACCGACTACTCGTCGCACGCCCTGTCGCTCCGCACGGCGTACGAGTGGCTCGAGCGTCGGCTGGAGGAGCGCTTGGACGCGCGCGTGAGCTTCGACCGCGTCGGGCGCGCGGGCGAGCCCGAGAGCCAGTGGCACGATCTGCATCTGGTCTCGCTCGGGCCAAGCCTCTCCTACGTGCTCGATCGCTGGACGGTCGCGAACCTTTCGTACGAGGTGCAGGCGCAGAGCGGGTTCCAGCAGTCCGCGTACCGCTTCGTCCCCATCCGCTGGTCCGGTACGACCACGGTCAGCGTTCCGGAAGAACACCCGCGCTGGCGCGTGCGCCACGCCTTCGCGCTCGGGGTACGCCGCGCGCTCAGCCGGCACTGGTTCCTCTCCGGTGGCTACCGACTCTACCGCGACAGCTGGGGTGTCACGAGCCACACCGCGGACGCGGGCATCCAGCACGCCACGGAGCGCGAGCGCGTCATCGTCGGCTTCGACGCCCGCGGCTACTACCAGGGTGAAGCCGACTTCTACGAGGAGCGCTACGCCCGCGCCCCCGGCACCTTCCCCACCTTCCGCAGCCGCGACAAGATGCTGAGCGAGAGCTGGTCGGTGCTGGCGGGGCTGCGCGGCGAGATCGGCCTCGGCCCGCTGGGCTTTGCCGAAGACGTCCGCGTCGCCGTCAGGAGCGACGTCTACGACCAGCACTTCCTGACCTTCGAGCCGCTCGAGGGTCGGCGCGCGTTCATCTTCCAACTCGGAGCCTCCGCGGAGTACTGAGCCATGCAGCGACTACTCTTCCTGATCGCGCTCGCCGGGTGCCTGGCTTGCTCGAACGACGACCCGGCTCAGAGCCAGCCCGCCGACGCCGGCCCGAGCTGCACCTTCACGCTCACCTGGGGGCACCGCGATTCGGGCGGCGCCTTCGTGCCCTTCACCGACGGGGACGACGCCGAGATCACGCTGGGCTTCCAGGGCTTCCGCTACATCCAGTCGGTGCTCCGGCTCGAGAACGTGCAGGCCACGAGCGCGTCGCACTCCGCGCGCATCGTGGTCGAGGGCCAGGACCCCTACTCGCTCAGCGACACGCCGGTGAAGGTCCACGACGAGGGCGGCGCGCTCTACTCCGACGAGGTGCTGGTGTTCTTCAATGACCTGCCCATCGCGGACATCGTGGGGAAGAACGCCCAGATCACGCTGACCGCCAAGGCCGCGAAGTGCGTCGGCACCACCAAGACCCAGGTCACGCTGCGCGACGACGAGAGCTGCGTGCAGCAGGAGGACGGTGGCCTGGTGTGCGAGCAAAAGGACGGCGGCCCGTGAGGCGCACGCTGCTCCTCGTCGCGCTCTTCGCGGTCGGTTGCTCCGACGGCGAGGAGCGCGCGCCGGAGAAGCGTTCTCTCTCGCCTTACCCGAACCCCTTCGGCGCCGAGGAGCCGCTCTACGCCCCGCAGCCGCGACGCCAGCACCCGCTGGAGCTGGCCCTCGATCGCGACGGCGACAAGCTCTACGTCACGCTGCAGGGCGTCGAGGACGAGCCGGGGCATCAGGTCGCAGTCGTCGACACGGCGAGCGAGCGCCTGCTCCAGAAGATCGAGGTCGGCTCGGGCCCCACCGGTCTCGCGCTGCACCCGGGTGGGCGCTTCCTGGTGGTGACGAATCGTTTCTCGAACTTCGCGTCGGTCATCGATACCGCGAAGGACGAGGTGGTGCGCGAGGTGAGCGTGCCCTGGTACACCATCGACGTCGCGTTCACGCCCGACGGCAAGCGCGCGTATTTCACCAACCGCTGGAAGGACAGCGTCCTCTACTGGGACCTCGAGGTCGGCGAGAGCTTCCGCGTGGTCGGCGACAACTATCGCGACGCGCGCCCGGAGGACCGCGTGGGCATTCCAGTCGGCGACAACCCGCGCGACCTCGCGCTGTCGCCGGACGGGTCGCGCCTGTTCGTCGCGAGCCTGACCGGGCTCACGCTCAGCGTGATCGACACGCAGAAGGACGTGGAGCTCGAGCGCGTCGAGCTGTTCTCCCCGCCCGGCGACGTGGTCGCGAGCGACGGCTTCGTGTTCGTGACACACACGGGCCGGGGCTCGCAGCACCGCCCCGACGAGGGCTTCGACACCGACGGCGACGGCAAGCCCGGGGACGGCACCGCCAACGTGATGTTCCAGGACCTGCAGAACGAGATTGCGGTGCTCGACCACGACGGAAAGCTGCTCTGGAACTACACCAGCGACACCACCTGCTGCCGCGACTACCGCGACGTGGACCCCGACCACCCCGAGAAGGGCGCCGCGCTGCCGCCCCCCGACTCTTGGCCGGCGTCGCGCATCGCCTACCTCGCCCCGAAGGACACCTGGCTCGTGGCCTGCGCGCTGCCGGAGCAGATGCACGTCTCCGGCTCCGACTTGCTCGTGGCGTGCAGCGGCTCGAACGAGGTCCAGGCGTTTCGAGTCGGCAAGGACGGCAAGCTCTCGACCGAGCAGTCGGCGGGCAAGCTGTTCCGCACCGGCATGAACCCCTACGGCGTGGTCGCACACCCGGACGGAAAGCGCGCCTTCGCCGCCGAGCGCCTCGGCGAGTACGTCAGCGTCCTCGACCTGGAAGCCGGCCCGGGCACCGAGCGGCGCATCCTGGTCGGCGACGTGCGCGACGGCGAGTTCCCGGCCAGCGACGCCGAGATCGGCGAGGGCATCAACTTCGTGACCGCAGGCTTCACCGTGGACGGCGACCAGACCTGCGCGCACTGTCATCGCGAGGGCAACAACATCGCCAAACCCGTCGCGATGCCGCTCCAGACCGACCCGGCCTTCGGCTCGCGCATGGTGATGGCGTATCGCGGCGCCTTCGACACGCGCCCGTGGTTCTTCGAGACGGCAATGGACGAGTCGAACTTCTTCCCCGTCATCAACGAGTTCTCTCGCAAGGAGAACTTCTGCTGCGAGGAGCTCGACCCGCTGATCTGGAAGAAGTATCCGAGCGTCACGGAGTGCCAGCTCGACCCGAAGAAGCCGGGCTGCAACCACGTCCTCGACTGCCGCGACGACCCGCCTCCGGAGTGCAAGGCGCGCACGTACGGCAGCCCTCACGGACTGCGGAACGCGCACTTCAAGGACGCGGCCAAGCGCATCTTCGGCCGCGACTACAGCTTCGGCGACGGCCTGTTCCAGGAGTACACTGACGCGACCGGGCAGACCGTGCGCGAGGGCATCGCCCTCGACTTCAGCGGGGTCACGCGCGCGCTCGGCTTGTTACTCTTGCAGCGCCCGCGCTTCCTGCCGAACCCGAACCAGGCGCTGGACCTGCCAGCGGCGCGCCGCGGGCACGACGTCTACACGTCGCCCCAGACGGGCTGCAACACCTGTCACCCGCTGCCGCTGACCACGGTGTCGGCGACCTTCAACCCGTCGGAGGTTCCGCTCAGGTTTCCGCCAGTGGTCACGCCGACGCTCAACCCGAACACGGGCAAGGTCGCGGACACGATCACGCAGGGCTTCGTCCAGACCTTCCCGCTCGCCGTGCAGAACGAGGCAGGCATCCACTTCGGCGTGCCGCAGCTGCGCGGGGTGTGGGACCGTGCGCGTCGCTTCTACCACGACGGCCGCGCACGCAGCCTGCGCGAGGCGCTGGCGACCCCGGGCCACCCGTCCCTCGCGCCCGGGGAGGTCGGACACAACGAGACCCGCGGCATGCGCGACACGCACGGCGCGACCGGGCACCTGAGCGCCGAGCAGCTCTCGGATTTGATCGCGTTCCTGGAAGCGCTCTGAGACGCGCGGCCCGAGCCAGGCACACAAGAGAGGGTAGCGCTCGACTGGCATCACGGACGAGGCGGAGCTCGGGGGGGGGGACCCCACGCGCCAGATGGAAGAGCGCACGGACTCCCCCCGCGCTCGGTCAATCTGTCGGCTCGGCGACCCATTGGTTGCCCGTCCCGGTAGCCCAGGTCGTTACCGCAGGCGCGCCGTCCGGGCGGTGCAAGTAGTCTCCTTTCCAGGAACGCAGCAGAAGCCGGCCCGCGGCAAACTCGAAGTCCCACTCCGTTCCGGGCGTGCCAGCGGCCGCAGGAACGACTCCTTGGCGATCCTCCGGGCGGCGCACGTAGTCACCCTTCCACGATCGCAGCATCACCTTGCTCCCGCGGCACTCGACCCTCCAGTCATTCCCTTGTCCCGCACCCCACGTCGTGAGCGCGTCCCCTTCTTCTGCCCTGTGCAGGTAGTCGCCCTGCGCCGACCGGAGGCGAACGCCATGGCCGCAGAGCCCGAACTCTACGGTCCAATCGCGCGCCGCTCCCTTCTCAGCGGTGGCCACGCCCTGGGCCTGGTCGGCGCGGATCAAGTAGTCTCCCTTGGAGGACCGAAGGCGGTACTTCTCTCCGGCCCTCTCGACTGACCACTCGTCCGCCTGCCCCGTCGTCACTGCCTTCCCTTCGGCAGTGCGGCGCAAGTAGTCACCCTTCCACGAGCGAAGCTTGATCTTACCGCCAGTGCACTCGACGCTCCAAATGTTACCGCTGCCTGTGCTCCAGGTAGTGACGCCTTCCGGCGCGTCGGGGCGGTGCAGGTAGTCGTTACTGGACGACTTGAACTCGACGTCACCACCGCAGAAAGGCGGCGACGCAACCTTCTCGGGTTCCGCGTCGGGGTCAACTGGTGACTGGCCCGGCAGGCCTCGCTCGCTGCGAATCCTGCGAATCTCGGCGAGTAGCTTGGCGGCGCCGTCGACGTCCAAAGTTGCCATCTTGTCCTTGAGCGCGAGCAAGGCAATGAACGAATCGTCGATGTGTTGCTGTTCAGTGCGGTACTCGGGCACCCCCATCTTGCAGGTGTTGAAGTCGTTGCACAAACTGACGCGCTGCTCCTTCAACATGGCTACTAGGGCGTCGGCCTCGCGGATCGCCTTCTCCGAGTACGCGGCTGACGCCCCAACGCTGCCCACACCGACTGAGCCACTGAAGCTCGTGCCCTCGTAGCGCAGTGCCGAGCGCGAGCAGTCCTCGCGCACGATCTTCCCGATCGGCGGCGGGCAATCATACTCGGCGTATCCGGGATCGGATGGACCGTGCGAGCCGCCCGCACAGGACAGCGCGGCGAGTAGCGAGACCGAGAGGAGACAGCGCTGCAGCGCGCGTACATCGACCAAACCCATGGTTCATGCACCTTTTTTGCGATTCAAATCCCATCGAATCGCGCTGATTCGCACCATCGCCGGCCAACCGGACCGAGCGAACGACCCGAGCGAAGCCTGCCTGTTCGGGCCAGCGAATACGAGTCCGTATTCGCCGCTGGGTTAGCCAAGGTGCCCTCCTGCGCCAGTCTTGCGGCGGTTTTGCAGAGACATGGATCACGATCGCTGTGCCCGGCGTACTGAAACGAGCCTTGGCAATCTTTCGGCCTGATGGCGCTGACCGCTTCACCGAGCCACCACATGAGCGTTCAAGGACAGGCGCCTTCACCGTCCGGAGAATGGTCTTCACCTTCCCCTAGGCGCGACGCAGAGTGGGCGCAAGTTGCGTCGGGACCCGAACGCGCATCGATCCGGTGCCCTCCTGGTGTCCGGAGTCTGCAGACCGCCCACAACGTCCGCCCGGCGAGAGCGCGATGACAATGGCGAGCCACGGCAGCGAGGATTTCGTCAGCCGACAGATGAAGGGCTTGGGCTCGTCGCTGGTAGCGTCAAGGTACTGGCCGCTGGCCAGCGCGAGCTGGCGGGCACTCGTATGGCTTCCGCGCCGCAGTGCATCGTTGGTCAACTGGCGGACCAGCGCTCAATCAAGTTGAGCCACGACGAGTAGGTCGGCGTGAAGTGCACGTGGACGGTGGAATGCTGCTTCAGCCAAAGACGCACCGTGAGTGCCGTATGGATGGAATTGTTGTCCACCATCTAGCCGCGTGGCAGCATCCATGCCGCGAGTCCACCCTCGCGAGGTGCCGCCGGCGATCACGCATCGGGTGGCAGCGTGGTCAGCGCACCGTCGTCACCATAGAACTGAACCGTGACCCCGACGTCGAGGAGCGGTCTCCGCTCGCGCAGAGCGCTGGCACGGTCGGCGAAAATGACGTGGACGGCTCTCACCGAATCGCCCGACGGCAGCGTGCCGCGACGGAGGGCCTGACCTAGCGTCCACACCTCCCACGGCTGAACGTGCTGGCCCTCGTCGACGACGCACGAGAACAGCGCGGTCTCGTCGTCGGGCCGATACCCGGCCGAGAACAGGCGGCGATCACCCCGCCGAAACAGCGTCATCTCGTTCTCGACTGGGCCGTCATCGACGTCGTAGTGGCACACGCGGGGTCGGGCGAGGCGCGCCATGGCCCACTGCCCGTCGACCGTCGCTTCGAGGAACTCGAGGTTGGTCTCGGCGCGTAGCGCGCGGGTCAGGAACAGCCGCCCGCCCTCGTCGCGGCGCTCCCAACCGCCGGCCGTGATTGCCCCGTCGACATCATCCCAACATCCAGCCAGCAGCGCGGGGCTGCCGGCGAACAGGTAGGTGGCCCCGCCGATTTCAGGCAGGCGAGGCAACCAGTGCAGCCCGGTGCTGTCGTGCTCGAGGCGGGCGCGGGCTAGGGGCGCGCCGGCGGCGCACAGCTCGTGAACCAGCGTCTCGAACGCGACCACCCAGCGCCAGCAACGATCGCGCTCGATGTCCAGGAGATGGAGCCCCACGATGGAATGTTCTTCTTGGAAGGTCACGAGGCTGCTGATCACGTTCGAATGACGCCATTTTGCGCTTCGGACCCTCGTGGTTTTCAGATGGTCGAACAGGGAATCGGTCCGCAGCGGCCGATCATCCTCCTCGAACGGAGCCCGCCATGTGGTGACGGGTGGCCAATCTGCGGAGCTCATCGCCGCGAGCACCGCGCTCACCGCTTCGTTGACGTTCGCTGCTATCACGAGCTGGCCGTTGAGATGCTCTGCTGTCCATCCGGTCATGCTGCCCTCCGCTACGGTCGCGCTCCGCCTGGCAGTCGCCGCGCCTCCGCGGTCGCCTGCTCCGTCGAGGAGTCGCCAGTAGGCCTGCAATACCTCCTGTGGATCGCCGGCAGTCGCCGCCTGCTCGAACGCCTGCAGCAGCTCTTCGGTCGAGAATGGCCGAGTCGCGCCCAAGCGCACCTGTTCCGCCAAGGCGGACTCGGCTAGCACCCGCTGGTGAGTGGCGTCCCCGCAGTGGCGGGTCCAGGCGGGCAGCTCGGCAATGGCGTTGGCGACCGTCTCGCGCAGGCTGCCCCAATTGTAGCCGTCCGAAGCCGCGTAGTCCGCGCGCGGGATCGCCGCCAGCGAGCCGAGGGAGGCGCCCAGCGCGGCCGACGCCGCGGCGCAGCGGCGGACAGCGACCAGCCGCCCGCGCGCCACAGCCCCGCGCCGTCGATCAGCTCCGGCGCAAACGCGGCCAGCCCGGGGCTCGCATCCAAAGCCCGCAGGCCTTGCCGTCGGCCTGCCGGAGCTCGGCGACGGAGAGTCCGAGCGCCGACATCATCGCTCGCTTGAGCGCGAGCACCGCCGGCTTGTCCCCGTCGAAGATCAGCGGTGCGGTCGTGAAGGTGTTGTCGACGTCGAGTGAAACCTCGCAGGTCGCGCCGCCGTGGAGGCACCGATAGCGGATCATTGGCGCGCCCCAGGCGACGAAGTGCTCGGGGTCCGCGGCCATTTGCGTCGCCACCTGGGGGCGTGGCCATGCTGCATGGCCACGGTGTTCATGCGCGTAGCGGCTGGACGCGCCTGAGCCCGGAAGAGCCCCAGGCATAGCCCGAGCAGGTATCCAACATCAACGACGCCTATCGGTATCGACTCGAGCAGTACTTGAGCCACCTCGCCGCGCTACCCGCCGAGCCACGGCAAGAAGCCCAGTTCGAACGCGCGCTTCACGCACCAGATGCTGGCGAGCGCGGCAATGACGAGGGAGGCCGGTGCGAGCAGGCGACGCTCGTAGCTCGCGCGTCGCGCCGCGTAGTAGAGCGGGACGAACACGACGAGCACCACGAAGAGCTGGCCGAGCTCGATGCCTACGTTGAACGCGAGCAAGGAAAGGACCCGCGCCCGCCGTGGCAGCTCGGTCTCGGTGAGCACGCTCGCAAAGCCGAAGCCGTGGACCAGACCGAAGAGCGATGCCGTGAGGCCGCGCCAGCGGAGCTCGCCCTTCACGACGTTCTCGACGGCGACCACGACGATGCTGAAGGCGATGATGCTCTCGGTGATGCGAGGTTCCACCCTCACCCAGCCGAGGCCGGCGGCCACCAGAGTGAGCGAGTGGCCGAGCGTGAACCCCGTGACCACGAGCGCCACGCGCCGGAGGGCCGTGCCGAGCTTCTGTTCCCGGCTCCCTCGCGCGGCCGCGAGCAAGAGCGCCACCACGAAGAGCACGTGATCGATGCCCGAGAGCACGTGGTGCACTCCGAGGTTCACGAAGCTCGCGAGCACCTGGCCGACGCTGGGCGGTGTACCGATCCCGCGCTCCTCGCTGCCGGGGCGAAACACCCACGCATCGCCGTCGATGGAGCACACGACCTCGCTCGTCGCATCCACGTCGAAGCGCCAGGTGTTGCGCAGCGTCACGGGTTCGGGCGCGCAGCCGAGCTCGAAGCTCATGCGGGCGGCGCGCTGCCCTTCGCTCGTCACGAGCTCGAGCTCACCCGGCGAAAACGTGCAGTCGCCCGAGGACGTGCGACCCTGCACACTGCGCTCGAGTGCCCTGGCGAGCTCTTGGCGTTTCGAGCGGATCAGCTCGTCGCTGGCGTCTCTCGGCGTGCCGAGCACCTGCGCCAGGTGTTCGAAGCTGGTCTCGACGCTGACGTCCACCCCGCCCACGACGGTGTGGACGCTGCAGTAGCTTCGTCCTCGCTGGTGCGCGCCCGCCGGCAGCGCCGTGAGGAGCGCGCAAACGAGGCCGGCGAGCGCGAGCAGACTGCGACGCATCACCGTTTGCTTCACCGACAGCAGGTGGTGTAGGCCTCGGCCGGCGTCTGGCCGCCCGGGAACGCGCAGACGTGGCTGACGTGGGGGATGCAACCGACCGCGCTGTCGTGGGAGAAGCCCCAGACCGTTGCGCTCAAGGCCAAGCGCCAGCCTTCGGGGTAGAGGCCCGCGGCGGTGCAGCCGCCCGTGCCGGCGAGGTTCGCCGTCGAGACGAAGGCGCCGCAAGTCGTGTTGGAGTTCAGCGTCCACATTTGCGGGCCCGGACCCGTGTAGTTCAGCCAAGTGAGACCCGCGTCCGGCACCGTGTTCGGGAGCGCTCCCAGGTCCGCGGGGTTGCACATGTGCCAACCGTCGTCGCAGGTGGTCGCTGCTTGCGCGACGGCCGTCGTGAAGCTCGTCAGCGTGCCGCAGCTCGCGATGTTGGGCCAGGCAACGACGTCCGTGAACCCGGTGCGCTGTCCCGTGCGGCACCCGACCCCGTGGTTCAAGCACTGGTGGGTCACCGGATCACAGGCCGCGCCCGAGGCGCAGTTCGCCGAGCCATTGCACGAGGTCGTGCAGCTGCCCGCGCCGCACGCATACGGAGCGCAGTCTTTGAGCGTGTTCGTCTTGCAGGAGCCCGCGCCGTCGCAGGCTTTCGACTGCGTGCTCGAACCGGCGCAGCCGGCCGCGCCGCACGCAGTGCCCGAAGCGTAGAGTCGGCACGCGCCGTTGCCGTTGCACGCGCCGTCGTTGCCACAGCTCGGGGCCCCTTGATCGGCGCAATCGCCGTCCGGATCCGAGCCCCCGGGCACGTTGCCGCACTCGCCGTCGGGCTTCCCGGAGAGCGCTGCGGTGCACGCTTGGCACGCGCCCGTACACACCGAACCGCAGCACACGCCGTCGGCGCAGAACCCACTCGTACACTCGTTGGGCTTCGCCGCTTGGCACGCCGACCCATTGGCGCGCTTCGGCGTGCACTTGCCGCTGGCGATATCGCAATACTCGCCGGTGTTGCACGCCGCATCGTTCGGGCAATCCGAGGCGCACACCGCGCCATTGCAGGTCTTCGGTTGGCACTCGACGCTGCCGCCGTCCTGACAGCTCCCCTTTCCGTCGCAAGTTCCAGCCAACGTCTTCACGCCGTTCGCGCAGCTTTGGGTTTGGCACTCGATCCCAGCGGCGTGCAGGCGACACGCGCCCTTTCCGTCGCACTTGCCATCGGTTCCGCAGGTGGACTCGGCTGCCGCTTCGCAGCGGTCGAGCGGGTCGGTTCCGGCCGGTACGGGTGCGCACTCGCCGTCCTTGGCCGTCCCGGTCAAGTCGCTGCTGCAAGCTTCGCAAGGGCCCGAGCAGGCACTCTTGCAGCAGACTCCCGTCACGCAATGGCCGGAGTCGCACTCGGAGCCGTTGCCGCACGCGGAGCCCACCGGTTTGTCGCCCTTGGGTCCGTCGCTCGGCGCGTCCGAGCCTGCGTCCGAGTCACCGGCATCGTCCGAGCCCGGGCCCTTCAGATCGTCGAGTCCGTTCAGTGAGCATGACCCCGTGGCCAGGGTGGCGATGCCCACGAAGACGGCGAGGACTCGGATGCGACGGAACACCGAGTCTCGAGAATACCCTACCGGTGGCCGCCGCCGTCGCTAGACTCTCCGCACCGTGATTTCGCACGTGCACCGCCGTGAGCTCTTGAAATGGACGGGCGCCGTCGCGACCCTGGCGGCACTTCCTGCGCGCGCCGCCACCCCGGCGTCTGCGGAGCTCGTGCAACACGACCTCGTGCTCGAGGGCGACAAGAAGCTCGCGCGCCGCGCGCTGGTGCTGGCCCCTGCCCACGTTCCGGCGGGGACCCAGCTGCCGGTGCTCGTGCTCTTGCACGGCCTCGGTGAGACCGGGAACGAGCTCGCCGGCATCCACGCTTGGGGCGATCGCTACGGCGCGGTCCGCGCCTACGAGCGGCTACGCAAGCCTCCCATCCAAAAGCTCCATCCCAAGTACCCGTGGCTCTCGGACGAGGTACTCGAGAAGTTGAACGCTGATCTCGAGCAGCGCCCGTTCGGCGGACTCGTGCTCGTCTGTCCGGTCACGCCGAACCCGCACAAGCTCGGTCCGGCTGCGAAGGTGCTCGATCGCTACGCGGACTTCCTGGAAAAGACGCTTCTGCCCGCGGTGCGCGAAAAGGTCCCGTGCCTTTCGGGCCCCGCCCACACCGGCCTCGATGGCTGCTCGCTGGGCGGGTACGTGGCGGTCGAGGTGTTTCTGCGCAAGCCCGAGCTGTTCGGCACGCTCGGTGGCGTTCAGGCCGCGTTCAACGTACCCGCTGCGCAACGCTATGCGGAGCGCATCGCGAAGGCAGTGAAAGCGGTCGGGCGCCGCCAGATCCACATCGAGACGTCCAGCGAGGATCCGTTCCGCAAGGCCAACGAGGCTTGGGCAAAGGCGCTCGAGAAGCGAGGAGTGGATCACGAGCTCGCCGTGTTTCCGGGACCCCACAACCAGCCTTGGCTCCGCGAGATCGGCACCTTGAACATGCTTCACTGGCACGAGCGGAGGCTGGCCAAGCGCTAGAGGCCCGACCGCTTCAGGACGCGCAAGCCCCGACGCTTCTCGCATCGCTTGGCGATGAATCGATCTTTGCTGGAAAGCTCGCCCAGGGGATTCCATGTACGCATGAGCTCGGTTTGATCACGCGTGACCGTTGGCGTCGATCCCCCTCCACGGCCGGCGGAGCCGGACGTTTGGGGGGCAGGCACGCGCAGGCTCCTGCGCGCAGCGCAGGCGCCAGCGCCCTGCCAGGTCACGACGTCCTAGGGGCGCCCGAGTGGGCGAGCACGAGCCCGAGCATGCCTGGGGGGAGGCACCCGAAAAGCCAAGTGATCGACTTCGCTTCTCGGTCTTGATCCCCCGGTCCGAATCGGCCCCAGGGGCAGAGGCGTTCACCGGCTCGCCGGCGATGGGCCCGCGCCCGTGCGAAAGCGCGCCACGCCGCCTACGATCTTCTTGGACACGAGCCGTTGCTGCAGGAAGTTCAAGGGCAGATAGCCGGCCCATTGGATCCAGCCGAGCTCCGGTTCACGGTCCAACGCTCGAGAATCGAGCGCGCGAGTAGAAGCTGCCAGGCGCGCACCCACCCGGCGTGAGCGTTTCGGCTCATGCGAGCCGGTACGAAGTAGGGGGAACCGCGATCGTGGTCTTCCTGCAGCCACCAGCGCGGGTCGGTGAGCCGGCCTTCGCTGGCCAGTCGCGAGTAGAGACGAGTCCCCGGATAGGGAGTCAGGATGGCGAAGAGCGCCATGGTGAGCTTCATCTCGATGGCCTGGTCGACCGTGCGATCGAAGACCCGGGATCATCGGTAGTCGAAGCCGAAGACGAAGCCGCCCTGGCTGCGGCGATACCGTGGGCATGAAGACCGACCTCGGTAGAGCTCGGCGGTTCTGCCGCTTGGCCTGCGTGACGCACGGTGGCGTCGTCGAAGCTCTCGAAGCCGATGAAGAGGGTCTTGCAGCCGCTCTGGGCCATCAGCTTCATCGTTTTCGATCTGGCGCACGTGGGCAGCCAGCGAACATTGACCAATCCAGTGTTTCAGCGGCCCGATGCGCTGGAACAGCTCGTGGAGTGGCGCCGGTGGATCATCACGTTGTCGTCGGCGAACATCACGAGCTTGCCGAGCTCCGAGTTCGCCCGCGACCTCGTAAGGCGAAGCGGCGTTCACGCCGTTGGCCGTGGACAGCGCTGCAGAACTCGCACGGGTAGGGGTGCCGCGCATGGCCTGCACGACCTGGAACGGGATGTACTTCCGCTCCGGAACAAGTCGCGGCGAGTGCGCGGCCAGCCGCCGAGCTCGCCGCCCCGATAGAGGCGCGCGAGCCTGCCGCGCTCGATCGCGAATCAGCTTCTCCCAGACCGTTCGCCTTCGCCGACGACCACGGCGTCGGCGTGGGCCGAAGCTTCATCGGGGCACGCGGTGGCGTGCATGCCGCCGAGCACGACCTTCACGCCGCGCGCACGGTAGGCGTCCGCGATGGCGTAGCCCGGCGCGCGCGGGTCTTGCTGTCCACGCTGATGCCTACCAGACGACGTCTTTCAGATCCCGGTCGAGGTCGAAGGGCGGACGACCTCGTCGTAGTACACGACCTCGTGCTGCGCGGCGTGAGCGCTGCGAGAGGATGCCGAGCCCGGAGCCGCGGTACACAGGGCCGGGGAGTCTTCGCTCGGGGCGGGGAGATGAGCTCGATCTGCAAGAGGGTCAGGTGGCAGGGGTTGGGGTGTCGTGGCGGCGGGATCGCCGCTTTCCCGGCTGAGTGCGATGGCAGCGCGCGTCACACGAGCTCGACGGACAGCACGACTTCGCCCCGGTTCGTCGCGGAGCCGCTGAGCGATGGAACCAGCGAGGGCGGGGTGAGCGCGCGGTCTTCTGTTCGGCGAAGAGATAGTTGGCCTCTTCCTCGGAGAGCTCCCACGCTGCGCCGTCGCGAGCGATCGCGATCGAGAAGCCTCCGTCTCCGTCCACCATGAGCTTCACCCACTGAGTAGTTCCGAACTTCGCCGAGCCTTGGAGGAATCCGAGGAGAGTCAGCACTCCGGTGAGCGAGCGCTCGGTGCCGGTGAGCTCGAGTTGGACCTTCCGGATCTCGTCTTCGTGCATGGGGCGAGCATAGCCGAGGCCAGCGACGACCGGCGATCACTTGCCCCAAGTTCCGTCGCACACACCGAAGCCGAGGCACGCGAGCAGCTGGTTTTCGATGCGTTCGCAGCCACCGCCCAACTTGGCGAGGTTTCTCCAGATCTCGACCCCTCGATAGCCCGACGTCTCGACGTGGTTTCGCATCAGCTTCATCTGCGCCAAGCGGTTCGCGTCGGGGTCGCTGTCGTTCAGCGAAAGCGCGAGTACGAGCTTGGACTTCTGCGCCGCGGTCAGGGCGACCGAGCCTCCGTCGGTCAAGAACCCGAGCATGGCCTGATACGCCTCTTCGTAGCTTCGCGTGTGGGGTTGGGGCGCGGAGTCCACGGCGGGGTTACCCGGGGTGAACCCGGTGGACAGCACCGGCAGGAAGGCGTCCGCCTGATTGACGATGTTGCGGACGTTGGGGTTTCCGTTCTCGTAGAGCCCGTTCGCGTGTCCCGTCTTGTCCAGCGGGTTCGTGTAGAAATGAAGCACTTTTTGCGGCAGATCTCCGCGGAGCATCAGCACGAAGTCGTACACTCGCTGGGCACTCCGATCGTCTTGGACTTCGTGGTCCAAGAACGAACCCGCGACGTCGCTGGCGAGCGTGCGGGGTTCGGTGATGCAGACGTCTACCAGGTACTTGCGGGTCTCGGCGGGCGCCGTGAAGGTCACGCTCGTGGCCAAGGCAGGCAGTCCGGAGCGGTCGTCCGTGTCGAGCCAAGTCAACCCGAACGTCTGGGCGAGGTTGTCGAGTGCGCTCGCGGGCGCTCCGAACGCACGGCGAGCCTGCAAGCGCGTGCACGCCTCGGCGCGAGCGTAGGTCGAGAACGCCGCGCGCAGTTCTTCTCCGTCGACGACGGCCGGCGCGCGATACGGATTGCCCTTGCGCACGGTCTTGTTGCGGCACGCGTCGTTGGCCGGGTTGGCGGGCTCGGGCGGCGTGATCCCGGGAAGGCGGATGCAGCGGTTCGACCACAGGAAGAAGAGCTTCTCGAAGCCGTAGCCTGTGGGGCTCGACGGGCTCGGGTCGGCGAGCTCGCCCACGTTCGCCGTGGCGAACGAGTTTCCGGGGTAGCTCGCGCTGGTCTCGGGGTAGTCGCCGGCGAGCGCATCCAAGTCCGGCGGCGGCAACTGCTGGCCGAACTCGAAGCTCAGGTTTTCGTTGTCGCTTCGGCGAAAGCACGCGCTCGGCGGGGCTGCGTCGGCATCCGCCGAGTACGCGTCGAGCGCACCGCCGTCGTCGAACGGCGCGTCGCTCTCGTCGGGGGCGTCGGGCATGGAGCCGTCGTTGGCGGTCCCGCCCGCGTCGTGCCCCGGTGCGGCCCTCGGCGCAGCTTCGTCGGTCCCACACGCCGCCGGCAAGGCGAGCAGCGCCAGGCATCCGAGCAGTGGTCCGGATCCAGACGCGGACCGGAATCCTCCGGAATTCGGACGGGTCGATCCCATGCTCCTCTCCTGATTTCGGCAGTTTACCTCGGCTTCGAGCGGGGAATGGATGTTGCTGAGACAAGGGTCATGCCGAGGTCTGCCTGGACCCTCGCCCTCTGCCTTCTGGCCCTTGCCTGCGGGACCGAGACCGCCCGCTCCCATTCGAGCCAGCGCCTCGAGCTCCGGGGCAACTCCCCGCTCGTTGCCGCGTTCCGGAAGGCGGAAGCGCGGTTCGAGGTGCCCGCCGAGCTGCTCGCAAGCGTCGGCTACGCCCTGACTCGTCTCTCGACGCCGGCGGGTGAGGCGGCGGGGGAGCGCCACAACCACGGCGAGGTCGGCGTGATGGCCATCGGCAGCTCGGGCCTGTCGTCGGTCGAGGCAGCAGCGCTACTCGCGGGGGAGTCGGCCGAGAGCGTGAAGACCGATCCCGCAGCCAACATCCGCGCTGCGGCTGCGCTCATCGCCAAGGCAGCCCACGCCCGCGGTCGTGGACGCACCGCCGAGGCCGACGAATGGTGGGACGCCATCGAGGCGTACGGCGGCCCATTGCTGCTCGACGAAGTGCGTCGAGTCTTTCGGCGTGGCTTCTCGACGACCGACGACGGCAAGAGCATCGAGCTCTGGGTCGAGGGCAACGTAGCGGCTTCGAGCGACGAACTCGGATACCCCAAGAGCAGCTGGAGCGCCGCGTACTCCGGGAACTACAAGGCAGCTTCTCGCACCGCGACGGACATCAACTACATCGTCGTGCACACGACCGAGGGCAGCTATTCGGGAACCATCTCGTGGTTCAAAGACCCTGCGGCCAAGGTGAGCGCCCACTACGTCGTGCGCTCGAGCGACGGGCAGGTCACCCAGATGGTCGACGACACCGACGTCGCCTATCACGACGCGTGCTTCAACACGAACTCCATCGGCATCGAGCACGAAGCCATCAGCTCGCAGCCGTCGAAGTGGTTTACCAAGGCCATGTACGACGCGTCGGGCGCCCTCGCGGCCTGGCTCGCGGACCAGTACGGCATCCCCAAGGACCGCCAGCACATCTTGGGGCACGGCGAGGCGCCGGACTGCTCGACCCACACTGATCCCGGTTCCGGCTGGGATTGGGACTACTACATGGGCGTGATCACCGGCAGCACTGGCACCGGCGGCACGGGCGGCACGGGCGGAACGGGTGGAACGGGTGGAACGGGTGGAACGGGTGGAACGGGTGGCAGCGGCGGCGCCGGCGGAAGCGGCGGTTCGGGAGGAAGTGGCTCCGGCAGTAGCGGTGGCTCGGGCGGAAGCGGTTCCGGCGGCAGCGGTGGTTCGAGCGGGTCCAGCGGCTCGGGCGGCTCGGGCGGTGGTGCCGGTACACCCGGCATCGGCGCGCTGGAGAGCGTGAGCTGTGAGGGCATCACCGGCTTCGCGTACGACTCGAGCTCACCGGCTCCGGCGGTCCATGTCGAGCTCCTGTTCGATCAGCCGAACGGTGGCGCCTCTGCTGGCTCGTCGCTCGCGAACCTCTACCGTGACGACCTCTGCACGAGCCTTGGCTGGTGCGAGCACGCCTTCTGGGTGGCGCCTCCGCTTTCGCTCTTCGACGGCACGGCGAGCACGAGGTCTACGTATTCGCCAACAACGCGAGCAGACCGGCAAACGATTCTGCCGGAGCCCGCTCCTGGACATGATCATGAAAGGTCGTCGGCAAGCCGACGGTTTCACCCAACGATGAACGCTTGGCATCTGTCCGAGTTCTGGGACTTGGCCTCGGCGCCGGCAGCCGTGGTCGACTACCTGGAAGAAGGGCCCGCCCTCGCGGGCACTCCCGAGCTGATCCGCTCGGACGACGGTTCGAGCGACGTTTGGTTCGTTGATGGCGGCGTGCGGCGCTTGGTCCCCGAGCTCAACGGCATGCTCGCCTGGCGCTTCGACCCCGCGAGCGTCGTCGCGCGGCCGGCCGCCGAAGTCGCTGCCATGCCCCAGGGCCTGCGCTGCGCGCGCAGGCCGATGCTGGTGCGTTCCGCCTCCAGCGCTCTTCCTGGTGGACGATGACGTGATCGCAGAGGCACCCGGCCCGGACGCGACGGAGCCCGGCCAGACGCCGAACATCCCGGGCTACGCCGGCGTTCGAGCTCGAAGGGTGCTTGCGCGGCCCGCGTCGCCGGAAGCCCCGCCGATTCCGGCAGCTGGGCTCTTGTGGTCGTCGCAGGTCTCGCGCTCGCCGGCCACCGGCGCTGCCAGCGCCCCGCCTAGCTCCGTGTCCAGGTCAGCACATAAGCGAGCAGCGTGCCAGCAGGCGTTTTGCGCGACGCCGCTGGCGAAGCCTGGCGGGTGGCGGCGGCCGCCGATCACCCTCGGTGGCGGCCGCCGGTCACCTCGACCTCGGTCGAGGAGGTGATTTCCCGAGCGATCTCTAGGGGCTGTAGGTCACCCTCGGTCGGATCCGCGCGTCTCCTCGACCCTCGGTCGAGGAGGTGATTTCCCGAGCGATCTCTTCGGTGGCGGCCGCCGGTCACCTCGAGCCCTCGGTCGAGGAGGTGATTTCCCGAGCAGTCACAGGGGCTGTAGGTCACCCTCGGTCGGATCCGCGGGATCCGCGCGGTCGAGAGGTGATTTCCCGAGCGATCTCTGTAGGGCTGTAGGTCACCCTCGGTCGGATCGGGGAGTGTTCCCCGACCATGAGCCGGTTGATCTGGTTCGTGCCCTCATCCGTCTGTGCGGCTTCGCGGTCGCGCGCGCCTTGTCCACCGTGGCGCGATCGGGGTCGCTCGGTGGCACCAGGTCGCAGGCGCGATGCTGCACCCACGCAGGTGTCTGCGCAGAACGCCTTCGCCGAGGAGGCTCGAGAGCGAGTTGAGCCTCGAGTCCCAGCCTGGGCCAGCCCCAGCGAGAACCGAGTGGGCAGTCTCGCAACACGCTTGGGGCTTGCAGGGAGCAACGGCGCAGGAGGTGGCACCTCGAGCCACCGCGGCCTGCAAGTACCGGCCGGCGCGACGTCGGTGTCGAATGCGGCGTCGCGTCGAGGTAGGCGGGCGTGCGCGTGCAGGCGCAGAGTCATCTGCCACGCTGTCTTTGACCCACGGCGCCGCCGAGGAGCAGGTGTTGCGCAGCAGGCGCGGATGCCGTCGAGCACCAGCGCCGCGTGCGATGCCGGTGGCGATGGCGCAGGCCGGGCCGCGCGATCGGCGATCAGCTCCGTAGGCTCGAAGCCCGCGCCCTCGAGGCCCTCGATCGAGCTCAGGTGCGAAGACGCCGTCGAGCACCGTCTCCATGGCGGGTGAGGCGCGCTGGCCAGGCTTCACCACTCGTCACGCCACCAGCAGACGCGCCCTTGATCGTGTCGACCAGGAACACGGTCGCTCGCGCGAGGACAGGACCGGTCGAGGGCCTTGTGCACGACGTCCTGGCGATCGACCACGTTGGAGGTAGACGCTTTCCGACCGTGGAGTCGATAGCCGTTCCAGCGACGCGCTCAGCCCGCTTGCTTGGCTGACCAGGGGTGTTCCACGTCGGGTATGTCGCTCGTGATGGCCAGCTTGAAGGCGTCGATCACGCGTCGAGGGCTCCAGCGCGCTCACGGGCGGCCGCGCGCACCACGTGCCCACGCAGGCCGAGGTCCATGCTGGAAGAGGCGTAGCCCGGCGAGGTGGCGCCAATGAGCGACCCGAGCCGCCGCGCCGCGCGGATCATCTTCATGGCGGCGGCGACCTCGATCGAGCGCGCACCGCCGCCGAGCGCGCGGGGCCATGCAGGTCAGCCATCCCTCCGCCACCGCCGTGCGGAGGAACGACCAATCCACGGAGCCCACGCCGTGCAGCTCGCCCGTTATCCCAGTCGATGTGTCAGGCCGAGGAGCGACCTCGCGCTCGGCGAAAGCGCGAGGCGCGCGCGGACTTCGGTCGCGCGTGGAGGCTCGAGCCACGGACCTAGGTCACGCGGATAGAGGGAGCGCGGGGTTCGGCGCCAGTTCTGCTGCTCCAGGTGGAAGCGTGCCGAGGGAGGGCGATTAATGACAACGCGCAAGTCGATGTGCCCTGTTGAGCGTCCCGCGCATCGCGAACTCGGATCACTTCGTCATGTCCACGGAGCTCCCCATCGTCTACCGAGAAGGCCCGCGCGTGGGTCGCGGCTTTCGCAGCGCCGACCGCGCTCTCGCCCGCCTGCTGCCGATCCGCGCCTGAACGTGATCGAGGTGTGGCCGGAAGCGCGCCTTCGTTCGCCGCGGCGTTCGAGTACGTGGACACCAGCATCGACCCCTACCTCGAGGCATCGCTGTCCATTCCATGTCGTTGAGGTTGAGCTGCAGTTCGCTCACGCTCCTTGGCCGAGCGCTGGCTCGATGACGTCGGTCACTGGGTGCAGCTCTTGCATTGACGACCGGCGCGGACGAAGCGGGTCGCTCGCTCTGGGGTTATCCGAAGTTCATGGGCGGAAGCCCGCATCGACGCCGGGCCGTCGCACATGCGTTGCCAGGTTTCCGAAGAAGGAGGCGAGCTCGTGTTCGGCTTCGAGGTCGAGCGACCGGGTCCGTCGCTGCCGATCGCTTCCGATTCGAACCTATTCGCACGGCTCGGTGACGAGATCCTCTTCACCGAGATCGACGTCGAAGCCGATGAGCGTGCGCCGGCAGAGGGCGCGTGGCTCGCTCCAGCTCTCCAGCATCCGCGCCTGGCCCGGCTTGCCAAGCCGCGCGGATCGCCGGACGCCGCTCGAGGGTGCCGCTGGTTGTTCCGAGAGTACCGGCTGAACCTGGATCGCGCCAGCACTTTACCGCCGACGACGTCTGAAGCCTCGGGCCGCGCTGGCGTTCCCGGAGATCAGGCGGGTAGCTTGCGGCGCGTCAGTATGGCATCGCGGACTCTCCGACTGAAGAACACCTGGTCGAGGAACGCGGTCAGGCGCTTCGTCACCGCTCGAGGCGACCGTGCGTGACGCTCTATCTGCGGTCGACGGTCTACTCGTTTGCCCACATCGGCAATTTCAGGGCTTCCTCTTCGCCGACGTTCTCCGGCGCGTGCTCGAGCAACACGGCTATCGCGTGGTCTACGTGATGAACGTCACGGATGTCGGGCACATGACGCAGGACCACCTCACGGACACCAGCGGAGAAGACAAGCTGGCCAAGCCGCTCGTGAGCTCGACGAGATCCGTACGCCGTCGCCGCCCGCTCGAGCGCGCGTTCGTGGATGACGCCGTCGCGCTGCGCCTGAAGAGCTTTCTCGGCGAGGAAGGCGATCCGAGCCGCCACCCGCGTGCCACGGCCCACGTCGCCGAGATGCTCGTCATGATCCAGAAGCTCATCGAGCGAGAGTTCGCCCGTCGATGGGCAAGGGCGGGTCTACTACTCGGTCGAGAAGTTCCCGGGTACAGCACGCTCTACAGCAAGGCCATCGACAGGCTCGAAAGTCGGTGCGCGCGTCGCCCGTTCACTGACGGCGCGACCCGCGCGACTTCGCCCTGTGGAAAAGGTCGACGACAAGCATCCCCGGTGATGCAATGGAACCCACACTCGGCCGATGGCTGGCCAGCGGGAGAATGGGGCACCTCCGAGCGGCGCTGCCGAGCAGCGTGGACCCGCGTGTGAAGCCGGGTTTTCCCGGCTGGCACATCGAGAAGTGCTCCGCGATGTCGCGCGCCCACCTCGGAGACCTCATCGACGTTCACACCGGCGGCGAGGACAGCATCTTTCCGCATCACCAGTGCGGATCGCGCAGAGCTACGGTGTCCTTGGCTGCGAGGTGCCCGCCCCGACATTGCCGGTGGACGCCGGCAAGACGCGCAAGTCGTTCGCTCGCTTCCACTGGTGCCGCGGCAGGCATCTCCTGGTCGAGCAGAAGATGGCGCGCCGAGACGGTACGTTCTTCACCGTCCGTGATCTGCGCGATCCACGCGAGGAAGGCCGGCCGAGCTCGCCGAGGCTCGCGGCGCTCGGCTTTCCGTCCGGTCGCACCCAACGTGATCGATACGCGCTGATCTCGGCGCTGCGGCGATGAACTTCACGTTCGCCGTGCTGGTGCAAGCGCCAGCGTCGAGCGGCTCCAGTCGCGATTCGATCGACTGCGCTTTTCGAGATCGCCTCGGAAGGAAGCGCCGCCAGCGAGGAGGTGCGCGCTCGTCGCGCAGTGCATCCACTGGTTGACGCCGCGCTCGGTAATGACTCAACATTCCCAACGCGCTCGCCGCGCTGTTCGGATTCGTGACGGCCTTGAACCAACGCCGTCGCCCAGCATCCGCCGGGACGCCGCCGAAGCCCTCGCTGGTCTCCAGCACGCCGATGACGGCCAGCGCATGTCCATCGGCGCGTCGATCGGTCTCGGCTGACGAAGTCCGGAGATCGACAATGCTCGCGCTGGCGCGCCGCGCCCAGGCCCCTCGCGGCGCCGCTCGAGCCCGACGCGATCTCCGCGCCATCGCGCGCCGGCAGGCGGCCAGGACACGCCCAGGACTTCGCCAAGCGCGGATGCGATCCGTCGAGTTGAAGGCGCTGGTGCATCCATCGAGGACCTTGCCGGCGGGCGTTCGGTTCGTCGAACCGCTCACGTAGCGCGCCGGCGCCGACGAACCACCCGACCTGCGAAGAAGCGCGACCGCGCCCAGTACACCGCTTCCCAGCGCGAGGGCGTGCTCGTGGACGAAGCGACTGGACAGCTCCGTGGGCGTCTTCTTCTTGCAAGGATCCGTTTCGGAGTCGATGTCGGATCGAAGCCAGCGCAGATCGGCGATCACTCGCCGGACGCGCCGAGAAACACGTCCTCGACCAGCTCGACCACCAGCAGGTCTGCGGACGGCGTCTTCGTCGGTCATTGCGACGCGCGGGTCGTCGCTCGGGGCTCGACCGCCGGAAGCTCGATGCTCTGCAGGCTCTGCGCCTCGCTCGCGGCATCCTTTCGCCGGTGAGCGCCCAGCGCATCGTCTCCCGCGGCAAGGACGGCGCAGGCGAAGATCAATCGCTGTCCGCGGACAAGGGAGCGAAGCGGTGTCAAAGCCGTATTTCTCGTCCAGCTTGCGGGTCCACTTGGCGGGCCGGGCCCAGCCGAGCACGCGATCGGGTGGCAGCTTGATCGATCTCCAAGCTTGCCTCGAAGGAACGGAAGCCGGGGCGCGGAGGGGCTCCGCATCCGCTAGCGCGGCGCCGGAACCGAGCGCCGCCAGCAGCGCGAACGAGAGAGCTGAAAGGCGCACCTGCTCAAGCACGACACGACTCCGGGGTGCCGAGTCCGAGAGAGCTGCCGGCGCATGGAACGCGTATCGACCGCGGGAACCAACCAGAGCAGGCGCGTCGCTCACCGGCGAGCTTCCGATGGCTCCGAGTCGCCCTCCACCTCGGTCGATCTTCGGTCGGTCGGATCTTCGTGGTCGGATCATCGTGCAGTCGGATATTCCGTGTATCTTGTGCCGTGATGCGAACGGGGCTCTGGGTGTTGCCACCATACGCTCGCTGGCGTGCAAATCGGGCGGTTCGGACGAGGGGAAGTTCCGCGGGAATTACGCGAGCCTTGGGGGGAAGCGAGCGCATCGTTTTCCAGCATCGTGGTCGACGGTGGGGAGAAAGCTTCCACCATCACGTTCCCGTCGGGCACTCCGCTCGCCGCGTGCCCGCTCGAGCTTCGCGGTGGCGTGACCAAGCCTTCCCGGCCGTCGCGTCGAAGTCCGCTGCCAAGAGTTGCATGCTCACCGTCGATGGCAAGACTTTGACAGCACGGTGAGCGGGAGCGCCGCGTTCGCGGGCAAACTCCTGACGCTCACGCTGAACATCGCAGACATCCAGCCGTCCACCGGCAACACCGGGTTCCGGAGCTGGACCATGAGCTTCACGGGCACGAAGTAGACCGGAGCCGGTCAAGGAAGTGCGCATTCGAACCAGGCCAGCGGTGACCGGAGCGGCGGCCGCGGCGGCCGCCATCGTCGCTCAGCTGGTCTGCGCCAAAGCGGTGCGCGATGCGCTTTCCTCTCGAAGGGATTTCGAAGTGCACCACCTGCCGCACATGGTGGCGGCAGCCTTGGTCGCGTCTCTCGCTGCAACCCTCGGCTCGTCCCGCGCCATGGCGAAGTGGTCGCCGAGGCGAGTGCTCGAGGTCGGACTCCCGGTCAACGCCGCGCTCTACAGTTCTGGACTGGCTGCTCATCGAGCGTTCGCCGTACAAATCGCGGCCGTCGCGCTCTATCTGCAGGTCGCCGTCTTTGGTTCAGTCTCTTGGCGACCGTCTGGTCCCTGGTCAGCGAGAGTTTCGATCCCCACACCTTCAAGCGAAACATCGGGCGGATCACCATGGGCGCCACCGTTGGCGGTGCGCTCGGCAGGGCTCACGGCGTTCGGCGCGGGTCGCTTCGGCCAGGAACGACTGCGTTGCTCGTCTGCTCGCGCTCTTGATCTCCTCGCCCTGCCGGCGGCGGCGCGTGCAGCCCGTGCGGAGCGGCGAGTCGCGCCCGCGCAGGCCGGCCGCACACGGCTCGGGTCAGTCCTACCTTCGTCAGCTCGCGACGATGGTCATGCTGGTCGCCATCGTCTGCGCTGCTCGACTACGTCATGAGCGCTCGAATCGTGCGACGAATTCCCGAAGCGGAGTGCGCTCGTGACATTCTTCGCCCTGTTTCACATGGGGTCGGGGTGGCATCCTTCCTGGTTCAAGCGCTCTTCACCCGCGCTGCCCTCGAACGTTTCGGTCTGGCGGGCACGGTGGCGATTCTTCCCATCGCCGTCCTGGGCGCCGGCGATCTCGCGCTCGTGGCGCCGGCGGCTGGACTGCGCTGGCGAAGCGCGGGCAGTCGACGCGCTGATGAGCAGCTCGCTCTACCGCGCAGGCTACGAGCTCCTCTACGCCCATACCCCATGCCCAACGCCCGGCCAAGAGTCCTGATCGACGTTGGCCTGGATCGTTGGGCATGGCCTCCAGAACCGGAATCGTACTGCTGACGTTGGCCCTCAGTCCGGAATCCGCTGGCCGGCTCGTTGCCATGGCGATGCTCGCCGGCCTCGCGGGGCTCTGGACCGCGCTACGCCTGCACCGTGGCTACGTCCGGTGCGCTGGCCGTCAGCTTGCAACGCCGTGAACTGGACCTTTCTTTCGCCGAGGCGTTCGACCCTGCGGCGCGTCGCACCCAGCGGAGACCCGCGGCATCGATCGCAAGCGGCTGCTCGAGACGATCGAACGGCAGCGACGCGCTCCGGAGCTGGATATCGATATTCCCACCCGAGGTCGAGGCCTCCCCGGCTTCGACGAGCTCAAGAACCCGTGCTGCCGTGCGAGCAAGGCGAGTTCCACGGCGCGCCATGCACCCCGCTCCGACTCGCCGCTTTGGTGCAGGCCGGCGAGCTCGCCGAGAAGGTCTCGGCGCTGCGCTCGACGATCTGACCAGCGGGGACCTGGCGGTGGCACATCATCGACTCTCCGAGCGTTCGGTGCCGGCGGAGCTGGTGCCTACTGATGACCATGCTGGGCACGACGAGCTTTCGCGAAGGACGCGTTGCAGGCGCTCAAGAGCTTGGTCGAGCATCACCGATCAGCTCGTCGATGCGCTTTTGGACTCAATCGAGACATCGTGGTTCGGCGCCGCGTGCCCCGTGTGCTCGAGGCGCTGCCCAACGAGCGCGCGGTGCAGGGGCTGGTCGACGGCCTGTTCGATCGGGAGCAAGACGTGCGTCACCAGTCGGCCTGGGCACTGCAGCGACTCACGGACGTCCCCTGGTTAGTGCTGCCCGCGCCCGGCTGCTGGCAACCGTGCGGAACGGTGTCCTGAACGTGGCCGGAGCACAGGCGGACAGCGCTCCGGCGTCCGCGGGCATCGAGCACGCCGTGTTGGTGCTGTCGTTGGTCCTCGAACGCGAACCCCTCGTCCTCGCCGCCTACCGCGCGCTCTTGTCCGAAGACGAGAACCTGCGCGGCACGGCGCTCGAGTACCTCGAACGTGCTGCCCGACGAGGTGCTGACGCCGGACTCCAGGCCATCGGTCTCGCCCAGGTTGAAACAGCGTGACGCCCGCGAACTGCGGGACGAGCTCTTGCGCAGCCACGGTGGCTGACGACCGAAGCGTCAATCGGCGTCGAGCGCCTCGCGGGCTCTGGCGCGGGCCGTTGGGGTCCGTGGTCGGCGGTCTCGCGCCGGCCCAGGTCGACCAGCACCGTGGTGTTCCCACCCGGTGCCACGCGGAGCCGCCGTTCGCGACGCTCGCTGCAGGCGATCAGTGCTCGGCGCCTGCTCGATCACCACGCCGCTGCGTGGCGTCGACGAACGCGTCGCTGAGGGCGATACAGCTCGACCAGCCTGGCGGACCCGGCGTTGAGCGTCCGGCTCTTTCCAAGCACGAGAGCACGAGCCGTTCGAGGCCTTCCGGGATGGGTCGGTCGACGCGCAGGCTCGGGCATGCCAGCGCATCGGAAGTAGTGCAGGCAGATCGCTACCAGCGTTTCCCCTCGAACACCGTGTGTCCGGTGAGCAGATAGTAGGCGGCCGCTCCCCGCACCGTGAAGTCGGCCTTGGATCCGATCTCGGCCTGTCCCGAGATCGCTTCGGGCGCCAGGTAATGCGGCGTGCCCACGATGGTCTCGGCGAGCGAGGCGTCGAGCGGTCGGGCGTCGTGAGGCTGTTTGGCCGGGCCGAAATCCAACACTTTCACGAAGTCGGAGAGCCCACCTCGCTGGCACGCCATGAGTTCTGGCTTCACGTCGCGAGGTGCACGGCGAGACCGAGCCGGTGCCGCTTCGGCCAGCAGGCCAACACCTGCCGGAGCAGGTGGACCACCCCGCCCCGCGGGGGTGGCCCTTCGCTCGCGACTCCTCGAAGTCGATGCCTTCGATGAACTCCATGGCGTAGTAGAGCACCCCGCCGGCGTACGGCCGTAGTCGTAGACCACCGCGATCGTCGTTGCGGATGGGCGAGCTGGCTCGTGGGCACCCCTTCGCGCTCGGCGCGCGTTGAGTCGTGGGTCGCGAGTGGCGCGCAGGAGCTTCAACGCAGTCGGGCGCCTCGCTTGGCGTGAAGGCCTCGTACACCCATTCCGCCTTCGCCAGCGGCGACCAGGTGTATTGCCCCAAGCGCTCGGCGTCGCGCACGCCCGCCTCCGCAGGACCCGCACCGTCGCGAGAGCCTGCACCAGCGCGAGCAAGGCCCGCGGCAGGCCAGCCCAGGGCGCAGCAGCGCCTGCCCTACTGGGCTCGACAGCTCCGGCCAGAACCGTCCACGTCCGATCGGCGAAGGGAAACCATCGGGATACGCTCGCCATGGCTCCGCCGGCGGGCGCAGGTCGCTCGTAGAGCAGCCGATCGGAATGGGGAACCGAGTCCTGGTCGTACAGGTCGAGCCCGAGGTCGCTGAAGTCGTGTCCGCGTAGCGCGCGCTCGACCACGGGTTTGATGCGGAACACTTCCACCGCGCAGCCCACGAACTCGCGCTCGAGCTTGCCGGCCCGCTCCACCGGCTCGAACACGGCGATGGAGTGGACGCCGGGCGCGTCTTCGACCAATCGAATCCGCCCCGACGCCACGGCCCGGCGCGTTCGTTTGGCGAGCTCGAAGGGCTCCAGGCGGCGAGAATCGGAGGCAATGTCGAAGCCCAGGCCTTGGCTCCGAAGGCACCATGTAGAGGGTGGGGACGTGCCGCGGTCGAGGCTTCGCCGGTACGGCTCGAGCCCGGTCCGACCTCCGTGGTGCCTGGAAATTCTCCCTCCTCTCCCGCGCCGTTCCCATTTGTCGCAGCCGCCAGGACTTCGGGCAGCCACTCGAGCGCATAGATGGCCGCGTGCCGTGCGAGCAGCGGCTCGACGAACTGGGAGGCACCACGGCGCACGACGTCGTCCGAGGCATTGAAGAGCGCCAGCACGGAGTGCAGCGCTTCGAGCGGCATGTCGAAGTCCGTTGGCCAACGCCGCGACGACTGTCCCCGCCTTCTTCTCGAGCTCGTGCTGCCATGCGGTGCGCTCGCGTTCGCGCTGAACGCCGAACACGGCGGCCCGCGAGCACTGCGCCGCCGCCCAGGACCGCGAGCGCCCGCCCTTTCCAGGCCTTGCGGAAGGCCGACGGCTCCGTGCTCTTCGCTCTCGTCGAGGTCATCGCCGGTTCCATGGCTAGAGCGTAGGCGAAGATTCGGCATGGCGCTCCTCATGGAGCCCTGGTTCCGCTGCACGATGCGTTTGGCCAGGACCAGCCAGATCGGGCAAAGTACCGTGTTGCTCACCGCGATGGCGCGGACGCCGAGGCCCAGGGGCTGATGCATGAAGTAGACGAGCAACGCCGAGCTCACGTCGCCCATCCGGACGAAGAACGTGTCGATCGCCTGCTTGGCCTTGTACTTCTCCTCCGTGCTCGTCGGGAGCCACAACATGTTGCGCAAGGTGTTGTTCAGCGAGTAATCGGTCCCGTTTTCGACGACCTTGCCCCAGAACAGCACCACGAGGACCGGGTACGCGGCCGCTCCCAGCGCGTCGAACGACGCAATGGCGAACAAGACGAAGAACGCGACGCGGAGCCTTCACCATGGCGCACGAGTCGTGAGACGACGAAGGTCTGGAGGCGACCGTGGCCACGTTGATAAAAGGTAGAAGCGACCGTAGGTCTCACCGACCACTCCTTCACCGTCCGCAGTGATGGCGCCACGCGCCACCGCTTCCCCGGAAGCTCGCTCGACCAGCGTGCTCAGCAACTGCCGTTCGAGTTGACGAAGGTGAAGATCACCGAGAACGCGGCGAGATAGCGCAGGTATTCGTTTCTCTTCTGCAGGTCGAACGCCCAGGCGGTCTCGCGAAGCGGGCGCGATCGCGCTGCGCGGCTGCGCATCGGTCGAACTTCGCGCGTGTGGATCACCTGCGTCCAGCCGCGCTCGGCGCCGAGCACGCGCGGTGGAGAAGCATGCTGTAGACGCCCACCTGGCGCAGGACGAGCACCGCCGTAGCCGACCCCGCCACGGCGCCGACGGTCTGGCCGACCCCCAAGAGTGGGAACAGGCGCTTGTGCGCCTCTCGTACAGGTCGTTGGCGAAGGCCCGGAACTGAGCCACCACCATCATGTTGAAGATCCCGATCCAGAGGTAGAAGACCAGTCCCATGCGCGCGCGCAGCGCGGCCGCGCTGCCCAACCAGAACAAGACCAAGTGCAGCGCGAACAGCGTCCACCTTGACGACCAGCGGTTGCGCGGCGCGCGGTCGGCGAAGCGAGGCGCCGGCACCGCCGGTAGGTCACTGCGGCGATCTTCCGCGCCCATGTAGGACTTGTATTGGGCTCCGGAGTGCATCGCGAGGATGAGCCCTCGCGCGACGATCGCCCAGGCCACCAGCATCAGGAGGAACACTTGGAGCGTGAGCAAGAGCGCCGTGACGCCCTCTCCCGGCTCCACGCGCGTCACGACGCCCAGTGCTCGTTCCAGCGCGCTCCGTCGGGGAGTGTCCTCGTCGGCCACCGCTCAACCCTCCGGCGGCGCCCAGTCGTACGGGCGCTCCAGGCCGACCACACGGTAGCCGCCGTCGCCCAGGTGATAGAGGTGGATCCTCGCCGGGAACGCCGCCTCGCCCGTCGCGCGAGCCGCGCCGAGATCCACGACGACGTAGCCCGGCTCCGTGCGCGACGCGCCTGGAACCGCAGGCAGCGTGACACAGGCGAAGTGACCCCGCGTCAGCCCGACGTTCGTCACGGAAGCAGGCGTGAGCCGGTCCCCGGTGAACGCTCGGTAGGAGTAGGTCCGCTCGTTTGCCGGGACGACGCCCGCCAAGATGCCCAGGTCCTCCAGGCAGAGCCCATCGCCGTCGACGCGCGGGGCGCCGAGGGGTGAGAGCCGCGAAAGGAATCGAGAGAGCAGCTTCTTCCGTCGACCGAACACGACCTCGAGCAGGCGCTTTTCGTGAGCCGGCGCGAGCTGGGCCTCGGCGACGATGCTACGGATGTGCCGTTCGCTGATCCGCGACACGATGCGAGCCATCCACGCGGAGTCGCGCTCGCTGCGCCGGACGAAAGCTGGATTGGGATATCCGGGGCGGAACGCGTCGGGATCGAACTCGGTGACGTCGTAGTAGCCGAACTGCTTGCCCGTGGGTCCGAAGCGCAACCGATCCCAGGGACGCTGGCGCGCGCCGAGCGTCACGAAGTCTTCGAACAGGTACGGAAAGTCGAGGTAGTAGGCGTGGGTGATGCGCCGGCCCAGCAGCGGAGGGTCCCACACGCTTCCGAACACGTTGCCCACGTCCAGCATGTAGTGCCGCACGTAGCCACCGCCGCCGGCCTCGACGAACGACGCCATCGTGTTCTGTTCGCGCGAGTCGTAGTAGCCGAGCCACGCCGCCAGCGCGTACATGCCGCGCAGCTCTCGGCGGTCTTCGTGGGGAATCACGTCGTTCGGATCGTCCGCGCGCGTTCCTTCGTAGGTCCAGGGGCCGAGCGGAGTCCCCTCGATGAATTGGCTGACGCTCGCGCGGTAGCGACCGTCGGTGAGGCGCAGCGCCTTTGCGAGCACGCGCTCGACGTCGCCCTCGGTGAGCGGCGCTTCTCCTCCTCGAGAGTTCTCGCCTCGCGCTCCGTTGCCGATGGTCAAGAGCTTGCGCTCGAAGAACACGATGCGGTTGCAGGGCACGAAGTAGCCCGCCGCGTGGAAGATCCGCGTCCCGATCACGTCCGCGGCGGTCGGGCGCGTGCCCTCCTCGGTCCCGTCGAACTTCATCAAGTATTTCTGCCCCTCGATCTCGACGAAGAACCCGGGATTGAACCCGTTGGGCTTCGCTCGGGTGATCACCCACGGGTCGCGCTGGCTCGGCGCGCGTTTGCTGCAGGCACCGATCGCAGCGGCGTCGACCGGCAGCGGGAAGCGGCCGACTCGATTGGTGAACCAGCTCGAGTCAGGGACTTCGTCCAGGGCGTTCACGTTCACCGCTTCGCCCGCAGGGTCGACCGCAAAGAAGCGAGACACGGGGCGGAACAACGTGTGGTTGGCGGCGTCCCACGCGAAGGGCGAGTAGTACTTCTTCGGAGCTTGGCCGATGGCCTGCCGATCCGGGTCGTTCCAGAGCGGTTCACGGCGGGTACTTCCGCAAGCTGCCAGCACCCGCTCACGCCGAGCACCACGACGAGCCACGCGAGCGGGCGCGGGCTCAGAAGCCACTGGTCGCTCCCAGCAAGAGGCGGACGTTCTCGACTTCCGCGCCGTCGGCGAAGGTCTCCGTGCCAAACGCGACGAGCAGTTCGAACGCATGATCGCGATTGCCGCTCGAGCGTAGACCCAACCCGAACGATTGTCGCAGAAGCTCGCTCTCGAAGTTCGCGAAGCGAGCAGCGTAGACGTTGCCGACGGCGTAGTGCAGCGTTCCGTCGAGCCAGACCCAGACCGGCCACTCGTATTCCAGGGTCGCCAGGGCGGCGGTGCGGTCCACCAAGCGTCCCTCGAGGAAGCCGCGCATGTAGCGGTTGCCGCCCAACGTCGCTTGTTCGGTGAACGGGATCGCTCCGCGCGGCTCCGTCGGGTCCGTGAGCTCTGCGGCCACGGTCAGACCGAGCACGCGCTGTTCCCCACTGAGATCGAGGTAGCCGCCCAGCGAGCCGCCGTATTTCAGCCACTCGTAGCGTCGTGGTTCCTGCGGCGAGACCCGCGGAGCATCGCTCAGAGACGCGGCGTGCTCGCCTCGGAATTGGAGCCTGAGCCCGGTGCCGGGCGGCGACACGAAGTCACTCCCGCTGGGCGCGTCCGCCAGGTCGCGGGGACGTCGCGTGTCGAGTGTGGCGACGAAGCCAGAGCGCACGACGCTGAAGCCTTCGGCACCCGGCGGAGTCGGATAACGGCCTCGTCGGATCTCCTCGCCGACGGTAGGGTCGTCGAAGGCCCCGGTGTCGAGGTCGAAACTCGAGTGGCGGACGGCCGAGAAGGACTCGAATCGACTCGAGCGCCAGAGGTCGGCGCCGTAGGCGAAGCCAGCTTCGGCGAGCGTGGACTTGTAGCGCGCGCGTCTGGAACCCGACTCTGGACCGAAACCATGGAACAGATGGTCGGGGCGATAGCTGAACTCGGCGCGCACACCGATGCGTTCGCGCGGCGTGGGCTCCACGCGATCGGCGAGGTTCAGGAGCAGCCAGTCGGCGCCCCCGAAGGCCACGCGGGCGCGGAGCTTGTTGGTCCGAGCCAAGAAGTCGTTGTAGAAGAAGTAGACGCCGACGCTCGGACGAAAGCCGAAATCGATGATGCCGGTGGGGATGATGCCAACGTTGTTTTCGGGTCCGAAGGTGAGCAGATCCACCACCTTCTGAGGGATCTCCTGCTCCTCGGCGCTCGCGACCACCCAGCCGAGCGGTCGGCGCACCAAGAACTCGCTCACGAAGTAGAGCGGGGAGAACACCACCCGCGGGATCCAGAGCAGGACGTCGCCGACCGTCGTGGGTTCGGCGCCACGGCCCGAGTAGTCGGGGAGCTCGCGCTTGGCTCCGGGCGGGAGCGGCTTCTCCGGCCTCGACGCGGGCGGCGCTGGCTCCTCGGATGGGCTCGGACTCGGAGCTGCGCGCGCCAGGTTCGCCCCGACGACGGTGAGGAGCCCGAACGCGAGCGCCAACCTTCGCCGAGAACGCCGAGACGCCGACACCGTGGCGAATCGTAGGCGTGAGGGCATGCGTGGTCGAGGGGTGTGGGGCCGCACCGGCTGCTGTCTCCACCGCGCACAGTGGCGTCGGCCGATCGGGCTCGGCGCCGACAGAAATTGAGGGACGGCGAGCGCGCAAAAAACGCAGAGCACGGGCGGGCGTCGGACGCGGCGGGATGCTGCGCCCGCGGCGTTCGACGCTAGCCTCCGAGTTGCGATGACGGTTCGGCACCCAGAGCTCGTGGCGTTCGCTCGAGAGCTGGGGCTCTCGCCGACGGGTGACAGCGTGGAGCTGCAGCGCGGCCGCCATGTGTACGGCGTCTCGGTCGGCCAAGAGGCAGGGGCGTTCCCATTCGTGGTCTTCCGCGTCGCCACGCAAGCGCTGCCGGAGATCAGCTTCCGGCCGGAAGGGGACTACGAACGCGCCGCCAAGAGCACGGGGCTCGACGTCGAGCTGCAGACCGGAGACCCTGCCTTCGATCAACGCGTCTACGTCGCCTCGGATGCGCCCGTCGAGAGCGTCCGAGCAGCCCTGGGGAGCCCCGACGCGCGCGCCGCCATCGTCGAGCTCGTCGATTCCGGCGTGAAGGTGAGCTTCGGCGCCGACGGGATCCGCGCCGATCGCTCGGGCAGTTTCGACGCGGTCACGCTGCGTCGCATGCTCTCTTGCCTCGAGCGGGTGGCCGAGGCGCAGCCGACGTTCCCTCACGAAGCGCGCGCCGGTCGCTCGTTCCCTTGGTTCGGCGTCGCGTTCTTCGGTGTCGTCGTCAGCGGTGCGGCGCTGACGCTCCCGCTCTTGGGTCGTGACGTCTACCCGACGCTCGGCAGCGCGCTGCCCGTGTTGGTCGGGGTCGGCGTCGGGGTCGCGCTCTTCTTGCCGCTCGAGCTCGTCGCGTTCTTCAAGCTGCGCGGCCGATCGACCTCGCTGCGAAACCTCGCCGTCGTCAGCATCGTGCTCCTCGAGTGGTGCATCCCGCTCGGACCCTGCATGGTTTGGTTCGCCAACGGGCTCGCCGATCGCTCACCTCCCGTCGTTCGCTCCGCGGTCTCGGACGCCTGCTCGGAGGACGACGAAGGTCCCATGGGCTACTTCAAGCTGCACTTTCCGGATGGCACTCGCTTCCGGATGCGAGTCTCGAGCTGCAAGGGCTACCCGTCGATCGACGTGCCCGTGAATGTGACGACGCGCGCGGGGGCTTTGGGCTTCGAGTGGGTGGAAAAGGTCGAGCGCTGACCGTCGTTGCAGAGTATGATCTCGTGCTTCGTGACCCGAGCTCCATCGATATGTGATCCGTTCTGGCGTTCGACCCGCGGCCGGGCATTCGTCGCGGTGTTGTCTCTCGCGTTCGTGGCAGCACCCGCGGCGGCTCAGGATGATCCCAAGCCTCCTCCGACGGACCCACCACCCGAGCCGCCGGCTCCGCCGCCCGAGCCGCCTCCCGAACCGCCCGCGGCGCCAGAAGAACCGACGACACCGCCCGCGGCGCCGGAGGAACCGACGACGCCGGAGGAGCCTCCCCCACCGCCGCCCAAGCCTGCGCCCGCGCCCAAGCCGAAAAAGCCGCCCAAGGCGACCTACCCGGCTCCCTCGGGGAAGCCGCCCGCGCCCGCACCGTCGTACACCGCGCCCGCGCCCAAGTCACCTCCACCGAAGCCCCGCACGACTCAGCGCTCGAACGTCGCGCCGACGGCGAACGGCGAGAACGAAGACGAGTCGCCGCCGGAGCCCGAAGCGCGCGAGAAGCCCGAGCCCGAGGACGATGATTCGCCGAACGGCTTGTTCGGTCCTTTCCGGCTCGGTGCCCTGGTGGGCGTTGGCTTGCCGAGCGTTTTCAGCTTCGGCGGGGCCATCAAGCTCACTCGTTACTTCGGCGCGGGCGTGAACGTCGGCCTCATTCCGACCATCCGGATCTCGATGTATGGCGAGGCCGAGCTCTCCTACCAAGAGTACGACGCCTACGGACGGATCTTTCCGTTCGGAGGCATGTTCTTCGTCGGCGCAGGCGTCGGATACGCGACCATCAAAGGTTCGTTCAAGAGCAGCTACGACGTTCGCGCCTATCAGGCCATCGCGCCTTCGTTGCCGGACTCGCTCGCGGTGGAGAGCGTGGCGTCCGTGCGCACGCTGGTGCTGACCCCGCAGATCGGCCTCCAACACATCTTCGGTTCGGGATTCACTTTGGGCATCGACGTGGGCCTGCAAGTCCCGCTCGCGCCGAGCCAGATCAAGTTCGACACGAAGCTACCGGCGGACGTGCCGGCCGAGGTCATCGACAAGTACGTCAAGCCGAACGACCAGAAGGTGCGAGACACGCTCGAGACCATCGGCCGCGCCACCGTGCCGACCCTGAATCTACGGGTCGGCTGGATGCTGTGAAGCGCGCCAACGAGTGGATCGCATTGGGTCGGGCGAGCCGCGCTGTCGCCCGGCGACCCGCAGCGGTATAGGATGCGCCGCCGTGGAGAAGAGCCCCCTTCTTCGTCGCCTGAGCGAGCTTGCCCACGAGCGCGCCGACCACCCGGCCATCTGCGACGACCGTGAGAGAGTGTCGTTCGCCGAGCTGTCCGAGCGCGTCGAACGCGTGGCGTCCGAGCTCGTGCGACGTGGCCTCTCCGGTCACCGCGTGGCCATGCTCGTCACGCAGGGCTCGCGCTGGGTCGAGTCGTTCCTCGGTATCATCGCGGCCGACGCTACGGCGGTTCCGCTGAGTCACTTGCACCCCGAGGCCGAGCAGGCGTGGTTCGTCGAAGTCAGCCACGCTCGGGCGCTGGTCGTGAGCGAAGAAACCGCCGCTGCGGTCGCGGTCTACGCCGGCACCCTCCCGGTGCTGCGCATCGAAGAGCTGCGCGTCGGGCCTCGAGCACGGCTCCTGGCAGACACCCGCGCCGAAGACGTCGCGGTGATCCTCTACACCAGCGGCACCACCGGGAAACCCAAGGGTGCGCTGATCTCCCAGGGAAACCTCGAGAGCATCGCCCGCATGTTGGGCAGCGCATGGCAGTGGTCAGCCGACGACGTTCTGCTTCACTGCCTGCCGCTGCATCACTTGCACGGACTCGGCATCGCGCTCTTGACCGCGCTCCTCGCGGGGAGCACGACGCGCATGCTCGAAAAGTTCGACGGACCGCGCATGTGGGAGGAAATGGCGCGCGCCAGCGTGCTCATGGGCGTGCCCACGATGCACAAGAAGCTCCTCGATACGTTCGACGCCGCCGACGGCGCGACCCGCGCCCGATGGGCGGAGCACGCCGCGCGCCTGCGCCTCGTGACCAGCGGCTCGGCGGCGCTTCCGACCAGCGTGGGCGAGCGCTGGCAGAAGCTCACCGGACGCTACCCTCTCGAGCGCTTCGGCATGACGGAGATCGGCGTGGGCAGCACGAACCCAGTGGAGGGCCAGCGCGTCCCAGGCAGCTGTGGGCCCGCGCTCCCGGGCATGCAGATCCGTATCGTACGAGAAGACGGCGGCGACGTCGCGCCGGGCGAAGCGGGCGAGATCTGGATCCGCGGGCCCAGCGTGTTCTTGGGTTACGACGAGAACCCCGAGGCCACCCGCGAAGCGTTCTCCGACGGTTGGTTCAAGAGCGGCGACACAGCCATGTTCCTCGACGGCGCTTACGTGAAGATCATGGGTCGCACCTCGGTCGACATCCTGAAGAGCGGCGGCTACAAGCTCTCGGCCCTCGAGATCGAAGAGGTGCTGCGCGAGCACCCGAGCGTCGCTGACGTGGCGGTGGTCGGTCTGCCCGACGAGACCTGGGGCGAAGTGGCGGTCGCCGCCGTGATTGCGCGGCCAGGTGCGGCGGAGTCCCTCGCCGGCGAAGCGCTCCGGGACTGGGCCAAGCAGCGCATCGCTTCCTACAAAGTGCCGAAGCGCGTGGTCTTGCTGGACGATTTCCCGCGAAACCCGGTGGGCAAGGTGGTGAAGCCGGAGCTCGCGAAGGTGCTCGGCTCGAGCTAGGGCTTCGCGCCGATGAAATAGGTCAGCCGCACGTAGCGCACGCCGCAAAGCCACATGTCATGGCGGGCCAGGACGCTCACGGTCGTCGGGTCGACCGGGTTCGGGCAGGAGAGGCGTTCGCACCATCCGTCGTCGCTCCTGGCGGGCCAGACTTCGATGGTCTCGTCGAGCGGGAGTCGCGCGGCACCGAGCGCCGTGGAGAGCCAGACCCCTTCGT
>JAXLYN010000028.1:0-122972 GCA_046351435.1 Polyangiaceae bacterium
CTCGCGGGGCTCTTCGGCGCGCGCCGGCGGCGACGAACGACCCGCCGTGAGCGTTGAGCATCGCTCACTCCACGTCCCACACCGCGAGCACGCACGGCAGATCGCCGTTCCTGACGCGATGGCGCGTCGCGTGTTTGGGCGGCTGGAACGGAACGTCGGGGCCGAGCAGGAGCGCCACGCGATGTCCCGGCGGGAGCGCGGCCAGCGCGCCGCCGAGGCGCGCGTAGAGCTCTCGGCCACCGGCCAGTCGCTCACCGTAGGGCGGGTTGACGATCACCAGCCCGGGCGGCGTGGTGCCGACGAGCTCGGCCACGTCGCGCCGGGCCACCTCTACGTGCGCGCCGGCACGGCGCACGCTCTGTTTGGCGAGCTCCACGGCTCGGCGGTCGGCGTCGAAGGCCAGGATCCGCGGGCCGCTCTTGCGTTCGGCTGCTCGAGCTCGATCGGTCAGGATCTGCCAGCGCTTCTTCCGCGCACGGTCGAAGCTCGTCCAACGTTCGAAGCCGAATCGTCCCCGGGCGAGCCCGGGCGCCACGCGCCGCGCGAGCCCGTCGGCTTCGATGGCCAGCGTCCCGGAGCCGCACATGGGGTCCACGAGCGGGCACTTCGCGTCCCAGTCCGCGAGGACGATCAACGCCGCGGCCAGGCTCTCTTTCAAGGGAGCCTCGGCTCCCGGTTCACGGTAGCCGCGGCGATGCAGCGATTCGCCGGACAAATCCAGCGAAAGCGTGAGCTGACCTTTGGCCAGGCGTGCGAACACGCTGACATCGGGATCTCGGCGGTCCACCGACGGCCGCGCGCCGAACACCTCGCGCAGACGATCGACGATGGCGTCTTTGGTGCGCTGAGCCACGAACATGGTGTTGTCGAGGCCGGGTGCCGTGCCCACCGCGCTGACGGCGATGGTCGTGTCGGGGCTCATGTGCTCTTCCCAGCGAACCTCGCGCGCGATTGCGTAGAGCTCGCGCTCGCTCGCGCACGGCGCGACGATTTGGGGCGCGAGCACGCGTTGCGCCAAGCGACTCTCCAGGCACACGCGGTACGCATCTTCGAAACGACCGCTGAGCTCCACTCCGCCGGGCACTGGCCGTTTCCGTTCGAACCCGAGCCGACCGAGCTCGCGGGCGAGCGCGCGTTCGACACCGAGCGGAGCAGTAACGAAGAACTTCATGAAGTGGTGAACCGGAACCGTGCGTGCGGGCGAAACGACGCCGCGGGAAGTACTACCACTTCCCCAACCCGAGCGAGCGCGCGAGGCGGGTGAAGTTCGGGCCGACGCGACGGGCATGTTAGGCTCCGGGCGTGCTCGGCCCGCTCCGAGGCATCGCCGCGCTCTTCTTCGGCCTCTTCCTGGCGACGGGTAGCGACACGCCCCCGGCGCATGGCCAGAGTGTGCCGCCGGCGGAGGCTCGCCGGGCGACGAGCGCGGAGCCTCCGACCACCACGGCACGAGCGGCCCGCTGCGCCGCCGACATGGTCGACGTGGCAGGCGCGTTCTGCGTCGACCGCTTCGAAGCGATCCTGGTCGACGCCAAGAGCGGGGCGCAGCTCTCGCCCTACTACCACCCGACGCCGTGGCTCGCCGAGCGTGACCGTCGCGAGTGGCTGGCGCGTGCGCCGGTCGTCGGCCCCCCGGAGGCGCGGCGGCTCCCACTGCCGGAGCTCCCCGCCTTCCAGCTCGAGACGGGGGTCGTGTTCCGAGCGGCGTCGGCGCCGGGGCGCACCCCCAACGCGTACTTGGATCTCGAGGTCGCGAGGACCGCGTGTGGCAATGCGGGCAAGCGGCTGTGCAAGAAGAAGGAGTGGCTCAGCGCGTGCCGCTCCGTGCATTCGACTCGCCATCCCTACGGCGAAGCGCTGGACGTGGCGCGCTGCAACCTCGGCGCGGCACTCCACCCGGGGATCGCGCTCCACGGTCGCTCGACTTTGGACGGACGCGATCCACGCCTCAACCTGGTGGAGGTGGGCGGGCGCACGTTGCTGCGTCCCACGGGCACGCTGCTCGGTTGCGCCTCGGAGTGGGGAGACGACGCGGCCTGGGACATGGAGGGGAACCTCGACGAGTGGATCGACGATCCGGAAGGCACCTTCGTAGGCGGCTTCTACGCCCGCGAAACCCACTGGGGCTGCGACGCCAAGATCGAAATTCACTCGGCGGACTACTACGACTACAGCCTCGGTGCCCGCTGCTGCTCCGATTGACGCGCGCGCCTTCGGCCGTCCGAGAGCGGCCCTTGCGGTCCCGGCGGAACTAAGACAAAGGGCGGGCGCGTTGGAGGCAAGCGTGACGAGACTCGGGCTTTCTTGGGTGGTTTTGACGTTGACGGCGTGCGGCGGCAGCCCCGCGGCCGAGGCGATTCGTCCGGAGGCGCCGCGGGCTTCGGAAGCGCTGGGCGGCGAACCGTCACCCACCTGTCGCTCCATCCCGCCTCGCGCAGATGCGCTGGTGGTCGACATGCGCTCCGCGGAACGCACCGACCTCGAAGTCGCCATGAAGGGCGGACTCGCCGTGGTGCACTACGACTGCAAGGGCTTGCGAGTCGTGCGCGGCTGCGCACTGAGCGGCACGTACGCATACGCGGGCGTCAGCCCCAAACAAGAAGTGGTTCAGATCAGCGGCTCGGACGAGCTCAGCGCGAATCTGCCGTTCTCCGCAGCGCGCATCGGCGCCGAAGTCGGGCGAGACAGCTCGCTCGACGTCGCCGTGCTGCTCGTCGGGAAGCGCACCACTTCGCGCGAGGGCGCGGCTCCAGCCGAGCTGGTCGGGAGCTGCGAGGGCGCGACGCACTTCGTCCGCGCCGCGGCGGTCGGAGCATTCGCCGTGGAAGACGCGACCCGCGGCCGCGTGCGCACGGCCGCCGAGCTGTTCGGGACCGGAGTAAGTGCGGCCAGCTCGAGCTCGAAGCGTTCGGCGCGACGCGACGGCGACCTCGAGAGCTGTCGCAAAGCGAGCGTTCTGGCCAGTGAGCCCCCCGAACGCTGCTCGAGCGCGGTGAATCTGGAGCTCGTCGCCATCGCCGCAGCCACTTCCAAAGCCAAGCCGCTCGCTGCGTCCGACCCGTCCGTCGCCGTGCCCATCGACGGACGCTGTCCAGAGGGCATGGTTCGAAGCGGCGTGAAGTGCACAGCCCAGAGCTCGACCGTCCACGTGTGCCCTGCGAGCGATGCCACGGCGTGCGCCACGCAGTGCAAGAAGGGGAGCGGCGAGAGCTGCGTCAACCAGGCCGTGCTCCTCGAACGCGATCCCAACCCGAACAAGTACGGCCCTGCCTACGCGGCGCGACTCGACGAGCTCTACGGCCGAGCCTGCGAGCTCGGCGTGGCGAAAGGCTGCGCCCGCGCCATGGTGGGCGCGGAGGTGAAGAAGGACGAAGCCGCTCGGCACCGCTTCGCCCAGCGAGGCTGCGACCTGGGCGAACCGGCCGGCTGCTCCGAGTTGATTTCGGAGATGCTCCGCGCGGGTACCGCGCAACGAAACCAAGCACGCGTAGTGGAGCTGAGAGAGCGCATCTGCGAGCTCGGCGATGGGTACGCCTGTCGCGAGCTCGGCTTTGCGTTGCTGCTCGGCGAAGACCCCTACCCCCTCGACCCCGCTCGTGGCTTCCGCTTCATCGAACGCACGTGCGCCGACGGGCACGTCGACGACTGCCTGGAAGCCGCGCGCACCATCGAAGTCGGGCATCGCATCGAACGCGGCCCGGGTGGCGAATACGCGGGCGACCGGGTCGGACACGCCGAGCCGCAGCGCGCCTTCAGCCTGTACGAGAAGGTCTGTGCTCTCGGCAACGGCGAAGGCTGCTTTCGCGCCGGGGAGCTCGCACGCCTCGGTTCGGGCATGGCGAAGGACGCGAAGCGCGCGTCTGCGCTGTACGAACTAGGCTGCGCCAAGGCCAACGCGCCCGAGATGGCGTGCCTCGCGCTCGGTCACTCGTACGACGGTGGGGACGGAGTCGCCAAGGATCCGAAGCGCGCCGTCGAGCTCTACGAGCGGGTGTGCGGCGCGCCCATGGACTACTCCGAGGTCGCCGCGGCGGGTTGCCTCGCCCTGGTCCCGAAGTACCAAGCAGGCGGGGTCGTCGCCAAGGACGTGGAACGCGTGTACGACCTGTACGAGAAGGCCTGCAAGTTCGGGGACCGTGGTGCGTGCCTCACCGGCGGCTCCCTGCTCGCCAAGAAGGACAAGCGACGCGCCGCCGCGCTCTACCGCACCGTGTGCAACGGGGCTGAAGAGAAGGGCGACCCGAGCTGCAAAGTTGCAGATCGGCTCGAGAAGTAGCCCTCGACCGTTCAGCCGCGCCGCGCTCGCTCGCGCAGCGCTTCGAGACGCAGGCGGAGCCCGGTGAGCCGGATGAAGCCCGTGGCGTCACGCTGGTCGTAGACCTCGTCTCGTTCGAACGTCACGAAGTCTTCGCGGTAGAGCGACAGCGGACTCTTGCGACCCAGGATCGTGACGTTGCCCTTGTAGAGACGGACCCGAACCGTGCCGCTCACCACCTCTTGGATGGAGTCGAACATGTTCTGAAGCATGAGCCGCTCGGGCGAGAACCAGAAGCCTCGGTAGACGAGGGCGGCGTACTCCGGGATCAGCGAATCACGGATGCGAATCTGCTCTCGGTCGAGCGTGATGGACTCCATGGCGCGGTGGGCCCGGTGGATCAGCGTGCCACCGGGGGTCTCGTACACGCCGCGGCTCTTCATGCCGACGTAGCGGCTCTCGCAAAGATCGACGCGGCCCACGCCGTGGCGACCAGCGATCTCGTTCAGACGCGTGAGCAGCGCGGCGGGCCCCATGCGATCGCCGTTGATGCTCACGGCGTCGCCCTTCTCGAAGCCGATCTCCAGCGTTTCGGCCTCGTTCGGGGCGTCCATGGGATCTTTCGTCAAGACGAACATGTCCCGCGGCGGTTCGGCCCACGGATCCTCCAAAACGCCGCCTTCGAACGACAGGTGCAGGAGGTTCCGGTCCATCGAATAGGGCTTCTCGGCGGTAGCGGTCACCGGAATGCCGTGCTTCTTCGCGTATTCGATGCAGTCGCTGCGGCTCTTCAGGGTCCACTCGCGCCAGGGCGCAATCACGCGCACTTCGGGGTCGAAGTACATGGCGCCGAGCTCGAAACGCACCTGATCGTTGCCCTTGCCCGTGGCGCCGTGGGCGATGGCCTCGGCCCCCGTCGCGCGCACCGTGTCCATCATGCCTTGGATGATGCAGGGGCGAGCAAGGGACGTCCCGAGCAGATACTCGCCCTCGTAGATGGCGTTGGCGCGCAGTGCGGGAAACACGAAATCCTTCACGAACGTCTCGCGCAGGTCCATCTGCACGTATTGGCTGGCTCCCGTGTCCTTGGCCTTCTTCTCGAGACCCGAGAGCTCTTCGGCCTGGCCGACGTCCGCGCACCAGGCGACGACCTCGCAGCCGTAGGTCTCGATCAGCCAACGCAGGATTACGCTGGTATCCAATCCCCCGGAGTATGCGAGCACGACCTTCTTGATGGGTTTCACGACAGCTCCTTGTCTGGATTCTCGAGCACTTCGCGGAAGCGCTTCGCCATGCGGCCGGCCTGATACCCGTCCGCGACCCGGTGGTCAAACGATGCTCCGATGGTGAGCACCGGCCGCACTTCCACGCGGCCTTCCACGGCCAGCGGCACATCGCGCACCGCGCCCACCGTCAAGCAGATCGGGGTGCGCGACGGCGGGAAGAGCGGTGCCTGCCCGACGGTGAGACCGAAGCCCGCCACGCTGGTCACCATGGCCGACCCGAACGCGTCGAATGGGATGCCGAACTTCGAGAGATCCAGGCCGAGGTCGTAGGTCAGGCGCTCGCCCGCCTGCATGGCGGCTTTCATCAGAGGCGGCGGCAAGCGAGCGAGCAAACGAGCCGACTCCTGCGTCGGGTGGTCCTTCCGCGTGCGAATTCGCTCGGCCCGTGCCGTGAGCTCCTCGGCCAGCTCGACCACGCTCTTTCGATCGACATTTTCGACCTTCGCTCCGGCGAGGTTCTCGCCGTCCTCGAACGCGACCTGGAAGAAGATGTCGACGCTGTCGCGGACGTAGATGCGCCCGCGCCGGATGATCGCGTTGACCTCGGGCCGCGCCGCGATGCCGAGGGCCACGGCCTTGCCGACGAGGTGGGTCAGCGTGACTTTCGAGCCGCTCTCTCGGCGGATGCGCTCGATGTAGGCCAGGGCGCGCGTCACGTCGACGTCCAGGATCCCGTAGACGGTGGGGTCGCGCGGAGCGCTCCAGGCGTGGACCGCCATGGCACGCCAGGCAGGCAGGGGCTCGAGGCGTCGGAAGCTCACCGCGGCGGAGCAAAGCCGCTACGCGAGCCGAGCGCAAGGGCCTGCTCGATCTGGCGGGCGTCGAGCACGCCGCTCTGGCGGAACACCTCGCGCCCGGAGCGATCGAGGACGACCAAGGTCGGCACCTGGGACACCGTTCCGAACGGACCGCCCCCGGTGAGCGTGAGCTGGTCGGCCATGGCCACCGGATAGGAGAGGCCCAACGCCGCGCGGTAGGCATCGGCCAGTGCTGCGTATTTCGGCGCTTCGATCACGACCGCGCCGCCGTTGGCTCGCGGAACGTGGGAGTGGAGCACCGTCTCGAGGCGCTCCGCGACGAGCTGGGACGCCAGATCGTAGGTCGTCACGAACAGGATGGCCGTCGCGCGCCCGCGGGTGCGCTCACTCGAGAGCTCCCCGCCCTCGGTGGTCCCGAACGCGAACTCGACGGGGGCTCCGACCGGCGGCCGCGCGGCGGGGGTTGCCTGGGAGCTGCCGCTCGGACCGCAGGAGGCGGCGAGGACGAGCAGCACAGTGGCGGCGAGGAGCCGGTGGGTCACGACGAAGGTGCGCCGGTCGCGATGCTGTACTCCGGTTCGAACAAGTCCGCGAACATGCGGAGAGCCTCGGGGAATTCCCGGTTCATGCGGCGGTGGGCCAAGACCACCAAAGCGAGCTCGTCCACCACCGAGCTCAGCGTGCGAGCCTCGAGGCGAGCTCCGGCAAGCTCGTCTCCCGGCTGCGGGGCCGCGGCGTTCTTCACGATGGGGTCGTGACGCACCCACTCGAAGCCGTCACCCGGGCGGTACGCACAGGCCAATACCTGCGCGAATTCCAGGTAGAGCGGCGACACGATGGTCGCGACTCGTAGGCCGTCGGGCGCGGTTCCGCTGAGCGCTCGCATGGGCACGCCCGGCGTGATCTGGTCGTCGAGCGGTCCGATGGAGGCCGTGATCCGCGCGCGCCGATCGGGATCGCTCTCCACGGCCAGGAGCGGGGCGTAGACCGCGATTTTCGGGACGCGCACGCGCGCCGCGTCTTGCTCCAACGCGCTCAGCCACAAGTCCCGGGCGCGCGCGTCCAGCGCCTTGTACGCCATGGCGGCCGCCAGCGCCGCCTCGGCGTCGGTCGCCAAGGCGTCGAGCCACTCGCACCACGCAGCGATCAAGCGCGGATCTACGCCGGCCGCGACTGCGCTCGGCAGTGCGGACTCGGGTGATGCCGGCTGATTCGCGGCCTGCGCGCGCCGACGTGGCGGCACTTCGTTCATTGGCTCGGACCCTACATCAGCACGCGCGAGTCGGCCACAGCTTCGTGCGGTCGACCGGGTTCCACCTGCGCTCATGCCACGATGGCATCGAGCTCGAGGCACAGATCCGCGAGCAACGCGTCGAGCTCGTCGATCCGACTCGGGTGAGTCGCAATCACGAGGTCGCCTCCATGTTCGGCGAACAGCGAGCCGAGACCCTCACTCGCTTCGAATATCCCCTTCACGTAGACGACGTCGCGAGCTCGCACGCGGAGCGAGCGGCACACGAGATCGGAGTCGAGGAGCGGCGAGACGGGCACGCAGGGCGGAGGATCTCCGAAGCGACCCGAATCCGCCAGTGCTCTGGACGACGCGCGGCGATTCGGGGTGACCGCGCCGTTTCTGCCGGGTTGGCCACGTTCGGGCAGTGCCGCGCCGGGACGCGTGTCCAGCCTGCGCTTTTGGCGCTGGCGACCACCGAGGCCTGAGGTACGTTCCCGCCGACATGGCTGGCCCGCCCCGTCAGGAAAGCGACGACTTGGAGGAGCTTCCACCCCTCGATCGTTCGCCCGAAGCCGAGCAAGAAGGGCCCGACGACATCGAGCTCGAGCCGCTCGTCACGACGCTCGAAGAGGAGATCGAGCTCGGCCAAGAACCGGAGCCCGAGCTGGACGTGGGCGTGCAACTCCTCGACGAGTCCACCGAAAGCGACGAGGCGGCAGAGGTGGTGTTCGACATCGAGAGCCTGCTCTCCGTCGCCGACGACGAGGCGGAACCCGACGACCCGGACGGCGCAGGCCCGAGGAGCCTCGATCCCGCGGCCGACCTCGCGACGGACGTTCCTCCCACCTTCGAGACCATCGAAGACGGGACCGAAGAGCCGCTGGACGACTTGGTCGCCGAGGAGCTGCCGGAGCTCGATGCAGACGAGCCAGGTGGACTCGAAGCCGACGCATCGTGGCTCTCGACCGACGCGCTCCGGGACGAAGACCTACCGAGCCGGGCAGAGCGTGCCTGGGAGGTCGCACGCGTCGAGGTCATGGGCGGCGACTTGGAGTGCGTCGCCACGAGCGCCACACGCATCTGGGCGGCCGGCACGCGCCTCGCTTGGCTCGGTCGCGATGGTTCGCACGGCGCGTTCGAGCTCCGCCAGCGCGCCTTCGCCCTCGTTCCCCTCGCCGACGGCGCGCTCACGCTCACGGCTTCGAGCCTCGAAGTTTGGGACCTGGCCGGGAACCTTCGTCAGACCAGCGATCCGCGAGCTCCGCTGGGGGTCTGCGCGAGCGAAAGCGCAGAGCTCGAGCTATCCGCATGGCCCGAAGCCGGCGACTCGGCATGCGTGGTGAGCGCCAAGACCCACCGCGTGGCCACACGCGACACGCCCGAGGGCGCGTTTCGCGCGCTCGAGCTCGGCGGAAAGGTCTGCCGGCTGTCCCGCGGGCGACCGACCCTCGCCTTGGTGCGGGGCGCCGAAGGTTTCGCGTTGGTACGACTCGGCGACCAAGCAAGCGAGCTCTCCCGCGTGCCCGTCGACGCTACCGCAGAGGAAGTGCTGTCCGGCGAGTCGCCCATGCTCGCCAGCGCGGGAGACGTCGTAGCCGTGGGCAGTGTCGACCGCGGGCTCGCCATTTCGACCGACTGCGGCCGGACCTTCTCGCGGGTGCCCGGCTGTCTGCACGCGACCGACTTGTCGGCTGCCGAACGCGCCGGGCGGGTTCGTGTGTGGGCCTCGGTGTTCATCGAGTCGGAAGAGCGAAGCCTGATCCTCGAGGTCGACACCACCACGGGGGTGGCTTCGCTGGTCGCCGAACTCCTGATTCAGGACGAGCTCTCGCTGGCCGACGGCGAAGACGCTCGCGTCGAAGAACTCGCGTGGGACGCGCTGAGCGGTCGGCTGCTGGCTGCGACGCGTGCCGGCCTCTATCTCATCGCACCACCCGGCTACGGCGCCTGAGCCCCCGGAGACTTGGCCAAGTTTTCGGCCACATGCTAGCGGGGAGCGCATGGCCATCGTGGTTCAGAAGTATGGTGGTTCCTCGGTCGCCGACATCGCGAAGCTCCGCAAGGTCGCCGATCAGGTCGTGGCGGCCCGTCGCGCGGGCAATGACGTCGTCGTCGTCGTGAGCGCCATGGGCAAGACCACCGACAACTTGCTCGCGCTGGCGCGAGAAGCCGCACTGCCAGCCGACGCCCAAACGGCGGCGGGCAGCGCGAGTCCGGAGCCGGCGAAACGCGAGCTCGACATGCTGCTGTCGACCGGAGAGCGCGTCAGCATGAGTCTCTTGTCCATCGCGATCCAAGCCCAAGGCTACGACGCGGTGAGCTTCACGGGGTCGCAGTCCGGCATCATCACCAACGACCGCCATTTCGATGCGCGCATCATCGAGGTGCGCCCGCACCGCATCGAAGACGAGCTCAGCCGCGGCCGCATCGTCATCGTGGCCGGCTACCAAGGCATGAGCTACAAGCGCGAGATCACCACGCTCGGGCGCGGCGGGTCCGACACCACGGCGGTGGCGCTGGCGGCGGCGTTGGACGCCGACCGCTGCGAAATCTACAGCGACGTCGACGGCGTCTATTCGGCGGATCCGCGGGTGGTTCCCGACGCAGAGCACCTGCCTACGCTCGACTACGCGACGATGCAGGAGATGGCAGAGGCGGGCGCCAAGGTGCTCAATGCACAGGCCGTGGAATGGGCTCGACGCCACAAGATCTCGATCCTCGCCCGCCGGACCGGCGACTCGCCCGAGCGCGCGGGCTATCGTGAGACCGTGGTTTCCGACGCGGCAGGCAGCGAAGCCTCGCGTCGGGCGGTGGTGGTACAGAAGAGCATCGCGCTGTTCAGCGCCGAGGGCGGCGACTTCGGACGTTTCTTGGAGCTCGCGCGCAGCGAAGGGCTGCCCCTCGGCGACGTCTCCATCTCCGAGAGCGGCTGCCGCGCCTACGTTCCCCTCTTGAACGTGCCGAATTGGGGCGAAGCCCGACACGCCCTCGAGAGCGGTATGGGGAACGCACTTCGAATCGAAGAGGGCTTCGGCGTGCTCAGCCTGGTGGGCGTCGAGGTCGGCACACGCCCGGAGGTGCTCGCCAAGGCCCTTTCGCTGCTCGCGAAGGAGCCGCGCTGGGCCATTTCGAATCCTCTTCGCGTCTCGTGCGTCCTGCCGGACTCCGAGCTGGAAGGCGCTGCGCGCACCTGGCACGAGGCGCTGGGTCCCGGCTTGAGCCAGCGCTCTCGCCATTGCGCCTGACGGCGCATGAGTCGCGCGTCAGCGCGAGCCCAGCTCGGCGAGGGCCGTCTGGTAGAGCATCGCTTCGCTCAACCGCCCTTCCTGGGTCGCGCGCGCTCCGAGTCGCGTGAGCACCCAGACGAGCCGTTCGCGCACGTCCTCACGCCGGTGCTCCGGGGTGTCGTCGAGCCGCGCGGACAAGAGCGCGTATAGTTCGTGGTCCTTTCCCATGCGACCGAGCACGTCCGCCAGCTCGAGCGCCAACGCGTCGTCTTCGGGGTTCGAGGCCAGCGCGCTCGACAGCCGTTCGGCGAGCGCGACGTCCACAGGGTCGGCCTCCGCGGCCAACGCCGGATCCGAGGCCGGTGCCAACGTGTCCACGGCCGGGCCGTCGGAGTCTCGGCGCTCGTTCTCCGCGGGGGGGGGCGGCACGGTCTCGAGCGCGATGGGCTCTTCCCGCGCTGCCTCCCGCTTGTGCTCGCGTCGAGCGCGAGCGGCGACCTGGGCTGCGGCGACCCGGTACGCTTCGCCGATGGCGCGGTCACGCGGAGCCAACCTCAGCGCCACCGCCAGGTGCCGCTCGGCGGCCCAGGGATCGTTTTCGACGCGCTGGCAGAAGCGGGCGGCGTCCGTCAGGAACCGCACTGCCTCGTCGGGCACGGGCTCACTGAGCTCGATGCGGTCGCGCATCCGCGCGTAGGCGAGGCTCGCGCCAGCGACGTCCCCGATTCCGGCACGCCATTCGGCTTCCAGCGCCAGCGCCTCGACCGCGCGCGGCGAGCTTTGCCGCACTTGGCGGATCCGAGCAATGGCCTGCGGCAAGTCGCCGAGCTCCGTCGCGAGCAATCGAGCCATGTCGACGAGCGCGTCGGCATCACTCTGCCCGGCGCGCTCGGCCAACGCCACCGCGCGCGACAGCAAGGCGAACGCACGCTCCCCTTTGCCTGCCTCCATCAGCGAACGGGCGAGACCGGCTGTGGCCGCCGGATCGTCGGGCACGTAGCGCAGCGCACGCTCGAACCAGCGACCTGCGTCCTTGACGAAACCACGAGCCATGAGCGCGCGCGCCACGCGCGAACAGGCGTCGTGGCGCGGAGCGGCGCCGGAGACCGCGGCCTCGAGGTGTTCGGCGTCGGCGCTGGCCCCGGCCACATCACCCCACTCCACGCGCGCGGCGAACCGCTCCCAGCGCACGCGCGCGAGCCCGGGCGCCGCCGCGACCGCGCGATCGAGCGCCGTGCGCCGATCCGGGGCGGTCGGTGCGAGCTCCGAGAGTCGCTGCCAAAGCAGCGCCGCGAGCGGAGCGAATGGCTCCGACTCCAGCATGTGTTCGATGGCCGAGCTCGCGCCGGCATAGTCGCCGGTGCGCGCCAAAAGCTCGGCGCCCACCACACCCGAGTGCTGCGCCGGCAGGCTCTCGACGATGAGGCCCAGCGCGGCTTCGGCCCTGCCGGCGGAAAACAGGTCGATTTCGCCCACGAAGTTGCGTGATCTCGGGGTGCCGCGGCGCGCGTTCGAGAGCCGTCAGGTAGTCGGCTCGTGCTGCGTCGAGCTCGCCTCTCGAAAGGGCGTCGTCCGCCCGACACGTCAGCTCCGCGAGCTCGAGCGCTCGGGCAGCACTGGCATGCAGCGCCGGCGGCTCGAACGTCGCGTCGAGCTCCAGACGAGCTTCATCCCCCTCGATCTCGAGTTCGCCGAAGCGAACCCGCGAACTGGCTGGTGCGCGCGCGCCGATGGCCGGTAGCACGATGCGACCGAGCCGCGCAGCCACCCGCGGAATGGTGAAGATGCGTCCGCGTCGCTCACCGAGCTCGACGAAGAGGCTGTCGACGGCGCGCAGCGCGGTCGCGAGCGCTGGCTCGTCGAGCCCCACGCCGCGTGCGCGGGACACCACGAACCGCGCGTCCCCGAACAGAGGCGCCCACAATAGCTCGAACGCCAGCGCTCCCCTCGCACCGGAAAGCCCGAGTCCGAAACCCTGCGGCACGCTCCAGAGCTGAGGCGAGCGTTCCAGCGCGCCGACGATGTTCGCGAGCCTCGGCTCGAGCCAGCGCGCCAGCGCACTCAGGCCGAGGACGAGCTCGACTCGCTCCAAGTCGCCGCGCCGATGGCGAAAGACGGGAACCCCGCCGGTGAGGTCCAACGGAAACGCCAGGCCCGGCAGCACGACGGAGAGCGCACGCACATCGAGCGGACCGACTTCGATGGCTTCGTAGAGCTCGAGCCCCAAGACTCCGCGCGTCGCAGAGAGCCGCAGCGGGACGCGCCCCTCATCGCGCTCGTCCGCCAGCGAGAGCACTCGGGCCCTCGCGACAGCGAGCGCGGGCAGCGGAGACCGCTCGGACGTTGGCACGACAGTCGAAGGGTATCAGCTCGCTTGCGCCAGGGTAATTGCGCGCGAAACCCGGAGCCTCGGGGTTCCCGAAGCGCTTATCGAACTCGTCGGCCTCCGAGCGGCGCCTCCGCGCGACCCCTGAAATTGCCGCGAGCCCGCCCCTTCGTGGGAGCGGGCTCGGCGGGGGTTCGGTTCGCTCAGGCCTTCTCTTTGGTGGCCTTCGCCTTCATCCGCTTCATCAGCTCGGCGAAGCCCTTCTTCTTGATCACGCGACCGAACTGGCTCTTGTAGTTCCCGACCAGGCTGCCACCCTCCGTGATGATGTCGCCGATCTCCCACTTCCCGTCGACCTTGTGCATGGCGTAGTCGATGTGGACCGGCTCCTCGCGGGAATTCGACTTGTGCTTGGCGACGGTCTTCACCAACACGCCGGTCTTGGTCTCGATCACACCCTCATAGTCAATGTCGTAGTTCAGCGTCTTCTTCAGGTTCTTGCGGTACGCCGCGCGCACCAAGCGCTTCAAGAGGTCCTGGAAGTCCTTGCGCTCCGCATCCGACAGGTCCTCCCAGTGTGACCCGAGGGAGTCCTTGGACAGGGTGGAGTAGTCGAGCAGCTCGTCGAAGATCGCCGCGACCTTCTTCTCGTCCGCGCCCTTGCCCTTGCGAAGCTGGGCGGTCAGGTCGGTCTGCTTCGCCTTCAGCACGCCGTCGGCCCCGTCGTCCGCCGAAGCCACGGCCGGCAACACGAACAGCGACGACATCACCACGAGGAAACTGAGCCAACGACGCAATGACATGATCTCGATAGTCCTTCTTTTGGGTCTCCATCCCGTTTTACGCAACTCGGGTGCCAAAGCTTCACTTTCCGGGATCCGCTCCCGCTTCCCCGTGATTACGGGCACTTGTCCACGGGCTCGGCGGTCGCCCCATGGCCACCCCCCTGATCCGTGAAGCGCGGGCACACCCACCCGAGTTCACGCCGCAGCGTCCGGCCCGGCGGCCGCCGATCCCAGAGAGCGCCCCAGGTGGACGACGAATCGAGCACCTTGCCCCTCCTCGCTCTCCACCTCGATCCCAAAGCCATGCGCGTCGGCGATGGCCTTCACCACCGCCAGTCCCACGCCGGTGCCGTGACTCCTGGTGGTGAAGAACGCGTCGAACAGGCGTTCCCTCGCCGAAGCATCGATGCCCGGTCCGCGATCCGACACCCCGAGCAGCACCTCGCCCGCTCCGGCCTCCACGCGAACGTCCACGGCATCGCCGGGCGAGCTCGCCTGCACGGCGTTCCGCACCAGGTTCCAGATGAGCTGTCGGAGTTGGGCGGCGTCCGCTCGGATCCACTGACACTCCGAACCACTGTACTCGATGCGCACGTCGGAGACGCCTCGCCCGGACCGCGACGACAGCTCGACCACCTCCCGCGCGACGCGTGCGGCATCGACATCTGCGATCTCGGGTTTCCGCGTGCGAGTCAGGTCCATCATGTCCGTCACGAGATCTTCGAGGCGGCCCGCTTCTCGCTGGATGATCCCGCAAAGCTCCCGGTCTTCGTCGGAGCTCGCGCCCTCCCGCAAGAGCTCCACGGAGCCAGCGATGGCGCCGAGCGGATTGCGGATTTCGTGCGCCAGCCCGGCCGCGAGACGTCCGAGCAGGGCCAGGCGTTCGGCCTGCTCCGCTCGCTCTTCCGCAGCTACCAGTCGGCCGCTCGCCACACGCAAGCGCTCGGCCAGAAACCCGGCGAGCAGGGTGACGACCACGAGCATCAGCAAGTTCACGAGCACGTAGAAGACGGTCTCGTTCTGGGAAATCCTGTACAGCAGCGCGGGCTGATCGGGCGGCGGGGCGAGCCAGCGCCGCTCGAGGAGCCCCACGAGCGTCACGTACAGGAGCCCACCGGAAAAGGCGGCTACGCCGGCGCCGCGCAGGCCGGTGAGCACTGCGCCCGCGACGCACGTCAGTCCATAGAAGGACGTCGCACCGCTGACTGCGCCGCCCGAGAGGTACACGAGCACCGTCCAGGTCGCCTGATCCACCACGAGCTGAGCCGATGCCAGCCACTCGAGGTGTCGTCCCGAACGCAGGACGGCTGCGTAGACTCCCGCGCTAGCGAATGCGAACGCGAGGGTCCCCCAGCCGAGCTGCGCGCTCAGCGACTGTCCGCCTCCGCCGCGCAGGTAGAAGGCGCCGAAGCCAGCCAGCGCCGCCAGCAAGAAGAGCAGTCGAGCGGCGGTCAGCCACGCCAGCCGGCGCGGCAACGGTGCGCCGGCGAGGTTGTCCGGGATGCCGAGTCGAACGCCCACGGCCCGGCGTCAGTCTGCCTTGATGTTCCCGGCGAGTGAGAAGATCGGCAGGTACATCGAGATCAGCACCACGCCGACCATGCCGCCGACGCCCACCATCAAGATGGGCTCGATGGCGCTGGTCATGGCTGCCACGGCGATGTCCGTCTCTTCTTCGTAGAAATCGGCGACCTTGTTCAGCATCTGATCCAAGGCACCGGTCTGCTCGCCCACCGCGATCATCTGCACGACCATGTCGGGGAAGACCTTGGTCTCGGCCAGCGGCTCCGCCATGTTCTTGCCCTCGCTGATCTTGGCGCGCACGTACTGGATGCCGGCTTCGATCACCACGTTTCCGGCAGTGCGCGCGCAGATGTCGAGAGCGTCCAGGATGGGGACGCCCGACTGGAGCAACGTGCCGAGCGTGCGTGTGAAGCGTGCGACGGCGATCTTGCGCAGCACGGGCCCCATGATGGGCAGGCGCAGGATGGTGGCGTGGACCGTGCGCTTTCCGCCTGGCGTTCGGTAAAAGTAGATGAACGAGCCCGTGGCGATCAGCAACGCCACCACGATGAAGGGCAGGTAGCTGACGAAGCTGTGGGACAGCGCCACCACGATCTGGGTGAGCTTCGGCAGCGCGTCCTTGCCGCCGCCGAAATCCTTGAACATGCGCTCGAACGCGGGAATCACGAACGTGAGGAGCACGGTCATCACGCCGCCGGCGATGACGATGACGATGCTCGGGTAGACCAAGGCGCCGCGCACCTGGCGTACGAGCTTCTGGCGCTTCTCGAGGTAGACCGACAAGCGCTGCATGATGGTGTCCAGAATGCCGCCGACCTCGCCAGCGTGGACCAGGTTCACGAACAGCTCGTCGAACACCTTGGGGTGCTTCTTCAGGGCGTCGCTGAACGAAGCGCCCTGCTCCACCGAGTTCTTCACGTCACGCAAGACGCCCGCGAAGACCTTGTTGGTCTGCTGACCACTCAAGATCTCGAGGCACTGCACGAGCGGCAGACCGGCGTCGATCATCGTGGCGAACAGCCGGGTGAAGGTCACGAGGTCCTTGGTGGAGACGCCCGACCCCAGCGTGAGGTTGATGTCCTTGGCCTTTTTCTTGACCTTGACCGGGTTCAGCTGCTGCTGTCGCAACCGCTGATTGACGGCGTCTTCGGTCTCCGCCTCCATCACGCCCTTGCGGATTTCCCCCGTTCGGGCGCGTGCTTCCCAGGCAAACTCGGCCATCGTGTTCTTCGCCGGGCGTCTATGCCGGCCAAGGAAGCATAGCGGCGACCTTGCCGAAGCGTCAAAAGGCCAGCCATGAATGCGTCGAGCGCCCTCCGGGACATCGCAGAATCTCTCGTGGTCGGGCCGGGGGTGGCTCCGGGCGCCGCGCTCGGTGTCGCCCTCTTCGACGGTCACCGCTGGCGGATGGAAGTGGCCGCGGCCGGCTACCTGGACGCACGGAAAGCCGAGGCCGTTTCCACCAAGACCCCCTTCGACCTGGCTTCGGTGACCAAGCCCGTCTTCGCCCTGACGCTGGCGAGACTAGCGGCAACCCGCCGGCTCGGTCTGGAAGCCGCGCTCGCGGCCCACCTGCCCGAGGCCAGCGGCACCCCGTCGGCCGAGCTCTCCCTGGAGCTCTTTCTCTCTCATCGCGCCGGCCTGGACGCGCACCGCACGCTGTATCGACCGCTCGTCGCCGGCAACGCCTTCGATCGGATCGACGCGCTGCGCGAAGCGGCGCTGGCGCGCCGCCCCGAAGCCAAGGGCGCGCCGCCTCCAGAGGGCTTCCCGCCACTCTACAGTGATCTTGGCTATCTGCTCCTCGGCGCAGCGGTCGAGGCTTCCGCCGGTCGAGCGCTCGACACGATCATCGCCGAAGAAGTGAGCGAGCCGCTCGGGCTCGAGCTCGGCTCCGCGAGACGACTCCTGGGCTTCCGCCCGCGCTTCTTCTCAGAAGTCGCCCCGACCGAGATCGTGGACTGGCGCGGCGGCGAGCTTCGGGGCGTGGTGCACGACGAAAACGCCTGGGCCCTCGGCGGACACGGCGCGTGTGGCCATGCGGGACTCTTCGCCGACGTTCACGCGGTGCTCGGGTTCGGCGCTCGCGTGCTCGACGTGCTCGCCGGTCGCCTGCGCGACTTCCTCGAGCCCGAGCGTGCCGAGCTCCTGGTGCGCCCGCGCCCGGGCGGAACCCTGCGCGCCGGCTTCGACGGGATCTCGCCCGAAGGGTCCGCGGCGGGCTCCCAGCTCGGGCCGCGCGCCTTCGGGCACCTCGGGTTCACGGGCACGAGCCTCTGGTGCGACCCCGACGCCGGGTGGGTCACCGTCCTCTTGACCCACCGGGTCCACCCGAGCCGTGAGCACGTCGAGATTCGGAAAGCCAGACCGAAAGTGCAGGATGCGCTGGCGGCTTTCGCCCGAGAATGCGCGTGATACTGGAAGATTCTCGCCTGCACGGCGCCCAGCCGGAAGGGGCTGGAAACATCCGAAAGGACGTGCAAAATTTCCTCGCGGCTTCGCCGACGTTGGCGGGCGCACTCTTTCGCGGCAGGATCGAGGCAGTCGAGCGATGTGGAAGCTGTCCATCGAGGACGACCAATCGAACAAGACGGTCGTCAATCTCGTTCGCGACGAGTACTCCATCGGCCGCGCGGAAGAGAACACGGTCCGGCTGACCGAGCGGAACATCTCCCGGCGGCACGCCAAGCTCGCCCGCAACGGGACGGGTTGGTACCTCGAGGACCTGGCGAGCTACAACGGCGCCTTCGTGAACGGCGTTCGAGTCAGCGAGCGCCAGCGACTCGAGCACGGTGACTTGGTTCAGCTCGGAGACTACCGGCTGGAAGTCACGGACGAGGCCGTAGCCCAAGCCGCGTACAACAAAGCCACGGCGCCCGGAGTCCCACGCGCGCAGTCGCTCATGAGCCAGCCCGATCGGCTCGTCATGTTGGCCGGACCGACGCCCGGCGCCGAGTTCGCCCTGGCCGGCACGAGGGTCGTGATCGGTCGCGGCGAGGAGTGCGAAATCTCGGTGAACCACGCCTCGGTGAGCCGCGTGCACGCCGAAATTCACGCGCTCGGGGACGGGCGCTACGAAATCGTCGATCGCGAGAGCGCGAACGGGCTCCGCGTCAACGGCGTGGACCTGAAGCGCAGCCTGCTGGACGCGCGAGACACCATCGAGCTCGGCGACGTGGTGCTCAAGTTCATTCCGGCCGGGCAAATCTACCATCCCGGTGCGGACACGACGACGCACATCGGAGCGGTTCCTGGCGCCCTCGAACGACACACCCCCGCGCCGGGCGTCGGGATGGAGCGCCGCGCCGCGACCACGCCGGGCATCCCTCCGATCCTGAAGGCGGTCGCGGGCCTCGCATTCCTCGGCGTGCTCGTCATGATCGGGATGGTCGCCCTCGGCAATCGACAGTCTGGCGCCACCGACGGATCCGGTGCGCAAGGCACCGATCCGACGGCACAGACCTTGAGCGAAGCCATGACGCTGCTGCAAAACGGCGAGGTGGAGGCAGCGCACAACAAGGTGGTCAGCGACATCCCCGAGAACAGCAACGCTCGGCAGTCCACCGAGTTCCGGGAGATCGAAGCGCGCTGGGCCGACATGCTCCTCGACTTGGCGGGCCGCGAGAGCGATCCGCAGAAGAAGCGTGCGCTGCTCGAGCGCGTGGCCAAGGCGACGAGCGTCGACTCGGTGCGCCGCAAGCGGGCCGACGCGATGATTGCCAAGTTGAACGAAGGTGTGGACCCGTCGGAGCTGCCGAGCGCACCCAAACCGGAAGGCACGAGCAGCGACACCACGCCGAAGCCCGAGCTCACGGGCGGGATCGTTCGCAACGATCCGTTCGCCGAAAAGCCCGCGGGCAAGCTGCCGAAGAAGCCCGAGGTGGCGCCGAAGCCGAAGCCCAGCGCCACCGAAAGCGGCCCCGACGTGAAAGACCTGGCGCAGAGCGGCGATCGCGCCAAGCTCACCGCCGCCAAGAACTCGCTGAAAGGCAAGGCCGCGAGCGGCAAGGCCACCGACGCCGATCTGCGCATGCTGAAGGCGCTCTGCCGACAACTCGGCGACATGAGCTGCGTCAACTGAAGAAGACCCGAGCGCCGAAAGCCCTGCTCCGCGAACATGAGTCCGAAGAGCGCGCCCGTCAGGATGAAGGGCCCGGTGTCGACCCAGCCGGCGACCGCGCTGCTGTCCCGGCCCGTCGCCGCCGTGCTCACGCTCTTGGCGTTGGCTGGGGTGGCCGAGGTCGTGCCGGGGTTCACGCGCATTCGACTGCTCGGTGAGCCCGCTGCCTCGAGCGTTCCCGAGCCGGTCGGTGTGCTGCCCCCCGTGCTCTCTGTGGGACAAGCCGAGCTCGAGACCGAGACCCGTTCTCGACCCGAGCTCGCGCAGCCCGAGCACGTCGAGTTGCCGACCGGGAGCCAGGGCCCCATCGCCAAGAAGGTGGGCGGCGCCGAGCTCCCAGCGCTGGACGCCGAGAAGCCACCCGTGCCGCTCGAAGACGCGGCAACGCTCCGCGGCTTCTACCGCGCGCTGTCGCGCACGCGCGCCAAGGAGGCCGGTGCCGTCACGCGCGTGGTGCACTTCGGCGACTCCATCGTGACCAGCGACTACGTGTCGGGCACTCTGAGGCGCAAGCTTCAGAAACAGTTCGGCGACGCGGGCCACGGCTTCGTCCTGCTCGCCAATGCGTGGCCAGCCTACTTCCACAACGACGTCAGCCGCTTCGCCTCGAGTGGCTGGCTCGTGAGTCGCATCGTCGGTCCGCTGGCGCCCGACGGGCTGTACGGCCTGGGCGGGGTTTCGTTTCGCGCTCCACCTGGCTCGCGCGCGCGGGTGGGTACTGCAAAGAGCGGGAACTATGGGCGAGCGGTGTCTCGCTTCACGGTCGCCTACGTAAAGGAGCCGGCGGGCGGCAAGGCCAAGCTGCTCGTCGACGGCGCACTCAAAGTCGAGCTCGACACCAGCGCTCCCGCCACCCAAGTCGCCTACGAAGAGCTCCAAGTCCCCGACGGCGAACACGAGCTCGAATTGGTCACGACGCAAGGGGTCACACGCGGCTTCGGCGTCGTGCTCGAACGCGACGTCCCGGGTGTGGTGTTGGACGCCATCGGCATCCAAGGCGCTCGCGTGCGTTTCCTCGACAAACAAGACGACGCGCACTGGGCGGAGACGCTGAAGTGGCGCAAACCCGACCTGCTCATCTACGAGTTCGGCGCCAACGAGAGCGGCGACGGGTTCGCCTACCCCATGGACGAGTACCAGCGCACGATGAAGGAGGTGCTGGAGCAAGGGCGGCGAGCCTTGCCCGACGCGGGCTGTCTGGTGATGGCGGCCATGGACCGCGCCGAGAAGAAGGGCACGCAACTCTCGACGATGCCGGTCATCCCCGCCATCGTGACCGAGCAGCGCAAGGCCGCCAAGGCCGTGGGATGCGCGTTCTTCGACACCTACAAGGCCATGGGCGGCGCGGGCAGCATGGCCGCGTGGGTCGAGCGCGGGCTCGGACAGGCGGACCTCACCCACCCGACCGGCGTCGGCTCCGAAGTGCTGGCGAACTGGATCTATCGCGCGCTGCTTTCCGGCTTCGACGAATACGAGAAGACGGGCACGAAGTGACGCCGCTCAGCGCTTGGCGTCGAACGCTTCGAGCAGCTCCCGCGCCAGCGCGCTGCCGATCTTCTCGTAGCCGCTCGGCGCGAGGTGAACGCGGTCGGGCGCAGCGAGTGGCGGCTTCTCCTTCATCCAGCGCCCGAAGCTTCCCTCGCCTCCCATGGCGGACAGCGCGCTGAAGTAGTGACAACCGGAGCGCTCGGCGACGCGGCGCGCGGCGGCGTCGTGTTCGAGCGCACGGCTCTGGGATTTGCCGTCGAGGGTCGCCATGTCGGGCGGGCCGACCAAGAGGCAGTCCGCGGAGCCCTGTGCGGCGTGCGCGCGCGCCACGAGCTCCGACAGCGACTTCTCGTACTTCTCCGTCGGGAAGGTGGAGGCTGCCTCGTTGGTGCCGTAGGCGAAGACGAAGAGCGCCGGCGCCCGCTCACGCACGGCCGCTTGCCACTCCGCTTCGTTCCAGGCGAGCACGGTCTGTGCGCGCGCACCGTTGATGCCCAACGTGTCGAGCACGAAGCCTCCAGCGTCGCTTTCGACCAGCGCTCCGAACAGCTCCGGCGCGCCGCCCGTCACCCCCACGTCGAGAGCGCCGCGGGCACCGACCGCGACGTCTTGATGGCGCAGGACGCCGACGGCCCGCCCGGACTTCGGCTTCAAGCTCTCGCTCTTTCCCGTTCCGCGCACCGACACGCGGAAGCGGTCGTCGGCGTCGGCGCGAAAAACGAAGGTCGCCTTGGAATCGCCCGCCACGGCGCCTTCCAAGAGCTCGAGACCCACGCGCGCGTCGGCGCTCTCCGGGATCACGCGTTGTCCCCCCAAGCCGAACACGCCATCGAGCTGCTTCTGACCGAGAGCCGGCGACGCTGGCTCGCGCCGCCACTTCCCTTCGCGCGTGGTCTTCACGAGCGCGTGACGCGTGCGCTCGACGCCGAGCTGGACGAAGCCTGGGCCGCCGTTTCCGAAGCGTTCCTGTAGCGGCCGGCGCACGGCGTGGGTGAGGTAGTCCGCGGCCGTGTGAGAATCACCGAACCAGAGCACGCGCACCCGCGCGCCCGGCTCGTGACGCGCGAGGGGCCCGAGCGCGTGAAAGAAGCGGCTGAGCCGAACGGACGGCGGCGAAACGGCGGGAGCGGAGTCGGCGCCTGCGTCGGAGAGCGTGTTCGGCGCACTCGCCAGAGGCGCGGAACTCGGAGCTTCGCCCGCAGCGCTCGGGGCCGCGCTCGGCGCCGGAGCCGGCGGTGCTGCCCCCGGGCTTCGCGAGCGTTCTCCGGCCGCGCAGGTCACGACCAGGAGCCCGGCAAGCATCGAGACGAAGAGCGAGGCGAGCTCCTCGCTCGACGCCTCAGAAGAGCGCGTCTTCGACTTCCGTATCACGCTCGACTTCGCTCTCTTTCCGGCGCTCTTGCACGCGCCGGCGCACGTAGCCGACCAGCGTGTCCACGTAGCTCTCGAAGGGGGGACAACGGATCCCGCTGCCCTGGAGCAGCGCGTCCGCGTTCGCCGTGTCGTAGCGCACCGGCGTTGCCAGAGTCTCGACGAACGCCTTGGGGCTCTTCGCCAGGAGGCCGAGCCCGGGAGCGCTGAGCAACGCCTTGGTGACCTGGGTCGGAATGAACCCGCCCGGTAGGCGCTTCCCATGGCTCGCCGCCACCAGCTCGAACACGCGGCGCACGGTGAGCGGGCGCGGATCGGCCAAGTGGAAGGTCCGCCCGACGGCTTCCGGTCGCTTGCAGATGTAGTGGGCAGCGCGCACGACGTAGTCGATGGGCACCAAGTGCAGCAGCGCGTCGCCGCGCGTCGGAAGCGGCACCGGAAGCTCCGGCGGGGAAGTCACGATGACGAGCACCAGGAGATAGGGGCCGTCGAAGCGATCGATTTCGCCCGTGGCCGAATCCCCGAGGATCAGGGTCGGACGGAGCACCACGATGGGGAGCTCGGACATGGCAGCTCGCGCCAAGCGCTCGGCGCGGGCGAGACTCTCTTCCACGGGAGTGCGGAAGGTCTGGCCGCGATTCAGCTCCTCTTCGCGGACCAACCCCTCGCGGTTCCCGCTCACCGCAGCGCTCGAGTGCACGACGATGCTCTTCACGTGTGTCGAGGAGCGGCCGAGCTCGATCACCTCGCGCATCGCTCCGATGTTGGTCTGCTCGGCGATGCGCCGATGCACGCCCGGGTAGGTCACCTGCGCCAGATGGTGGATGCGATCGATTTCGCCGCCGAGCGTGCGATATTCGGCTCCGCTCAAACCGAGGTCCATCGCCGCTGCGTCGCCCTCGAGCACCACGACGCGCTCACGGTCGGCCTTGGTGAGCCGCGCGAGCGCGACCGTGGCCTCACGCTCGAGGCTCTTCTTGACGATCAGGTAGAGCAGCGAGCGCGACTCGGTGGCGAGCAGGTATTCGACCATCTTGCGCGCCCGAAACGTGGGAAAGCCCGTGACGAGCACTACTTCGTCGTAGCCGCGGCGCCCCACGCTCAGCCTCCGCCGCAGTAGTGGCTGCCCACGGCCTGGATCCACGCCCCGACGTCGGTGCCATCGAACTTGCAGAACTGAGCCGGTCCCGAGAGCGCAGCCTCGGCACAGTAGTAGCCGTTGATGTATGCGCGACAGGCGCCACCTTGGGCGAAGAGTCCGTCTCGGCACTGCTCTTCTTGGTTGGCCGGGCACGCGTTGCACGACGTGTTGGAGCACTCGACCGCGCAACTCAAGGAGTGATTGCACGCGGCCGACAGAAATGGCGCGAGGCAACGCACGTAGGCTGCCTCGGTGGCGAACTGGATCAGGCAGTCGTAGCAGCCCGGATCCGAACCCAGCAGTGTTTGGAACGCATCGCCGCACGCGCTGTTGCCGCCGCTGCCTTTGCAGGCGGCGCCGACCGTGGCGAGCTGGGTCGCGTTGCAGGCTTTGAACGAGGCCGGCGGCGGCGTGACCTTGCCGGGAGAGCAGCCTGCGTAGGCAGCTGGACAGGTGCTGCCGTTCGAGCACACCTGGCCGATGCAGGTCTTGGACTTGGCCGAGCAGTTGTCACAGAGCTTGCCGTATTGGCCGCAGAACTGATTGGCCGCACCCGGCCGGCACTGCCCGGTTCCGTCGCAGCAACCCGCGCAGTTGTCGGGACCGCAGTGCGCACCTTGATAGCAGAAGCCTTGGGGCGCGCAGTGGAGGCCGCTCTTCGTGCAATCCCCGCAGGACGTGCCCGAAACCCCGCACTCCACGTCGGAGTTGCCTTCCTGGCATTGACCCTGGGCATCGCAGCAGCCGTCGGGACAAGTGAGCGGCCCACACGTCGGAAGATACGCGCAGTAGTTGCCTGGAATCGTGCACTTCTTCGGTGAGACGCAGGCCGCGCACGCTTGACCGCCGACACCGCAGGCCGCATCTCCCGTGCCCGCCACGCACTTGCCATTCACGTCACAGCATCCGCCACACGTCCCCGGGCCACAGGTCGGCGGCGTGCCCTGACAGACGCCGGCGCTGCAGCCTTGGCCTTTCGCGAGGCAGTCGTCGCATGCGCCACCTTGTTTTCCGCAGGCATCGGACTCGCCCCCATTGCGACACGCGCCGCTCTTGTCGCAGCATCCACCGCAGTTGCCCGGGCCACATACGGGCGGAGTGCCTTCGCACTTGCCACCCACGCAGCCGAAGCCGACCGAGCCGCAGTCGAAGCAGGCGACTCCGCTCGCGCCGCAGGCGTTGGTCTCGTCTCCCTTGCGGCACACTCCCGCGGCGTCGCAACAGCCATCACACGGGCCACAGCCCGGAGACCCTCCGAAGCCGCCGCTGCCCGACACGCCACCTTCGCCACCCAGTCCCGTGCCCGCCGTGCCTCCGCTTCCGACACCGCCGAGTGCACCGCTCCCGCCAGCGCCGCCGGCTACCGTTCCGCCCGCGCCGCCGAACACGCCTCCCGCGCCCCCGGCCTGACCTCCTGCACCACCGACCGCGGCGTCGAGGCCAGCGGTGTCGTCGTTCTCGAGCACGCTGCGCCCGCAGCCCGTCGAGAGCCAAAGCCCCGCGCTCCCGGCGAGGCCCAGTGCAGTCACCACTCGAGCGAATCTCCGCATCGACGGGAACATGGACCGAGTCTACCTCGTTTTCGCCGGGGGCTCAGCGCGAGAGCGCGAAGCTCTTCAGCAAGGTCTCGAGGGCCCCCGGATCGGCGTCGACACGGAGTGCGAGCGTCGATTCGCGCTTGCCGAAGGAAACCACGACGGGCGCGCTCGGATTCAAGCTGTCGGCCCCGACGCTCAGGCGCTGGGGCTGGACCATCACGACGAAAGACGCGTCTCTCACGCGCGCGAGGGCGGCAGCGACCTTGGCGTCGCCCTGGTGCGTCGTCTTGGGGTCGGCTTCGCTCGCCACCAGCGCGGCGAGCACCGGCACGGCATCGGGCGACGCCGCACCGAGCGCGTGCCCATCCTTGTGGACCCACAAGACCTCGAGGTTCTGGCCTTCCTTCGAGAGCTTCCCGGTCTTGTCGGTCGCCGTTCGCATCGCGCTCGGCTGCACCGCCAAGACTGTGCGCTGGGTCGTACCCGGCACGCCGGGCACCGCCGCTGTGCTCTGCTTCACGCTGAACTCGCCAGCAAACTGCCGGAGCGGCTCGGCGAAGGCCTTGATCGAGAGCAACTTGAAGAGATCCTTCGCGCCCGCATCGAAGGCCTTCGGGTCTTTGACTTGAGCGCGGTAGACGACTCCGCCCTTGCCGCCCTCGAGCAGGACGCCGTACGTCTCGAAGTCGCCCCTACCCTCGGCGAGCTTGTCCAACACGCCCTTCAACTTGTCGCGATCGGCCGTCGAAAGTCGGTCGGCGAACAGGTTCGCGAAGCCCGCTTCCATGCTCTTCGCACTGTTCTTGCGGGCGCCTTCTCCGGTGCGGCTCAGCACTGCGATGGGCGTCGAGGAGGGCAAGGCGGCGATGGGAGCAGCGTCGCCCACCACCTGCACCTCGATCATGTCGTGGGCAGGACCGCTCGGCTCCGCGTCGAGCTCGAGGTCGGCCTGCAAGTGGTCGGCGAACGGTTCGACGCCAAGGCGGCCCCCCCGCGAGCTCGCGAGCACCGCCGCGATGGACTCGACGACGCCACCGAGACTCTCGAGGGCCGCCGCTGGATCGCCGAAGTCCGGCGTCTTGCCTCCGTGCTTCTGGCGGTTGTCGAGGTCGAGCTTCTGGAGCTCCGCCTTCTTCTTCGCCCAGCCTTCGCGCAGCGCTTTGGCCAGCGGGCCTTCGAGCGCGCGCTTCTTCACTTCCACGAGGAGCGGGCTCTTCGGCGCAGGCTGCTTGGAGAGCGTGCGAGCCGCATAAGGTCCGACTTGCACGAGGTCCGCGGCGTAGCGAGCCGCCACGAGGTAGTTGCCGGAAATGCCCAGCGCCACCCCGGTTGGAGCCTTGCCCGGCTTCGGTTCGAGCACCATCAGCCCGCTCGCCGGGTCGTCCTTCTTGCCATAAGGAGCGTCCGCGCCGGCCGAGAGCTTGGCGACCAGCTCGCGCCCGCTCCGCACGTGGATCGCCACGGCGGCTTGGGTCTTTCCTTGATCGTCCGCGACGACCGCACCCGTCATCATCACGTCGGGATCGATGGCCTCGGCCAGCGCCGGCGGCAGCCCGAGCAGGGTGGAGACCAGAAGGCCGAAGCTCTGGGGCAGCAAACGCGCCGGCCCACCGCCGAGGTCGCGGAGCTTGCCCCAGGTCTCGCCGGGTTTGGACAGCGCGAACGTCGCGGCGAGCCCAGCGGGTTCCGGGACCGGCGGCAACTCGACCAACGGAGCCGCGGCATCTTCGGCCGGCGCCGTCTTCTCCGCGCAGGACGGCGCGGAAAAGGCCAGCGCGCTGGCGAGCAAGAAGACGCCGCGGCCAAACCGCGTGCGCGCTCGCTCAGAACGGGATGTCGTCGTCGCCGCCGCCGTAGTCCGAATCATCGTAGCCACCGCTCGGTGCCGGTCCTGCATCATCGGGAGCACCATAGTCGTCCCGGGCGCCGCCGCCACCGCCGCCTCGCGACCCGCCACCGCCGCCACCGCCGCCGCCACCCGAGAGAATGATGTTGTTGGCGATCACCTCGGTCCGATAGCGCTTGTTTCCCTCGCGATCGTCGTAGCTGCTCGTGCGGAGGCTGCCCTCGACCATCAGGCGCGAGCCCTTGCTCAGGAACTTCCCGAGCGCTTCGGCGCGCTTCCCCCACACCACGACGTTGTGCCACTCCGTGCGTTCCTGCCGCACGCGGTTTTTGTCGAGGTACGTCTCGCTGGTGGCGAGGCGCATCTTGAGCACCGATTGCCCCGAGCCCGTGACCCTGAGCTCGGGATCCGCTCCGAGATTCCCGAGCAAGAACACGCGGTTCAAACCTTCAGCCATGCCTTGGCAACTCCTGTCGCTCCCGAAGCTCGTCGGGGAGTGACCGGTGTGGTCGTTACGAGCCGCGGAGTCAAGCGCGGGGCGGACAGAAAACGCCATCTGCGCGTCCGCCACGGACATCGAAGCCGCAGTGGGAACGGGGTGGGCCGGAGCTCGAAGCCCGGCGACGTGCTACGCGCGGTCGTCGCCCAGCTCGGCCAGCATCTGGCTGACCTCGGAGCGCAGGGCGAGCAGGCTCTTGCGCACCGAAACCGCGGGGACGGGGCGTGTCTCCCGCACGGGCTCGTCACTGACCTCACGCAGGCGCTTGCGGGCTCCCGCGATGGTGAAGCCGTGGGAATAGAGCAGGTCTTTCACCTTGAGCAGCTTCTCGACGTCGCGTCGCGAGTAGACCCGCTGCCCCTTGGCGCTCTTGCTGGGTCGAATCGAGCGGAACTCGGTCTCCCAGTAACGGAGGACGTGAGGCTCGACGCCCACGATCTCCGCCACCTCTCCGATGCGGTAGTAGAGCTTGACCGGGATCTCGCTACGGGAAGCGCTCACTCGGCCTACTCCTTGACGCCTTCGGCTGGCGCGTCCGGCGTGCCCACTCCGCGCTCTTCGTTGAGCGCTTGCTTGAGCAGTTGACTCGCCTTGAAGTTCAGCACGCGGCGCTCGGTGATCACGATGGGGTCACCGGTCTGGGGATTGCGCCCTTGGCGCTGCCGCTTGTCCCGGAGGACGAAGTTGCCGAATCCCGAGATCTTGATCTTCTCGCCCCTTCCCAGGGTCTCTTTCATGGTCTCGAAAACGAGATCCACCAGGTCGGCGGACTCCTTCTTCGAGAAGCCTCCGAGTCGCGAGTAGACCGCCTGGACGATGTCGGCCTTGGTCATGCTTTCCCCCATGGTTGGGTCCGCTCCGGCGCGAACACCGCTCCGGACGCGGGCCTGTCAGGGTGACGCGATCCTAAGGAAGACCCGCGGGAAAGTCCATGCGTAACGCGCAGGTAGCCGGCGTTCGCAGCGTTCGGCCGGGCTTTTTCAGGCGGCGCGGGGCAAGGCCGGGGTCTCTGCGGCTTCGGCGTCGGGCGGCGTCGAAGCGCGCGCGAGCACGGCGCGGCGCACGGCCACCTGCTCGGCCACGACGAGCCAGGCCACGTAGCCGTAGCCGAGCGTGAAGAGCGAAGCGAACGGAGCGGCGAACCAGTGCCCCGTCTCGAGGGACGCAACGACGCTGGCGGCGCTGAGAAGCGCGAGCCCGATCTCGAGCAGCGGCAGCTCCGCATGCTGGCGGTAGCGCCCTGCGATGATGCCCTTCTTGGGCGTGCGGACGAACTCGCCCGCCATGCTGTTGAGCCCCTCGTACACCGCGCGGGACAAGTGAGGCGCGAGACCCGCGCCGAGCGCGATCAACATCGGGAGGCGACGGACGGCAAGCCACGCGCTACGACCCTGGGCGCGTTCGGCCATGATGTAGAACGTGGCGAGCGACCCCGTCGCGCCGAGACAGAGCGGCAGGTCGACGATGAGCATCATGCGTGGATCGGTGGCCGGCATCAGAATGAGCGCGGGCAGGAGCAGCACCGAGAGCAGCATCATGAGCGGGTAGGCGAAGTGGGGCGTCAGATGGAAGAACGCCTCGAGCCGCTGAGCGACGGTGAGCTGGGAAGCAGCCACCCGGCGCATCAGCTTGCGGGCCGTCTGGACGGTGCCCTTGGCCCAGCGGAACTGCTGCGCGCGGAACGCGGACATGTCTTCCGGCAGCTCCGCCGGGGTGATCACGTCGGGGCGGTACACGAAGCGCCACCCCGCGAGCTGGGCGCGGTAGGAGAGGTCCAAGTCCTCGGTGAGGGTGTCGTGCTGCCAGCCACCGGCGGCCTGGATCGCGTCGCGGCGCCAGATGCCGCCCGTGCCCGAGAAGTTGAACATGAGGCCCGCGCCGAAACGCGCCCGGTTCTCCACGAGGTGGTGACCGTCGAGCATCAGCGCCTGGATGCTGGTCAGCAGGCTGTGGTTACGGTTCAGGTGGCCCCAACGGGTCTGCACCATGCCGACGTTCTCGTTCTGGAAGTGGCCCACGACCGCACGCAAGAAGTCGGGTTGCGGGATGAAGTCGGCGTCGAAGATGGCGATGAGCTGCCCCTTGGCGCGGCTCAACCCGTAGTCCAGCGCGCCGGCCTTGTATCCCACGCGATTCGGGCGCCGGATGTAGACCATGTCGAGACCGCGGCGACGGAGCTCCGCGACCTTCGCTTCCGCGATGGTGCGCGTTTCGTCGCTCGAGTCGTCGAGGACCTGGATCTCGAGGCGGTCGCGCGGGTAGTCGAGGGTCGCGGCGGCTTCGAGCAGGCGCGCCACCACGGTGGCTTCGTTGTAGAGCGGCAGCTGGACCGTCACGCTGGGCAATTCGCCGTCGATTTCGGGGGTCCGCACCGCTCGTTCCAAACGGCGCCGGTTGCGGGCGACGAGGAGGACGAGGTGCGCCCGATGGACGCCATAGCCACAGAGGAGGAGGAGGACAGCGAAGTAGAGAACGACGAGGGCGGTTTCCATGCGCTACCGGTGTTCAGGTAACACCCCGGAAGCCCACGATTGTCATTCGGATGTAATTTGTTGCACCGCGTTGTCGCGGGCACTTTCCCATCGTCATTTCGAGGGCTTGTCGCTCCCGAACACGACGTCTCCTCCGACGCCCAACGAAATGACGACGTGGGACTTCCCGTCCTTCTCAGCCGGTACGCCGTCGTCTTTCCACGGAGTCGAATCGAGCTTCACCGCGCTCGTGCCCTTGCACGAATCGTCGGCGCTGAAGTCGCTCACCCGCCCGAACGCGACGCCTGCATAGGGCGAAAGCTGTAGCCAGGTCATCAGCGGCACCTGGAGGCCCCCCATCAAGCGGAGCGCGTTGCCATGCGCCTTCAGGGTCTGCTTGCAGTCCTGCCGGTCTTTCCAGTTGATGTCGCGCACCGCTTCGAAGCGATGCGAAAACAGGAAGTCGAGCTCGCCGAAGAAGCCCAGCTTGCCCGGCGGCGTGGCGTACATGAAACCCACCCCTGCGTTGGAGCCAGAGGGGGTGACCTTGATCGTCGTCCCCGGGTCGCCGTTCTCGAGGCTCTTGCCGGGCGTGTAGCTCTCACCGCTTCCGATGAGGAGGAGCGAATAGCGCTGGAAGAGCCGCACGCCGCCGCGGAGCTCGAACGAGCCGCCCGGACCGAAGTAGTCCTTCATCGGCGCGTCGGGTCCGAGATCTCCTGCGGGGATGGCGGCACCCAGGCGCAAGCCGACGAGGAATCCGAGGTTTCCCTTGGGCGCTTCCGGTTCCTTCGACCCGCCCTCGGACCCGGCGCTGCCGCCCGCGCCCGCGCCCCCTCCGGTGCCGCCGGCTCCGCCCTCGCCAGCGGGGGCCGAACCGTCGCCTTCGAGCTTGAGCGCCACCTTCTGCTTTTCGCCCGGCTTGAGCTCGACGGTCTTCTCGACCGTCGAATAGCCCGGCGCCTTGACCACGATGCGTCGGCTGCCCGGGTTCGCAGGCCGATCGACACCGAGCGCCGCCGCCGAGACCGGCGCGTCGTCGACCTTCACCTCGAGCCCTTGCAGGTTCGCGGGCTCCACGTCGATGCGCAGGCTCGCGATCTTCGGCTCGACGTCGGGGAGCTCTTTCTTCGCGTCGGCCACGGCGTCTTTGAACACCTGCGACGCGTTGTCGGGGAGCTGGGTCCGAATCAGGCGGCGATAGTGCTCGGCGGCCTCGACGAACTGCCCGAGCTGCGCATGACAACGAGCCAGGTAGATGAGGTGCACCGGAGCGTCGAACAGCGATTGTGCGCGCTGGAGTTTGTCCAAGGCCTCGGCCGCCTTCCCCGCCTTGAAGAGCTCGATGCCCTCGGTGGCGAGCTGTCGCGCAGTGGCTTTGTCCGCAGCTGACTGGGCAACGACCGGAGGCGCGAAGGTCGTGGCGAGGGAGAGCAGGAGGGCCCCCGCCACGGCGCGGCCGACGAAACGGGCAGAGAGGCTTCTTACCCAGCGCATGCCCCTCCGTACGGCCTTTTCACACCGAGGGTCAAGGTTGTCGCCCCGTGCCGGGCCTGGGTCCGCCGGGACGCGTGTCCGAAGTCGCTCGGGCTAGTACCCGACGTCGGTGCCGCCGGGCTTCCCGCTTCCGGTCTTGCCGCCCGCGCCACTCGTGGGTTTGGCCCCTCCGGCACCCGTCTTGGGTCGCCCGCCACCGTGCTTTTCGGTGGTCGGCTTGTCGGGCTCGGCGGAGGCGCTGGGCGGCGGATCCACGGCAGGCGCCACCGACGGCGGCGCCGCGGGCTTCGGCGCCGGAACGCCGGTGTCGACCGGCGTCGGCTCGCCCCCGGTGACGGCAACCACGGGGTCGCCGCTGGGCGCCGTGTGCGCCGCGGCGCGCAGCGCCACCACGCCCACGACACCGAGCACGACGAGACCAGCAGCGGCGGCCGCAACGATGAGCCCGATGGGGCTCTTCTTGGTCGGCAGCGTGTTCTGCGTGGTGAACGGAGCCGCCGTGACGCCTTCCACGCGATTCACCACGGTCGGCACGGACATGGGACCGGCGTTGTGGGGACTCGACGCGAGAGTGGCCTCGATGGAGTGGGCGCGCGGCCGTCCCGCCGAGACACCCGCCACGCCGGCCAGCGCGTCAGCGAGCGCGGCCGCCGTCTGGAAGCGCTGAGCCGGCTCTTTCGCCAGGCCGCGCGCGACCCATGCATCGAAGCCCGGCGGCGTGCCTTTCACCAGCGTGGAAGGCGGAGCGGCCGGCGACGTGCAGATCTGCACCAGGAGATCACCCACCGCCTCCCCCATGAACGGCAAGCGTCCCACCACGGCGCGGTATGCGATGACCACGAGGGACCAGAGGTCGGAGCGGTGGTCGATGCCCCGCAGCCCGCGCGCCTGCTCCGGACTCATGTAGTAGGGCGTGCCCAGAATCGAACCCGTCCGCGTGGACGACGAGAGCCCGCTCGTGCCGTCGGTGAACTTCGCGATCCCGAAATCCACCACCTTGGCGATCTCGGTTCCGTCTTCGTCGTCACGAACCAAGAACACGTTTTCCGGCTTCAGATCCCGGTGCACGATGCCGGCTTCGTGAGCTTTGGTCAGCGCGCGCGCGACCTGGACGACGATCTGCGCCGTCTCCTGCAGCGAAATGACGTTCGTGCGAGCGAGTCGCACGTCGAGCGGTTCGCCCGAGAGGTACTCCATCACGATGTACGGACGGCCATCGGTCATCACACCGTGATCGAAGACCTTGACCACGTGCTTGCTGAGCAGCCGGGCCGCAGCGCGCGCTTCGTTTTCGAAGCGACTGCGCGCCTCCGCGCTGTCCGCGTACTCGCTCTCGATGAACTTCACCGCAACGTGCGTGCCCAGCGAGGCGTGAACGCCCTCCCAGACCGAGCCCATGCCACCCCGACCGAGCAAACGCGTCAGCCGATACTTTCCACCGACGAGCTCGTCGGGAGGGACGTCGTTCGGCTCAGTCATCACCCGAGGCAGAAGGGTACCCGGCCCTCGCCGCCGGCGCCAGGACCCTGCGCCCGGCCCGGCAGCCCGCGCCGCCCGTCGCCACCCGGCCAGGGCTTTGGTAGGGGAAGCACAGATGGGCACGCACCTCTTCCCACCCGGAGACCCCGGCGTCCTCTACGTGGTCGACCTTTCGAGTTATTTGCTGCGGGCCTACCACGCCATCGCACCACTCTCGAGTCCCGGCGGCGAGCCCACCAACGCCACGTTCGGAACGGTGACCATGCTGGAACGGCTGGTCCGCGAGCGGCGCCCGGCGCTCCTCGCCATCGCGATGGATTCCGGGCGCGACACCTTCCGGCGGGAGATCTACCCCGAATACAAGGCGGCGCGTCCGCCAGCGCCCGACGACCTGAAGGTCCAGTTCGGGCGCTGTCAGGAGATCATCGAGGCGTTCGCGATCCCGGTGTTGAAGCAGCCCGGTGTCGAGGCCGACGACTTGATCGCGGCGCTGGTCCGCGAAGCGCGCGCCCATTCGCTGCGCGTGGTCATCGTCGCCACCGACAAGGACCTGATGCAGCTCGTCGGCCCGGACGTGGTGATGTGGGACACCATGCGGGATCGCGTCTTCGGTACTCCGGAGGTCGAAGAGCGCTTCGGTGTTCGGGTCGACCAGGTGCGCGACCTGCTGGCGCTGATGGGAGACACGAGCGACAACGTACCCGGCGTCCCGCACGTGGGCCCGAAGACGGCGCGCGATCTCTTGGTGGAGTTCGGAACACTGGACGGTGTGTACGAGAACCTCGACCGCGTGACCAAGAAGGCCTTGCGGGCGAACCTCGAAGGCAACCGGGACCAAGCCTTCTTGAGCCAGCGGCTCGTGACCTTGAAGGACGACTGCGCGATCCGCTTCGAGCCGAGCGAGCTCGCGTGGGGGGGCCGCGACATCGGGCGGCTGCGTCGTATCTACGGCGAGCTCGGCTTTCACCGTCAACTCCACGCGCTCGACGCGGAAGCCGAGCGGGCCCCGGGGGCGCCCAAGAACGAGCCTCGCGCCATCGCCAGCGAGCCCGAGACTCCGCTCGAAAGCCACGTCGTGTTCGAGCCCGAAGCGCTCCGCGCGCTCGCCGCGCGCATCCAAGAGACGGGCAAGGTGGCGGTCCAGTGCCAGTCCGTCCGCGCCGAGAGCGCGATCTCCGACCTGGTGGGCATCGCACTCAGCCCCGCGCCCTCCGAAGCGTATTACCTTCCGCTCGCCCATCGCGCGCTCGGCAGCCCAAACAGCTCTCGCTGGAAGTGCTGCGAGAGGTCTTGGGACCTTGCCTCGGGAACCCGAACGTCGCGAAGGTAGCGCATTGCCTCAAGCGCGAGCACGTGGCCCTGCGCTGGAACGGCGTGCCCTTTGCCGGCGGGTGCGGCGACGCCGAGCTCGAAGTTACTTGCTCGACCCGGAGGCACGCCACGACCTCGCGACGATCGCCGAACGTGAGCTCGGCCTCGTGCTCGGCGGTCGCGCCGAGCTGGAGAAACCCGCGCGCGGCAAGCGGGTCGAGCTCGACCAGCTGCCGCTGGACGAGGTCGCTCGCTTCGCGACGGCGTCGGGCGAAGCGTGCTCCGAGCCGAAAGCAAGATGTCGCGGCGTGTGGCGGACGAAGGTCTCGCGCGCGTGCTCGAGGACGTCGAGCTACCGCTCAGCCCGATCCTCGCGGAAATGGAGCTCCGCGGTGTGCTCATCGACACCGCGCGCCTGGCCGAGCTCGGCAAGCTCTGCCAGAAGGACCTCGAGCGGCTCGAAGCCGAAGCGCACCGAGTCGCAGGGCGCGCGTTCAATCTCAACTCGCCCCGTCAGCTCGAAACGCTCCTGTTCGACGAGTTCGGGCTCTCGCCGCTCAAGCGCACCAAGACCTCGCGCTCCACCGATGCCGAGACGCTGGAGGCGTTGGCCGACGAACACCCCTTGCCCAAGGTCATCCTCGAGCACCGCCAACTGGCGAAGCTCATGGGCACCTACATCGAGAGCCTGCCGCTGCTCGTGAACCCGAAGACCGGGCGCGTCCACACTCAGTGGGAGCAGGCCGTGGCGGCGACGGGGCGGATCTCGAGCACCGACCCCAATCTCCAGAACATCCCCATCCGCACGGAGCTCGGCCGAGAAATCCGCAGCGCCTTCGTGGCACCGCCCGGTCACTGCATCGTCAGCGCGGACTACTCGCAGATCGAACTGCGCGTGCTGGCCCACCTCTCCCAGGACCCGGTCTTGCTCGACGCCTTCCGCAGCGGGCAGGACGTGCACACTCGCACCGCCATGGAGGTCTTCGAAGTGGACGCGAGCGCGGTCACGAGCGAGATGAGGCGGCGCGCGAAAGCGGTGAACTTCGGCGTGATCTACGGGCAGGGCGACAGCGGGCTCGCCAAGAGCCTCGGCATCAGCCGGGCCGAAGCGTCGAGCTTCATCGCCACCTATTTCCGGCGCTACGAGGGCGTGCGGCGTTTCATGAACGCGACCTTGGACGGCGCGCGGGCGAGTGAAGCGGTGCACACCAGCCTGGGCCGAAGACGGATGGTGCCGGACATCAAGAGCGGCAACCGCGCCAAACGTCTGGCCGCCGAACGCATCGCGATGAATGCCCCGATCCAAGGCACCGCCGCCGACATCTTGAAGCTCGCGATGCTGCGCTTTCGCGAGCCGCCCACGCCGGGCGCGCACATGGTGCTCACCGTCCACGACGAGCTGGTCTTCGAGGTGCCCGACGCCGAGGTCGAGACCGCCAAGCAGCGGATCGTCGCGGCGATGGAGGGCGCATACACGCTCGACGTTCCGCTCTCGGTCGACGCCGGGGCTGGACGCACCTGGAAAGACGCCCACTGACGGGCGCGCGGGCGGTCCCCTTCCCTCCCCGCCCCGACGCCGGCCCCGGGCCCGCCCAGCGGCGCTCGGGTCGGCGTTCGGAATCTGTCGCCGATGCTCGGGGGCTCGTGTAGCGTCCCGCGCGCCATGTCGACCGCTCGCTCGCCGCACGTCCCCGTCGCCATCTTGGGCGCCGGGCTCACGGGCATGAGCGCCGGGCTCTCTTTGAAGGACCTCGGCGTGGCGTTCCGACTGTTCGAGAAGCTCGGCCACGTGGGTGGGCATGCCATCACCCTCGAAGACGCGGGGTATCGCTTCGATCGAACGGGGCACCTGCTCCACCTCCGCGACGAGGCGATGCGAGCGCGAGTGCTGCGCTGGATCGGACCCGACCACCTGACGGTGCAGCGAAACAGCGTGATCTGGTCCAACGGCGTCTACACCCGCTACCCGTTCCAGGCCAACACGTTCGGACTGCCGCCCGGGGTGGCCTACGAGTGCTTGATGGGCTTCCTCGCCGCCCACTTCCAAACCCAGCGCCAGGAGCCGACCAACTTCGAGGAGTTCTGCCTCACGCACTTCGGCGAAGGCATCAGCCGCCACTTCATGATCCCGTACAACTCGCGTCTCTGGGGCGTGCACCCGAGCGAGATCACGGCGGCCTGGTGCCAGCGCTTCGTCCCGCTGCCCAAGCTCGAGGACGTCGTCGCCGGTGCAGTGGGCGCGAACCAGCGCGAGCTGGGCTACAACGCGAGCTTCGTCTACCCGCGCCTCGGCATCGGCGAGCTGCCCAAGGCCATGGCGCGTGAGCTGCCGGAGATCGAGCTCGGTCGCCATCCACTCCGCATCGACCCCACCGCGCGAAGGCTCGAGCTCGCGGACGGAGAACGGGTGACCTACGAGACGCTCGTCAGCACGGCGCCTCTGCCGAGTCTCGTGAACCTGCTCGACGGCGTGCCCGACGCCGTGCGCTCCGCCGCCGCGCGCCTCCGGGCGAACCCCCTCTACTACCTCGACGTCGCGCTCGACGTCCCGGCGGGCAATCCCTACCACTGGATCTACGTGCCCGAGGCCAAGTACCCGTTCTACCGCGTCGGCTGCTATTCGCACTTCTCGAGCGCCATGGCGCCGCCGGGCAAGTCGTGCTTGTACGTCGAGCTCGCCGATCGGAACGAGCCCGACCTCGGAGCGCTCTTGCCGGAGGTCGCGCGGGGCCTCACGGAGATGGGGCTCATCCAACGCGCGAGCGACGTGGCGTTCGCCCGCGTGCGAAAGCTCGACTACGCCTACGTGATCTTCGATCACCACTACTTCGAGGCGGTCGCGACGGTGAAGGCGTTCCTGGCGGAACACCGCATCATCGGAGCCGGCCGCTATGGAGACTGGAACTACTCTTCCATGGAAGACGCGCTGCTCTTCGGCCGCGACGCCGCGGAAAAAGCGCGGGAGCTCATTTCATGACCGCGAGCGACTCGCCCCGCATCTCCATCGTCATTCCCGTCTACAACGAAGAGGGGATCCTCCACTCCGCCGTCGTCGACCTGCGCGAGCGGCTCGCCCCCCTCGGCTGGAGCTACGAGATCATCCTGGCCGAAAACGGCTCACGCGACCGCACCATCGAGATCGCGAAAGAGCTCTCGGGGAAGTACCCCGAGGTTCGTTTTCTCTCGGCGGGCGAGCCCAACTACGGCAAGGCGCTCCGTCAAGGCATTCTCGACGCGCGCGGCGAGCTCGTGTTGTGCGACGAGATCGACCTGTGCGACACCGACTTCCACCGTCGCGCAGTCGAGATCCTGGACAGCGGCCGCGCAGAGATGGTCATCGGCTCGAAGTTGATCGGTGGAGCCGAGGACGAGCGACCGCTCCTGCGCCACGCGGCGAGCCTGTTCTACACCGGTCTTTTGCGCGTCCTCCTGGGCTTCCGTGGCACCGACACCCACGGACTCAAGGCGTTCCGGCGCGCGAGCCTCCTGCCGATGGTGAGCGCGTGCCTGGTGGAAAAGGACGTGTTCGCCAGCGAGCTCGTGATCCGGGCCTACCGCCAGGACCTGAACGTCCTGGAGATCCCGGTGCGCGTCATCGAAAAGCGCCCGCCCTCCATCAATCTGTTCAAGCGCGTGCCCAACGTCTTGAAGAGCGTGGCGAAACTGACCTGGGCCATCCGCGTGAAGGGCTAGAGCCCAGGCGCTCACGCCACCCGCCTCGCTTGGCCATCCGCGACGCTCCGGCGCCCGCCGCTACCGCTTTGGCATATGCTCGGCGGGCATGGCCAAAGAGGTGGTGGTCGAGCGAGTCGTCGCGTGCAAGTCGACGCCCGAAGCGCTCTGGCCCTTCGTCACGGACACCGAGCGACTGAATCGCGCCATCGGGCTCGGACGCATCACGCTGGAGCCCAACGACGACGAGAGCGCCGCACGGCACGTCGTCAGTACCGTTTCGGGAGGCTTCCCCCTCGAGTACGAAGAGCGCCCCTACGAGTGGGTGGAGCCCACGGACTTCAGCGTGCGCCGAGACGTGCGGCGCGGGCTCGTCACCCGGCTCGTCAACAGCTTCAAGCTGAAGGCACGAGACGACGGCGGTACCGACGTCACCGTGAGCGTGGCTGCGGCGCCCAAGTACGGTTTCGTGTCACCGGTGTTGCGCTTGCAGGTCGGGCGCTTCTTGTCGCGCATCGCCTCCGAGGTCGAGCGCCTCGATCACGATCTCGCGAGTCGCGCCAAGCACCCTGGAGCGCTGGCGGCACGCGTGGCCCAGACCGAGGAACTCGGTCGGCTCGGCAAACGCTACCTCGACGGTCTCCCGGCGGCGGAGCGTGCGGCTGGCGAGAAGATCGTGGAGCTGATACGAAGCGGCTCGGATCTCGAAGTCGACCGGGTCCGGCCCTTCGAGCTCGCCGACGAATGGCAGCTGCCACGCGGTTCGGTGCTCGGCGCGTGCCTGCACGCCGTGGGTGCCGGCTTGCTCGAGCTCTCGTGGGATCTCGTGTGTCCGAGCTGCCGCACGGCGTCCGAACGCATGCGCAGCATGACGGAGCTCGGTGCCCACGCTCATTGCCAGCTCTGCGACATCAGCTTCGACCTCGACCTCGATCGCGCGGTGGAGGCCACGTTCCGCCCACCGCCCGGCGTGCGCGTGGTGGATGAAGGCCCCTATTGCATCGGCGGACCCGCGCGAACCCCACACGTGTTGGCGCAGAGCATCTTGCCTGGAGCCGGCGAGGTCGAGCTGGCCGCGCCGCCCAAGCCGGGGCGTTACCGCCTGTTCGTACGCGGTGGCCCGGCCGCCATCCTCCGGGTCGAGCCGGGGGCGGACGCGGCGCTCCGAGTGCGCGCCGATGGCTCCACGTTGACGCCATCCCAGGCCGACGTCGCGCCACGCGCCCGCGTGGTCGTGGCGCAAGCCGACGCTCGCGAGCGCCACGTCAAGATCGAACGTGTGGACTACAAGCAAGCAGCTGCCACGGCCCACGACGTGAGCATGATGCCGGAGTTCCGCAGGCAGTTCGCGCGCGAAGTCCTGCGCCCGGGCCTCACGCTCCGCATCTCCCGCGTCGCGCTGCTGTTCACCGACCTCACGGGATCGACGGCCCTCTACACCGAAGTCGGCGATGCGCGCGCGTTCGGCGTCGTCCAGTCCCACTTCGAGCTGCTCGGCCGGATCATCGCTTCACACGGCGGCACGTTGGTGAAGACCATCGGCGACGCCGTCATGGCAGCGTTCGTCCGCGAAGAAGACGCAGTGCGCGCAGCGGCGCGCATGCATGCGGAGTTTGCGTCGTTCCGCCGCTCGGAACCAGATGCACACGGCGTGAAGCTCAAGGCGGGGGTCCACGCCGGCCCCTGCTACGCCGTCACGGCCAACGGAATCCTGGACTATTTCGGCCAGACGGTGAACGTCGCAGCGCGCCTCCAGGGTGCCGCCCACGCGGGCGAGTTGGTCTTGGCGGAAGACCTGGCCGAGACCGGTATCGCCGGAGGCTGGCTCAGCGGCGAGGCGCCTCGGGAGATCTTCGCCGCCGAGCTCAAAGGCCTCTCCGAGCCCCTCACCGCGACCCGCATCACGCTCGACCCCGGCTGAGCGAACGCTCCACTTCGCCCTCACCAGCGTTCGATACGCCAACCTCGTCGCTTGGCCAGTCGGTGCAGGCGCAGGTCGGGGTTCACCACCACCGGCTCGCGCACCTCTTCGAGCAGCGGACGATCCGTGATGCTGTCCGAATAGAAGACCGCGTCCGTCAGCGAGAACCCGAGCTCGTCGGCGAGGCGACGGGTGCGCACGATCTTGCCGCTGCCGTAGCACATGGGAGGCACGAGGCGGCCCGTGAACCGTCCTGCTTCGTCGATCTCGAGCTCGGTGCAGACCACATGGTCGATTCCGAGCTCGCGCGCCAGCGGCTCGGCGGCGTAGCGCGTGGCGCCCGTCACGATCACCACCAGATCTCCTGCGTCCACGTGGGCGCGCACCGCCCGCCGCCCGGCTTCGGCGACGTGCTCGAGCACGTAGTCCCGGAACCAATCGTGGCAGCGAGCGACCATGCGCTGCTCGTGTTCGCCGCGGTAGGACGTGAGCGCGCGCTCGGCCACCTTCTCGGCATCGATGACCCCGAAGGTGTACTTCAAGAGCCACCACGCGACACGCAACGAATAGCCATGGCCCACTTCGCCTCGGTCCCGCTGGTAGCGCACGTAGAGACTGGCAGAATCCCGCCGGTTCAGCGTGCGGTCCATGTCGAAGAGGGCAGCGCGTCGGCGACGCATGGGCGGGAGGCGAGTCTCGCACGAGCCCGGGGCGGGGCGCGGACGAACTCTTGGATTTTCGTTTTGCCGGCCGCTACATCGGCGTAGACCCCGGCCGTCCACCGTGAAGTCCCTCCCCATCGACCCATTGCTCGACGAGATCGCCGCGCGTGCGAGGGCGGCGGGCGCGTTGGTGCTCTCGGCGGAGCCGGGCGCGGGCAAGAGCACGCGCGTTCCCCTCGCCCTGATGCACGCGGGCATCGAGGGCGAGATTCTGGTGAGCGAGCCTCGACGATTGGCGGCTCGCCTCGTCGCGAGCTTCGTGGCCCGCGAGCTCGGCGAACGCGTCGGCAAGACCGTCGGTTACAGCGTGCGCTTCGAGGACGTGTCGAGCGCCGCGACGCGCGTCCGCTACGTGACCGAAGGCGTGCTCTTGCGCCGGCTCCTCGGCGACCCCTTGCTCTCCGGCGTCGGCGCGCTGGTGCTCGACGAGTTCCACGAGCGCTCCCTCGCCACCGACCTCGCCCTCGCTCTCGCCCAGGGGCTCCGCAGCTCGAAGCGCCCGGAGCTGGTCGTGGTGGTGATGAGCGCGACGCTGGAAGCCGAGCCCATCGCGCGCTTCTTGGGCGGCGCGGCCCAGGTGTCGAGCCCCGGGCGCTCGCACCCGCTCTCCATCGAGCACCTCGAACGGCCCGACGATCGACCCATGGACAAGCAAGTCGTGGGCGCCGTGCGCCGCGCGCTCCGGGACGATCCGAACGGCGACGTGTTGGTGTTCCTGCCTGGCGCCGGGGAGATCCGCCGCGCCGAAGTCGCGCTGGGCGAGCTGGCGAAGGCCGAGGACCTGCTGGTACTCCCGCTGCACGGCGATCAGAGCGTCGAAGAGCAGAGCCGCGCCGTCGAACCGGCCGCTCGGCGCAAGGTCGTGCTCTCGACCAACGTCGCAGAGACCAGCGTCACCATCGACGGTGTGTGCGCCGTCGTGGACTCGGGTCTCGCGCGCGTGGCTCGCCATTCGCCGTATACGGGCTTGCCACGCCTCGAGATCCAAAAGGTGAGCCGGGCGTCGGCGACCCAGCGCGCAGGTCGCGCGGGCCGTACCCGTGCGGGCCGCGTGTATCGGCTCTACACCCGGGGAGACTTCTCGGCTCGGCCCGAGAGTGACGCGCCGGAGATCGAGCGCGGCGAGCTCAGCGAAGCGCTGCTCACTCTCCACGGCTCGGGCCTCCGAGGATTCGACGCGCTCTCGTGGCTGACCCCGCCCCCGGCACGCGCGCGTGAAGCCGCCGAGGCTCTGCTCGTGGATCTCGGTGCGGTCGATGCCGGCGCCATCACCGAGCTCGGCCGCCGCATGTTGGACTTCCCGCTGCATCCGCGCCTCGCTCGGGTCGTGGTCGAGGCGGAGCGCACGGGGATCGGCGGGCGCGGAGCCCTCGCCGCGGCGCTGCTCGGAGAGCGCGACATCCGGCGCGCAGCCCGCGCCTCCTTCGGCGCGCGTGCCTCGCTCCACGCGGCGCGGGGAGACTCCGACGTCGTCGAGCTCGTGGATCGCTTCGACGAGGCCGAAGACGCTCGCTTCGACGCGGCGAAGCTCGAGCGCATGGGGCTCGACGGGAGAGCGGTGCGAGCGGTCGAACGGAGCCGGGCGGCGCTCGTGCGTCACGTCCGGGATCGCGCCGAGGCGCCGGCGACGGGCGAGGAAGTCGAACGCCGCCTGCGCCGCGCGCTGTTCCGAGGCTTCTCCGATCGCGTCGCCAAACGTGCGCGGCCGGGCGCGGCGGACCTGGTCTTCGCCCGCGGGGGCGGCGCGCGCCTGGCGGAAGAGAGCGTCGTCGTAGACGCACAGTGGCTGGTCTGCATCGACGTCGAAGAACGACCGGGGCGCGGCGGAAACGTCGTGCGTCTCGCCAGCGCCATCGAGCCCGATTGGCTCATGGAGCTCGGTGATCGCGCGCTGACCGAGAGCGACGAGCTCGTCTGGAACGCCACGACCGAGCGCGTCGAACGCGTCGAGCGGATGAGCTTCGGGGCGCTCACACTGGACGAGTCGCGCACGCTGGCGCCGCCGAGCCCAGCCGCCGAGAAGCTCCTCGTCGCAGCCGCTTTGGAGCAACGTGAACTCTTGCTCGCCGAAGGTGGCCTCACGCGCCTCTTGTGCCGACTCGACGTCTTGCGCCAAGCGCTGCCCGAGCTCGGCGCACCGGCGCTCGGTCCCGACGACGTGGAGGCCGCGCTCCTTCGTGCCGCCGAGGGACTCGTCAGTCTGGCGGAGCTCCGGCGCGAACCCCTGGGCGCCCGACTGCTCCACACCCTTCCACCCGAGCTCGGCCGCGTGCTCGAGAGCGAGGTCCCCGACCGGGTGAGGCTCGCGGGCGGCCGCAGCGTCGAGGTGAGCTACGAACCCGGGCGGCCACCGTTCATCGAGTCCCGGCTCCAGGACTTCTTCGGCTCGGCGGCGGGTCCCGCCATTTGCCGCGGTCGCGTGCCGCTCACGTTGCACCTGCTCGCGCCCAACCAGCGCGCGGTCCAGGTCACGACGGACCTGGCTGGGTTCTGGCAGCGCCACTACCCGAGCATTCGACGCGAGCTCATGCGGCGCTATCCGCGGCATGCTTGGCCCGAAGACGGGCGCACGGCGACGCCACCGGCGCCGAAGCCGCGCCCCCGCTGAGCTTCGCCGTTCAGTCCAAGCGCTGCTTGAGCCGCGCGAGCAGGCTCAACGCTTCGAGCGGCGTCATTCGCTCCAGCTCGAGGGCACGCACGGTATCGAGCACCTCGCGGCCCGCCTCCGAAAGCGCGGGCGCAGTGGCGAACAAATCGAGCTGCGGTTCGCTTCGTCTCGGCGCGTTCCCAGCGCGACCGCCGGCTTCGAGGCCCGACAGGATCGCCCGAGCTCTCGCCAGCACACTCTCCGGCAACCCTGCGAGCTTCGCGACCGCGATGCCATAGGAGCGGCTCGCCGCGCCAGGGATCAGGCGATGCAGGAAGACCACGTCGTCGCCCACCTCGCGCGCGCTGACGCAGTGATTCGCGACGGTCGTGCTGCCGCGCGCGAGCTCGGTGAGCTCGTGATAGTGCGTGGCGAAGAGCGCGCGACAGCCCACCGCCTCGTCGAGGTATTCCGCCACGGCCCAGGCGATGGCGAGCCCGTCGTAGGTGCTCGTACCGCGCCCGATCTCGTCCAGGATGACCAGCGAGCGCCGGCTCGCCGAGCGGAGGATTGCCGCGGTCTCGCGCATTTCGACCATGAACGTGCTCTCCCCGCGCGCGACGTCGTCGCTGGCGCCGACGCGCGAACAGATGCGGTCCACGATGCCGATCCGCGCGCGCTGGGCGGGGACGAAGCTCCCGAGCTGGGCGAGCAGCGTAATCTGGGCGACCTGGCGCAGAAGCGTGCTCTTGCCCGCCATGTTGGGCCCGGTGATGAGCCAGAGCCGCTCCCCGTCGAGGCGCAGGCGCACGTCGTTCGGCACGAAGCGCCCCGACGCCGCCAAGCGCTCCACCACCGGGTGCCGCCCCTCTTGGATCTCGAGCCCATCCCCTGCGTCCACGTCCGGGCGCACGTAGTCGTAGCGATGCGCGACCTCGGCCAGCGCGCTGGCGACGTCCCAGCGTGCAATCCGGCGTGCGAGCGCGGCGATGCGTCCACCCTCGGCCGCGACTCGCGCGACGAGACCCTTCAAGAGCTCGAGCTCGCGCTCCCGGTGCCGCTCCTCGGCCGTCGTGATGCGCTCCGCAAGGTCATCGAGCTCGGGGTTCGTGAAGCGCTCTCCGCTGGCCACGGTCTGCTTGCGACGCCACTCCCGAGGCGCCTTGGCGGCTTGACTTCGAGTCACCTCGATGTACCAACCGAAGACCCGCGTGTAGCGCAGTTTCAGGCTCGCGATCCCGGTCGTCTCGCGCAAGCGAGCCTCGAGCTCCACCATGCGTTCGGCACCGTGCCGTGCCAGTGCGCCGAGCTCGTCGAGCTCGCCATCGTAGCCGGCCTGGAAAATCGCCCCTTCTTTGGCCAATGCAGGCGGGCGCTCGGTCAAGGCGCGTTCGAGCTCCGAAGCGACGTCCTCGCAGCTGTCGACCGCCCCGAACGCCAGCCCCAGCGCTTCGCGACCGCTGCCGTCGCCGATGGTCTCGAGCAGCGCGACCGCTTCACGCGCCGCTCGGAGCCCGTCGCGCAGGTTGCCGAGCTCGCGCGGCGACACCTCTCGGAGCGCCGCGCGCGACACGATGCGCTCGAGGTCGGTGACTCCCGAGAGCGCCGTTCGCAGTTCTTTCCGGAGCCGGGGGTGCACGACGAAGAGCTCCACGCCGTCGAGGCGGCGCCGTATGCGCTCGACGTCCACGAGCGGCGCGAGCAGGCGGCGACGCAAGAGGCGAGCGCCGGCCGCCGTCTCGCTGAGGTCCACTACACCGAGCAGCGTTGCTTGCCGCAGACCCGACCAGGACTCGACGAGCTCGAGGTGACGCTGGGCTACCGGATCGATCACGAGGCTTTCGCTGGCTTCGAACTTGCCGATGCGCCGGATGGGCAGCTCGGCACCTGGCGTGCACGCCTGCGCAAAGGCGACGGCGCGGAGCACCGCCTGGCGCGCGCGGAGCGGCAGCGTCGCGAGCTCGGAGGCGAGCGCCGGCGCCAGCGCTGCGCCGAGCGCCGGTTCTCCGGGCGCTTCCGCGCGCAGCGCCGCCCTGGGGAGGCTCGCGCGGATCGCCGCCTCGAGCGGCCCGCGTCTCGATTCGTCTTCGAGCGCGAACAGAACCTCTTTGGGTGCCGAGCGGCTGAGTTCGGCGAGCAACGAAGGCCCGTCGGGCAGCTCGGCCGCCAAGAGCTCACCGGTCGACAGATCGAGCAGAGCCACGCCGACGGTCTCCCTGCCCACGTCGAGGGCGCAGAGGAAGTTGTTGGCTCGCGCGTCCAGCTGATCACCGTCGGTGCAGAGACCTGGCGTGATGACGCGCACGACCTCGCGCGGCACGATGCCCTTCACCTTGCTGGGATCGGCCATCTGCTCGCAAATCGCGATCTTGTGGCCCGCGTCCAGCAGCTTCGCGATGTAGTGGTGAGCCGCGTGGTGCGGCACGCCGGCCATGGGGACTTCGTCGGCTTTGCCCTTGTTGCGACTGGTGAGCGTGAGGTTCAAGACCTTGGAGCAGAGCACCGCGTCGTCGCCGAACATCTCGTAGAAATCGCCGAGCCGGAAGAAGACGACCGCGTCGGGGAACGCCTGCTTCGCGCGGGCGTGCTGCTGCATGACGGGCGTGTTGGGCCCGGCCATCTCAGAAGAAGAGCCTGGCGACGCTCACGGAGTCGAGGCTGATGAGCACGAGCCCCTCGGAGGCTCCGTCGACGACCGCCAGCTGACCGATTTGGGGCACGAACGACAGCGACTGGGGCGACACGGCGCGGCTCTGGGCCGTGAGGTTGGCCGCGAGCGGAGTGAAGCCACCAGTGACCGTCCACGAGAACATCATGTCGCGCTTGCTAGCGGCGCTGCCCCGATAGACCGCGAAGCGATGGGTCAAGTTCTGGAACACGCATTTCGAGGTGGGGGCGAGCGGGCCGCTTTCGCCGGAGCACACCTCCGAAGGCGCTTCGAAGGCCCGGCTCGTCAGGAACTGCCGCCGTGGGTTGCAGTCCTCCACGCAGCGCAAGTTCTGGTCCGCCGCGACGCGATGGCGATAGCCGCTGCCGCTGCCGGTGAGCAGCCACTGGCTGCCCGCACGGACTTCGTAGGAGATGGCCGACCCGGCCCCGAAACAGCAATGGAGGAGCTCGATGATCCGATCGCGATCGGCTTCGTCGGAGTAGCTGCGTGGCTCGATCACGAGCTCGTTCTGGTACGCCTCCACGACGGTGAAATCCCGGAGCGCCGTCGGAGCGTCCACCGGTCCGAAGGCCTCGCGGCAGACGAAATAGGCAGCTTTGCCCTGGGCACCGCCGCAGGTGGAGCCGATGCCGGACTGCCAATACCCCGCGTCCTTCGAGGGCAACGGTTGAGTCACCGCCAGGACGTCGGCGTGGGCCCGCGCGAAGGCGTCGACGCCGGCAACCCCCAGCGACGCCGCGACGCCCGCCGCGTACGCCATGTCCTCGACGCCGTTGTTGCAGAACGCGCCGTCGGCATCCTGGATCTTGTCCGGCTTCCCGCTCCCCGTGAGCTTCGGGAATCCGGTCTTGCGCTCCTTGATGAAGGCGCCCTCGTACACCAGCTTCATCTCTTCGTCGCCGCCGAACGCACGCGGCTCTTCGTACAGCAGGGCGACCGAAGGTCGCGTGGCCGAGGCTGGGGCGATGTCGATGACGTTGCCCGTGTCACTGCCTCCCGAAATGCTCGTGTAGAGGTCGGTGCCGATGTGCACCTCGACGGGCTGGCTGCCGCCCTTCGGGTTCACGTGCTCGACCGCGAGGAGCTTTGGATACTGCTTGCCTTCGTCGCTCTGATCGGTGGGCAGGTTGCCCCCACCGGGAGCGGTCAGGCGCGGCAGGCTTCGGAGCGATGGCGCGTTCACGCCGACGTCGCCGGAGTTGACCATCAGGCGGCCGCTCCGCGTCCGATGCGGTTCCACGACGCGGCAGGACACCTCGCCGCTCACCGTGCGCTTGCCGTCAGCGGCCTCGTTCGAGGTCAAATATTCGGGGCTCGGCGCATCACCGGCGCAGCCCCGGAAATCGTCGGCGGTCGCCGAGTTCGTGCGGATGGGCCGGCGACACGCGGCGTCGTAGTCCTCGACGTCGATCACCACCACTTGACCGCTCGAGAGCATCACGAAGCCGAAGGTGCCTCGGAGGTTCCGGGGCGCGGCGCCTTTGCTGTAGTCGTGATTCGGCCGGTACTTCGCGCCGGGTGCGCTGCTCGGGAGCCCGGGATCCGGATCGCACAGCGTGCCCACCGTCGCCACGCCGGTCTCGGGATCGGCGATGGGGGCGTCGCGGAGCGCGAAACTCACGTCGCGTGCCGGGGCGCTGAACGCAACGCGGTCCGCGGGCTCGAATGGCAAACGAGGCGCACCTGGCCGGACCAGAGGCGTTCGGTCCGAGTGTCCCGGCGTGACGTCGAAAATCATCACGGAACCCTCGGTCTCGTCGACGGCGTAGGCGAAGCGCGAGCCGTCGCTGGTCGGCGGGCTCACCGCCACCTGACTCGTGGTGACGACGCGGTTCCTCGCTTCGAACGACACGGGCAACAGAGGTGGATTCGGCACCGGCGAGCACGGGTCGGAGACGTCGATGACGTGCACGGCGGGAACGCCGCGGTCGGACACGAAGAGCCTCCCGTCCGAGACGTCGATGCCACCGGGGAGCGACGTGAACGAGTCCGGTGGCTTGCCGTAGTTGATCTCGGGCAAGACGCAGCCCGGCGCCTGCAAGTCCGCGGGCACCTTCTGCACCGGCGCCTCGGCGACCTCGGTGGCGAGCGGGAAGAAGTACTCGATGTCGCAGGGCTGGTACGAGCCGGGCTCGCGATCGAGCACGCCTTGAGCGTCGATGAGCGCGTAGCCGCCGAGCGCCGGCAAGCTGACGATGAGCTTCCGGCGACCGGGCGGCGAGCTCTCGAGGGCGAGATCCGCCGGGCAGTCGCTGCGCGACGCCGCGATGGCGCTACCCGGCTGCGCGGCAGCTGCGCTCGGTGCGCTGGAACAGCTCGCACGGACCGGCGCCGGGGTCGCCGGGTTTCCGTCGTCGTCGGCGGCCGGTGGATCGATGACGATGGCCATCTCGCCCGGCGCCGCCGGCAACGCACAAGCGGACCAAGCGGTGAGGTCGTGGGCGGGAGGACGCGCGCAGGTCGTGGGGAGAGCGAAGATGCCCTCTTTGCCCGGCGAGGCCACGCCCACGAAGCTCGCCACACCGCCCGGCGTCGACACGATGTCGACCGGGTTGTCGCCCACCGAGAGGAAGTTGTAGCCCGGGGTCGAGTGGTCGAGGTCGACCACTTTGCCGAGGCTGAGATCGACGACCGCGACCTCTCCGCGCAGGGTCTGGGTCACGAGCGCCAGCAGGTGACGGGGGTTCTCCTGACTGTCGAAGTCGGGACAAGCGTCGATGTCCCGACCGTTGCCTTCGTGGTCCGCACAAACGAACGACACCTCACCGCTACGCTCCAGTGAACGCAGCGGCACGGAGACCGGCGTCTCGGTGCAAGCGAGCAGCGAAGCCGCGAGCACCACGAATCCGGCAGCGTGCGGGGCCAGAGCTTTCGCTCGACTCATTTGCTCGCCCTCGGCGCGCTCGGCCGCCCCACCGTCGCGATCATCGTGCCAAACGTGGGGTTTCGCTGATCGAGGTCGATGACCCCGATGTACGAGTCGGTGAAGTGCCCCACGTAGAGCAGCGCGCGCGTGGGTTTGCCCTGCTCGTCCACGTCGAGCTCGCTCTCGATGGCGTGGGGGCCGCGCCCGGTGCCGAAGTTTTCCATGGTCCTGAGCTCGGGGTCGTAGGCGTAGATCTGTTTCGAATCGAAGCAGACCTCGAACACGCGCGAGTGGGGCTGGCCGTCGAGCCCGATGACCTCGCCGACGCGGACGCGGGAAGGGCCGAACGAAACAGCCGGGTTGTCCAGGAACCTCGGCAAGTCATCCGTCGAGATCAGGCCCTGGTTCGGGCGCGTCTCGCCGACCAGCAAGGAGGACGGTGCGCGGTTGGCGACGTAGACGGCGAGCGGGACCGCGGCGCAGTCGCCGAGGCAGGCTTCGCGTTCGGCGCCAGCTGCGGGGCACGCGATCTCGCAGGCCTTGCGCTTCGCACCGTCGACGGCGATGCCGCGCGAATCGAAGCCGAGGGAGTTGGCGGTGATGACCACCGAACCGGCCGCCTGCATGAAGGGTCGCGGCGGATTCGAAGCGGAGTCCGAGAAGTACCTGAGGAGGTCGACCTGGGCCGCGTCGCGATAGGTCACGAGGAAGCCGGGGTCGTAGGCGATGCCCTTCTCCTTGGCCAACGCCGGCACGGGCAGCGCGGCGACGCCGATGGCCCGCTGGTGGAGCCCCGTGGTGGTGAACTGGAGCTTGGGACCCGTCCCGAAACTAGAAACGCCATCCCCCCAAGCGTCCGCATCGCTCACGAAGAGCGAGGCCGCACCCTCCGTCTGGTGCGTGACCACGATGGCCTCGGCGTCGGGGGTGGCGTCGATGCCGAAGGGCTCCGGTGGCAGGCGAAGGTCGCGCGTGTTTTCTTCGTCCGGATCGTCGCCGCGCCGGTGGGCGTCGTCGCAGTCGCCGCCATTGCCGCTCTGGCCGCATTCGAGCTCGAACGGCACGTTTCCCGCCCCCGGCTCGTCGTTGACCACGTCCACGTAGTGGAGCGTGGCGTCGCCGCGCACGGGGATGAACAGGCGTCCCCCGGGGCCGGCGGGCCGCGCGCGATAGATGATGTCGGTGGCGAACGCCCCGATGCCGACCTTGCCGGCAATCAGGCTCGGACCGCCATCTTGCGGGCGGATGTGACTGATGGCCCCGCAGCGCCCCGGGTAGAGGCTTCGGCTTGCGATGGACTTCTCGCCGAGTGGACCGCAGGGCTTGCCCGCGTAGGGTCCGCTCTTCGCCACGCACCAATGACTCGCGCTACCGCGGTTCTCGTCGGTGGGAGTCGAATCGCACTTCTGGTCCGCGCCGCAGTCGGAGTCGGCTTGGCATGACTTCGGCAAGAGCTCGCGCAGTCGGTTCAGATCCAACGCCTGGAGGGCGCCGCCGTTGTATTGCAGGTCGAAGTCGCTGCTCACCACGTAGAGGCGGCCGTGCCCGGGGGAGATGGCGAGCCCGACGGGGAAGTAGATGCGCTCGAGGGGCGGCTCGACACCTTCGCCCTGGTCGTAGCAACCGGTGAGCGCAAGCGCGAGCGCCATGCAAAATAGCGGGCGGACCATTCGGGCTGGCGGAGCCTAGCCAACTCGCGACCGCTCTGCGACTGTTTCGTCGGGCGCGCGACTCAGACGAGATCGAGGATGATCACGCCCCGATTTTCCCCGTCTTCTTCTTCGGGCTCGGGCTCTGGGCGACGCTTCGGCGGAATGGCGTCCACCGGCAACTCGAGGCGGGGCCGTTGCTCTTCGCGCCGCCGCTCCTCCTCCTCGCGCCGCCGAATCTGGTCGATGATGAAGGGGGGTAGCATCCGCTGGCTCGCTATCGATCAATCTAGCTCCCCTCTTCCGCGGGTCAAGTTTGGGAAACCGCGAAGCTTTTGCGACGCCCTGGCTGGACGGACGGCGGGGCCGGCGGGAGCCTCGTTCCGCGATTTTGCGTGGTACGGTCTCGTCTGGATGCTCCTTCCGCACCCGTCTTGGCTCCGGCGGCTCGGGCAAGTAGCCCTCGTCGTCGGGCTCTTGGGTGCGTCCCGGCCGGCCACGGCTGCCGCCTTCGACTTCAACGACACGACCTGGGAAGGGACGAGCGAGCTTCTGGCCCTCGCGCGGACCCGGCTCGGGAGTTCGCGCGTCGAAATCGTGGCGGCCATCGACTGGGAGAAGCTCAAGCCCTCCGACGGCCTGCTCATCCTGCATCCCACGGTCGAGGTCGACTACGACGAGGCGAGCGCGTTCCTGCGGGCGGGCGGGCGAGTCGCGGTGCTCGACGACTTCGGCAAGGGCGCGGCACTGCTCGAGCGTTTCCAGATCCGCCGCACGGCTGCGCCCCACACTCCGGCCCGGCGCTTGCGCAACGATCCGGCACTCGCCATCGCCGTCCCGGCGGTCCAGCTCGTCGCCGGCCAAGAGCAAGGGCGCCACCCGGTGGTGGCGCAGGTGCGCGAGGTCGTGACCAACCACCCGACGGCGTTCACCCACCCGAACCTGACGCCGGTACTCAAGATCCCCGCACAAGGCGAGCCCGACGCCACGCTCGCCGTAACGGGCATCATCGTCAATCGCGGGCGCCTCTTCGCCATGGCCGATCCATCGGCAACCATCAACCTGATGCTGCGCTACCCGGGCAACCGCGCCTTCGCCGAGGGCCTCATCGACTACTTGGTGGAAGACGACGGCTGGGGCCAGCGCGGCGGGAAGATCTACCTCGTCGCCAACGAGTTCAAGCAGCGCGGCTCCTACGGTGGCGGCACGAGCCTCAGCCAAGAGCTCCGCGACCAGCTCGAGGGCTTCACGGACATGGTCGCCGGAATGCACGACGATGGCCTACCCGACATCATCGCGATGTTGCTCTCGGCGCTGGCCGGCATCGCCGCCGTCGCCTGGGCCGTGAGCTCCTCGCTGAAGATCTACCGCCGAATGCCTCCGCGCTACGCGCTCGCGCAGCCGCTCGTAGCCCAGGGTGGCGTCGCGGGTCGCGCCGCCGTGCTCGGGGCACCGAGCACCCATCGCGCGCTAGCGCTCCTCGAGCTGAAGAGCGCTCTCGAAGAAGGGCTGGCCTCGCGCGTGGGCGTCGCGCCCAACGCCGGCAGCGCCGCGCTGCTCGCGGCGGTGGAGAGCCAAGGGGTCTTGTCCGAGGCCCGCCGCTTCGAGCTCCGGCGCGTTCTCGGCGAGCTTTCACGCGCCGAGAACGCCGTGGCGGCCTCCCAGCCCTTCAGAGTGACGCAACAAACCGTGGAGGCCACCCGTCGAGCGGTGCTAGCAATCCTGTCCGAGGCGAACGCGCCCAGAGGAGAGTCGTGAGTCACGCGCTGCAGGTGAACGAGATCGAGGCGGTCCGCGAGCGACTCGCGGAAGTGCGGCGCCAAGTCACCCGGGTGTACATCGGCGACGCAGCGCCCGTCGATCTGCTGCTCGTCGCCCTTCTGGCGCGCGGGCACGTGCTGCTCGAGGGGGTGCCCGGCGTGGCCAAGACCACACTGGTGAAGTCCTTCGCGACCACCCTGGGCTGCAGCGTGCGCCGCATCCAGTTCACGCCGGATCTCTTGCCCGCCGACATCACGGGCACCTACGTGCTCAATCCGCGCGAGGGCAGCTTCCAGCTTCGCCCGGGGCCCATCTTCGCCAACGTGGTGTTGGCGGACGAGATCAACCGAGCGCCGGCCAAGACTCAATCCGCCTTGCTCGAGGCCATGCAAGAGCGCCAGGTGACCATCGAGGGCGATCGCTTCGAGCTCCCGGATCCGTTCTTCGTACTCGCCACCCAGAACCCCGTGGATCTCGAGGGCACCTATCCGCTGCCCGAAGCGCAGATCGACCGCTTCCTCGTGCGCGTGACCATGGGCTATCCCGCGCAACGTGACGAAGTGGCCATGGTGCGCGCGCACGGGGTGGTGGCGCCGGAGCCCGGCGTCACCTTGAGCCCCACCGACGTCCTGCAAGTGCAATCCATCGCGGCGCGCGTCCACGTCGAGGACGACATCTTCGAATACGCCGTGACGCTCTCGGCCTTCACGCGCAGCCACGCCCGCGTGGTTCTCGGCGCTTCGCCCCGCGCGTCCCTCAGCCTGATCCGCGCGGCCAAGAGCAACGCGGTACTCTCGGGCCGCCCCTACGTCACGCCCGACGACATCCGGCAGGTGGCGGTGTCGGTGCTGGCGCACCGCTTGATCCTGGTGCCCGAGCTCGAGGGCGACGCACGCGCCCGAGCTCAGATCATCGAAGAAGCGCTGGCCAAGGTAGGCCACCGGCGCGCGGTCCGGCCCGTTTGAAGCGGGCTTTCACGCGCACCGAGCCCCGGGCCCCGCTCCCTCGAGCGGGTTGACCCGCACGACGACGAGAGGCTCTACTTCCGCCATGTCGAGACGCGTCCTATTCCCGCTCTTGCTCTCACTCTCGCTCGGCGTCGCGTGCCAGAAGCAGGAGAACACGGCCCTCACCACGCCCTCCAGCGGCGAAGGCGCGTATGCGACGCGCTACCCCGACGAGCTCGCGCGCGTGAAAAACCGCTTCGCAGAACGCGAAGGCCAGGCCCGCCGCACGCTGGGAACGTTCGCCAGCTACCCCGACGAGCTCGACAAGCCCAGCTGGCCCGACGTGGTTGCCGTGTACAAAGCCGCCGACGCAGCGGGTCACGGCGACGAATACGTGACGCGCCTACACGAAACGAACACCGTCCAGAGTTTCTTCACCGAAGAGAAGGACGAGCTGAACAAGAAGGTCGGCGGCGCCGCCCAATACACCGCGAAGCAGAAAGGCTGCACGGCAGAGCTCTACGGGCCGACCGCTGCGGCGCTGGACAAGACCGTCGAGAAGCAGCTCGAGAAGCGCCTTCGCGAGCGCAACGAAGCACACCACTACATCGATGACCACGAGGACGCGTTGGGCAAACCCAACCGCGAGAAGCTCGAGAAGCAGGCCGACGACATCAGTCTCACCAGCTATTTGGTCAAGGTGGGCGGCGCCGAGGCGAAGCGGGAGCTCAGCGAACTGGTCGCCCGCGCGGACGAGGTGAAGAAGACCCTCGATCGCACCATCGAGGAAGCGAAGCAAAAAGCCGCCGACGCCAAGGCGAGCGAAGGCGACAAGAAGAAGGCCACGGCGCGGGCCGAGGCCGCCGAGAAGGCCAAGGCTCGAGTGGACAGCGAGGCCAGCGAGGCACAGAAGCTCCTCGACGAGATCGACAAGAGGAACCAGACGCTAGCCGACGAGTACGAAAAAGCGTTCGACGCCCTCGTGAAGAAGGCCGAGGGCAAGGGCGGATCGGCCTGAGCGCTGGAAAGAAGCCTCGCGCTCAATGCGGCGCGTGAACGTCGGAGCTCGCGCTGCCGTTGGAGCGCACGGCCTTGCGGTAGGCACCCGGCGCGGTCCCGACCCAACGCTTGAACGCCTTGCTGAACGCGGCTTCGGACTCGTAGCCCACTCGACCCGCAATGTCGGCCAGCGTTGCCTTGCCCTCCCGTAGCAGCGACGCGGCCCGCTGCATGCGCCAACGCGTGACGTAGTGCAGGGGCGGCTCACCCACCAGCTCGGCGAAGCGCCCCGCGAACGTGGATCGACTCATGCCCACTTTGGAGGCCAGCGTCGCCACGGTCCATGGCTGGCGCGGGTCTTGGTGGATGAGGCCGAGCGCCGCGCCGATCTGCGGTTCGGCGAGGGCCTTCAGCCAGCCGCTCTGGTGGTCGGGGGCAGAGCTCAGGTATCCGCGCACGATCTGGATGAACAGAATGTCCGCGAGCCGGCTCACGACCGTCTGCGAGCCCGGGCGCCCGGACGCCGCTTCGCAGGCCATGAACTGCAACGTCGGCTCGAGCCAGTGCACCGCGCGGCCGTCCTCACCTTTGATCAAGACGAGCGGAGGCAAGACGCTGAGCAGAGGGTTGTTCCGTCGATCTTCGAACTCGAACGCACCGCACACCAGGGTCGCGGGCGCGCCGGCGCCGCCGACTCGCGCCGTCGTGGAGGTGCAGCTCCCGCCGGCTCCGACCAGCTCCTCCAACGCTCGCGCCGGGGTGTCGAGGGAGTCGCGCAAGGTATGCGCGTGACCGTGCGGCAGAGCGAACAGGTCCCCGCTCGCGAGCGCGACCGGTTCCTTGATGCCCTCCACCTCGAGCCAAGCGTTCCCACGCAGCAGGACGTGGAAGGACGCCGCCTCGCGCTTCTGGACGCGGACGCCCCACGGGGCGCCGAGCTCGACCCGTCCGTAGCACACGGAAGAGACGCGCACGGTTTGCAGAACGTCGGTCAATACATCGACAGGCGCCGATTGCATGGGCATCTCCTCGTACGGACGAGCATGATCAATATCTAGCCAGTGCCCGAACGTCCAGCCCGACAGGATGTTCGGAACAAACTCGCTGGATCACTCGCGATATTCGGTCTCGAGGGTGGGCGCGGGCAGGGTGGGCATGGTGAACGCCTGCCCAAACGCCACGAAGAACGACCCGGGGAACGTGAGCCCCCGCGACGTGAGCGGGACGCCGTAGTCGATGCGAAACACGATGCGCTCCGCCTGGGGGAACACGGCACGAAGGCCGAGCCCCGTCGACTGCTTGAGCGAGAGGTCGCTGAAGCCGTCGAACGCGTCGGCCACGTCGTAGAATGCCATCGCACCCGCCTGGACGCTCCAGAGTTGAATGGGCCTTGTACGGTATTCTACGTTCGTCGCCAGCACGTCTTTTCCGAGGAACGCCGCCGGCGGGTAGCCGCGAAGCCGCGTGTCGCCGCCGACCGTGAGCTTCTCGTTCAGGTAGTTCTCGTAGTGGCTCACGAGCGCGCTGTCGGAGACGAATCGGCCGAAGCCGACCCGGGGCGTCACCAGGCGCGTGCCGAGCTGGAGGGTGGCGTCCGTCTTGGCGCGCGTCGACTTCTCGATGGTGGACGCAACGAGCCCACGGACCAGGCCGTCCCCCATCGGCAGCGTGTAGCCCAGCGCGGAAAACGTGCCGAGCATGTCGCGAGTCGATGCCGCGTCCCTGGCCGCCGGATACAGGCGCACGACGGCTTCGTGCCCGAGCCGGTAGTCTTCTTGGAGGCCCAGTGACTCGAAGTCGAGCACGCGCAGGTACTCGGAGGTGTAGCTCCGGAGCTGGAGGAAAGGGCTCACCCGGGTGTCGCTCACGGGCAGCTCCGAGTGCTCGAAGTCCCGCACCGCGCTGGGCGGCCGGCCCTCGGTGTCCCGGAGCCGGAACTTCCGGCGATCGATCTCGAGTCCGGTCGAGACGTCGTGTTTGACGCCGCGCCCGAAGGAGCGCGTGACCGAGTAGGCCGAAAACCACCTCGCCGCGTCGTACACGTAGGGGATCGCGTCGTTCCCCGGCGTCGTGTCCGAATCGAATCTCCGCAAGTCGGTCCCGATGAAGCTGCGGAAGATCTCGTCGTACCAGATCACCACGGCCTTCCAGCCCCACTCGGTCTCCGCCGAATAGAGCGGCTGACCGTAGTACAGCGTGCCGAACGAGCCTTCGGGCCTACCGGTATCGCGGTTCACGATCAGGTTGGCGCCGACGATGCCCTGGATGCGGCTCCCAGCCACGCGGCGATCGATGAACTGGCCGCCGATGGAATACGTGTCGGGCTCCAAGATGAAGAGGCCGCCGGCCATCTTGTGCGTGCCGAACATGTTCTCTTCGGCGGGCTGGAGCAGAAGCCGGATGAGCTTGCCCTCGTAGATCTGGAGATTCGTGTTGAGCCGAAGGCTCCAGACGTCCTTGGTGATCACGAGCATTCGGATCGAGTCGGGCGAGCTGCCGCGGAGCGGCACGAGCAGGACGAGGGACAGCTGGCGGCGCCTGCGGAGGTTCCGCGCCGACTCTTGGACGCGGAGCGCGTCGTAGACCTGTCCCTCTTCGAACAGCAGCTCCCCTCGGATCACGCTCTTCAGCGTGGTGGCGTGGAACACGTTGAAAAAGCCCGGTACGGGATCGCGATCTTCGATCACTTCGAGGGTGACGATTTCGATGCTCTCGATGCGCTTGCCCTCGGGGTGAGGCTCGATGCGACCGCCCGCGTCGCGGAGTGCCGCGTCGATGGTCTCCTTCTCGTAGGCCGAATAGGCGGTGGTATCGGCCTGGGCCGGCGACGGTGCCGACGCGACCACGAGAGCGCACAGCGCTGCGGCGATGTCCCTCACGCCGGGCCGTCCCCACGCCCGAGGAACGCACTCAAGGGCTCGAACACCTCTTCGACGACGCGCGCCCCGAAGGCCAAGTCCCCGTGGCCATAGTCGGCGCTGAAGCCACTCTCGACGCCCAGGAGGACGAACTGCTTCTCGGTGGACGCTTCGGCACCCCAAGCGTCGAACGCCGCGCGGACCGATTCGGGAGGGGCCAGCCGATCGCCGCGACCCGCAAAGAAGATGGCGGGCGACTTCACGCTCGCAAGGCGCGCGAGCACCGGGGCACCCTCGAGCGTGAGCGCGCCTCCCCCGGCGGCCCAGCCAGCAAAGTCTCGATTCAGTGGACCGGGCACGTCTTCCACCACGTTGACGAGTCCAGCGCGGGAGACTCCGGGAGCGACGTTGGCCGGATTGAGGACCCAGTGGTGTGCGGGGGTGCGAAGCCACTCGACGGCGAAGGCCCCAGCGCGTGCCGCCCAGCGCAGGCGCAACGTGGGATAGAGCACCTCGGGCAGCTTCCCGAGGAACGCAGGGACCGGAATCGGCACCGGAGGCCGCACGACGGCAGGAGAACCCAAGATGGCGACGCGTCGAACGCGATCGACGTGCACGGTGTGCCCGAGCGCGGCGTAGAGCAGCATGCCGCCCATGGAGAAGCCGACGTAGTCCAGGGCGTCGCGCTCGGTGCGAGCGAGGACCTCGGCGAGCGCCATCGGCAAGTCGTGGCGAACCATCGCGCCGAAGCTCACGCGCCGCGTCTCGGCGAACGAACGCCGAGAAACGCCACTGCGAAGCGTGAGCAGCCAGACGTCCCGGCCGAGGCGAGACAAGTGGCGCGCGAGCGAGAGGTCCGCGAGCAGATCTTGGTTGCGGTGATTCGCGCCCACACCGTGCACGAGCAGCACGGGCGGAAGCGGGCTCGACGCTTCGGGCAGCGGCAAGCGACGGAGCTCGATGTGGCTGCCATCGGGCGTACGCAGGCGTTCTTCCAGCGCGTAGGGCAACGAGACCAGCAGGCGCCGCACCCAGAACCGAATGTGGAGGTAGAGCGCGAGCCAGATGAGGAGCCCGAGGACGAGGCAAGAGAGCGCGGCTTGCCAGCCCGACATGCGTGGCTTCGGGTTTTACCAGACTCGCGCCGGCCCGAGTGTGCGATCATGGCGCCCTATGTCCAACGCACGCGCCACGACTCTGCTCGCGATCGTCGCGGGCACGGGCGTGGGCGCCTTCTTGGCGCTCTGGGGCGGCTCGGCCCCGACGCCGGAGCCCGCGAAACGCGGGAGCTCGCCCGATCTCGAGCGCCAAGCGCGCGCCACGACCGCTGCCGCGGCGCCCGCGCCAGAAGCCGCGCGTGCGCCCGTTGCCGCGCCGAGCACCGGCTCGACATCCGATGCCGCGACCGAGAGCGCGGAGCTCACGCTGCCCGCCGAGCTCTCCACGGTTCCGGTGTCCGAGCTCGAATCTCGCTGCGCGCGGACCCGTGAAGCGAAAGCCTGCCTCGCCGCCGCCCGCGCCTACGAGAAGGGTCGCAACGTGAGCGTCGATGCCAGCAAGGCGCGCACGCTGGTGGCCATGGCCATCGCGCTCCTCGACACGGCCTGCCTCGAACGCGACCCCGAGAGCTGCGCGCTCTTGGCCGAGCTCTATCGCCGCGGCGCGGGTGTGGAGCAGAACACCGCGACCGCCGTGCTCTTGGAGAAGCGCTCGCTCGCGTTGTGCGCCGGGCGCGGAAGCGCGTTCTGCACGCGCCAGGCCGCCGCTCCGGTGCGCTGACCGTGCGCGACACAAATCGTTTCGGGTTCCGCCCTCGAGAGCTTAGGCTCGTGCTCCGTGCATCTGCATCCCACACGTGCCGCCGTCGATCTCGCCGTCGCCGGCGTGGTGTGCGTCGGGGTCGGATTGATCGCCCGGCAGGCCGCGGTCGTCGCGTGGGGCGGCGCGCTCCTGGTCGGCCTCGCGGTGGCGCGCGCGGTCACCGAGCTGGGTGTCGCTCGGGTGCGCGCCGCTGGCTTCGAGATGCTCTGGCGCAGCGAGCCACGGGTGCGGCGGGTGGCTCGCGGAGAGGTCGTGGAGCTCGAGGCCGAAGTCCGCAATCGAGACACCCGAGCCGCGCGCTACGTGGGCCTGCGCGTCGTGGCGTCGCCCAATCTCGAAGTCGAAGTGGAGCCCAACGAGGGCGAGGTGCCGGCAGGGGGCCGGCTCTTGGCCATCGTCCGCGTGCAGACTCCGCGAGTCGGCCGCCATGGTCTGCACGGGTTGTCGCTCGAGGTGCGCGGCAGCCCCGGGCTCTACGAAGTTCCGCTCACCTTCGCCAACCCGTTCGGCATCGAAGTCCTGCCGCGCCCGTTTGCGCTCAGCATGCGCTCGCCGCGCGGCGGCCGCAGCCGCGTCGTCGCCGCCGAAGGGCGACCCGGCCCGCTCTCCGGCGACGGCATGGAGCTGAGAGAGCTTCGAGAGCACCGCCCGGGTGACCCCTTGAAGCGCGTGGCGTGGAAGGCGTCCGCGCGACGCGGTCAGCTCATGGTGCGCGACTACGAACGCGAAGAGCGCGACGTGATTTGGCTCCTGCTCGACGCCTCGGTCGAGCTTTGGTCGGGACCGCCGGGCAAGGCTCCGCTCGACCTGGCCATCGACGAGGTCGCGGCGGTCGCCATGCGCCACCTCGGGCGCGGCGATCGCGTGGGGCTCGGCGTGCTCGGGGCGCGCCGTCTCGCGTGGCTGCCACCCGAACGCGGTCCGGGACACGGCATGACCCTGCTATCGACCCTGGCACACGCGGCAGCCACCCGACGCCGATCGCAGCGATCTGGACGAGGTCGACGTCGCCATGCGCGTCCTCGAGCACATGCGTCCGCTCGATCCCCGCGCAGCCGAACGCGTGCGCTCGAGCGACCTCGACCGGGTCGCCCGCCGGGTGGATCGCGTGAAAGCGCGCTCGCCCTTCCCCGAAGCCGAAGTGTGGGCCGAAGCGCCTCGCGAGCGCCTGCTCCGGAGCTACCTCGCCGCGTTTGGCATGGCTTCACCCGCGCGACTCGAGGCCGAGCGCCCCCGCACCGACGCGCGACTCGCGGCGGCGCTCGAACGAGTGGCCCGCGACAAGCCGCGCGCGAGCATCGTCTACGTGTGGTCGCTCGCCCCCGACCTCGCGGCGCGGCCGGAGCTCGCCCGAGCGCTGACCCACTTTCCGCGGCGCAGCGCCGACCTCCGCTGGATCTCGCTCCGGCTCGCGCCGAGCATTCCGAAGACCGGCAGCGATCTGATGCCGGCCGTGGGCGAAGCCGTGGCCATTCGCGCGTTGGTCGCCCAGGAGCGCGGCGAGCACGAGCTCCGCCGCCAGGGCGTCCGAGTCGAGCGCCCGGCGCCGCGCGGGGGCACCTCGCCCGACAGCGGCGCCACCGACCCGGGACTTCCATAAGCGCTTCGTGATGCGACAAATGTGACAAGCTCGGTCGGGCCGCATAGGTCAGGGGTCGTGAGCGCGGCGAAGACCAGCCCGCGGGCCCTGCTCGAACGCCACGGCCTGCAGCCGAAGAAGAGCTTCGGTCAGAACTTCCTGACCGACGCCGAGCTCGCGCGGCGCATCGCCGAGCTCGCCACCACGCCCGAGGGGGGCACGGTGCTCGAGCTCGGTGCGGGGCTCGGCGCGCTCACGCTGCCGCTCCTCGATCGCGCGAGTCGCGTGATCGCCGTCGAACGCGATCGAGACCTGGTTCCGCTGCTCGCGACCGAGCTCGCACCGCTCATCGAGGCCGGTCGACTCCGCGTCGTCGAGGCCGACGCCAAGAGCGTCGACGTGAAGGCGCTCTTCGAAGGAACACCGCGCCCCCACGTACTCGCGGGCAATCTGCCCTACCAGATCACCGGACCACTCCTCACGCTCGCGGTCGAGTCGGCGCGTTGCCTCGACCGCGCGGTGTTCTTGCTGCAACTCGAAGTGGCCGATCGGGTGGCCGCGGGCCCCGGAGACGCGGCCTATGGCGCGCTCAGCGTGTTCGTGCAAGCCCAGTTCCGCGCCCGCCGCGCCTTCGTGATCAAGAGGGGCGCATTCCACCCCGCGCCCAACGTCGACTCCGCGGTGCTCGTGCTGGAGCCGCTCGCCACCCCGGCGGCGCAAGAGACTCGGGCATTCCAAGAGCTCGTCCGCGGCGCGTTCCGGCAGCGCCGAAAGAAGCTGCGCAACGCCTGGAAGGGCGTGCTCGGCAAGGACAGCGAGACGCTCGAGCGCGCAGCCACCCGCTGCGGCGTCGACCTGAACGCGCGCGGCGAGACGCTCTCGGTCGCGGCTTTCGCCTGCATGGCAGAGGAGCTCGGGTCGTGAAGCGTCGCGCGGCACTCTTCGCCCTGCTCTCGCTCGTAGCGCTCGGTTGCAGCGACCGCACGCCACGCAAGGGCCCGGTCAAGAGCGCGGAGCTCGGCGTGTTTTTCGGCGGCCAGGTCCAAGAGCGCAACGACATCCCGTTCGTGCTCGATCCCACCCAGCAGTCCCAGGGCTTTCGTCTCCTGTTCTGGCGTCCGCTCACCGCGGCAACCCCGGTGCGATGGGAGATCGATCGGCCGGGTCCACGCGGCCGTGGGCGGGCCGTGGAGCTCGGCGACGCCGTCGCGCGCGCCGGTCAGGAGCAGTTCGATCAGGAGATCCGCCTTCGGCCGGGGGACCCGCTCGGTACGTGGAACGTTCGGGTCTGGCTCGCCGATGCGCTGGTGATCGATCGCTCCGTGTCGATCTACGACGCAGACGCGCGCCGACGCGCGCGAAAAGAGCGCGCGCTGCTCGCCCGCCCGAGGCGCTGACCCGCGCAGCCCGAGCGCAGGGATGGTCCGCAGCCCCGCCGTTTGCTATGGCTCGGACATGTCGCGAGCCCTCGTCCTGGTCGTGCTTCCGCTCTCCCTCGCCCTCGGCTGCGGCGGCTCGACGACGAAGGAACCCGCTCGAGAGCCCGACCCCACGCCGAGCTCGTCGAAGCCCGAGCCCGAGCCGGAAGGCGAGCCCGCTGCGCCCACGGAGAAGCCGGCAGCGGGCGGCGGAGAGAGCAGCGAGAGTCCGACCGTCGCCCTCGAAGGCAAAGACCTCGAAGCCGTGTTGAACCTGCTCTTCGCCGATCCGGGGCTTCTGAACCACCTCCACTTGGCTGAAAAGGGCCGAGGCCCACTCAAGATCAGCGGAGACAAACTGCCCGCGAAGCTCGAAGTAGTCGCCGGCTCCTACGAGGTGAAGGTGGTGCCGGACCCGGGCAACAACAAGAAGAGCGCGGTGCTCGTGCTCACCAAGCTCGAGCGCACGGGGGACGAAGCCAAGGTGCACTACCGCTTCGACATCGAAGGCGTCGAAGGCCGCGCCAGCTTCCGGCTCTCCGACGGCAAGTGGGAGCTGCGCGCCAATCGGCTGATCGAGAAATAGCCGCGCGGCTCAGGCGCACACGCGATTGCGCCCGGTTTGCTTGGCCTCGTACAGCTTCTCGTCGGCACGCCGGAACAGGTCCGTCGCCACGCTGTCGACCGCGCTGAACACGGCGACGCCGATGCTGACCGTGACCGGAATCGTCACGCCTTGGAACACGAAGCTGTGGGCGGCGATGCGCGCACGCAGGTTCTCCGCCAGCGACGCCGCGCCTTCCGCTCCGGTCTCCGGCAGGAGCACCACGAATTCCTCCCCGCCGTAGCGCGCTACCGTCTCGTCGCGTCGAACTCGCCCCTGCACCAGGCCCGCGAGCTCGCGGAGCACGTGATCGCCCGCCAAGTGGCCGTATTGATCGTTGATGCGCTTGAAGAAATCGATGTCGAGCACGAGCAGCGCCAGTGGCCGCTGATGGCGGCGTGCCCGCACGAACTCTCGCTCGAGGGCCTCGTCGAAGTGCCGGCGGTTGTTCACCTGGGTGAGGCCGTCGGTGATGGTGAGCTTGAAGACCTCTTCGAAGTACGCGCTCTCGGCGTCTGCGCCCGTGAGATACTTGAAGATCGTAGAACCGATCTTGATGCGGTCGCCGTGGGTGAGCATCGCTTCTTTCTCGAGCTCACCTTCGTTGTGCAGCGTGCCGTTTCGCGAACCGACGTCCACCACGAACCAGCCCACCGACCGCTGTTCCAGCTGGGCGTGACGCCGCGACACCGCGTCGTCTTCCAGAACCACGTCGTTGTCCGGCACGCGACCGATGGTCGTGGGGCTCTTCTCGAGCTTGAAGCGCTTCCCGCGCAGCCCTTCGTCTTTGGCGTAAATCACGACCAGTGAGTCGTTGCCCGGAGCGGCCGGCGGAGGTTTCCGGCCGATCTCCGTGATCACCGTTTCTTGGTCGAAGTTCGCCACGGATCTACTTGCGGGTACCCTCGAAGTGATAGTGGAGGACGCCGCTCATTTTCGTGTCCCCCTCGCTCACCTGAAGATCGAAGTCGGCGTCGATGCTGAGCTTCTTGTCGTCGAAGCTCGCGGTGCCCTTGGTCAGCGAACCGCTCATCACCGGCTCGTTCGCCCAACACTTCTGGCCCGCGGTGAACGTCGCCGTCTTGCCTTGAGCTTTCGCCTTCAGCGTGCAGATGTCCTTGCCCGAACCGCTGTCGATGAACGTGACGGAGATGTCGGGCCCGCTGCCGTCGACCCGCGTGCGCGCCTTGTCGTCCTTCTCGGAACGTTCGACACCGCTCATGTTGTAGAGCGAGGTGTCGCTGCCGACGTATTCGCCGGCGTAAACCACGACCACGCTCGGCTTCTTTCCCGGCGTGGGCTTGCCGCTGGGCGTGGGGTCGGCGGGCTTCGGCGGCTCCGTCGGCGGCGGGGCCGAGCTCACGGGCGGCGGCGCCACGGGCGGCGGCTGGGACGCATCCCCCGGAGCCTCGGCGGGCGCACCCTTACCGGCCAGCTTCTCGCTCGCGGCCTGGGCCTTGGCCTCCTTCTCCCGGAGCTCGGCCTCCTTCTTCACGAGCGGCCCCTCGCCGAGGGGGTTGGCGCTCGGGAGCGCCGGCGCACAGCCGAGGAGGCAAAGGGAGACGAGCGCCAGGACTCTCGGACGCATACAGGAGCTAAACCACGCCTTTCGGCGGGCCGCAAACCACGGCGGCCGCATCCGCGCGCCAAAAACCGGCCACGTCGCGGCGTCGATCGCCGCTGGCGCTTCCGGCGGCGGGCACGCTACGGAGGCCGGGCCCAGTGCGCGGACGGCCACACGCCACGCGGCGCGCGCGGCCTCGGTATCCCGCGATCCGGCTCAGGATTTGTCGCGCTCGGCGCGCTTGTCGTCGACTTCGGCTTCTTCGTCCACCACGGCCTCGGAGAGGTGCATGCCTTCGTCGAGGTAGCTCTCGTGAGGCATGAGCTGGAACTCCTGGAAGGTACGGACGGTCGCGGGCGGCGGGTCGCCGTAGAGCTCGAGCTGCACCGCCGCCCAGAGCTCTTTCGCGATGAGCTCCGCGTGTTCCGGCGTGCCCGGCTCACCGGCATACTTGTCGAGGGCCTCGTCGGCCTCCTTCAGCTCGAGCCGCGCGCGCACGGGATCGACGTCCTCTTTGCGAATGAAGCGGTCGGTGAGGAGCACCGCGCGATCGTCCGCGACGTCGACGAAGCCCGAGCCGACGGCGACGCGGTGCTCGACGCCCTCCCGGTGGTAGCTCACGATGCCCGTCTTCAAGGCTGCGAGGAGCGGCCTGTGCTGGGGCAACACCCCGAACTCGCCTTCGACGCTCGGCGCCGTGACGTCGTGCACGTCTTCCGACAGCGCGACGCCTTCCGGGGTGACGATCTCCAGGGAAATGCTGGCGGCCATGGCTGCTCCGGCTCAGGAAATGCTCTTCAGCTTCGCTGCCTTCGCCTTCGCCTCTTCGATGTTGCCGACCATGTAGAACGCCTGCTCGGGCAGATCGTCGAGCTCGCCGGAGAGGATCTCCTGGAAGGCCGCGATGGTTTCTTTCAGCGGCACGTACTTTCCGGGCATGCCCGTGAACTGGGCCGCCACGAAGAACGGCTGCGACAGGAAGCGCTGGATGCGTCGCGCGCGCGCCACGGTGAGCTTGTCGTCTTCACTGAGCTCGTCCATGCCCAAGATCGCGATGATGTCTTGGAGGTCCTTGTACTTCTGGAGCGTCTGCTGCACGCCACGCGCCACCTGGTAGTGCTCGTCGCCGATGATCTGCGGATCGAGCATGGTGCTGGTGGAATCCAGCGGGTCCACGGCGGGGTAGATGCCGAGCTCGGCGATGCTGCGGGAGAGCACGGTGGTCGCGTCCAAGTGAGCGAACGCGGTGGCCGGGGCCGGGTCGGTCAAGTCGTCGGCGGGCACGTAGATGGCCTGGACGCTCGTGATGGATCCCTTCGTGGTCGAGGTGATGCGCTCCTGGAGCGCGCCCATCTCGGTGGCGAGGGTCGGCTGGTAGCCCACGGCGCTCGGCATGCGCCCGAGCAGCGCGCTCACTTCCGAGCCCGCCTGGGTGAAGCGGAAGATGTTGTCGACGAAGAGCAGCACGTCTTGGCCTTCTTCGTCGCGGAAGTACTCGGCGGCGGTCAGGGCGGACAGTGCGACGCGAGCACGGGCCCCCGGAGGCTCGTTCATCTGCCCGAAGATCAGCGCCGTCTTGCTCAGCACGGGTTCGCCCGTCTCGAGCTTCGACTCCTGCATTTCGAGGAAGAGGTCGTTGCCTTCGCGGGTGCGCTCCCCCACGCCGGCGAAGCAGCTCACGCCGCCGTGCGCCTTGGCGACGTTGTTGATGAGCTCCTGGATGAGCACCGTCTTGCCCACGCCAGCGCCGCCGAATAGGCCGATCTTTCCACCTTTGCGGTAGGGCGCGAGCATGTCGATGACCTTGATCCCGGTCTCGAACACCTCGACGGTCGTGCTCTGGTCCACGAACGCGGGCGCCGGGCGATGGATCGGCCAGCGGAGCTTGGCTTCCACGGGGCCCTTCTCGTCCACCGGTTTGCCGACGACGTTCATGATGCGGCCCAGGGTGGCGGGACCGACGGGCATCAAGATGGGGTTCCCCGTGTCGAGCACCTCGGCGCCGCGCACCAGGCCTTCCGAGGCGTCCATCGCGATGGCGCGGACGACGCTCTCGCCGAGATGCTGCGCGACCTCGAGCACCAAGTTGTGCTTCTCGGCCGAGATGTTGGGGTTCGTGACCGTCAGGGCGTTGAGGATCCGGGGCAGCTTGCCCGGCGGAAACTCGACGTCCACGACCGGACCGATGACCTGGGTGATCTTGCCCTTCACTCCCTGAGTGGACTCCATGACGTGCGGGCGTCTACCACGCCCCTCGGGCTCTGCCAACGGCAGTTTTTCCTCGCTGTTTCGCACGCATGAAGCGCGCGGCGACGGGGCGCCGGACTCACAAGCGGGCGGCGACCGTGGCGCTGCGCCCGGGCGCGACGCGAGCGCTCCGGACGGCCCGCGAGCCGTCGGCGGCGATGAAGACCACCGTGTGGTCGCCCGGCTTCACTTTCAGGCCGAGCAGCGGCGTGTGGCCGACGGGGCGACCGTCGAGGACCACGTTGGCCGACGGAATCGAGTTCAGGTTCAACCGAGCGGAGACTCCGCCGAAGCTCGCCTGAGCGGGAGCGATTGGAGCCGGCTTGGGCGCGGGCGCTTCCGCGGGCAGCTTCGCTGCGACGTCGGCGAGGGCGGGCGCCGCGGCTGGCGGCGGAGCAACGACCGGCTCGGGGCTCGGGGCGGGGGCGGCCGCCGGGGCAGCGACGCGGCTCGGCTGGAGCTCGAACCGGAGCTCGGTCTCTTCGTCACTGCCGACGTGGGTCGCCCGCGACGAGGGACTCTCGTACCCGGCGGCGCGCACGTTGATCCAGTGCACACCGCTCGTGAGCTCGAGCTCGCACGGAGTCGACGCACACTCTTCGGCGCCGTCGACGAACACGCGACCGTCCGAGATGGATTCGCCGGTGGCGCTGATGGCGCTGACGACACGAATCTGCGCCTCGCGCGAGGCCAGGCGCTGGCGTGAGCCGAAGCCGACGATGCTCATGACGACCATGGCCACGAGGCACACGGCCATCGCGATGGAGAGCGCCGGCGACAACGTCGAGCGCGATCGCTGCGCGGGTTCGGGCGCGAGGCGAGTTTCCGGTACGTAGCCCGGGATCACGGGCAGCCCGATCATTCGGCGCAGCGCCGGCATCGTCTTCTTCCACGTCGTGATGCTGGTGTCGGAGTCCAGGCGCGCGCGTGCGCGAGGATAGGAGAGCTCGGGCAGCGAGCGCGGCTCGGCCATCCTGGGTGTGAACGGTGCGGGTGGCGCAGGCGTGTACGCGTAGGCGGGTGGATCGGCTTGCGACGGCGCGGAACCCAACGCCTCCGTCGGTGGAGCGAACGGTACGGCGTAGTAGGGAGCCGGCTGCGACTCGTAGCGGGGCTCGGGCATGACGCCATATTCCGAGTAGCGCAGCTCGCGGCCGACATCGCCCACCACGGCGCGGCGATCGCCCGAGAGGTACGCGTAGGCGGGCGCAACGGGCTCGGCCTCGACCTCTTCGGCGAGCGGCAGCGCTGCGAAGCTCGGATGCAGCACGATGTCCGTCTGCTCCTCCCGCGAACGCCACGGCATCTCGTTCGGCATCCGGCGGGTCAGGGTCAGGTCTTCGTCTTCCTGTTCGAACCACTCGCGCGAAGGCTGCATCGGGGGTCTCCGGGGTAACGACTACCCCAAGCTACACTGTCCTACCTCGGATTACACGGAACAAATTTGAATCATTTCAAATATTTTCCCACGAAACCGGAACATTTCAGCAGGAGCGGTGGAACCTGCCAGTCGCGACCGGCGCCCGCACTCGGGGCCGCCGGCGGCTCCGCGGCGCCCCGCGGCGCCAATCCAAGGCTTAGAGGACTGCGTCTGCGCACCGCGGTGTTCCCATCTGCCTCCGATGGATGCGCGCCAGGACCCGAGCGACGGGGGAACTCGATGGCGCTTTGGAGCCGGGCACATCGGGGACACCTTCAATCGTTTCAATCCGATCGAGCTGCGCTCCGCCCGCGAGCAGGCGCGATCGCGACCGCACCGGTCACGACGGTGTCAAAACTTGGTCACTTGCCCTCGATCGGTGCGGTCGAAAATCGCACGGGCCGGCGAATGGGCGCTGCCGGTTCGATCGGGGTGGAGCAGTGCGAGAGATCGAAATATGATGCGGGTCGACTCATGAGTGTGTCCTTCCCTTCGGAGCCCGAACGCACGCTCGACTACTATCGAGCACTGTTCGAGCAGGCGAGTGACGCACTCCTCGTGGTCGCGCTCGGCAAGGACGGAGAGCTCCTGCGCATCGTCGACGGCAATCAACGCTGTCTCGAGTGCCTCGGTTTCGCGCGCGGCGAGCTCCTCGACGCTTCTCCCGGATCGGTGCTCGGGCGCCAGCTCGCGCAGCTCTTCGAGCCGGGTGTCGAGCCCCGAGTCCGCACCCTCACCCTCGAATCCAAGACCGGCGAACGCATCTTGGGCGAGGCTCGCACCGAACGCCTGACGCTCGACGGACGCGCCTTGGCCCTCGTCTCGTTTCGAGCGGCCACGCCCGCCGCTCGCAGCGAGCGCGAAGAGGAGCAGGTCCATTGCGCCCAGAAGCTGGAGGCCATCGGCGAGCTCGCGGGCGGCATCGCCCACGACTTCAACAACCTGCTCACCGTGGTTCTGCGGTACTCGAGCCTGGTCCTCGAAGGTATCCGCCCCGAGGACCCGATGTACGTCGACGTGGCGGAGATCGAGAAGGCGGGCAAACGCGCGGCGGCCCTCACCCGCCAACTCTTGGCGTTCAGCCGTCGCTCGCCCGTCGAAACCGGTGCTGATCGACTTGGACGGCCTCGTGCGCGAGCTCGAGCGCATGCTCGGGCGAATCTTGGGTGAAGATATCGTGCTCTCGGCCGAGCTCGCTTCGTCGCCGTGGTGCGTCGAGGCGGACAAGAGCCACCTGGAGCAGGCTCTGGCCAACCTGGTGGTGCACGCGAGAGACGCCATGCCCCGCGGCGGGCGCTTGACCCTCCGGACGCGTCAGCTCGACACGAGTGCGAGCCTGCCCGGCGGGCTCGGCACCGGCGAATACGTCTTGCTCAGCGTGATCGACGACGGGTCGGGATGACCAGCGACGTGCAGGCTCCACGTGTTCGAGCCGTTCTTCAATCGCCGGGACAGCAAGGGCACAGGTCTCGAAGCCGCCACGGTCTACGGCATCGTGAAACAGGCCGGCGGCGAGGTGCACGTCGAGTCGGCACCAGAGCGAGGAACCGCCTTTCATCTCTACTTGCCGCGCAGCACCAAGACGGCCGTCGAGCCGCGTGCACACACCCGCCCGATGCGACGGCTGGCCTCGGGGGCGACCATCCTGATGGTCGAGGACGAAGACGCGGTGCGGGCATCGCGCGCCGCGCCCTGGAGCGCGATGGGCACATCGTGCTCGAGGCGCGCAACGGCGGGAAGCACTGCTCATCGCCGAGCGCGCGACCCACGAAGATCGATCCGTGGTGACCGACGTGGTGATGCCGGGAGTCTCCGGCCCGCGCTGGTCGAGCGCTTGCGCGGCATGCGTCCGGGCCTCGAAGCCGTGTTCATGTCGGGCCACCCCGAAGAGGTGCTCGACGATCCTCGGCCTGGTTCGGAACTGCAGTCGCTCCTCGTGCGCAAGCCCTTCACCCGTGAAACGCTGGGAAGCGCCGTGCAAGAGGCGCTGGCTCGAAGAGCGCTGCCCTCGGCAAAACCAGCGCCGACCGCCGGCGGCGGAGCTCGGTCGCTCCGAGCTGACGCGGCTGCGAGCGCGTCGCGAGCGCGTCCCGCCCCGGGGGCAGCGACGCGCTCGCGTTGCACCAGCTCGCGGCGCTCTGCCTCCGGCCTCAGCCGCGGCGCCGGCGGCGCGCGCCGAACAAGCCGAGCGCGGCCACTGCCGCCAACGCGCCCGCGGGCGTGCTCGAGCTCTCCGGAACTCGGCAGCCGCAACCGCCGTCGTCGCCCGAGTCGTCCGCGTTGCCGCCGCCGCCCGTGGCGCCCACGCCACCAGCGCCACCTGCACCACCCGTACCGCCCGTGCAGCGGCTCGGCGGAACGCAATTACCGATGCTGGTGTCCTTGCTCGTGCACTCGAGCTCCGTCGGACAACCGTTGCGTCGACTCCACAGCAGCCGTCGATGCAGGTCTGCGTCTTCAGCGTGTCGCACACCTTGCCGCTGGTGGGGCCGCCGCAGTCGCTGTCCTTTTCGCAACCGCAGTGAGTTTCGTTGTTCTGCCCCACGCGGCAGACCGGACCGTTCGCGTTGCCCTTGCAGGTGCTGTCGTCGTCCGGTGCGCACTCGGCGCAGGTTCCGGTGTAGGGGTTGCATGCCGGCTTGTCGTTCGGACAAAGCGTGGTGTTGGTCTTTGAGCACTCGCCGCACGAACCGTCGCTCTGACAGGCCGGCTGGGTCGGATCGCTGCAGTCCGCGTCGGTCTTGCACGGCTGGCAGGTCTTGGTCGTGGTGTCGCAGTGGGGCTTGTTCGCGGGACGGTCTTTGTCGGTGTCGCACTCTTGGATCGTCACCGTGGTCGGCTGCTGCCCTGGAGTGAGCGGGTCGCCGTCCGACAGCCAGCTCTTCTTCGGGCCACCGGACTTGCCCGCGCCGTCGATCTTGCCCTGGTTCGTGATGCTGCCGGTCTTCGCGACGACCTTGGCCTTGAACTTCACGCTGACGTCGCCCACCACGTCCACGGTGCCGCCGGTGGTGCCGTTGGCGCCCGTCCCGAGACGGATCGTGACCGTCTTGGAGGTCGCGTCGTATTCCGCCTGGTCGCTGTCCTTGGCGTCGGTCTTCACACCGACGTTCGCGCCCGCGACGATCTCGAGGCTCCCCGCGACGTATTCGAAGCGGGTCGAGCACGTCCGTGAGCACGGTCCCGGTGGAAGCGTCGTTCCCGGTGTTCTTGGCCGTGAGCACGAACTCGACGACGTCCTTGATCAACAGGGCGCCGCCGTTGGCGTCCGTCGCCTTCTTCTCGAAGTCCGGGTAGTCCAGGCGCCTTGTTGGTGAGCAGGTGACGAAACCGCCCAAGATGAAGATGTCGAGGTCCGAAGCCGCGCCGACCTTCGCCGAAGTGTCACCTGCCTTCACGAGCGCGGTGACGTTGGCAGTGTCGAGATCGAAGCCGGCCATGGTGCCCGGCTTGCCCGACAGCTTCGGCACGTCCGATGCGCCGCTCACCGGTGAGCCGAGATAGCTGCGCGAAGCGTTGAAGAAGTTGTCGATGGGGTTCTCCGCATCGCTGAGCTTCTGACCATTGAACGTGAAGTGATCGCCGGTGTAGACGGTGTCGCCCTCGTAGGTGAACGCCGTCATCTTGGCGCTGAAGCCGGGCGGCACCAGGAAGCCCGAGAGCGTCACCTCGGCCTTCTCCTGCCCCGGCAGACCCGGGTCGATGGAGGTGAAGCCGTCGAACAGCGCGAGGTTTCGGAGCTCGTCGCCGGGCTTCTCGTAGAAGACCACGATGTTCCATGCCGAGAACGCGCGGTCGACCTCGAGGCCCGCGAGCGCCAGCCCGGTCACGTCGGTCACGCGGAAGTCACCCGCACCCCACTTGGCGACGTAGTCCGTCACGTCGGCCGTGGACTGGTAGTAGTACCAGTCGGGGTGTGTCGCGAAGCCGTAGGAGATACTCCAGGACTCGTCGGCGTTCACCACCTGCGTCGGTCCACCCTTGAAGTCGATGGTGACGTTCTTGTCGGGCGCCTCGCCCACCTTGAGCGCCGACCAGTAGAGCCGGGCGTACTTCACCTTCGCGCCGGTGGGCATCACGAGCGTGGCACTCGTTCGCGCTTGCTCGGAGGTGATGGTCGCGTTGGCGACGTTGTCCCGCCAGTACAGGTCGGGGGCCGTGTCGTCGATCAAGAGCTGCCCCGCGCACGACACCGTGGTGCCCGTGGGCGGTGCGGGCACGGCGCTCGAGCAATCCACGGCGAGCGTGGAGCCGAAGACCGTGACGTCACCCTGAGCGTCCGCTTGGTGACGGAGCTTCGGGGGCGCGCCGCTCGCGGCCGAGCTCACGAGACCGATGGCGGCAAGAAAGGCCAGACTGGGGATGGACCGAAGTCGAAGGGCGGGTGCGACCATGAGCTACCAATTACCACCCACACCTACATTTGACCACCAAAAAATTTGGCCCTCCGATCGGTTTTCCCCACCGGGAATCGATCTCAATGGATTCATGAGGTTACGTGGACCTACCGGCGAAGGCTGTGCCAGGCCGAGAGAGCGAATGGGGACATCATCCCGGCCACCAGGCCCACCAACAGCAAGGCGATCAGGCCGAGGCGGTAGCTCGCGTCGTCCCGGGCGGGAGGCCAAGGATCGAGTTGAAACGCGAAGACGACCCCACGGCCTGGTACCTCCGTGAGGCTCCAGAAGAGCCCCGCTGCAAAGTAGAGGATGCTCGACACGAGCAGGTTCTGAGCCCACGTGGGCGGGTAGCGGCCGTCGCGGATCACGAGCCAGCCGTCATAGGAAAAGCTCGCCGAAAAACACCAAGCCACCACGGCGACGTAGAGAGCGCGCCGCGGCGAGCGCCCGCGGAGGCCTCGCTGGAGAGTCCCGACGGCCCAGGGTGCAGTGAGATACGTGAGGCCGCTCATCAACGCGGCGTCGACGTAGTCCCAAGTTGGATCGCCGCTGAGCGGCGCGACGAGCACGAAGAAACCAGCGGCGATGCCGAAGGTCGCGAGCTTCCACGGCGTGCGGAGGGCGCGTCGGTGGGCGCGCGAGAGCAGCGTCACTTCCCGAGGCGAGCGAAGCCAGAGCCCGATGGCGACCAGCGTCGCCGCGACCCACGCGCCGAGATACACCCAAGCGAGAACGGTCATGCCGATGCTCCCCGACTTTCACACGCCGTCGGTCGATCACCCAGCCGAATCCGTTCCAAGGTCCGTGGTAGCGTTCGAACGTCGTGAGCGTGGACGAAGAGATCGACGTCTCGGAGTTGGTCGACAGCCGGCGACCCCACACCGAGCTGCTCGCGCCGCGCGTGCGCCCGCTCTCCGTTCGCCGCTTCCGCCTGGTCGGCACGGGCGGCGCGGCCAGCGGCAAGTCCGTGGTGTCGAGCGCCGACCGCCTGACCCTCGGCTCCCACCCGGCCGAGTGACTTCACGCTCGATGATCCGGCGAGTGTCGCGGGTGCACTGTGAAGTCCAAGTCGACGAAAAGGGGCCCTGGCTCGTCGACCTGAACAGCTCGAACGGCACCTGGCTCGACGGCGTGGGCATCGTCAAAGCCCGCCTGCGCGAGGGCAGCAGCATCCGCATCGGGCAGTCCACGTTGAGCTTCCACTTCGGCGCGGAAGAGAACGTCCTGCCGCTGTCGACCGCGCACTCCTTCGGGTCGCTGGTGGGAACGAGCACCGCGCTGCGGGCGGCATTCGCACTGCTCGAGCGTGCGGCGGGCAGCGACGCCACCGTGCTGCTCGAAGGCGAGACGGGCACCGGGAAAGAGGGCGCAGCCGAATCGCTGCATCGGGCGAGCGCACGCGCCGAGCGTCCGTTCTTGGTGGTCGACTGCAGCGCCATGCCGAGCGCGCTCCTCGAGAGCGAGCTCTTCGGCCACGAACGCGGCGCGTTCACCGGAGCCACTTCGCGACGCATGGGCGCCTTCGAAGAAGCCGACGGCGGCACGATCTTCTTGGACGAGATCGGCGAGCTGCCTCCCGAGCTCCAACCGAAGCTGCTGCGAGTCCTCGAGCGCCGCGAGATCAAACGCCTCGGACAGAACCAGCATCGCGCAGTGGACGTGCGCATCATCGCCGCGACGCACCGCGACCTGCGCGCCCGCGTGAACTCCGGCGAGTTCCGCGCCGACCTGTACTTCCGCCTGGCCGTGATCCGGATCGAGCTGCCCGCGTTGCGCGAACGACTGGAAGACCTGCCGCTCCTGATCGAACACTTCACGCGCAGCCTGCCGCTCGACGCCGCCGACCGCGCGCGCCTGTGCGCGCCCGAGTTCGCCGCCGAGCTCGCACGTTCGTCGTGGCCGGGCAACGTGCGCGAGCTCCGCAATCACCTCGAACGTTGTGCGGTACTCGAGCGGCCCCTGGGGGTCGGCGACGTGGAAGACAGCGCCGGAGGCTTCGTGGTGGACGCGCGGCTTTCCTACAGCGAGGCCAAGCGACGCCTGCTGCACGAGTTCGAACGCCGCTACCTGGGCGAGCTCTTGGCGCTCCACGGCGGGAACGTATCCAAGGCGGCGCGCGAGGCCGGCATGGACCGGGTGCACCTCCACAAGCTCCTTCATCGTCATGGACTCCGGGGCTGACGCCAGCGGCGCGGGCCCGCTCGCCCCGGGCAGCGTGCTCGGCAAGTACCAGATCCTGCGCCTCTTGGCGGTGGGCGGCATGGCCGAGCTCTACCTGTGCCGCGCCACCGGCCTGGGCGGCTTCGAGAAGGCGGTCGCGCTCAAGCGCATCCTGCCGGGTCTGGCGAGAGATCCCGAGTTCGTCGAGATGTTCCTGGACGAAGCCCGACTCACGGCGAGTCTCAACCACCCGAACCTGATCCAGGTCCACGACGTGGACCGCACGAGCGACGGCTACTTCTTCAGCATGGAGTACGTCCACGGCAAGAGTCTCGCCGCGGTGCTCCAGCGCTGCGCCGAGAAGCGGCGCGGACTCAGCATGGGACACGCTTTGTTCGTGCTCTCCGAGGTCGCGCGCGGCCTCCATTACGCGCACGACAAGCGCGGCAGGGGCGGGCAGCCCCTCGGCACGGTGCACCGCGACGTGTCACCCGGAAACCTCATGCTGAGCTACGAGGGAGCGGTCAAGATCGTCGACTTCGGCATCGCCAAGGCGGCGCTCCGCGCGACCAAGACCGACGCTGGAGCGGTGAAGGGCACCGTCTACTACATGTCTCCTGAGCAGGCGCAGGGAGTCGAGCTCGACCGCCGGAGCGACGTCTTCAGTCTCGGCGTCCTCCTCTACGAGCTCACGACCGGCAAGCGGCCCTTCCGGGCGCAGAACGACTTCGCAGTGCTCCACAAGCTGGTCCACGATGCTCCGACCCCGCCCACGGAGGTCCGAGCGTCGTACCCGCCTGCCCTCGAGGCCATCGTGCTCCGCGCGCTCGCCAAGCGCCCGGAGGAGCGCTTCGCCACGGCTGACGACCTTCGTCAAAGTCTTGACGCTTTCGTGCGCGAGCAGGGCTCTCCGCTTCGAGTGGAACGCTCGGGGCCTTCATGCGCGAGCTCTTCGACGAGCGCGAGAACACGGCGGATCTGTTCGCGCTGCCGCCGCCGCTCGCTACCGAATCGAGAGCCGAGCCCAGCTCCGCCAACCGCGAAAAAGCCCCACAATCTCCACAGAAACACCGCAAGTTCGTGGCTCTCGTCGCCGCGCTGGTCGCCCTCGGGGTCGTGGCGCTCGCGATCGCTCTGGCGCGCTCGCGCACGAGCTCCGCGAGGGACGAGAGGCCGCCCGAGACGCAGGCCAGAGGCGTCGTGAGTGCGCCAGAAGTGCCGACGCCAGTCGCGCCGAGTGCACCGAGTCGGGAAACCCCAGCGAACGCCGAAGACACGACGCCACGAGCGAGTGCGGGCGGCCCCAAGCCCGGAGCGTCGGCGCGACCGAACAACGCGCCTACTCGTGCCACGAGCTCGGCCAGCCCGAAGCCCGAGCCGCCGAGTGAAGGGAAGGCGCCGAAGAAGTGGGACTTGGACTCACCCCTTCCGCCCTGACGCGCGAGCCGGCGCGCGCACTGACTGGTTGGAAACGCACGTGCAGCTTTCGCGCTCCAATGCGCGGGCTGCCGGTTCCATCATCGGAGGAAACCCTCTATCGTTGGAGGTTGGCGTCGCTCGCCTCGGCTGCTCGTTCATGCTCACGACCCTCCCGCTCCACGCTGTACCCGCCCTCGTGCTAGCTGGCATGTTGCTCTACCTGACGCTGCACGCCGCATGGCTCGCGAGCGGCGCCCGGCGTGAACCCCATCTCGCCTGGAGCGCGCTCTTCCTGGGCGCGGCCGTCATACTGCTCGCGGGTCGAGTCCTGCAACGCGCTGGCGGACCCGCCGGCGGCGTGGAAGGCGTACGTCTGCAATACGCCGCGTTGCCTTGGCTGGTTCTCGGCGCGGGTGCCTTCCTGCGCGCCACGAGCGGGCGCAGCCAACTGCGTGCTCCGCTCCGCTTCTTGGTCGGCTCGAGTGCCACCCTGAGCGCACTGGTCCTCGGCAGCGAGTGGATCGTCAGCCGGACCCCGAGGCGCGTCGCCGACGCGGCGGGCTTCGAGTACTGGACCGCAGTGAAGGGCCCATTCGCCGGGACGTTGGCGGCCCTGCTTCTGCTCTGTCTCGTCTACTCCGGATGGGGGCGCCCGAAGCGCCCACCTGCGGTGTTCGGCAGCTCCCGCGGGTTCCGCGCGCTGATCGTCTTGCTCGCGCTGACGGCGCTCAACGACGTGCTGCTCGCTGCCGGACGCATTCGGAGCACGCAGCTCCTCGAATGGGGCATTCTGTGCGTGGTCTTGGGAGGCGCGTTCTTGGCGGTGCGACGCGCGGACTCCGCTCACAGTCACTTGAACGACGCCGTCGGCGCGAGGGCGAACGAGCTCGCGTCGAGCCAAACCCAGCTCGAGGCCGCGCTCGACGCGCTGCGGGAGCGTGAGCTTCGTTTCAGACAGCTCTCGGAGGCGGCGCTGGAAGGCCTGGCATTCCACCAAAACGGCGAAATCTTGGACCACAACGCGAGCCTCGGAAGGATGTTCGGGGCCACGAGCTTGGTGGGCAGGTCCGTCGAGTCGCTCTGGGCACCCGGCGTGAGCATCGAACCGGACGTGCTCCGAAGCAGCGAAGAGCCAGCGGAGGTCGAGTGCATCCGCGCTGGCGGCTCTCGCTTCCCCGCCGAGGTGCTCGGTCGAATGTCGATGTACCAGGGGCGCGCCATGGGCGTCCTGAGCGTTCGCGATCGCTCCGAACAGACCGCGCTCCGCGCGAGCCTGGCGCAGGCGGACCGCTTGGCGACGCTGGGCACGCTCGCGGCCGGTACCGCCCACGAAATCAACAACCCCCTCACCTGGGTCACGGCCAACCTCGAAGCCGTGCGAGACGAGCTCGCTTCGCTCTCGCTCCGTGGCGACACCACGGACGCGGAGAAGCTCACGGAAGAAGCGCTCGAAGGCTGCCGGCGCATCGCGCGCATCGTGGGCGACATGAAGAGTCTGACCCGCGCGCGGAGTCCCGACGAGACCGGCACGGACGTCAACGACGTCGTGCGCGCCGCGCTGAAGATGACGAACTCCGCGCTCCGCTACCGCGCGTCGGTGGAGCCGCAACTCGGGGCGGTCGCGCCGGTCTCGGTCGACGCCGATCGCCTGGTCCAGGTGCTGGTGAACCTGCTCTTGAACGCCGCGCAAGCCTTGCCCGAAGGCCGCGCGCGCGAACATCACGTCCGCGTGGCGACGAGCGCGGGGCGTGACGTCGTGCACATCGACGTCGAGGACAACGGCTCTGGCATCCCCACGGCGGATCTCGATCGCATCTTCGAGGCGTACTACACGACGAAGGCTCCGGGCTCCGGGACCGGGCTCGGGCTCGCGATTTGTCGCAGCATCGTCGAAGGGGCGGGCGGGAGCATTCGGGTGACGAGCGAGCTCGGCGTGGGAACCTCGTTCCGCGTTTCGTTGCCGGAGGCCGACGTGATGCCCAGTGGGCGGCAGCGGATATCGTCGGGAGCACGACCGACCAGCGCCAAGACGCGTCGAGCTCGCGTGCTCATCATCGACGACGAGCCTCTGGTCGCGCGCTCCATACAACGCATGCTGCGCGAGCACGAGCTGGTCGCCGTGCACAGCGCGCGGGAAGCCTTGGAGACCCTCGAACGGTTCGAACCCGACCTGGTGCTCTGCGACCTGATGATGCCGGAGATGAGCGGCATGGACTTCCACGGCGAGCTCAGGAAGCAGCACCCCGAGCTGCTCCCGCGCCTGGTGTTCTTGACGGGCGGAGCCTTCACCGAGAGCGCTGCGCGCTTCCTCGAAGAGCACCGCCCTCGCTTCATGACCAAGCCCGTGGATCCGGAGGAACTGCGCGCGCTGGTGCGAGAGAGCCCCGAAGAGCTCGGCACCGAGGCCAACCGGACCGGAGTGCAGGGCGGCTAAGTCGCCGTTCCATCGTCGGCGCGGCTGCACTCGCTGCGGCCAGCGCGGCTGCGGCTGCGGTTCTCGGCAGGCGACAACTGCGTCGAGCGCCAATTCTGTCGCCGATTGCTGGTCGTTGATTTAGAACTGGTGCGTGGAGGTGGTGATGCGCCGGTGGATCGGGTTCTCGATGGCGATTCTCGCATCGGGCCCATGCGCGCTCGCGTGCGGGGAAACCTCGAGCGACGACTCGAACGGCGGAAGCTCGAGCGGCGGAAGCTCGAGCGGCGGAAGCTCGAGCGGCGGAAGCTCGAGCGGCGGCAACGGCGGCGCAGGCGGCGCGGCCGCTTCGGGCGGTAGCTCCAGCGACGGCAGCGCCGGAGCGGCGGGCGGGACGGACGCAGGTAGCTGCCTGGAAGGCGGCACGCTCGACGCGGGGGTCGAGGCGACCCTCCAGAGCTCCTGCGTCGTCGCGGTGATTCAGGTGAACCGTATCGACGGGGAGTGCTCGGGCGCAGGCGGCGAGCACATCACGTTCGACGTGATCGCAGTGGGTAAGGGGCCAGCCGTCACGCGAGTCCAGTACGGCGGGCACGCCTACTACCCACCGCCCGAAGGACCGGACAAGGTCGGGGACGTGTTCGTCGCCGGTATCGATCCATACGGCAAGCTCGTCGACCAACCCGACCAACCTGGCTGGTGCATCGTGGGCTTGCCTCAGGTGGACGGCGGCGTGCACACCCTGCTCGAACAGCCGGACATCGCCAGCGCGAAGGCCAAGATGCAGGCGCTGCTGACGAAGTAGACCTGGCGCACGATTTGCGGACGCGCGCAGGTTTCGCGGGGGGTACGCTCGCGGAAACCAACTACCCGCCCGGCGTGGCCCCAATGGGAGCGAGCTTCGCCCGGCGAAAGGGAGCGTCTTCATGGCCAAGGAGAGACCCGAGGTCCTGCTCACCGACGAGCTGTGCAAGGGCTGTGGTCGCTGCGTCGAAGCCTGCCCGAAGCACGCCATCGCCGTCGGCACGGAGATCAACCAGACATCGGGTTTGATCCCGGTCCACATCGACTACGAGATCTGCAACCACTGTGGGCTCTGTATCAGCGCCTGCCCCGAACCCTACGGACTCGGGCACGAGGTGTACGAGCTCGAGCATCCGGAGAAGCTCTACGGGAAGCGGCCGGATCGGACGAAGCCCGTGAGCGTTCCCGATCGGCGCATTCCACTGCCCGAGGTCGAGCCCATGGTGTTGAAGGGGAACCATGCCGCAGCCGTCGGCGCCATCCTGGCCGGCTGCCGCCACGTGTTCGGTTACCCCATCACTCCCTCCACAGAAGGCGCCGAGCTCCTGGCGCGCCTCTTGCCGAAGCTCAGCGGCGCGTTCCTGCAAGCCTGCAGCGAGGTCGCGACCGTGAACCACATGTACGGCTGTGGCGGAGCTGGGCTTCGGACCATGACGTTCACGAGCTCACCGGGCATGAGCTTGATGCTGGAGGGCATCAGCTACCTGATCGGAGCCGAGCTCCCGGCGGTCTTCGTCAACGTGATGCGCCCCGGGCCGGGGCTCGGATACATCGGCCCCGAGCAGAGCGACATCAAGCTCGTCTGCCGCGGGCTCGGGCATGGCAACACCCACGCCATCGTGCTCGCGCCCACGTCGCCGCAGGAGATGCTCGATCTGAGCCTCGAGGCGTTCGACCTCTCCTTCAAGTATCGAAACCCCGTGATCGTCGCGGCCGACGGCTACCTCGGCCAGATCACGGGTCGCGTCACGCTGCCGGACTACATGATCGAGCCGGGGCTGCCCGACTGGGCCGTGTACGGCGATGCCGCGCACCGGGGCAACCTCAACAGCTCGATTTTCCAAGATTGGAACGACCTCGAAGCGCACAACGAGAAGCTCAGCGCCAAGTACCGCGAGATGCAGAAGCACGAGCAGCGCTCCAAGGGCTATCGCACCGAAGACGCGCGCACGTTGATCGTCGCGTGCAACACGCCGGCGCGCATGGCCAAGGCCGCCGTCGAACGCCTGCGGCGCGAAGGTCGCGCCGTCGGCTTGTTCCAGCCCATCACCATTTGGCCCTTCCCCATCGACGAGCTCTCGCGCCTGCTCGCGCACGCCCAGCGCCTGGTGGTGGTCGAAGCCAGCGACGGTCAACTCGAAGACGAGCTCCGGCTCGCGCTGCACCACGCCGGCATCGGCGGCGTCGAAATCCACCACCTCCGTCACATGGGCGGCAACCTGCCGGTGGACAGGGAAATCTACGAAACCGTCCGTCCGCTTTCGGAGGTAGTGCAATGACCACCGGCTCCGCCTTCTTCGAACATTTCGACCGACACTCCCACGGCAAAGGCCTGAAGGGCGCGACCACCCACTACTGCCCGGGCTGCGGACACGGCCTCGCCCACAAATACCTGGCCGAAGCCTTGGTGGAGCTCGGCGTCGACGACCGCACGGTGATGATCTCGCCAGTCGGTTGCGCCGTGTTCCTCTTCTACTACTTCGACACCGGGAACACGCAGGCGGCCCACGGCCGCGCGCCCGCCGTCGCACTGGGGCACAAGCTCGCCAACCCGAACTCCATCGTCGTCTCGTACCAAGGCGACGGCGATCTGGCCGCCATCGGTCTGGCGGAGATCCTCCACGCAGCGCAGCTCGGGATCCCCATCAGCGTCATCTTCATCAACAACGCCATCTACGGCATGACCGGCGGACAGATGGCGCCAACGACGCTCATGGGCCAGTGGTCGAGCACCACCCCGGACGGCCGCGGACCGATGCAGGGCCCGCCGATGCGGGTGAGCGAGCTCGTCGCGACGCTCGACGGCGCCATCTACGTCGAGCGCTGCGCGCTCTTCGATCAGAAGCAGCGCAAACGAGCGAAGAATGCCATCAAGAAGGCGCTCGGCTTGCAGATCGAAGGCCGTGGCTTCGGTTTCGTGGAGATCCTATCGGAGTGCCCGACGCACTGGGGGCTGTCGAGCAGCCAGTCCGAAGCCCACGTGCGCGACGTGATGACCAAGGTGTTCCCGCTCGGTGTCGTGAAAGACCAGACGCCCGAACCCTGGTTCTCGCCGGGTAAGCCGAGCTTCGACGCCGGGCAGGTGCTCGAGGTAATCGATGCCGGCCGTGAACCTCCGCCACGCTTCGCCAAGAACTTCCCCTCCCACATCGACCCGGTCGACATCGCCATCAAGCTCGCAGGGTCGGGTGGCGACGGCGCCCAAACCGTGGCGCTGCTCTTGACCAAAGCGGCCATCAACGAGGGCTTCGACGCGACTCACATCCCGAGCTACGGGCCCGAGTCCCGAGGCGGGACTTCGTACGCCGACGTCCACATCGCCAAAGACGAAGTGCTGTCGCCTGCCGCGCCATCGCCGCACGTGTTCGTGGCGTTCAACGCCCCGAGCCTCGACAAGTTCTCGGAGTCGGTGAAGCCGGGCGGGCTCGTGATCTACGACTCGAGCGTGATCACCCATGAGCCCAAGGTGGCCGAGGGCGTGCGGGTGATCGGCGTGCCCGCCGCTGCCATCGCCCAGTCCCTCGGCGCGGTGATGGTGAAGAACGTCGTGGCCTTGGGCGCGCTGATGGAAGCCGCCCAGCTCATGCCGGAAGAGACGTTCCTCACCGCACTTCGCCGCAGCCTGAAGAAGAAGGCGAATCTGGTCCCGTTGAACGAGGAGGCCTTCCGTTGGGGCATGCGCGCCGTTCGTGAAGGCATCCAGAAGCTCTGAACCGAGGCAACTCGTCGCCGACGTGCGCAGGGTCGGGTAGACTCCGGCCATGCACTCACGCGCCCTCTCCGTTCTCACGCTCGGAGTCTCATTGGCCACGGCCGCCTGCGGCGATTCCGGAGGCGGTAGCTCGAACACGGGCGGCGCGGGGGGTGGCGGTGGCTCGGGTGGAGGCTCCGGCGGCGGCAACACCAACATCGACGGCTGCAAAGTGTTCCCGGCCGACAACGAGTGGAACCGCGACGTGTCGGGCGATCCGGTGGACGCGAACTCCGATCAGTACATCGCGTTCATCTTGGCGAACGGCGGTCAAGACGTGCACCCCGACTTCGGTTCGAACCCGGAATACGGGATCCCCTACGTGGTCGTGCCCGAGACTCAGCCCAAGGTGCCGGTGACGTTCGACTACGCCGACGAAAGCGATCCAGGCCCCTACCCCATCCCCCCCGACGCGCCCATCGAAGGCGGCGCGAACGCGAGCGGCGACCGGCACGTGCTGGTCGTACAGACTGGCACCTGCTTGCTCTACGAGACGTACGACTCGCACTACGTCGGCCCGGGTTGGCAGGCCGGGTCGGGCGCCAAGTTCGATCTGAACGTGAACACGTTGAGGCCCGACGGTTGGACCAGCGCCGACGCAGCGGGCCTGCCGATCTTCCCCGGCCTCGTGCGCTACGACGAGGCCGTAACCAAGGGGAAGATCGAGCACGCGCTGCGCTTCACGCTGTCGGTGACCCAGAAGGCCTACATCCATCCGGCGACGCACTGGGCGAGCAGCGAGACCTCGGCCGATGCTCCCCCCATGGGCCTCAGGCTGCGATTGAAAGCCAGCTACGACACGTCGAGCTTCACGGGAGCTTCGCTCGCGGTGGTCACGGCCCTGAAGAAGTACGGCATGATCGTGGCCGACAACGGCTCGAACTGGTTCATCTCGGGCGCTTCGCACCCGAGCTTCAACGACGACGAACTGGACCAGCTGAAAGGCGTGCCCGGGAGCGCGTTCGAGGTCGTCCAGGTCAAAGGCCAAATCGTGAAGCCCTGATCGCTTGCACCCGCACCTCGGCTCGTGTTGGGTCTGGGCATGGGCGAGGTGCACCTGCGGGTCTGTCCGTTGTGCGAAGCGACGTGCGGTCTGCGCTTGGAGACCGAAGGCGACCGCGTGGTGAAGGTCCGGGGCGACGAACACGACCCGTTCAGCCGCGGCTACGTTTGCCCGAAGGGTGTCGCGCTGGGCGAGCTCCATGCGGACCCGGATCGACTGCGCCGTCCGCTTCGCCGCCAAGGCGAGAGCTTCGTCGAGACGACCTGGGAGTCGGCCCTGGACGAGGCCGCCGAGGGCATCTTGCGCGTGCAACGCCGGCACGGGCGCGACGCCGTGGCCGTGTATCTCGGCAACCCCACGGTCCACAACCTGGGCGCCTTGCTGTTCGCTCCCCCGTTCATTCGCACTCTGCGCACCAAGAGCCGCTTCTCCGCGACGTCGGTGGATCAGCTGGCGCACCACGTCGCCGCCTGGGCCATGTTCGGTCACCAGTTGCTCTTGCCGGTGCCGGATCTCGATCGCACCGCCTTCTTCCTGCTCGTCGGCTCGAACCCGCTCGCCTCCAACGGCTCGCTGATGACCGCACCGGACGTGAAGCAGCGCTTGCTCGACCTCAAGGCGCGGGGCGGGCGCCTGGTCGTCGTCGACCCGAGGCGGACCGAGACGGCAGCCATCGCCGATCAACACTTGTTCGTCCGACCGGGCACGGATGTCTTCCTCCTGGCTGCGTTGCTCCACGTCGTGTTCCGCGAGAACTTGCAGCGCACGGGCCGCCTCGCAGCCCACACCTCGGGCCTCGACGCCGTGAGGCGCGCCGTCCGCGGGTTCACGCCCGAGCGCGCCGAGCGCGCCACCGGCATCGCCGCCCCGACCATCGTGGCGTTGGCTCGCGCCTTCGCTGCCAGCGAGAGCGGCGCGGTGCACGCTCGCATGGGCGCCTCGACCCAGGAATACGGCGGCCTCTGCCAGTGGCTCACCACACTCTTGAACCTCGTGACCGGCAACCTGGACCGCCCAGGTGGCGTCCTTTTCACCACGCCCGCCGTCGAGCCGTTTCGGCTAGCGCCCGCCGGCCACCTCGGCGTGTGGAAGAGCCGCGTCCGCGGCCTCCCCGAGTTCGGCGGTGAGCTGCCGGTCAGCGTGCTGTCCGAAGAGATCGAGACGCCGGGCCAGGGCCAGATCCGCGGGCTCGTCACCCACGCGGGCAACCCCGTGTTGTCCACGCCAGACGGGCGCCGGCTCTCTCGGGCGCTGCGTTCGCTCGAGTTCTTCGTCGCCATCGATCTCTACAAGAATGAGACGACGCAGCACGCGCACCTGATCCTGCCTCCGACCGGCGCCCTCGAGCACGATCACTACGATGCGGCGTTCTACGTGCTCTCGATTCGGAACTTCGCCAAGTACTCGCCCGCGGTGTTCCCGAAACCTGCGGGCGCGCTCCACGACTGGGAGATCTTCGCCGGGCTCAGCCAACGGCTGGTCGCCCGAAGACCCATGCCCGAACGCATGGCAGCACGAGCCCTCGCCGCCCTCGGGCCCGCGCGTATCCTCGATCTCGCTCTCCGCCTCGGTCCCTACGGTGGGCTCCGGCGAGGGGGCATGAGCCTCGCGCGCCTGCGTGCCGAACCGCACGGCGTCGATCTCGGCCCTCTCGAGCCACGCTTGCCGAAAGCGCTCCGCACGAAGGACGGACGAATCGACGCCGCGCCCAGCATCTTCACCCAGGCCCTCGCCGGCATGGGCGATCCAGTGGCCGCGCCAGGCTCGCTCGGCCTCATCGGCCGCCGGAACCTGCGCGACTGCAATTCCTGGCTCCACAACGTGCCGGGGCTCATGAGCGGACGCGATCGGTGCACTCTCCTGATTCACCCGAGCGACGCAGGAGCTCGCGGAATCGTCGGAGGGCAGGCCGTGCGCGTGCGCTCGCGGGTGGGAGAGGTCGAAGTGCGCGCAGAGCTCACCGAGGACGTGATGCCCGGCGTCGTGAGCCTGCCCCACGGTTTCGGCCATGCGGGGGATGGCATTTCGCTCACGGTGGCCACGCGCCACGCCGGCGTCAGCATCAACGACCTCACCGATCCCGAACGCGTGGATGCACTGACCGGCGCTGCGGCCTTCTCCGGCGTTCCGGTCGAGGTCGTTCCGGCCGATCGGGGCTGAATCTCGCGTCCGGGGCGGGGCCGTGAGAACGCCGCCGACTCGACTCGGAACCGCCGCCGTGACATGAACGCGACGTGCTTCGACGGTTCGCGCCGGCGCTCTGTGTCTTCCTGATCGGCTCGGCGGCGAGAGCCCAGGCGAGCGAGCTCGCGCCCGAAGCCAAAGCCCACCTCGACCGCGGTCTCGAGCTCTACGCCCAGAAGCGTTTCGCCGAAGCCATCGACGAATTCGAACGCGGCTACGCGAGCGATCCGAAGCCCGAGCTCCTCTACGCCAAAGCTCAAGCCGAGCGCCTCTCGGGCAACTGCGCGGCCGCCAGCGTGAGCTACCAGAAGTTCCTCGACGAAAAGCCCGAACCCGAGCGCGAGGCCGCGGCCCGAGCCAACCTCGCGCGCTGTCAGGACGAGCTCCGAGCCCAAACCAAGACCGAAACGCCGCGGCCGGCGCCGGCTCCCGCCGCCGCGCCGCCGCCGAAGGCCGCTCCGCAAACCCTGCCTCCGCCTGCACCGAAGCCGACTCCGCCAACTCGACGTGCACCTCCGAAATCCGCGTCGCCTTGGTACACCGACGCCTTCGGCGACGCGTTGCTCGGCGCCGGCGTCGTCGCGACCACGCTCGGCGGGTACTTTCTGTGGGCGTCCTACGCCGCCGAGGCCCAGGCGAAGGACGCCGGCACCACGCCGTCGGACGTCACCTACGACGAGCACCGTGACCGGATCGAGCGAGCCGAACGCCAGCGCACGCTGGGTGTGGTCGGCGCGGGCGTCGGCCTCGGCCTCGTGACGGGCGCGATTCTGCGCTATGCGCTGCGCGCTCCCGACTCGCCCGACGTGGGATTCACCGTCTCGCCCACGTGGGCTGGCGCCAGCGTGAGACACCGATTCTGATGCTTCGACTCGCCCGAATCATCGCCGCCTCGGCCTTGCTCGCCGCGTGCAGCATCGACGAGTTGCCGTTTCGCTGCGACGCGGACCGCGCCTGCGTCCACGCGGGAGTCAGCGGTGTGTGCGAGGCGAACGGGTATTGCAGCTTCGCCGACACCGACTGCCCCGACAGCGGGCGGCGCTACGGCGAGAACGCTCCGGAGGGCGTGAAGAACACCTGCGTGGCGCCCTGCGTGAAGGCGCTCACGCTCGGCCAATTCCATTCCTGCGCCCTGCTCGCGGACGGCTCGTTCCACTGTTGGGGTGACGCCCGCGACGGTCAGCTCGGAAACGGAAAGACCTCCACGGAGAGCTACTCGACACCGGTGGATTCGGTACCGGAGCTCTGGCCTCTATCCCAGGCGTCGGCGGGCGAAGACCACACCTGCGCCGTGACGAGTCCCGACGGAAGCGTACACTGCTGGGGCTCGAACCAAGGGAAACAGCTCGGCGTGTTGAACGCCACCGAGCCCGGCCCGGTGGAGGTCAAGCTGGCGACGCTGGGCGAACCCGCGTTGGAGGTGGTGGCAGGAGTCGCGCATTCGTGCGCCCGCTCGGCAACGGGGCTCCGATGCTGGGGCGTGAACCTGGCCGGACAGCTCGGCTCGGGCTCGACCTCCCCGGTCTCACCCCCCGTCGCGGTCGACTGGAAAGCCGACGTGCTCGCGGTGAGCGTGGGCGCCGCACACACCTGCGGGCGCCCCGCTGTGGGGCGCGTGCGCTGCTGGGGCCAAAACCAATACGGACAGGTCGGCGCGCCGCTCGGCCAGAACCAGAGCTCGCCGTACGAAACGAAGTTCACCGCGACCCGCATTGCGCTCGGCGCAGGTCACAGCTGCGGGCTCTCCGACGGCAAGGTCGGCTGTTTCGGCAACAACGAACGCGAGCAGCTCGGCTCGGCGGGGCCCTCTCGAGACACCGCGGTGCAAGTGCCGCTGGACGCCGAAGCCGTCGGCATCGCTGCGGGCTACGCTCACTCGTGCGCCGTACTGGGTGACGGTCGTTTGACTTGCTGGGGAAGCAATCTCTACGGACAGCTCGGTCCCGCCGCGACCGCAGGCGACGAGCCGTCTGGCCATCGTCGTACCATCGACGGCGAGCGGTGGACGACGTCTGGTGCGGCCGCGAGCACGTGTGCGATCACACGAGCAGATGCAGCGTGCTCTGCTTCGGCCGCAACGACTACGGCCGCTCGGCAATGGCGAATCCGGCTCGGAGCAAGCCAATCCCGAGCCGAAGACGCGGCACGATCTGGAAGAGCCTCTGCCGTTGACGCCTACGCCTCCAGGTCGCGTCGAAACGGAATCTCGACGCGGTTCACGATCAACGCTCCGGAAGGTCCGCCGGGTTTGATCGAAGCTTCTGCCATCCCCGGGGGCGAAAGCCGCCGTCGCATCGGCCGAGTACCATTCGTAGGGGGCCGAGTTCTTGACTCCACCGTATGGCGAGGCCCCGGTGCCCTTGAAGGTCTGCCACGTGAAGCTGCCGCTCGACGTGGTGGCGAAGCTCCGGCCATAGATCGAGAGCGTCACCTTCTTGATGCTCGAGAGACCAACGGTGCTGAGATCGACGTCGATGAACACCGTGCCTTCGAGATCGAGGCCACCGGCGCCCAGGTAGATGTCAGCGAAGACCGGCGTGTATCCGATGGTCTGCGGGCAGAGCGCCACGTGCCAGTTCGACGTGTCAGGCAAGCCATCAGCTCCGTACACCACATAGGCCGTCGACCCCGAACCCGCCCAACGGAAGCGCACCGCGGCGGTGCCGATGGCGCCGGGAATACAGCCACCACCTCCGGTGCACTCCGCTCCACCCGCCCCGTGCCGCCCGTGCCCGCGCTCGCGCCCGCCCCCGCTCGCGCCCACGCCTCCGCTCGCGCCCACGCCTCCGCTCGCGCCCGCCTCCGCTCGCGCCCGCCCCCGCTCCGGCGCCGCGCTCGCTCGGCGCCCGCCCCCGCTCGCTGCCGCGCCTCGCTCGCGCCCGCGCCGCTCGCGCCACACCCTCCGGCTCGCGCCCCGCCCTCCGCTCGCGCCCACGCCCCGCTCGCGCCCACGCCTCCGCTCGCGCCCGCCCCCGCTCGCGCCCCACACCCCCGCTCGCCCACGCCCCGCTCGCGCCCGCCTCCGCTCCGCGCCCGCGTCCGCGCCCACGCCTCCGCTCGCGCCCACGCCCCCGCTCAGCACCCACGCCTCCGCTCGCGCCGCTGCTGGCATCCGGGTTGCCACCGGCGCCGCCCAGGCCGGCTCCGCCACGACCCAACGAGCGCGAGGCTGACCCAAGGCAGGCGTCGTGTCGTCCACATGCACCCCGGAGCTTGAATCAGCGAGCGCGCGCAGGCGCGGCCCCGGTCGGTGGTGGATTTCGGTGCAGACTCCTCCGACCTCGCGGAGGAGTAGGGAAACTCCGCTGGCCTATCGGGACGACCGCAGGCGGCGCGTGCGCAGGTTGCAGCCCTCGAACGCGAACTGGAGGAGACCCGTGAGGTTGGAGCGTGCATTACGACTCCGAGCAAGCGCCTGCGCGAGAACCAAACCGCGTCCAACCGCGCGCATTTGGTTCGTGGCGGGCGGCAACGGCGATGGGAAGCGCTCGGCTGCCTCGATGTCGCGCTCAGCCTCGGTACCGGTGGCGGCGAGCTTCCGGCGGGGCTCGGCATCGTGCTCTTCAGCGGCCATCGCGCTCTTCGTGCGCGCGCGCAGCTCGTGGTGGTCGCCCGCTCAACGTGATTCGTAGACCGTGAGGCTCAGGGCTCCGGCGGTGAGAAAGCCGCCCCGGCCACAACCAGGTATCGTGCCGATCACGTTTTCGTACGACCAGAGGTCGGTGGGGTCCGACGGCGTGTGGCTCGAGAGCTCGGGCGGGAGCAGGTCCGTGGTGGTGTGACCGAACACCACGCGCTTGCCGCGGTAGTTCCGGAAGAAGTCCTGGTCCCGGAGCCAGAGCAGGTGAATCGGCGGCTCAGGCCAGCTCGCTCGGATGGAGCCAGCGGCCGTCGGGGCCACGTGGCAGACCGGCGTGGACGTAAATCGGCGATGTCGTCCTCGTACCAGTACGGCAGCGACTCGAGCCATCGAACGATGCGCATCGGCATGAAGCGCCCGCTCTCGAAGGCGTCGCGCTCGGCGTCGATGGGCTCGTCGTGGATGGTGGCGATGGGTGCGTTCACGAATGACCGATAGGCAGCTAGGCAGCCGTGGGTGCGCGGGCGGACGAACTCGGGCCAGGGTTGGCGGCGAACTCGGAGCCATGCGTCCTCGTGATTGCCCCGAAGCGCAACGACCTTGGCGCGTGTCATTTTGGGTAGATAGCGCACGTATTCGACGACCTGCTTCGAATGCGGTCCGCGGTCGATGTAGTCGCCCAGGAAGACGATGGTGTCCTCCGCGTCGAGCTTGGGCAGGCGCGACATCAGCGTGCGCAAATGGAAGAGCTCGCCGTGGATGTCGCCGATTGCCAGGGTGCGGCCCGCCATCGGCCCCCGAGTGTATAGGCGCTGTAGTGGCGGAGCCCACGCCCTCGGGCGCGAGGTGTTGCCGGCGCCCCTACACAGTCGGAAAAATCCCCTGTGATTTCAGCGTCTGGCTCCTGGCAAGGCGTGTGCACTCCAGCTGGGTGAGCCCGCATGGAGCGGGCAGGAAGCGAAGGACTTAGCCCCCATGATCACTCGACGGATGACCTCGATCTCGACCCTTTTCATCGGCGCCTCTACCGCGCTGCTCGCCCTCGGCTGCGGCAGCGCGCGGGAGACTTCCGACGAGAATCCGGAGGCCCAGGAGATTGCGGCGGCCCTCGAGCAAGAAGACGGCGGGCTCAGCATGGGCGACGAGGCCCCGATGTTCGGAGACGAGCTCGTCTTCGCAGCTGCCGTGGATCCGGAAAGCCCCGTGAGCGACCAGCTCGCCTCCGCGCCGGCGGTACTGGAGCTCGAGGCAAAACCCGACGCCACGAAGATCGACCTCGCGCTGCTCTGGGGACAAATCCCCGGCGACCTCACCAACGCGGCGGCGCACGACTGGAGCGGGAAGATCTCGGTGAGCCGCGGCGCGCTGCTGGTGCGGCGCACGATCCGCTTCGAAGACAAGGGCGACCAGCTCCTGCCGCGCACCGATCCGCAGGAGCTCTCGTTCAGGAGCGTGACTCTCCCGCACAACGATGGTCTCCGGCTGACGGTCATCGACCCGACGCCGCTCGCGGGTGAGCCGCTCACCTTGACCTACGAGACCGAGACGGGCGTGGTGTACTCCGCGCCCATCGCTGAGCTCTTGAACGGTCCGGTGAGCGTGGACGTGGACGGCGCCGGGAATCGCTTCGTGGGTGTCGCCATGGCGCGCCCCGTCGACGTCTGCCAGTTCGGCATGCTCGGCGGCAAGTGGCAGCGGGTCGCGGCGGGTCGCGGGCGCATGATCGGCGCAGTCGTGAGCGCCGTCGGTGAGCCCATGGGACACGTGCGCGGGATCTACGGCGAGCGCAAGAACGGCGAGCAGGTCTTCTTCGGAAAGTACATCGACGCCGCGGGCCAATTCCGGGGCATCTTCGCGGGGAAGTACGCCGATGGAAGCTACTCGGGCAAGTGGCTCCACGCGGCCGGCGAGGTGGGCGTGCTCGGTGGCCACTACTTCGAGACACTGCCGGGCAAGGCCACGGGCGGGAAGTTCATCGGCGGCTGGGCCGAGACGAGCTGCAACCTGAAGGTGGGTCCCGGCGCGCCGAACCCGTGAACGCGAGCGTCGCGAAGCGAAGAGCGGTGCCGACTTCGGCATCGCTCTTCGACGCGTCGTCGCGTGCCGACCGGGAACAGTACGCCCGTTCTTCGCCCCACCGGCTGCGCCGCGGGTTCGCCACTCGGCCCCGGCGACCGAACTCCTTGCGCGAAGCCGTCGGCCGATCGCGGCAAATGACCCGTGGCATGACCGATGCACGGCGCCGCCCTCGACCAGAGGAGGTCTCATCGTCATGGCTCGTGCTCCGCTACTCATCGTCGCGCTGGCTCTGTTCAATGCATGCGAGGGGGAAAAGCCCAAGAGCGAGGCTCAGCCCACGTCCGCACCAACGTCGGCGCGGCCGCAGCCGTCCGCCAACACGGCCAGCGCTGCGCCCGCGGTGGACCGCGCGCGCCTCGGCGTGTTCGGGAAGGTGCCCGACGTCATGGCGTCGGACAAGAACCCGATCACCGACGAGAAGGTGAAGCTAGGCCGGATGCTCTACTTCGAGAAGCGCATCTCCAAGAACCAAGACCTCTCGTGCAACAGCTGCCACGACCTCGCCCGCTACGGGGTCGACGGGGAGAGCTTCTCCCTCGGGCACAAGAGGCAGCGCGGCGGACGCAACGCACCGACGGTGTACAACGCCGCAGCACACTTCGTGCAGTTCTGGGACGGGCGCGCGCCTGACGTCGAGAAGCAAGCCCAGGGACCGGTGTTGAACCCGGTCGAGATGGCAATGCCCGACGACAAGGCGGTGATGGCGGTGCTCTCGTCCATGCCGGAATACGTCGACGCGTTCAAGAAAGCGTTCCCGGACGATCCGAAGCCCATGAGCTACGACAACTTCGGCAAGGCGATCGGCGCGTTCGAGCGCAAGCTCGTGACGCCTGCTCGCTTCGACAAGTATCTGGCCGGAGACGACTCCGCCCTCGACGCCTCGGAGAAGAAGGGCCTCGGGCGATTCCTCGAAAGCGGCTGCACCGCCTGCCACACGGGTCCGCTGCTCGGGGGCTCGCTGTACCAGAAGGTCGGCGCGGTGAAGGCTTGGGACAATCAAAAGGACCAGGGCCGCTTCGACGTGACCAAGCAGGACGCCGACAAGATGATGTTCAAGGTCCCGAGCCTCCGGAACATCGAAAAGACCGGGCCGTACTTCCACGACGCATCCGCCAAGACCCTGCCCGAGGCCGTGAGCAAGATGGGAGAACACCAACTCGGCAAGACGCTCTCCGCAGAAGACGTCGATGCCATCGTGAAGTTCTTGGCCTCGCTGACCGGCGAAGTACCGAGCGACTACGTGAAGGCGCCCGAACTACCCAAGTCGACGCCGAAGACGCCGAAGCCGAATCCCAACTGATCGTTCGCGCGAATCCCGAGATCTCCGGTCTCGGCGGCCTGGGCGCACCTGGCGTGTCTTCGTGCCGCCGTCGCGCCGAGCGCGCGTTCGGCGGTCCGAAGTGGGGCTACTGGGGTGGCTTCACCTGGAACACGTCCCACGCGGGCGTATGGTTGTTCTCTTCGGCAACCTGCGCCGTCACGTAGATTGCCGGGTAGGTCTTCTCGATGGTCATCGACGAACCGCTGCCGGTCGCGACCAGGCCCGAAACGAAGAGCTGAGGATTGCTCGCATCGCGCCGGGTGGAAGAAAACACGATCCAGAAATACTTCTTGCCGCCGCTTTCCTCCGCCGTCGGGGCCCAGCGCGGCCACGAGTTCATGAGACCCGGGCTGGTCTTGCCGCTACAAGCCGGAGGATCGTTGGCACTGAGACGCGTGGCGGTTCCGCCCTTGGCGGGTACGACGAACACCTCTCCGGTCGGCTCGTTGTAGCTGTCTGCCCAACTGCCATCGCCTTCCTTGCGGGGCGCCGCGCGGTTGAAGGCGAGCAGCGCGTCACCGGGGGAAATCACGGGGTAGTACTCCCAATAGGCGGCGTCGCTCGCGCCCGGGAGAGGTGTGGCCGCGCCGCCCTTCCGGTCCGCGTAAGGCACGGTGTAGATGTCCATCGTCGGGTCGGCGTCGGTGATGCGGGCGATGACGCCCTCCCCCGTGACCGGGGCCGAGACGTAGGCGATGGTCGAGCCGTCGTGCCACCACGTGGGCGAGGCCACGGAGCGCGAGTCGCCGGTGCGTGCGAGGATCCCCCAGCCGCTCGCAGCGTCGGCGGTGTGGAGATCCGTCCACACGAGCTCGTATTTCCCTTGGGTCGCCACCGCATCGAGGAACACGCTGACGGCCACTGCATCCGTCGCGGAATAGTGCGCGCTCGACGTGACCGGAGCGGACTGCTTGTTCCGGCCGAGGAGCGAGAGCGCGACTGCCGACACGACACCGGCAGCAGGCGCGGCGCCAGTGCCATCGACGCTGCGGACGTCCACGCTGCGCGTACTGCCCGCGCCATCGCGCGTGTAGAAGGTGTGCTTGCCGTCGGGAGCGGATACGTGACAGGCGACACAGGTCGTGTCGCCGCCGACGATGCTGGGCGAAAGCACGGTGGTCACGGCGGTATCGCCGATGGCGAAGCCCTTGAGCGCGGTCTTGCCCGAGTTCGGCGGCCCGCTGGTCCAATACACGACAGAGCCGGGCGCGGCGACCGGGGCGATGTGCACCGGGCCCTCGACTCCCGTGAACGGGCCTTGAGTGAGCTTCCCGTTTTCGAGCTTCGCGCCACGCAAAGTGACGGAGACGTCGTGTCCGGCGCTGTGTTGCGTTAGCGCTTTCCAGACGCTCGCGGAAATCGTGTAGCCCTTCTGCGTGGTGTAGACGACGAGGTCGTTCGTCTGGTTGTCGACCTTCAGGCGCAGCTCGAAGACGTTTTGGTCCGCGGGAGCCGACCACTCGAAGCGCAAGGGGGTCCAGTTCTTGGGCACCAGCGCGTCGGTGGGTGGCTCGAACAAACACGGCCCGCCGCTGGTCTGTCCGGGAACGCCGAACTGACTCGGCAGGTCCGCCGGGAGCGAGCTCTCGACCTCCGGGGCGGCAGGGAAGTCGGGGAACGGCCCCACCGCGCCGCCGGTTCCACCGAGGCCGATGCCCCCGCTGCCACCCGCGCCGCCGCCTCCGTTGCCCGACGCTGCGCCGCTCCCCGTCACAGCGCCGGTGCCGCCGGCGACGCCGCCATCGTCGCTCGAGCACGAGAGCCCCAAGAGACCCGCGACGACTACGGTACCGACGAGGAGACAGAGGGCGGAAACGCGGCGCATCCAGCGAGAATACTCGGCCTTGGTCCCACCTGCACGTCGCCTGGTCCAAATCACCCCTGGTCGCTATAGTCGTCCAGCCGTACGTATGTGTGTGGCGGCGGTGCCCGTGACCAGCAGGTTGGAAAGCGACGACTTGGCGAAGACCATCGCACTCACCGATTCCTCCGGTGACGCGACGGCGCCCGAGACCATCATCGGCGCCCCCCTGATCGCGGGCCGCTACCAGATTCTCGGCCTCGTGGGCCGCGGCGGCATGGGAGCCGTGTACAAGGCCCGCGACACCGAGCTCGACGAAGTCGTGGCGCTCAAGATGCTCTCGGAGGAGCTCGGGTCGAGCCAGGTCCTCATCGATCGCTTCAAGCGCGAAGTGAAACTCGCCCGCCGCGTCACCCACGAGAACGTGGCGCGCATGTTCGACATCGGTGAGCACGGCGGGGCCCGCTTTCTCACCATGGAGTTCATCGAGGGTGAGGCCCTCGGGGATCTCGTCGCTCGCGTCGGACGTCTGCCCGTCGCCAAGGTGTTGGACCTCGCGGCCGCAGTGTGCGCCGGGCTCGCCGCCGCGCATCGCGCGGGAGTGGTGCACCGGGACCTGAAACCCGACAACGTCATGCTCGCCCGCGACGGGCGCGTCTTGATCACCGACTTCGGCATCGCGCGAGATCCCGTCAGCGCCCAAGACGGCAAGACCATGGGTTTGGTCGTCGGCACGCCGGCGTACATGGCGCCCGAGCAGGTCGAAGCGCGCCCAGAGATCGACTCGCGCGCCGACATCTATGCGCTCGGCGTGATGTTGTTCGAGCTGCTGGCAGGCGACGTACCCTGGCAGGGGGGCTCGGCGATGGCGGTCGCCGCCGCCCGCCTGTATGCGCCGCCTCCGGACGTCCGCAGCGTGCGCCCGGACATCCCGCCCGGAATCGCGGCCGTCCTGCTGCGCTGCATGGCAAAGGACCCGAACGAGCGCTTCAAGAGCGCCGACGAGGTCGGCGCCGCGCTCGCAGCGGCGAGCCCCACGCTGCCCGAGGGTGCGAGCCTCGCGCTGCCGAGCGCCGCGCTCTTGCCGTCGTCCCGAGAGAAGACGGTGGCGGTCTTGCCGTTCAAGAACCTCGGTCCGCGCGAAGACGACTACGTCGCCGACGGGCTGACCGACGACTTGATCGACACTCTCAGCATGACGGCGGGGCTGCGTGTCCGACCCCGCGGCGCCGTCAGTCGCTTCACCGATCGGGCTGTCGACCCCCGTGAAGTCGGACGCGAGCTCGGTGTCGAGGTAGTGGTGGAAGGCTCCGTGCGCAAGGCACCGAGCATGGTGCGCCTGAGCGCGCGTGCGATCAGCGTCGACGACGGCTTCCAGCTCTGGGCGCAGCGCTTCGATCGACCCGCCAATGATCTCCTCGTCGTGAGCGACGAGACGGCGAAAGCGGTGGCGCAGGCTCTCACCTTGCACGCCGTGGGGCGCGAGCGCGCGCGGGTGTCGGATCCCGTCGCCATCGATCTCTATCTTCGCGCGCGGGCCGAGCTCCGCAAGATTTGGCCTCGCTATCTGCTCCACGCTCAGGAGCTCTTCCAACAGGCCCACGCTCGCGCGCCAGACGACGCCAGCATCCTCGCCGGAAACGCGCGCCCGTGCGCGCGGCTGTGGTTCTTCGGCTCGGGCGAACCGCAGAAAGCAGCGGCCGAAGCTCGCAGCCTGAGCGATCGCGCCCTCGCGGCGTCGCCCAACGACGCGGATGCGCTACTCGCCGCCGCCACCGTACGGCTCATGGACGCAGACCCGCGCGGCGCGGCCGAGTTCGTACGCAAAGCCCTCGCGGCCGCGCCCGACAACTTGGACGCCCACGAAATGCACGCGCGGCTCGTGGGCGAAGTGGGTCGGCCCGAAGACGCACTCGCGGAGTTCGAAGCGGTGCTCTCCCTCGACCCACGCCTCGCCAACTCGCGGCTCGATGCGATCCGGATGAACGCGTTCCTCGGTCGCTACGATCGCTCCATCGCGCTGCTCGACGCGTCTCTCGACGAACCGGAGCTGGCTCAGAGCGAAGCCGTGCTGCGTGTGCGCCTCGCGACCTGGAACGACGCCGTGCGTGCGACGCTCACCCGCATCCCACCGCCCGAGGAGGGCACGTCCGAGACGCCGTTCGGGGTCGCCAAACTCCTCCGATCGCTGATCTCGGATCAGATCGACCTCGAAGAGCTCGAGGCGTTCCGGCGGTTCGTCGAGGTCCCGGGCCGCAGCCACCGCTTCCACGCCCTGATGAACCAGCTCGCGACCGAGTTGCTCTTGTTCTACGGGCAGCCCGAAGAGAGCCTCGACCATCTGGAAGCGGCCGTCGACCACGGTCTCTTCGACCTGGTCTGGCTCGACCACTGCCCGCTCTTTCCGCCCATTCGGCATCACCAGCGCTTCGCCGTAGCCCGCGCCGTGGTGGCCGAACGCGCGCGGGACATTCTCGATGCGCTCCAGCGCTGAAGGTCTCGTGCTCTGTTTCGCCGCCCTGGCGTGCGAGGTGAAGGACCGACCTCCCGGCGAGGGCGTCGCACGACCGCTGGTGCTCGGGAGCGCGGACGCGAGCCAACGTCCACCGCGGCCCGGCCTCGGCTGCGTGCCCGGCGTGCACCGCTGCGTGGGCGAGAAGCTCGAGGCCTGCGACCCTCAAGACGGCTTCGTGCAAGTGAACGTGTGCCAGACCGCAGCGCACTGCAACGCGAAGCTCCGGCAGTGCCTGGTCGATCCGTGCATCTTGGGAGAGCATCAGTGCAACGGCGCGGTGCTCGAGCAGTGTCACGCCAACGGCTGGACGGTCGTCGCGCGCTGCGACTCCGAGGCGGCCTGCGACGCCGAGAAGGGCAGCTGCCGCTGAAGGCTCAGAGGTTGCTGGCGTAGCCGCGGAGCTTCCAGCCGTTCTTGTACACGCTGGCACACTGATCGATGCCCCAGCCCAACGCAGTGGGCAACCCCGACACCGCGGTGATGGACGCGAACGTGCACACGAGAGCTTTGTCCACGTCGTTGGTGATCACGACGCGGATCCGACCGGATTCCGCGGTCAGAGAGCGATAGAAGAGCCCGCCCGAGAGCTTGGGCCACGTTAGCGTTCCGGCGGAGGCCGTCACCACCCAAGCCGGATCGGGCAAGCCGCTCGACCAGAGGATGGCGAGGCCGCCGGACGTCCAAGCCGCGGCCACCGGGATGGCGGCGTTCGAGCCGTCGGGATTCGGCAGCGCGGGGCCCTCCGACGAGCTCACCGCTGAATCGTCGGGCTTGAGATCTTGACGGTAGAACGGGCCACCGTAGTTCCCCCAGAGCGCAACGCCCGCACTGGCACTGCGCGCGTAGGTGAAGGCCCACGGCGCGACCGGGTGAGTGAGCGGCGCGAACGTTCCACTGATGGCGAGCTTGTTGTCGAGCACGTCCACGCGACCCGTCTTGGTCTGGTTTCCGGTCCACGAGACCCGCGCCGCACCGCTCGCGTCCACGGCGATGGAGCGAGCTTGCCCGCCCGCGATGGGGCATTGGAGCTGCGGGCCGGGCTGCAACACCGCGCCCGTTTCCGGGTCGATGCGATCGACGTGGGCGTAGTCGCCCTGGGCGTAGTGAAGGTAGGCCACGGCCAGACCACCTCCGTCGCTGCCGCCACTGCCGCCGCCGTCCGCTCCACTCGAGCCGCCGCCGCCGCTCGAGCCGCCGCCGCCGCTCGAGCCGCCGCCGCCGCCCGAGCCACCGCTGCCGCTCGAGCCGCCGCTGCCGCTCGAGCCGCCGACGCCGCCTCCGCTGCCGCCGGAGCCGCTGCACTCGCACGCGGCCCAACCCGTGCCGTCTGCGAGGCAGGCCTGACCGCCTTGGCACGACCCCGGTCCGATACAACCTTGGGTAGCGCCCGGCGAGCAGACGCCCGCACCCCCACCGCTTCCGTTGTTCGACGATTCGCTCGAGCACGCAGTCGAGGCGATCAAGAGAAGCAACGCGCCCGCGCTTCGCATGGATGGGCAGCATACGCCGAGCAGTTGGGGACGCAAGGCACGCCAGAGCGACGTCGCAGCCCGTTGACTCGAGACGAGATCTCGGAGAAACCAAAATCCGGAGGGCTCGCGCATGAAACCCGGACTCGTCTTGGGCAGCTTGATGTCCGTCTCTCTCGCTGGGTGCATGTACGCCCCCGCCAACGGCAGCTCGCAGGAGAACGGCGCATCCGTCACGGTGAGCGGGTGGACCGTCGGCGCGGCGAAGCCGGTGGAGATCCTCGCCCGCGACTGGAACACCGACGGGCGCACCTTCCTCGGAGGCGCGACGTCGAGCTCCACGGAGACGTACATCGGCAGCCAGCTCTACCCGTGGAGCCGTGTGCTGCCGTCGCAGCCGCAGGCCCACTGGCGCCCGAGCTTGCTCGGACCGGGAGTCACGGTTGCGCTGGGGCGAATGGAGCTGTCCGCCGTGCAGGAAGGCAACACCATGCTGACCTTCAGCGCGAGCGCGCAGACCTGCGCAGCGGTCGCCCTCGCCCACGGCACACCCCAGGACGTCGCGGGCCAGAATTGCTCCGACGGTAACACCCTCGCGCGCTTCGACGTGAGCGGCGTCGACAGCGCTCCACTCACCACGGCGTTCCGCACTCGATCGCAGAAGACCGTCGCCGTTCTCGGGCAGCCTACCGTGAACCTGAGGATCGTCGCCTACGACACCCCGGGCCCGGCCTCGGTGTACGCGATGATCTGTTCGCCGGCCGACACGGCTCGGCACCGACTCATGATCTACAACCACGGCGGCGCCAAAGGGACGTCGGTACTCGACGCCGAAATGTGCCTCGACCATGCGCGCCGCGGCTGGGTATTCGCCATGTCGAGCTATCGCCGCGAGCCGCTCCGAGTACCGGCGAGCTGGGACATGAGGGAGCTGGCCGTGCCGGCGCTTCCACTGCCGGAGGTACTGCACTCGTCCGGCAACATCGAGGTCAGTCTGGGAGAGGTCATGGACGTTCACCGTCTGCTCGCGCTCATGCAGTACGAGCCGAACGTGGACGTGAACAAGGTGTACATGTGGGGCTTCTCCCACGGCGCCTCGATCACGCTGCGCGCCGTGGAGACCGGCGCACGCGTGCAGGCTGCCGCAGCCGTCTCGCCTGCCACCGATTGGGCCGACGTCGTCCGGCAATGCCAGGCGCGCGGAAGCATCCCGTCGACCGACGTCTGTTACCTGGTCTTGAACGGCGAGATGACCCCCGAGGGCCAAGTGCCATCGGTCCCCTCCGCGGTCGGCGGGCCGCCACCGACTCCTCCAGCGACGGGGGTCGATGCGATTCTGCGGAGCTACGACTGGCGCTCGCCCCTGTTCTTCGCGGGGGACCTCGCAATCCGGAAGGACGTGAAGCTCGTCGTGCAGCACGGCCTCGCCGATCTGATCGTGCGGCCCCACCAATCCTGCAACCTGGCGGCCGCGAGCTTTGGCACCGGAAGTGCGGACCTCTACTTCGTGCCTGCCGGCGCAACAGCCGGAACGGCCATCGCCGGCACGCGCGCGGAATGCCCGGGGACCACGTTCACCAACACGTCACGGCCGACCACGGACTGGTCCGGCAGCCAGCGCTATCTCCTCGCGTACGCCGGCATCGGCCACGGGGCTGTGCTCGGGTCGACTCTTTCCAACGACTTCTGGGCCTTCCGAGACTACTTGCAGTCGATCTGGTGACCCGCCGGCGCGGCGCTTGCGCATGCTCAGAGCGCTTCGAAATGCTGGAGCGGGCGAAACACGCGCGCGGCCCAAGCGGCCTCGTTGTGTGGCGCGGATGGCTCCCACCAGTGCCAGAGGTCTTGATCGAACGCGTAGCCCTTGCCCGCGAGAACGTCGCGAAGTTGGAGCGTCTCGCAGTAGTTGTCTTCGGCGTCGGGCGAGTCGTCGTCGGTGCCGTCCGCATCGCTGTCGACGCAGCCCGAGCCGGGCCCGCCGCCCGAATCCAAGTAGAGCTTCGTCGAGCCCTTGGGCGCTGCCGCAAAGCGCGCGATGAGCGTTTCGTTCTTGGCGCCGATGGAGCCCCAACCGAACGTTCCGGAGAGCGACGCGGCGTAGTCCCAAGCCCCGGGGTGCCGCAGCACTTCGTGAAAGGACACGAGGCCACCGAGCGAAGACCCCATCACGCCACGCTTCTGCGGCATTCCGTAGCGGGTCTCGATGAAAGGCCGCACCACGTCGTGCACGTAGTCCGCATAGGCGTCGGCATTGCCTCCGGTCTTCTGCCCGCTGATCACGTCTTCGACATGGGTGTACTCATCCATGCGCGCGCCGCCCGCGTTGTCGATCCCGACGAGCAGTGTCGCCGGGCCGGCCGCCTCGTCGAGCTTCCAGCTTCCGAAGGCGCCGTTCGGATCGAACAGGTTCTGCCCATCGTGGACGTAGAGATGATGCGTCGCCGTCCCGGCGGGCACTCGTATGCGGAGCGTGCGCGACGCGATGCCGCTTCCGCCGACGTCGAACCAGCGCTCGAGATGAGCCGGGCTCTCGCGCACCCACGAAAACTCACCGAAGCTGTCGTATCCGAAGCGGCGCGAGAGCGGATCTGCGAGCGGCTCGGGCGCGCTGCTCTGGAACTTGTACTTCACTCCGTCCGGACTTTGGATGGCACTCACCACCCAGTAGAGCCCGGCTTCGGCTTTCATGGCCGTGGGCTGCCAGCCGTTGTGATCGCCGACCAGCGCGTAAGGCCCTTGCCCATCGTCCACGTGCACGAACAAGAACCCGTCGGGCGTCTGCACGGGGAAGCCGTCGTGCGCGGCGATCTTGGAGGTTCCGGTCTTGGCATCCAGCTTGCCGAGGAGGATGTCCTGGAAGGTGGCAAAATCCCCGGTCGCTCCGGCCACGCCGCCCGACCCGGCCGCGCCGCCTGCGCCGCCGCCGCCGCTGCCGCTCGTGCCACCGCTCGACGAACCACCGGAGCCCGCAGCGCCGCCGACGTGCGCTTGTGTCGGCTCCGCGTCGTCGGAGCAACCAAGACACAGTCCGAGCGCTAGCACCCAGGCATAGAGGCGAAGCTTCACGGCCGCGCATCTAGCGCGCGCCGGGGGGGCGAGCAACCGGCGCCCGTTCGCCATCAGCGAAACGCCCGCAGCGTGCTCAGGAACTCGGCGCCGTAGACCGCGAGCTTCTTCGGACCGACGCCGGGCACACGCGCGAGCTCGGTTTCGTTCGTGGGCCGCGCGACCACCATCTCGAGCAGCGTGGCGTCGCTGAAGACCAGGTACGCGGGCACGCCGCGCTCGCGAGCGAGCTCGCGCCGCAGCGCCTTGAGAGCATCGAGCAGAGCCATGTCACCGCTCTTCGCCGGCGCGGGACTCGCCGACTTGACGTGGCTTTTTTTCGCGGCGAGCTCGGAAAGCACGTCGATGCCCCCGCAGCGATCGCAAGGGCCGCCGCAGGCGGCGATGCCTTCACCGAAGTAGCCGACGATGTCCTGATGGCGGCACTCGGTGGACTCCGCCAAGCGATACATCTCGCGGGCCATCTCGCTCTGGCGTGCGGCGACTTCGGGCGGCGATTCCTCCGCGAAGCGGTCGTAGGTCATGACCTCGCCCCAGGCGTAGAACAGCACGCAGTCGCTCGGCACGCCGTCGCGACCGGCGCGGCCGATTTCCTGGTAGTAGCCCTCGATGGAGCGGGGCATGTCGCGGTGGATGACGTAGCGCACGTTGGACTTGTCGATGCCCATGCCGAACGCGATGGTCGCCACCACGACGTCGACGTCGTCGTTCTGGAACTCGTCCTGCACCCGAGTGCGAGCTTCGGCCTCCATGCCGGCGTGGTAGGCGCGGGCGCGGATGCCGTGCTCGCGGAGTTGGTCAGCGGTCTGCTCGGTGCTCTTGCGCGAGAGGCAGTAGACGATGCCGCTCTGACCCGCGCGCGCGCGGACCAGACGCGCGATGGCTTCGCCCACGGCGGGGACGCGCCGGCCGGATCCCCCGGTGCCACCCTTCTTCACGGCTGCGATGCGCAGGTTCGGTCGGAAGAACGAGCCGCGGAACAGGGCCGGGCGCTGCATGCCGAGCTGCTCGACGATGTCCCGGGTGACGGCGCTCGTGGCGGTCGCCGTCAGCGCGAGCACGGGGACGTTTCCGAAGCGGCGCTTCAGCCCGCCGAGCTCGCGGTAGGCAGGTCGGAAGTCGTGCCCCCACTGGCTGATGCAGTGGGCTTCGTCGACGGCGATGAGCGAGAGCTTCGTGCCCCGGAGTAGCTTGCCGGCGGAAGCCATCAGGCCCTCGGGGGCGGCGTAGACGAGCTCGACCTCGCCCGCGAGGATGCGGCGCATGCGCTCGCTGCGCTCGTCGGCGGTAATGCTGGAGTTCAGGAACGTGGCCCGGAGCCCGACCTCGGTCAGCGCGTCGACCTGGTCTTTCATCAGCGCGATGAGGGGCGAGACCACCAGCGTCACGCCGCCGAGCACGCGCGCGGGGATCTGGAAGGTCAGCGACTTTCCGGCGCCGGTCGGCATGATGCCCACGCAGTCGCGACCGCCGAGAACGGCGCGGATGATCTCGGCCTGGCCCGGGCGAAAGCTCGGATACCCGAACACGCTGCCGAGGACGCTCTCCGGGCTCTCGACCGGAGCTTCCGAGGGCGGCGACTCCAAAGCGGAAGCGATGCGGCGCAACATGGCGAGCACATCGGGTGCGAACAAGCTCGAGTCGTGCCGCCAGAGCGCCCTGAGCTCGTCGAGCTTCGAGCGCACCTCCGTCGCGTCGCTGGAATCGACGGCTCCGAGGAGCTCGCTGGCCACGGCGCGAAGCTCTTCGGGCGTGGCGGGCGGCATGGCGCGCGATGCTATCGGACGCGTGGCCCTCCTGCGACCCCCTGGCGTTTCGCGCGAAAAGCGCGCTTCGGGCTTGTCCGCGAAGGCCGGAGGGAGGACGCTCCGTGGCCGCGACGGGACCATGATCGAGCGCTGGCAACGAGCAGTGGGGTGGAGCCTGTCGCTGCTCGTGTTCGCGCTGCTCGTCGCCTGCCATCACGAACGCCCCGAGCGCCTGCCGGGAGAGACCGACATCACGGTGTCCAAGGTCACGCTCGCCAGCGCGAGCTCCGACCCGCTCGCGCTCCATTACTCCGAGCTGTTCATGCTGCTCGGGCTCAGGCCAGGAAGCCTGCTCATCACCCATCGCTACTACAACGACTTCCGGCTCGCCGAGGACCGGCGCCGCGTCGCGTCGTTCTGGCAGAGCTACGGCTACTTCGACGTCGAGGTGAACGAGCCGCTCCTCGACTGGGCGAAAGACGAGAAGAGCGTCGCCGTGACGTGGAAGGTGAAAGAGGGCGTGCCCTACACCATCGCGTCGGTGGACTTGAAGCACGCGCCGCCGGAGTACGAGGCGAAACTTCGGAGCTTGATCCCGTTTCACGTCGGCTCGCGCATCGACCTCGAGAAGTTCCGGATGGGCCGCCACGAGATGGCGTGGCACCTCCAGCGCCAGGGCTTCGGTCACGCTGGCGTCTTCAGTCGAGCCTACGTCGATCGCGACAAGAAGGTCGTGCACTGGGTCTACTTCGTGGACCAGGGGCCGAAGACCCGCATCGGCAAGGTCACGGTGGAGGGCAACCACAAGATCCCCGTGGAGAAGATCCTCTCACGCGCCGACGTGCGCCCGGACGACCCCTACAGCCTCGAGCTGAAGGAGAGCATCGAGCGCGATCTCCTGGACACGGGCTCGTTCGCCTCGGTGGTGGTCAAGCCCACCAACGCCCAGATCGAGCGGGTGTTGCCCGGCGAACGTCCCGATCCGGGCGGCGTGCTCACCGACGACCAGGTGGACGCGCAGGGCAACCTCGTGCCGCGCAAGCTCGAGGACCACATCGACTTTCGCCTGGTGGTGGTCGAGGCGCCTTCGCGTCAGCTTCGGCTGCGCGCCGGGGCGGAAGCCGACCCGACCCGGGGTGACGTCTACGGCGGCGGCAGCCTCTACCTTCGGAACCTCTTCGGCGCCTACCAACACCTCGTGCTCGAAGGCCGCGTCGGCTACGGCGTCCTGTGGAGCGGAGACGATGACGAGTCGAGTGGCGCCTACGGCGAAGCGCTCGTGCGCACGGTGCACGGCGGCCTCTTCGGGCGCATGGTCGACGGCCGCCTGGTGGTCGCTTCCGCGAATCGTTTGTATCCCCGGCTTTCGCACCCGCGGTGTCGCGCTGGTCCGGGCGTACACACGCGCTTCGGAAAAGACGTGTTCTTCAGGGTTTTCGACGCGCTCTACCGCTTCGAAAAGGACGTCGGCTACGGGCCTTTCACCACAGCCACACGCGACGCGCGGGATCTGCCCGAAAAGGACACGTCGAAGGGCGGCAGGCACGAGCTCTCGCTGATCTGGGACGCGCGCAACGATCGCGTGGAGCCGACATGCCGAGGCATTTTCTCCGGGCTCACAGAGCGCCTGGTCACCGGGCGGCAGCGTGAGTGAGAACCGCCTCCCTCTTGCTCGCGCCGGACACTCGGTGAGCGAGAACGCTTCGCTCGCGTTGCGTTCGTCCTGGGGCTTCGTGCTCGGGGCGACGAGCGACGGCATCCCGCCTGGCATGCGCCTGTTCGGCGGTGGGGCCTTCGGGATGCGGGGCTACGGCCGCGATCGTCTGAGCCCGCGGGCTCCGTGCGATCCGGCAGCGAACGGCTGCGACGACGAGCTCACGGGCGCGCTCGGCTTGATGGAGAGCCAGGCGGAGCTGCGCTTCTTGCCGTTTCGCAAGACCTTCGGCTTCGCCGGCTTCGTGGATGCTGGCGCGGCCGGAGCCCAGGAGAACCCGTTCGACGATGGGGTGAGCGTGGCCGCGGGTGTGGGGCCGCGCCTGCGGCTCTGGTACATCCCCATCGCGCTGGATTTTTCCTACCGCATCTTGCGCGAGAACCAGCTGGAGAACGGCAAGCCGTTCGATCCCTACTTCGTGTTCGTGCGCATCGGCGAATCGTTCTGACGCAAAGTGGCGTCGCGAACTTCCGTGTCGCCCGAGCGGTCGACTTCGATCACGCGCGCGCCGCCTTCGCGTGGATCGGCGAACACCGGGCGGTACACCTTACCCGCCTCGGCGGTGAACGCGGCGCGGCCGACCGGTCGGGTCTCGTCCACCAGATCCGCGATGGCGACGCGATGCACTCCCGGCAGCATCTCGACGTGGAGGCGTGCGTCATCGGCGACGCGCGTCCGGATCGACTCGCCATCGAGCGAGAGCAGCACCACGTTCGCGTCACCGTTCACGCGCAAGACGGCGATGGTCTCGGGCTCGCGCGGGGGTCCGTCGTATTGCTGGACGATGAAGGTGGGTCCGCCGCAAGCCGCGACCACCGAAGCCGAGAGGACGGCGCGAGCGAGGGTCAGCCAGCTTCGACTGAACATGTTCGAGAGCATGCCCGGCCGTGTCGCCGCCGGTACGACAAACCGAGCGCCGCAGAAAAAACCAGGGCCAAGACCGACGAACTGCGTTCCCTGCCCATGCGGCAGGCGCAGCCCAAGTCGTCTCCCGCAGGCTCCGGAGCGCCGGAAGCAGCGGCGGCTGCTCCCGCGGCGCCGCCGCTCGCGACGATGCCCCCGCTGCCACCTGCGCCGCCGCCTCCACCAATTCCGGCAGAGCCGCCGCTCGCCGGTGGAGGCGAGCCCGCCGGTCCGAGCCGGAGCGCATCGATGACGAAGGTCTTGCCTTGCACCGAGGGGTTCGCGAAGTTGTCGCCGAGGCGCACCCACTCTGGTCCGGCAGCAGCGAAGTCATGGCTGCCGAGGAGCACCCAGTCGCCCGCGTGGGCGGCTTGGTCGAGCGTGACGAAATCGTCCTTACCCCCGTGCCGCGTCTTGTAGACCGCGGCGCTCGTGAGGTTCGAGATCCCGCTCGGAACGAAGGCGTAGACGTCGTAGCTCCCAGCCTTCTCGAACGCGAGGTTCCAGAACGCTCCCTCCGCGTAGTCGGGGTCAGGGTTGTCGAGCACGGCCGTGAAGGCGTGCCCACCAAGGCCGCTCGTGGATTCGCTCAGCGTGCCCAACTTGTCGACGCACGAGCTCGTGTCTTCGATGGTGGTGAAGCCCGTGGCCGCGATGACCACGTCACAAGCGGGTGGCGGAGTCACGGGGCTACCGATCTTGCTCACCAGCGATTTGCCTTTGGCGAAACCGCTCTGCCCATCGAGGGGCTCGGGGCGCACGGCATTCCCAGCGTAGGAGCCACCCGTGCCGCTGCCGCCGTATTTGGCGTCGCGATGGATGGAGAAGTGCAGGTGGGAGCCCATGTTCGGGTTTTCCACGATGCCCATGCTCGAATGGCCGAGGGCGCCGAGCTTCGTTCCCTTTTGGACGACATCGCCCTTCTGCACCGCGATGCTGTCGAGGTGGGCGTACACGGTCGTGTACTCGTGTCCATCACCGAAGTCGTGCGCGACGTACACGCGCTGCCCGTACGACGCCCAGCCTTCGCTGGACCAACCTGCGTCGATGACCGTGCCGTCCGCGGCCGCGAGCACGGGCTCGCCTTGGCCGCCCGACGGGTGCCCCGTGAGCACCAGGTCGAGCGCGAAGTAGTCGTTGCCGCAGAGGGTGTCCTGACTGTAGCAGTGGCCGGTGGAGCCACCGCTCGGGCCATAGCCCGACGTGACGAGCACGGCTTCGCCATCGGCGAACGGCAGGCTCAGGTTGGCGGTCGGCGGGAGCCCGACCTCACCCGCTGCGTCGTCGCAGGCCGTACTGCATGCGTCACTCGGCCGCGCAAAGGTGAACGCCGCGAGAGCAGAGAGCGCTCCGCACGCGAAGGCGAACCTCGTCATGAAGCATCAGAATAGCGGCCTTCTGCCCTGCCTCGGCAGCGTACGAATACCGATCGGCGTCTACGCACGTCGCTCGCTCAGAGCACGTCACACATCGGATCTCCCGCTGGGCACTCGGCCCTCGGGGTCGGGACTTTGGCCGGGGGCGAGGGCTGAGCCTCCACGCGGAGCGCCGGCGTTCCGGAAACGAACGCTTCTTCGAACCCAGGCGGCGGCCGTTCGGCGACGCGTTCGGCGTCGGGCAGGTCGTCGGGTCTCCGCGCCGCGCTCGGCGAGAGCAGGAACGGATAGCGCACGGCGATGGGTCCGGACGGCGACGGCGGGAACTCGAGCTCGAACACCGCTTCGAGGAGGCAAGCGCGCGCGCGTCGATCGGGCAGCGAAGGCTCCGATTCTTCGGCTCGGAGCACGCGACCGTCGCGCCCGATCACGAAGCTCAACGTGACGCGCCCGCTGAGCTCGGGCGAACGCTGGAGCGCCTCGCGATAGCAGCGAGAGAAGCGCCCGGCGTGCTGGCGGACCATCCGCCTCACGCTGTCGGCCGGAAGCGTCCCCGACGGCGCCAGCGCGGGAGGCGTACCCTCGGACCGCTCGAGTGGCGGCAACGGAAGGAGCTCGCTCGCGGCCGGTTCCGCCGGCGCCACGCTCCGCGCGTCGCGCGCGAGCCGGGCGCGGATGGCCGCGTGCAGGCGCTCCCGCTCGACGTCGGGCGCGTCGACGGAAGCGCCGACCGGTCGCGCCTGCGGCTCTCGATCTTCGGGCAGCGCGAGAGGCGCCGGACGCGGCGTGTGCGCGCCGCAAGCCACTAGGACAGGGAGAAGCGCGAGCCCGATGAGTGTCCGCACGCCTGGTCGGACAACCCATTCCGCCCCGGGTTCCGATTCCGGACGGCGTACGTCAATCGTCCGGAATCGACTCGGCCCGGCGGCGAAAAGCCCCAGAAATCCAGCGCAGATGCGCTCCGCAACCGTTGGCCTGCCCATTGCAGGACGCCCGGCATGACCCTGCGCTGGACGCGTCTCCTGCCCCCGCTCAGCCTCGCTTTGTTCTCGCTCGCCTGCTCGTCGGCGAAGACCGATGGCCTGTTCTCGGAGGAGGGCAACGCCGGCGGCGCGGGCTTGGCCACGGGTGGCGGTGGTGCGAACGCCGGCGGAGGAGCACCCGCGGGGGGTGCGTCTGCCGGTGGTGGCAGCGGGGGTTCGGCGGCGGGCTCGCCGGGCGGCGCAACGAGCACGGGTGGCGCGACGAACACCGGCGGCGCGACGAACACCGGCGGCGCGACGAACACCGGCGGCTCGAACGCGGGCACCGGCGGCGCGGCCACGGGTGGAACGGGTGGCGCGTTCACGGGTGGCCCGGCGTCGTGCGGCGGGCACTGCGGCGGCAGCTCGGACGACGGCAGCTGCTATTGCGACGCGATCTGCGCGCAGTACGGCGACTGCTGCGGCGACGTCGGAGCGTGCGGCACTCAGGCCGGCGTCGGCTGTACGCCGGACCTCTGCAACGGACAGACGCCTACGGCCAACTCGGCCGGCGTCGCCTGCTATTGCGATGCGGAGTGCGTGCAGTACGGCGACTGTTGCGACAACAAGCAGCAGATCTGCGGGAACTGAGCGGGCTCCGAAAACTCGGGCTCAAGCCGTGCTCGGTAGCGCGGGGCTCGGAACGCTCGGGGTTTCCGCGCGCGGCGTCGCTTTGCCTTGGCGACGGCGCGCTGCCATCGCGTAGAGCACGGGCACGGCCGCGCGGCTCACGAGCAAGGAAGCGATCTCCCCAGCCATGAGCGCGATGGCGAGCCCCTGGAAGATCGGATCGAACAGGATCACGGCGGCTCCGAGCACGACGGCGAGCGCCGTGAGGAGCATCGGTCGGAAGCGCACGGCCCCTGCTTCCACCACGGCTTCTTCCACCGACATGCCTTCGGCAATGCGGGCCTCGGCGAAGTCCACCAGGATGATGGAGTTTCGCACCACGATGCCGGCGCCTGCCATGAAGCCAATCATGCTGGTGGCCGTGAAGAACGCACCCATGGCGGCGTGCGCAGGCAAGATCCCGATGAGCGAGAACGGGATGGCCGCCATCACGACCACGGGCGTGGAAAAGGATCGGAACCAGCCCACCAAGAGCGCATAGATCAGGATCAGTACGGCGCCGAAGGCGACCCCGAGGTCCCGGAACACCTCGAGCGTCACGTGCCACTCGCCGTCCCACTTGACCGCGGGCTTCGCGTCGTTGGCGGGCTGCGCGAGATCGTAGGTGACGAGCCGTGAGGTCGTGCCGCCGAACTTGGTCGCGTCGATCTTCTCGAGCTCCTTCTTCATGTCGAGCACGGCGTAGGCCGAGCTCTCGGGTCCACCGGCCACGTCGCCCGTGACGTAGACCACGGGCACCAGGTTCTTGTGATAGATGCTGCGATCCTCCAGCGTCTTCTCGACGCGTACGAGCTCGCGCAATGGGACGAGTCCTCCGTCTCGGGCGGGGAGCGAGAGCCCGAGCAGGGCCTCGGTGTCCGGACGCGCGCGCCGCGGCAGGTCGAGGACGACCGGCACGTCTTCTTGCTCGCCCGGAACGTGCACGAGGCCGAGCGTCTCTCCACTGACGGCGACGCGCACGGCCGCAGCGATGGCGTCTGCACCGATACCGTGGAGAGCCGCCTTCTCCTTGTCGACGACGAGCCGGCGCTTCTCGTGGGATCCTCTGCGTACCAGTCGACGTCGACGACGCCGGGGGTCCTGCTGAACAGTCCGCGCACCTCCTCGGCGAGCCGTCGCCGGGAGTCCGCGTCGGGCCCGTAGACTTCGGCGACCAGCGTCTGGAGCACCGGCGGCCCCGGCGGCACCTCGGCGATGGAGATCCGTGCGCCGTAGCGCTCGGCGATGGCGGCGACGCGCGGACGGATGCGTTTGGCGACGTCGTGGCTCTGGGTCTTGCGCTCGTGCTTCGGGAGGAGGTTCAGCTGCACGTCGGCCATGCTGGCGCCAGCGCGGAGGTAGTAGTGGCGGACGAGCCCGTTGAAGTTGAAGGGCGCAGCCGTGCCTGCGTAGATCTGGTAGTCGGTGACCTCGGGTTCGTCGCGGACGGCAGCCGCGATCTCCCGAGCCACTCGCGTGGTGCGCTCCAGCGAGCTGCCCTCGGGCATGTTGAGCACCACCTGAAGCTCGCTCTTGTCGTCGAACGGCAGCATCTTCACGCGTACGAGCCCGGTGGGTACGAAGGCCATGGCTGCCACGAGGAGGCCGCCGACGCCGAGCAGGAAGCCCCAGCGCCAGGCGCTGCGGCCCACGAAGCGCGACATCAAGAAGCGATAGGCCCGCGTCAGCCGGTCATCGCTCGAGACCTCGTGCTTCTTGCCTTTGCCGAGCAGTCGCGTGGCGGCCCAAGGCGTGACCAGGAACGCCACGATGAGCGAGAAGATCATGGCGGCCGTGGCGCCGACCGGGATGGGACGCATGTACGGCCCCATGAGCCCGCCGACGAACGCCATGGGGACGATGGCGGCGATCACCGCCAGAGTCGCCAAGATCGTCGGATTGCCGACCTCGGCCACCGCCGCCACCGCCACCTCACCCAAGGAGCGGCCCGCGTTTTCGGGCAGGTCTCGATGGCGCACGATGTTCTCGACCACCACGATGGCGTCGTCGACCAGGATGCCGATGGAGAAGATCAACGCGAACAGCGTGATGCGATTCAGCGTGTAGCCCGTCAGGTGGAAGACGAGCAAAGTCAGGGCGAGCGTCGACGGGATGGCGACGGCGACCACCAGCGACTCGCGGAACCCCAACATGAACAAGATGAGGAGCGACACGCTGACGACGGCCACTGCCATGTGGAACAAGAGCTCGTTGGATTTTTCGGTGGCCGTCTCGCCGTAGTGGCGCGTGATGGTGACGTCGATGTCGCGAGGGACCAGCGAGCCTCGGACCGAGTCGAGCTGAGCGAGTACGCCCTGCGCCACGCTGATGGCGTTGGTTCCAGGACGTTTCGCCACCGAGAGGGTTACCGCAGGTTCGTCGTCGGCCGAACCCGACCGCGCACGCCCCGCCCCGAACAGCACGTACTGAGCGGGCTCCTCGCTGGCATCGTCCACGCTCGCCACGTCGCGCACGTAGACGGGTGCGCCTTGGTACACGCCGGCCACGACGCTCCCGACGTCGGCGGCGCTCTGGAAGAAGCCGCCGGTCTGCACCACCACGTCCCGGTCGTCGGCGGCAAGCGACCCGGCCGAGCTCTGCTGGTTTGCCTGACGCAGCGCCTGAGCCACCTGACCGAGCCCCAGGCCGCGCGAAGCGAGCAGCGCGGGGTCGAGGGACACCCGGACCTGCCTGCGGAGCCCACCGATGAGCTGGGTCTCGCTCACCTCGGGGATGCGCTTGAGCTCCGACGCGACCTCCGCCGCCACGCGACGCAGGGTCAGATGATCTTGCGCCTTGCCGTGGAACGTCAGCGCCAAGATCGGCACGTCGTCGATGCTGCGCACCTTCACCAGCGGCGGGGAGACACCGCTCGGGATCCGGTCGTGGTTGGCGGCGAGCTTGGCGTCGAGCTTCACGACCGAGCGTTCGACGTCCTCACCGACCCGAAAGCGCACGACCGCCAAGGAGCGCCCCGGTTGACTCGTCGTGTAGACGTATTCGACGCCCGGGATCTCCCAGAGCAACCGCTCGATGGGGGCGGAAACCCGGCTTTCGACTTCTTCGGCGCTGGCGCCTGGCATGCCGACCAAGACGTCGACCATCGGGACCTTGATCTGCGGCTCCTCTTCGCGCGGCAGGAGCAGCGTGGCGAATACGCCGAGGAGCACCGACGCCACGATGAAGAGCGGCGTCAGCTTCGAGTGAACGAAAGCGCGTGCGATGCGCCCGGCGGGGCCGAGTCCCGGCAGGCTCACGGCCGCACCTCGAGCGGCTGGCCGTCCCGCAGAACCTTCGCGCCGTCCACGACCACGAGCTCGCGTTCGTCGAGACCGCTGGCGATTTCGATGGCGTTAGCGCGCGTCCGGCCAGTGCGGACCAGGCGCAGCTCGGCGCGGTCGGCGTGGGCCACGAAAACCATCTCGAGCTGGCCGCGTTGCACCAGAGCCGCCCGGGGGATCTCCAGCGCGCGACGCTCCGAGCTCGAGAGCTCGACGCGACCGAACATCCCGGGGCGGAGGCCCGACGTGTCGGGCAAGTCCAGCTTGACCAGCACCGTGCGCGAGCTCGCCTCGGCGGTCGGACTGACTTCGGCGATGGTGCCATCGATTCGGGCGCCGAGCGCGTCGACGGATATCGGCAGGCGCTGGCCGACCTCGAGACGCGTGGCCGTGAGCTCGGGTACGGACGCTTCGAGACGAAGCGAAGAAGGATCCTCGATGACGAGCAGCGGCTTTCCGGGCAGCGCTTGGTCGCCCGCTTCGGCGAGCTTTGCGGAAACCACGCCGGTGAAGGGCGCGCGGATCGCCGTGTAGCCCTGCATCACTCGGGCTTCGCCGTGCGAAGCGTCGGCGACGCGATAGCCGGACGTCGCGCGGTCGAGCTCCGCCTTCGGAATCACGCCCCGGGCATAGAGCTCACGGGCGCGACCGAGCTCGATCTTCGCTTGGTCGAGAACGGCAGATGCTTGACGCGACTTCGCGTCGATCTCCCCGGCTCGGAGGCGCACGACGACGTCGCCGGCTCGCACCCGGCTGCCGAGCTGCACCTCGACCTTCTTCACCGTGCCGAGCACGTTGGCCGCGATGCTGGAGCTCTGGCGCGGGCGGACCGTGCCGACCACTTCCTGAACCACGCTCGCTTCGGCGCGGAGGGCCGGCCTCACGGACACGACGGCTTTCGGCAGGCTCTGGGCCTCGGCCGGGGGCGGATCGTGGCGACAGGCCGTGAGGAGCGGGAGGAGCAGAAGCCAGGAAAAACGAGCCATGTTTGCGATGCGCTTTCTAGGGAGTTAGCCTTGTGAGAGCTGGAACATATCGCCATATAGCAATATGTCAATGTCCCCAAGAGTCCGGATACGTCGCATGGACCGCCCCGTCCTCGAGGGCGTCGCGGGGGTGTTTTCGGTATTGAGCGAGCCGACTCGACTCCAGATCCTCGAGCTCCTCGGTCGCGGTCCGCTCACCGTCGGCGAGATCGTGTCGGCCCTCGACATGAAGCAAGCCAACGTGTCGAAGCAACTCGGCGTCTTGAGTCAAGCTGGGCTCGTGACCCGAACGCGTGACGGCGCCTGCGTTCGCTACTCCATCGCCGACCCGATGATCTTCGAGCTCTGCGATCTCGTGTGCGGGAAGCTCAAGCGCGACGCCGAAGCGCGCATCGCGAGCTTGAAGTAGCCTCAACGAAGCGCCAGCACCAAGCAGACCACGGCCACGATGGCAGCGACGCGAGCGCTCCAGGCCAAGACCCATCGAAGCTCGTCCGCGCTGGCCGGCCAAGGGCCGAGCGGCTCGGGCGAGGCTGCAAGTGCGACGCAAACCAGCACTTCCTCCTCGCTCGTCGCGGGCCGTTCGCGATAGCCGGTTTCGCCCGTGGCGTGGCGAGTCTCGACGCGCGTGATCAGATCGGCGAGCACTTCGACCCGGGGCTTCATGCTGGTGTCCAAGAGCTCCCGCGCCTGCGCGACAGCCTGCGGATCCGCCCGCACCCTCCGGTTCACGCCTCGGTCCACGAGCTCGACGGCGTCTGCGTGGACCGCGATGAGGCGCGCGCGAACCGGAAGCACCGGCACGCCATCGCCCTCCAAGAGGTCTCGGAAGCGCACGCTCCGAAACGACGACGCGGGCCGCCTCTCCCCGGGCGAAACCAACGAATAGACCAGCAACGCCAGCACCACCACCACCGTGGGGATCGGGCTCGAATTCGAGTTCACGCCACCGTGCGCCGCCACGCCCGTCGCATTGGTACCCGCCGACGACCAGGTGCCCAAGCCGTTCACTCCCGCGAGCACGTATACACCGAGACCGTTGATGAGCGAGAGCGACACTGGGCCGGCGGCGTTCAGACCCACGGCGACCCCGGTCCCGATGGCGTTCATGCCGATGGAGATGAAGCCGACGGACAGGAAGCCCCCGAAGGCGACGACGCCGTGGGCGACGCCGCCGACGGCGATGATGCCGGTCGCGGTGCTCCCCACCGCGAGGAACGCGAACTCACCGTCGTTCGAATACCAACGCAATCGTCGGACTCCGGCGCCTCACAGCGCGCACTTGGTGAAGCCCGTCTTCGTGCAGTCCACGTCGGAGTAGCAGACGCAGACCTTGTCGACACACTTACCGTAGCCACCGCACGAGGCGTCGTCGCTGCAACCGTTGCCCTTCGCCAGGCAGTACTTCTTGCCGTTGTCGTCCAAGCCGATACAGGTCAACGGCGGCGAGCAGTCGGTGTCGGAGCTGCAACCGAAGCCACAGGCGTGGAAGCCGCTGAGCGAGAGACAGTCGAGCTTGGGATTCGTGCTCGTGCAATCTTGGGTCGTGCTGCATTCCGCGGCGCGACACGCGCCGAGCACGCACTTGTAATTGTTCGGATACTGATTGCTCGGACAGTCCACCGAGCCGGCAGGACAGCAATCGGTCACCGTTCCACACGGACGCGAGCAGAAACCGACGGGTGGCCCCGCGTCCGCGTCCGCGTCCATCCCCGCATCCGAGCTCCCGCCGGTTCCAGCTGCGCCATCGCTGCTCGCGGCGCCGCTCCCGCTGGCACCACCGCTCGCGCCGCCCGCACCGCCGCTGGTGCCGCCGCTCGCTCCGCCGGTCCCGGTACCGCCCGCGCTCGTGCCACCCGAGCCACCGCTGTTCGTGCCGCCGCTGCTCGCGTCGACGCCGGCGCCGCCACCGCTCGAGCCGCCCTCCGACGAGTCCGAGCCACAGGCGCCGAACAGGAGGGCAGCAGAAACCACCAGCGCGACGGATGCGATGCGTGCCATTCGAGCAGTCTACATGATCCCCGGCCGAGCTCCGACCTGCCTCGCGTTCGTGCTATGCGGGCGCGAAATGTCCCAGGTGCTGTCGGATCTCGTCGCCCTGCTCTCCCTCGAGCGCATCGAAAAAAACCTGTTTCGCGGCCAGAGCCAGGATCTCGGCTGGGGCAACGTGTTCGGTGGCCAGGTCCTCGGGCAGGCGCTTTCGGCCGCGGAGCAGACCGTCGGCGATTCGCGCTCGGTGCACTCGTTCCACAGCTACTTCCTGCGCACCGGCGACGCCGCCAAACCCATCGTGTACGACGTGGATTGCATTCGCGACGGTTCGAGCTTCACGACACGCCGCGTGGTCGCGATCCAGAGCGGACGGCCGATCTTCACCATGGCGGCGTCGTTCCAGAAGGCCGAGCCCGGTTTCGACCACGGGGCGGCGATGCCCGAAGCGCCGGGCCCGGACGGTCTCGCGTCGGAGTCGGACTTGGCGCGCCAGGCAGCCGACCGGATCCCGGTGCCGCTCCGCGAGCGCGCGCTCGCCGAACGCCCCATCGAGGTGCGCCCGGTCGATCCTCAAGATCCGCTGGCACCCGAGCAGAAGCCACCCGAGCGCCGCATGTGGTACCGCGCCGCCGGTCGCCTCCCCGACCGGCTCAGCGTGCATCAATACCTGCTCGCGTACGCGTCGGACTTCAACTTCCTGGGCACCTCGATGCAGCCCCACGGCGTGAGCTGGCTCTCACCCGGCATGCAGGTCGCGAGCCTCGATCATGCCATGTGGTTTCACCGCCCGTTTCGCTTCGACGAGTGGCTGCTCTACGCGGTCGACAGTCCGTCCGCCTCGGGCGCGCGCGGCCTCGTCCGCGGGCAGTTCTTCACGCGCGACGGCGTCCTGGTGGCGTCCGCCGTGCAAGAAGGGTTGATTCGAAAATGGGAGCGGCAGGCAACCTGAACGTCTCGCGCCGAGCTCACTCCGCTGGCGGAGGACAGCTGACGGCGGGGCAAGCCCACTGTCTGCCGTCGCAGAAGCAATCGGGAGGCGATGGCGGAGCCGCGCAGTTCGGCGGTGGCCCCGTCGTGCGGCACTTCTGATCCGGCGTCGCGCAAGCAGCGCCGTTCTCGACGCCGCGGTCCGGGCACGTCGAGGGCGGCGAGGGCGGCGGACCAGCGGGGGCCGCCGCGGGCGGCGCGAGCGGGTGGGTGGGAGGAATCCGCGCGCAAAGCGCGGTGCCGCTGGCGCGCCCGGCACCCTGATCCACTTTGACGTTGACCAACGCGTTGCAGCCCAGCGCTGCGGCTTCTTTCTTGAGACCTTCGACGACGTGCGCGAGATCCGCATGGGAGGCCGAGCCCATGGCTTGCAGGATGGCCACCTCCTCGTACGGCGGCGGCGATGTGCCGTGCATGTGGACCGCCACCTCGCCTCCGTAGGCGCCCCCCGGGCGTCCGGTCACGACTCGGTGAGTCTCGGTCGTCCCGCAGCTCGCGACGAACGCCAAGATCGAAACCCAACCCGCTGCGACTCGTCCGATCATCGTTCCGCTGCTCCCACACGAAAGGCACGTCCGGTGACGCTGGTCGTGGCGACCTCATCCGATTGCGTACGCGTGCCGGTGCATTGCCTCGGCGAGCTCTGCGTGCCGCAGCGGTATTGGTAGCTCTCGGGATGGGTCAGGATCTCGAACTTGGTCGAGATGTCGTCGACCTTGACGAAGTTGGCGCCGAGCTTGGCTGCGCGGGACGCGAGCTCGGGGACGAGTCGGTCGATGGTCGTCATGCCATGGGCCTCCACCACGCCCACCTGACGCGCTCCGGGCGGCACGTCGGAGGCCCGAACGACCACGCTTCCGCCGTGTTCCTCCGCGGCCGGTCCTGTCACCACGGCGCTGGACTCGACGGGAGGGCGGCAGGCGCCTAGCGCGACCATCCACGCGGCGACGCACGCTGCTCCAGTCGACGACATCACCCCACGCACGAGTCACATTCTGCGCGGAGCCCTGGCGCCGCGGCAACGGCAATCGCGCCGGACGGCCGTGCCCGTTCGGCACAGGCGCGCTCGTTGGCCATGGAGCTACGCTTCGTACCGCATACTGCGGGGCTCGTGGACCGTCTTTTCGTTGCTCGTCGTGGCGCAAAGCTGCAACGGCCAGACGAACTCTGACGCGGGCACCGATGCAGAGGCGGACGTCAGCCTCCCGGCAGACGCTGGCGTCGAGCACGAGGCGCGGCTCCCACCGACGCCGGCAAGAGCGACGGGGCGACGCCTTCGGACGCGAGCGACGGAGCACCCGACGCGTAGGTGAACGAGTTACCCTCGGTGCAGACCGTGACGTTCCGCTTGTCGAACCCGAGCAACGGGGAGCGCTATCTCGCGACGCAAGGCGCGCTGTGCACGCCGTTCCGTGTGGAGCGCAAGGTCGGCGATTCCTGGCAAGAGCTGCCGCTCCAGGTGACGTTCGAGGAGCCATCCGACTGCTTCCCCCAGGCCGACTACGACGGAACTGGACCGACTCGCCTCGACCGCCTCGACCCAGGTGAGTCCTACGAGTTCGTCTGGGACGCGCGGCGCTACGCATTCGCAGCCGAGACGTTCGAGTGCGGCTTCGGCCTTCACCCGTACGCCGCAAAGCAGCCGGCGCCCCCCGGCCTCCATCGCGTGACGCTCGGAGCCTTCGCGTCGCCGCCGGCGAACTGCAAGGAAGAGGCCGGCGCGTGGTCGTGCAGCGTCGGCTTCGACTTCCCGAAGATCTGGGATCCAGTCTGGGTCGCGGAACTCATGCCGAGCTCGGAGTTCGCTCTCGGGGCGAGCGGAAATCTCGTGGTGGACGTCGCGTTGCCTTGACTGCTCAGCTCACGCGCGCGATGCCCACCACGTAGTTCTTCCCGTAGTGCTTCGCGCAACGCGGACACGTCGTATGGAAGAAGTAGACCTTTTCGAGCTGCTTGCCCTTGTCGATGGCGACGGTCTCCATGGCGGCGGCCCACTTCTTGGCGTCGGAGATCGGACCTTCGAACACCTTGGTCACGTAGTCACCGTTCAAGCGCACCAGCTCGACGCCCGGGACTTCTTTCGAGACGGCGAAGAGGTGCTCGGCGTGCCAGGCGGTGTCGTCGTGGCTCAGTACCAGGAACTCGCCGGTGTCGGCGTGGGCGCTCCGAATCGCGGCCCACGTCCTCTCGAACATGCTGCCCATGTTGAGTGGGATGTGGAAGAAGCTGACCGTCGACGCCTTGACGAAGGGCTTGTCGACGAAATGGAGATCTCGACGGTCCCACGGCGTCGGATCGAAGCGGGGACAGCAACCGGTCTCGTTTTTCGACAGATCGAACTTCGGCGTCTGATTGGTTTCCATGGCCGATGCTCCCCACCCCGCGTGTGCATCGGGCGTGCCACGAGCGACCCGCCCGCCACGACCCGGCGAGAAACCGCCAGGCCGGAAGCTTGGTTGCGAATCGCGTGCGCGGGCGCGTCGACAGGCCGCAAGCTCGGCGCGAGTCAGAGCTCGAACGACGCCTTGGCAACCACGTCGCCGGGGGCCGCGAAGCTCGCGCCGAGGAGCACGCGCTCGATGCACTCCGCCGCGCGAAAGGCATCGGCGTCGGCCGCCGCGACGCCCACGCTGCTGGCGCGCCCGGCGTAGGTCGGGCCGGCGTCAGCGTCGGCGCCATCGCCCGCGTCTTCGCTCGCTGGCGGCGGAGGGAGCTCGATTTGCTCGACGTACAGACTGACGGCCAGCCGCGCGTTCGACCCTTGCCGGCACGCCGTGAGCTCGGCGGCGTGGCCCTCGAGCACTTCACTGACGTTGGCCTTCGTCCAGGCGACGGGTGCTCGATGGCCCGAAGCCAGATCGAAGGTGAGACTCGTCTTGACGACCCCGACTTTGCCGCCGACGGGTCGCGGAAACGTGCGCGAAGCGAGGGCTTCGAGCAGGCAGCGTTCGGTTCCGCGCGCGCCGATGGAGCTCTGCCGCACGAAGGCGTGCTCCGAGCGACCGTCGCCGCCGACCCCGACCACGAGCTCGATGCTGCCGGAGAGCAGCTCGTTCTTGCTCACGCCCGCTTCCCAACAACGCTCGAAGTCCTTCGACGCGCCATTCACGATCTTGTCGACGGCGTCCGCGTCCAGGCCCCCCACTTCGCCGTCGACTCGGATCTCCGGCAGCGCTGGGCTCGGGCGCGCGCGCTTGGGCCGCGGAGCCGGTGTCTCGGAGTCCTCCGCGTGCGTGGGTTCCGACTCGGGGGCGGACGACGGCTCCGCGCCCGGCGTGCGCGCGGGCTCGCTCGGCCCACAGGCGGCAAAGGCGCCGCACACCGCGAGCGCGACGAGAGAGCGCATGAACACATCGAAAAGCGCCTCTGCCGCTGCGTCAATCGAGTCTGCTTGCACTCCCCGAGCCCGCGGCGCATTTTCGGACGCGTTGGCGAAGAGCGATTCCGAACCGCGACCCTGGCGACGCCGGCTCGTACGCGCGGCACGGGTGGTCCTCGTCCTCGTCGTGGGTCTCGTGGTCCTGGTGGGCGCGGCCGTGCTCTACCTCCACAGCGCGAGCGGGCAAGAGCTCCTTCGACGCAAGGTCGAGCAGCGCCTCGGCGAACGGGTCGAGGGGAGCGTCAGCATCGGACACGTCGGAGTGCACCTCCTCGGCAACATCGAGCTCGGCAAGGTCGTGCTCCGCGACGCCGGCGGCAAACCCGTGATCGAGCTCGACCAGCTGACGCTGGTCCCCGCCTGGCGCGAGCTCTCGGGCAGCCACATCGTGGTGGAGCGCGTCGAGCTCGCTGGCGTACGCGTTTCGATGGAGCAAGACGCCGACGGTGTGTCGAACCTGAAGCGGCTGTTCAAGCCCCGTCCGCCGAGCACGCCGGATCCGAATCCGAAGCGACGACGCATCGAGGTGCGAGCCATCGCGCTCTCGAAGATCGACTTCTCGCTGGCCAAAGCCGACGGCAGCCGCCTGGAAGTGAAGGACTTCAGCCTCGACGCCAAGCTCGACGCGACGCCCGTGGACAAGAGCGTCGAGCTCGACGTGACCCGCCTGGCGCTCGGGCTCCAGCGCACGACCGAGAAGGGGCCAAAGCTCGCGCTGGCGAACTTCAGCACCAAGCTCCACGTGGGCTTGGTCGAAGGCAAGGGCAAGCTCGCTCTCGGTCCCATCAGCGCCGAGCTCACGCTCGAACGCCCCGAGGTGAGCCCCTATCACGCGCCCATCGCCCTCGGTGCCCTCGAAGTCGAGCTCAAACCCGAGGGGATCGGCGCCAACCTGAAGAAGCTCGAGGCGGGGCTCGCGTTGCTCGAGAACCTCGAGATCGAGGGCGGCAAGAACGACGAAGGGCTCCACGGGCCGCAGCGCGCGCTCCTCGCCGGACTTCACCTCGAGGCCGACAAGCTCAACGCGCTGCTCGGCAAGGAGCTCCTCGCGAGCAACGTCGACGTCGGGCTCAAGCTCGACGGGGAGCCCAAAGACCTGGCGCTCGACGTCAAGGTCGATACGAGCGGCGGAAAGCTCGGCCTGACAGGCAAGGTCGACGCTTCTCGGCTCGACCGCCCCGCCTATCATCTGAAGCTCAGCGGCACATCCATAGCGACACGCAAGCTCCTGAAGAACGAGAAGGCGCCGGATGTCGAAGTCGAGAAGCTCTCGCTGGGTCTCGATGGCGCGGGCGCCAAGAAGGAGGAAATCACCGCCGACGTGAGCCTCGACGTGGGTCCGGTCCGCGTCGGCAAGGTGCGCATCGACGGCGTCGAGCTCCGCGGCAAGCTCGACAAGGGCGTCGTGCACGTGGAAAAGCTCGAGCTGCGCGCCCTCGACCAGACGCTGAAGGCCAAGGGTAGCTACACGCTGGCCGACAAGGCGCTGGACCTCGACGTGGAGCTCGCCGGTGACGTGGGCGTGGCGCTCGCCGCGCTCAAGCGCGCTGGCGTGAAGGTGAAGTCGAACCTGCCTCCGGGGGCCGTGGCCCTCGGCAAGGGCGAATTCCGACTGAAGGTCACGGGCAAGCTAGACGAAGGGCTCAAGGTCAGCTTGCCCGAAGCGAAGCTTCGCGTCGCCGGTGGCCGCGTGGTGCTCGACGGTGACGTCACGCTCGTCCGCGGCGAAGCCGACGCTGAAGGCAAGCGACCTCTCGGGCTCGACCGTCTGCACACGGACATCTCGCTCCAAGGCGTTCGGCTCTCGTCGCTGGCGGCGCTGCGCCAGAAGAAGCTCCGTGGGCTCGATGGCAACGTGACCGGGAGCATCCACCTGAGGGGCACGAAGCAGTCCCCCGAGGCCGAGGTCGATCTCGCGGTCCGCGCGCGCCGCACCGACGACTCGAGCGCGCCGGAGCTCGTGGTCGACGTGCGGGCGAAGGCCCGAGGCAACCGCCTCGACGCCGACGTGAAGCTCATGAAGCGCGGCTCGAGCGGCGAGACCACGCTGGCGAAGCTCGATGCCGAGCTGCCGGTTCGCCTGAGCGGAAAGCGCGGGCTCGATCGCGGCCGCCCCCTGCGCGTGAAGCTCGACGTCGCGCGGCGCACGCTGGGCGAGATCCTCGAGCTCTTGCCGCCGGAGATCGCCGCCAAGGTCAAGGCACCGAAGGAGACGGAGCTCGAGGCCCACGTCGATCTCGGGGGCAGCGCCAATGCGCTCAAGGGCGACGTCGCGCTGGACGTCACCACCCAAGTTCCCCTGGCTCCGGCGCGTCAGCGCCTCTCGCTTCGCGCCAACGTCACGCCGGCGGGCAAAGGCAACCGCGCCGAGGCCAAGCTCCGGGCGTTCTTGGACGAGCGCGCGCCGGCTGCGCTTTCGCTGAATGCCGACGCGGACTTCGCCGCATCGCCGCTGACGCCGGAGGGTCGGAAGTCGGTGAGCTGGCGGCTCGAGGGCGAGCTTCTGCCCCAGCGCCTCGAAGCGTTGCCCCTGCCCCCGGAACGCAAGCAGGGCCTCTCGGGCACCGTCGGCCTCGCGCTCTCGCTCCAGGGCAACGCGAAGGACGCGAACGGGCACGTGGGGCTCGACCTCGCCGACGTGAAGAAGGGCGAGACCGGTCCCTTGGCTGCGAAGCTCGGAGTCGACGTGGACCACACGGAAACCCGCGTCGCCCTCGATCTCCACGCGGCCGGCCTGCATGCGCTCCGCACGCGCGGAAAGCTCGGGCTCGCCGGTGACGGTTTGTTCCAGACCCTGCGCGAGAAGAAGGCCGCCAAGTCTGCGCTCGACGTCGACATCGATCTGCCGAAACACCGGCTCGCCGAGTGGGCTGCGCTCCGGCCGAAGCTCGAGCGTTTCCTGGGCAGCGTCGGCGGCCGCATCCACGTGGGCGGAACGATCGAGGCTCCCACCGCCGACGGCGAGATCGCCCTCGACGACTACTCGACGGCCGCGGGTGAGCCAGGCAAGGCCAAGCTGAGTCTCGCCGCCTCGGCCGAGAGCGTGGGCCTCGGCATCGCGCTCGGTCAGAAGAACGATCAGGCGCCGCTCTCCATCCGGGTGAGCACGGCGCGCCCCGAGCTCGCGGAGTTCCTCAAGAAGAAGGAAGGCGACGCCACACTCGGAGTGAAGCTCGACATCACGGCCGACAAGAAACCGCTCGGCTCGGTCGTGCCCAAGCTCACGCGCGATTTCCCCGACACCGGCGCCAAGGGCACCCTCGACTGGAAGATGAACGGCGAGCTCACGCTCGGGTCCCACGACGGAGTGCGAAAGCTCTCGGACGCGATCTTGACCGGCGAGCTCGCCATCCTCGATGGAGTCATCCCCATCCCCAAGAGCTCACGCCACTACGACCAGGTCGAGCTCCGCATCTCGGCGAGCAAAGAGGCCTTGCGCATCGAGAAGCTCGATCTGCACGAGTCGGATCGGGAGAAGAAAGACCGACGCCTGAGCGTGAGCGGGCGCTTGCCGTGGCAGAGGCTTCGGCCCGAGCGGGTCGAGCTGGCGATCCGGGCCAAGGACTTCCTCTTGTTCGGCGGCGACACGCTGGGGATGCCCGACGCGCCGCGCGGCGCATTGACGGCGAACATCGAGCTGAGCGGCGACCTCGCGCGCCCGCGCCGCCGCGTGGATGCGACGGTGCACGAGCTGAACGTCGTGATGCCCGATCGCCTCGACAAGGCGCACTGGCCCGAGAAGTCGAGCCTCGGCGACGTCCTCTTCTTGGACGAGAAGGGCGTCGAGGTCGGCAAGATCCCGCTCTCACCCCAGAAGCTCGCCCAGGCGAACCCACCGGCGGCCGAAGCGCCGCCTGCGCCGGACGCGCCGGGCGCCGAAGGCACCGACGTCTTCTTGCACATCCCGAAGCCCATCAAGGTCCAGAAGATGCCGTTCGAGCTCGTCGCCAAGGGCGAGCTCGAGGTGAAGCTCCGCCCAGGGCAGAAGCCGGCAGTGAACGGCGAGCTCGCCGTGGTGGACGGCTACATGTCCCTCGGCGGCCGCAACCACGCCATGGACCCGCGGCACAAGAGCCGCATCTTCTTCGACGCGGCGCATCCGAGCGGAGAGCTCGATCTCTGGGTGAGGCGTGCGCCGCATCCGGTGGTCTTGCAAGACGTTTCGCTGGTGTCGAGCGGGGGCGACGACGTGCGCATCCACTTGACCGGACCGATCTCGAAACCCTTCTCGACCGTGACCGGCGTCGGCAACGCAGACCTGTGGGACCTCTTGCCCGCCCACAACGCAGGCCGCGTGAAGTTCACGTCGCAGCCGGACATGCCCGCCA
>JAXLYN010000029.1:0-121736 GCA_046351435.1 Polyangiaceae bacterium
TCGCCCAGAGTGCCCACGCCGAAGCGCTCGCGCAGTTCGGCTCTCTTGAGCCCGAGCCAAGGCCGATCCGCGGTCACGTCCAGGCTGCCGATCACGATTTCGTGATCGCCGTACTCGAAGGCGGCCGCCACGTCGTGGCCCAAGGCACCGAACGCGAGCACGGGGGCCGAGAGCGCCGAGACGCCGACGGCCCGCGCGCGGCCGAGGCTCTGTTCGAGGGAGCGTGCGAGCTCCTTGTCGAAGACCCGCAGCGCGAGTCGCACTTCCGAGCTCAAGCGGCGAGCGTCGAGCGCGACCTCGAGGTTGACGAGATCCGCGTCGGTGACGGTGACGACGCCGACGGCGCGGGCGATGCCCGCTTGCTCGAGCTCGACTTCGTCGCGGGCGTCTCCGCCCCGCACGACTTTGCCCCCCGCGCTCTCGATGGCGCGCACGCGGTCCGCGCGCACCTCCAGGCCGATGGCCGTGACGTCGATGCCGAGGCGAAGCAGGAGCCGCGTCACGCGGTACCCCACGTGTCCGAGCCCACAGACGATGACCTGCTCGCGGTCCGCGCTCATGCGGTCTGCACTATACAAGACCGCGCCGTCCCCCCCGCCCACGAGCTATGCTCCTCAGCGGTGCCGCCGTGAAACAGAGCGAACGACGCCGAAGAGCGCCCGCGTGGGGCCTGCTCTCGCTCTTCGCGTGGGCGTGCACCGGCGAGCCCGTGGGCGAGCTCGTGACCGACGCCGGGAGCGGAGGCCAGGGCGGCGATGCGGCAGCCGACGCCGACGCTGGCGCCGGAGCCGGTCCCGAGTGGTTGGCCGTCGGCCTCGATTGCCCCTCCGACCTCCGCGTCTCCGGCGGCACGCTGTCGTTCGTGGAGCAGGGCTCGCTCCAGGCGAGCGGCAAGGACGGTCGAGTTCGCACGCTGCCGGCGAGTGGCTGTCCCGATGGCGGGAGCGCGTGTGCCCTCACCCTCGCGGACGGTCAAGGCTCACCCGCGGCCATCGAGATCGACTCTGCGACGGGCGACGTCTACTGGGCCACGGTTCTCGATGGCACGATCTGGAAGCTGCCCGCCAACGGACTCGTGCCCGAAGTCTTCGCCGGCGGACAGGGCACACCGCGCTCCCTCGCCATCGACGATACCGCTCTCTATTGGGTCAACGCCGGCGCACAGGGTGCGGCCGACGGTGAGGTGCGACGGCGTTACCTCGAAGGTGGCACCGTGGGCGGCATCGCCATCGCGACTGGGCTCGAGTCACCGGTCGCGATGGCGCGGATCGACAGCAATCTGTTCTTCAGCGTATCCGGCGGCACCGCGACGACCGGTTCGGTGGAGACCTGCGACATCACGGGGAGCGGCCGGCACGTGCTCGCCCAGAATCAGAGCCGGCCTCGGGGCGTGGCCGCGAACGCAACGCACGTCTACTGGGCGAACAGCGAGGATGGCAGCTTGTGGCGGGTGGCACGCAGCGGAACCCCGGCCGAGCTGCTCGTCTCGGGGCGCGCGACGCCGGCGGACGTGGCCGTGGACGCCGATTCGCTCTATTGGGTCGAGGCGGGGACGCCATCCGAATACAGCGACGGCGCCTTGGTGCGCAGCGACCTCGAGGGCCACGACGCCACTGTCTTGGCGAAAGGGCTCCGCGACCCGCGCCGCCTGGCACTCGACTCCGAATACGTCTACTTCGTGAGTCGTGGCACCCAGGGAGTGAAGGTCTGCACGCAGCACGACGGCAGCGTGGCGCGCGTGCCCAAGAAGTGACGCGACGCGCCTCGTCGTTCACGGGTGTTTTGCCGGGCCGCGCTCCGGAGCGAGATCGAAGAGACCCCGCGCGCCGACGAAGTAGACCTGGGTGGCGCGGGCGTCGTAGCCGAAGAACTTCTGCACGTAGCCGGCCTCGATGGACAGCTGTTCGGTCACGAGGAAGTAGGGCAGAAACGCCAGCGCGAAACGCGCGGCGCGGATGCGGTCGCGAGACCTTTCGGGCTGGCTCCCGGCCTGTGGCAACACCGCCGGGCTGTACGCGCGGTCGTAGCGCTCGTCGAAGCGCTCGTGGATGTCGCCCTCCACGTAGGGGCCGAGCTTGAGCCCGGCGCGCCACGGGAGCAGCCAACGCCTGGCTTTCAGGTCGAAGAGCGTGCCGAGCGCAGCAGCTCCGTTCTGCTGCTTGCCGAACGGACGCGTCCCGCTGCCCAGGTAGAACGTCGTCTCGAACCCGAGCCACGTCTGGAGCTCGAGGCCCACGTTGAAGCCGCCCGCCAGGTAGTCGAGGCGTGGGTTCTCGAACTTCTCCAGGTCCATCCCGAACGGAACGCTGCCCTTCACGAAGAGCCCGAGGGCAAACTTCGGATCGTGGATCACGGCAAACGAGAGGCTGCCGGTCACGATGGTTCCGCGGTCGGCCGGGTGGAACTCGCACACGCCGTTGCCCAGATACTGCGCTCCCGCCGCGCACTCCGGGCCGATGCTGCCTGGGGGCGAAGAGCCTTCTGGTCCGACCTGCCAGTTCGCTGGGTCGTTGCGCTCGCTCGGCGTTTGGTAGTGGGTGCCCTCGAGCCGGAGCGAGAAGAACTGGAGCGGCCCCACGTCTCCCACCGTGTAGCCCACACCGAGTTTGTATTCGTACCAGCCCCGCGTCTTCATGAACGACGCCTGGTTCTCGTTGGGTTCGGTCTTGCCACGCTCCAGGGTCACCACTGCGTTCGCGTCCAGCTCGCCTGGATGGCCGCCGACGGGCGTGCCGACGAACGCGGTGGCGCTCCGGCTCAGCATGACGCACGCGAGTGACGCGCGAATGGTCTTACGCATCGCCCGGCAAGTACGCGGCGTAGGCCCCAATGGTTACAAGGACCCGACCTCTTCTTCGAAGCCTTGACTCCGCGCCGGGCATGGGTGACCGAAAGGACCCGTTTCCGTCGCCGCCCGCGCGCGCGCGCCCGCCCTCGCCATGCCCAAGCACCTTCCACTGCCCGAGCGAACCACTCACGAGACTCGCGGCCCGCTCGAGCTCGGGCGCCTGCTCCGCGGCCGCCGCTTGGTCGTCGTGGGCGGCACCGGTTTCCTGGGCAAGGTGTGGTGGGCGTTCCTCCTCCATCACTACCCCGAGGTCGAGCGCCTCTACCTGGTGGTGCGTGAGCGCGGCAACCTGACAGCCGAGCAGCGCTTCTGGCGGGAGATCGCGCGGAGCGAAGTTCTGAATCCGCTCAGGGAGCGCCACGGCGCCGGGTTCGAAGCGTTCTTGCGCGACAAGGTGCTGCCGGTCTCGGGCGACGTGGTGCGACCGTTCTGCGGGCTCGACCCTTCGCTGCGTGACGAGATCCGGGGCTCCGTCGACGCGGTCGTGAACGCTTCGGGCGTGGTGGACTTCGACCCCCCGCTCGACGAGGCCCTGGAGGTGAACGCCTTCGGTGTCCAGAACTTGGTGGCTCTGGCGCGTGACCTCGGTGAAGTGCCGTTCCTACATACGAGCACCTGCTTCGTCGCGGGCTCGCGCACCGGCTTCATCGAAGAGACCGATCCGCGCGAGCACCCGTTCCCGAGGGCCGGAGAGCTGGAACGAGCCCATTGGGATCCGGATCGCGAAATTTTCGAGTGCCTCGACGTGATCGAGCAGGCTCGCCATCGCGCCAGCGACGCATTCCGACAGAGCCGCTTCTTGGACGAAGCCAAGCGGAACCTGGAGGCGCGCGGTGAGCCGTCGCGGGGCGCTGCCCTCGACACCGAGATCGAACGGGTGCGGCGCAAGTTCATCGAGGCGCGGCTGGCCGAAATGGGCATGGAGCGCGCGCAATTCTGGGGGTTTCCCAACACGTACACCTACACGAAGGCCATCGGGGAACAGATCGTCTCGGCCTCGGGTCTGCGCCACACCATCGTGCGCCCCGCCATCGTCGAGAGCACCGTGCGCTTCCCGTTCTCGGGGTGGAACGAGGGCATCAACACCAGCGCGCCGCTGATCTACGCCCTCCGCGAAGGACAAACGCAAATCCCGGGCAGCGACAACTACCTGGACCTGATCCCGTGCGACATGGTCGCGGGCGGCATGACCCTGGCGCTCGGCGAGCTCATCGAGGGCACCGCGCACACGGTCTACCAACTCGGGTCGAGCGACAAGAACCCATGCACCATGCGGCGCTCGTTCGAGCTCTCGGGGCTCTACAAGCGCCAGTATTGGCAGCGCACCGGTAGGGGAGGGCCGCTCGTGAGCGTTCTCCAGTCCCGCTTCGAAGGTGCGATGCTCTCCGAGGAGCAGTTCGCCGCGTTCGGCCCCAAGAAGATCGCCGACGGCGTGAGCTTCGCGGCGCGACTCTTGAAGAAGGCTGCCGTCGGGCCCGTCGTGCCGTTGGTGAAGCCGACCGTGAAACTCCTCGAGGGCTTCGCCGACGGCCAGCGCAAGGTTGGAGACGTGCTCGGCGCCTTCGTGCCCTTTACCGCGGTCTACGACTACGTGTTCCGCTGCGACCATGCCCGGGCTGCTGTCGCGCGCCTATCGCCCGACGATCGCGAAAAGATCTTCTGGGCTCCCGAGACCATCGACTGGCGGCAGTGGTTCTTGGAGGTGCACATTCCGGGCCTCGAGAAGTGGGTTTTCCCCGAAATCGACGCGCGCATGCGCCGTCCGCGGCGCGCGCCGGAGGCCCACCCCACGCTCACGCACCTGCTCGACGAGATGGCGGACCGCTTCGACCTCGCCGTGGCGCTCCAGCGAACCGAGCAGAATGGACTGTCACGCATCGGCTACCGGGAGTGGCGCTCGCGATCCCTCGCGCTGGCCGCGCGCTTGCGCGAGGCCGGGGTCGAACCGGGCGATCGCGTGCTCCTCGCCGGTGCGAACCACCCGGCTTGGCCCATCGCCTTCTTCGGCACCTTGTTCGCGGGCGCCACGGTCGTGCCCCTCGAGCCGCAGGTCGAGGCCGACGTCGTCGACAACCTCGCGCGTGCCTCGGGCGCTCGTGTGATCGTCGCCGACCACGCGGTGAGCGAGCGCGTGCGCAAGCGCCTGCCTCCGGGCCCCGAGGCCCTCGAGTGGCTCGACCTCTGGCAAACGGCGGCGCCCGGCAGCGAGCTCGAAGAGCCGAGCACGTCGCGCGCCGACGACGTCGCCGCGCTGATCTACACCAGCGGGACCACCGGCCTCGCCAAGGGAGTGATGCTCTCCCACGCGAACTTGACGGCGCTCGTCGCGTCGCTCGCGCCGCTGTTCCCGCTCAGCAAGGGCGATCGCGTGCTCAGCGTGTTGCCCTTGCACCATACGTTCGAGCTCACTTGCGGCATGCTCCTGCCGCTCTCACGGGGTGCGCGCATCGTCTACCTCGACGAGCTCAATGCCGAGCGGCTGGAGCTCGGGCTCAAATCCGGGCGCATCACCGCCATGATCGGCGTGCCGGCGCTCTGGGAGATGCTCGAGCGCCGCATTTCGAGCCGGGTCGCCGAACGCGGCCGATTCGCCTCGCGCGTGTTCGACGTGGCGGTCGAGCTGAACCGGACCCTGGGCAAGTCGTTGGGTGTGGATGCGGGCAGGCTTCTCTTCGGCCCCGTCCACGAGGGGCTCGGCGGCCACTTGCGTTACCTCGTGAGCGGCGGCGCCGCCCTGCCAGAGCGCACGCACCACGTGTTCGCGGGGCTCGGGTTGCACCTGGCCGAAGGCTACGGGCTCACCGAAGCCGCTCCCGTGCTCACGGTGGCCGAGGGCGGTCCCAAGGCGCGGGCCGGTCACGTGGGCAAGGCCATCCCGGGTGTCGAAATCCGCGTCCACGCACCCAACGCCGACGGAGTCGGCGAGGTGCTGGCGCGTGGGCCCAACGTGATGCTGGGCTACAGCGACGACGAAGAGAGCACTCGCAAGACCATCGACCCGGATGGCTGGCTCCACACCGGCGACCTCGGAAAGCTCGACAGGCACGGCCATTTGGTGATCGTCGGTCGGGCCAAAGACGTGATCGTCGCCGCCAACGGCGAGAACGTCTACCCCGACGACGTCGAGGCGCGGCTCGGCGCGATTGAGCACGTGGCCGAGCTCGCCATCGTCGGCATCGAGGATCCGCGCGGGGGCGAACGCGTGGCATGCGTGGCAGTGCCCGCCGACGACGACTCGGTGACGGCGGCCGAGCGTCGCGAGCGCGCCAAGGCGTCCCTCGAGCGAGCCCTGGCCAAGCTGCCGAATCGCGAGCGACCGCAGGTCGTGACCCTGCTCGATGCGGCGCTCCCGCGCACGACCACGCGCAAGGTGAAACGCAACGAAGTGCGTCGGCTGCTCGAACGCGTGGCTCCCCTGTCCGAGCGCCCGCCGCGCCCGCTCACGAACACCGAGCTCGACCGGTCGGCGGAGTGCGTGCGCGCCGCCGTCGCCGCGATCGCCAAGAAGGACCCGAGCGAGCTCCACCCCGGGCTATCGTTGCGCGGGGACCTCGGCTTCGATTCGCTCATGCTCCTCGAGCTCTTGGTGGCGCTCGAAGCGCAGATCGGCGGGTCGGTCGACGCCGAACGGCTCAACGCTTGCGTCAGCATCGGCGACGCCGAGGCGCTGGTGCGCGAAGCTCGCGGTGGTCGCCGCGCGTCTCGCACCGCCGCCATCGAGTCCATCGACGAAGAGCCGCTCGAGCTGCCCCCGGCACTGCGTGAGGCGGCGATGCATTGGCTCGGTCGTGCGCAGATGGGCTTCTACGATCGCGTGCTCCGCACCGAGGTCGTGGGTCGCGCCTTCATCCCTCACAACCGCAACGTGCTCGTGGCCGCCAACCACGCGAGTCACCTGGACATGGGCCTCGCCAAATACGCCCTCGGCAGCTACGGCGACGGATTGGTCTCGCTCGCTGCGCAGGACTACTTCTTCGAAGGCAACCGCTGGCGCAAGGCCTACTTCGAGAACCTGACGAACCTGGTCCCCATGTCGCGCAGCGGTTCGCTCCGTCAGAGCCTGCGGCAAGCGGGCGAGCTCCTCGCCGGCGGCAAGACGGTGTTGATCTTCCCCGAAGGGACGCGCAGCGCCGATGGCGAGGTCAAGGAGTTCAAGAGCGCCGTCGGTTATCTCGCGCTCCAGAACCACGTCGACATCCTCCCGCTCCATCTCGGCGGGACGTTTGCTGCCTTGCCCAAGGGCGCCACTCTGCTCCGGCGCCGGGACCTCGTCGTGCGCATCGGCCCCGCGCTCGAGGCCGATGACCTCGCGCGTCTGACCCGAGGCAAGACCGCCAGCGAGGCCTCGCGGCTCGTGGCCGAGCTCACCCGGCGCGCGGTGCTGGCGTTGTCACGCGGAGAGGTCCTCGACATCTCGAAGCTCGGGTCGCTCTCCGAGCTGCCCGAGCTCGCGACGGACGACTCGCTCGCGCCGCTGTTCGGTGAGCTCGAACGACGCTTCGTGCCGGGAGCCGTGGAAGAGCCCGTGAGCTTCTATTTCGCGCTCGGCGAAAAGGAGCGTTGGACGCTCCGGGTGGAGCGCGAGCGGTGCGAAGTCACCTTCGGCAAGGCCGTCGCGAGCGCGGACTGCGTGCTCAAGACGACGCCCGGAATGTTCCGACGCATCGTGCGCGAAGCGTACACCCCGAGCCCGCAGGAGTTCGTCACGGGCGCGGTGAAGAGCAACAACATCGAGCTCCTGTTCCTGTTCCAGCGTGCGTTCCAACTCGACAAGCAGAGCGAGCGGTTCCGCGCCGGTGTGCTCCTCGAGTCGCAGGGGAGCGTCGAATGAAGGCGGGGAACGGAGCGCGGTCGCGGAACGGCAGCCACCCGGCTCCCGCGCCGTCGGAGCTCGCGACGGGTGGCGCCCGGAAGTTCTGGTTGGCGGGCGCCACCGGTTTCCTCGGCTCCCATCTCACGCGCCTGTTGGTCGAACGTGGTCACGAGGTGACCGCCGTCGCGCGGGGTGGCGGCTCGGTTGGAGACACGACGGTCGCCTCGCTCGACGTGTGCGACGTCGCGGGCGTGAGCGAGAGCGCGCGTGGAGCCCACGGCGCCTTCTTGTGCGTGGGCAAGGTCTCCCGCGATCCCGCGGCGGCCGAGGAGCTCCACCGCGCCAACGTCCTCGCCACGCGCCAGGTGCTGGCGGGGCTGCGCGCGGCCGGCGTACGACGCGTGGTGGTGGCGAGCACAAGCGGAACCATCGCGGTGAGCGAGGATCCGAACCACGTCGCCGACGAAGAGTCGTCGGCGCCCAGCGCCTTGATCCTCGGGCTACCGTACTATCGGTCCAAGCTCTACGCGGAACGCGAAGCGCTCCAGGCCAACGACCCACCCGACTTCGAGGTGGTGATCGTGAATCCGAGCCTCCTGCTCGGACCGGGCGATCTCCGCGAGTCCTCCACCGGCGACGTACGGAAGTTCCTCGAACGCGAGGTCGTCGCGAGCCCCCGGGGTGGCCTCGCGTTCGTGGACGTGCGGGACGCGGCCGAGGGGATGTGGCTCGCGTTCGACCGGGGGCGTCCGGGCGAGCGCTACCTCCTGAACGCCCAGAACATCACCGTCGCTGCGTTCTTCCAGCGCCTTTCACGCCTGACTGGCTTGCCCGCTCCCCGCGTGTCGCTGCCCCGGTCGCGGACCCTGGCCGTCGGCCTCACCGACGTATTTTCGCGCGCCGTTCGCGCCATGGGCGGTGAGCCCCCGGTGGATCGCGCGAGCATCGAGCTCGCCCAGCTCCACTGGTATTGCCGGAGCGACAAGGCGGAGCGCGAACTCGGTTTCAGCGCGCGTGACCCAGGGGAGACGTTGCGCGACACGGTGTGCGACCTGGTCGACCGCGGCGTGGTGGCGCGCCCCGCGAGCTTCGGCATCGCGCTCTGAGCGGCAGATGTCCAAGGGTCGCCCCTATCGAACCGTCGTCGTGCAAGGCTACGAGATCTTGATCGGGCGCGGCGAGGAAGAGAACGACGAGCTCAGTCTGCACGTGGCCGAGCCTCACGACCTCTGGTTGCACGTCGGCGGTGGAACGCCCGGCAGCCACGTGGTGATCCGAAACCCCGAACGCGGCGAAGTGCCCCGGGAGGTCGTCGAGAAGGCGGCTGCCTACGCCGCGTGGTACTCCAAGGCGCGAAACGCTCGCCGCGTGGAGGTGCACCTGTGTCGAGCGGCCGACGTCACGAAACCGCGTGGTGCGCCGGCGGGCCTGGTGCAGATCCGGCGCGAGAAGAAGCTCCACGTGGCGCCCGAAAAACCGGAGTGAGCGCTCGAGAGTCGTCGCGGAGCCGACCTTCCGACCCTCAGCGCTTGCGTCGCACGACGCCCACTGGATCGCCGCCCGTGCCGGGAGCGCGCGGTTCGGGTTCGGCTGGCGCGTCTGCTGCTGGCGCGTCTGCTGCTGCCGCGTCTGCTGCTGCCGCCTCGCTCAGACCGAGCTTCTTGCGGAACACGTCGCCCAGGCTGCCGAGCCCCGAACCCGCACCCGCGCTGCCGAACTCGCGGTAGTTCTGCCGCTCCTCGACGCGCGCGACACCCACCGCCGAGAAGCGCAAGCGACCGCGGCTCGCGTCGCGTTCGACCACCACCACTTTGAGCTCGCGGCCCGCGGGGTAGGCGCGGCGGTGATCGGAGCCAGGTGGTAGTCCGAGCTCCGAGTGGGGAACCAAGCCTTCACCCTTCGGGGTGCTCACGATGATGCCGCCCCCCGTCGACTTCACCACGACGGCAGTGAGCACCTCGTCCACGGCGGGTGCCGGAGTCTGGGGCGCGTCGACGCGCGCTTTCATGCTGAGCTTCACGCGGAGCCCTTTGTCGCTCTGCTCGACGCCCAAGACGCGCAGGGCCACCCGGTCGCCGACGTTGACCACGTCATCCGGGCGCTCCACGCGGCGGTGCGCGAGCTCGGAGATGTGCACGAAGCCGTCGACGCCCCCCACGTCCACGATGGCGCCGTGCCGCGAGAGCGACACCACGTTGCCTTCGAGGTCGGCGCCGACCGTGAGTGACTCGCGCAAGGCGTCTTCTTTGGCGCGGCGCTCTACTTCCAGCAGCGCCCGCCGCGAGAGGACCACCGAGCGCCCGCCGTCTTTCAGCTCGATGACCTTGAACTCGAACGTCTGGCCTTCGTAGACCGCAAGGTCTGCCGCGTAGCCGAGCTCGACCTGAGAGGCCGGGCAAAAGGCGCGCACGCCGCCCACGTCGACCTCGAGCCCGCCCTTCACGGCTTTGGTCACCTTGCCCGACACCGGCGCGCCGGACCCGCGCGCGCTCTCGAGTTGCGACAGATCGATGCCGCCCTTGCCGAGCGCGATGGCGAGCAACGGCGAGTCGGCGTTCTGATCCACCACCGTGGCGCGCAGGCGGTCGCCGACCTTCACCCGGACGTTGCCTTCTCGATCTTCGAGCTCGAGCCGGGGGACGCGCGCCTCTTTGGTGGCGCCGACGTCGACGAAGACGCTGTCGCCGCTCACCTGCACCACGACGCCTTCGACCACCTCGCCGTTCTTCAGACGTCGCGCGGTTCCCTTGCCGGCCTTCACCGACGCTTCCATCAGTGAAGCGAAGTCTTCTTTGCTCATGGGGGCGGGGAGCATGCCACCCAAATCTCGGGCTGCAAAGGCCGAGCCACGGCCCGGCGAACGCGCTCCAAATCGCCGCCGACGGCAGCACGACGAGCCGGACCGAGCGCTTGCTCTCCAGCCATCGAGACGCGGGTCCACGCGGCGCGTTTGCGAGTGGGACCACACGCATGCGTGAAACTTGCGAGCCCACGGCGGTCGGGAGCATGGTGGCCTGCGATGCACCTTCGGAGGCTCTTCGCCATCCTCGCCGTCGGGACCCTCTCCGCCGGCTTGCTCGCCTTCGATCGCGGGGGCGACGTGGCTCCGGACTCCGCTGCCGCCGACGCCGGGAGCGACGCGAAGCTCGAGGGAGGGGGGGACGCAGGCCGCGCCGACGCCGGGTCCGACGCCGGTCGCGACGCGGCCCCGGACGCCGCCCCTCCGCCCGTCCCGGCCTGCGTCAAGGTGTCGAGCCAAGCCATCTTCTCGGGCAGCGGCTACGATCACGTGGTCAGCATCGAAAATGGCTGCGACCGGACCGCGAGCTGCGAAATCACCACCGACGTCAGCGACGAGACCTTGCACGCCACCGTGGCCCCCGGAGAGCGCGAAGACGTGGTCACCTTCCGCGGCTCGCCGGCCGCGGAGTTCAAGGCCAGCGTGAAGTGCACGCTCGCTCGCTGAGCGGGCGACGCAATCGGGCTTGTCGGCGTGGGGCTTCCCAAATAGGTTTCCGGGTCTCGCGATGAACCGAGAGGCCCAGAGACTGTCGCGCCTCGGCGCCGAGCTCGAGCGCCTGGCGTTGCAGAACCTCGCCAGCACTTGGGAGGAGCTCAACGCGACGTTCTTCCGGCGCCTCATGCGCCGGCCGGTGATCGCGCTCGGCGACGGCGCGAGTCTCGGGCGCTGGCTGCGAACCGGCCGCACCATCGAGCTGTCGCGCAGCCTGCTCCTCGAACACGGCTGGGGCGCGGCGGTCGAGGTTTTGAAGCACGAGATGGCCCATCAATGGGTCGACGAGGTGCTCGGCTTGTCCGACCAGCGCGCGCACGGACCGGCGTTCCAGGAGGTGTGTGTCGAGCGCGGCATCGACCCGCGGGCGAGCGGGCTGCCGGCCGCGAGCTCCGCGGCCAGCACCGACCACCGCATGCTGGAGCGCGTGGCAAAGCTTCTGGCGCTGGCGCAGAGCTCCAACGAACACGAAGCCCAGGCTGCCATGGCCGCTGCCCAGCGTTTGATGCTCCGGCACAATCATCGAGCTTTGCACGAGCCGCGCCGAGCGCGCCTACTCCTTCCGCCATCTCGGCAAACCCACCGGGCGCGTCAGTGAACACGAGCGCATCCTGGCGGCCATCATCGGCGACCACTTCTTCGTCGGCCCGATCTGGGTGCCGGTCTGGCGGCCTCTCGAGGGCAAGCGCGGCAGCGTGCTCGAGATCTGCGGCACGCTCGAGAACCTGGAGCTCGCCGAATACGTTCACGGCTTTCTGCTCGCGACCGGCGATCGTTTGTGGCGCGAATACCGGCGTGCTCACGCTCTGAAGCGCGACGCCGAGCGACGCACCTTCCTCTCGGGCGTGATGAGTGGGTTTCGCGACAAACTGCGCGCGGAGAAGCAGAAGCACGAGCGCGAAGGTCTGGTGTGGGTCGGGGACGGCGACCTCGACGCCTACTTCAAGCAGAGGCATCCGCGCATTCGCTGGACGCGTTACGCCGGCGGCGATCGTTCCGACGCGTTCCACCACGGGCGCCAGGCCGGCGGTCAGATCGTCTTGCACCGCGGCGTGCGCAGTGGGCCGGGCGGCACCGTGCGCGCGCTGCCCCCGGTCCGGCGGACCTGACGCCGCCCCGAAGACCAGGTTTTCCCCGCGTTCGGCCCGGTGGCGGACCGGGGCGTTCCGCGCTCGACGTTCGGGCCGTGCCTCGCCACAATGCCCTCGGGCCGGCCCACGCCGGTGCGGAAGGGACAGCACTTGGGAGACACCAACCACGAACACGGCGGCTCGGGGCAATCGCCTCCGTCGTCGGACGTGGTGCGCGGAGGTGCCGCTGCCGAGTCGTCCCTGTCCACGTCGCGCGTCGGAGAAGTCCTCGCGGGGCGCTACCGCATCGACAAGGAGCTCGGCACCGGGGGTATGGGCACGGTGTACCGCGCCGAGCACGTGCACATGCGGAAGGCGGTGGCGGTCAAGATCCTCCACCGCGAGATGACGTATCTGCCGGAGGTCGTCGCGCGCTTCGAGCGTGAAGCCGTCGCGGCGGCACGGATCGAGCACCCCAACGTGGCGGCTGCCACCGATTTCGGGCGCCTCGAAGACGGCGCGTTCTACCTCGTGCTCGAGTACCTCGAAGGGCAGAGCCTGCGCACGCTGCTCGACGCCACTTCACCCTTGTCGTCGGACATCGCGCTCCACGTCGCTCGCCAGATCGCGTCGGCGCTCTCGGCTGCCCACGCAGCGCTCGTGGTCCACCGTGATCTGAAGCCGGACAACGTGATGCTGCTCGAGCGAGAGGGTGACCCGTTCTTCGTGAAGGTCTTGGACTTCGGCATCGCGAAGGTCGAGCTCGGCGACAATCCGAACCCACTGACCCAACTCGGCAGCGTGTTCGGTACGCCAGAATACATGGCGCCAGAGCAAGCGGCTGGCACGCCCGTCGATGCGCGCGCCGACCTCTACACACTCGGGATCATCTTGTACGAGATGCTCGCCGGCAAGACGCCGTTTGCCGACAGCGACTTGGTGGTGGTCTTGACGCGGCAGATGACCGCCGAACCGCCGATTCTTTCCGACGCGATCGACCCGCGCGTGCGCGCGCTGGTCGCGCGACTATTGGCAAAAGATCCCGATCGAAGGCCCGCTACTGCGGCCGACGTCGTCGCGATGATCGACGCTTGCCGAGACGGCGGCGTGACTCCTTCGCCGCCACCGAGTGCGTTGCCCGTGACTCCGTCGCCGGGTACGGCGGCGGTCGACGCGGCGCCCGAGTCGCGCGTCGGCGAATCCACGCCCGAGTCCCGCGCCCACGACGTGGCGTACGGCGAAACCGTGCTCTCTCTCTCCGGTCAGGACATCGAACGGCTCGCGGAGGTGCAGCGCGCGAGAGCCAAACCCGCCGGCCCCATCACCCAGTTCTTGCGTCCCGTGCTGGCCAAGCTGCCCGTGCTCGCGAGGCGCGTGGACGTCGGGGGACAGTCGGTGCCGGTTTGGGCCCTGGCGGCGTCGGGGATCGTTCTCCTGAGCTTCGTGCTTCTGCTTCTGATTGGCTTGTTCGTCGCGAAAGGGGTCTCGGGCCGAGACGACGCTGGTTCGAGCGCATCGGCTTCACCCAGCGGCGGGCCAGGCGCGCCGCCCGTGCTGGACGACGTCGAAGCTCTGGCCAAACGAGCGCTGAGCGGCGACAAGGAAGCCATCCTGAAGCTCGCTGCCCGGCCGGAGGCGCAGCGCTCGAGCAGCGAGTGGCGGGCGCTCGGGCGCGGCTATTCGCTCACGGGTCAACCGAAAGCGGGCCTGCAAGCCTACAAGAAGGCCCTGGGGCTCGATCCGGCGCTGGCCAAGGATGCCGCACTCGTCGCCGACGTGCGAAAGGCCGCGCTGCAGTCGTCCACGACCAACGAAGCGCTCGAGCTGGCGCTCGGGCAGCTCGGTTCGCGGGGCGCCGATCTGGCGTACGACGTCTGGAGCTCGAGTCGCTCGAGCAAGGACCAAGCCGAAGTGGCGCGCTTGGCCAAGGTCGTGGTCGACGGTACCGCCATCCGCTCCAAAGCATCGCCGGCGCTGCTCGTCGCGCTCGACCTCGCCAAGGCAAAGAGCTGCGGCGACTACAAGACCGTGCTCCCCCGCGCCAAAGACACAGCCGACGGCCGCTCGCTCACGAGACTCAAGAGCCTGACCGCCCGTCGCGGCTGCGGCTTCTTGGGTTTGGGCGACTGCTTCAGCTGCCTGCGAGGCAGTGACGCCCTCGACCAGGCGGTGAAGAGCGCCGAAGGGCGCCCGGCCCCGACGTTCGAATGACCGAAGTGCGCCTCGAGCTCCACGGAGCCTTCGCCACCGTCGCCGTGACGGGAACGAACGGCAAGACCACCACCACCGGCATGGTCGAGGCCATCGTCGCTGCCAGCGGCGAGCCGCACGCACGCGTGACGACGCTCGGCGGGTGGGTCGACGGTCAGCCTGTCGGCGAGGGCCCTACGTTGGACGCCTTCGCACGCGCCATCGAGCTCGGGCACGCCGCCGGCATGCGCACACTGGCGCTCGAGACCACGTCGCGGGCACTGGCCGAGGGTTTCGCTCATCTCTGGCGACCAACGGTCGCGGTGTTCACCAACCTGAGTCGGGATCACCTCGACTACCACGGCGACCCCGAACACTACCTGGCCGCCAAAGCGCAACTCTTCATGTTGCTCCCGGCGGAAGGCGCCGCCGTGCTCAACGCCTGCGATCCCGCCAGCGCACTGCTCGACGAAGTCACCCCGCCGGGCGTGCGGCGCCTCGCCTACGCGGGCGCGCTCCCGCGCGTCGCCGAGGATTGCCGGAAACTCCCCATCGAGCTGGCGGTCGAGCGGATCGAGCTTTCGGCCGAAGGAACCCGAGCGAAACTCGCGCCCGGACCTCTCGGCGATGCTCTCGGAGGCGAGCTCGTGCTGGGCGTGTTCGGTGAGCACAACGTGGAGAACGCTCTCGCCGCGGCGCTGTCCACCCACGCCCTCGGCTACGCGCCCGCTGCCATCGCACGAGGCCTGGCCGCATTCCGCGGCGTGAAGGGTCGCTTCGAACGCGTCCACGAGCGCCCGAGCGTCGTCGTCGACTACGCCCACACGCCGGACGCGTTGGAGCGCACGTTGCGCTTGGCCCGGCGCTTGGCCGGGAGCGGAAGGGTGCTCTGCGTGTTCGGCTGTGGTGGGGGCTCCGATCCGGGAAAGCGTGCCGAAATGGGACGAATCGCGGCCGAGCTCGCGGACGTGGTCGTCGTCACGAGTGACAATCCGCGCAGCGAAGACCCGGCCGAGATCGCCGCCGCCATCCAAAGCGGCGTCGGGGAAGAGGGAAGCAGCTCGCTGCGTAGACCAAAAGAGAGAGAGCTCGTCTGGCTGACCGAGCTCGACCGGAAGACCGCGATAGAGCGAGCGATCGAGATTGCCTGGACTTCTCCCGATGATATCGTCGTGGTCGCCGGCAAAGGGCACGAGACGACACAGTGCGTTCAGGATGAGACGTTCCCCTTCGACGATGGGGAAGTGGCACGAGCAGCGTGCGAAATGCTTCGAAAGCGAGGATTGAATGAAGATCGATCGTGAGAAGTTCTTGGCTGCGGCCCTGGTGACCGGCAGCTTGTGTGCGAGCGCCTGCTACGTCGACAGCGGGCCGGCGCAGAGCCCCCCGCCTGGACAGCCTCCGCCTGGTCAGCCTCCGCCCGGCGCGGCGCCTGCTCCGGCTCAGCCCGCAGCTCAGCAACCTCCCGCTGCCGCACCGCAGGCCCAACCGGCTCCTGGAGCACAGCCCTCGGCGCAGCCCGGCGGCTTCCCGTTCCCGCCCGGGTTCCAGCCCCCTCCGGGTTGGCAGCCTCCCGCCGGATGGCAGCCTCCTGCCGGTTGGACTCCGCCGGCATCCGAAGGCGGGACGGCGCCGCCTCCCCCGACCTCCGAGAAGTGAGCGCTCCCCCCCAAGCCAGAGAGCCCGCCAGGGAGCGGGCTCTTTGCTTCGGTGGGCTTGACCCTCTCCCGCCCTCTCCCTAGAATTTCATCCGGCCATCCTGATGGTCGGATGAAATGCCCTCCGTCGACTCGACCGTAGAGCTCCTGCACCTGCTCGGGGACGTTACCCGCGTGCGGTTGCTCGCCCTGCTCTCCGAAGAGGAGCTCAGCGTCGCGGAGCTCACGACCATCACCGAGCTGCCGCAGTCGCGCGTGTCGACGCACCTCGGGCGTTTGCGCGAAGCGGGCTTGCTCCGCGATCGCAAGGTCGGCGCCTCCACGAAGTACGCGCTGAACGACGCGAGCATGCCCAAGGACGCGCGGCGAGTCTGGGAGCTCGTGCGCGCCGACCTCGACGACAGGCTCCTCGAGACGGACCGCACGCGCCGCGAGCACCTGCGCGCGCCGACGGCTCCCGCTTGGCCCGACTCCATCGCCGGCGAGATGGAGCGCCACTACTCGCCCGGACGCACGTGGGAGGCCACGCTGCGTGGACTGCTCGGCTTCATGCGCCTCGGCGACGTGCTCGACGTCGGCTCGGGTGACGGTGCCATTGCGCAGCTGCTCGCCCCGCGCTCGCGCAGCGTGACGTGTGTCGATCGCAGCGAGCGGGTGGTCGAGGCGGCCCGAAAGCGCCTCGGCCGCTTCGAGAACGTCGAGGTCGTGTGCGGCGACATGCAGGCGCTCCCGCTGCCCGACCAGCGCTTCGACCACGTGCTGCTCCTGAACACGCTGACCTACGCCGAAGAGCCCGAGCGCGCACTGGGCGAAGCCGCGCGCGTGCTCCGGCCCGACGGCATCCTGGGCATCGTCACGCTTTCCGCTCACTCGCACCCGGAGTTGACCGCCACCTATGGCCACCTGCACGCCGGCTTCGAACCGGCGAAGCTCGCGCGCTCCCTCGGCCGCGCGGGCCTCGAAGTGCTCGAGTGCGAGGTGAGCTCGCGCGAACGTACGAAGCCCTATTTCGAAGTCGTCACGGCATTTTCCCGGCGAAAACCGCCGCAGACCCGCAACGGAAAGAACCCCCATGGTTGACCCGAGAGCACAACTCACCCGACTCGCGAGCGAGCGCATCCTGATCCTGGACGGCGCCATGGGCACTGCCATCCAAGACTACCGACTCGGCGAAGCCGACTTCCGCGGGACGCGGTTTTCGGATCACCCGCGAGAGCTCAAGGGCAACAACGACCTCATCGTGCTCACCCGCCCCGACGTGGTGCTCGCGATCCACGAGGCGTACCTGGAAGCCGGCGCAGACATCATCGAGACCAACACGTTCAGCGGCCAGTCGATCTCTCAGGCGGACTACGCGCTCGAGAACGTCGTCTACGACTTGAACGTCGAAGCCGCGCGCCTCGCCCGCCAAGCGGCGGCGAAGTGGTCGGATCGCACGCCGGACAAGCCGCGCTTCGTCGCGGGCGCTATCGGTCCCACCACGCGTGCCCTCAGTCTGTCGCCGCGGGTGAACGAGCCGGCGTACCGCGCGGTGACGTTCGCTCAAGTGCGAGACGCGTACGCCGAGCAGGTGCGCGGCCTCCTCGACGGCGGGGTCGACCTGTTGCTGGTCGAGACGATCTTCGACACGCTGAACGCCAAGGCCGCGCTGTTCGCGATTCAGGACGCGCTCGAGGCCCGCGCGATCGACGTGCCCGTAGTGCTCAGCGTGACGATCACCGACAAGAGCGGGCGCACGCTGAGTGGTCAAACGGTCGAGGCCTTCTGGACCAGCGTCGCCCACGCCCGGCCGCTCGCCGTGGGCATCAACTGCGCGCTCGGCGCTCGGGAGATGCGCCCCTACATGACCGAGCTTTCCCGCATCGCTCCGGTGCTCTCGAGCTGCTACCCCAACGCCGGCCTGCCCAATGCCTTCGGCGAATACGACGAGCTGCCGGCGGAGACCGCCGAGCTCCTTTCGGGGTTCGGTCGGGATGGACTTTTGAACATCGTGGGCGGCTGCTGCGGGACGACGCCCGCCCACGTGAGGGCCATTGCCGAGCGCGTCCGCGACATCGCGCCGCGCGTCGTCCCGAGCGTGGTGCCCGCGACCCGGTATGCCGGGCTCGAGGTGCTCACCATCGACGAAGCGTCGAACTTCATCATGGTGGGCGAGCGCACCAACGTCACCGGTAGCAAGAAGTTCGCGAACCTGATCAAGGCCGGTGACTACCAGAAGGCCCTCGAGGTCGCCCTCGAGCAGGTCAAGAGCGGAGCCAACATCATCGACGTGAACATGGACGAAGGCATGCTGGACTCCGAAGCCAGCATGACGACGTTCCTGAATCTCGTGGCCAGCGAGCCCGAGATTTGTCGCGTTCCGATCATGGTCGACAGCTCCAAGTGGAGCGTGATCGAAGCGGGGCTCGCCTGCATCCAGGGCAAAGCCATCGTGAACTCCATCAGCTTGAAGGAGGGCGAGCAGGACTTCTTGGAGAAGGCCAAGAAGATCCGCCGCTACGGCGCGGGTGTCGTGGTCATGGCCTTCGACGAGCAGGGCCAGGCCGAGACGGTCGAGCGCAAGTTCCAGATCTGCAAGCGGGCCTACGAGCTTCTCACGCAAGAGGCCGGCTTCGATCCCCACGACATCGTGTTCGATCCCAACATTTTCGCGGTGGCGACCGGCATCGAAGGTCACAACCAGTTTGCCACGGCGTTCATCGCCGCGACCGAGCGCATCAAGCGCGAGTTGCCCGGCGCCAAGGTGAGCGGCGGGGTCAGCAACCTCTCCTTCTCGTTCCGTGGCAATGATCCCGTGCGCGAGGCCTTCCACTCGGCCTTCCTGCTGCACGCCATCCGTGCGGGGATGGACATGGGCATCGTGAACGCGGGCCAGCTCGTGGTCTACGAAGACATCGAGAAGGGCCTGCTCGAGCGCGTCGAGGACGTGCTCTTCGATCGCCGCCCGGACGCCACCGAGCGCATGGTGGAGTTCGCGGAGACGGTCAAGGGCAGCGCCAAGAAGCAAGAGAAGGACGTGGAGTGGCGCCGACTGCCGGTGGCCGAGCGAATCGCACACGCCCTCGTGCACGGCATCGTCGAGTACATCGAGGCGGACGTGGAGGAGGCGCGGCAGGCCTCCCAGCGTCCGCTCGACGTGATCGAGGGGCCCATGATGCAGGGCATGAGCCGGGTCGGAGATCTGTTCGGCGCCGGCAAGATGTTCTTGCCCCAGGTGGTGAAGAGCGCGCGCGTCATGAAGCGCGGAGTCGCGCACCTCGAGCCGTACATGGAGGCCGAGAAGCTCTCCTCCGGCTCGAGCGCGCCCCACGCCAAGATCGTCATGGCCACGGTGAAGGGTGACGTGCACGACATCGGCAAGAACATCGTCGGCGTCGTGCTGGGCTGCAACAACTACCAAGTCGTCGACCTCGGCGTCATGGTGCCGGCGGACAAGATCCTGGATGCGGCCGAACGCGAGCGAGCGGACCTGATCGGGCTCTCCGGCCTGATCACGCCCAGCCTCGACGAGATGGTGCACGTCGCCAAAGAGATGGAGCGCCGGAAGCTGCAGCTGCCGCTGTTGATCGGCGGCGCGACCACCAGCCGCCAGCACACGGCGGTCAAGATCGCGCCGGCGTATTCGTCCGAGGTGGTGCACGTGCTCGATGCCTCACGGGCCGTGAACGTGGTCTCGAAGCTCCTCGACCCGACGGCGCGAGCCACGTTCCGCGCGGAGAACCAGACGGAGCAGGAGCACCTCCGGCGAATCCACATGAGCAAGCTGGACAAGCCGCTGCTCACGCTGGCCGAGGCCCGCCGGCGTCATCCGGCGTTCGATCACGCCGCCGCCAAGGTGCCCCGCCCGCGCTTTCTCGGCGCGCACTTGCTCCGCGATCAGCCGCTCCTCGAGATCGCCAAGTACATCGACTGGACGTTCTTCTTCACGGCGTGGGAGCTGCCCGGGAAGTTCCCGGGCGTCCTCGAGGATCCGGCGTACGGGGCCGCTGCGCGCGATCTCTACGAAAATGCCCAAAACCTCTTGAAGCAAATCGTCGCCGGCAAGCTGCTCCGCGCCAACGCCGTGTACGGCTTCTGGCCTGCGGCCAGCGTCGGCGACGACATCGTGCTCTACACGGACGAGTCCCGCCGCGAAGAGCGGGCTCGCTTTTCCATGTTGCGACAGCAGCTGAAGCACGACGACGGACCGTGTCGCTCGCTCGCCGACTTCGTCGCACCGCGGGACAGCGGTTTGGAGGATTGGGTAGGCGCCTTCGCGGTCACGGCCGGGATCGGCGAGCCCGAGCTCGCCCAGCGCTTCGCCCAGAAGCTGGACGACTACGATGCCATCATGGTGAAGGCGTTGGCCGATCGCCTGGCCGAGGCCTTTGCCGAGTACCTCCACGAACGCGTGCGGCGTGAGTGGGGGTACGGCAAGGGCGAACACCTGTCGAACCAGGATCTGATCGACGAGCGCTATCGGGGCATCCGTCCTGCGTTCGGCTATCCTGCGTGCCCGGACCACAGCGAGAAGAGCAAACTGTTCGAGCTACTCTCACCCGATGCCGTGGGCATCACCCTCACCGAGAGCTTCGCCATGCAGCCGGCGGCGAGTGTCAGCGGCCTCTACCTGGCTCATCCCGAGGCCCGCTATTTCAACGTGGGTCGCATCGGCAAGGACCAGGTCGAGGACTATGCGCGACGCAAGGGCGTGAGCGTGGCCGACGTCGAGCGCTGGCTCCACCCGAGCCTCTCGTACGACCCGGCTGGCGTGCGCGGCGTCGAGGAGCGCGAACCTCGCGTTCAACCCGCCCTCGGCTGAGGCGCAGGCGTCAGCGCTTCTGGGCGAGCCGCGCTTGCAGCTTCAGCGCGGTGTCTTTCATCGCGGCCGCCTCCGCCGGGCACGCCGGCTGGCAGGGCTTGTTCTTGCGGGGCCCGCAGCCCTTCTTGGCACCCGTGGAGATGCTGATCAAGAAGGCGACGCTCCGCGCATCACCGTCCGACGCGGCGCGCGGGAGCAGCGGCAAGCGCTCTTCGCAGGTCTTGGAAGTGCGCAGGTCGAAGGCGATGGAGAGGCCTGGCGAGAACAGCTTCTGCACCTTCGGATCGTCCAGCCGTTCGCGCGTCGCTTGTCTGAGCGGCACCGAGGTGAGCATCAGATCGTAGAGCATGTCGGGCCCGAGCGAGCCCATGCGCGTCGCCATCAGGTCGAGCGCGCGAGTGGACGCCTCGCCGGGTGAAAGCGCAGCCTTCACCACCAGCGAGCCGAGGTTCTTGTCGTTGGCCTTGTCGGGCGCGATCTGGAACAGCCGGTCGAGCTCGGTCATGGCGCGCGCAAGGCCTTCTGGCTCGCCGCCGAGGGAGAGCACCAGCGGCTCGAGCACGGCAGGGTCGTTGGGGAAGCGCTTCGCCAGCGCATCGAGGCCCGCGCTGCCTTGTGCGCTTGCCGCGCGGACCTCCTCGCTCGAAGCCCGCGCCGCCGGCACCACGCCCGCGGCCGGCGGGTGCTCGGGGACCGAAGGTACGACATGGGGCGTGCTCGCCACCGGCTTCGCCGAAGGCGACGCGACGAGTACGAGCGGTTCGCGTTCCGGCGGAACGGCGCCCGCGTCGCGCGAGCGCGCGCGGTTGCCGACGTGGAGGAGACCGAGGGCCACCACGACGGTGAGTGAAGTCAACACGGGGCCCGCCAGCAGCTTGCCCGCACCGCCATTCGTCGAGTCCAGGAAGCGCCGCCGGAGCATGATGCTGAGCGCAGCCAAGACCGCGATGACGGCCCAGACGGGCGCGAACCCCGCCCAGGTCGAGTAGCCAGGCGCGTCGCCGTGTGTCGAGCGCGCGATCACCGCGTCGAGCGCGCGGCTGGCGAGCGCCAGGGCGCCATAGGTCGCGATGGCGCCGACGATCGGTCCGCGCAGGCGCGGCACGAGCTCGACCATTTTCACGCTGTTGTTCCAGAACTTGCGCCAGAACCAGCGCGCGAGCAGCACGCCCGGCGTGAGCAAGGTGCCGACCACCACGGCGAGCGTGAGCCAGAACTCGGACGGCGAGAGCGGCTTTCGTCCGACTAGATCAGGGAAGCCGGACACCGTCGTGGCCAGGGCGAAGGCCCCCGCGAGCACGGCCAGCGCGGCGAGGAACACCACTTGCGGGCGCGCCGCCCCGACCTCCACGTCGTCGCTCACGGAGCCAGCTCGCGACAGCAGCTGGCGGCGCGGGGCTCGGTTCACGCTGGGCGGCTCTTCCCGAGCGCGGACGTCGAAGTGGGCGAGCGCCGCGTCGAGCTCCTCCATGGTCTGGAAGCGCTCGTCGGGATTGCTGGCCATGGCGCGCTGGATGACGAGCTCGAGCTCCTCGGGGATCGCAGGATTCACCGCGCGCGGACGCGTGGGCTCGCTGTTCATCACCGCCAGCATCGTCTGGTGCACGGACTCCTCTTCGAACGGAGGCCTGCCGGTGAGCGCGTTGTACAGGATCACCCCCACACCGTAGATGTCCACGCGGTGGTCCATACGCTCGCCGCGCGCCTGCTCCGGCGCCATGAACGACGGCGTGCCCATGGCGATGCCGGTGCGGGTGACGCTGTTGCCCGACGCTTCGATGAACCGCGACAGTCCGAAGTCGAGCACCTTGACCTCCGGCACGTCCGCCGGGCCGATCAGGTGCACGTTGTCGGGCTTCAAGTCGCGGTGGATCACGCCTTCCTGGTGAGCGGCGGCTAGACCTTGGGCGACCTTGCGCGCGATGTGCACGGCGAGGTCGAACGGGAGCTGTCCGCGCTCCTTGATCACGTCGCCCAGGCTCTTGCCTTCGAGGTACTCGCAGACGAGATAGGGGCGCCCATCCTCGGCGTAGCCGAAGTCGTGCACCGCTACCACGTTCGGGTGCGCGATGCTGGCAGCCGCGTCGGCTTCGCGCTGGAAGCGGGCCCGAACTTCGGGGCTTCCGGCCATTTCCGCCCGGATCACCTTCACCGCGAAGCGCTTGCCGGCGATGCGCGTGTGCTGCGCCTCGAACACCCGACCCATGCCGCCTTCGCCGATGACGCGCCCGAGCAGATACGTGTTCTGGAGCGTGGTTCCGACCAAATCGTCGCTGAGCCCCTCGTCGGGGTCCATCGGCTCGCCTGCGTGAGGCGTGTCGAACGCCGTGGGTCGATCTTCGGGGGAGCTGGACATGCCGGAGCGGGCCGCTCTTTCTGACGATGCTAGTTCGATGCTGGGAGCGCGCTCACGTCTCGAGGAATTGCTTGGGGTCGCGCTTGAAGCGGTTCACGCAGCCTTCACAGCAGAAGAAGTACGTCTTGCCGTCGACCTCGGCCTTGGGTGAGTCCGGCTTGACCACGAACACGCCGTTGGTCACCGGGCAGCGGGTGCGGTCTCCGAGCTTGGCTTCCGAGATCGGCACGATGGGTCGCTCGGTGTCTCCCGTATCGTGTCCCTTGCAGCCGCAGGCTACCGGTTCGGGTGCCTTCTCCACTCGTGCCGCGCCGTTGCAGGCCTGACCCGCGCATTCGGCGCCGGCTCCGCATGCGCCGGGCTTCGCGGCCGGCTCTTCCATGCCACAGACTCCGGTCGCCGCCTCTTCCTTCGCCAGAGGTCGACCCGTCACGCCGGCCGGCGTCGTCTTTTCTGGGCGCGGGCGCTCCTCGTTTTCGCACGCCGCGGTCGCGCACGCGCTCGCGACCCACAGCAAGAACCAACCGCTCCGGCGCATCGAGCGAAAGCTAGCGCGGCTCGGCCCGGGACGCCCAGGGTCTCAGGGAACACCTTGGGAATTCGGGAGTTTCGCCGGCGGATGCTGGAAGCCCCAGCCGAGCTCGAAGGCGGCGAAGAAGGCGGGGGCGGCCGGGCGGTCGTATTCGCTCGTCGCGGTGCCAGCGCAGATCGTCGCCGTGCAACGCGCCGAATACTTCCCGCCGAAAGCTCGGCCGATGTCGATCTCGAAGCCGAAGCGTGCGCCTTCGTCCGTGACCCAGTCGAACGGCATCGAGAGGGTGAGCATCGAGCCGTAGTCGCTGACGTTGGTCGTGTGGAAGCCGATGCCCGGTGCGAACACGAAGTTCCGGCGCGCGACCGGTGCGACTCCGACGGAACCGCCGAACAAGACCGCCGGCCGCTCCGAGGCGACTGGCGTGTACCCCGCAGGAAGGTCGCCGTTGCCGTAGTAGTCGACTTGCATGTCGTCGTCCGGCTCCGACGTGAAGAGCAGCGCTCTGCCCACGACGCGCACGCGTGCGGCGAGGTAGGTTCCCGCCTGCACGCCCACCGTGAAGAAGTGCTGGTAGCGTTTGTCGGCCACGACTCCGGCCGTCAACATGTCGAGAAAGGGAGTCGTGCGAGCCGCGGCATCCTCGGGATACTCCGGCTTCGGTGCGCGTGGCGGCGGCGCCCAGTAGCCGTACGGCGCGTAGCCGTAGGGCGGCGGGCCGTAGGGATAGACCCAGCCGTTCGGGGGATACCCGTAGCCAGGGTAGCCGGGTGGCGGCGGGGCGTCGGCTGGCGCAGCTGCAGGCGGCGCAGGCGCCGAGGTCACGGGTGGGGCGGCGGGCGGCGGGACCGCAGCGCCGGACGGCGCAGGTGGTGGGGGAGGTGGCGCCGGGGGCGGCGGGGCGGGAGGCAGCGCGCCGCTCGACCCGGCGGGCTGGGCGTGTGCCAGTGTGACCGCCAGGAGCCAGGGGAGGCCTGCGCTCGAAACCCGCATCGAGCCCGAGAGTACATCGCACCGTCCGCCGTTCTGTCAGGAAAAAATGACAGAGCCGTGGCCGCACCCTGACGCGCGATTGTCTACCCATCGAACCATGGCGACTGCCGGAAATGCGTACACCCGTGGCCCGGACGAGACCGTGGACTGGGTCAAGAGCATCCCCTTCTTTGTCATGCACCTGATGCCGCTCGGCGTCCTCCTGACCGGTATCGGCTGGAAGGAAATCCTCTTGGCGGCCGCGCTCTACGTCGTCCGGATGTTCTTCATCACCGCCGGCTACCACCGCTACTTCGCGCACCGGGCCTTCAAGACAGGGCGCATCATGCAGTTCCTCCTCGCCTTCGGCGGCGGAACGGCAGCGCAGAAGGGAGTCCTCTGGTGGGCAGGGCACCACCGCCACCATCACAAGTACTCGGACATGCCCGAGGACATCCACTCGCCGAAGCGCGGTTTCTGGTGGAGCCACGTCGGCTGGATCCTGTGCCGGAAGTACGAGGACACACCGACCGAGCGGATCCGGGACTTTGCCAAGTACCCAGAGCTCGTGTGGCTCGACAAGTGGCACCTCGTGCCGGCCATTCTGCTCGGTGCGGCGTGCTTCTTCCTCGGTGGCGCCAAGGCGCTGTTCGGCGGGTTCTTCCTGTCGACGGTCGTGCTCTATCACGGCACGTTCGTCATCAACTCCGTGACCCACGTCTTCGGTCGGCGCCGCTACGCCACCACCGACACCAGCAGGAACTCGCTCCTCCTCGCCCTGATCACGCTGGGCGAGGGTTGGCACAACAACCATCACTACTCCCAGTCGACCGCGAACCAGGGCTTCTTCTGGTGGGAGATCGACATCAGCTACTACGTGCTGCGGGTGCTTTCTTGGTTCGGGTTGGTCTGGGATCTCAGGACTCCCTCGAAGAAGGTGCTCTCGTCGAACCTGGTCAAGGACCAGGCCCCGAGCAGCGAAAAGGGCCGCCGAGCCCACGGACGGGTCGCCGAGCGGCACGCGTGAATCGAGCTCGGTCGGGGGCCGTCCGAAGGGGATGCCCCCAAGGACGAACGCACCTGCCGCTCCGGGGTTCCCAGCCCGAAAGAGTCGCTCTACGCTGCGACCCATGACCGGTGGTCGGAGCTTGTCGCGCCGCGCTCTCTTGAGCGGCGCGCTCGCTCTCGCGACCTTCGGCGGGCGTGACGCCCGCGCCGAAGACGTCGCCGTTCCGGTCCCCTTGCAGGTGGAGCTCCTGGCCAAGGTCGCGGCCTACGACAAGAACCTGCCGAACCGAGCCGGGAGCAAGGTCAAGGTCCTGGTCGTCAGCAAGCCCCGGGACGACGACTCGGAGCGTGTCGCGGAGCAGGCCAAGCGCGAGCTCGCGAAGAAGGACACCATCGCGGGCCTGCCTTCCGAGGTCTCGAGCGTCGGCTTCAGCGATGCCAAGGACCTGGCCAAGCGCATCAAGAGCAAACGCATCGCCGTCGTCTACCTCGCCTCCGGCTTCTCGAGCGACGAGCTCGGCTCGGTGGCGAAGGCCCTCGATGGCGTGAGCGTGCTCAGCGCCGGCGCGCTGCCCAAGCAGGTGTCGGGCGGGCTCGTGCTGGGCTTCGATCTGGTGGGCGGCAAGCCCAAGCTCCTCGTGCACTTGAAGCAAGCGAAGAAGCAGAACGTGGAGCTCAGCAGCAAGGTGTTGAAGCTCGTGAAAGTGGTGGAATGAAGCGCGGGCTCGGGCTTTCGATCGTGTGCCTCTCCCTTTCGGCCGCGGGCCTGGCTCGCGCGCAGGCTTCCGGCGACGAAGACACGGCCGAACTCGAAGGGCTACTGGACGAGTCCGTCGTCTCGGCAGCGTCCAAGTCGGCCGAGACCACGAGCTCGGCTCCGGCGACCAGCGTCTCCATCAGCGCCGAGGAGCTCCGGCGCCACGGAATTCGCAGCATGGACGAGGCCATCAACTACCTCGCCATGGGCATGTTGACCGAGAAAAAGTTCCAGATCGCCGACATCGGAGCGCGCGGCGTGATCCTGCGCGGCGACTTCGGTGCCCACGTGCTCTTGATGCTGGACGGCCACGCACTGAACGAGCAGTGGGGCGCCACCAGCTACTACGACCGCGGCACCATGGTTCCTCTCGAGCTGGTCGATCACATCGAGATCATCCTGGGCCCCGGCTCGGTGCTCTACGGATCGAACGCCATGCTCGGCGTCGTCCACATCGTCACCAAGAAGGCGAAGGACTTCCGCGGAGCCCACGTGGCGGTGGACAGCGAGATCCCGACGAGCGTGCGTGGCATGGCGGGCATCGGGCAGGAGTTCAAGCTCTTCGGCACCGACGCCGAGCTCACGTTCGCCGCGGAGTACTACCACCAGTTCGGTCCCGTCTTCGACTTCCCCACCTTCGACCCGGGGAACGACGCGGTCACGGGTCTGCCTCGCCGCCACTCCGCGGAGCAGCCCATCGGCATCTGGGGCGGCAAAGCCGACGACGGCTATTACACGCGCGCTCCCGGTGGATACTTGCGTTTCCGTGTCGGCAACACCGAGCTCGGCGTTCGCGCCGCGGTCTACAAGCGCACGTATCCGACCGACGGTGGCAATTTCGACGACCCGGACAGCTTCGAGACCGATCGCTGGCTCAACGTGGATCTCAAGCACACCTTCAGCGTTTCGAAGATCGTGCGCATCGGCGCGCGCGCCTACGGCGACCTCTACGACTACCGCCAGGACTGGACCAGCAACGGCGCCGAGGACTGTCTCGCGGGCCAGGATTCGGGCTGCCTCTGGCGCTTGACCGGCATCAGCATGTCCGCCGGCGTCGAGCCGCAGGCGACGCTGGATTGGGCCAAGAACGGCAGCTTCGTCACGCTGCTCGGCGTCGACGGGCGCTTCAAACAAGTGAAGAGCAAGGTCGACTTCATCGACAACGCCACCGGCCAGAACCCCGGCAGCATCGGCGTCTACGACAAGGGCGAGCGCGCGCTCGGCGCCTACCTCCAGCAGACGGCGCTGCCCGTCGACTTCCTGTCGCTCAACGCTGGTGTGCGCCTCGACGCCGACGATCGTTTCGGCAATCACCTGTCGCCGCGCGCGGCGGCCACGCTGTTTCCCTGGCGGGGCGGCGCGCTGAAGGCGATCTACAGCGAGGCGTTCCGCGCTCCGACGGCCTTCGAAATCTACTATTTCGATCCGCTCACCCAAGTCCCGGGCGGCACAGGACTCGAGCCGGAGGTCGTTCGCTCCGTCGAAGCCTCCATCGAGCAACGCTTTGGCCGCCAGCGTGTTCTATTCGGTGCGTTCCGCTCGACGTGGAAGGACCTGGCCGCGGCCACGGAACTCAGCCCGGCCGAGCTCGCCGACGCCAAGGCGCGGGGCGACATCGAGCAAGCCGCTACGTACGCCTACCAGGTGCGGAACCTGGGTGAGATCGAGAACTACGGGTTGAACGCGCTCTACGAGGGCTCGGCGGTGGCGGGCCGCCTGCGCTACGGCGTCACTTTCACCGAGGCCTTCACCCGCCAGCAGAACTCCGGAGAAGAGGCGGCACCTCTCGAGGTGGCGCCGAGTTGGTTTGGCAACGCGCGCATCTCCTACGATCTGTCCGGCGGGCTTCCGACCGTCGCCCTTGCCACGCGCGCGGCGAGTCGCCGGCAGCTCGACCGCGATGCTCCCGGCGCGGCGGACCCGGCGCTCGAACTTCGATTGGCGCTCACCGGGCCCATCCCCGGAGTGAAGGGGCTCTCGTATCGCGCCACCGCGAACTACGCTGCCATCGACGACAGCCCCTACATCGTGGGTCCGACGCTGCCCAACGGCGATCGCATCCACGCACCGGTGGACCGCTTTCGGACCGGCTTGGGCCTCGCCTACGATTTCGGCTTCTGATCCCGTCCACACGCGCGACCGCGCATCGCACGCGTCAGGGACAGGTGGCTGCAAGCCCCACGCTGGTCGCGCCCGTGGCGTTGGTGCCCGTGAGCGTGCACGCGGTGCCTTGGGCGAGGTTGACGGCCAGGTTGCCGTTGCAGGGGACGGTTCCCGAGCCGTTGATGTCGCCGGTACAGCTGTAGCTGCAGTTCGTCGCGCCGACGCAGGCCCAGCTCACCGTGCCTGCTGCGGGGCACTGGCTCGGCGGGCCGGGGACGTTCAGGAACGCGGAGCACGATGGGCGTCCGTCGCAGGCGACCGAAGTCGATGACGTGGTGATCCCGGTGCCATTTTTCCCCGTGAGCGTGCAGGCCATGCCCTGGGTGATCTGGAACGGCGTCGTTCCCGTGCAAGGGATGGGGCCGGAAGCGGTCGTGTCGCCCGTGCACGAGTAGCTGCAGCTCGCAGCGTGGGTACACGACCAGGTTGCGTTCACGCTCGAGCCGCAGGCCGGCGTGGAATTGGAGAAGCTGGCGCTGCACGAGGGCACCGCGCCGCTCGCGCCGCCGGTGCCGGCGCCACCAGAGCCGCCCGCGCCCCCACTCGCGCCGCTCCCCGTCGCGCCGCTCCCCGTCGCGCCGCTCCCCGTCGCGCCGCTCCCCGTCGCGCCCGTGCCACCCGTGGCTCCGCTCCCGCCCGTCGCGCCCGAGCCGCCGGCTCCTCCGCTCGCGCTCGTGCCGCCGGACGCACTCGACCCGCCGGTTCCGCTGGGGAAGCCGCCTGCGCCGGCCACCATCGACCCGCCGCTCGCGTGGGTTCCGCCCTGGGCCGCGCCGCCTGCGCCGGAGCCTCCACCGCTCTCGGAAGTTCCGCCGCACGCGAGGAGGACCGAAACGTCGGCCAGCGCCATCAACGAGAGAGAAGCACGCCAGAAGATCATTCGCATCGTGGACCTCGTGCGACCCCGCGCGTCGCTCGACGACGGTATCATCCTTCGAGGGCGAGCCGCGAGGTCAGCTCGACTTGCGTTCCCGGCGCATGCGCTCGGCGAGCTTCTTCAAGCTGATGGTGCGAAATACCGCGTCGACCTGTTGGGTGAGGGCGACGTCGTCGCCCTTCTTCAAGAACGCACCATCGAAGCCATGGGCGCGGTAGCGAGCGGCTTGGTCCGGATCGGACGTGTAGAGATAGAACTCGGTTCCCGGTCCCGCCGTGTGCGCGCGTTTGATGGCACCGAGCGCTTCGGCGCCGTTCATGTCGGGCATGTGGAAGTCGATGATCACGAGGTCCGCGTGCTTCGCCAGCTTGGCCGCTACCTCGACGCTCGTGGTCGTTCGGGCCTGATAGCCAACGCCGGTCAGGACCTCCCGGATCTTCTCCAGAATGAGCCAACTGTCGTCGAGCACGACGATGCGTCCGCGCTCTTCGGTCATGCGCGTCCGCCTCCGTGCTCGGGCCTCGGAGAGATGACGAAGCGCGTGCCGGCCGTCGTGCGACGCTCGACGAACAGGCTGTAGCCAGCGCCTTCGAGCTCACGCACGACCGCCGAAAGTCCCATTCCGCGGCCCGAGAGCGTGTCGTCCGCCGGCGAGCCCGCCCGCGTTCGAAAGGAGCCGTCGCGGCTCCGCTCGAGGTCGAGGGCGTGTTTGTCGTCGGCCAGGGCCGCGAGCACGGGGTTTTCGTCGATTCCGGCGCCGTCGTCGCAGACCTCCACCACCACCCGCGAGTCCCCGTCCGCGCGCGCGGAGATCACGACGGTACCGACGTCCGGCTTGCCGTTTTCGAGGCGCGTCTTCGGAGCTTCGATGCCATGTGCGATGGCGTTCCGAACGAGGTGGGTGATCACGCCCGGCAACACTTCGGCGAGGCCGGGGAACACCCGCACTTCGCGGCCGTCGAGCTCGACACGCAGGCGTTTGCCCGACTGCTCCGCCCAACTCGGCGCCTGCTCGAGTAGCGGCGCGAGATACTCGCCGAATGCACGGGCGCGCAGGCGCTGCGAGACGGCGCCGAGCTCACCCCCTTGTCGTTCCGCGATGCGGGCGAGAGCGTCGAGGTCGGAGCGACGCACGGTGACCTGTTCCAGTGCGGCCTTGCCCGAGGGTGACGCGGCGACGAAGAGCTCTTCGGCCTCGTCGAGCAAGCGGGCCGCTGCCTCGAGCGCGCCCGGAAGATCGTCGTCCAGGGTCGTCGTCTGGTCGGGCTTCGCGCGGGCCTGTTCGCGCAGAGTCGAGAGGCGGTTCTCGACGCCTTCGATGAGCTGAGTCAGCTCCGAAAGCTCGAAGCTGCGCGCCTCGCCCTTCAACGTGTGGAGGTTCTGGAAGGCCTCGTCGAGCTCGCGCAGACGGACGTCTCCTCCCGCCATGAGCGTTCGGGAGCGCGCGAGGCGCGCGCGCGCCGCCGAGAGGAACGCGACGAACAACTGCCCGCCGCCGGACACCAGACGTTTCAAGGTCGCGAGCTGGCGTGCGTGCCGCTCTCCCTGCTCTTGGACCTCGCGCCGGAGGCGCACCTCGTCGCTCACGTCGGTGGCGAGCAACATCACGCCGAACACGGCGCCGTCTCGCACGAGAGGCTGGAAATCCAGCGAGAGCGCGCGCTCACTCGCCGGCGCCGACAGGCGAACCTCGCGGGGAGCCAGTGCCAGGAGCTCCGACCAGCCGTCGGGAGACACGTCGAATGCCAGCTTGCGCCACTCTTCGAACGCGCGACGCTCGGCGTCCCAGCTCCCGGCGCCCGGGTAGAGCAGGTCCGAGATCTCGCGACCCTCGAAGCCGGTCACGCCGAACACGCTTTCCGCCTGCCGCGATTGGGTCCCGGTGATCTTGCCGTCGACGTCGAACACCACGATGCCCTGCCGCATGTGGTCGAAGAGCTCGCGCAGGTTGGCGTTGGCTTCGGCCAACTTCCGCTCGCGATCGAAAATCGCTCGCCGCATGGCCTCGAAGGCGCGGGCAAGGCGTCCGATCTCGTCGTTGGCGAAGATCCGAACACGGCTGCCTCGTTCACCGCGTTCGAGGCCTCGGGCCGCCTCGAGCAAGGCGTCGATGGGTCCGACCACCGAAATGCGCGTGACGAGGAGGAGCAGGGTCATGGTTCCGAGCGCGAGGCCCAGCACCAGCCACAGGATTCGCGTCCGGTTCACTGCGAACGCGGCATTTTCACGCGCGAGCGAGAACCGCACGAGCGCCGTGCCCACCTCCTTGCCTTCGCCGCCCCGCACGCTGCGCGCGACCTCGATGCGGTCCTCGCTCACCGAGGTCCGCGCGACGCTCGGCGCAGCGCCGGTTCCGCCCTCGCTGGTGGATCTCTGGACCAGCGGCTCGGCTTGACCGGCCTGCCAGACTGCAACGAAGGAGACCTCCTTGTTTTCCGTCAGGTGGCCGACCTCCGCCTCGACGGCCTCCCTGTCGCCGAAGTCGAGCGCCGCACCCAGCGACGCCGCGAAGAGGTCCGCGACCATCTCGGCCGCCACCCGCTTGGACTCGATCAGCGCCTCGCGCTCGCGCTGGCTCACTCGGAAGTAGACCAGCGCGCTGGCGATGGTCACCACCAACACCACCGCGACGCCGAGCTTGGCGCCGAGGGAGAGGAACCCGGACCGAGCTTCGTCGGCCGGCGCCGCTTCGGGCGCGGCAGGCGATTCGGCGGCGGGGTCGGGCATCGTGCGGGCAGTATATTCGCGGGTACGGGGGAATTCGCCAGCCGTTCCTCGACGAAAGCCTTGCGTTTCGGGCGCCCGACCTCCTCTGGAGCTCAGCGCGTGACCGTGATGCCGTGGTTTCCGCCGGCGACTTTCACCCACAACGCGCCGTTGTCGAAGGCCCAACCGCTGCTCTCCAGCTCGAGCGCGGTCAGCGAGGCGCGCTCGCCGAGCGAGCTCCCGCCGTCTTCCACCGACTTTGGTTTGGCGCCGAAGCCTTGGAGCTCGAAGACCACGCCCTGGGCGAACTCGCTCCCGTCCGAGCTCGTGAGCAGCACGCTCGAAGTCCGGTCCTCTTGACCGACTCGCGCGCCATCGAAGAGCTCGAACTCCGACGCGGGGCCGGGCACGACGCGCACCCAGAGCACACCCGGGGTCGTCGCGTAGGAATCGACGCCGGCGACGGTCGCAGGGCTCAAGGTGTCGATGGTGGGTCGCAGAAGCGGCACCAACCCGCCCTCTTTCACGAACAAGGGCAAGCTGCCCATTGGCGCCTCGACGCTCACCGTCTTGCCTCCCGAGATGCTCTTCCCGGTGAACCAGTCCTGCCACTCTCCCGGTGGCAACGGCACGTCACGCACGGTCTTGCCGCGTTCCACCACGGGCGCTGCGAGCAGCGAGTCGCCGAGCAGGAAAACGTCGTTCGGGTGCTCGCCGAGCTCCGGGTAGGCGAGGCCGAGCGCTCGCTGGATCGGACGCCCGTCGCTGGAGAGCCGCTTCGCGTAGGTCCAGATGTACGGGAAGAGCCGCAGGTGGAGCCGCGTGTACGTGCGGTACCAGCCCAGCATCTCGGCATCGAAACCGTTGTCGGCCGTCGGCTCCCACGCGACGTCGTTGCTGCTCGTGCCGATCTGCATCACCGGAGAGAGCGCCGTCACTTGGAACCAACGCGTGAAGAGCTCCTTGTCCGGCGGAGAGTGGCGATACCCGCCGGTGTCCGCGCCGAAAAACGGAAACCCCGACGGCCCCAGGGAAAGGCCGGCGATCAGCGCTGCCGGCAGGCCGCCGACGGCCGTGTAGGTCTCGCCTTTTTCCGTCACCTTCTCGCCGGACTTGGCGAAGCTCGCGTCGAGATCGCCTGGCCAGACCACCGAGACGTTGACCTGGTCGCCGTAGGTGCCGCCTCGACACAAGAGGAAGGCGCCCTCTTCCGGGAAGAGCTCGGCGTAGACCCGGTGATAGAAGAGCTGGTAGCGCGCGTGCATCGTGCGCTCGTCGCTGCCGTCGTGGAACTTCCAGACGTTGCGCGCTCCGAACACGCCCGGCACGACGTCCTCGGCGTAGTCGAGCTTGAAACCCTGGATCCCCAGGTCGGCGTACTTCTTGGCGAGCCCTTGCCACCAGGCGAATGCCTCGGGGTTCGTCAAGTCGATGGGTGGGCCCCACTTGTTGAGCAAGAGCCCCCGCTCGAGCGGGTAGTAGCCTTTCTTGGTCGCCTCGTCGCGAAGCGCGGCCGTCGCCGGATCCTTCTCGTCCAGGTACGGCGTGTGCCAGAGCGCCATGCGAAGACCCGCCGCATGGGCTTTGTCGATCATGGCTTTTTCGTCGGGGAACTTCGTTGCATCGAAGTCGAAGGTGTTGACCGCCGTGGCGTACGGGCGATCGATCCAGATGGCGGTCGTCGCCAGATCGAGGTCTCGAATCGCCTGGATGTCGGCTTCGACTTGGGCCTGGTCATCGTTCTCGTCGCGCCACACCCAGGGCCCGAGCGCCCAGCGCGCTGGCAGCCGCGGATACCCGCTCACTTCGTAGTAGTGGCGGGTCACGTCCAGGGGATGAGCCGCGGAAAACAGGTGGAACGTGAGGCCTTCTTTGCTGGCGAGGCCGGTGCCGAAGGTCGAGCGAATCCGTTTGGCATCGCTCTTCGCCACGTCGAACGCGGCGGGGTAGGGGTTCTCCACGAACAGGCCGAACCCGCTCGTGCCCGTCACGAAGGGGACCGGCACGTGCGCTTCGTTGTTTGAGCTCTCGAGCAGCCCGTTCACCTCGAGCTGCATGGCGCGCACCTTGCCGCGGTGGTTCACGCTGTCGAAGTACTCGCCGAGCCCGTAGAAGGCTTCGTCGGCGCCCACCTCCGGTGCCAGACCGAGATAGGCGATGCTCGTCGCGTCCACGGGTTCGAGGCGCCCGCGGAAGCGGTCGTCGCCGCTGCGCGACAAAACGACTCGCGACGCGAGGCCGCCCGCGTGGGTCACGCGAAGCGAGATCTCGGTGTCGCTCGCGCTCTCGATCCGAAGCCGCGTTCCCCCCTGGAACGCGAGCCCCTCGGGCTCCTTGGCGGCCGGGTCGCCCGCCATGAGTGGCGCGGGGTCGTAGTTCGCGAGATCGTCGACCTCGGCGACGCTCCCGAGCACGAATGCGTCGGCCGGAAACGTCAGGATCGCGAGCGCGCCGCGCTCGAGTGTCACTTTGCCGGTTCTGGCGTCCACCCGCAGCGTCGCGTCGCCCGCCGCGATGGAAGCCGACTCGGGGCCATCGCTCCCGTCGCCTTCCTCGCCGTCCGAGCAGCCAGAGACCAGGGTCGCCAAGATCGGAACGAGCCAGCAGGAGCCGCGCATCGCTCGGGAGTGTACCCAAAATGGCGACCTCGGCGCGCGTCTCGCAGGCGCTCCTCCGCGCCGCTGCCCGTTCGCTGTTCAGGGGCAAACGGTGTCCCCGAGCGTCGGATCTTCGGTCAGGAGCAGCGCGTTGGCCGAGTGCGGGTCGGCGCGCCACGCTTGGAAGACGTCGAAGAATGCCCTCGGACCGCTGGCTCCGGGGGGATCGACGGTGGTGCCGTAGGTCGAGCTCGAGGTGTGAATCGTGTCGTGCGTGGTACACGCGGGCGCGAAGACGCCGGGCGGGACAACCACACGTCGCGGGGTCACGAGCTCGTCCAGGTGGCGGCCCATGGCGGAAGTCGCGACCTGGCGGCGGACGTGGCGCGCTTGACCGAACGCATGCCACCCGCCGTCGTGGATCACTTGCGGCGTTACGGTCGCGTCACCTCGATGCGCTCCGTGCTGCGCGAGCTGGAGCTCGAAGAGCGTTTCGTGGCCGGACTCGGCTCGTTGCCGGTGCCCAACGCCGACGTGCACTAAATCGCCGTTCCATCCCCGGCGACAGGAGATGACGGGCGCCACGGTTTCGTAGAGGCGTGCTCGGGGGGTGTCATCGGCATCGGTCAGAGCGGTGGCGGCCGCGGCGGGGGCTGCGGCTGCGGTGCTCGGCTACGGATTTCGGCCGCGGGCACGTCCTCTCGCCGCACTCCGACGCGGCTCCGCCTCAACCGCGCAAAGGCCTCGCCAGCTCAGTCACTGTGCGGCTCGATGCGGCACTTCGCTGTCACGGCCTTTGCGCGAGGGGTCGGCGAAGCCGCGCCGGAGCGCGGCCCGAGGAGGTCTTCATGCGTCCGAAATCCGAGTCATCGAAACCCGCCGCCGCTAGTGCCCCCCGCGCCTGCGCCGCCGCTAGCAGTGCCACTCTCGCCGCCGGTTGCGCCGGCGTCTTTCCTGCCTCCGGTGCCGCTGGAGTCCTCAGCCGAACAAGAGAGGTAGACCAGCGACAGGCACAAGACGGCTCCCGAGCAACCACGCACCCTCCAGCGTCCCGCCATTCCTCGACCCCTTTTGCTCGGCGCCGCCGCCTGCCGGCCCCGTTTCGTGAAGATACCACCGCGCCCCTCGGCGCGTCCGCCCTCGCGTCACGTGGCGCACGCACGGATTGCGTAGTGAGTCCGGCGCGCGACTGCGCGCGCGGAATCCTCAGTCCGCGCGGTGAGCGATCTCCGGCGGCGCTTGGAAGAAGCGGTTCTTGCCCGGATCGTTGTAGCGCTCGTAGTCGATTTCGAGCGGCGTCATCGTGCTCTCGCCGTTGGCGAAGCGGATGATCAGCGCCTTGGGCGTCACGCTGCGATAGCTGCTGTCCTCTGGCAGGTCGTCGTTGGTGGCGCCGCCGGCGGAGAACACGGTGACCAGCAGTTGGTTCTCGTCGTCGTAGACCCGGCGAAACCCCTCGTCGACCTTCTCGTGTCCGCGCACCAGCGTGTGACAGCCGATGCGCTGCAGGAACGCCTGACACTGGAGGCGGCCGAAGGGGAAGCGCGCCGATTGCTCCTGGAGCGTCGCTGGGATCACATCGGCGCTCGAGGGGTCGCTCCACATCATCTGGAAGCGAATGTCCCAGTCGTTCAGGCTGCCGAGGTCTTGGTACTTCTGCTTGAGAGTGAGGTCGCGGGGTAGGCCACCGTGAACGAACAGCATGCGCTCGAAGAGCAGCATGGTGGGCATCGAGTCGAAGAACCGCATGTATTCGGCGAACACCTCTTGGGAGAGGTGCGGCTTCAGCGTGTTCATGGCCTCCGAAGGTCGCACGGCGCCGTAGACCTTGCCTTCGTGCTCCACGTAGTACTCGTGGTTGCCGCGGAGGAGCACGACGTGGTCTTGCGCCGTGACGAACATCTGCATGACCGAGCGCAAGACGCCTTGGTAGCTGAACATGCCGCGATCGATGTAGTCGCCGAGCAGGACCAGGAGCGGCTTCGGGTGGCGTGCTGGCTCGGCGCGGAAACGCGCGACTTTGGCGAAGAAGTCCGTCTGCATCAGCACGGCCTTCAGGCAGCTGTAGCAACCGTGGAGATCACCGACGACGACGAGTTCGTACGCCTCGCCGGGGCGGGTGGGGACGACGTAGACGTGGCCATCGAGGAACGGGTCTCGCCCCGCGAACTCGCTCACCTTCTGTGCGCCCGCCAGCCGAGACTTGGCCGCTTTGCGCTGGGCGTCGAAGGCCGACATGCACTGGTTCAAGAGACCCATGTCCGCGGCCACCTGGCGCTTGAGGCGCTCGGGGTCGGCCGTGTAGTTGTGCTCGAACTGATCGAAGAACGGGTGATTCTCCGTCACGGGGTTCGGCGCGTGGCTGTCTGCGATGGCGACGGGAGGGCGCGCCGCGTCGTCGTCGAGGAGCTCGACCCCCAGATCGTCCTCCAGGAGCGCGGCCAGCTCGCCGCGGAACTTGGCTTCTGCCGGGTGCACGCGGCCGTCCGCATGGATCAGCTTGTCGACCGTGTTCATTAGCTGTTCCTGGTTGTTCGCGTCGAAGCTCTTGAAGATCTCGAAGCAACGCAGCTTGAGCTTCGCATGGACGAAGTTGTCCTGCGCTTCGCCCGCTGCCACCGCTTCGTGGAACAGCTCCTTGACCTGTCGGTCGATGCCTTCGAAGACCTCGATGAAGTGCGTGGTGAACTTCTGCGTGAGCTCGGCCTTCACGTCGGGCGCCAAAGGTGGCGTCGCGCCGTTCACCCGATGGGTTACCAGCTCGCTGATGTAGCGGCGTACGAAGGACTTCTCTTGATCGTCGAAGTCGCCGTCGATGTAGCCGAAGGTCGTGAGATAGAAGATGACCGCGCGCATCTGCTTGTCGGCGGTCGGCCCGTCGTTGCTGAAGGTCAGCCAGTCCGTCACGCACCGAAGGCTAGGAGCGCGTTCGAGTATTCGCAAGAGCCGCGTCGTGCGGTGCCGGCTCCCTCGGGCCAGCGGATTGGGCGAGGCTGCCCGCGTGGGCACGCCGGGCGCCGGGCCGCCGACCACCCCACGCCGCGTCAATCGGACTTCCGGATCTCGGTGCCGACGCCGCGGTCGGTGAAGATCTCGAGCAAGAGCGCGTGGCGCTCCCGGCTCGTCGATCACGACCTTCTCGACTCCGGCCTGAACGGCGTCGAGCGCGCAGCGCACCTTCGATCATGCCGCCGCGAATCACCCCGCGCTCGATCAGGACTCGGTCTCCCGAGCGTCGAGCGACGAGAGCAGGTTGCCGTGGTCGTCTTTCACGCCCTCGACGTCGGTCATGAGCACGAGCTTGGCCGCGCCCAGCGCAACTCGGCGATGCCCCGCCGCGGTGTCGGCGTTGACGTTCAGCGCGTGACCCTCGATCCACCGCCACCGGCGCGATCACGGGGAGAAAGCCCGAGTCGAGCAGCTTGTCCACCACCCGCGGATCGACGTGCTCGATGTCGCCGACGCGCCCGAGGTCCACCAGCACGGTCTCGCCCGCGGCGTTCTTGGCGGCGACCTCGGACAGGCGACGGGCGCGGATGAAATGGTCGTCTTTCCCCGAGAGCCCCACGGCGCGGCCGCCGTGTTTGCACACGAGGCCCACGATGTCCTGGTTCACGGCTCCGCCCAGCACCATCTCCACCACCTCCATCGTGGCATCGTCGGTGACGCGCAGGCCCGACTCGAACGACGAACGGATCCCCATGCGCTCGAGCACGCGGTCGATCTGCGGGCCGCCCCCGTGAACCACGACGATGCGGATCCCGACGTAGCGCAAGAGACACACGTCGCGCGCGAAGCTTTCTTTCAGAGCATCGTCCGTCATCGCGTGTCCGCCATACTTCACGACGAACGTTCGCCCGTGGAAACGCCGGATGTACGGCAGCGCTTCGTGGAGGATCTTGGCTTTCTCGACCACCGGGTCCATGGCGGGGCAGCCTACTCGACCGGTTGCCCCGAGGACCATCCCGACCCGGCGCGGGTGGCCGGCGGTCCAAAAGGCGCGTGCAGGGGGCCGCCCCCGTGTTAGGAGAACGCAGCCATGGAAATCCTGATGGTGAGCCTCGAGCTCTCCCTGCACGTGGTGCCAGACCGACGCGGCCGAGAAGTGCTGCGTCGCTGTCGAAGGCGCTGCGTCAGCTCGGCCACAACGTCACCGTAGCGCTGCCGCGACAACCGGGATTCGAAGACTCCGGTCTGTTCTTGGCGCGCCGGCTCACCCCGCTGCGCCTTCCCGACGGGGGCGAAGTGCCTCTCATCGACGCCCAGCTACCGTCGGGCGTGCAAGTCACGCTGTTCGACGCCCCCGTGCTGTTCGATCGGCCCGGCGCCTACGGTGAAACCGAGGACTACCCGGACAACGCGGCCCGTTTCGCTCTGCTCTCGCAGGCGGCGGCGTCGCTCGTGCGGCAGCGCGCCGAACAGGGGACGCAGTTCGACATCGTGCACCTCCACGACGCGCCCACGGCGCTGGTCCCACTCTTGCTCTCTCGCATGCCGGGCCCGAGCGTGCCCACCGTGCTCACGATCCACGACGCGACTCGACAAGGGAGCTTCGAGCTCGACGCCGCCGAAGGCCTCCCGCGTGACCTCTGGACCGACCCTTCGTTGGTCGTCGAAGGCGAGGTCAACCTGCTACGCGCCGGGCTCGCACACGCGCAGGTCGTGACGACGGTCTCGCCGGGCTACTCGAGCGAGCTGGCACGCGGGTTCGGTGCATTCTCCAAGGCCCTCGAGGCTTCGGGAAAGCAGGTGATCGGCATCACCAACGGGGTCGACTACTCCGTGGTCAACCCGGCGACCGACGCGGCTCTCGCGAGTCGATACGACGCGGAGAACCCGTCCGGGAAGGCGATCTGCAAGGGTGCCGTGCTGCGCGAGCTCGAGCTCTCGGTGGAGCTCGAGCGCCCGCTCATCCTCATCGAAGGGCCGCTCACGCCCGAGCGCGGTGGCGAGCTCCTGCTCGCGTCTCTCCCGCTGCTGCTCAAGCGCGATGCCTTCGTCGTAGTGGCGTCGGAGCTCTCTGCGCCACAAGCGAAGAAACTCCGGCTCCTCCGCTCGCGGCGCCGGGACGATTTCGGGCTGGTGGAGCGGCCGACGGCTGCGACCGCGAGGCGCGCCTATGCCGCCGCCGACATCGCGCTGTTCGCGCCGCGTCACTGTCCGTGCGGCCAGAGTCAGCTCGTGGCGGAGCGTTACGGGGCCATCCCCGTGGCGCGCGCGGTCGGCGGGATGTGCGACACCATCGTCGACGCCGATGCCGCTCTGGAGACGGGCACCGGGTTCCTGTTCGACGAAGAAAGCGAAGCGGCGCTCGACGCGGCTGTCGGGCGCGCTCTCGCCGCGCTGTCGTCAGCGTCCGCCGGGCGCTTCCGCAGGCGGATCATGCGTCTCGATTCGAGCTGGGACCGGCCCGCGCGGCGCTACCTCCAGGTCTACCGGAGCGCGCTCGGCGCCGGGCGCTGAGCCGTCGAAACCTCGTCCGAGCTCGATGCAGTACGCGAGCCAGACGCTCCGCGCGCACAGGATGCCGAAGATGGCCGCTTGGTGCAGCACGAAGACTCCGACCATGCGGGCGCTCCCGGGGCGGCTCACGTCGAGCGCCCCCACGAGGTGAGCTACCGCGACCGTGAGCGCGGCACCGAAGAGGGTCGCCAGTAGCCAGCTGCCGCCGATCCGGATCGGGCGGCTTGCCGTGAGGCGTACGGCACGGCGAAGCGCGCCGCCCAGGCGCGCGCCGCGCACGAGCTCGATGCGCGCCATCTCCTCCACGAGCCCTAGGAACAGGGCGGGTAGGGAGCAGAGGAGAGCGACGCCGAGCGCCGTGAGGTCGACGCTCCGCTCGTCCCAGTGGGTGGGCGCTTTCCGGTAGATGAACACGACCAGGAGGCCGGCCAAGAGCCAGTACACCCCCTGGGCGAACCACTTCGCACCGAACATCACGCTGCTGCGCGGCCAGAGCGCAACGCCCCGTTTCGTCCACTCCGAAGGCCCACTCCGGGCGTCTTCGTCGAGCGCCGACAGCAGGCCGACCGCCGGGACCAACGAGACGAAGCCGAGCAAGACCGCCACGAGGAGCGAGCCCTTGGCCTCCTCCGCGAGCACGGCGCCCCCGAGTCGCAGCGCTTCGGTGAGCTCGAGTCCACCGCGCTCGAACAGGATCGCGTCGCCGCGCGGGTGCTGGGTGGCGCCTTGCGCGGCCAGCGCCCGCGCCAGCGGACTCGCGATGATCCAGCCGCAGAGCAGGCGGAAGACGTACGCCCAGACGATGGCGGGCAGGGCACGGCGAACGGAGCGGACAGTCATGGGCCGAGGGCTCCGAGGAACAGCTCGGCGAGGTAGGTCGCTCGCTCCAGGGTGCGGTGAGCGAACTTCGCGCGACTCGAAAACGAGTTGTTCGCGAAGTTCTCGTCCAGCAATATTTCGCGGTCGGGGTCGACGATGGCGGCCACCACCCTGTCGCTCCCCTCGTGGTCCAGCGTCGTCCAATTGCCCTTGCCGTCCCAATGCGCGCGGCTGCGCGCGCCGGACGCCATCTCGAGCTCGATGCTCACCGGAAAGCTCAGCGTGCCCTTGCGCCGCACCAGCACGCGGCAGGCTTGCGTGTCGGCCGCGCGGGCGCGCTCCACGGTAGTCCGCCCGGACTCGCTGTCGAAGACGCCTGCCGGCTTCTGTTCGCCCACACAGTCCACGGCGCCGAGCTCGTAATCGACCCAGCCCTTGTCGAACAACGCAGTCTTCAGCGTGTCGTGCGCATCGTCGCCGAGCTCGGCGCGGACGGCGTCCAGGAGATCCTTCGGTGCCGGGTGGCGAAAACGCTGGTCCCGCGTGTAGCGTTCCAGAGCGCGGTCGAGGCCGTCCGTTCCCCAGGCGTTGGCCACGCTGGCCAGAGCGACGGCGGTCCGCGCGTACACGAGCGCGCCGAGGTCCTGGAAGGTGGCGAAGCGGGCTGCGGGCTCAGCGATCGCGCCGTCGTGACCGTGCGCGATGGCGAATACGCGCCGCGCCGCCAAGTCGCTCACCTCGAGACCGCCAAGGGAGAAGAGCGAGCCCGTGCCGAAGCGCGTTTGCATGAATTGCGTTTCGGCGTAGGTGTTGACCCCCTCGTCCAAGAACGGCCAGGCAGGCTCGTTCGAGGCCAGGAGTCCTTGGAACCATTGGTGACCGAGCTCGTGCACGGTCACGGCGGGAGCCGCCCGCGCTCCGCTCCGGGCTGCCCACCAGGGCCCGCCGGTGGTGATGAAAGCGGGGTATTCCATCCCTCCGGCGTTGCGGGCCGCTTCGGGCGGATGCACGACGGTCAACGTCGGATGGGGGTATCGGCCGTACCTTCGGCTCATGTGCGGCAGTGCGTCGCGCAAGACCTCGAGCTCGTCTTCGGCGTTTGCTTCGTGCCCGGGCGGGTAGAGGAGCTGCACGTCGACGCCGTCGACGCGCTCTCGGCGTTCGCGAAATCGATCCCAGGCCGTCCAGGCGAAGTCGTGCACACGCTCGGCGTGGTAGCGGAGCTCGACGCGGCCCGCGTCCTCGCGGTCGCCGACGCGACGGCCCGTCGCGCCGACTACGAATCCGCGCGGAACGTTCAGTGTCACGTCGTAGTCGCCGAAGTCGGCGTAGAACTCGGCTTGGGGGTGGAAGGCGAAGTGGGCCCAAGTGCCGTCGGGCTCGCGCTTCGCCAGCTTGGGGAACCACTGGCCCACGAGGTGGAACGAGCCCGAATAGCCGGTCCGCTCCACGATGGATGGAAGTCGGCTCGTCCACTCGAGCTCGATGTTCACCTTCTCTCCTGGGCCGATCTCGCGGGGCAGGGGCAAACGGATGTCCGTCTCGTCACCGGCGTCTCCCGGGCTGGTCTTGGCCGCTCGAGGCCACAGGTTCTCGGCGCCGAGCTCGCGCACCGCGAGACGCGTCACGTCGATGTATCCGAAGTCGCTGCCGTGGCTGCCGCTGCGACCGGCGCCGAAGGGCGAGCGCAGAAACAGGCTCTGCTCGTTCTTGAATGCATTCAGGTAGAGGTGGAACCAGAGCTCGTTCGTCGAAACACTCGACGGGTTCTGCCACGTCAACGTGCCCTTTCCCGTCAGCGTGTGGCTCGCCACGTCGAGCCGCGCCTCCAGCGCATAGGAAGCGATGCGGGGAGGAACGCTCGCGTCGGGCGCGACGGGCGTGGGCGAAGGCGCGCTGAGGGGATCGGCCGAACCGCCGGACCCGGCGGCGGGCAAGGCGAGCCCGAGCGACACGAGGAGCGCTCGAAGCCGGGTCATGGCTCAGCCGCGGCCGAGCGCGATGATCTGCTGTTCGAGCAGCGTGTACAGGATGCGAAGCGCCTCGAGCCGGGGCATTCCACACACGTCGAGGATCTCTTCCACCGTCGAGTACCCGTCGACCATCGAGAGCAGGAACCCGGCGCGGTGATCCAACGAGAGCCAGCGCACCTGGTCGGGTGGAATGGCCACGTGGACCGGCTCGTCGAGGGAGCCCAGGCGCGCTGCGTACATTTGTGTGAGGACGTCGCGGCAGCTCTGGGCGAAGCGTTGGGCCTCGTCGTGATTCGGATCGGTCTCGAGCAGGCTCTCGGCCAGGATCAGCGCGCCGGTGAAATCGCCGGCAGCGTAGCGATCTCGCATGTCGACGACCGCCGGGTCTTCCGCGGGCGGCGACGACTTCAACGCGGCTTCGAGGTCGAACTCGAGCGAGCTCGGCTCGAGCATCGGCTCGGGGGCGTCCTTGGCACCGAGCTCGAGGGACAAGTCGTCGAACGTGCCGTGGTGCGCCGTGGGCTCGTCGATGGCGAGGTCGAACTCGGGCACGCGCGGCGGGCGCGGCGGCGTGCCCGCGCTGGGGGTGGGCTTGGCGGAGGGTCGCTCCGCAATGGCCTGGACTCCCGACTTCTCCTCTTCGAGCTGGCCCATGGCGTGACGCACGTAGTCACTCGGCGGCATCTCCGGGATCGCCGTCACGCGATCGAAGGCGTCGGACTCTTCAGGGTCGGGAACCAGCACGAGTCCCGTCACCGAAGCGTCGGGCGCCTCGGCGTCGTCGTCCCACGAAGAATCGATGGTGTCGATCTCCGGTGAGGCGAGGCTTTGCGGGATGCTGCTGTCCTTGGCCATCGGTCTCGTGTGCGGTTTCGTAGTCAGGAGCGCGCCACGACCCCCTTGAACATGCGCTCGGTGCGCTGGAGCTGCTCGATCTGCTCCTTGACGACTTCGGACTCGCCGCGTTCGAGAGCCTGCCGCGTCACCTCGACGATGCGCTTCGCCTTGCTCATGGCGTCACGACCGAAATCGGCGCCGCCGACCACCCGCTCCACGTCGGGGAACAGGCGCTCGACCTCGGCGATCAAGGATTCGGCCTGCTGCTTGACGCCCTCGAACTCCTCGTCCTGGCGGCGTTCCACCATGTAGTCCTTGGCGTTCTCCATCATGCTCTTGATCTCGTCCTGGGTGAGGCCGCTGGTGGCGGTCACCTGGATCGACTGAGCTTGGCCCGTCTCGAGATCCTTGGCGTGGACGCTGACGATGCCGTCCGTGTTGATTTCGAAGGTCACCTCGATCTCGACGTGGCCTTTGGGCGCGCGGCGGAGGCCGGTCAAGATGAACTCGCCGAGGAGCTCGTTCTCGTCCGCCTTCTTGCTCTCGCCCTGCATCACCAGGATCTTCACCGCGGTCTGGTTGTCGCGGCTGGTGGTGAAGACCTTGGTGCGACTGGTCGGCACGGTGGTGTTCTGCGGGATCAGCTCCTCGAAATAGCTGCCGAACGTCATGATGCCGAGCGCGTGCGGCGTCACGTCGAGCAGGATCATCTCGTGCTTTTCCTCGACCAGCGCGGCGCCTTGGATCGCAGCTCCGAGCGCAACCACCTCGTCCGGGTGCACGCTCTTCGATGGCTCGCGCTGGAAGAAGTCTTCGACGGACTTCTGCACGGCCGGCATGCGCGTCATGCCGCCGACCAGGATGACGTCTTCGACCTCGTCGACGCCGAGCTTGGCGTCGTCCAGCGCCTGCTTGCAGATGTCGACGGTGCGCTCGACCAGATCCTCCGTCAGCTGCTCGAGGGTCTGACGGGTCAGCGTCCGCTGCAGATGGAGCGCCTCGTTGCGGCCCGTCGAAATGATGAACGGCAGGTTGATTTCCGTCTCTTTCACACTCGAGAGCTCGCACTTGGCCTTCTCCGCCGCGTCGCGCAAGCGCTGGAGTGCCATGCGATCTTGGCGCAGGTCGATCTCGTGCTCTTCTTTGAAGCTCTCGACCAGCCAGTCGATGATGCGAGCGTCGAAGTCCTCGCCTCCGAGGAAGGTGTCGCCGGTCGTGCTCACGACCTTGAACACGCCGTGGGCCCCGATCTCGAGGATGCTGATGTCGAAGGTGCCGCCGCCGAGATCGTAGACGGCCACGGTGCGGTCGAGGTCCTTGCCGAAGCCGTAGGCCAGCGAGGCCGCGGTGGGCTCGTTGATGATGCGGATCACGTCGAGGCCGGCGATGGCGCCCGCGTCTTTGGTCGCCTGCCGCTGGTTGTCGTTGAAGTAGGCGGGTACCGTCACCACCGCCTTGCTCACCGGGTGCCCCAGGTAGTCTTCGGCGATGATGCGCATCTCTTGTAGGATCATCGAGCTGATCTCGGGGACCGAGTAGGTCTTGTCCCGGAGCTTGATGCGCACATCGCCGTGGGGGCCCTCGACGATGGAGTAGCTCGAGGTCATGAGGGCGTTCTTGACCTGCGGCGAGTTCCACTTCCGGCCGATGAGGCGCTTGGCGGCGTAGACCGTATTTTCGGCGTTGGTGATGGCCTGGCGCTTCGCGATGTGGCCGACCAGCCGCTTTCCGGCTTCCGTGACGGCGACGATGCTGGGCGTGGTCTTGTAGCCGCCGCGGTTAGGGATCACGACGGGGGCATCCCCTCCATGACGGACACGCACGAGTTGGTCGTGCCGAGGTCGATTCCGATGACCTTTTCAGACATTGTTACCCTTCCAGAAGCTCTGCTGCCTCAGACTCTCACACGTCCCCGCGCTTGATGCGTTTGATCCAGTCTTTGATGTTAGCATCGTTCGGATTCGCCTGTGCCAGGCGCTCGAACTCGCCGAGCGCGCTCTCGCGCATGCCGGCCTTCAGGTAGACCTGGCCGAGGGTGATGCGTGGCTCGATGGATTTCGGCGCGAGCTGCACGGCTTTCCGCGCCATCTCGCCGGCCTTGCGCATGTCGCCGCCGCCCTCCAGCAGGCACACGGCGATCTTGTCGAAGATGTTCGCGCTGGGGCGCCCCCGGGAGACCTTCTCGTAGGTCGCGGCCGCTTCCAGGAAGTGCTTGTTCGACTCTTCGTACCTCGCCTGCTCGAGGTATGTGTCCGCGAGCATGGTCGAAGCTCGCTCTTGGACCTGGTCGAACCGCGTCTTCAGCTGCTCGTCGTCCGGCTTCAGCGACACGGCGATGCGGAGCGCGTTGGCCGCCGAGACCACGTCGCGGTTCGAGAGGGCGACTTCGGCGGCCTCCACGTACTTCCGCACTTGGTTGTCGCGTGCTTGACTCAGGCGCGCTTCGTATCGGCGCTTGAGCTCTTCGGCGACGTGCTCCTGGATGGCTGCACGATTGGACGGTGGAGCTTCCGACGGCGGCACGCCGCGTCCCGGCGGCAGCACCGAGCCCCGGAGCTTCCGCGCCAGGGCTTTGCGTCGCTCTTCGGGATCGAAGCTCGGGGGCCAAGACCCGGCCGGTGGGGCCTGGCTCGCTCGCTCGCTCATTCGAGCTTCTTCTTCGATGAGCTTGCGCGCAGCCTCGAGCTCCGCGGCCTCCTCTTCGAGCTGCCGCTCGATGTTCTTCGCGCGGTTCTGGGAGGCGAGGTAGGCGTCGTAATCGGCTCGGCTCTGGCTGCGCGCGAGGATGTCCTGCGCTTCGGTGAGGCGCTGGAAGACGCGCTCGAGCTTCGGTTTGAAGTTGCCGAGCTTCTTGCCGTAGTACTTGTCCGGGTGGAACGTGCCGACGATCTTGAAATAGGCTTCTTTGATCGTCTTCCGGTCGGCGTTGCCCGCGACGCCCAAGAGCTCGTAGTGCGAGAGCGTGTCCAAGCGGTAGAAGTAGTCGAGGACTTGGCGTTTCCGCGGCAGATCGATGTCGACCTCTTCGTCGAGCTCGGCCGGATCGTAGAGTGCGGCAGCGGGATGATCGGCGTCGTGGGACGGCGCCGCGGTTTCGATCACCGGGCGACTCAGGCGAGTCCCCGGCGGCAGTGTCGGGCGCTGGCGTGGCGGTGGCGAGCTGCCGCTGAACTCCACGTCGTAGCGCACGGCGCCGAGCTCTACGAGTCGGGTGAGGCTCGCGCGCACGCGCTCGGCATCGAGTCCCGTGGCCGCAGCGATGTCGGCCTCGCTCGAACGCCCGTCCACGCGCGTCATGACGAAGGCTTCCTCCGGCCCGAGCGGGAGCTGGCGCATGTCGACCCCTTCCACGAGGCAGGGCATGCGGGCGTCGGGGTTTTGCTCCACTCGCTCCAGAGTTCCTTGAACCGGGAAAATACCCAAGAAAGTCTAGCCCGTAGGCGGGTTTTTCCGCAATTCGCTGGCTCTCGCGGGCGTCATCCACAGCCACCACGCCGGGGACCGCAGAATTGCAGCGGAAAGCTCCCCTGCAACGCGATGCGTCAGCTCGTCGCCGTCGACGCCCGTGGTTTCCAACTCGACCACGTCGAGCTCGAAACCGGGTCTCCCGGGTCGCTCGCGCAGGGTCGCGACGAGCAGCGGGACGCCAGCGCGCAGCGCGAGCTCCGCGGGTCCGCGTGCTACCGGCGTGCGTTCGCCGGCGAGCTCGACCTCGACGGACGGAACCGACGATGGCAGATCCGGCAGAAGCCCGACGAGCTTGCCTCTGCGCAGCGCGCGCAAGATGGCGAGACCCGATCCCGCGCGCCCCCGATGGATGACTTCGACGCCGCGCAGCGTCCGGTGGTGGTCCACGAGAGGGTCGAGCTCGGGGTCGTAGCTTTCCCGGACCACCACCGCGGTCGGCAGCCCGAGCTCGCTGACGGCCGGCGCGATCCACTCGAACGGCCCGAGATGCGCGCTCACCACCACGGCGCCCCGCCGAGTCGATAGCAGCGTGCGCGCCTCGCTGGAGATGGAGACGACGTCCTCGGCGGCGACCCTCGGCCGGCGCGCCAGGAGCGAGAGCGCGAGGCTCTGACCGGCTCGGTCGAAAGCGCGCCTTGCGAGGCCACGCGCTTCCGCTTCGGGGAAGAGCTTTGCCAGGCGGCTCTGCGCACGTTGGCGGAGGCCGCGCGCAGCTAGCCACGTCACCAACCCGAGCGCGCGTCCGGCAGCGCGCAGCAGTCGCTTGGGCGAGCGATCCGCGACGACCAAGAGGGCGCCCACGAGCCAGCGAATGACCCGGTTCTTCCTGCGTTGCGCTGCCGTCCAGGTCTCGGCCGACCCGCGCGCGACTGCGCCCGTCGTGGCGGTCATCATGAGCCGCAGCTGCGTCGGACTTGCTCGCGCGCGGTCTCGAGGCGCTGTTTCGCGCGCGCGCAGCGCCCCGCGGGGTCGTCGCCGCCGTTCAGATCGCAGATGCGATCCGCGGAGCGTTTCATGGACTCGAGCGCCTTCTTCGCCAGCGTGCAGTCTTTCTGGGTGGAGAGCGCGCTCGCGAGCTCGGCCGAGTCCGAATCGAAGAGCGCCTCGGCGTCCGAGATGGATCGCGCTGGGGGTTCGGCGTAGTCGAGCCCGCCCGTGGGCGCCTGCTCCGGTCGCTTCTCGGCTTGGCCGTCGTCTCCGCCCTCGGCGCCTCCGGCGGGCGAACCCATCGAAGCCGGCTCTGCGGACGATTCGGGCGTCGCGGGCCCGGGCGCGCTGGTCTTTGCCCCCGCGCCACAGCCGCCGAGGGCGAGCGCGAGGGGCAGCACGACCCTTGCTGCACGGGTCATGGCCCGCCCTCGAGCCTCGTCGCTTTCTCGATGACCTCGGCCTGAATCGACATCGACTTCTCGAAGGCATCGAGGGCTCGCTTCTTGGCGTCTTCGGCCGCTTGCGTGTTCCCTTTGTCCTTCTCGGCGCGGCTCATTCGTTCCTCCACGAGCCCCCGCACCTCGAAGAGATGACCGCGGAAGTACGTGGTTTCTCGCGCGAGATCGAGGCCGCGGGACAGGTCCTTTTCAGCGGCCTCGAAGCGGCCGAGCTGGCTCTTCAAGTCCGCGAGCCGTGCCAGCGTGTCGGCCGTCACCTCGCGCACTTCGGGAGCGTCGGCCGCTGCGCCAGCGGGGAGCGGTCCCTTCACCAGGCTCTCGAGCGGTTCGATGGCCTTCTCGAGCTCGCCCGCTTCCTCGTGCTGATCGGCGATGTGATGCGCGCTCTTCGCGCGCGAGAGGAACGCCAGCAGCACCGGGTCGATCGGCGCGCCGGCGTCGCCGAGAGCCGGGACGTCGCTCGGGGCGCGCCCGCAGGCGAAAGCCGAGCCGAGCGCGACGACCGACGCGAGCGCCAAGGCGAGCAGAGGGGAGCGGCGGTGGAGCATCAGCGGACCCCCCACAAGGCGTAGCGATTCGAGCGCAGCTCACGCGAGCGCGCGAGCGCGATGCGGTCGACGCGGGCCGTGGTCGCGCCCGGCTCGAACTTCTCGCTGAACATGCTGGCCGTCGAGCGCGAGACCGCGAGGTCTTCCGCCTGCTGGGCGAGACTCGCGCGGTTTTCCGAGTCGAGTACGGGTCGCACGAAGAGGAACCACGATGCGGCGATGGCCACCGCGGCCAGGGTGGCGGCGCCGAAGGACACGAAGATCACGTTGCCCCGGCGCGGTCCGCCGCGACTCGGCAGCGCGCGCGAGAGCGCGCGGTCGGCCGACGCAGAGGTCAGCTCGCGTGGCGTGTGGGCCGAAGACAGCGCTCTCGCCAGCTCCAGAGCCGGGTGTTCGCCTTCGCCCGCGAGGGCGTCGCGCAGGCGCGCGCTCTCCGCCACCTCTTCCTCGGTAGGGGGCGCCAAAGGGTCTTCCAGCGCAGCGGCGATGAGCGCTTCGTTCACGGCCGCGTCGAGCTCGCCCGGGGCGAACGCCGCGCGCAGTGCTCGAGCCAGCTCTTCTTCGCGCTCTTCCGGCAAGAGCTCGCCGGGGTCGAGGGGACGCTCGGAGTCGCGGCTCATGCCGTGCCTCCTGCGCTCGCCAGCGCCTTCTTCAGAGCGGCCATCGCCCGATGGAGTACCACGTCGAAGGTGGCGACGCTGACGCCGAGCTCCGCCGCGGCTTCTTCCCGCGAGCGCTCCTCCATCACGCGCAGGCGAATGGCCAGCGCGTAGCGGGGATTGAGCCGGCCGAGGAGCTCCTCGACCCGCTGGCGCGCACGGGCGAGATCGTGCTGTTCGATGACCTCTGCATCGCGATGGTCCTGTTCGGCAGCGTCGAGCTCGCGCTCGACGTCGGAGGGCTCGAACAGGATCTCGCGTTTGCGCGCGCGGAGCTGGTCGAGCGCCACGCGCAGGGCGACGACGCGGAGCCACGGGTAGACACCGACGCTCTGCCACTGGAATTGCGAGAAGCGCTCGACGACCTTCATGTAGGTCGCGCTCAGCGCCTCTTCGGCGGCGGCGGCGCTGCCGAGCCGCGGCAGGAGCACGCTGCGATAGAGGCGCGGTCCGTGCCGGCGGAGCAACATGCCGAGGGCCTCTCGGTCCCCCGCTCGCGCACGCTCGGCGAGCTCGCGCTCCTCCTCGAGCTCGGCGGGTTCCCGTTCCTGCACGGCGGCGACTCTACACGGCGCATCTCGGCCGAACAGCCCCGACCAGAGCGCTCCCAGACCCCCGAACGGGGGCATCGCCGCGGGGGCGAGGGGGAGGGCCAGGGCGCTCATGACCCGAGAACGCACGGCGTGGGCGGAGCTTACGCCCCCGTTCAGTGCTTCTTTCCCCGCAAGGCGCCCCCTCCGACCACGGCCGTGGACGATTTCCGCTTGCCAGCGCGGGCCCGGGCCGAAAGATTCCGGCGCCCGCTTGGCCCATCGATCCAGCATCTGCCCCACCTGCGGCGGCCTGAACGGCGCCGACGAGACCCGCTGCTTTCGCTGCGGAAAGCCGCTGCCCGGTCCACTCGGGCGCGGGCTCCGGGAGCTGTTCGAGCAGGCGCTCGGTCGCGACTACCCGCTGACGAAACTGTACGTCGGGCTCTGCCTGGGTGTGTTCGTGCTGATGGCGCTCTCGAGTCGGCAGTTCACGATGCTCGGTGGTGGTCGCATGTCCGAAGCCCTGCGTTGGGGCGCGCTGCTCGGTCCGCTCGGCCGCATCGAGCCCTGGCGCTACCTGTCGGCGATGTTCGTGCACTTCGGCGCGCTGCACGTCGGCTTCAACATGATGGCGCTCATGGACTTCGGCAGGCTCACCGAACAGCGGCTGGGCTCGGGGCGCTTCGCCTTGATCTTCGTGCTCACGGGCGTCGTCGGCTTCGTCGCGAGTGACTTCTGGCACGCCTGGTCGGGCGTCCCCGTGTTCACCGCGGGTGCGAGCGGCGGCCTGTTCGGACTGACCGGCGCTTTGGTGGGCTACCTCTACGCAGCGCGCGACCCCGCCTGGAAGCAGCTCTTGATGCGGGTCGCCGTGTACGCCGTGATCTTTGCGGTGGCGATGAGCGTGAACAACGCCGCCCACGCCGGTGGCTTCGCCGTCGGGCTACCGCTCGGGTACGCCTTCTACAAAGAGCGACAGCCCTGGACGCGAGCGCGCCTCTTCCAGGTCGTGGGCGGGCTGCTCGTGATCCTGAGCCTCGCGTCCATCGGGCTCAGTCAGGCATCCCGCGTCTGGCGCGAAGCGAGAGCGCACGAGATTGCTGCCGGACGCGATTGACCGAGATCCGGCCCCTCGCGCCCAAGTTCACAAGAGCCCTCTCAGCTTGCCGATCACACCGCGACGCGAGAACAGCACGCGCATGCCCTTGAGTAGCAGCGTGCGCTTCTTCTCGGAGTAGGGGTGCCAGAGCGGGTCGTGGGCGGGGGGCCGCACCCGATCGGTCGAGAGGTGGCGTGTCACGGCCAGGTCCCGGAGCGCGTCTTCGCCGTGGACGCGGCCAAAGCCGCTCTGTCGCACGCCCCCGAACGGTGCTTCGGGGCAGGCATAATTGCTGAGGACGTCGTTCACGACCACGCTGCCGGCGCTGACCCGACTCGCGACGCGTCGTGCGCGCTCCCGGTCGGTGCTGAACACGTAGGCGTTCAGGCCGAGATGGGATTCGTTGGCGAGCGCCACGGCCTGCTCTTCGCTCTCGACTCGCATGATGGGCACGATGGGGCCGAAGATCTCCTCTTTCATCACGTTCATCTCGTGGCTGCACTCCGCCAGCACCGTCGGCTCGAAGAAGCAGCCTGGCCCCGGCCGGCGTTTGCCGCCCGCCATGAGCTTCGCACCCTTGCTCAGGGCGTCTTGGAGCAATTTTTCCGCGACTTCAGCCTGCTTCGGGAAGGTGATGGCGCCCACGTCGACCTTGCCTTCGGCGGGGTCGCCTTGTCGTGACTCGTTCGTCAGAGCGGTGACGCGCTCGACGAGGGCGTCGTGGATCTCCTTGGCAGCGTAGACGCGCTCGACGCTGATGCAGGCTTGACCGCTGTTGGCGAAGCCGCCGGTCACGATGGCGCGAGCGGTTCGCTCCAGGTCGGCGTCGGCGCAGGCGATGAGCGGCGCCTTTCCGCCGAGCTCCATCACACGCAGGATCAGCCGCTCTCCGCACGCGGCCGCCACCTTCGGCCCGTCGCGACGCCACCCGTGAAGACGAGCTTGTCGATGCCCGCATCGAGCAGCGCCGCGCCGGTTTCCCCGTAGCCCGTCACGATTTGCAGCAGGTCTTCGGGCAGTCCGCTCTCGTTCCACACCTGCTTCATCTCGAGCGCGATGAGACTCGTGACCTCGCTCGGCTTGATCACCACGGCGGAGCCCGTCACCAGGGCGGCAGCTGCGTCGCCGAAAGGGATGATGAGCGGGAAGTTCCAAGGCGAGATGATGCCGATGACGCCGCGGGGCACGTATTCGACCACGCTTCGCCGGTGCTTGAGCAGGTGCAGGTCGATCTCGCGCGGCGCGAGGGCGCGCGGCGCGGCCTTGGCGAGCCAGCTGATTCCGTCCACGAGCGTCATCACCTCGTGGGTGAGCGCCTCCTGCTTGGGCTTGCCGGTTTCGCGACTGAGCAGGTCGACGAGCGCTTCGGCACGTTCCAGCACTCGATCGCGCCAGCCGAGGATGCGTTCGGCGCGGTCTTCGACCTCGAGCACCGACCAGGTGCGCTGCGCGCTCCGTGCACGCTCGACCGCCAGGCGAACTTCGCTCCTGCTCATCACGCGCACCTCGCCGAGCACGTCCCCGCTGGCGGGCGCGATGGACCGGATGACATCGGGGCCCTGGGCGGGCGCGGCGTCGGAGTTCACGTGCGCGAGGGTCATGGCGTCGAGTGTGCCGCTGGACGGGCGTCGCTGTCGACGCCCCGCGCTGCCAGCCCGAGCCACTCAGCTCGGTGGGGGAGGGACGTCGGCCTGGGTCGAGCCGCCCACCGCCAGCGAGTTCGGCCCGACTTGGAACGAGCCGACCCACGTGCCTTCCAGGGCTTTGGGGCGTGCGGAATCGTCGAGGGTGGCGTCGGCCGTCGACTTGATGGAGAGCTGCCCGGGCGCTGCGGACCACGCGCTCGATGAGCTCACCAGAGCTTTCCACGACTTCTCGAGTCCCTGGCCGCATAGCGCGGTGACGCAGGCGAGGTCACACTTCGGAAACGCAAGCCCCGGCGAGGCGCCCGCGGCGACCAACGCTTCGCCGAGCTTCTTGCAGCTCAGGGTCTCTGCCAGCGCGCCCGTCACGCTGGTGGAACCCGTGACGGCCTTTTTGGCGGGCAACTCGGCGAGCGACGCGAGCAGCGCCGAGGGCAGCAAGGCCAGGTCGACCCCGAACGCGACTCGGTCATCGGGTTGCGCCTGCCATTTCACGAGATACTTCGGGAGAAATCCGGCGCTCCCCGCCGGGTTGCCTGCGATGGTGTCGAGCTGGACCCACGCGGCGTCGGCGCTCACGCCGGTGAGGCGACCGTGAATCGCATCCGGCGTCGCAAAGTTCTCTGCGCCTTCTTCGAGCCACGGGCGGAGGGCGTCGCGAACCGCCGAGGGGCCGCCCAGCGCTTGGGTCGCGACGTTGTCCCAGTCCCCGTTCTTGCGAGCCGAATCGAAGGCGCTCTCTTGTGCGGGATCGGCGAGCGCGTCGCGCATGGCGTCGAGCACCACGCTGCTGTCGTCCACTCCCGGCGCGAAGGCCGCGAGCGCCGCCTCCACGTCGAACACGCTCGCCCACTTGCCCTTCCCGCCCTCCAAGCCGAAGTTCACGATCAGGTCGACGCCGTCGAGCCGCATCGGCAAGTCCGACACCGGCACGGTGACGAAATTCACCTCGCCGGCGGCCACTTCCGCCAGGTCCGCGCAGCCCGCGATGGACTCGGCTCCGCGCAGGGTGACCGCGAACGCAGGCCCCACCGGCACGTCGTTCACCTGCGGGATCTGTTCGGCGGGAGCAGTGCCCTTCAGATCACCGTCGCTCGTGAAGTCGCCTGCGAGCTCGGCGCACGTGACGCCGGTGCGCACGCCCGCCACCCAGTGGGAGACGCTGCGCTTGCCCTGGTAGGCCGGCTTGACTTGCAGGGTCGCGAACCCGCTCGCGCTGACGGCCGCCGGGATGCTGATGGTCGTCGTCTCACCCGAGCTCACTCGAATGCTGAACGTGGTGGCCGAGCTCGGTGCGGTGACCACCAGGTCGACCCGCCCGTCGGCGTGGGTCTCGGCTTCGCTCTTGTCGAGTGATGCGTCCTTGGCGTCGCCGAGCAGCGCGAAGCGCACGAGGTGCACGCCGGCGGGCTTGGCGACGATTTCGAGCTTCCTTACCTCGCCCGGGATCAGCGCCAGGGTTCCCGGCGGATCGTAGGAGAGGCTCACGGGACCGCCTGGCTGCCCCGCCGTGCCCCCGGTTCCGCCAGCGTTGCCCCGCTCGTCGGACTCACCCTGGCTGCACCCCGCGCACGCGAGGACGGCCGAGAGCGCCGCGATCAGCCAAGCGCTCGACGGGAAGGCGGAGAGCGTCGCCATGATGGTGAGAAGTAAGGAACGAAGAAATAGCGTAGGCTTCTCCAAGGACAAAGCAAGCGCCGGGTCCGGAGGCAACGCCGTTCCCGGCGTGATATGGGAAGGCCGGGATGGAGTCTTTGACCCCGAGCTCCATGAAGGTCCTGGTCGTCGACGACGAGCCGGGGATCAGGCAGATCCTCCAGATCTCCCTCAAGCGAGAGGGCTTCGAGGTCGTTTCGGTTCCGGGCTGCCGCCTGGCCATCGAGGCCCTCGAGAAGAGCCCCCAGCCATTTCCCGTGATCCTCACCGACCTGGCGATGCCCGACGGCAGCGGCTTCGACGTCCTGTCCGCCGCCAAGTCTCGGGATGCCGCCAGCGAGGTGATCCTCATCACCGCTCATTCCACGGTGGAAAACGCCATCCTCGCCATGCGCGGCGGGGCCTACGACTTCGTGACCAAGCCCTTCCAGCCACAAGAGATCACGGCCCTCGTGCACAAGGCGCTGGAGAAGCAGCGGCTGGTCGCGGAAAACCAGCGACTGCGCGCCCGCGTTGGCCGGAGCGACGATGGACTGTTCGGACGGAGCCCGGCCATGCGCGAGGTCTTGTCCCTCGTCGACCGTATCGCGCCGACTCGCACGACGGTGCTCATCACGGGCGAGAGCGGAACCGGCAAGGAGCGCGTCGCTCGGGCGATCCACGCGCGCTCGGACCGCTCCGACAAACCCTTCCTGGTGATCAATTGCGGGGCTCTGCCCGAAGCCCTGATGGAGAGCGAGCTCTTCGGTCACGAAAAGGGCGCATTCACTGGCGCCCAGAGCCGCCACCGGGGGGTGTTTCGCGACGCGGACGGGGGCACGGTGCTACTCGACGAGATCGGTGAGCTGCCGCCGCCGCTCCAGGTGAAGCTGCTCCGGGTGATCCAGGACCGCGTGGTCCGTCCCGTGGGCGCGAGCCAGGAGGTGCAGGTGGATGTGCGCTTGCTCGCCGCCACCAATCGAGACATCGAAGCCGATGTCGCTTCGGGAGCTTTCCGGCAAGACCTCTACTATCGCTTGAACGTCATCCGCTTGGTCTTGCCGCCGCTTCGTGAGCGGCGCGACGACATCCCACTCATGGCCGAGAGATTCCTCAAGCGTTTCGCCGGTGAGATGGGCAAAGACGTGACCGGTTTCACGGCGGACGCCATGCGTGCGCTCGAACGCTACGCGTTTCCTGGAAACGTGCGGGAGCTGGAGAACATCATCGAACGCTCCGTGGCCCTCGCGAGCACGCGATCGCTCGGCCTCGGGGACCTGCCCGCCGAGGTCAGCGGTGCGGCGAGCGCTCCGGCCGCCGAGCTCCTCAGTCTGCCCCCCGAAGGCGTGAAGCTCGACGAGGTGATGAACGAGGCCGAGCGGCGCCTGCTCGTGCTGGCGCTCGAGCGGACCGACGGGAATCGGACGGCGGCAGCCCGGCTCCTCGGCGTCACCTTCCGCACCTTCCGCTATCGCCTTTCGAAGCACGGTCTCGACGCCGAGGGCGCAGACGACGAGCCCGCGTCGGAGCCTGGTGCGCAATAACTTCCGCACCCAGACCTATTTTCGCTGCGAGAAATGGCGCCGGTGGCCGGCGCGAGGCTAAACTCCGAGAATCGACGCGCGCAGCGGCTGGTACGCGGCGTGCAGAGCAAAATCCGGATTCGAGGACCATGCGACGGGTAGGTCGTTGGAGCACACGCGCCCTTTCGCGGGCCTTCACGCTGGTGGAGCTGATGGTCGTGGTCGTGCTCGTCGGCATTCTGGCGACGGTCGGCATCATGCTGTTCCGGCAGTGGGTGTTTCACACCCGCTCGGTCGAGGCCATCGGGATGCTCCAGAGCATTCGCGTCGCCCAAGAGCGCTGGCGGTCCGAGACCGGGGGCTACATGGACGTCTCGGCCAACATGACGGCCTGGTACCCAATGACGAGTCCGGGGAGAACGCTCTACGACTGGCGTCAATCCACGGGGAACGACTACGCCAAGTGGATGCTGCTCAACCCCACGATTTCGGGCCCGGTCCAGTTCGGCTACGTCACCAAGGCTGGGTTGCCGTTCACCGCCATGGCGACGCCGTCCACGGCCGACGTTCCGGCCTGGCCCGCGGCGGCGGCCATGACGCAGCCGTGGTTCGTGATCCAAGCCATGGGCGACACGAATCAGGATCCCTTGGGGATCAAGGCGTACTACGTCGCGTCGAGCCTGAACGGTGAGATCTACAAAGAGAACGAGGGCGAGTAGCGAGAGGCTCCCACCTCTCCCGACCTCGGCGCCTGACCAGCGTGGTCACTCGGAGTGACCAGAATCGTCACTTGGAGTTGGCGAGTTCGCGCTGGCGCGTGCGATAGTTGGCGGAATGTCCGGAAAAGGCTGCTTCCGCCGGTGGTGGTACGAAAGCTGCAGCGGGCCTGACCCGATGCGCCGCCTGTCCCAGCGCGGGTTCACCCTCACCGAGCTCATGCTCGTGGTGGCCATCGTTGCGGCGCTGTCCACGCTCGCGGTCTACGGCGTGAGAAAGTACGTGTTCGCGAGCAAGGCGGCGGAGCCGATCTACATGATTGGCCAGATCAAGACCGCCCAGGAGCACTGGCGCGAAGACTTTCACGCCTACTACACCGTCTCGACCACCATCGACAGCTTCTACCCCGACACGCCCAACAACGCGAAGCGCCACTGGCAGAACAACGCCCACGCCGACTTCCAGCGCTGGACGTTCCTCGGCGTGTCGACGCCGAACCCCGTCCAGTTCGGCTACGCCACGGTGGCGGGCGGTCCGGCGGACGGCAAGCCCAATCTCGGCACGACCAAGGTCTGGACCTGGCCCGCGGACGGGGAGCCCTGGTTCATCGTCAAGGCCGCCGGCGACCTGAACGAAGACGGAAAATTCTCGCTCTACGTGAGCTCGAGCTACACGCAGGAGATCTACGCGGAGAACGAAAGCGACTGAGGCGGAAGCCAGTCAAGAAAGACCGGCAGCTGCCGATGAAGTGAGAGCGCGCGCGGCGGGTGGCCGGGCGCGAACGAAGTGCCCTACCACCCAATCGATGCAGAGGAGATTCTGACCATGAAGAAGAAACTGAAGAGAGGCTTCACGCTCGTCGAGCTCATGATCGTGGTGGCGATCGTGGGCGTTCTCGCTGCGCTCGCCATCTACGGCGTCCGCAAGTACATCGCCAACGCCAAGACGGCAGAGGCCAGGAACTCGCTGGGCCAGATCTCCAAGGATGCCGGCAGCGCGTACGCGCGTGAAGGCATGGCGGGTGCGGTGCTCGGTCTCGGGTCCGTGGCCGACATCAGCAACAAGCTGTGCGACCAGGCTTCCGCCACGGTTCCCGCAGCGGCGGCGTCGATCAAGGGCCAGAAGTATCAGTCGAGCCCGGCAGAGTGGGCAGCCGACGCGGCGACCTTGCACAAGGGCTTCGCTTGCCTGAAGTTCACCATGACCGACCCGCAGTACTACATGTACTCGTACGACTCGAACGGCCTCGGTGACACGACGGCGTGGTTCAATGCCGTGGCCAACGGCGACTTGAACGGCGACGGTACGCTGAGCACGTTCATCCTCGCCGGCAAGGTCCAGGCGGGAACCTCGGGCGGCCTCGAGGTCACCGTCGCGCCGAACATCACGGAGTCGAGTCCGGAAGAGTGATCGTTTCGACGGTCGCGGCAATGCCCGTGGAGGTTGCTCCGCGGGCATTGGCGTTTTGTGGGGTCAGCGTAGACCCGTCGACTTCGCGCTGAGATCGAAAAATGAGAGCACGGGGTGGCCCGGCGCGAGCTCGTCGAGCTTCGCGCGCGCGCGGTTCAGCCGCGCCGCGTCGCGGAGCGCCACGCCCGCTGCGGCTTCGAAGAACCAAGCCCGCGCGTCTCGTGGTGCCTGGGTCACCGCTAGCTCCGCGTCGTGCCCCAGATCCCCCGCGGCGATCTGCCCGCCCAAGGCCGCGGAGAGCGCTACCGGCGGCGGCGTGGTGTGCCGGAGGACGCGGTAGCCTCGCTGGGCGAGCCCGGCGTTTTCGCCCTGGTTCCGCACGTACACCGCCGAGATCCCATCGAGGTACACCATGGTCCAGTCGGGACTCATGGCCAGCGGGGCTCCGAGCGGTTCGGGCGACTTGGCCCGCGCCACGGCCCAGGTCAGGTGGAGCTCTTGGACCAATTCGCGAAACGCCTGGGGGTCGCGCAGGCTCGCGTGGAACCGATCCACGTGCTTCTGGTCGTACACCCAGCTCGTGCGGCCGTCGATGAACACCAAGTGCTCGGGGTAGAGACGGAGCGCCAAGTAGCCGCCGAAGTCGAGATAGTTCCACATGCGCCCGCTCGGCTTCGCGGCCTGGACGAAGCGCACCGCGCCCTCCGGAAAATGCGCGGGCTCGAAGCCGACTCCGAACGACGTCGGGTTCTGCACGTAGACGACGGGCGCGGCGAGCACGAGCAGCACAGCCGACGCGACCTGGAGTAGCGGCGTCACTGCGGTGAGCGGCGAGAGCCGCCGCGCCGCCAGGGGAGCTACCAAGATCACCGCGACGGGGACCATCCGGAGCGCTCGGCTCCCGACGTAGGCGGCGAGGACGACCAAGAGGAGCTCACGGAGTCGGAGCGAGCGCCCGCCGGTCTCGTTCTTGCCGAGCGCGAGGGCGAGGCCCAAGACGAGCACGAACGCCACGACTCCGAGCTCGCGCTCCAAGAGAAAGCCGAGGCTCGGGGGCTGCCACTCGCCGATGCGACCGAGATCGGGCGCCAGTCGCAGCGGCGCCGTCAAGAGGCGGAAGCCCGCGACATTCAGCCCTGCGACGAGGAAGGAGAGTAGGGCGACGAGCGCAGCCCTGTCCCAATCGGCTGCGTCCTCGGTCGGGAGGAGGCCTGGGACGCGCCCGCGAGTGAGCCGGCACAGGACCCGATGCGTCGCGTAGATCCCGAGCACTCCGAGGCCCAACACGGAGAAACCGTGCACGTTCACCCAGAGTGCGAAGAGCGGCACGAGTGCATAGAGGCTGGCTCGTCCGGCGCGCGAAGCCGGCGCGCGTGCGTGGGTATCGCAGAGGAGCAAGAGGACCCCGAAGAGCACGAAGGAAAACGTCGCCGGTCGAACGAGGATCCAGTCGCCGATGGCAGCCACGGCTACCGCCACCACGGCGAAGGCCATGGGCCCCGAGCCGCGACAGCGCACCAGGAGGAGCAGCACGACCGCGACGAACGCGAGGGCGCCGAGGAGCTGGAGCCCGAGCTCGCCCCCCGCTCGGAACACCGCCCAGAGGGCGGCGTCGCTCACGAACTCGATGTATTGGACCGGATAGTGGGTGAACGACAGCGGATCGGTTCTCGGAATCGCTCGGGTCTCGGCGATCACGCGGCCGAGCGCGAGGTGGAACGGCAGATCGGGGTCCGCCAGGCGCTTGCCCGCCTGGACCAGCGCGACGGCGAGGATGCCCACGCGCGCCACCAGCTCCGCTGCGCGGCGCGCGCGTTCACTTCCGGCTCCGGCGCCCGAGGGTTCCACGACGGCGCAGCGTGAGCTTACGGGCGGAGCCGTGTCAAACCCCGCCGAAAGCCGGCGAAGAGCTTGTCTCGTGCCGGAAAATCGAGCCATTCTCCCCGCGTGCGCTCGCTGACCCCGGTAGAGGCCGCCGTTGCCGTCGCCATCGTCGGCTCGGTTCTCGCCACGTCGCTACCGGCGTTCATCCAGAACCTCCACGCTTCGAAGCTGGTCGAGCCCATCGACGGATTGAACCGCATCGCCACGCGCTCGACTTCCCTGGCGCTCGGTCGACCGGTGGCGAACGCCTACCCCGAGAGCGCGCCGCTCACGCCCGCGCAGGTGCCCGCCAAGACTCGGGTGACCGATCCGCCCGGCACCTGGGAGCACCCTACCTGGCGTGAGCTCGACTTCGGTTTCAGCGTGCCGCACAGCTTCAGCTTCTCGTTCGACAGCCAGAACACGGCCCAAGCCTCGGCCTTTTCCGCGCGCGCCTTCGGTGACTTGGACGGTGATGGAAGCACGAGCGAGTTCTCCATCTCCGGTTCGGTCCACGCCGACGGTGAACCCACCCTCTCTCCGATGGACATGTACCGTGAGATCGAGTGACGAGGCCCGCTCGGGAGCGCGACTCCACCCGGACCTCCCGGCGCTCCTCGTGCTCTGCGCCATGGCGTTTGCCGTCGCGTTCGTTCGACCTCGGCTCGCGGAAGCGTTCCGCTCCACCAAATCCACGTACGACGTCTACGCTTTGCCCGCCGCCGACCAGGCGCCGCTCGTCAGCCTGGGCTTCCGTTCGGCGCTCGCCGACCTGACTTTCGCCCACGTGCTCGTTTCCTATGGCATCCACATCCAGGAGAAACGCCGCTTCGAGTTCGTGGGCAACTACCTCGAATTCGTCAACGAGCTCGATCCGAAGTTCCGCGCGCCTTACCGCTACGCCGACACTCTGCTCACGCTGGGAGGTGTGGCGCCGAAGCCAGAGGATTACGCGCGCGCGCGCGCGATCCTCGAGCGCGGCATGAAGGAGTTTCCCTACGACGCCGAGCTTTGGACCCAAGCCGGCCAGTTTTTCGCGTACCTGGCGCCCACTCAGCTCGAAAGCGAAGCGGAGAAGCGCGAGTGGAGGCTGGAAGGGGCGCGCAGGCTGGCCCGCGCTTGCGAGCTAGTGAGCCAAAACGAAGCGCTGCCGTATCACTGCATCACGGCCGCCTCGTTGCTCTCCAAGGCTGGGGAGCGCGAGGCGACGATTCAGTTTCTCGAGCGCGTGCTCACGGTGGTGGACAACGACGAAGTGCGGGCCATCGCCCAGTCGTATCTCCAGCAGACCGCCGGGGACGTCGAACGTGATCGCGTCGACTATCGCGTCGAGCGTTTCACCACCGTCTGGCGCCATGACTTGTCGTACGTGAGCAAAGACGCACTGCTCGTCGCCGGACCGCCCCTCGATGCGCTGCGCTGCGCAGGCAAGGGCGCGCGGGGCGGCGCGACGTGTGCGCCGACCTGGCGAAGCTGGGGAGAGGCGAGCGATCGGCGGTGATCCCGAGATGAGACCCGTCACCCGTCGCGTCGCTATGTTCTTGCTCGGCTCCGGGTTTGCGGCCCTGGTGTACCAGACGGCCTGGGAGCGCATGTTGCGCTTGGTCTTCGGCGCGTCCACGGCCGCATCCTCCGCGGTCCTGGCCATCTTCTTGGGCGGTCTCGGCGCGGGTGGCTACGTGCTCGGCAAGCGGGCGGAGCGCCATCCGCGCCCGCTGGTGTTCTACGGCAATCTCGAGATCGGCGTCGCCCTGAGCGCGGCCATCACTCCGTTTCTGGTCGAGCTCGTGGCGCGCTCGTATTGGGCCATCGGCGGGAGCGGAGCGCTCGGGATTGGCGGAGCAACGCTGGTCCGCCTGCTCGGCAGCGCTCTCGTGCTCGGTCCGTCCGTCGTGCTGATGGGCGGCACGCTACCGGCCGCCGCACGCTCGGTGGAAGAGGACGAAGACGTCGCCCGCGGAGAGCTGGCGCTGCTCTACGCGTCGAACACCCTGGGCGCCGTGCTGGGCGCGCTGTTCGGGACCTTCGTGCTGTTCGAGCTCTTCGGCATCCGCCTGTCGCTCTGGACGGCAGCTCTCGTGAACGTGCTGGTCGCGCTCTTGGCCAGGCGCTTCGGCCAGAGTCGGCCCGAAGTCCCCGTGACGGCCGTCTCCGAAGACGCTCCCGAGTCCACCGAGATCGGTACGAACGGTCGTGCCGTGCTCAGCGCCGCATTCGTGGTCGGCTTCGTGTTCCTCGGTCTCGAGATCGTCTGGTACCGGATGCTCTCGCCGCTGCTCGGGGGCTCGAGCTTCAGCTTCGGCCTGGTGCTGGCCGTGGCGCTCGCCGGGATTGGCCTCGGCGGCTACCTCTACTCACGCCGCAAAGAGGACAGCCCGGCGACGCTCTCGCTCCTCGCGCTCACCGTGGCCGTCGAGGCTGCCTGCGTGCTCACGCCCATTGGACTCGGGGACGGAGTGGCCTACTTCGCGGCCTACACCCGGCCGGCAGCCAGCCTCGGCTTCTCGACCCTCGTGCTGTCGTGGGCCGCCATCGCGAGCCTGGTGGTGCTGCCCGCCTCCATCGTCGCCGGTTATCAGTTTCCGGTGCTGTTCGCGCTCCTCGGTCGCGGCCGGCGAGAGGTGGCGCGGCAGGTGGGTCTCGCGTACGCCGCCAACACGGCCGGCTCGATCCTCGGCGCGCTGCTCGCGGGCTTCGTGCTCCTTCCCCGCCTCGGTGCGGTCGGCTTGTGGAAGCTGCTCGCCGGCGTCTTGATCGCGTTCGCCCTGGGCCTCGTCGCGCTCGAGCTCCGCGCCGAGCGCCGCGCCCTGGGACGCGTGATGCCGAGCCTGGTGGCGGCCGGCGTCGCACTGGTCTTGCTGGCGCAGCGGGGGCCGACGGCCGTGAGTCGGCACACGCCCATCGGAGCTGGCCGCGTGTCTATCGCGTCGTTGGATCGGAACGCGCTCCGCGCCTGGAGCCGGCGCATGGACCTGCACCTGGTTTGGGAGAAGGACGGCGTGGACAGCTCCTTCGGCGTCGCCTACGGCAACGGTCTCACGTTCCTCGTCAGCGGCAAGGCGGACGGCGCGGTCTTCGGTGACCGCGGAACCCAAGCGCTGTGCGGGCTCATTCCCGCGCTCCTGCACGAAGATCCGAAACAGGCTTTCGTGTTGGGATTGGGCACCGGAATGAGCGCGGGCTGGCTCGCGGCCGTGCCGGGGGTCGAACGCGTGGACGTCGCCGAGCTCGAGCCGGGGATCGTGGAGGTCGCGCGGGCGTCCAGCGCGGCCAACGCCGACATTCTCGCACGGCGCAACGTCGAGCTCTTCTTGGGCGACGGGCGTGAGTTCCTGCTGACGCACGATCGGAAATACGACATCGTGGTGAGTGAGCCATCGAACCCGTATCGCGCGGGCGTGGCGGCGCTCTTCACCCAGGATTTCTACCGGGTCGTGGAGAAGCGCTTGCGCCCGGGGGGCATCTTCGCCCAATGGGTTCAGGGCTACGAGATCGACACGGATACGCTGCGCATCGTACTGGCAACGCTGACCAGCGTGTTCCCGTTCGTCGAGGCCTGGCAGACCCAGGGCGGAGACTTCTTGCTGCTCGCGAGCGCGGCGCCTCGCGTCTACGACGTGGCGCGTCTGCGTTCGCGTCTCGCCGTCGAGCCCTATCGCACGATCTGGCCGCGCGCGGGCCTGGTGGCCGACGCGGAAGGCGTGCTGTCGCACTTCATCGCGGGCGACGCGCTGGTGCGCGCCATCGGCAAGGTGAGCGGAACGCCCGTCAACACCGACGACGCGAACCTCCTGGAATACGCGTTCGCGCGCAGGGTGGGCGCGTCCGGTGTGGACATCTCCGTCGAGCTCAGCTCGCTCACCATCGCGCGCAACCTCGCGCGGCCCGACGTGAGCGGAGCGGTGGATTGGAGGCGCGTGGACGAGCTGCGTGACCGCGCCTGGGTCATCACGGGAGGCATCGGGCCCGAGCTTCCGCTGGCCGACGCCGACGTGCGCCGGCGCGCCAAGGGTTTTGCCGCGGTGTGCACCGGAGACATCGTGGCGGGGGCTCGCGCTTGGTACGCGCAGAAGGACCTCGCGCCGAAGGACCCGGCCGAGAGGTTCATCGTGGCTCAGATGCTCGCCCAGGAACGCGACGAACGCGCGCTGACCCTGGCGACGGAGCTCGGCACGGACGGCTACCGGGCGGAGGAACAGGTGATCCGCGCGCGGTATCTGGCCGGCAAAGGCCAACGTGAGGCCGCGCTCGAGGCGTTGCTCTTGGCAGTGCAGGAGCTCCGCAGCTCTGCGCTGCCTCTGTGCAACGCGGCGCACGAGGCCATCGGCTTGCTCGTCCCCGTCACGCGTGGTCGACCGGATCTCGCGGCGCGCGGCGCGCGCGGCCTCTTGGCGGGGCCGCTCGCCGCCCTCAACCAAGAGGAACACCGCGTGAACACCGCGCAGCGACTCGCGTTCCAGTCCGGTGACAGCGCGCTCTGCGTCGAAGCTCTCGGCCGCAATCTCGAACGGCCCTGGTGGGAGCTGCCGTTCTTGGCCGCGCGGGCCGAGTGCCTCGAGCGTGCAGGCCACCCGCTCGCCGCGCGCGCGCGCGCCGACGTGGGTGAATGGGTCAGCGCTTCCCTCGGCAGCATCGAGGCTGGCCTCGCACTGCCGCCTCCGGCGTATTCGGTGGCACGCCCCGAAGAGACGCGCGACGGTGGCGTCGAGCCGCCCCAGGCCCTCGACGCCGGAGCGCTCGCCGCGACCCGCGACGCCGCAGCCGAAGACGCCGGCGCGGATTCGGACGCGGGCACGACCGCGGATGCTGCCGACGCCGGCCCCTGATCTCGGAGGGCTCCGTCGACCCGCTACGCCGGGGCGGCGATGAGGGCTCGTGTCACGGCCGGAGGGGCGCGGTTCGGTCGCGAGAAAGCGCGAAGAGCTCGCGCTCGAACTCCGTCGCGAGGGCGCCGACCTCCTCTTCGGCGAGGGCCGACGCCGGCGCCGGGTGACCGAGCTCGTCTTCGAAGCCCACGAGCCGTAGGCGAGGCTCGCGTAGCGCGAGCGTGAGCCGGATGCGTCGAGCACCAACCGCGAACAAGGCATCCGCCTCGTTGCCGTCCCAAGAGGTGTGCGCGAAGAGGCGGCTCGTGCGCGGAGGTGCGTCGGCGAGCAGGTCGCGGCCGCCGAGTTCTTCGAACGAGCGCGGCGGTGCTCCCAGCGCGTGGGCCAGCGTCGGCAAGAAATCGCTGTGAAAGCTGGGCGAATCCAGGTGTCGGGACGGGATGCCGGGCCCCGAGAGGAAGGCGGGCGTCGTGGCGATGACCTCGGCGAACGAGTAGCCATGGCCGAAACGTCCGTCGTCGCGCAGGCTCTCGCCGTGGTCCCCGGTGACGATCACGAGGCAATCGGCAGGAAGCTCCGAGAGCGTTCGATCGACGAGCGAGTCGAGAAACGCCATGCTGTTCGCGTAGCGGTTCCTCAGCGGGAGCTCGGCTTCCGCACCCAGGGAGCTCATGCGGACACCGAACCGCACTTTGGCGTCGGCGGGAATCTTCCGCTCGAATTCGGGAGGATATTGGTATTCGAAATGGGACGACATCAGGAAGGCGAGCGCGAAGATCGGCTTCTCGGCCGAGCTCTTCACGCTTTCCACCAGGCGGCCGAGCGCGCGTCGATCCCAGTCCACCCAGCTGCCGCGGTCGTCGTGCTCGAAGCGATCGAAGTTCTCGGGTGCGACGAACTCCTCCTGACGCATCCAGGTTCGAGGCTGGCCCGAGAAGTAGGCGCAGGCGTAGCCCGAGCGCCGGAGGAGCTCGCAGAGCTCCGGTCGGAGCTTGCGATCGAGCGTCGCGTGGTACTGGAGTGGGGAGCGCCCATAGAGCAGGGCGAACAGCCCCGCTTCGGAGTAGATCGAGCCGGACGAATGCCGCTCGAGCAAGAGGCCACTGCGTGCGCGCGCCGTGAGCTTCGGCATGAACTCGGCGGTCAGGGCGTCGCGTCGCCAGCTCTCGAGCACGATCACCACCACGTGGGGGCGCGGCCCTCGGGGCAAGCTGGCGTCGGATGCGCGTTCGCCGAAGAGCCGCGCGAAGGCGTTCTGGGATTTGCGTTCGAGCGCACTCTCCAGCGGACGCAGCGCGGGATCGTCGATCTGCGCTCCACGCGAGGCACCGAGCCGCGGGTCGAACGGCAGCGCGGCGAACAGGCGCTCGACGCTCGAGGTGCGGCGGAAGGCGTGGGACAGCTGCGGCGGCACGAGCCCCACGACCGCCGCAGCGGCCAGCGCCACGGCGGCGAGTGCACGGCGAAACCCCGGCGAGCGTGCCGCGAGCAGGCGCTGGGTGAGCGGTCGCACGACCGAGAGCGAGGCGAGCGCGAGCAACAGCGAGAGCGCGGCGAAGAGGGCCGCTCTGAGCCCGAAGCCCTGCATGGAGCCGGCGGCTTCGCGTCCGCGTGGCAGGAGCAGGAAACGCACGACGTCGCTCAGGTGGCGGCCAAATTCGCCGAAGATGGACAGATCCACCGCGAGCCACGCGCCGGCAGCGCCCACCAGCGCGACGAAGCTCACGAGTGCGGCGCGCGGGCGCCCGCTGCCGCTGAGCGCTGCGAAGAGCACGAGTCCCGGCAGCCCGAGCATGAGTCCGCTGCCGTAGATCAAGAGCGACACGATCAACCGCTCGTCGGAGGACAGCGACACGGCATCGAACCCGAGCCAGTGCGCGAGCCGCGGTCCAGCGATGACGGTCTGCCACAACGCGGCCAAGGCGAAGAGCGTGAGGCTGCCCGCCAGGACGTCGGCGCTCCGCTGCGTCGGGGGAGGCTTGCTCAGCTCGCGGCTCATGGCACGAGCAGCGCTTCGACCTCCGCCGGTCGGCGGTGCCGGCGCAGGTCCGCGAGCAGCGTGTCTTTGGAGTTCCACGGCAGGACATTGCTGCGCGGAGTCGAGAACTCGAGCAGCACGTTGTCGTCGGTGCTGACCAGCCGGGAGCGCGGTCGCTTGGAGATCTCGAGCATCTCGTCGATGAAGGTGTCGACGCCAGCGCCGACCACGAGGCAGTCGTCGAGGATCTCCCGCGGCGAGCGCCCCGGGGGCAAGACTCGCACGGCGGCCGGCGACCGCGACAGCTCCGCGTAGCGCCCAGCCGAGGCCCGAAGGGGTTCGAGCGACGCCACGAGCACGCCCTGACCGCCTCCGTAGAACAGCGCGACGTGCGGAAACTCGGACTTCAGCGTCGCCAGGATCGTGGCCGCGTCGGCGCGACTCATGTGATGCAGCTGGATCCATTGCTGATAGACGCCGCCCGGGGTCAGGTGTTCGCGTACCAGCCGGTAGAACTCCCTCGAGTAGAGCGCGGAGGCGCCAGCGAACCAGATGCTCGAGAGCTCCATGCCGATCAGATCGTAGCGCTCGGTGGTGACCAAGAGGTGGTGGCGCCCGTCGTCGAGCACGACGCGCAGCCGTGGATCGTCGAGGACGCCGAAGTTCACCTCGGTGAAATAGCGCTTGGCTGCCACGACGATGGCCGGAGAGATCTCTACTGCCGTCAGACGCTGGAACGGGAAGCCCGCGAGTGTGCCGAGCGAAGTGGCGGTCCCCATGCCGATGATCATGGCGTGATCGAAGCGAGGCGCGAACATCACCGGGTAGAGCGTGAAGTAGCGCTGCGCTGCCATCTCGAAGCTGTTGTTGCCCTGGAACTTGCCGTTGGTGTTCAGCGTGTACACCGGGCCGGTCTTGGTGACGGTGGTGACTCCGCCGTGCACGTCTTCCGTGAGCATCACGACTTCTTCGACCGGTCGGATGCCGGAGAAGTAGACGTTGGTGCCGGCGGTGAGGTTCGTCAGATTCCAGCGCGGAGCCAGCGCGACGACGGGCAAGGTCGAGGCGGCGACCACCAGAGCCGCGAGGCGCGCGCGCGGCTTCGTCGCCGCCTTCTCCACGAGCGCGGCCACCGCTCCGGCACCCGCGAGGAGCACGGCCAGGGTCACGACGCTGCGCTCGGAGCCCTGCTTCGGCAGGACGAGGAAGCCGAACAGGAGGGAGCCCGCCACGGCTCCGATGGTGTTCACCGCGGTCATGCGACCGGCGAGGCGGCTAAGCGTGCCGAGGCCGGCGATGCGCTGGAGCACGAGCGGGAAGGTGAGTCCCATGGCCGTGGTCGGCACGACCAGAATGGCGAAGGCGACCACTCCGCGCACGACCTCGCGGGCTTCGAACGATTTGTAGTCGAGGGCGCGTTCGGAAAAATAGAGCGGAAGGTCGTCCCAAAACGGCAGCGTGCCCGCCAGCGCGAGGCCGGCGCAGGCGAGGGTCAAGGCCGGAGCGAGCTCGGCGAAGCGCCGATGCACGAGCGGCGCGAGGCTCGCGCCGAAACCCAGGCAAGCGAGGAAGGTGGCGAGGATCAGGCCGAACGCGTAGGCGCTGTTGCCGATGATGAGCGCCAGCAGATGAGTGAACACGACCTCGGCACCGAGCACCACGGCCCCCGAAAACAAGCTCAAGAGGGCGAGCGAGGTCGCGCGCGGTGCTTCGCCGAGTTCCTCGGGTGGGGTCACTTCGCTCTTGTCGACCAGCGAGCCCACGGCGAGGGCCAAGAGCCCCACGCTGGCTCCGCCGGCGGCCGCGAGCCCCAGCGTCGACCGCAGGCCGATCTCGGGCAATGCGAGGTAGGCAGCGCCGAGGGCACCCAGCGCACCGCCGAAGGTGTTGGTGGCGTAGAGCGCTCCGAGCCACCGCTCGCGCCGGCGGCGCTCGCTCTCCTCCAGCGCCGTGTGCGCTCCGAGGACGCGGGAGAGGAGCGGAAGTGTGGCACCCATGGCCGTCGTCGGCACCAGCACCACGCTCACCGCCAGCGCCCAACGCACCGCCGTCACCAGGACGAGCGAGTCCGGATGGGCGCGCACGAGGCGCACGTAGAGCGGCGTGATGGCTTCGAAGGCGTAGGGCGCCGCCGCGAGGCTCACGGCCACCACGAGCTCGAGGCAGCCGTAGGCGAGCAGTGGGCGCTGGAGCTTCCAGGCGTAGCGCCCGGCCAAGTGCGCGCCGAGGGCGAGCCCCGCCATGAACGCCGCGAGCACCGTGCTCACCGCGTAGGCCGTGGCGCCGACCACGTAGGCGAGGTAGCGCGAGAAGCAGAGCTGCCCCACCAGGGCCGTCGCGCCGGACACCAAGAACAAGAGCAGGGGCGCGACGAGCGCGAGCAGGCGGCGCGAGCGGGGCGTGGGCACGATGGTTCGAGGGGCGGGTTCGGGCGAAGCCCCGAGGCTACCACGCAGCTCTGCCGTTCGCGGCTCGCGCGCTCGGCGGCGCATCGGACGTAGAGCCTTCGAAGCTGGCATTGCCTGTCGCCGGCGGGAGCACGTTGATTTAGCGTGCCAGGGGTATGCTCCGACGGCTGCTCGAGAGCTCCCTCCGGCGTCCCCCGACCACGCTCGCGACGCTGGCCGTGGCGTGCATCGCAGGAGGCCTCGGCGCCGTGGCGGAATGGCGCGAGAGCGGCACGTCGAGCGGCGCTCCGCGGGTGGCGCTCGTGATGGTCACCTACGCTCTGGCTTCTGCAGCGTTCGTCATCGCGCTCTCCTTGGCACACCTCGGAGCCGACTCGCCGCTCAGCGTGCGCCTGCGCAGCGCGTTCGGGGCGACCGCCGTACTCGGCTTCACGCTGGCGGATCTCACCTACTTTCGCCTGTTCCGCCGCCACCTCGATTGGGTCGCGGTCGAGCTCGGCTGGGAGGCGCTCCGATCGAAGTCGCTACGCTTGGGGGCCTCGGACGCGCTGGCGCTCGTGTCGGCACTCCTGGTCGTCGGCGCCGCGTTCGTGCTGCTGCACGCTCAGGTGTCGCGCTACGGTGCGCGCTTCGAAGCGCGCTTGCGAGGCCTGGCCGGAGGACTCGTCGTGCTCGGCCTCGTCACCGGTCTCTTGCACGAACGCTTGTGGGACGAGCAGCACGTCGAAGCCGCCCGCCTCGCACGCACGCTGCCCTGGGCGACGAACCTCGACCGATTGCCGGAACGGCTGGGTGAGCAAGCGTTCGGCACCGCGGTCGACCAGCTCGTTCATGCCGACTTGCGCGCCGCGCGTCTCGCCGTCGAGAAGAGCACGCCGATGGTTCGAGAGCGTCCGAATCTGTTGATCGTGCACGTCGAATCTCTGCGCGCGGACGTGTTCACGCCCGAGCTCATGCCCGAGCTCACGCGCATCGCACTCGGTTGCTCACGGCCGCCGCGCCACTATTCCACCGGGAACAACACCGGCACGGGGGTCTTCGGGCTCACCACCGGGCTCTTTGCCTGGCAATATCCGCTCTCTCGCGACGAGCCCCGACCTGCGCTCCCGCTCGTCGTGCTGAAGAAGCTCGGTTATCGCATCGGTACGCACTTCGCCAACAACCTGAAGACCTACGACGACATCTTCGAGGTGGTGTTCGGCGGGCTCGTGGACGACGCGTTCGTTCCCGCAGATGGGCCGGCGGACCAGATGGACCGCGCGGTCGTCTCCCACTATCTCGCCTCGCTCGCCGAGCACCCGGGGCCGCGGTTCGATTACGTCGTGCTCGATTCCACGCACTACGACTACGGATACCCGAAGGAGTTCGAGCGACACACGCCTGCGGGGACCCTCGACCTCGGCGTGAGCGACGGCATCGAGCTCGGCCGGCGCGCGCGGGAGCGCATCGGTCAGGTGAAGAACCGCTACTTGAACGCGGTGGGGTGGGTGGATACCCAGATCGCGGCCATCGTCACCGGGCTCGACCGGGCCGGCAAGCTAGGGAACACGCTGTTCGTCGTGGTGGGCGACCACGGCGAGTCGTTCTGGGAGCACGAAACCGTGGGGCACGGCACGAGCCTCGACGAACAGCAGATCCGCGTCGCCTCGGTGTTCTGCGGGTCGAAGCTCGCCGAACGTCCCGCGTCCCACGCCGACGTGTTCCCGACTTGGTTCGACCAAATGCAGCTCTCGGGCGTCGACCGGGCATTCATGAGCGGCGAAAGCCTGAGGGTGCGTCCCACGTCGGAAACGCTGCTGGCGGGCATGGGGGTCACGGGCAGGTTCCGCTCGACGCGCTTCGTCGCCCTTGGACCCGAGCTGAAAGTCCACTTCGACAACGCCGGGAGCCTGCCCATTCGGGCCGTGACCGACCTCGATGATCGGCCCGTCTCGGTCGCGCCCGGCGTCGCGGAGCGAGTCTTGCTCGAGGCGCTCCGCACGAAACGCTTGGTCAGCCCGTGATGGTGGCCGCGCGTCGGCGCGGTGCGGCCGAAGTCAGGGGAAGCGAACCGCAGCCGTCGCCGAACCACCCGCCGGTACGTTCACCACGCGCGTCTTTCGACCATGTTCCGCGTGGACGAACACCACCGTGTGGTTCCCCGCGGGAACGCTGAGGCCCACCTTGGGCGTCGACCCCATGGGCCTGCCGTCGAGGATCACGTTGGAGACGGGGATGCTGTTGATGTTCAGCGTGCCGTTGCCGGCGGCCGCCACCGGCTTCTCGCCACCACCCACCGGGGGCTTGGCGACCTCGGGCTTTTCGCCGCCTCCGGTGGGCGTCGTGCCCACTGCCGCGGTCGGAGCCTCGGGCTTCGGTTGCTTGCCCTTCTCCCACATGTCGATGGTGAAGGTCTCTTCCGCCTTGCCGTCTTGGAAGGTGATGTCTTTCTTGAAGTCCTCGAAGCCCGTCTTGGTCGCGATGATGCTCCAGGGCTTGTCGGTGGTGATGTCGATCTTGATCGGGAGCTTCGGGATCGGTCGCCGTTCGCTGCCGCTCACGAGCAGCACCTTGGCACCGTCGGCGCCGTTGCCTCCCTTGATGGTCGCGAGGCCTTTCACCACCTTGAGCTTGGGCTCGATGCTCTGCACCTGTCCGTCGTCGACGTTGATGCGTTTTTCCCAAGCCTCGTAGCGTTCGCCGGCGATCTTGATCACGTGCTCGCCGGGCGTCATGTCGCGGAGCTCTTGGGGCAAGGGCCCGATCTCCTTGCCGTCCACGAAGAGCTTCACCGAACCGATGGTGTCGGCGCTCACCTTGACGCCGGTGCCCTCGCTTGCGCGCGAGAGGGTCACGTTGAGCACGGCGTCTTCGCCGTTGGCGACCTTCACGCCTTGCTCGGCGGTCGCTTGGTAGCCGGCAGCGGTCACCTTCACCATGTGCGTGCCCGTCGACAGCTCGGTCACGCGGCAAGGAGACGTGTCGCAACGCTTGTTGCCGTCGACGAACACCTGAACGGCGTCCACGGTCTTGTTGCCAGGACCTGCGACTGTCACGACCAGCGTGCCCTTCCGCGGCAGGAAGAACACCACCATGGCCGCGATCAGGCCCACGGTGAGGAGCGCCGCTGCGGCGAGCAGAATCATCCGCCCCGCGCCGCCCGAGGGCTGCGCAGCGGGGTAGGGCCCCGGAACCACGGGCGGAACCTGGGCAGGCGCGATGGCGGGCGGCGCGCTCGGCATGGGCATCGACGCCGGAATGGGCGGCATCGCGCTCGGGATGGGTGGCATCGCGCTCTGCATCGCCGCGCTGGGAATGCTCGGGGGCATTCCCATGCTGGGCGGCGGAGGCCCAGCGCTCGGGAAGCTCGGTTGCGCTACTCCCCCCGAGCTGCCCATGAGAGCAGCGGCGGCGCCGACTCGCGCGGACGGACCACCGGCGGCGGGCGCTGGCGGGCCGCTCTTCATCAGCGATTGCGCAGGCGCGTCGGGTTCTTTGTCGAAGACAGCAGTCTTCTCGTCCTCGTCGTCCCAATCCATGTCCACCGGCGCCGCGGCAGCGGGCGGCGGCTTGGGCGGCAGAGGCCCGGGGGCCGGAGGCTTCGAGAGCGGTGGAGGCGTGGCGGGAGGAGGCAGCGCACCGGCGGCGCGGCTCGGCGGTGGAAGTGCCGGCGGGCCGGATCGCAGACTCGGCGGTGGTGGCAGGTTCTTGCCCGACTGCGGCGGAGGCGGCGTCGGTGCGGGGAGCCCGAGCAGGGTCTTCTTCGATCCGGGAGGCGGCGTGGGTGCGGGCAATGGCCGCGGACCCGGCGCTTGCGATGGCGGTCCCGGGCGACCTGACTTTTTCGCCAGGCCGTCGAACACATCCAAATCAGATCCGCCTTTGTCACTCATCCCGATCATCTCCTGCGGACCGGAGGCGGCGCGCGCGGCCTCCGAAGGAAACATCTGGCGCATCAGCTGTGCCAGCCGCCCAGGATCCCCCAAGGCCGGCAGGCCACGGGCGACGGAGCGCAAATCTTCTTCTAATTCCGACGCGGTAGCGTACCGCTGCTTTGGGTCCTTGGCGAGCGCCTTCAGGACGATTGGGTCGAGGGCGCGGGGCAGTCGGGGGTTCTCCGTAGACGGGGGAACCACCGATTCCGAGCGGATTTTGTTCATCACCGCCAGTTCGTTGGGCCCATCGTAGAGGCGCTTGCCGGTGAGCGCCTCCCACAGGCAGATCCCCAAGGCGAAGATGTCCGCTCGCCGATCGACGTCGGTGCCGGCGATCTGCTCGGGCGACATGTAGCCGACCTTGCCCTTGATCATCCCGGCCTGGGTGCGCGTGATCTTGCCCGCCGCCTTGGCGATGCCGAAGTCGATGAGCTTCACTCGGCCGTCGTAGGAAACGAGGATGTTCTGCGGACTCACGTCGCGGTGAACGATGTTGAGCGGGCGGCGTTGGGCGTCTTGTCGATCGTGAGCGTAGGCGAGGCCGCTGCACACCTCGGTGATGATGTGGATCGCGAGCTCGGTCGGGAGCGCGCTGCGACTCGCGGCTGCGCGGTCGAGCAGCGTGCGGAGCGGCTGTCCATTCACGTATTCGAACGCGATGTAGTGAGTGGCGTCGACCTGACCCGCGCCCACGATCCGCGCGATGTTGGGATGGTCGAGCTCCGTGACGATGCGTGCTTCGTCGTAGAAGAGCTGGATGAACTCCTCGTCCTCCGAGACGTTCGGTAAGATGCGCTTGAGCGCGACCACCGCGCGCGTCCGCTGATCGCGCGCAAGGAAGACCTCCGCCATCCCGCCGACGCTGATGCGATGGATGAGCTCGAATGAACCGAAGAGCTGCGGCGGGGGCAACGGGTCTCCCGGCCCACGAGTCTGGCACGGATCCGACCGAAATTTGAGAGCTTCGTGCGCCGAACGGGCGCAGTCACTCGCTGGGGGTTCCGCCGCCGGCCTCCGGCTCCGCCTTCTTGGGCTTCGGGAAGTAGCGTACGCGCTTGGCTTGGAGCGGGTACCAGGTGCTGACCGGCACGATGGGGGTGTCCGGGAAAATCCGTGTCACCCCCGGCGCTGGCCTGCGTGACAATACCAGCGCGTCGGCGCGCGCTGGCAGCGCGCGGCCGCCGAGATCGCGGTCTCCGCCGAGCGCGAGCGCGAGCGGCTTCGATAAGTAGAGCCGCTGCTTCAGCCCGAGGGCTTCGAACAGCTTCTCGATCAGGGCGCCGCCGTTGGCCCCGCGTGCGCTGGCCTCCGCGTAGATCACCATGCCGGCGGAGTCGATGCCGAGGCCCGCCACGGAGTCGGCGGCGGGGCTCGCCGCACCCCGCACGAGGGCAGTCCACTTGGCCGCCGGTGCCTCCTTCGCCACGCGGGCGCCGTCGGGACCGAGCCACAGGCTCAGCGCACCTTCGCCGGCAGGCGGCAGCGTGAGCACGATCGACGCCTCGCTCGCTTTGCCCTTCGCGAGCTCGACCATGTTCGGATCGAGCTCGAGGACCGTGAGCTTGTCGTCGGGGCGGCTCGCATCGGGGCGCACCCAGCTCGTGGCGATGGCGTAGGGAAATCCGTGTTGCGGCAGCCCCTTGGTCTTCCACTCGCCTTCGCCGCTCTCGGCGGGCGTGAGCGCGGACGCCAGGTTTTCGCCCGGCAAGACGTGGCGCAGTGTGAGGTAGAAGAAGTCGCGGCTCTCGCGCTGCACGTAGCGCGGGAAGTTCATGAGGCCCATGTAGCGAAGCATGCGGCGGCCGAGGAAGCGCCAGCCTTCCATGCCGCTGACCGCGCCCTCGGCTTCCCATTGCGCATCGAGCTTCCGCCCGAGCTCGGGGAGCTTGCCCGCCGGCGCCGCGCGATAGAACTCGAGCCCTGTGTGCCCCGGATTCATGTCGAGGTGGATGCCGTATACGCAGCGCGCTCGGCGCATGGCTTCGGCCAAGTGGTCCGCGTCGATGCTGGCTCCGTAGAGGTAGGCGACGAAGCCCTCCTTGGTCTGACACACGCCGCTGCGGGTCGTGCGGCTCTCGTCGGTCCAACCCGGCGGCACGCCGCCCCACCAGTTGCGCTTGTAGGGGTTCACGCTCTCGTCCATCACGAGCGGCGTCATGTTCTGGCGGAACGAAACGATGTTCTCGGGGACCTTGTCGTCCGCCGGCCAAGTGCCGAAGCCCGTCGAGCCGTCGGCGAGCTCCGCCACGGTCGCGGCGTAGGGTTTCGGCGGCAGGTAGACGACGCCGTCGGCCATCATGCCGAACTCGCCGTGGGTGGCTTGGAAGCCGCCGTTGAAACCCGCGACCAAGCGTCCCATCACCTCGGGCTTCCTGGGCACGAGACCGGGGCCGGTCTCGCCCGTGGCGCTCTTCGGTTCGATGGTGCCGCTCATGGTGTGGAGCGCGACCTGACGCGGATCCCAGACCAAGACCCAGGTCTGCGTGTATGCGCGTTTCGGATCGGTGCGCACGAACGACTGCACGAACGGCGCGGGCACGCCGGGGTTCACCTGGATGAACGGGTCCTTTTCGAGCGGCCGCCACTTGCCCTCCCCTTCGAGCGGAGGCGAGAGCATCGGCTTCATGGGCGCCGGAGGCCAACCGGTCTCCGGGTCGGGGAGCTCGGGCGCGAGCGGAGCGTCGCCGAGGCCCGCGAGCTCCTGCTTCACGCGTTCGGCGCCGGTGTCGCCCGTCACGCTGCCGACGCCGCGCTCGACCCAGTCCAGGATCTCGAACGCCACGGCCTTCACGAGCTGCATGCGATCGCTGCCGAACCAGGGTAGGGCGCGCACGCGGTCGACGGCCCAGGTGACGAGGTTTCCGGGCCGGCCCTTTTCGGGCGTCTGTTCCTCGAGGAAGCGCGCGCCGTCGATGGCGCCCCCGGCGGTCGGGATGCGAATCGCGCGATCGTCTGCCTGCACGCCGAGCGCGCCGGACTCGAAGCCGAGCTCCAAGCGTTCGGCGGGTGGATCGAGGCGAAACGTGCGGATGCCGACGCCGCTCTGTTGTCCCGTTTCCTGCAGGTTCGTGATGCGATTCTGGAGGCGCGCCACGATGGGCCAGCCCGTGGGCACGGACTCGGCCGACAGATCCGCGAGCTTGAGCGTGAAGGCCTTGCCGTCGGTGTCGATGACCCACGCTGCGCGCGTACCGTCGACCGTGAGCGCGCGCTCCTCGACGGCCGACGTATCGCTCAGGTTGTAGAGGCCGACGAGCTCGAGCAGGTGGTCGTTGGGCGAGAAGCGCGACACCGTGAGCCAAATGTCAGCGGGCTCGGTCTTCTGACGCGCGCGCACCAGCGCACGGATCTTGGTGGAGCTCACGCCGAAGCGGCTCGGAGGCGGGTCGAGAAAGAAGATCTCGCCGGCCTCGGCGTGCATGTCCTTCGACGCGAGCGCCGACACCAGCGCCTGCTTGCGGTCCGTCGCGTGCCGGGTGTCGCGCGACTCGGCGCTCGGGCTCGCCAGGTATCCGAGCGCGAGCAAGAAGGGCAGCGGCCGCCCGAGTCGAGCCGCGCGCGCGATGCGCCCGGCGTGCTCGGGGACGAGGCGCGCGAGCCAGGGCCACGGCCGCTCGGGCGCCGCGGTCGAGAGAGCTTGCTCTTCCGCCTTCATCTGCCGAAAAAACGCGGCTCTCGGGTTACCATCTTCCCGGACCGGCAGCCACGCTCGAGACGGCGGCCACGCGGGTTGGCCTGGGCGTCAACGGAGTTGACGGTTCACGAGAGGTCTCCCTGGAAATCGTGGCATCCCGCGCTGGCACGCGGCGTGCTACTCTGTTGGCGATGGTGCGCGTGTCGCGGCGCCGCTGGCTGCTCCTGTCCGGGCTTCTGCTCGCCGGTTGCCTGTCGCCCACGCTGCCCTTGCCGCCCCCGAGCAAGCCCACGGTGGAGGGCCCCGACCAGAACGGCATGGTGACCCTCGACGGCTGGGTCGAGGCCGAAGCGTCCGTGTTCGCGGCGAACATGCGGACGGGTGACATCCGCGGCCAATTCACCCACGAGACCGGCCACTACCGCTTCGAGATCCCGGCGCAGGAAAACGACGAGATCGAGCTCTGGTACCAGGTCGGGACGACGGCGAGCCCGAGCATCCTGTTCCAGGTGAAGTGACGCCCTCGCAGCGCTGCGGTCGGGCGCGCGTCAGTTGATGGGCGGCACGTACTGGTCGCAGCTGTCGTCGACGAGCTTCACCGCTTGGGTGAACGTGCTGACGTAGTCCGTCGCGCAGACCTGAGCCTCGAGGTGGAACGGGAACTTCTGGATGAACTCGGACCAGTGCGCGCCCTTGGTGGTCCCGCCGCCGGCGCAGCCGACCGGAGTGAAGCCCACCATGCTGATGGCCTTGGGGTCGCCCTTCTTCGCGGCGACGACGGCGGAGTACCAGGAGTCGGGCGTGCCCTTGTCCTCGTAGTTCGGGTCGTCGCTGATGAAGGTGACGACGAGCAGCGCGTCGTCGCGCAAGAACCCAGCGTTGCAGCCGCCCGTGGCGTTGATCCCGGGAGCCAAGGCCGCCAAGAGCGCATCCATGGGTCGCTCCGACGAATGCCCGGCCGTTCCGACCTGCGCTGCGCAGGCAAACGCGTCGGAGACGTTGGCGTCACCCTGCTGGAGAAAACGTCGGCCCGCGGGGAACGGACACACTTTGTTGCTGGCGAACGCCCCTGCCGGATTCACGACGCCGGCGCCGAGAGTGCGGTCGCACTCCTGGAACACCGTGTTCTTGATGTACGAGTTGCAGGTGGTGCTCGTGGGGTCGATGCCGGTCCACGGGTTCTTGGTGTTGCAGCGGCCCCACTCGTCGGTGTCGGTGACCATGACGTGGTAGTTGCCGCCTGCGTTCACCGTGTTCTCGATGGCGGAGATGAAGCCAGGGAAGGCCGCGACGAGCTGCGTCTGCTCGTTCTCCATGGACACGGAGTTGTCGACGATGAAGAGGAAGTCGATCTTTTCGCAGCCGCTCTTGCCTCCGCCGCCGTCCCCCGTCGCACCGCCCCCATCGAGCACGATGCCGCCGCCCGTGCCGCCCGACAGACCGCTGCCGCCTGCGCCGCCGGCGCCGTTGCCGCCCGAGCCCCCGAGGTCCGGTCCTGCCGTACCGCCTTCGTCCGCGCTCGTGCCCGAGCAGGCGGCGAGGGAAAGGCCGCCGAGCAATGCGAGAGTCGTTCTCCGAAGCTGAGCGCCCATCGGTCCTCCTGCCGTTGGGCTCGATTCTAACACGGATCGCCGCAGCCGCGCTTCACGCCGGCAGGGTGCGGAGCGAGACGCGGCGCCCGTCGCTCGCTCGGTGGACCACCGGCACGGATGCCGGCTCCCGGCCTTCGGGCTCGAGGTCGTCCACCACCTCGCCGAGCAGATCGTAGTCGGTGGCGCGAGCCACGCGCACTCGGCGCATCTGGCCAGGCGCCACCTCGGCGCCCGAGAGGAAAACCTGTCCGTCGATCTCCGGAGCCTGGCCCGCGTGGCGACCCACGAACACGAGCTCGCTCTCCTCGCTCGGGCCCTCCACCAGGACGTCGAGCTCGCGCCCGACGAGCGCGCGGTTCTTTTCTCGGCTGATCTTGCGCTGCACGCTCATCAGGTGCCGCGCGCGGCGGCTCGCGACCTGGCGCGGCACCTTGCCATCCAGCGCGTGGCTCGCGGCGCTCTCTTCGTCCGAGTAGCGGAACACACCCATGCGGTCGAAGCGCGCGAAACGGACGAACTCGACCAACTCTTCGAATTCCGCATCGGTCTCGCCCGGGTGCCCCACGATGAAGGCGGTGCGGAACGTGAGGTTCGGGATCGTCTCTCGTAGCCGGAGCACGAGCTCGCGCAGGCGCGCGCCGCCGTGCCCGCGGCGCATCCGGCGCAGCATGGCGTCGGCGGCGTGTTGCAGCGGCATGTCGATGTACGGCACGACGCGTTCGTGCTTCGCCAGGAGCTCGAGCAAGTGCCGATCGAGCTTCTCGGGGTAGAGGTAGAACAGCCGCACCCAGCGCAGGCCCGGGACGTTCGCTACGCGTTCCACCAGCTCGGCCAAGCTCGGCCCCGAGTCCTTGTCGCGCCCCCACGAGACCGTGTCTTGCGACACCAGGTTCACTTCGAGCACGCCGGCGTCTGCCAGACGCTTCACCTCCTCGATCACGTCACGGGCGGAGCGCGAACGCTGCTTCCCCCGGAGCTCCGGGATCACGCAGAACGAGCACTTGCGGTTGCAGCCTTCGGCGATCTTCACGTAGGCGCTCGCGCCTCGAGTCGAGAGCGTGCGGGGATCCTGGGCGTGCACCACCCAGGCGGCTGGGTTGCCCACGAGAACCCGCTCGACCTTGCGTTCGGTGAGAACGCGCTCGAGCTTCAGCATGTCGCTCGACCCGAGGAGGTGGTCGACCTCCGGGAGCTCGGCGGCGAGCTCGGCGGGGTGGCGTTGGCTGAGGCAACCCGCGACCACGAGCTTCTGGCAGGCGCCCGACTCTTTGTGGCGCCCCAGGCTGAGGATGGTGTCGATGCTCTCCTTCTTGGCGGCGTCGATGAAGCCGCAGGTGTTCACCACGATGACCCGGGCGCGGGCGGGATCGTCCACGTGGCGATAGCCCGCGCGTTCGGCCACGCCGAGCATCACCTCGCTGTCCACGCGGTTCTTGGGACAACCGAGGGACACGAAATGGATGGTCTTCTTTGCCATGGGGAAGAGCGGAACGGCCTCATAGCTCCTCACTCCCGTCTTGGCCAGCGGCTTGCCGCCGCGGACGGCCTCGGCCGCCGCCCAACGCCTGGTCGCTTCGCATCTTGCAGCGGAGGCGTCGCCGCGCGATGAGCGCGGCATGCAGTCGAGCTACGAACGCTTGCGCCTGCCGGTGCTCGCGGCGGTCGTCGTGATCTTGGTGGCGGGCGCGCGCTACGAAGGGACCCAGGCCCTCGAAGCCGAGCTCCTCACGCTGCTCGTGCCGCTGGCGGCCGTGGCGTTCGGGTTTCTACCCCTCCGGCACGCCGAGCGCGGGCCCCGCATCGCGGCCGCGGCCGTGGCGCTCGTCGTGCTGCTGGTGTCCGAGGCGGAGCTCGGTCGGCTGGTGTTTCCGCCGGAGCCGCTCGCACGGGTCAGCTTGAGTGAGGCGAACCGGGACCAGACCCTGCCCGATCCGGGGGCTCGCACGGACTTCGAGGTGGAGACCCGTGGCTCGTTCGAAAACTACAAGGGGTCGGCCGACGAGCGCTTCGTGATCGATCTCGAGCGAGGCGGCGTCCACCGCGAGATCGAAGGGCGCTTCGAGAAGAGCAGCTCGGTGCGCGTCTCGCGGCGGCGCGCTCCCACGCAGACCAGCTCCCACACCGTGGACGACGATCTGCAGACTGTCTCGCTGCCCGGGTCGGGGCCGATCCACGCTCACCTCACGGCGCTGTCGGGCTCTGGACCACGCTCCCTCGAGCTCAATCTGCGCGGCACCCTGCCCGGTGAGCGACTCCTCGCGTGGGTGCTCGGCGCCGCCATCGCCGGCGCGCTGGTGGTGGGCGCGCTGGCGGTGCGGGGAGGGGAGAAGAACCACTTCGTGGCTTGGATCGCCATCGCCGCGGTGCTGGCGCTCTACCTTCCGCACCATTTCTGCGTTCGGATCCCTTGGGCGCGCTGGTCGGATCGCTGTTCGTGGCGGGGCTGGGCGGCGGGCTCGGCGGCTGGGTGATCTCGGCGCTGCTCGGCCGCTGGCTAACCCGCGACGCGCATGCGTGACGAGCGAAGCTCGGGTCAACCGAGCAGCTGACGAAAGCGCGAGAACAGATAGAGCGCGTCGTGGGGGCCGGCCGCGGCCTCGGGGTGGTACTGCACGCTGAAGGCGCGAGCGTCTGGCGCCTCGAGGCCTTCACTGGTTCCGTCGTTCAGGTGCACGTGCGTGGAACGGGCTCGACCCGCCAGCGACTCCACGTCGACGACGAAACCGTGATTTTGCGTGGTGATCTCGACACGGCCCGTCGTGAGATCTTTCACGGGTTGATTCAGACCACGGTGCCCGAACTTGAGCTTGTACGTGCGCCCGCCGAGGGCGAGGGCGAGCAGCTGATGGCCCAGGCAGATGCCGAAAATGGGTTTCTTACCCAGGAGCTCCCGGATGGTACCGATGGCGTAGGTGACGGCGGCGGGATCACCGGGTCCACTCGAGAGGAAGATGCCGTCGGGTTGGAGCGCGAGAATGTCTCGAGCCGTGGCGTGTGCCGGAACGGCGGTGACCGAGACCCCCGAGTCGACCAGACAGCGGAAGATGTTGCGCTTCGCGCCGAAGTCCATGGCGACGACGTGAGGGCGCGCGGACCCGGGCGCGACGCCGAGCGACGTGCTCCAAGCGGGCGCGCGGCCTTCGGCGAACGCGTAGGGCGCGTCGGGCGTGACTCGGCTCGCGAGGTCGAGCCCCTCCATGCTCGGGGCCGCACGCGCGCGGTCCACCAGTTCGGCGGCATCCAAGCTGCCGATGCAGCCGTTTTGCGCACCGCGGTCTCGGATCAGCCGCGTCAGGCGCCGCGTGTCGACACCCCCGATGGCGACGATGCCGTGACGGGCGAGGTACTCGTCGAGGCTCTCGCTCGAGCGCCAGTTGGAGCGCGTCAGGCTCGGGTCACGCACCACGAAGCCCGAGACCTGCGGGCGCCCGCCGACGGCCTCGTCGTCCTCCGAGTTGATGCCAGTGTTGCCGATCTGCGGCGCCGTCATGCTGACGATTTGGCCGGTGTAGCTCGGATCGGTGAGGACCTCTTGGTAGCCAGTCATGCCGGTCGTGAACACGACTTCGCCCGTCGTGCTGCCGTCGGCGCCGTAGGCGAAACCTTCGAACAGCGTGCCGTCGGCCAGTGCGAGGTGAGCCTTGCGGCGCCCCCTCATGACCCGACTCCATCGAACGCGACGCTGCCTCGCGCGAGGGTCAAGAGCACCTTTCCCCGCAGCTCTTTGCCGAGGAACGGCGTGTTCCGGCTCTTCGAGCGTAGGGCATCGGCTTTCCACACGCGCTCGGGATCCACCAACACGAGCTCCGCCGGCGTATCTTCGCGGAGCCGCGGCGGGGCGATCCCGGCGATGCGCGCGGGCGCCGACGACAAGGCGTCGAGGAGGCGTGCGAGGGTGAGACCGTTCTTGCCCACGAGCTCGAGCAACAGGCCGAAGCAGAGCTCGAGGCCCAGCATGCCGGGCTTCGCCAGCGAAAACTCACAGTCCTTCTCCAAGCTGGTGTGCGGCGCGTGATCGGTCGCGATGGCGTCCAGCGTGCCGTCCGCGAGCGCAGCGCGAAGCGCTTCGACGTCCGCGGCCTCGCGCAACGGCGGGTTCACCTTGCACGCCGTGTCGTAGCCGATGACGGCGGCGTCGGTGAGCAAGAGGTGGTGCGGAGTGACCTCGGCCGTGACCGCCACGCCACGCTGCTTGGCTTCGCGCACGATGTGCACGCTGCCGCGGGTGGAGGCGTGGGCGAGGTGGTAGCGCGCGCCCACGTATTCGGCGAGCAAGACGTCGCGCGCGACGATCACGTCTTCGGCGACGCGGGGCCAACCCCGGAGGCCGAGCCGCGCGCTGACGGCGCCCTCGTGCATGTCGGCGCCGGCCGTGAGCTCGTGATCTTCGGCGTGCTGGATGACCGGCAGATCGAAGGTCTTGGCGTATTCCAGCGCGCGGCGCATCACGGCGCTCGACATCACGCACACGCCGTCGTCGCTCACCGCCACGGCGCCGGCATCTTTGAGCTCCGCCATCTCGGTGAGCTCCTTGCCCTTCTGGCCGACGGTGATGGCACCGATGGGGTGGAGTGACGGGCCACCCACCTCGGCTGCGCGCCGCAGCATCATCTCGGTCACGGCTCGCGTGTCGTTCACCGGCTTGGTATTGGGCATCACACATACGTGGGCGTAGCCACCGGCAGCGGCGGCAGCGAGACCCGTCGCGATGTCTTCTTTGTATTCCTGGCCGGGCTCGCGCAGGTGCGCGTGCAGATCCACGAACGCGGGCAGGAGCCAACGACCCGAGCCGTCGATCACGCGGGCGCGCTCGCTCGAGGCGACTTCGCGTGCCGCGCCGGGGCCGAGCCGCGTGATGCGGCCCCGCTCGACCACGAGATCCACCTCGCCGTCGAGACCAGCGCCCGGATCGATGGCCCGCACGCTCTTCACGACGAGAAGCTCGACGGGCGACGTCACGGCGCCCTCCTTAGCATGCTCCGGCCCGCGCCGGACCAGCGTCGACGCCGAGGCGAGATTTGGCCGATTCGCGCGGCGGCGGGCACGCTGGCGGAGGCCTCAAGCGTCGAGCAGGCGCTCGGCGGCGAGCCAGGCGAGGGCCGAGATCGTGTGCTGCGGATTCACGCCTAGGTTCGTGGGAAAGACGCTGGAGTCGATGACGTGGAGACCCGCGAGGTCGTAGGTCTCGAAGTTCGGCCGTACCACCGCGTGGAACGCCGAACCCCCCATCAGCGCGGTGCCGAACAGGTGGGCCGCGATGGTGTGGAACAGGCGCGGATCATCCGGGGCGCGGAACATGGGTTCGAGCTCGTCGACGTGAGTGATGCTCGGCGGCAGGCCATGGACGCCCGGGAGCGCGCGTTCGGCGCCGGCGGCGAACAGGAGCTCGGTCAAGCGCCGTACGCCGAGCTTCAGCACGCGGATGTCGGCGTCGGTCATGTCGTATTCGATGGCGGTGCCGCCGAAGGCGCCCCGTTGCACGCGGCCTTGGGCCTCGGCCCGAACCTGCACCCCCCACACCGCGAGGTGGGCGTAGCTGCCGAGCTCTCGCATGAGCTCGGGCCCGACGCCGGGCAATCGCGCCAGCGCCAGCTCGGGCGGCATCGAGACGGTCTCGAACTTCATGCGCTCGTCCCAATAGTGGACGCTCTCGAAGCCCTGCGTCGCCCCCTCGAACATCTTCACCGGATCGCGGAACACGCCCACGACCGCGGTGCCCGGGTGAGCTTGGAGGCGCCGGCCGAGCACCCCCGAGGCGCGTCCGATGGAATTCGCGGCCAGAAACAGCGGCGACTGGATGGCGCTGGCTGCCAAGAGCACGGCCCGCCGCGCGTGGACGACGAGCTCCGGCCCGCGCGTGCCGGTCTCCGGATCGACGAAGCACGCGCGCACGCCCGAGGCGCGGCCGCGGGAGCGCTCGAGGCGTTCGGCGCTGGCCGTCGCGTAGACGCGGGCTCCGTGAGCCACGGCGCGTGGCACGTACGAGACGTTCATGCTCTGCCGGCGTCCGGTCGGGCAGCCCTGGTTGCAGTGCGCGCTCGCTTGGCAGTCCCGAACGTTTCGCCGGATCGGGTTCGACCCGATGCCGAGCCGCTGGCTCGCGAGGCGAAAGAGCGTGTTGTTCTTGCCGAGGGTCGCTTCCGGGGCTGGCCCCACCGCGAGCTCGTCGTCCAGTGTGTCCCAGATGCGATCGAGCTCGACGTAGGGCAGCGCGGCGCCGAGTCCGAAGTCGTCGCGCCAACGCGCCCAGATCTTCTCGGGCATGCGATGGATGATGGCGCCGTTGATGGTCGTGGTGCCGCCCACGCAGCGACCTTGGAGGATCGGCGTGAAGGCGCGGCCGTTCGCCACTTGGAAACCCTGGTCGCGCCACACACGGCGAAAGCTCGACCACATGTCGCTGCGGAGCTCGCGGTCCGGGACGTGCGGACCCTCTTCGATGACGACCACGTCGGCGCCGCCTTCGCTGAGCACGCGCGCGGCCGTCGCGCCGGCGGCCCCGCTGCCGATGATGACGTAGTCCGCGGCGTCGCTCACCCGCCGGGAGACGTCCGCGTACTGCAGGATGCTGCCCGTCATCGTGCGCCCTTCGTCGCCCACGGCGGCGGTTCGTCGTCTCGCACGCGAATGCCGAGCGCGGCGTGAACGACGGGCAGCCCTCCGTAGCCGAGCGCGCCGAGCATCTTGAAGAACGTCGGCAGTTCACGCAAAAGATAGACGTCGCTCCGCTGGAGCCGCTCGAGGAGCTCGAGGCGCTCTTCGCCGGACAGCCCCGAGAAAGTCGCGAAGCGCCCGAGGACGAAGAGCGGGCAAAGGAACGCCACGAGCCAGAGCGAGACACGCAGCCCGAAGCTCACGCGCGCCGGGGCGTGGGCGAGCAGCTCGTCCAAAAACGCGTCGAGCCCGACGTCGGCAGCGCCGAGCTCGATGCCGGCCTCGGTTCCGCTCGGGAAGATCGTCGACCAGACGAGCGACAGCGCGTGGCGTTCGAAGCCGAACCAGGTCACGCGGCGAAGCTACCTGAGCGTCGTGAGCTCGGCGAAAGAATCGAAGCTCGGGAGCGCCGGAGCCGAGTTTCAGCGGCGGATCTTCTTCATGCAGTGCACGCAACGCGTCGCCCCGGGGTGGACGAGCCCGGCGCAGTGCGGGCACGGCACGCGTTCCGGCTCCGGCTCGGGCTCGCGCACGCGCGCGGCACGCGCTTCGGGTTCGGGTTCGGGCGAGGCGGCGAGCTCGGGGGTCGCCGTCGCGAGCGTCGCTGGCGCGACCGGGGCGGGCTCCGGCACGGCAGTGGACTTGCTGCCCAATGCGTCGAGCTTGTCGTCGATGGAATGGAGCAGCGGCAGCGCCGACGCGAACGCGCCGTGGAACACACCCGTGCTCCAGACCAAGATCGAAATGACCATGAGGGCCAGCGACATCAGCGAAAATCCGACGCGGTCGGACGAGCTCCGCATGTCCAGCGCGGCGAAGAGCAGGACGACGCCGCCCAGCAAGGAGAGGATCGCGAGCCCCCGCGTGAGAAACGCGATGCGATGGAGGTAGCGGGCCATTTTCAAGCGGGGGTCGTTGGGGATCATCGAGCGTCCTCCCCCGCATGCTCGTCGACCCGGGGGCTTTCGGCAAACGCTGCCTGCGGCGATTCTCGGAACCCGGCGGGGTCGCGGGCTGTCGAACGTCACGATGTCCCGTCCGTTGGCCGTCCTCGCGCTGCTCTTCTCGGCCGCGTGCGCCTCACCCGGCGAGCCTCCGCGGAGCCTCCCGCCGCCTGCGTCGCCGCGGTTTTCGCCGGCACCCTCTGCCATCGCTCGAGTTGCCGTGCCCGCGCCCGGGCCCGCACCCACGCCGCGTCCCGAGGCCTCGCCACCGGACTTCCCGGCCGTGGTGCGCAGCGTTGCGGGCATGGCGCAGGACTCGGGCCTGCGGACTCGAGTGGGCCGGCGCGGGCTCGGCGTGGTCGACTTGGCCTGGGAGGACACGGGGCGCGCGTGGGGCTCGGCGCTCGGTCCCAACATCTCGGACCTGACCCTGGCCGTGCGCTTTCGAGACCGAGGCTTCGAACGCACGGCGCTGATGCCCGTGGTGCGATTCCCGAACTTCTCGGACCGCACCGCCGACGTGCGACAGGCGAAGCTCTTCGTGCGCACGGGCAACCAGCGCGCGGGCCAAGCGCTTCGTACGGCGCTCTTGTCGGACGTGCTCCGCAACTTGCGCGCGCACCTGTCGCGGCCGAACTCCTTGCTCGGCACAGGCAGTTTCCTCGCGGCGCGCGACACGCACTTCTTGATGGCGGCCCAAGCCGTGTTCTTGCCGATTCCGCGCGAAGGCGCGGCCGAATTCCACCCTGTGGTGTTCAACTACCAATCGGCGCCGGGTTCTCCTGCGGTGCTCACGTTGCTCGTCACGCGTCAGGGTACGAGCGTGAGCGTGATCGAAAACCAGCCGGAAGACTCGACCGTGGCCGGCCACGGACAGGAGCTCTACTTCAACGCAGCGGGGGAACGTGCGCCGCTGCGCGCCGAGCGGCGGAGCGACGTCGAAGCACGCATCCAAGCCCAGGGCGGGCCGAAGACCGAAGACGATCGGAGCGCGCTCGCTCGCGGGGCGGACGTGATGTTCTTGGTGCAGGTGCCGCTCGTCCACCGGAGTCGCGGGGTCTTGCCCGGGCTCGGCGGCGGCGCAGTGGGGAATCTGTGGGGCGGCGACCTGGGGGAAGCGTTCGGCGGAGGCGGCCTCGGCCTATCCGGGGTCGGCCAAGGCGGCGGCGGCCTCGGTTCGGTGGGCACGCTGGGCCACGGCGCCGGTGACGTGGAACGCGCGGTGATCGGCCACGGCGAAAGGTCCGGCCCGTTTCGCGAGGCGAGTGGGTTGCGCCTCGAACGCGACGCGCGCTTTCCCATCCGCGTCACCGTGCAGTTCTACAAGGCCACCACCAACGGCGTGGTCACGGAAGCCGATCTCGATGCCATTGCCAAGAGCATCGGCAGCGTCTACGAGCACGGAGACTTCGTCGGATCGCTGGTGCTGCCGGACGGGGATCGCCGGCGACCCACCGAGTGGCAGCGCTTTGCGGGAGAGTGGTTTCCGTGGTGAGTGCAGCTCACCAGAGCGGCGTTCGCGGGAAGTCGACGTCGCCGGAAACGTTGTGCTCGATGGCCTGAGCCATCGCCACCAGCGTTCGATCGCGCCAAGGCGGTGCGACGAGCTCGACCCCGACGGGGAGGCCGGCGCTCTCTTCGTCGATGCGGCGCGCCAGTCGGCCGAGGCGTCCGCGGGCGCGATCGCGACGCGCCTCGGCGCCGTGGACCCGGGTCACGGGCACGACCGCGAACGGCCAGCCCATGGCCGAAAACGGCACCGAATAGCCGCTCGCGAGCCAGAACTCCCCGCTCTGGCCATGGGGGACGGCCGGGGTCGCGAAGGGGGGACACAGCAGCGCGTCGATCTCCGCTGCCTCGAGCGCGCGACACAGTTCGACGTGCCGAGCCTCGAGGCGCGCCACGAGCTCTTGATACTCGCGTGCGCTCTTCTCGGCGAAACACGACACGAATCGCGCGCCATCGGCGTCCCCGGCGAGACGCGTGACGCGCTCCATGCCGCCGCGTAGGGCGCCGGGGACTTTGAGCAACCGTGTCAGCGGTCGCAGCGCTTCGGCGACGGGACTGCCCTCGAGTGCCTCGAGCCACGCTGCGCCGCCGTCGGCCGCCAGCAGGCTCATGCAGTCGAAGAAGAGCTCGTCGAGTCCAGGTGGAGTGTACGGCGTCAGTTTGGCGCCTGCGCGGCGCAACGCGTCGCCCGCTCGCTCGATGGCGCCGACCAGCGCGCTCGACGGAGCCAAGAGCGGCCCTTCGCTGAAGACGCCAACCGAGAGCCCCACCAAGCTGCGCGCCGGCAGATCGTCCAGGGGCGGCATGCGCGGATCGAGCAGCGAGAGGCGTCGGGCGGGCAGCGCGTCGAGGGCGAGCCCGATGTCACTCACCTTGCGCGACGGAGCTCTGCACTCCGAGCGCGGAGTACCGTTCCGAGACCACCGCCGGCGCCGGCAGGCGGGTCGCGTGGGTTTGAGCTGCGCCGCGCCGCAGAAGTGCCAGTACACCCCGGGCTCCGAACACGTCGGCGCCGAAACCGAGCGGCGAGAGCCCGGCCGCCACAGCGGCCGCTTCGCCTCCGCTCGGCCCGCCCGCGCTGTGGCGTGGGCTGAACCTTTTGCGTGCGTCCGAACAGCGGGTTGTCGCTCTCCAACGTGAGCAGGAGCTGTCCCAAGTTGGTGCGACCGAGAGCCACTGCGCCGGCCGTCGGAGAGCGCGCGCACCAGCGCACTTGCATGGAGCGCGCGGTGCGCCGCGTGGCCCGTGCCGAAGGTCGTGGGTCGCCCCTCGAAGTCGAAGCCCTCCTGCAACGTGACGGGGATCCCGTGGAGCGGGCCCGCTCTTTGCCCGCCAAGCGCTCCTCGTCGACGCGCGCTGCGTTCTGCATCGCCGTGTCGTGGAACACTTCGGTGAACGCCCGCAGATCGCGGTCCACCTCGGCAATGCGCTCGAGGTGCGTCTCGGCCAGCCGCGGCACGAGACGTCGTTCCCGATCCGAGCGCCGCGCGCATTTCGCGCGAGCATAATGCCTCCGGCGCGCTTTTCGCCGGCGGCTCAGCGCAGCGGGTCAGGGGACTCCGTCACGGGGCGGGACACTAAATCAACGACCCGGCATCGGCGACAAATCTCGCTCGGGCGGCGGAGGCTCCCCGAGATCCGGGCGTCTCGACCGGCTCCAGGAGCGGCAGGGCCGCGAAACGAGAGGCGCCTTTGCTTCCTCGCCTGGTGTCGCCCCTCGTCGGGGCAAGGTCGCCGGCATGGACCGCTTCCGGAAGCTCGACCAAGACCAGTTCGACGTCATCGTGATCGGCGCGGGTACGGGCGGGCTCACCGCCGCGGCGCTCTTGGCCAAGCGCGGCAAGAGCGTGCTGATCGTGGATCAGCACTACGTGGCGGGTGGCAACGCCACCATCTTCAAGCGCCCAGGATACGAGTTCGACGTGGGCTTGCACTACGTCGGGCAGTGCGAGCGAGGGCTCTTCCGCGCGTCCTCGCTTGCCAGGCGCTGCCCCGGTGAAGTTCCGCCCGATGGACCCCGACACCGTCGTTCTGCCGGGCTTCGAGCTCGGGATCCGCGCGGGCTCGAGCGCTATCGGCTGCGCCTGACCGGCGCGTTCCCGTCGAACGCGCGGCATCGACCGCTACGTCTCGTATCTGGCTCAGCAGGTCGAGATCGATCAGACCGCGTTCGCCGAAGCGGCAGGGCCCTGTTCCGCTCTCCACTGGTCCTGCGCTTCGGAAACGGCACCCTCGGCGCTTTCCTCGACACGTGCACGCGGGATCCGATGCTGCGCACGGTGCTCGCCGCCGAGTCGGGCGATTACGCCGAGCCGCCGAGCCGCGCCGCGCTCGTGCTCCACGCGGGGCTCATGCTGCACTACTTGGACGAAGGCGGCTATTACCCCGAAGGAGGCGGACAGGTGATGAGCGACCGCCTGGCCGAAGCCATCGAGAAGCACGGCGGGAAGATCCTCCTCAGCACCCGCGTCGAGCGCATCCTGCTCCGCGACGGTCGTGCGGTCGGCGTGCGGCTCCGCAACAAGCACATCGGCGTGCGCGACGTCGCGGCGCGAGCGGTGGTGTCCAACGCCGACATCAAGCGCCTCTACCTGGAGCTCATCGGACCCGAGCACGTGCGCAAGAAGACCGTCCGCAAGGTCCGCGCGTGGGAGATGGCACCGGCCCTCGGCATGGTCTATCTCGGCGTCCGGCGCGAAGCCCTCGGCGCGCGCCTCCGCAACACGAACTACTGGATCTACGGCACCACCGACGTCGAAGGCGCTTACCGCGACGTGCGGGCGGGTCGCTTCTCGCGGGAGCCTCTGCTCTACGTGTCCATCGCGTCGCTGAAGGATCCTGGAAACCCCAAGGTGGCTCCACCCGGCATCGTGAACCTGCAACTCATGAGCCTCGCGCCGCACCAGCCGGAGGCCTGGGGGGTCAGTGCCGCCGACGTGGCGAACGGCACGTACTCGGATCAGGCTACGTATCGCGAGCGCAAGGCCGAGTACACGGCCGCGCTCTTCCGCGCTGCCGAGCGCGTCTTCCCCGGACTCGAAAAGCACGTCGTGTTCCAAGAGACGGCGACGCCGCTCACGCACACGCGCTACACCCTCTCCACCGGCGGGACGTCGTACGGCCTCGCGCTCGTGCCCGAGCAGTTCCTGTGGCGGCGGCCCGGTCCCAAGACCGAGATCGATTCTCTCTACGTGTGCGGCGCGAGTACCTACACCGGCCACGGCATCGCGGGCGCCATGGCGTCGGGTGTGAACGCTGCGGCGGCCCTCGTGGGGCGCGAGGTCTGGCGCGAGGTGTGGTCCGCGCTGCCGTCCACCGCGCGGGAAGCCGCCCGCCGCGACGCGCCGGCCGAGTCGCCGGCGCCGAGTGCGACAATATGACTCAGCCGAAGTCGCGGAAGCTGGTGTTACGAGGCGTCCCATGCGCCTCACGTTCTGCTTGGTTCTTTCGGTGGTTCTCTTTGCAGGTTGCTCCAGCGACGACGACACCACGCCGAATTCCACCTCGCTCCCGGCCGACTGCACCGAAATCGTCGAGGCTTGCCACGAAGCCGACGACGGCGACGCCGGGGTCGTGACGGAGTGCCACGAGCTCGCGCACAGCGGGAACGCGAGCCAGTGCGCCGCACAGAAGTCCACTTGTCTCGCGTCCTGCGCTGCGGCGATGAGCGACGCCGGCACGGGCGGGAGCTCGGGCGCGGACGGCGGTGGCATGGGCGGCATGGCCGGGATGAACCACGACCACTGAGCCCGCGCGTCGCCGCGCTCAATCGTAGATGCGCTCGCCCGCCACCACCACCGAGCGCACCGGATTCATACCAAAGGCGTAGCCGAGCCAGCGGTGGTCGGGCACGTCGCACACGATGAGATCCGCCCGCTTGCCCGGCTCGATGCTGCCGATCTCGTGACCGCGTCCGATGGCGTGCGCGGCGTTGATGGTCGTCGCGACCACTGCCTCGCTGGCCGTCATGCCGAGGGTGCGGCAGGCGAGGGCGATGCACATGGGGATGCTGGCCGTGAACGAGGAGCCGGGATTCAGATCGGTGGCGATGGCGACGGGAACCCCCGCGTCGATGAGCTTCCGGGCCGGCGCGTGCTCGGGCATCGCCAGGTGGAACGGGACGCCGGGCAAGAGCACGCCGACCGGCGGCCGGGGAGCCGCCGCGAGCTTGGCGATGGAGGCGTCGTCGACGTGTTCCAGGTGGTCCACGCTCCGAGCTCCGAGCTCCGCCCCGAGCGCCGCAGCGCCGCTCGCCGTGAACTGCTCGGCGTGGAGCTTCAATTCGAAGCCGAGACCGAGGGCGTGACGGAGGAGGCGCTCCGTCTCTGCCAGCGTGAACGCTTCTCGTTCGCAGAAGACGTCGACGAACTCCGCCAGCTCGCGCTTGCGAATTTCGGCCATCAGGCCCTCGAGCAGCTCGAGGTAGCCCGCGCGGTTCTTGCTGAACTCGGGCGGCACGACGTGGGCGCCGAGGAAGGTGCTCACGATCCGGATCGGGAGCTCGCTCTGCACGGCCCGCGCCACTTCGAGCAGTTTGAGCTCGCCATCGTGGTCGAGGCAGTAGCCGCTCTTGGCCTCGAGCGTCGTCGTGCCGTGCTCCATGCAGGTGGTGGCCCAACGCAGCGCATTGGTGTGCAGCGCGCCGATGGCCGCGGCCCGCGTCTTCTTCACCGTGCTCTGGATGCCGCCGCCCTCGCGCAGGATGTCGAGGTAGGGCTTGCCTTGCATGCGCTGTTCCCACTCGATGGAGCGATCACCAGCGAACACCAGGTGGGTGTGCGAGTCGACGAAGCCCGGGAGGACCACGCCTCCCGCTGCGTCGAGCACGGCCTCTTCCGGGACGCGATGCTCGCGTCGCAGTCGATCGCTGGCGCCCACGGCGAGAATGCGCCCTTCACTCACTGCGACGGCGCCGTCGCGCACGATGCGCACGACCTGTTGATCCGGACCGCGCGCCGGAGCGTCGGAGAAGCCGGCGCACGTCACGACTTCCGCGGCGTTGATGATCAGGAGATCCGCTTGGGTCATGGCCGAGGGCCTTCATAGCGCGTTTTCGCGCGGCTCGGCGGGCGCATCGAGCTCCACGTCGGCGCCCCAAGGCGCCTCGGCGAGCAGTCGCCGCGCCGCCTCACGGGTCTCGGGCGCGAGGCCGGAGGTTCGTGCCTGGCGCCAGGCCGTCACCAGGCGTTCGACGCTGGAAAATCGCTGGTCGGGGCGCTTGGCCAGGGCGAGGGCGAGGACGGCCTCGAGATCCTCGTCGACCCGAGCGTGGTCGCTCGGGCGCGCCGGTTGGGTCGCGCTGACCGACAGCAGCGTGAGGAGCTCGCTCGGGGCGCTGAAAGCCGGGCGGCCCGTCAGCGCGCGGTAGAGCACCGCACCGAAAGCGAACACGTCGGCGCGTGCGTCGACCTCACGCCCCCGGATCTGTTCGGGCGACATGTAGGCGGGTGTGCCGATGGCGGCGCCTTGGGTCAACGTGCCCGTGTCGGTGATCCACTTGGAGACACCGAAGTCGAGCACCTTCCACATGGGTTCGGGCGAACGGACCCGGAACAGATTCTGCGGCTTGATGTCGCGATGCACGACGCCACGGCCGTGGGCTTCGACGAGCGCAGCCCCCACGTGCTCGACGAGCTCGTCGAGCTCGGTGAGCTCGAGCCGCTTGCGTTGGCGCAGCTCGTTCGCGAGGTCCACGCCTTCGAGGAGCTCCATGACGAAGTAAGGGGCGCCTTCGTCGTCCACGCCCGAATCGACGAACTCGGGCACGAACGGCGTCGCGAGCTCACCCACGATGCGCACTTCTCTCGCGAAGCGCAGCTGGTGGCTGGTGTCGGTTTCGAGGTGAGGGTGGAGCGCCTTGAGTGCGACCGCGCGACCACTCTCGACTTCGGTAGCGGCATACACCTCGCCGATGGCCCCGCGGCCCAGCACCTCGCCCACGCGAAAGCGTCCGAGCTGCCGACCCGAGTGCCGGCCCATGCGTGCCCCGCGCTGAAGCTCGGCGAAATTCTGCCGAGCTTCGTCCAGGAGCGCGTCGCGCTGGCGGATGCCGCGCCGCGCGCGCTCGAGCTTCGTCATGGCGTCGAGCGTCGAGCGCCGCGTGCGGCGCGCCAGGAAATACGTGAGGCTGACGATCTGGATCACGCCCGCGCTGGTCGCCAACAGGGTCAGACGGCTGTCCCGGAGCTCCGGCTTGCCCTGGAAGGCGGTCCCCCGCGGTGGAACGAGGCCCGTGACCGTGAGCAGCGAAACCGCAGCGTAGCCGGCCAGTGCCGCCGCGATCACGGCTCGACGGCGGAAGCGCGAGTCGCCGAGCCCGTAGTAGTAGACGAGTGGCGGCAACGCCACGACCGCCACACTGTCGACGCCCAGCACGACGCACGAGCCCACGGCGAGCAGTGTCACGCTGACGCCGACCGCTGCGCTCGCCCACTCGCCGTAGCCCGAGCGCCGCGCGATGAGCCACATCACGCCCGCGAACGCCGAGTTCGCCGCGTACGCGGCCACGAGCACCCGAGCGCCCAGGGAGCCGTCGTTCAGCCAGGCGAGCAGAGCGGTGGTGAGCGCGAGGCTGACGAACAACGCTGCCAAGGCGTGGATGCGGGTACGTTCGGATTCCGCGGCCAGCACCGTGGCATCCACGGTGTCCGCGTCGTCGTTGCCGGGATCGGTCACGGGTTTTCCGCCCGAGCCTTCGGCCAGAGTTTCCTCGTGGACGCCCACGTCGTTCGCGTTCTGCGCGCGGGAATCAACCAAAGGTGTCACCGTCGAAGCCCCAGAGATGGGCTTCGGCGTCCGCGAGCTCCACGTAGATGCGGCGCGTCGGAACTCCGAGGTGCTCGGCGAGCTCACGACTCACCTCGGCCGTGACTCGACGCGCGAGCTCGGGGCTCATCGTGCCGATGTTCTTCACTTCCACGTAGCAAGCCGGGTCGAACGTGCCGCCGAAGCTCATGGCGGCAGGCGCTTCGAGACACGTCATGACCCACTGCTCCGGCTTGTCGAACTCGCGGGAGAGCAGCCGCGACAGGTTGCCCAAGAGCTGCCGAACGGAGTCTTCGTTGGGGCGCGGAGCCGAGCTGACGATGCGGACGAGCGGCATTCCGGGAGCGTAGCAAGAATGTCGGGGAACTTCGCGAACGCGCGCCCGCCGCAGCCTCGCCATCACGCGGCCTGCCGCGCGGCCGCACGTTTCGGGCCCCTTGCCCCGCCGGGGTCGCTCGCGACAAAGTCCCGACGATGACCTCGGAGCAGGGAGCCCTCGCGCGAGAGAACGCCGCGCTCCGGCAGGCCGTGGATCTGCTCCACCGCGTCTCGAACCTGGTCCGCCAATCGCTCGAGCTCGAGCCGACTTGCTACGCGCTCCTCACGGGCGTGACCGCGGGCGTAGGGCTCGGCCTGAACCGCGCCATGTTGTTCTTCGTGGACGAGTCCGAGCGTGAGCTCTTGCGTGGCGTCGCGGCGGTGGGTCCTGCCGATCGCGACGAAGCCGATCGCATCTGGAAGTCCATCGAGAACGACGCGCCGGACTTGCACGAGCTCTACCAGGCCGGGCTTCGCCAGCGCGCCGAGGCGAGTGCGCTCGACCGGCAAGTGCGAGCCCTGTCCGTCCGTGCCGACGGTGACACGCCCGTGGCGCTCGCCCTCCGGCGCGCCACCGCGGTGCACGGCGAAGGCTCCGACGACTTGCGCGGGCTCCTGCACCTGCCCACCGCGGTCGCGGCCCCGCTCCGGGGGCCGAGCACGTGCAGGGCGTCCTCTACGCAGACAACCGCTTCACCTCGCGCCGGCTGATCCGGCGGCCGAGCTGCTCTCGCTGATCGCCGATCAGGCCGGCCGCGCCATCGAGCACGCCCACGAATACGAGGAGCTCGCGAGGAAGGCGCGCATCGACGCCTTGACCGAGCTCGAGCACCACGGTCGCGATGGAGGCGGTGGACGCGGCCCTCGCCACCGGCAACCCGGTCGGGCTCGCCATGATCGACCTCGACGATTTCAAGCGCGTGAACGATCGGCACGGACACCTCGCGGGTGACGCGCTGCTCGCGGGCCTCGGCCGACGCCTGCGCGCCGTGCTGCGCGCCGGCGAGAGCCCGTTTCGCTACGGCGGAGAGGAGTTCGCCGTGCTCTTGCCCGGAGTGAGCCACGCGGATCTCGCGGGCATCGGCGAACGGCTGCGCCGCGCCGTCGCCGGGGCGCCGTTCCCGGTCGACGCCGAACGCCGGCTCGACGTGACCTGCTCCGTCGGCCTGACCCTGTCCGAGCCCGAGGACGACACCGAGCGCTTCGTCGAACGGGCGGATCGCGCGCTGTTCGACGCCAAGCACGCCGGGAAGAACCGCGTGGTGGTGGCCTGAACGCGAGGCTCGGCTCAAGCCGGCTCGGGCGCGCCCGTTCAGGGCAGGCGTAGCTCGGAGTGAGCCCTCATGCCTGGTCCGCCTCCACTTCCCGCCTGCGTTCCCACCGCGCCGAAGCCCCCAGCGAGGCCGAGCGGGCGCCTCGCGGCCAACGTGCTCGAACGCTACTGGTTCGGCGACGAAGACCCGAACCGCACCGACGAAGAGGCGAGCACTTCGTTCGCCGCGGCGCTCGGTCGGATGCTCCGCCTGCGCGCGTTTCCGGGCGTGGTGGCCGAGGCGCTCCGCCTGTTGTCGCGCCAGGATTCCCATTCGCGCGACATCGCCCTGGCGCTCGAGCGAGACCCTTCGGTCTGTGCGCGCATGTTGATGCTGGCCAACTCCGCCGTGTTCGGCGGACTGGGCAAGTGCGGCAGCGTGCCCGAAGCCTTGGTGCGGCTCGGAAATCGCAAGGCCGGTGAGGTCGTGCTCAGCGTCGCCGCCCTGGGCATGTACGAAGACACCACCGGGGTCGCCACGGTGTTTCGCGACCACGTGCTCGGCGTGGCCGCCATCAGCCGGAGTCTCGCGCTCGCCTGGGGCGGGGATCAGGCCGACAACGTGTTCGCGGCTGGGCTCCTGACCGACATCGGCAAGCTCTTCATCTTGTCGGCGCGCGACGTCGACTACGAGTCGCTCGACCCGTCGCTGCTCGCCGAGCCCGAAAAGACCCACGTGCTCGAGCGCATGTGGGTGGGCTGGGACCACGCCGTCTTGGGTGCCCACCTGCTCGAAGCCTGGCAGCTGCCAGACGATCTCGCGCTCTCGGTCGCGCTCCACCACCAGCCCGGGCGCGCCTACGAACGCGGTGGCCAGCTCGGGCTCAGCGTGGCGCTCCTCCGACTCGCCGACGTCATCGAGTACCAGCTCCGGAAGCGCCCAGAAGCCGACCCCGAGTTCATCGCGCAGCTGGCGCGGGGAGGCGACGCTTCGTACGCGAGCCTCTCCGAACGGAACCTGTGCGATCTATGGCCGCGCTTCGCCAAGGTGCGGAGCGACGCGCTCGGCAGCGTGCGGGTCGTGTCGAAGCGAAGCTGAGGGCCTCAGGGCAAGCGCAGCCCCTTTTCCGCCACCGTGGCCTCGGCCTCGGGGTAGCCCGCGATGGCGTGGCGCACGACTCCGATACCCGGGTCCACGGTGAGCACGCGGTCCAAGCGCTCGGCGCGTTCGGCCGTGCCGTCGGCGACGACCACCATGCCGGCGTGGAGCGAGTTGCCGATGCCGACGCCGCCGCCGTGGTGGAAGCTCACCCAAGACGCCCCGCTGGCGGTGTTCAGCGCGAAGTTCAGGAGCGCCCAATCCGCGATGGCGTCGGAGCCGTCTTTCATGGCTTCGGTCTCGCGATCGGGGCTGGCGACCGAGCCGCAATCCAAGTGATCGCGCCCGATGGCGATGGGGGCGCTGACCTTCCCCTCGTGGATCAGCCGATTCATGGCGTCGCCGAACTTCGCGCGGTCACCGTAGCCGAGCCAGCAGATGCGCGTCGGTAGTGCCAGGAACGGGATGCGTTCACTCGCGAGCTTCACCCAGCGCTGGAGCCCTTCGTCGTCGGGGAAGACCCGCAGGAGCTCGGCGTCGAGCACGCGGATGTCTTTCTCGTCGCCGCTCAGCGCAGCCCAGCGAAACGGCCCGAGCCCGCGGGAGAAGAGCGGTCGAATGTAGGCGGGCACGAAACCCGGGTATTTGAAGCTGCGGTCCGGGTTCCTCACGCTCACGCCGGCGAGCTCGGCCTGAGCGCGCAGGTTGTTGCCGTAGTCGAAGGCGATGGCGCCGCGCTTCTGCATCTCGAGGATGGCCGTGACGTGGGCCGCGATGGCCTCGAGGGAGCGCCGGTGGTACTCGGCGAGATCTCGGCTGCGAAGCTCGTCGAGCTCGCCGAGCTCGCCGCGCGGCACGTACGCTCCGAGGTCGTGGGCCGGCGTCTGGTCGGTGACCAGGTCGGGGATCACGTCGCGCCGCACGAACTCGGGGAAGACGTCGGCGGCGTTGCCGACGAGCCCGATGCTCGACGCCTTGCCGCTCGCTTGCGCCGCCTTCGCCCAAGCGAGCGCTTCGTCGACGCTGGCGGTCATCTTGTCGAGGTAGCCCTCGCGCACCTTGCGCTCCACGCGCTCGGCGCGGACTTCCACGTCGATCACCACGCCTTCGTTCATGGTGACGGCCATGGGTTGGGCCCCGCTCATGCCGCCGAGGCCCGCGGTCAGCACCAGCTTGCCGCGGAGCGACGGCACGCCGAAGTGCTTCTCGGCGGCGGCCAGGAACGTTTGATACGTGCCCTGCAAGATGCCCTGGGTGCCGATGTAGATCCACGAGCCGGCCGTCATCTGGCCGTACATCGTGAGGCCCATGCGATCGAGCTCGTCGAAGTTCGCCTGGGTCGCCCACTTCGGCACCAGATTGCTGTTGGCGAGCAGGACCCGCGGAGCATGTTCGTGGGTCTTCGCCACGTACACCGCTCGGCCGGACTGCACGCACAACGTCTCGTCGGGCGCGAGCTCGTCCAGAGTGCGCACGAGCTTGGCGTATTCGTGCCAGTTTCGCGCGGCGCGCCCGCTCCCGCCGTACACCACGAGGTGCTCCCAATCGACGGCGTTGGCGGGGTCGAGGTTGTTCATCAACATGCGCTTCGCCGCTTCGGCGTCCCAGCTCCGCGCCGAGCGCGAGGTGCCTCGCGGAGCGCGCGGCGGTGCGGCGGGCTTCGCCGGCATGTGCAGCGGGCGACCGTAGCGCGCGAGCTCGGCTTCGATGGGGCACTCGCAGGCGTACTTGCGGCGTTCGTTCGCGGCAATCTCGGGGTCCATCATCGCGACGGGCATACTAGTGAAGTCATCGACCGCGCGTCCGCGACAAACGCTCCTCGGGCTCGCGGCACGAAAGCCGCAAAAATTCGGGCGCTTCCCTCGCAGGCCCCCCGTGTTAGTGTCGCGGGGCGTTATAGCCATGGCGGAGGACGACGCTCGCGGGCCCAAGGATCAGAAGAAGCCGGGCTCGCGGTCCGTGCCGCCACCGCCCCCACGCAAGCCCGGCGCTGCGCCTCCGCCGCCCGCGCCACCCGGATCGAATCCGAAGGCAGCCGTGCCACCGCCGCCCCAGCGGCGCATGAGCTTGCCCACACCGAAGCCCCCCGAAGTCGGGCGCCCGCCCGTGCCGACTCCGGCCACGCAGACGCCGCGTCCCGCGCCGGCCGCTTCGCCGACTCAGACTCCGCGCCCCGCGGTGCGAACGGGTCCCAAGTCCATCCCGCCGCCGCTCCCGCCGTCGCCGGCTCCACCGCCTGCGGCCGCGCCCACGCACATCCGCACCGACGCGGGTCTCGGCGTGAGCGCGGAGCCGAGCCAGACGCCGCTCTGGGCCCAACGCGTCCTGAAGAAGCTCGAGGCCGATCTCGCAACCGAGCGCGATCCGTTGCGGCTCGGCCGCCTCCACTACGAGCTCGGCCGCCTCTTCGAAGCGCCCGCGTCGGATCTCTCGCGCGCCGCGGAGCACTACCAGAAGGCCTACGCCACGAGCCCGGACCACCTGCCCACGCTGCGCGGGGCACGCCGGGTTTTGTGCGCGAAAAAGAGCTTCGCTCAGGCGCTCCCGCTCTTCGACGCCGAAGCGCGCTACCTGTCGGAGCCCACGCAGAAGGCAGCGCTCCACTACGAGAAGGGGCGCATCCTCGAAGACCACCTCGCCCAGAAGCGCGAGGCACGGGATGCGTTCGCGGCGGCCGTGGAGCTCGACCCGCACAACGCGACGTATCTGAAGGCGCTCGAGCGCGTCGACACGCAGGCCAAGGCGTGGGAGGCGCTCGACAAGACCCTGGAGCGTGCGGCCAACGCCGTCGCGGGCGATCAGCGCCACCGCGCGGCGCTGATCGTCGAGCGGGCTCGGCTCGTCGAGACTCGCAAGGGCGACAGTCGCACGGCGACCGAGCTCTACAACGAGGCGCTCGGCTTCGATCCCAAGGCGCCGGCTGCCCTCGATGCGCTCAAGCGCCTGCACTATGCCCACCAGCGCTGGCGCGATCTCACCTTCGTGCTCGGACGTGAAGCCGAGCAGGCAAGCGACCCGTCGGTGCGCGCCATGGCGTACTACCGCATGGGACGCGTGCTCGCCGATCGTCTGGGCCACCTGGACGAAGGGCTCGCGGCGTTCGAGCGCGCCGCCTCCGAGCAGCCGCACGAGCCCATGGTGCTCGAAGAGCTCGCGCGCCTGTACGAGCTCGCCAAGAAGTGGGACTCGCTGGCCGGCGTGCTCGAACGTCTCGAGAGCCTGGCTCATTCCGACGCCGAGCGCGTCGGGATCGAGCACCGCATCGGGCAGATCGCCGAAGAGCGTTTGAACGACGAGACGCGCGCCATCACCTGGTTCCAGAAGGCGCTCTCGGTCGATCCGACGTACCTGCCGGCGCTGCAAGCGCTCGGAAAAATCCACACGCGCCGGCAGGAGTGGGCGGAGCTCATCGCCATGCACCTGGCCGAGGCCGGCGCCACCGCGGACGCGACGCGCAAGGCCAGCGCCCACGGCCGAGTGGCGGCGATCTTCGAAGAGCGGCTCGGCAACGTCGACCATGCGGCGACGCACCACGCTCGGGCCCTCGGCCTCGTGCCGGGCTATGCCCCGAGCTTCAAGGCGCTGTCGCGCATCTACCAGCAAGCGGGAAAGTGGCGGGAGCTCATCGAGCTCTTCGAGCGAGCGGTCGACGAGGCGAAAGACGCCGAGACCAAGATCACGTTCCTGTTCAAGATCGGCCGCGCCCACGAAGACGCGCTCGGCTCGCCCGCGCACGCCCTGGGCGCCTACCGGCGCGTGCTCGACGTCGCGCCCAAACACCTGGGTGGGGTCCACGCCGCCGAGCGAGCGGCCGAACGCGCCGGGCGCCACAAAGAGCTCGTCCAGCTCCTCGAGCTCGAGGCCGAGATCGTGGGCGACCCAAAGCAGGCCGTGATGCTGCTGCACCGTGCGGGGGAAGTCCTCGAAGACTCCCTCGGGGATTTCGACGGCGCGCTCGCGCGCCATCGGCGGGTGGTCGAGCTCGACAAGACCTACCAGCCAGCCCTTTCGAGCCTGGGCAGGCTCTACTACCAGGCCGGGCGTTGGGAAGAGCTGCTCGACACCTACAAGCGCGAGCTCGAGGTGGCCAGCAAGGGTCCAGGCCAGGCGGCGTTGCTCTACAAGATGGGCGAGCTCGCCGAAGAGCGCATCGGTCGCGACGAAGACGCCATCGGTCACTACCGGCGCGCCATCGAGATCGATCCGTTCCACCGGCCCGCGCTGCACGCTCTGGCGCGCAAGCTGGCGGAGCGCGGACAGTGGGGCGAGCTGGTGAAGCTCCGCGAGCTCGAGCTCTCGGGGCAGAAAGACGCGGCCGAGCGCGCGCGCACGGCGTTCCACTTGGGCGAGATCTACGAGAATCGGTTGCAGCAGCCCGATCGCGCGCTCGCTGCCTACGACCAAGCTCTCGCGGCGCTGCCCGACTACCGCCCGGCCCTCGACGGCCGCACGCGGCTCTTGACCCAGGCACGCGAGTTCAAGCGGCTGGCCGAAGAGCTCGCGCGCGAGGTGTCCACGGCCAAAGACCCAGTGGTGGCCGTGGCCGCCCTCTTCCGTCAGGGTGAGCTCTTCCGCGACGAGATCGGCGACGCGCGCCGCGCCATCGAGGCGTTCGAGGCGGTGCTCTCCCGCGACCCGTCGCATCTCGGTTCGCTGCTCGCCCTCGAGCCGCTTTATGCCGAGCTCGGCGCGTGGGAGCCTCTGGCGCGTGTGTACGCCACCGAAGCCCGGGTGCTCGGGGACCCAGGCGCGCGGGTGGCGGCTCTGAAGGAGCTGGCACGGCTCGAAGAGAACCGCGGCGTGGGCAATCCCGACGAGGTCCGCGCAGCCTACATCGCCGTGCTCCAGCTCTCGCCCTCCGACGCGGGCGCGTTGGCCGCGCTCGAGCGACACGCGCTCGCTGCCGGCGACTCGCAGCTCTTGACCCACGTGGACGCGAAGCTCGGAGCGACGCTCGGGACTCCATCGCTCGCCGCCGTGCACCAGACGCGGCTCGGCGAAACGCTGGAAGCCATGGGAGATCCGAGTGCGCTCGAGACCTTCCGCGCCGCTCTGCTCCGCGACCGCGAGAACCTCGCCGCTGCCCTCGGCATCACTCGCATCGCCGAAGGCGCCCAAGAGCCCGGGCTGCTCGGCGAAGCCGCCGACGTTTCGTTCCGGGTGCTGCGCGACAAGACCTTGGGCGCGGGCCTCTTGGTGCGGGCCTCGACGGCGCTCCTCGCTCGCAACGACGCCGACGGCGCGGTGATGGCGCTGGAAGCCGCGCTGGAGAAGCACCCGGACAGCGCGGAAGCGGCCGCCGAGCTCCGCCGCATCCTGCTCGGCCGGCGCGAGGTCGATCGCCTCTTCGACACCTTGTGCCAGGCCGCGCAGTGGGCTCAAGACCGCGAGCGCATGGCGGCGCTCTGGCTCGACGTGTCGGAGCTCCTGGCCGACCACAAGCACGACGTGCCAGCGGGAATCGCCGCGCTGCATCGCACGCTCGAAAGCTTGCCCGGGCACGTGCCGACGCTCATGCGTTTGGCCGAGCTCTATTCGCGGGACAAGCAGTGGGCCGAGGCGGTCGACCGCCTGAAGCAAGCGCTGTCCCAGTCTCCCTCGGTCGAGGTCGAGGTGCTCGCGCACTTGATGCTCTCCCGCATCCTGAAAGACGAGCTCGGCGACGAGGCGCGCGCGCTGGTCAGCCTGGAACGCGTGCTGGCCCTCGACGGCAAGAATCGTTCGGCGCTCAGCCGCGTCCTCGAAATCCAAATGCGCCGCGGCCAGATGTCCGAAGCTGCCGCCACGGCCAACGAGCTCGTGGCCGTCGCCGCGAGCAACAAAGAGCGCGCCGAGACGCTCTCGCTCCTCGCCCGGCTGAACCGCCAGAACAAGAACCTCGACGGCGCGGCGAACGCGTTCGAGCAGGCGGTCAGCATGGTGGGCATGGAGGGCACCGTCGCCGCCGAGTTCAAGGACCTCTTGCTCGAGCAGAAGCTGCTCGGGGAAGACCCGCGCTGGGACTACTACATCGGCGCGCTCAGCGGCTTCTCGGACCAGCAGTCCGATCCCCGCAAGCGCTCGCCGATTCAGCTGGAAATCGCCCGCGTGCTGGCCGACGAGATGGAGCTCCTCGACCGCGCGCTGCACACCTTGCAGCGCGCGCTGGCCCAAGACAGCGAGAACGCCGACCTTCGCACGGAGCTCGCCAAGCGCCTGAAGGCCGCCGGGCACTACCCGCAGGCCCTGGTCGAGCTCCGCCGGCTGCTCGAGGTCGACGTCACCAAGGTCGAAACCTGGAGCAGCATCCTCGAGTGCTTCCAATCCATGCAGCGGCCCGACGAGGCCACGCTGGCCATGGCGCCGCTCGTCGCGCTGGGCTTCGCCAGCGATCTCGAGCGTGTGACCATCGCGCAGCGCTCGTCGCGTTTCGGTCACACGCGAGCCGGCGCCTTCGACGAGACCGCCTTTCGCGGAGTCGATGGGCGCGGCGCAGATCCGGCCGCCGGCGTGCTCGCCGCCATCGCGGAGAACGTCGGCAAGGTCTTCCCCCCGGAGCTGGATCGCTACGGCCTCTCGAGCCGGGACCGCATCACGAGCCGGTCGGGTCATCCGCTCAAGCAGCTCGCCGATCGCGTGGCGTCGGTGTTCGGCCAGCTCGAGTTCGATCTGTACCTGCACCGCGCCCATCAGGGCTTGCTCGAGGTCGAGCTCACCGACCCGCCGGGCATCCTCGTGCCCGCCCAGGTCGCGACGCTGCGCGAGCCGGAGCAAGTGTTCCTCTTGGCGCGGCCCATCGCCCTGCTCGCGCGCGGCGTGCACGTGCTCGGCCGTCTGGCGCCCGCAGAAATCGGATTGCTCGCCATCTCGGCTGCGCGGGTCCTCGACCCGTCGTTCGGCGCGGGCGTCTCCGATGAAGACTTCCTGCAGCAGCAGGCCAAGCGCGTCCAGAAAGCGCTCTCTCGCCGGGCGCGTCGCGCGTTGGAAGAGGCTGCGCCCGCGCTGCTGTCGAGCCCTCGACCCGATTGGGAAGAGTGGGCGTTCGAGCATCGGAGGAGCGCCGCGCGGGCGGCCGTGCTCTTGGCCGACGAGCTTCCGTCCAGCATCGCCCTCGTGCGGCGCACGGAAGGGGACTTGGCGGGCCTCCGCGGCGCACCCCTGGCGCAGGGCATCGCGCTCACCCACGATCTCTTGCGCTTCTGGATCAGCGACGCGGCCTTCGCGCTCCGCCGGCGCATCGGCCTCTTGTGATCAGCAGCTGTAGACCTGCCACTCGAAGATGACCGGGTTGCTCTGCTGGCCGGTCGTGTTGGTGGCGTGGGCGCCGTAGATCCGGATCCTGGTCGTGGTGACCGCGGTCGGGAACGTGTAGCTCCAATCGTTGGTCTGACCGGAGACCGTGCCCGAGGTGACCCAGGTCGACCCGCTCCAGTACTGGATGGTGCCGCCGGCGAGCGAACGCCCGGAAGCGGTGCAGGTGGTGCTGCTGGCCTGGGTCGTGTCGAGGCTGATGCGCTTCACGGTGACGGTCGAAGCCCAGTCGTATTGGATGTAGGCGGTTCCGGGCGTGTCTGAGGCGTTGATCCAGTGGAACTTGTTGGTGGCGCAGCTCGCCTCGAGGAAACCGTCGTTCATCTTTTCGGGCCCGACCTGGTTGGCCGTCGTGCCACCGCCGCTCGAGCTCGGCGTGGCCGTGAGCGCGATGTTGGTGGTCGGATTGCAGTTCGACACGCAGGCGCTGTTCTGGCAGGTCTGGCTCGCGCTGCACACGGTGGTGCAGCTGCCGCAGTGCTGCGGATCGGTCTTGGTGTCGAAGCAGGCGTTGCCGCACTTGGTCTGACCGGTCGGGCAGACCAGCGTGCAGGCGCTCGCCTGGCAGACCTGACCCGTGGGGCACTTGTTGCCGCAGCTCCCGCAGTTGTTGGCGTCGACCTTGGTGTCGAAGCAGGCGCTGCCGCATTTGGTCTGGCCCGTGGGGCAGACCAGCGTGCAAGCGCCGCTGACGCAGCTCAAGCCCGTGGTGCAAACGGTCGTGCACGTGCCGCAGTGGTTCGGGTCGATCTGCGGATCGATGCAGGAACCACCGCAATTCAGCGTGCCTCCGCTGCACACGATCTGGCAGCTCCCGCTGACGCAGCTCTGCCCGCTCGGGCAGGCGTTGCCGCAGGTTCCGCAGTTCGCCGGGTCTTTGGTGGTGTCGGCGCACTTGCTGCCGCACTTGGTGAGGCCGCCGGAGCAGACGAGGCCGCAGGCCCCGGTCTGGCAGGCCTCACCGCTCGCGCAGGCCTGGCCGCAGCTTCCGCAGTTTTGAGGATCGAGGCTCGTATCCACGCACTTGCCGCCACAGTTGGTGGAGCCGCCGCCGCACACCACGCCGCACTTGCCCTGGGAGCAGACTTCACCGTTTGCACAAACGACGCCGCACTGTCCGCAGTTCTGAGGATCGACGCTGAGGTCCGCGCACTTGCCCCCGGTGCCCGAGCTCGTGCACTGCACGGTGCCGCCCAGGCACTCGCTGCCGCACTTGCCCTGGGTGCAGACTTCGCCGGCTGCACAGATGTTGCCGCAGCTGCCGCAGTTGGCGAGATCGCTCTCGAGATCGACGCAAGCGTCTCCGCACGCGCTCAGACCGCCGGCGCAATCGGCACCGCACTTTCCCTGAGAGCAGACTTCGCCGCCTGCGCAGGTCGTGTCGCACGCCCCGCAGTGGTTCGGATCGGAATACGGGTTCACGCAAATGCCGCCGCAGTCCTGCTCCGGTGGAAAGCACTGGTTCTGAGTGCCACCGCCCGAGCCGCCCAGTGAAGTTCCGCCGCCCACGCCGGGGTTGCTCGTGTCCGAGCTCCCGGTCGCGCACCCCACGAGTGCAACGCCCAGGCCGAGCAGCGCCGACCCAATCCCTCGAAGAGCCCGCATGTCTGATCCGGCAGCATAGCACGCGACCACCGCTGGACGCGGGCCGGCCGACGTCGTGAGCTGTCTCGCGGCTCGCGGCTCGCGGCCGCGGCTCGTCGGCCCGGGGAACTACAGACAGCGCTCGTGCAGGCGGGCCGAGGTTCCTTCTATACTGGTCGCCATGCAGGCCTCGCGATGGCTTCGCCCCACGCTCGCGGTCTTCGTCCTTTCGACCGCCGTCCATTGTGGAAGTGATGACGGGGGTGGGGGAGGGCAGAGCAGTGGGGGCGCGGGCGGGAGCGGAGGCACGAGCGGGAGCGGGAGCGGAGGCACGAGCGGGAGCGGGAGCGGAGGCGCGAGCGGGGGCGGAGGCACGAGCGGGAGCGGAGGCACGAGCGGGAGCGGAGGCGCGAGCGGGAGCGGAGGCGCGAGCGGGGGCGCGAGCGGAAGCGGGGGCACGACCGGGAGCGGAGGTGCGAGCGGGAGCGGGGGCGCGAGCGGGAGCGGGGGCGCGAGCGGAAGCGGGGGCACGAGCGGGAGCGGCGGGGCGGGTGCTCCGACACCGTCGGGGGTCGGTGGCAGTTGGACGCTGGTGTTTCAAGACGAGTTCGACGGGGCGTCGCTCGATCTCGGCAAGTGGAAACCGAACTGGTTCGGCTCGACCGATACGGCGCTCACGAAGCCACCGAACGATCTCGAGGTGAGCTGCTACGACCCCGCGCAGGTGAAGGTGACGGGCGGCAACCTCGAGCTCACGGCCGTTTCGACCAGCAAGGCTGGCTGCGTAAAGAAGGACGGGAGCCCCGCTGCCTACGCCTCGGGCCTCGTGATGACCGACGGTCGCTACAACTTCACCTACGGCTTCGTCGAAGCGCGAATGTGGCTGCCCCCGGGCACCGGCACGCCCGAGAACTGGGCAGCGTTCTGGGTGAACGGCAAGAGCTGGCCGCAAGATGGCGAGATCGACATCATGGAGACGCTGGGTGGCGGCAGCGCGACGCGCTGGACCTACCACTACGACTCGGACACCGGCTCAGGCAGCGTCCACGCGCAGATCACCGGCACGCCGAACAACCTTTTGAGCGGCTCGGGCTGGCACACGTTCGGCGCCAACTGGCAGGCGAACGCCATCACCTTCTACTACGATGGCAAGGACGTCGGCTCCGTGACTCCCCAGAAACTCCAGGGCGGCGCCCAGATCGCGAGCACGCCCCACTACTTCATCTTGAACCACGGTCTCAACGGGAACTACGCCGTGCACGTGCCGTCGACGTTGAAGATCGACTACGTGCGGCACTGGAAGTGACGCTCAGGCCGCGCGTCGAGCGCGCACGCGCGTGCCGCCTTCGGGCACGAAGGTGATGGCTCGGCGCACGGTGCGCACGGGCGGGCGCTCGGCGAGCGTGAGATCGATCTCGCTCAGCACCGTGCCGAGCACGATCTTCATCTCGACGAGGGCGAAGGCCATGCCGAGGCAGCGCCGGATGCCGCCGCCGAACGGGAACCAGGTGTACGGGTCCGGGCGCTTGTCGAGGAACCGTTCCGGCGAGAACTTCTCGGGCTCCGAGTAGAGGCGCGGGCTCTGCTGGGTGAGGTAGATGGACGGCGCGACCACCCAGCCCGGCGGGATCTGGAAACCGCCGACTTCGAAGGGTGCGTGGAGGCGGCGGCCGACCATGGGGATCACCGGGCGCGTGCGCAGGGACTCGTGCACGGTGGCGTCGAGGTAGGGAAGCTTCGTCAGCTCTTCGGGTCCGTGCTCTCGCTCGCGGAGCTCCGCGCGAAGACGGGTGTAGACCTCGGGCGTCGCCAAGATCCGCTCGAAAGCCCAAGCCAGCGCCGTGGCCGTGGTCTCGTGGCCCGCGACCAGCAAGGTCACGAGCTCGTCTCGCAGCTCCTGATTGGAGAGTGGGCGGCCGTCGACGTCGACCGCATCGATGAGCATCGAGAGGATGTCGGTCTTGCCCTCATGCGTCTCGGCGCGGCGCCGATCGATCAACGCGAAGAGCTCGGCATCGTTGCGCGCTCGATCGGCGAGAAAACGCCGCCAAGGTGAGAAGGGCAGGTCGTGTCGCAAGGTGGGCAACATGGTCAGGATGGCGCCCGGCGAATCGGCGATGGCGAGCATCCGTTCGAGGCCGCTCCGCAGCGCCACGAGCTTCTCGGGATCGACGCCGAAGACGGTGCGTAGGATCACCTCGAGGGTGATGGCCTGCATGGGCTCGCGCAGCGCGAAGGCCTCACCTTGCGGCCAACGCGCCATCTGCGCTCGCGTCGCGCGCTGCATGTCGTCGGCGTAGAGTCGCATGCGTTCGCCGTGGAACGGCGGAAGGAGCAGGCGCCGGTGCGCGAGATGCTGCGCGCCGTCGAGCAAGAGCACCGAGTTCGAGCCCACGAGCGGCTCGAGGACGACGTTGACCTCGCCTGCACGAAGCTCGTTCGGATCGCCGGTGAAGATCCGCTTGATGCTCTCGGGATCCGCCGTCAGCACCACGTTCCCGGTGCCCGCGAGCCGGATCGCGAAGGTGTGCCCGAAGCGGGCACGGCAGTAGTGCATCACCTGGATCGGCCGCCGGATCCAAGCGAGGGTCGCGAGCGCGCTCGGAAGCGGAAACGTCGGGGGCAGCACGCCTCGACGCTACACCCGAACGCCGGTGGGCCGGGATCCGGCAAACGTTGCGGACGTCCAGGTGCCTGCTGACGAGGGTGCGATTGACTCTTCGAGTGGTGCGCGCTCTCGGAGGTACCTGCATGCAACGAGCGTTGGCCTCGATTCTCGCTGGATCATTTCTCGTGATGGCGGTCGCTTGTGGCAGCGACGGGGACTCGGGCAACGGCCCGGGCAAGGGCGGAACCGGAGGCAGCGACGGAGCGGTCGGTGGCGCGGCAGGCCAAGCGACCGGCGGCACGGGTGGATCGGCCGTCGGAGGCAGCGCGGGCAGTGATGCCTCGCTGGGAGGCGCCAGCGGAGCCGGTGGTAGCGCCGGAGCCGCTCCCGACGCGGGGAGCGACGCGGATCCGGACGCGGGCGACGCTTCGGACAGCGGCGGCGATGCCGCGGATGGCGCGAGCGATGCCCCGCCACCCATTCCTTGCCAGACCTGTCATGGAAGCGCACAGAGCCCCGCTCCCCCCAAGGACCTCGGCGGAAGCTGGGCGCAGGGCACCCCGGGCAACGGCGCGCACCAGTCGCACCTCGGGACGTCGACTTGGCACGCGCAGGTGACGTGCGGCGAGTGCCATCAAGCGCCGGCATACTACGGCGATCCGGCAGCGCCGAATCACGACAACGGCGTCGAAGACTTCGTCTGGGGGCCCATCGCCAAGACGGGCAGCTACGATCCGACGTCGTACACGTGTACGAGCGTGTATTGCCACGGTGGCTCGCTCAAGCCCGACGTCGCCGGCAAGACCAGCGATCGCACTCCGACCTGGACGATCTTCGATGGATCGCAGAAAGCCTGCGGCGCTGCCTGTCACACGCTCCCGCCGGGTGGCACGCACCCGGGCTCGACGGCGTGCCCGACCTGTCACGGCGCGGTGATCTCCGCGTTCAATCCGGCGAACCCCTCGGGCGCCACCTGGGCCGACGCGACGAAGCACGTGGACGGCAACGTGCAAGTGACGGCCTCGAACTGCACGAGCTGCCATGGAAACGCCGCGCTGAGCGATCCCGCACCGCCGCTCGGCACGCAGGGAGAAACGCAGACGTCGCAGAAGGCCGTCGGAGCCCATGCTGCGCACCTCGCCAAAGCCAATTGGCACCGCGACGTCGCGTGCGGCGACTGTCACCTCGTGCCCGCATCGACCAGCCACTCGAATGGCGTTCTAGATCTGCCCTGGGGTGGGCCCGCGGGTGCCGACGGCGCGACACCCGGCTACACGGCGGCGAGCGCGACGTGCACGGGCGTCTACTGCCACGGCACCACGCTGAAGGGTCCGAAGGTGGGCGGCACGGTGAAGCACAGCCCCATCTGGACGCAGGTGGACGGCAGCTTCGACGCCTGCGGCTCGAGCTGCCACACCAATCCGCCCGGTGCCGGTCACCCGACGACGGACGCCTGCCCGACGTGTCATGCGCAGGTCATCGCGAGCTACAACCCGGCGACCAACACCGCGACCTGGGCCGACGCGACCAAACACGTCAACGGCACCGTGGAGGTCATTGCGCTCAGTTGCACCACCTGTCACGGCAGCACCGCGACGCAGAACCCGGCGCCGCCGCTCGGCACCAAGGGTGAAACGGCGACGACGCAGCCAGCCGTGGGTGCCCACGCCCAGCACCTCGCCACCAGCAACTGGCACCGCGACGTCGTCTGCACCGATTGCCACACGGTGCCGACCTCGAACACGCACGGCAACGGTCTCCTCGACATGAGCTGGGGCGGGCCCAGCAACGCGGACGGCGCGAGCTCGAGCTACGTGAAAGCGTCGACCACGTGCACGGGGAACTATTGCCACGGCACGACCCTCGCCGGCGCGAAGCCGGGCGGGACGGTGGCGAAGCAGCCGGTGTGGACGCAGGTCGGAAGCACTTGGGATGCGTGCGGCACCACCTGCCACTCGAACCCGCCGGGCGGAAGCCACGTGCAGATCACGAACTGCGCCATGTGCCACGGCGGCGTCATCGCCGGCTACGACCCGGTCGCGTCCACGGCGACCTGGGCGGACGCCACGAAACACGTGAACGGCGTGGTCGAGCAGAGCAAGTACCACGACCTCGTCGGTTGGACCTCGCCGAAGAACGGTTCGACGCACCACGGCAGCTATTGGTTCCTCCAGAACCAGCAGCGCGACGAGCACAACACCGCTTGCACGGTGTGTCATGGTGCCGCCCTGGACGGCGGAGCGGTCAACGTTTCTTGCAACAACACGAGCTGCCACGCCGGCAAGGACTGGAAGAGCTGCACCTTCTGCCACGGCACGCCGCCGTCGCAGAACAACCCGCCGGTGGGCGTCGGCGGCGAGACCCTCACGAACACGTTGGCCGTCGGTCGCCACACCGCACACCTCACGGCGAGCAGCACCCACGTGGCGTTCGCGTGCGGTACCTGTCACACGGTGCCTGGCGCTGGCGACGTGGCCCACGCCTCGGAATACGTCGCGAGCGCGAGCCTTGCGACGCCAGGCCACCACGGCAACGTGAGCTTCACCGCGCCCGCCACGGGCATGGTGTGGAACGTGAGCGCGTCGACGGGCAATCCGGTGACCGCGCGGGGCACCTGCACCGGCGCCTGTCACTCCAACGGCCGCGGCGGGGCGCCGCTCGTCACGCCGTATTGGGCGGGCGGCAACTGGACCGTCGGCAGCTGCTCGAACTGCCACTCGGCGACGTTGAACGGACTGTCGGGGGCGCATCCCGACCACAGTGGCGAAGCCACCTGCGCCACTTGCCACCCTGGCGCGGGGACCAACACCCACATGAACGGCAAGTGGGACGTGTTCGGCACCATCACCGGAAGCCAAGGCGGATCGGTCACCACGACCGGCCCGGGCGGTCCCTGCGGTACGAACTTCTCCTGCACCGGCAATTGCCACGGCGAGAACCACTCGAACCGCTGCTGGTGAGCGCGCCGCTGCGGTGGGCGACGTCAGATGCCGCCCATCAGGCACGCTTGGGTTTCGCCGCAGGGCTTGTCCAAGATGCACTGAGACATGTCGGCGGCCTTTCCGTCGCACGACCCCGAGCCGTTCACGGTGCACACCGAGCCCGGGCTGCACTGCTCGAGCTTGGCGCACGCCTGCTCGCACACCGAGCCGCCGCCGGCCGCCCCCCCTCCGCCACTGTCGTCCCCGCCGTCGTCCCCGCCGCCGCAGGCGATTGCGAGCCAGGCACCAACCAGCACGCACAGAAATCCCAACTTCGATCGAATCATGAGTTCCACCTCGTTGGAGGTGGCGTCAGCAAGCGCCGTGCCGCTCGAAATCCGGCAAAAACGCCCCTCTCCGCGGAGGGCGCGGGCCCGCCATGGAGGGGCCGAGCCCGCCGGCGGTGCGGCCGCCGCGCGCCCGAGCTAAGCTCGCCGGCAAGCAATGACGTGGAGGTGGGGCTCGAGCGTGCTCTTGGCCGTTGCGTGCAGCAAGACGGTGGCGCCGACTTCGCCGTCGCAGGAAGTGGCGGTCGAGCTCGAGCGGGGCGGCGAGTCCGTGATGCTCGATGCCGCGGCCACCTCGGCGCTTGCCGCAAAGATCGAAAAGGCGATCACCGCCTGTAACTTCAGCTCGAAGTCGCGACCGGAGATCTTCACGGAGGACGTGGCCGCGCTCTGGAAGAAGCGAGAGGCGAGCTCGCACTTGCGGCTCCGATACGCCAGCGATCAGACCGTGCAGACGCTGTTCGGAAAGCTCACGTATACGGAGCTCCTACTGTCCATCGGTGAACCCTACGGTCCCGAGCCGGCTCTGGCCAAGACTCCGGACGGCGTTCTCGGCCTGAAAAAGTGCGGCTACGACGATCGCTTCTTGGGCTGCACCCCCGAACTCGCCAAGTTCTTTCCGCGTCCGGAACAGTGTCCTCCGGGGTTCTGAGCGTGTTCGACCACCTCTCCGTCGGAGTGAGCGATCTCGAACGCGCCGCGCGCTTCTACGACGCGGTGCTCGGCGCCCTGGGCTTCGTGCGGCTCGCGGAGAACCCACGGAGCGTCTGTTATGGGCCCCCAGGGTTCGAGGGAGAAGCGCCGTTCGCAATCCTGGCGCGCGAGGCAGCCTCGTCGGCGCTCGATCCGCGCTTTCACTTGGCCTTCCAAGCGTCGAGCCGCGAAGGCGTGCAGCGTTTCCACGCAGCCGCGTTGGCCTCCGGCGGCAGCGACGACGGCCCTCCTGGCATCCGCGAGAGCTACGACCCCGGCTACTACGCTGCGTTCGTCCGAGATCCCGACGGTCACCGGCTCGAGGCCGTGGTGCACGAGCCGAGGACCGAACGGCAGATGCCCGCGTGAGTGCTAGATTCGAAGGATGTCGGGAGGCGTGCGGGCCCGACCGCTTGGCTTTTTGATTCTTTGGTTGGGTGTGGGTGCGCTCGGCTGCGCGACGGTGAGCGAGACTCGGCGCGAACGTGTCATCGGCACCGAGTAGCCCGGAGCTCGCGGACCGAGACGACGTCGTGGCGCCCGTCGTCTGGATTGGCCGCGAGATGCCCGCTTCTCGGCGGCCGCGCTAGCTCGCGCGAGCTCCCGGCACCCGGCGGCTCCCCACCGCGCCCGTCTTGGGGAAGACTCGGGGCCATGCCCGGTGAAGGACGCGCGAGCACCCAGCGTCGGGCCCTGCTCTTGGCTCTCGCGCTTCTGCCCCTCGCAGGTTGCGCCGCGCCGTCCGAACGCGTGCGCCCGCTCGAGTACAGCTTCGACGGCGGTCCGCGCCGAACCGCGAACAGCATGCGGGAGATCGTCGGTGGCCCGCGGAACCAGCGCCTCGACGTCTGGTTCGAGGTCACGCCACCAGCACGCTGCGCGGATCCGGCTCTGCTGCTCGACAGCGCGAGCTCCCTCGAAGCCGCCGACTTCGACGGCGAGAGCATCGACGTGCTTCGCCGCCCCTACGGCCTCTTGCCGCTCGCGTCAGGTAAACCCGTTCGTGGTCATCTCCGTGTGGGCAAGCGACTCGAACGCTCCCAAGGCGATCTGTTCGTCGGTTGCCAGCGGGAGCTCGTGACCGAGTGGCTCACCATCGACGTGCTTCAGTTCGTGGTGGCCGGCACCTTGCTTCTGGCCGGTGTCCTGGCCGCGGCTGCCGCCGCTCGCCGTCGCAGCGCCGCGTTCGGCTGGCTCGCGCTCTTCATGGTGACGACGGGGTGGGTGTCGTTCGTGCAGAGCCCTGGCTTCCGCAATCTTCTCTTCGTGCCGTCGCTCTGGACGGCGTGGCTCCGCGACGTCGTCGCGTTCTTCTACACGCTGGCGTTCGCGCGCTTCGTGATCGAGGTGTTCGGCGACACGAAGCGTCGCCTGTTCGGTCTCGCGTCCTTTCTGGCCTTCTGCTTGGCGCTAGCGGCGGTGGTGCTGGATCTGACCCACACCGTCGGGCTCCGCCAGAGCTTCCTGGCCTCCCAGCTCCTCGCCCTCGTGTTCTTGCCACTCGGCGTGGTTCACGTCTGGTCCCGCGTGCGCGCAGGCGATCCGGCCGCGCGCCGCTTCCTGGTCGGCGTCGTCGCCCTGCTCGTGTTCACGGTGCCCGACTTGTTTTGGGGCATGGGTTTGCCGTTCCACCTCGACTTCAATCTGGCGCCCATCGGCCTCGTGTTCTTCTCGGCCGCGCTCGGCTCCATCGCCGAGGCCACGTTCGAGGAGCGGAGTCGCGCCCTCGAGCGCACCAACCGAGAGCTCGAGAGTCGGCTACGCGAGCTCGAGCACAAGCAGCGCGAGATTCACGGCCTCGCCGGTGAGCTCCGACACCAGATCGGCCAGCGCTCCCGCGAGCTCGAACGCGTGCTCTTGAAGAGCGACGGGCTCAACGACGTCGGGATCAGCACGCTGCCGCCCGACTTCGTCATCGGCCGCTACCGCGTGACCCGGGTCCTCGGCGCCGGCGCCATGGGCACGGTCTACGCCGTCGAGCGCACCAGCGACGGCGCCCGCCTCGCGCTCAAGGTGATGTCCCGCGTCGCGAGTCCGAGCCACGCCGCCCGCTTCGCTCGCGAAGCCGAAATCGCGGCCCGTGTGCAGCACCCGAACGTGGTGGGCATCGCCGACATCGACGTCCTCTCCACCGGCTTGCCCTATCTCGCCATGGAGCTCGTCGAAGGCGGGAGCCTCGAAGACCAGCGCCCACGCTTCGGGGAAATCCCATGGGCGCTCGGCGTGCTCGCGGAGCTCGCGCTCGGGCTCGAAGCTCTTCATGCTGCGAACGTGGTCCATCGGGATCTGAAACCCTCCAACGTGCTCGTGGACCGCGCGGGGGTCGTGAAGGTCGCCGACTTCGGCATCGCCCGCGAGGACTCGTCGGTGGTCGATGCCACGCTCGCCGACTCCGGCACCGCCGTCGCACGCTCCAACGAGGCCGGGTCGATGGACGCGAGGAAGTCGCGCGCCACGCTCACCCGCACCGGGGCCCTCATCGGCACGCCCATGTACATGGCGCCCGAGCTCGGCCTGGGCGGCGCCGCCACCACCGCTGCCGACATCTATGCATTCGGGCTCATCGCCTACGAGCTCTTCGTCGGGCGTCACCCGTTCGAGCGCCCCATCGCGCTCCTCGCCATGGCGGGCGCTCCGATGCCGCCGGTCCCCACTCTCGAAGGGGTGAGCCTGCCCGAGCCCATTCGTGAGCTCGTGCAAGCCGCGCTCTCGCTGGTCCCCGAGCAACGCCCGAGCTCCCGCGTCCTCGCCCACGCGTTCGCGGCATATCGCACAACGACCTGACGCTAGTCGATCGGCCTGTCGTGGCCCGCCGCGCGCACCACCTCGGCCTGCCACGCCGCTTCGGGCCAGCCGCCGCACCCGCGTGCGCGATGGACGGCGTCGAAGTAGGCGACGACGCGCTCCGGCTCGTGCCCCGAACGAACCAAGATCGAGCCGAGCACGGTGCCGGTCCGCCTGGTTCCCCCGGCGCAAGGGCCGCACGACGACCCCCGAGCCCTCGCGAGCTCGGAGAGCGCACGTTCCACCGCGATCTGCACGAGCTGGTGCTCGACCATCGGATTGCGCGGCGGCCTGCCATGCACCAGATCTCGAGGGCGACCGAAGCGTTGAAGGCGGCCAGCGGCGACGGTCAGCCGGGCGCTTCGCTCGTCAGGCAGAGCACGACGCGAGCGCCCGCGGCGGCGAGGGGCTGGTTCAGCTCCTGCTCGTCAGGCTCGCAGGGTGGGCATGCCGAACAGGGGCGCGGATCGAGCGCCACGCAGTAGAGCTCGCGCGGCACGTCGAAGCCCGAACGCGCGGCATCTTCTCGAGAGGCAGCATGCCGCTTTCAATACGTCACGCCGGCCGCGTTCGCCGGTGCCGACGAAGCGAGTCAGCGACCTTGGCCAAGCGCTTCGCGTGCGGATGGGTCGCGTCGGCGGCCGCGCGGTCGAGTGCCGGGACCGCGCGGGGGTCGCCGAGGTATTCGAGGTGCTGAACGACCACGTCGATGGGCAGCGCGCGCGCTGCGAGCACGAAGGCCTCCCATGCCCGCGGTGAGTCCGCACGCACCAGGATGCGCAGCGCCTGAAACTGAGGCCTTGCGCAGTGACCGGCGCGAGTGAGATCAAGACGTCGATCCAACGGGGATCGCGCTCGAGCATGTCGCGCGGCAAGCCGTGGCGCTCGAAGGCGTAGGCCGATCCGGAGCGGCTGTCGCTCGTCGCTGCGGCCAGGTAACCGAGCACGTTGGCGGTGACCGGATCGAACTGCCTCGGTCGCTCGAGGACGCGATCGATCACCCCTCGAAGCTCGTCCAGCGCGCGAAGCGGCCGCAGCTTGAACAGCGCCGAAACCGCCGAGAGCCCGTGGCCACCGAAGCCCGCGTCGCCGAGGCGCGGGATGAGCGGTCTGGAGCGGCAGGTGTCTCGAAATAGAGCAGCGTCGGCGGCCGCGTGACGCACCTCGTTCGTCGGGTGATCCAGCAACGCCACGAGCCAGTCGACGGCGTCCAGCGGCCGAGCTTCACCGACTTGCCGCAACACTCCGAGCTCGCGGCAGCGTTTCGACGCGAGCTCGACGAACGGAGCGTCACCGAGCAACGCTCGCGCTCGCTCCATGGGCGTGCCCCCCGCCGCCGGCGCTTCGGCAACCGGCGAGCGAGCCTTCGCTCCCCGCGTCTTCACCACCGCGTCGCGGAGCTTCGACGGTCGCTCCAGGTATCCGATCGCTTCCGGCTCGAGCTTGGCCCGCGCACGCCCATTCAAGACAGCCAGGTTCGCGCGCCCGCGAGCGAGCTGGATCGAGAATGCGTGCTCCTCTCCGAACCCGATCACGTGCACCACACCGGCGCCGCCATTCGCCGCCGCCGCCGAGAGCAGCGCCAACAGCGCGCCGGCCTCGACCAGCAGCGTCCCGCTCGCCCAAAGCCCGCGAACGTCGAGGCCTCCATCGCGGCTCGACGCGACGAAGTATTCGGGCGCCGACAGCTTCGCGAAGCGCGCGAGCGCCTGCGCCGCGGTTTCGTCTTCCACGGTCGCGTCGGCGAACGGCCAAGGCTTGCCACGTCGCGGATACTCCCGGAGCGCCGCCGCGCGCCAGCTCGGCGCGTCGACCCCCTCGACCCTTCCGAAGACCACCGCGTCCCAGCCCATGTCACGAGAGAGGTATCAACGGAGCCGCGGCGAGCTGCTGGAGTGCGGTCCAAGGCCGCGGTCGGTAGCGTCGCTCTCGGGCATGTCCGGAAACGCCTCGGAAGAACTGCCGCCTCGAGCGGGAAGATGTTCGTCAGCGCGGCGGTGATGACGCCAGCTCAGGAGGGCAAGGTCGTGATCCCAAGAAGCCCGCGCGCTCGCGAGCAGAGTTTCGGGGCAGTCTCAGAACGACGCTTCTTCAGCGCCACGCAACACCACGAATCCATTGAGTGCGAAGGAGAGGACTTGAACCTCCACCCTATTACTAGGACTGGAACTCGAATCTACGGGCGCTGAAGCAGCAGGATTCTGCGGATCGATGCAGCGAGGAAAGGCGCTGGAGGGTGAGGGAGAGCATGGGTTTTGGGGGAGTGCCCCAGAATGCAAAGACCACGGGCGTATTCGTGCTCGACCCCTGTTGCGGGTCGAGCTAACGGCGTCTCTTGCTCCGGCCGTCACTTGGGAGCATCCGCCCTCGCGTGACCTGGCCAGAATGGGTCGAGCTCATTGAGAGAGCAGCCCGGGACATGCCGATCTCGTTCGCGGGCGGGCGGCCGGTTTCGCACCGCACGCGGTCGAGTTCAGTCGAAAGCGTAGCAGACGCTCTTCGCCCGCTTGGTGAAGGAGTAGTCCGGAAACAGGTCGCCGACGGTCCAGCCTCTTGATCCAGACATCGCCGGCACCCAGGCGCACCGATATGGGCTTGATGTCGCGATCCCCGGACAGTTTCTCCGGAATGAGCGGGGGCGGTAGGAGGACTTGCTTCCAACTCGAACCAGGCTTTCGGCGATATGCCCGGCTTTCGATCGGAGCTTTCAAGTGGTTGACGCGACCGTCACTGACCACGATCCATTCGGTTGCGTCGGGTTCGCGCGCGTAGGAGAGAACTTCCCGGCCCCACTGCGGTGTGCCCAACGTATCCAACTCATGATCCGTCGAAGTACTCGGCTACGGCCGTGTCGACCGTCCGGGAAGAGGAAGGAGCGGCAGCATGTGGAACCAGTCGACAGCCATCGCCGCCGTGTCCTCTACGGCTGTCGCGACACGCTTGTCCGAAACCCATCGCTCGACCAATTCGGTCGGTCCTGCTCGTTTGGCAAGGTCTGAATCGTAAGTAGGACGAGTACGTCGGGTCCCAGCCATCTGACGTTGAAATAGAAGTCTGGGTCACCCAGCCCTTGCGCTGGTCGAGAGGTGATGCGGCTGCGGGCCAAAATCCACCACATGGTAAGCAATCGTAGGGTCGCCTCGGCGCGAGCGCACAAGGCGGTTGTCGAACAAGAGTGCGCCTCGGGGCTAGTCAGCCCTGATGGAGTGGAGATGTCCCGCTTCCAGTTTGATGAACCGCTGAAATGATCTTAAGTCTCTTCGCTCCACCGAGTGCTCCCGGCCCAAACGGCATGCTGGAAGTCGGTTCGTAGTCGGCTCTTCGCACGCAGTCGGCAAACCGGAGCGCCCACAAGTTGTTCGGCCAATCGCCGACGACGCTGAACAGCTGGCCCAGGCCGGCATTCACGAACTCGTCGTTCCGGTAGATCAATCAGGCCCAAAGGACATGAGGAATACCGCGCCCAGCGTCGCACAGCTCGAGGCGAACACCATAGTCAGCGTACCTGTCGAAGCCCTCGGCCACCACGAAGAGCTCGCTGGCAACCGGTGACGGTGGTGGCGGCGCAGCCCGCGCCGATGGCCAGCCGAGGATCGCGGATGCGGCGACGACGTTCGACGCGGCGACGCGGTGCAACTTGTCAGCAAGCCTGCCAGCCCTGTCGGCGATCAGCGACCGGTGGTCGCATTCTGAGCACGGTCCTCAACTGGTCCAGGCCGATGGCACCGCTCCGGAAGGGCGAGCCATCGCGTCTCGCAACGCACGGGCTCAAGCGCGGTCTTGCCCCTTCGGGCGCGTCCAGAAGACCGGTCGAGCGTGCGGGAGCGTTACTTCACTTGGGGCGCTGCTCCACGGCTTCCACTTCGGCCTCGCCGCTCGAGTTTCAGTAGCGGAGGAGCATCTCGATCACGCCCGCAGTGAGCTCCATCCGCTCTGCGCGCGCGACCTTGCGAAGCGCGTCAGCCACGTCGTCGTCGATGTACAATCGGCTCTTCGGCGCAGGCTGTTCTTCGATCTCGACTTCGATGCGCGGGCGCCGCCTTTTTGTAGCCATGCCAGTACAGTAGCTACTTGACTAGCTATATAGCAACCACAATACTGGCGGTCAGTATTGGGGAGGTTCGCATGGACTACGTCGTCGCCGCACCGGCGCCGCTCTTCTGGTGCGCGGAAGATCCCGCGTCGCCGTTCCTGACTCGGCTCGAGGCGGCCGGCTACCTGCGCGTCAGCGTGCGCACCTTCGACGCACACGTCCGGGCGGGCGTGCCCGTGCACCGCATCGGCCGGAAGCCGCTTTTCAAGAAAGAGGATCTCGCAGCATGGCTCGACCGACAGAAGGCTGGAAACTCCGCAAGCGCGGCGGGCGGTACTTCGTCCGCTTCACCGTCGCGGGCGAGCGCGTGGAGCTCGCCACGGGCGCAGGAGATCCTGCGGAAGCTGCAAGGTGCGCGGCCAAGCTCTACTCCGAGCACCAGCTCTCCGCACCGGCGCGCCGGCTGAAGGTCCTGACGCCGGAGCTCGCACTGGTCGAGATCGCCGCGACCTGGATCGCCGACATCGACGGCGAGCTCGACCCCGCGACGCTCGACACGTTCCTGATCTACGCCCGGCACTTCCAGGCCTTCTTTGGCTCGATGTCGGGCATCACCGACGCTTCGTGCGCGCAGTACAGCCGCGAGCGACTGCGCAAGGTGAAACGACAGACCGTCCGCAAGGAGCTGAGCGCCCTCCGGCGCTTGGTGCGCTGGTGCGGCCAGCAGGGCGTGCTCTCGCGCGAGCCGCACATCCCGAGCCCGCCGCCCCGCGCCACGGGAACAGCGTACTTCAAGCGTCGGCGAAGCAAGGCGACGGTGATCACGCCGGCGGAAGCGCTTGCGATCATCGAGGCCTTGCCGGAGTGGTCGAAGAAGCCCGGCGGGAAGCCGTTCCGGTCCGCGCGCGGATCCGGTTCGCGTGGGAGACGGCGCTCCGCCCGAAGACGATCGACAACCTGAGCGTGCCCGAGCACTACACCCGCGGCGCGGCCACGCTGGTGATCACCGACGAGATCGACAAGGCCCGTTTTGGCCGAGAGATCCCGCTGACGGAGGGCGCACGGGCGGCGATCGATTCGGTGTGCCCGGACGTCGGGATCATCTTCGGGCGCCACCACTGCCGGGACCGGCTCACGGCGGCCGCTCGAGCGGTGCTTTCGCCGGAGAAGGCGGCGACGTTCACCCCGTACGATCTCAGACACTCGCGGGCGACGGAATGGGCGGAGTCTGGGAATCTGGTCGGTGTCGCGTTCCTGCTCGGGCACAAGCACATCAGCACGACGAATCGATACACCAAGCCGAATGAGGCGGCGGCGAGGAGGGTGCTGGGGGTGAAGGACTCGGCGGCGCCGCGGTGGACGTTCAGCGTCGCTGCGTGACGAGGCGATGCCACCAGGCGATCAGCGCCATCCGACCGCGCTTGCCCAGCTTCCGGAGATAGGGATTGGGTCGGCCGTTCTCAAGCGTGTACTCGGCGCGCATCGGGTTCAGTTTACCTGAAGGACATTCTGCGCGACGCCGTCGATGCCGTCGTTGGTGCCGGGCTTGCCGCCCGTTCCCTGGGTGCCCTTCTTCCCGCAAGTCAGCTTGGCGCTGCCCGTTACGGCAGTTCCCTTCCAGAGGACGAGGACGCTGATGCCTGCGCCGCCGCGGCCGGATCCGCCGCCCCGGAAAACAATGGTGCCATCACGGCCTGCGATCACCCGGGTTGCTGGCCAGAAGCTGCTTAACGGCGTCGAGCAACAGCGGAGCACCGCCGTTCTCGGGCATGTTGCCCTGGACCGCGTCGGGCGCCTTTGCCGATAGCTGGAGCCGCACGCCGTCACGCAGGAGCTTGCTGAGGTCCACCAGAGTCGATCGCAGGAGGTTGGCCGTTTCGTGGTCCTCTTTGTGTCCGTTCATCACCTTTGCCACGACTTCAGTGACCAGTGCTTTGAGGACTTCGGCGTGAGCGACCTGCAACCCCTTCAGCGCTTCGTTGTTGATGCCCATGCTCTTCGCGCGCTCTTCCTCGATCATCTGCCGGTTCTGCTCCGACGCAAGCTTCTGGGCAGCCCTGAACATGAGGGGAATGAACCCGAGGATCGCGGTCGTGGTGACCACAAACTCGATGAAGACGGAGCCAGGTTCGCACGTCGTGAC
>JAXLYN010000030.1:0-119244 GCA_046351435.1 Polyangiaceae bacterium
CGATGCCGCTGCCGCGAATCTGCTTGGCCTGAGCGCCACGCCCGCGCTCGAAGCGATCGAAGATGCGTTTGCGATCTTCCACGGGGATGCCCGGCCCCTCGTCGTTCACGCGGATTTCGACGTAGCCCTTCCGGTTCTGCGTCTTGATCACGACTCGCTGGCCGTCCGGCGCGTATTTCAACGCGTTGTCCACCAGATTGATGACGGCAATCTCGATGGCGCGTTCGTCGATCTCGACGGCCGGCATGTCGTCGGACTGCTCGAGCAGGAGCTCGACCTTCTCGCGCTGCGCGCGCACACGGCAAGCCTCGACGGCGCGCGAGACCACGTCTTTGACGCTGGCGGGCGCGAACTGATAGGCGGCCTTGCCCCGCTCGACCTTGGCGAAATCCAAGACGTTTTCGATGAGGGCGCCGAGGCGTTCGCTCTCCGAGACGATGATCTGGAGGTACTGTTGCCGCTTCTCGTCGTTCTCGACGCGCCCGCTCTGCAAGAGCTCGCCGAACATGCGCACCAGCGAGAGCGGCGTCTTGAGCTCGTGGGACACGTTGGCGACGAAGTCGCTCTTCAGGTTCGACAGCTTTCGTTCTCGAGCAGCAGCCACCAAGACCACGGTGAGGCCCACGATCACCACCAGCCACGACGAGCCGACGAGCGCGAGCTCCAAAGAGCGCCTGCGAGCCACCGCGGCCGTCAGTTCTTCGGCGCTGACCAACGTCACGTTCACCTGCCACTTGTAGAGCGTGGTCTCGAAGCGACGCCCGAGTGTGAAGCTGCCGCGGCTGAGCGGCGGGCCGAAGACGATGCGGGAACCCTCGTCCACGACGTTGACGCGCGCGTTCTGATCGCGCTCGGAGTAGAGCGCAGGGAACAAATCGTGAACCACGCGAGGCACGTCGTGCCAAGCCACGAGCACGTAGGGCCGACCCCGGACTTCGCGCTGCCAATAGCTCACCAGGTGGCTCTGACCCTGCACGGTCTTGTGCAGGTGGCGCAGCTGAGTCCTGGGCTCCACGAGCTCGAGGTCGGGCAGGATCTCACGGACGAACATCCGACGCTCGGCTTCGGCGTCCAGAGGCGGCACGCGCGTGGCGAAGCCGACCACCTCTTTCTGGCTCGAACCCAGGTCCACCAAGAACACGTTGCTCACGGTGGGGGTCTGCCGAGCGGCTACCGCGAGCCAGGCTGCCCCGAAGCCTTCGCGCTCGCTCGGGTCCACGAGCGAAGCGACAGCGTTGTCCTGCTCGATGATGCGCTTGTCGAGCCGATCGGCCTTCTCGTTGGCCAGCGTCAGCGTGGCCTCGACCACCGACTGCTCGCGCAGCTTCTCGAGTTGGAAGCTGTTCCGGAACGTGACCCCGAGGAGAACCACCACGGCGACGACCAGTGCCGGAACGAAGAAGAACGTGAGCACACGCTCGCGTCGGGTCCGGTCGGCCATCCCAGCAAGCGTACGGCATGTAGGCCGGGTGGGTCACCGCTACATGACCGTTCACGCCGCGGCGATGGAATCGGAAGTCGCGAAGTCGAACCGCCGTCGGCGCAGGGGGCCCCGACGTCGGAAGCGCCCGGAAATCAACGTTTGCCGAGCACCACGTCCGCGTCGACCACGATGGGTCGGGCCGCCAAGAACTCCGCCAGCTGCTCGCAGATGTAGTCGAGGGCGTGGGCCTCGTGTTCGGTATACGCGCCGCCCCCCAACGGATTCGCGAGCTCGATGGCGCCGAGGTAGCGCCCGGCGAGCTGCACCGGACCGATCATCGCGATGTCGGGCGAGACGCCGAGGAGCCCCCAGCGCGGCGCTTTGTAGCTCTCCTCCGCGCTGGCGTTCGACGTGGACGCGCTGCGCGTGCTGCGCATCACTCGGCGGAACAGCGGCTCTTGATCGGGAGTGCGCTGGAGGATGACCGCCTGCGGCGAGGCCCCCATGGCGCGAACGACCACGAACTGCCGTGCGTTGATGTCGAAGACGTGAATCAGAACGGCTTCGCTCGGCAGCGTCTTGTTCAAGATACCGAGCACGAAATCGACCCCCGACATCATGTCGGGCATGAAGTGGAGGTCGTGCATCGACTCGAACAACTCGCCGATCAAGTCCTCGTCCGAACGCCTCCGCAACGGCGCCGTCGCCGGGGTCGGTTCGCGGGCTTGTGAGGGCGCCGGAGGCGCAGCTGACGGCGTGGTCGCTGGCACGGCCGAAGCCGGCACGCTCACTTGCGGTGCTTGGGCCACCACTACGGTGGCGATCGGCTCGGGCAGCGGCGCGGGCGCAGCGAGCGGCTGAGTGGTGGGTGGCTTCGAGTCGCCCTGGGTGATGGGCGGTGCCGCTGGAGCAGGCCCGCCGGAAGCCGCCGGCACGAGAGCCTGGGAGGGAGCCGGCACCGGGGGTGGTGCGCTAGGCACCGGCGCTCCGCCCGGGTTCGGAGCCGTGGGAGGCGCGCTCGGCACCGTCGCAACGGGAACCGTCGTGGAAGGAGGCAGAGTCGGAGCGGCGCTGGGCGCCGCAGCGAGCGGTACTGCAGAGGGCGCACTCGCGGAAGGAGCTGCCGAAGACGCGCTCGGTGCAGGAGGCGCGCTTGCGGCCTGCGGCGCGCTCGGTGCAGGAGGCGCGCTTGCGGCCTGCGGCCCGCTCGGTGCAGGAGGCGCGCCTGCAGCCTGCGGCGCGCTCGGTGCAGGAGGCGCGCTTGCGGCCTGCGGCGCGCTCGGTGCAGGAGGCGCGCTTGCGGCCTGCGGCCCGCTCGGTGCAGGAGGCGCGATTACGGCCTGCGGCGCGCTCGCGGCTTGCGGCGCACTCGCGGCTTGCGGCGCGCTCGCGGCTTCCGGCGCGCTCGCCGGTGCGCTCGCGATGGAGCCCGGCTGGGTGCTGCTCGGGCCTGAGGCTGCGGTGCCAGTGAAGGTGAGCACCGGCTCGCCGCGCCAGTCTTTCCAGCTCAGGGTCGCGATGGGCGGACGAGCGGGCTTCTTTTCGAAGACGTGATCGAAGACGGCGAGCTGGACGAATTTGCCCTCGGTCCGCCCTTGAAGAACCGCGGAGATCTCGCGCAGGCGCATCCACAACAGCACTTCGGTAGCGGCGCGGTCGGTCCCTGGTTTCACCGCGTAGGCGTACTCGCGATACAGGATGGGGACCTTCTCGCTCGGCTCTTCTTCGCGCTTCTTGACGAGTTGAAAGTCCGGTTCCCGAGCTGCCTCCATGCTGCGCTGGGTCATGTGACCGGCTGCCTGAGCGGGGGGAGCTTGGGGCGCCGCGGGCGCCGGGCTGGCGACGCCCGGCGGTGTCATGGGCTGCGTGGTGCTCGATGGTACACCGGCGCCGATGGGTGGCGCGGACGGCGCGGGGCGCGGCGGCGAGGTGGGAGCCGGCTTGGGGAGCGGATCCGTGCGGGGCGGGTGCGACTCGGGAGGCAATGCCGCCATCGGATCGGTCTTCGGAGCGGAGGCGAGCGGATCGGTGTGGGGAGGTGGGGCCGCCATCGGATCCGTCGACGGTGCGGGGTCGGGTTGGGCGACGATGACGGGGGCGCCGATCGCCGACGGCACCTTGGCCGGCGCCGGGAACGAGCCGACCGGCACGCCCCCGTCGGGAGCCGGCGGCGGCTTCGACAGCGGCGCATCGGCGGGCGCCTTGTTCACGACGTAGCGGATCTGCTGCGCTGGATCGACGGCTCGATAGCCGTGCTCGAGCAGCTCGATGGAGAACTTCGAGAGCGGCCCGGTGTCCCCGCGCCGCTTACGCGCTTCTTGGAGCGCGGCCTGCCATTGCTTGGCTTCGAGGCAATATTTCTCGATGGGTGTGTCCTCGCCCAGGCGAGACACCTCGATGAACCAACGCATCGTGATCCGGCGAAGCGGGAGGGAAGGCTTTCCGGAGCGAAAATCGCTCACGGAGGAGTCGTAGTAGAGCGCCTCCGCCCCCAACCCGCAAGCTCCCATTTCGGGAACGCTTGGCCCGAAACGTCGGACGAAACGCCGAAACCCGTGGGGGCTCGGACGGGCGCTCCGCCGGGCCAGCGCCCGGACGGCGAAATGTTAGAAGCAGCGGCCATGGCTGCGAGCGGAGAGAACGGAGCCGCCCTGCCAGCCCGGGTCGGCGGAACGGCGGAACGCTTGGCCTATGCGCTCTACGCCGGCGCACTGACGCTTTGGATCGCCTGCGTCTTCTACGCGTCCATGCGTCAACAGATCAGCCTCACCGCGGACGCACCCTACGCTTCGGCACAGGACTGGTCGGGGCCGCTCGACGACGTTTTCATCCACTTCGATTTCGCCCGAGCCGTGGCCCGCGGGCACCCGTTCGAGTGGTCCGAAGGCAACGGCTACTCGAGCGGCGGCACGAGCATGCTCTACCCGTTCGTGCTGGCATTCGGATACTGGATCGGACTCCGCTCCCTGTCGCTGATGATCTGGGCAGGTGTGGTGGCGTGCGTCTCGACCTTCGGGTTGCTGCTCGCCGCGCGCCGTCTGTTCCGAGACCTCCCGCGCTACACGAGCTACCTCGCACCGCCGTTCGTTCTCTGCATCGGCGTGCTCGCGTGGAGTCTCTTCAGCGGCATGGAGGTGGCGTTCTTCCTCGGCATTTGGGGCGGCGCGCTGGTGGCGTGGGACGACCTGTGCCGCCCCGACCCGGCAGCAGTGACGGAGCGGCCGGTCGTCGCCGCGCTGCTGCTCGGCTCGTGGGGAGCGCTCCTGGTCGCGACTCGGCCCGAGTCGTCGGTGGTCCTCGCGGTGTTCGCGCTGAGCGCGGGGCTCGCACGCTACCGCAGCCTCGGCACATGGAAGAGCGTGCGCCTGGTGATCTTGGCCGGTCTGCCCGGAGCACTGGTGGTGATGGCGCAATCGGTGGCGAACCGTCTTCTCACGGGGGAAGCCACGGCGGCGGGCGCGCTCGTGAAGCTCGAGCTGCACCACCCGTATCTGAGCGCCACCGAGGTGTGGAATGCCTGGAAATTTCACGTCGAATACCAGCTGCGCCGGGTCGCGGAGTACCACCTGAGCGATCGCTTCGGCGTCGGCTACATTCCCTTCGCGCTGGCGCTCTTCGCGCTCGTGCCACGGGCCACGCGACGCTACGCGGCGCTGCTCTGGGCGAGTGCCGTACCCTGGGTGCTCGTGGTGGCGTTGAACGGTCAGGTGCGCTGGCAAAACGAGCGCTACACCATGCCCGCGCTGGCTTGGGTGATGCTCGCCGCGGCCCTGGGCGTCGCGGCGCTCGTGGGGAATGCCTTCGCGCTCGGTCGACGAGGACGCGTGCTGCGCGCCGTCGCGAGCAGTGCCGCCGTCGGCCTGGTGGCGCTGTTCGCGTGGCACCATCTGTCGCGCTTCCGGGATCAGGTGTGGTTCTTCGGGCGCGCGTCGCGCAACATCCGTGATCAGCACGTGCGCACCGGCCGGCTGCTGCGAGACATGCGCCCGAACCCGCCGCATCGCGTGCTGGTCGGAGACGCTGGCGCCATCCCGTACGCCTCCGATCTGCCGGCGCTCGACATCATCGGGCTCGGCGGCACTCGACGCCTGCCCTTCGCACGGGCCACTCGCCAAGGAGTCGGCGCCGCCATCGAGCTCATCGAACGACTCCCCGAGCAGGAACGCCCGGACCTCTTCGCCATCTACCCGTCGTGGTGGGGCGTGTTGCCCCTGTGGTTCGGCCAAGAGCTCGGAGAGGTCCCGGTCACCGGCAACGTCATCTGCGGGGGTGCCGCCAAGGTGCTCTATCGACCGGACTGGAGCGCTCTGGAAGGCAGCGCTCTGCCCTTCTCCATGAACTCGCGAGAAGTGGTGGTGGACGAGCTCGATGTCGCCGACGTCGTGAGCGAAAGGGAGCATGGTTATCGCACCAGCGTCGGCGTGGCCCACGTCGACATGAAACGCCTCGCCCATCCCCGAGAGCCGCATCGAGATCTGTTCGACGCTGGGCGCAACCTGCCCGAGGGGGCCAGCGCCGAGTTCTCCCTGCGCAACGTCAGTGGAGCGGGCGCGCGCGTGATCCTGAGGCTCGCGCCAGCGCGCCCGGCACGCCTCGCCCTCGACGTGGGCTCGCGCCGACTGGGTGAGCTCGACCTGGATCACACCGACGGCTGGGTCGAGCTCGAACTGCCGTGGCCCGCCGACCTCGGCGACGCGAAGCCCGCTCTCACGCTGCGCGCGGTGCGCGGTGAGCACGTGCTGCACCACCTCTGGCTCGTTCAGAGGCAGTAGCGTGAAGTCGTTCGGTTGGCCTCGGGACGAAGCGGCGTGGGTGGCCCTCGGCGTGGGGCTCCTGGCTCTCGGTGTGGTTTCGCTCTGGGGCCCGCGTCTGGCGGCGTACGCGGAGCGCCGGCCGCGCTCGACGCTTGCGCTCCTGTCCGCGCTCGCTGGGCTGCTCTCGTTCGGCTACGTCGTTCACTACCTCCGCGGCGGGCCACGCATCATCGATGCGACGAGCTACTTCCTCGAGGCTCGTGCTTTGGCCCGCGGCGCCGCGGCGTTTCCGCTGCTCGAGCCGGTCACGGCCTTTCGCGGCCGATTCCTGCTCAATGCACCCGGCGCGAGCGAAGTCACCGTACTCTTTCCGCCGGGCTACCCCGCGTTGCTCGCCTTGGCTCTGCGTCTCGGCGCACCCATGGCGCTCGGACCGCTGCTCGCGGTGGCGCTCACGGCCAGCACCCACGCGCTCGCGCGCGAGCTCTTTCAGCGCAAAGACGTGGCCCTCGTGGCAGCGGGCCTTTCGCTCGGCTGCGCCGCGCTCCGCTACCATACGGCGGACACCATGTCCCACGGTCTCGCGGCGGTCTTGTGCACCGCCGGACTCGCCGCCGTGCTGCGCGGGGGCGGCATGACCTGGGTCGGCGGCCTCTTGCTCGGGTGGCTCGTCGCGACGAGGCCGGTGACCGGCGCGGTGGCGCTCGCGTTCGCGCTGTGGCTCGTGCGGCGGCGCGGCAAGAGCGAGCTCCTGGCTCTGCTCCTCGCTCTCGCTCCCGGGCTCGGGCTACTCGCGTGGCACCAGCTCGCCGCGACCGGCACGCTCTTCGGTTCGTCGCAGCTGCGCTACTACGCGCTGGCCGACGGTCCGCCGGGCTGCTTTCGCTACGGCTTCGGCAGCGGCATCGGTTGCTGGTTCGAGCACGGGGACTTCGTGCGGGCGCATCTCGCGGACGGCTATGGCTTCCGGGCCGCCCTCGGGACCACGGGTCGCCGGCTTTGGATGCACTTCGGTGATCTCGCCAACGCCTGGCCGCTCTTCTCGGCTCTCGTGCTCGCGGCGTGGACGGCGCGTCGCGAACCGTCGGCTCGGCTCGCGCTGTTCGTGCCCTCGCGCTGATCGCCGCTTATGCCCCCTTCTACTTCGATGGGAACTACCCGGGTGGCGGCGCACGGTTCTATGCCGAGGCGCTGCCCTTCGAGCACGCGCTGCTCGCGTTCGGCCTCGTCCGCTCGAAGGTCGCGCGCTTCGCGCCGGGCGCGCTGCTGCTGGCGTTCGCACTGCACGCGAGTCGGGCGCACGAGGCGCTGCGCGACCGCGAGGGTGGACGGCCGATGTTCGAGCTCGAGCGGGCCAGGAGTGCTGGGGTCGAGCGGGGCCTCCTGTTCGTGAACACGGATCACGGCTTCAACCTCGCCCACGTCCCCGGGGCCAGGGACCCAGCAAGGGAGCTGGTCGTGGCGCGCTACCGCGGCGACGCGCGGGACTTCCTCCTGTGGGACAGCCTGGGGCGCCCGCCAGCGCACCGCTACGTGTTCGATGCGAGCGGCAAGGATCCGCCGAGCGTCACCCAATTCGAGCCCGCTCGGCTCTTCGACTTCGACGGCGGAGCGAGCTGGCCGCCCCTCGAGGTCTACCGCGGCTGGACGCATCCCGACTTCCCGGGCGCGAGCTGTGCGGAGGGACGCTACGGTCTCCGTTTCCGTGACAAGGCCGACGTCACCCTGGAGGTCGGGTCGCCGGCCAGCGGGCCGCAGCGCATCACCACCACCTGGGTCGGGCTGGCAGAGGGAGAGCAAAACGTGGAGGTCGAGGCTCACGGCTTGAAGTGGGCCGCGAGTTGGAGCGGCAGCGCCGGTGGGTGCTTCACAGCCGTGGGGCCGCCGATGGAGCTGACGAAAGGCGCGTGGCCCGTCCGCCTCCGGACCTCCAGCGACACGCTGGTTCTGGCCTCGATCGCGGTCCGGCCCGCTGGCCCTTCGACCCCTTCAGGAAATAGCGTTGACAATTGAGGCGTTAGAGCGAACCATCGCCGGGTGGAGGAGGCTCGAGGGGCATGACCAAGAGCGAGCTCATCGAAGCCATTGCGGCCCGAGGCGACCTCACGAAGGCGCGGGCCGAGATGGTGGTCAACTGCGTCTTCGATGCGATGACCGAGGCCTTGCAGAAAGGCGAAGGCATCGAAATCCGTGGCTTCGGTAGCTTCACGGTTCGGCCCTACAAGCCGTACGACGGTCGCAACCCGCGCACGGGACAACCGGTGCCGGTCCCAGCAAAGCGCCTTCCCTTCTTCAAGGTCGGCAAAGAGCTGAAAGAGCTCGTGAACGCGAGCCGTCACACCGCCATCAGCGGTGGCGACGACAACGACGACGACTGAACTGGCGCTTCGACCGAAGCTGCGCTTCGCTCCACAGCAAGGAGGAGGGGAAACCACCCTCCTTCCTGAGTCTTACGCATGCTGACCGCTGAACAACAACTCGCCGAGCTCGTCCGCGGCGTCGTCGATCTCGTTCAGAAGGACGAGCTCTTGGATCGCCTGCGCGAAGGTCGACCGCTCAAGATCAAAGCTGGCTTCGATCCGACGCGTCCCGACCTGCACCTCGGACACACGGTGCTGCTTCAGAAGATGCGTCAGTTCCAGGACTTGGGCCACGAGGTGACCTTCCTCGTCGGCGACTTCACCGCGATGGTGGGCGACCCCACGGGCCAGAACGAGATGCGCCCGCGCCTGACCCGAGAAGAGGTCCTTTCTTCCGCGAAAACCTATCAAGAACAGGCTTTTAGGGTGCTCGATCCGGACCGGACCGTCGTTCGCTACAACAGCGAGTGGCTCGGATCGCTCTCCCTGGACAAGGTCGTCGAGCTCGCAGCCAAGCGCACTGTCGCTCGCACGCTCGAGCGCCGCGACTTCCGCGAGCGGCTCGCCGAGCATCGCGACATCTATCTTCACGAGCTGCTCTATCCGCTGCTCCAAGGCTACGACTCGGTGATGCTGGAGAGCGACGTGGAGCTCGGCGGAACCGACCAGCTGTTCAACCTGATGGTCGGTCGCGATCTGATGCAGCGTCACGGCCAGCGCCCGCAGATCGTGATGACCACGCCCATCCTCGAGGGGATCGACGCTCGTATCGAAAACGGACAAGTCGTCGGCAAGAAGATGAGCAAGTCCGCGGACAACTACGTAGGCCTCACCGATCCGCCGGTCGACATGTTCCGGAAGTGCATGCAGATCGACGACGGCGTGATCTGGCGGTTCTATGAGCTCCTCTCTTCTCGCACGACAGCCGAGATCGAGGCCCTGCGCGCCCAGAACGATCCGCTCCACTGCAAAGCGGCCTTCGCACACGAGGTGGTCGCGCGGTTCCACGGCTCGGAGCGAGCTGCGCAGGCCGAGGCCACTTTCCGCGCCACCTACTTGGGCGACGGCGTCCCTGCCGACGTACCCGAAGTCACCATTCCGGCGGCGGGTCAAAAGCTCCTCTTGGCCAAGGCGCTGGCCCACGCGAAGCTCGTTGCCTCCAACGGAGAGGGCCGCAGGTTGATCTCCGGGGGTGGGGTCGAGGTCGACGGGCAGGTCGAAAGAGACCCACTGCGGGAGCTCGCGCCTGGCAGCGCCTACCTCGTGCGAGTCGGCTCGAAGAACCGGCGGTTTTGTCGGATTCGGGTCGATTCGTGAGACTGCTCCTCGCCGTCGCCTTGGCTCTCGCCGCGTCGGCCGGCTGCGCCAACACCCAGCCGGCAGCGCAGCCCTCGAAGTCCACCCGACCCGAAGCGTCCCCCCTCCACGACGGCCCCCTCACCGACTTCGTGCCGTCGGCCGGACTGCGTTGGATGGTCGTCGGGCGCCCGCGCGAACTCGCCTCCGACCCGAGCTTGGGTCCGGCGCTGGCGCTGCTCCTGCCCAAAGAGCGGCTGGACGCGTACGCCCAAGCGAGCGGCATGGATGTGAGGGCGCTGCCCTCGGGGCTCATCGCGGGCTTTGACCACGCGACGCTCTACGTGGCCGAGGAGCGCAGCGACGGTCTCAAGGCTCTGGAGCGCTTTTCCGAGCGTCTGGTGGCGGGGACCAAGGTCGCCAGCCCTCACCCGAAGATCCACCGACTCTCGGGAGTGATCGGGCAAACGCCGGAGACCCTCGTGCGCATCGATGGCCGTTTGATCGCCATTTCGGTGGGCTCGAGCCTGCCCGCGAGGATTACTCAGCTCTATGCCCTCGAGAAGCTGACGAAATCGCCTGCAGTCCTGCATGGCTCGGCACTCCGAACGCTTCCGATCCGGGAGCTGGAGAGCGCACCCATGCGTTTCTACGCGCCGGGCCCGTTCTCGGGAGAGTGGACCTCGGGCGCGCGCGGTCTCTTGGCGACCGCGACGGCCGTCGGGATCGCCGCTCGACCCGCCGCGGAGGGCAAGGTGGCGGTCACCGTGATCCTCAGCGGGAGCTTCGGGGGTGAGGGCGACGCGAGCACGACCGTGCTCGCCGCTTGGAAAGACCTGGCCGAGAGCGGGCTCGGGCGGCTCCTGGGGCTCGACCAGGCCGCGGCGCCCTCTGTCGTGGCCAGCCCCGACTCCCTACGCCTCAACGTCGAGGTACTGGCGATGCCGCTCGCACAGGGCCTGCGGGCGGCGGTCATGGCCGAGGTCTGGGAGTTTCTCGACCTCAAAGGCGAAAACCCCGCTCCAGTGCCAACTCCGTGAGCCCCTCGGCCATTCGGTCGGTCCAGCTTTCCTCCATCGCGATTGACCCGGACGCTCGCCTCGTAGTAAGCGCCGCTGTCTCGTCGTACGGGGGACACCGATGAGCCGAGCAGGAGTCGAAATGCAGTCGCAGGTGAATGGGTCGAGCGCGCCTACGTTCAAGGTCGGAGACAGAGCTGTTCACCCCGCACACGGGGTTGGGGAGGTCGTCCAGCTCGAAGAGCGGGACTTCGGGGGGCGTCGCACGAGCTGCTACGTTCTCAAGATCGTCGACTCGGATCTCAAGGTGATGGTGCCGACCGAGGCCGCAGCCCGCGTGGGCCTGCGCCCGGTCATGAAGAAGAAGGAAGCCGAGAAGATCCTCGACATCCTGCGCGCGCCCGAGGTGGCGGTCGACGTGCAGCCCTGGAATCGCCGCTTCCGCGCTTACACGGAGATGCTGAAGAGCGGGCTCCCGGCGGAAATCGCCAAGGTGCTCCGCGACATGTATCGCCTGAAGTTCGACAAGGACTTGTCGTTCGGAGAGCGCCGCCTGCTCGACCAGGCGCGCTCGCTCTTGATTCAAGAGCTCGCGCTGGCGAAGAAGGTCACCCTCGCCAGCATCGAGGGCGAGATCCAAGAGATCTTCTCGGCCTGAGCCGTGGGGCGCCTCGCGCCTCGATCCGCCGCATGAAAATTTACACGAAGTCTGGAGACGCGGGGACCACCGGGCTCTTCGGCGGCGAGCGTGTCAGCAAAGACGAGACACGCGTCGACGCCTACGGCAGCGTCGACGAGACCAACGCGGCCATCGGCGTGGCATTGGCCGGAGGGCTGCCCGAGCCCATCGCCGGGGTGCTTCGCGAGGTGCAGAGCGAGCTCTTCACGCTCGGGGCGGAGCTCGCGTGCGTCCCCGGCCACGAAGACCGCCTCCGGCTCGAGCTCGTGAACGCGGAGCACATCGCACGGCTCGAACGCGCCATCGACGCCGCCGACGAGAGCCTGCCGCAGCTCACCAGCTTCGTGCTCCCTGGAGGCAGCACAGGCGCTGCGCTGCTTCACGCGGCGCGCACCACGTGCCGGCGCGCCGAGCGGCGAGTGGTCACGCTCAGGCGGAGCTCACCCGTGCGCGACGAGCTCATCGTCTACCTGAATCGCCTGAGCGATCTGCTCTTCGTGCTCGCGCGACAGGCGAACCAGCTCGCGGGCGTTGCGGACGTTCCGTGGGCAAAACGGAGCGCGAGCTGAGACACGACGTCCGCCGGCTCGCTCACTTCGCCGCGGCGCGACGTTCCACGGCTTCCCACACGCGCAGCACGTTGCCCGAGCAGATCTTCTCGATCTCGGCGTCGCTGTAGCCGCGCCGGATCAGCACGGCCAGAAGCGCCGGGTAGCCCGACACGTCTTTCAGTCCCTCCGGCAGCGTGTCGCCGAGCCCGTCGAAGTCACTCCCGAGCCCCACGTGCTCCACGCCCACCAGGCGCTTCACGTGGTCGATGTGATCGGCGACCTGTTCCAACTTGGCGAACGATGGCGGGTGATCTTTCTCGAATTGCTCGAGGACCGGCTTTGCGCGCGGGTCGCTGGCGTCGAGCTTGGCGCGACGGAGCGCTGCGGAACGCGCCTTCCAGCGCCCGCTCTCTTCTTTCTGGATGCTGCCGTCGATGAACCCGGAGCCGAAGTTGATTTGAATGACTCCGCCTTTCCGAGCGAGCTCGACGATCATTTCGTCGCTCATGTTGCGCGCCCAACCAGGCGTGAAGTGCCGGCACGACGAGTGGGACGCGATGGCCGGCACGTCGCTCGTCTGCATCACGTCCCGGAATGCGTCGTCGGAAATGTGCGAGACGTCCACCAGGATGCCGAGACGGTTCATTTCGGCGACGACCTTCTTGCCGAACGGGCTCAGGCCCTTGTTCACGTGCCGATCGTCGTAGGACGAGTCGCTCAGGTGATTGTCCTTGGAATGGGCGAGCGTGATGTAGCGGATGCCACGCTCGAAGAAGTGCTGCACGTTTTCGAGCTTCTTCTCCACGGGCGACCCGTTCTCCATCCCGAGCAAGAGGGAGATCTTTCCCTCCTGGGAGTTTTGCCGCACTTCGGCCGTGGTCCGCGCGATGCGGAACTTGTCGGGGGCTTTCTCGGCGATGCCCTCCACCAGGTCGATGAGGCCGTCCGCATATTTCTTCGCGCCCCGCCCTTCGAGCTTCGCCGGCACGTAGATGCTGAAGAACGGCGCGTCGAGCCCGCCGGCTTTCGCTCTCGGGTAGTCGAAGTCGCCTTTCTCGGTACGCTCCGCGATGTCTTCGCTGAGCTTTCCGCGACGGTCGCGCGAGGTCCAGAGCCGGTGGGGAACGTCGATGTGACCGTCGATGATGATGAACCGCTGCGCGAGCTCTCTGCCTTTCGTCTCCGGGTCCACGGGGGCTGGCGTGGGCGCCGACGCTGTCGGAGCGGCGGAGGCGCTGGACGCGCTCGGCGCGCTCGGCGCAGACGTCGATGCAGCCGGCGGGCTCGGCGTCGAAGCGGGAGCCGGGGGTTCGTTGGCGCTCGGTGCGCAGGCACACGTGAGCGCGAACGCGAGCGCTGCGAGGCGTCTCCTCACTTCTTGATGAGCGTCCATAGACCGACCGCGATGAAGCCGATGCCCGCGACGAAGTGCAGCACCTTCTCACTCACGTAGCGAGAAATCAGCGTGCCACCGGCCACGCCGAGCGCAGAGGTGAGCACGAGGGCCAGCGCCGCTCCGGCAAACACCGTGAGCTTCGAGATCTTGCCGTCCGCGGCGTAGAGCACGGTGGCAAGTTGGGTCTTGTCGCCCAGCTCGGCCAAGAACACGGTGGAGAACACGGTGAGAAAGACCTTGGTATCCATGGGGGTTTTCGCTGCCGCTCGTGGAAGGCGCCGGCGGCGGCGATCACAGCCCGGCGAGCCCGAACCGCCAAGGGGGAACGAACCCCTGTCGCCGCGAGCGCGCCATGCTTAGGTTCGGGCGGCATGCTCGAAGCTGGGTCGCTCACCGTCGCGCGAATCCGAGGCGCCCCCATCCGGCTCCACTGGACCATCCCGCTGGGCGCCTTGATTTTCAGCGGGTTTCGCTTTGCGCCCGGGTTCTGGCTCGGGTTCGTGCTGTTGGTCTTGGCACACGAGCTGGGCCACGCCCTGCTGGTCCGGCTCTTTGGCCTGCGCGTCGAGGGCATCGACATCACCGGTTTCGGCGGCCTCTGCCACTGGTCGGGGCGTGCCACCGCAGCCGAGCGCGGTGCCATCGCCTGGGGTGGAGTGCTGGCGCAGCTCGTGCTGTTGGCGGTGACGGTGGGCTCCCTCGCCCTCGTCGGGCGGCCGCGCTCGCTTTTCGCAGCCGAGCTGATCAGCGTGTTCACGTATACGAACGTCTGGCTCGCTGCCATCAACCTCCTGCCCGTCCCGCCGCTCGATGGCCACGAAGCTTGGAAGCTCGTGGGGCACTTGGCGCGCGGCGGCCGCTGGCCGCGTCGCGTGCCCCAGGGCGAACGGGTGGAGTCGGTGGCCTGGCAGCCGCCGAGCAATTGGTCGGGCTTCCGCGCCCTCCGCAAGAGCAAGCCCGCGCCACCGCCGCGCCCGGCGACGAGCTCCGCCCCCAAGCAGAAGCCGAGCCCCGAGGCCATGCAGGAGCTCGCGCGCATGCTGGAAAAGGTCGGCAAAGACGCGGGCAAGGCGCGCCGCAACGACTGAAGTCCCGCCCGTCACTCGAGCTCGACGGGGCGTCCTGCTCTGAGCTCCGGTGACGGCGAACGACCAGGGATCAGGCGCGGGTCGTCCTCGACCCCAGAAACCGTGAGCCCGAGGTGCACGACGCCTGCCCAGCACTCCCGCGGAAGATCCGACTCCAGATCCACGGGGGGACCCGTACGGATCTTGGCTGAACCCTCGCGAATGGGAAACGCCACGACCCGGGTGGCGGTCAGCTCTTCTGCGTTCGGCGGCCGCACCCGCCGCGCACGACCGGGCACGACGTGGTCGACCAGAGCGTCGAGCGCCATGCGTTTCTCGAGCGGATCCACCACGTCGCGGGCCGAGCCGAACAGGAGCACCGACCGGTAGTTCATCGAGTGGTGCATGGCGGATCGCGCCAACACCAGGCCATCGAGCAGCGTCACGGTGATGCAGGCGGGAGCGCCCCCTGCCAGGCTCGTGAGCATGTGATTCTTCACGGCACCGTGCAGGTAGAGCTCGTGGCCGACCCGGACGTGAGCCGTTGGGATCACGCAAGGTCCACCGGGAGCCAGGAAGCCGACGTGACAGACCCACGCTTCGTCCAGGATGGCGCACATGGTCTCGAGGTCGTGGGATCCCCGCTCGCGCCGGCGAGTGAGCGTCGTGCGCGGGGTGATGGGCAGCTCGGTCATGGCGCTCCTTTTCGCCCCGGATGTTCCCCGCTCTCTGGTCTGTTAGAAAGTACCAGTTCGATGATTTCCAAGGGTCCAGTTTGGGGAGCCAGTCTAGCGCTCGGCCTCGATTCCGAGAGCAGCGAGCCGCTCTTCCTCCAGGTGGCGCGGGGCCTCACCGAGGCCATCCGCGGCGGCCGCCTCGGCCGCGGCACGCGCCTTCCCGGCACGCGACAGCTCGCGAGCGAGCTCGAGGTCCACCGCAACACGGTGATCCGCGCGTACGCGGAGCTCGAGCAGGAAGGCTGGATCGAAATGCGGCCGCGGAGCGGGGCGTTCGTGTCGACCTCGCTACCGGAGCTGCCGCTGCGGCGCTCGAGGCGAACGGAGCCGTTGGCGCGCGCCTCCACACCGGGCTTCGACTGGAGCGCGCTGCCGCCACGCGCCCTGGAGGTTCCGCGAAACGTCGAGCTCGATCTCGGCGGCGGCATCCCCGATCCGCGTCTGTTTCCCGAGCGCGAGCTCGGGCGTGCGTTGCGCCGCGCATTGCTCTCGGACGCCGCGCGCGTGCTCGCGTACGGTCACCCGGAGGGACACCCGCGCCTCCGGTCGGCCCTCGCCGAGCTCGTCGCCAAGAGCCGGGGCATCTCGGCCAGCGCCGACGAAATCCTGGTGACACGCGGCAGCCAGATGGCGCTCTACCTCCTCGCCAAAGTCCTGCTCGAACCGGGCGACGCCGTCGCGGTCGAGGCTCTCGGCTACCCGCCGGCGTGGAACGCCTTTCGCGCTCGCGGCGCGACCCTCGTTCCGGTCCCGGTGGATGCTCACGGACTCGACGTCGCTTTCCTCGAAAACGCGCTCGAGCGTCGGACCATCCGCGCGGTCTACGTCACGCCCCACCACCAGTTTCCCACGATGGCGACCTTGAGCGCGCCGCGCCGGCTCGCGCTCCTGGCGCTGGCGCGCAAGCGGCGTTTCGCCGTCATCGAAGACGACTACGACCACGAGTTCCACTTCGAAGGGCGGCCGATCCTTCCGCTCGCAAATCGCGATCCAGACCGCGTGGTCGTGTACGTGGGAACGCTCTCGAAGAGCGTCGCCCCAGGCTTGCGCACGGGTTGGGTGGTCGCGCCACGTTCCATCGTCGAAGCCATGGCTCGGTCGCGCGAAGAGGTGGATCGCCAGGGCGATCTCCTGCTCGAGGCCGCCGTGGCGGAGCTCCTGGAAGACGGCGTGATCCAGCGGCACGCCCGCAAGGCGCGGCGCGTGTATGCCGCCCGCCGCGCGCTCGCCGCGGAGCTCTGGGAACGCGCTCTCGGACATGCGCTCTCGTTCGAACTCGCGAGCGGCGGTCTCGCAATCTGGGGCCGGGTCAAAGGCGTGGACGCCGAGCGCTGGGCTCGCGCCGCGCTGAGCCTCGGCGTTTTGGTTTCGCCGGGCCGGCGCTACGCATTCGATGGCCGACCTCTACGAGCTCTGCGCCTCGGCTTCGCGAACCTGGACGATCGCCGCCTGAGAGAGGCCGTGCGCCGGCTGAGCCTCGCCCTCGAGAGTGCGCGCTCGCGCTGAGGCTCTTGCGACCCTTCGTCGCCGGAGATACGGTCGCTCTCCGCCGTGGTCCGACGTTTCTTTCGCGAGCTTTGGGCCGAGCGCATGCTGCTCTCGAGCGCCGAGCAGACCGCGCGGAAGACGTCCCTCGAACAACGCGCTCGCATGCGATTCTTGTGGAGGGCCGCGCGCCGCAGGATGGCGGCAGCGTCGGGCCTGCGCAGCCCCGACGAGATCGGACCCGCGTTCCGCCTGATGAGCGAGGCGTTCGTGCTGCTGGCCACGGCCCACGCGGTCGCTGGCGGCGAGTTCGACGGTGAGAGCTCCCTCGGCGCCGAGGCGGCCTTCGAGCTCGTGCGGGCCAGGCTCCCCGACGCCCCCCTGGCGGGGCTCGAGACCACGCTCACGGATGCCGATCCGCTGGCGCCCGACCGCTTGGAAGTCGCTCGCGCCCTCGAGCTCAGGCCGGCGTTGGAGCGCCTCCTGACCTGGCTCGAACGGCGGCTCGAGCTGCGCACGGTACGGCGCATCCGCGTCGCGCGGGTGCTGCGCTTCGCCGCGGCTCTGGCGGTGCTCCTGCTGCTGTCCATCGCGGGAGTGGCGGTCGCGCTTTCGCCGTCGAACCTGGCACGGGGCAAGCCGGTGCGCACGAGCAGCGTCTTTCCGAACACACCCGATCCCTCGGGCGCCACCGACGGCACGCGCGGGCGCGGCTTCGGCGTGCACACCGCCATCGAAGCAAACCCATGGGTCGAAGTGGACTTGGGCTCGGTGCAGACTCTGACGGAGGTGGTCATCTACCACCGGAGTGACAGTTTTCAGATGGAGTCACTGCCGCTCGTGCTTCAGCTCTCGGAAGACGGCGCTGCCTACGTCAACGTCGCCACGCGCAGCGAGCTCTTCACTGCCGACAAGCCGTGGCACGCTCGGGTAGCGGGCAAGCGCGCACGCTACGTCCGCCTGGCGATGACGAAGAGCAAGGGCTACATCGCTCTGAGCGAGATCGAGGTGTACTGATTTCCGGCCCGCCAGCGCCGCCGGGCAACCCCACTCGATTCACCACGTGGTGGTGAGCACGGTCAGCGAGCCGCCCATGGGGCGCACCCACTGCCGTCCGGAGCCTCGGCTCGCGACCCACGAACCCACGTGCTGTTCGGTGCCCGGGCGCGGGCGGATCTCGCTCAGCGAGCGGTAGATCATCCCGGGCTGCCACAGCGGTGTGGGCATCTCGAACGGCATGCCGGTCGCGCGCTCGCGCTTCGGTATACCGACCAGCGTCCAACTGCGAAGCGCGGTCACGCTGGCGGTGAGCTGGAACATGGCCTCGGTATCCACCCTGCGCGTCGCTTGGAAGTAGATGCCGAAGCGGCCGCTCCGACCCGTCGCCATGCGCGTGCCGAGCAGCCGAACCCCGTCGGGCAGGTCGGAAGCCGCCGAGACGTCGAGCTCCGAGACGAGCTCTCGCTCGAGACGCGCGGCCAGCGCCGTGTCGCCCTGCTGGACGGCGATGTTGTGGGCGATTCGGCGTTGTTCGAGCGTGGCCGGGGGCGCGGTCGGCGCCGGGTTCGGCTCTTGATGAAAGTGCTGCCGGAGCTCCCAGGTCACGAACGGATCGGTCACCACCGTGTACACGGGGTCGTTGCCGAAGTGCGTGTACCACTCGACGCGGGTGGGCTCGCGCTCGGCCAACGAGAAGCCCTCGATGGGCCCCTTGCCTTTGCCGCGATCGGCGATGAAGAACGGACCCACCGCGCGCACCGCGTAGCGCTCGACGAGCTTCTCGACGTCTCCCACGGCGGCAAACCGCGTATCGAGAACGTAGTATTGAGCATCGCCCACCTGGGGGCCCGTCGGCACTCCGCTGATCTGGAGCGGGCGGCGAAGCGACCAGTCGACGCTCCAGCACGACTTCATGCCATCGTGCAGCGCCACGCTGGTGCCGCTCTCGAGCTGCCGGCGCAGCCAACGGAGCACGGTCATCTTGTCCACGTCTTGATGGATCAAGTCGCCGCGCTCGTCGAAACGCCCTCCGGTGCGGCGCGCTTGCACCAGCGTCGCGACGGAGTCGGGGAACATCGCCAAGGGGACGATGGCGCCCATGAGCCCCGCGACCAGCGGAGGAAAGGTCAGCCCCTTGCGCTCGAATCGGCGCACGAACCAGCGCAAGATCGCCTCGAACGTCCAGGCGAAGAGCCCGATGGAAAACGCCAGGTAGAGCGCGAAGCACTGAGGCCAGAAGAAGTGGATGTCCGCGCCCTGCTTGAAGATCGCGTATTGCAGGGTCGCCATCACCAGCATCGCGAGCGGGAAGATCTCGCCGTCCTTCCTCAACAGAACCAGCCGGAACAGGAACAGCGGCACGGCGGCTTTGCCCAAGAAGATCCCGAGCGGCGTGAACGACGCGTCGATCCAATCCGCGCGCGCGCTGAGCACCGCATCCAGGGGCAAGTCGCTGCCGGCGGAACGGTGAATGCCTTGGCTGAGGAGGTTTGCGAGCTGGCCCGAACGCTGGAACATCGCGAGGTAGAACAGCACCAGGCCGACCGCGAGCGCGGCCGCCAGGGCCCACCACTGGGCGAAACGCCGCCGGTCGACGCTCGGGTACCAGCGGCCGTTCAGGAGCACTCCACGCGGGAGTCCGAAGGCGAGCACCACTGCGCCGAAGAAGAATCCTTCCCAGTCGCTGTTCATGGCGGTGAAAAACCCGATGGCGCTCACCACGATCCAGCGCCGTTTCCAGGTACGCGTGAGGCGCAAGTAGCCCCAGGTCGCGAGCAACGCCCCGAACATGACCGGAACTTCGAGGCTGTTGAAGTTCGCGAACGCGAGCGCGATGGGGGTGACGACGAAGCCCAGGGCGGCCATGGCGCCCGCCATCGGGCTCCACAGGTGGCGCCCCACGCCGTACACGAGCAGCGGCGACAGGCCGCTCAGGATCACCGGCGGAAGCCGGATGGCGAAGTCCTGGTGCCCGAACACCTTCACGAACAGCGCAGTGGTCCAGAAGATGCCCCAGGGGTGGTTGCAGTAGTAGTTGGCCGGCGTGGGGGCATCGGCGAGGTACGCCGCGATGGGGCCGATGATCTTCCACTTCCACATGTTTTCGGCCGCGATGCCGATGGCCGCGTTGCTCGCCCAGTGCCCTGCCGCCAGCGGGCCGAAGAGCTCCCAGGCTGCCCCGAGCGTGAACCACACGCTCGCGATCACGGCGATGCCTCGTGCCAAGAGCTCGATGCGTGGATTCGCGTCCCGCGGCGCGTCCGTGGTGAGCGCGCGCCGGAGGCTCCGGAAGAGGGCGCGAAGCCGGCTCGGCTTCTTCGGCGCGTGAGCAGGCACCGCGGCGGCGCTGGACACTTCCTCTTGCATGGGCGGGAGCCGGGAGCCCGGAGCCTACTACCAACCCGAGGAGGCGCGACACTGGATTGCCTGCTCCACCCGAGCTATTGCGAGCGGCCCGACCGGGACCTCGGACCATGACCAGCGAGAGCGAGCACGCCGCAGAGTTCTACGACCAGGTGTGGAAGAGCTATGGGCACCTCGACGCGGCGAGCCCGGCGGCGTTCCACCGGCGCCGGCTCATCGTCGAGCTCAGCCTACGGGCGAAGCCCGACGCGCGGACCGTGCTGGATGCGGGCTGTGGGCAAGGCCAGCTCCTCGGGCAGCTGGCGCGCGCCTTCCCCCGTGCGAGCTTGGCCGGCGCCGACGTGTCGGAGCAATCGCTGACCGACACGCGGAAGAAGTGGCCCTCCGCCGAGCTCTTCTTGCTCGACTTGGTTCGCCCCAATTTCGAAGAGGAACACCGCTCGCACCTCGCGAAGTACGACCTCATCGTGTGCAGTGAGGTGCTCGAGCACATTCCGGACACCGTGCTCGCGGCCAAGAACCTGCGCTCGCTGCTCTCGCCGCGAGGGGCCGTCGTCGTGACGGTGCCCGGCGGCAAGATGTCGCGCTTCGACGAGCTGATCGGACACCAACGCCACTTCTCGCCGCGCGAGCTCCGCCGCGTGCTCGAAGCCGCCGGCTACGGCGTGACCCAGGCGTTCGGCTGGGGGTTCCCCTTCCACAACCTCTACCGCACCGCCGTTCGCGTGGCCTCACGCGCGACGATGCGCGAGCCGAGCGGCGAGGCCTCGCAGAACCGGGGCGGGCTCACTCGCGTGCTCAGCGGAGCCTACGGACTCTTCGGCCGCGGCCTCATCCCGCTCTACTACCTGAATCTCTCGCGTTGGGGCGAGCAGACGCTGGCGGTCGCGCGGCAAAGCTGAGCGCAGGCCCCGCGGCGGCACCGCTCGGGAGAATCACGGTGGGATCCAGAAGATCCCGCAGTGGCGCTCGCTACCGCGGTCGCCCACGTAGGTACACAGATCCGAGTTCCAGTAGCTCCAGCTGCTGAAAGCGAGCCAGACGAGGAGGGCCGCCGGGCGCGGCGCCAGCACCTTGGCCATGGCGAAGAAGAGCGGGAGCGCGAGCAAGAGGTAGCGGTTCATTCCCGCGTAGTTCAAACCCGCGGAGCCGAGCAGCGAAATGCCGATGGAGAAGAACAAGAGGCCGCCCCAGAGCCAACGCTCGCTCGACGAAAAGCCGGCCAGCGCCTGACGGAGTCCGAGCCCGAGGAACAGGCCCGCACACAGGGTGAACACGCCTTCGCGCGGTCCCAGCGAGAGCGCACGGCTCACGGCGCGCGGCTCGGGCCAGATGGCGTTCCAGAGCGAAACGCCGTGGGCGAACTCCTCGGCGTGGGAGTGCACGTAGAGGAGAGGATCGTGATAGCGGATGGCGAAGTAAACGAAGACGGCGAGCTGACCCCAACCTGCCACGGGTGAAAGCAAGACCACGCGCAGAACGCGCTTCTTCAACGGTTCGTCCGTCGAAAGCCACGCCTGGGCACAGAGCCCCACCACGAGCCCGAGGCCCACGGCGCTGCCGGTCACGCGGAACGCGCCGGCCGTACCGGCGACCACGGCAGCCCAGAAGAACCTCTGGTTCGCGAAGAGCAGAAAGCTTCCGAGGGCGGACAGCAAGGTCACGGGTTCGGTCTGCACCGTCGTCAGCGTGAAGCCCGTGGTGTACGCGTTGAAGAGCAGGAGCGAGAGGTAGGTCGTGCCGAGCCCGAGCCGGGATCGCAGCGTGGGCCCCGTCCACAAGAAGAGGAGGAGGAAGCTCGCCAGCAGCGACACCGCGAGGAGCGCGTGATCGCCTGCCAGGCCCAGCGCGCGGAACGGCGCGCCCAAGAGCGAATAGCCCGGGTAGAAGTGGAAGCTGCATCGCCCGAGCATGGGGCGAAGCGGCTTGCCTCGGAGGTCTCCCGGCGGACAGGCCGAGTAGCCGCGGAGCAGCGTGCCGATGTAGTACTGCGAATCCCAGCGTGAGACGAGCAGCCGGTTCCAGCTCTGGGGCGCGCCGCGGTGGAAGTCCGCGTCTGGCGGGACGAACGCCGGCGGATCCGCGGGCGCGCGATTGAACGGCAATTGGAAGCGCGCTCCGGCGGCTCCGAACAGGACGAGATGCGCCCCGAGCAGCAGCATCGCGAACGCTGCCCGGAACCCCGGGTGCACCAGTACGACTTCGAGTCGCTTCTTGTCGAACGACCCGAAGGCCATCGCCGTCCGCGAATCTACCCGACAGCCCCCGGTGTGGCGAGACAATCGAGGGGTGGGGAGCGCTCGGTCTCAGCGCTCGGCGGCGAGTTCGCGCGCCTCGGCTTCCAGCGTCGCAGCGACGTCGGGAACGTAGCCGTCGTGGCGGAAGCGGATGTTGCCGCGCCGATCGACGACGTAGACGGCCGGCAGGGTCTCGAGCTTCCAGGCCTTGGCCACCTTGCCGCCTGCGTCCCACGCGACCGGCGCCGTGAGCCCGAACCTCAGCGCGCTCTCGGCAGCGCTCTGGCGCTCGTCGTCGGCCTGGAGCATCACGACCGACAACCACGCCTTCTGGCGCCGGTAGAGGGCATCGAGGGCCGGGTAGAGCAGCTTGCAGGGCTCGCACCAGCTGGCTCCGAAAGCCACGACGTTCACCATACCCGGTCGCAGCCGCGCGTCACCGGCCGAGTTGAGCGCCGGCAGCGAGAACGCGAGCTCGTTGGGCTCGTCGAACTCCGCCGGGGGCGTCGGCGGTGGATCGGGGTCGGGCGGCGCAGTGGAGTCGGGGGGCACGAGCAGGATGGTGCGCGGCGGTGTCGGAGCCGCGGCTTCGCGCGGCGAGCAGGCGACGCCGATCGTCAGCGCCAGCCCGCAGCAGACGGAGCGACCGCGATCGGCGTAGAGGCTCACGGCAACGTAGCTTGGCGCGCCGTGAAGAATGGCTCGGCGGCGCGACCCGCGTCGTTCAGGATGGGGCTCGGCCAGGCCCCGAACGCGATGACGCCGGCCAGACAGAGCGCGAGAGAGATGGCCAGCGCCGGGGCGGCGGCGATGGGCGCGTCGTCCTCAGGTGGCTTCATGTACATGGAGCGAGCGACCTGCATGTAATAGAAGAGACCCACCACGGCGAGCACCGCGCCGACGATCACCAGCGCGTGAAGCCCGGCCTGCCACGCGACGATGAACACGTAGAGCTTGGCCCAGAAGCCCACCACGAACGGGATACCGGCCAGCGACAAGAGGAAGATCAACATGGCGAAGGCCAGTGTCGGAGAACGCTTCCACATGCCCTGGAAGGCTTTGATCGACGAGTCGCCGGTCTGACGCTCGACCGCCTCCACGATCTGGAACGCGCCCATGTTCGTCACCAGATAGGCGACGAAATAGAAGAGGAGCATGGTGGTGCCGCCGGCGCCGGACACGAAGGCCATCAGCATGTAGCCGATGTGCCCGATGCCCGAGTACCCGAGCATGCGCTTGACGTTGGTCTGCACCACCGCGAACAGGTTGCCGAGGATCATGCTGGCGAGCGAGAGCGCAATCAGCATCGGCTGCCAGTCGGTCTTGACCCGCCCGAACGCGTGGTTCATCAGCGTGGCCAGCGCGGCGAAGCCGGCGAGCTTCGGCGCCACGGAGAGGAAGGCGACGAACGGCGTGGGCGCGCCTTCGTAGGTGTCGGGCACCCACATGTGGAACGGCACCATGCCGATCTTGAAAGCCATCCCCGCCAGGACGAGCATCACGCCCAAGACGAAGATGGGGGTGACCGGCGCCGCCGCCACCGCCTCGATGCGTGTGCCACCGGTGGCGCCGTAGACGAAGGACATGCCGAAGAGCGTGATGGCCGCGCTGACCGCTCCCACCAAGTAGAGCTTCAGAGCCGCTTCGGGCGAGCTCTTGCCGACGCCCTTCGGATCCTCCGTCTTCGCGTAGCCGGCCAAGACGAAGAGCGGTAGGCCCATGAGCTCGAAGGCCACGATCAAGAGCACCAGGTCTCGCGCACCGGGCAACAGCGTCATGCCGAGCACGCTGCACATGAGGAGCACGTAGTACTCCCCTTGTCGGTGCGGCATGTGCTTCGCCACGTGGTCCATGCTGCCGAGGGCAGTGAGCAGACCCGCACCCAGGAACGCTCGCTTGAAGAACAAGCTGAAGTGATCGCCGACGTAGACGCCGCCGAAGGCGCTGCCCGAAACATCCATCTGGAACGAGGCGATGAGCGCCCCGGCGAAGGTCGCCACGGCGACGATGCCGATGGCGCGGTTGGGCTTCGGACCCGAGAAGAGATCCGCCAGGAACGTGAGCAAGATGCCCACGGCGAGACCGAGGTCGAGCGAGAGCGGCAAGAGGTCGGCGCTCGAGAAGGTCACGGCGCACCTCCCGGCCCCGGAAACGCGAAGGCCGGCGGCACCGGACTCGGCGGCGGTTTCGTCGCTGCGAGCGGCGCCCCGCGAGCCTGCGCCAGATAGCCCGGCGTCGCGCGGTCGATGAAGTCGAGGACCAGCACCGGATAGCAGCCGAAGACCACGATGCACGTGGCGAGCACGATGGGCGCGCCCCACTCCGTCTTCGTGGCGTCGGAGAGGTCGTGGAACTTCTCGCTCGGACCCGGACCCCAGAAGATCTGCCGCACCGCCCGGAGCACGTAGACGGCGGTGATGAACGCGCCAAGGATCCCGGGCAGAGCCCACCAGGAATGGGCGCTCTGCCAGGCGCCGATGAACACCAGCATCTCGGCGACGAAGCCAGCCGTGCCCGGGAGGCCCAGAGAAGAGAGGCCGGCGAGGGTGAAGAAGACCGCGACCGCCGGCATCGTCTTGGCGAAGCCGCCCATACTCGGCACGTGGCGCGAGTGGGCGCGCTCGTACACGAGGCCGACCAGCGCGAAGAACATGCCGGTCATGATGCCGTGAGCGAACATCTGGTAGACGGCGCCGTTCCAACCGTTCGGCGTCAGGGTGGCCGCGCCCAACATCACCACGCCCATGTGGCTCACGGAGGAATACGCGATGATGTACTTGAGGTCCTTCTGACTCATGGCGCTCAACGCGCCGTACACGACGTTGATCACCGCGATGCCACCGACCCACGGGGCCCACGCTGCGGCGCCCTCGGGCAGCATCACCATGCCGACCCGCATCACGCCGAACGCGCCCAACTTCATCAAGACGCCCGCGTGCAGCATCGAGACGGCGGTGGGCGCCGAGGCGTGGCCGTCGGGCGACCAGGTGTGGAACGGGAAGACGCCGCCGAGGGAGCCGAAACCCAGCCACAGGAACGGAAAGGCCCACAGCTGGAGGTCCCTCGAGTAGCGGTGGCTCCCGAGGACGGACATGTCGAAGGTGCGCGCACCCGCGGCCACGTACATGGCGAAGATGGCGACCAGGATGAAGGCCGAGCCCACCAGCAACATGAGCGTCAGCTTCATGGCCGCGTATTCGCGACCACCGATGTCGAGGAGCTTCCAAACGAACTTGAACGGCCCGGCTTCGGCCACGGCGTGGCTCGAGCCCCAGATGCCGATCAAGAGGTACATCGGCAACACCGCGATTTCGTAGAACAGGAAAAACACGAACAAGTCCTGCGCCACGAACACGCCGAACACACCGGAGACGAGCACGAGCAAGAAGACGAAGAACTCTTTGCCGCGCTCCTTGAGCGTCCAGCTGGCCAAGACGCCAGCGAAGATGATGATCCCGGTGAGCAAGAGCAGTGATACGCCCCAGCCGTCCACGGCCAGCGACAGCCGAATGCCCAGCGCCGGCACCAAAGGGTAGCTCTCGGCGAGCTGGAGCCCCCCTCGCTTCATGTCGTAGAGCCGCGCGACCTGGATGGCCCCGATCAGCGAAAACGTGGCGCCCAGAAGCGAGATCAAGCGCACGGCGAAGCGCTGCGCGTCGCGGACGGCGAAGAGCAGGACGGCCGCCACGAAGGGCGCTGCCACGATGCTCGAGAGCAACGGGAAGTCGTTCATCGGAGGTACCCCCAGGTCGCGAGCACGAGGGCTCCAGCGATGACCGCGTAGACGTAGTCGGCAGCGTTCCCCGTCTGCAGCTTGCGCACGCGCCGGCCGCCCATGATGGTGGCCCACGCGAGGAAGTTCATCACTCCGTCGATCACGTAACGGTCGACCCAGCCGATCAGGTTGGCCAGACCGAGCGCCACGTGCCGGAAGCCGAGCACGTAGAGGCGATCGACGGCTCCAGAGCGCGCGAGGCGACCCACGGGCGCGAGGAACGCGAAGCTCGACTCGGGGATCGCCTTCTTGCCGTACACGAGCCAGGCGAGCAGGATGCCGGCGAGGCCCGTACCCGTGGCGAGGTAGGTCACGAGCCCGACGTGGAAGTGGTACTCGACGCCGTAGAGCGCAGCGAAGCTCTTGCCGAAGTAGCCGACTGCGATGGAGAGCAGCGCCAAGAGAACGAGGGGGCCCGCCATGCTGGGACCGGACTCGTGGGCGTGAGCGGCCTTCTCACTGGGCTTGCCGAAGAACGCCAAGAACACGACGCGACCCATGTAGAAAGCCGTCAGGAAGGCGGCACCGAGGAGCATGGCGAAGGGGCCGTATTTGTGCTCCTCCCACATGGCTTCCAAGATCAGGTCCTTGCTGAAGAAGCCGGAGAGCAGCGGCACGCCGGCCAGCGCCGCCGCACCCACCATGAACACGACGCCGGTGAGCTTCATCTTGGACCAGAGCCCGCCCATGTCCGAAAGCTCGTTGGAGTGCACGGCGTGGATCACGCTCCCGGCTCCGAGGAAGAGCAGGGCCTTGAAGGCGGCGTGGGTCGTCAGGTGAAAATAGCCGCCCATCAACGAGCCCGCGCCGAGCGCGCTCACCATGTAGCCGAGCTGGGAGCACGTGGAATAGGCGAGCACCTTCTTGATGTCGGTCTGCACCACGGCCACGGTCGCGGCGAAGACCGCGGTGAACGCACCGAGCCAGGTCATCACCTCCCGCACTTCGATGGCCTGGAACAACGGGTTCGCCCGCACGATCAGGTAGACGCCCGCCGCGACCATGGTGGCGGCATGGAGCAGCGCGCTCACCGGCGTCGGGCCCTCCATGGCGTCGGGCAACCACACGTGCAGCGGGAACTGCGCGCTCTTGCCCATCACCGCGAGGAACAGGAGGAAGCCCACGGCCATGTGAACCCGCGGATCGGCGGGCGGCGCCCAAGCGAAGCTCGAAGTCGACACGAAGAGGAGCACCACGCCAGCGACGAACCCGATGTCGGCGAGCTTGGTGGTCCAGAAGGCCTTGACCGCGGCCCGCGCCGCGCTGGGCTTCTGCCAGTAGAACCCGATGAGCAGATAGCTCGTTAGTCCAACCAGCTCCCAGCCCGCGAACAGCTGGAGCACGTTGGGCGCGAGCACCAGCGTGTTCATGCTGAAGACGAACAGCGAGTGGAAGGCGTAGTAGCGACCGAACGCGGGTGGCGGCTCGCCGGCCATGTAGCCCAGCGAGAACACCTGCACCGAGGTCGCGACGGTGGTGACCACGACCAACATCGGAACGCTGATGCCATCGATGCGCACGCCGATCTGGGCGATGTTCCGGCCGGCGGAGGGCAACCAGCGCGTCGTTTCGACCAGGGCCTCGCCCGGCGCGCCGAGCTGGCGCAGCATCAAGGCCGCCGCGGCGACCAGCGAGAGCGCCGCGGCCGTGATGGCCAGATAGGCGGCGGGCTTTCCCTGCTGGCGCAGAGGCGGCAGGACCGCGATCAAGAAGGCAGCGACGACAGGGCCGAAGAGCGCCACGAGCGCCCAAGCCACGGGGGTGAGTCCGAGCAGCATCCGGCTATTCCTTCAGCGCCTGGGCGCCGTCGATGGCGACGTCGCTCTTCGCGCGATAGAGCAGGATCACCAAGGCGAGCCCCACCACGACTTCGGCCACCGTGAGGGCGATGCTGAACACGGCGAACACCTGGCCGACGTGGTTGCCGTGATAGTGCGAGAACGTGACCAAGTTGATGTTGACCGCGTTCATCATGAGCTCGACGCTGAGCAAGATCCCGACCACGTTCCGGCGTGACAGCACGCCGTAGATCCCGACCGAGAAAAGCGTCGCGGAGAGCAGCAGCACCGGCTGGATCGGCATCATGTGGCCTTCTCCCGGCGCGGTACGACTCGGGAGCGCTCTTTGCCGAAGTCCGCTTTGCGCGCCAGCACGATGGCGCCGATCATGGCGGCGAGCAGCAACACCGAGAGCACCTCGAACGCCAAGAGCTGGTCGGTCAAGAACGAGCGACCGATCTCGTCGGTGGTCACCGTTCGGACGGGGCCGTTCGGCAGGCTCGGAGTCTTGTAGATCGAGGCGGAGACCACGCCGAAGAGGACGGCCGCGGCCAGCATCGCCGGGAGGCGTCGTTCGCGGGTCGTCTCGTTCTCGATGAACACTCGTTCGTGCCGCCGCGTCAGCATCACGCCGAAGAGCATCAGCGTGATTACACCGCCCGTGTAGAGCAGGACCTGGATACCCGCGAGGAAGGGCGCACGGAGGAGCACGAACAGCACGGCGGTCGATGCCAGCGTGACCGCGAGCCAGAGCACGGCGTGTACCAGGTTCTTGCTCCCGACCACGAACAGGGCGGAGAGCAAGAGGCAGGCCGCGACGATGCCAAATGCGATGGGGTCCATGACCGGAAACGTCCTTCCCGAAACGGGACGGTCCCGGGGCCGACGCGGGGCGGAGGCTACCTCCCTCCGTTTGCTGTCGTCATCCCTTTCTTGGGGAATTCTCCGGAGGTTTCCGCGATCTCCATGCAAATCCTGCTGATGAGGGCCGGCCCGCGGGCTTGAGGGTTCGCGGCGGGGGCCGTTCCAGTCGTTGGAACGCCGGTGTCCCTGCCCCTCCCCGCCCTCTTCCTGCTGCCGTTGGCCGGCATCCTGGCCCTGATCGGCGGCGCGCATGCTCGGGCCGCGTTTCGCTCACGCGATCTCTACGACCTCGGCGTCGTCACTCTGGCTGGGATCACGCTGGGCGTGATGATCGCTCGAGTGCTTCAGCTTTCGGCACCCGGCTCGGCCGTCCTGGCGATCCGCCTGCAATACGCTCAGGCTTTCTTCTGGGCCGCCGTCGCGCTGCTCGTTCAACGCGACGCGCCACACCGCTGGCGCTGGCTTGGCCTCGCTGCGCTCGCGACGATTCCACTCGTGTTCGTCACCCATGCGTTCGCGCTGCCGGCAACGGCCGTACGCGTCGGGATCTTCGGCAATCGCTACGAAGCGGTTCGCACGGGACCGCTCGGGCTGGCACTGATCCCGGTGGGAGTGTGGGGTGCGTATCGCTGGCTTCGCGCGGTGCACCGAGCCAAGGCGTGGGCGCGCTGGCCGCGCCCGGTGTGGATCGCCATCGTGCTCGCGACAGCCGCGGCGATGTTGAACGACCAGCTGATGAACCGGGGCTACCTCTCGAGCCTTCATCTGCTGGAGTATGGGCTCTTCGGGCTCACCCTCGCGCTCTCGCACCTGACACACCGTCGGATCTTGCACGACGTGTCGCAGCTCGAGCGGGCCGCTCGCGCATCGAGCCGCCAGGTGGACCAGGCTGCCGAGCTGCTGACGCGCAGCGAGCAACGCTATCGATTGCTCTCGGAGCTCGCCGCCGAAGGCATGGCGCTGCACGCGAATGGCCAAATCGTCGACGCGAGCGAAGCGCTGTGCCAGCTCACCGGTCGCCCTGCGGCAGAGTTGGTCGGCCGCCCCGTGCTCGAGCTCTTTTGCCGAAACAGCCGAGCCGACGTCGCGACCTGCCTCCAAGGCGCTCAGCCGCGGGCCATCGAAGCACGGCTGCTCACGGCGAGCGGTGAAACGCTCCCGGTCGAGGTCATGGGGCGCTCGACCCGGGAGGCTGCCGGCATCGCCATCCGAGACATCAGCGAACGTCGAGAGATGCAAGCGCGCCTGGTGGCCTCCGATCGCATGGCCACTTTGGGCACGCTGGCCGCTGGGGTCGCCCACGAGATCAACAATCCGCTGTCGTACATCTTGGCCAACGTCGACTACGCGCTCGAGGAGCTGGAGTCTCGCGATGGACCACGCGAGCTCGTGCAATCGCTGGCGGACGCCAGCGAGGGATGCCTCCGCGTGCAACGCATCGTCAACGATCTGAGAGCGCTGTCTCGGCGGAGCGAACAAGTCGGCCCGGTGGACGTAGCGCGGGTCATGGACTCGGCGATCCAGATGGCACACAACGAGATCCGCCATCGTGCGCGCCTCGTCCGCGACTACCGTGAACCGCTCAGCGTCGTGGCCGACGCATCGCGCCTGTGCCAGGTCTTCTTGAACCTGCTCCTGAACGCCGCACACGCGATGCCCGTAGGGCAGGCCGACCAGATGCAACTCTCGGTCGTGACGCGCAGAGACGCGCGGGGACGGGTGGTGATCGAGGTGAGCGACACGGGCTGCGGCATCCCGCGCGAGATCCACCAGCGCATCTTCGATCCGTTCTTCACCACGAAGCCGGCAGGGCAAGGCACGGGCCTCGGGCTCGCCATTTGCCAGAGCATCGTCGCCAGCATGGGGGGAGAGATCGAGCTCGACTCCGAGGTGGGCCACGGCACCACGGCCCGCTTGTTGCTGGCTCCCGCCGACGAGCAGCCAACCCCCGTGACGACGACTCGACCCATTTCTCCACGCCGTTCGGGCCCGTCGGCTCGGGTACTCGTCCTCGACGACGAGCCGGCCATCACCCGCGCGGTGAAGCGGGCGCTTTCCGAGCACGACGTGGAGACCGCGGTCGAAGCGCGGGCGGCCCTCGAGCTCTGCCGGAACCAGAGCTTCGACCTCATTCTGTGCGATCTGATGATGCCCGAGCTCAGCGGCATCGATTTCCTGGAGCGTCTGCAGGCCATGGCGCCCGAGCTGGCGCGTCGCGTCGTGTTCATGACCGGCGCGGCCCAGAATCTGGAGCACCTGGCCCGCGCCGTGGACAACCCCACGATACGCAAGCCTTTCCACAGCGAAGACCTGCGTCGCATGGCCCGCGCTGCCGCGGCCCGGAGCTCCCGGGCCCCCTCCAGCATGAACTGAAATAAACCCTGGCGCGCCACCGAATGGACAGGCGAGCGGCGAAGGACACCCGCTCGGACCGAAAGGAAGTGACGACCAAGACCATGGAAACTCTCACGAGTGGGAATCGCGAGCTCGACGCCAACGACGTGCTCGCCATCGTGCTCAGCGTGCTCGCGCCGGGCCTCGGGCACGTGCTCTTGGGTCAGGTGACCAAAGGGATCGTCATCCTGGCGCTCGTCGTCGCGTCCTGTGGCGTGGGCTACGTAATCTCGGCGTTGATCGCCCTCGACGCCTATTTCGTAGCCAAGGCTCGCCACGCGCGTGAAGTCGGAGAGTGGGAGACTTTCCCAGCCGTCTTCGAGCGCTGACGGCGTGCGACGCCAACGCCCCCCTCGCCCAATGGCGAGAGCCGGAATAGTCTCGGCCCGATGCACCGCTTCTTCCGGCTCGGGCTGGCCTCACTCGTTCTACTGGGTCTCGGCATCAGCGCCTGCAAGCGCGACCCCGCACCGGCGAGCGGTGACGCCGGCGCCGCGGGGAAGACGCTGCGCATCGCCGTCATCCCCAAAGGCACGACCCACGAGTTTTGGAAGAGCGTTCACGCGGGCGCCGTCAAGGCGTCCCGCGAGCTCGGTGTCGAGATCGTCTGGAAAGGGCCGCTCAAGGAAGACGATCTGAAACAGCAGATCGATCTGGTGCAGAGCTTCACGGCTCAGGGCGTGTCGGGCATCGTGCTCGCGCCATTGAACGACAAGGCGCTGGTGCAGAGCGTGAAAGCCGCCACCGAGAGCAAGATCCCCGTGGTCATCTTCGACTCCGACTTGTCGTCGGAGGACCACGTGAGCTTCGTGGCCACCGACAACCGCGCGGCCGGCAAGCTCGGTTGCGAGGCGCTCGCCAAAGACGTCAAGGGCAAGGGCAACGCCATCGTGCTCCGCTACCAAGAGGGCTCGGCCAGCACGAACCACCGAGAAGAAGGCTGTCTGGAAGCGCTGCGCGCCGCCGGAGTGCAGATCGCGAGCGACAACCAGTATGGTGGCGCGACCACCGAGAGCGCGCACAAGGCCAGCGAGAGTCTGCTGCTCGCGCAAGGCGCCGCAGACGGCAAGGTGGCCGGCGTGTTCACTCCCAACGAGTCGACCACCTTCGGCATGCTGCGCGCCGTCGAGAAAGCGAACCTGTCCGGGAAGCTCCGCTTCATCGGCTTCGATGCCTCCGAGAAGCTGGTGAAGGGCGTGGAGGCAGGCAGCATCGACGGACTCGTACTGCAAGACCCGTTCAACATGGGCTACCTCGCGGTGAAGACCATGGTGCGGCACCTCAAAGGCGCGAAAGTGGAGCGCCGCATCGACACCGGGAGCAAGCTCGTCACCAAAGCCAACATGAACGAGCCGGAGATGAAGCGTCTGCTCGCGCCCGAGCTCGGAGAATGGTTGAAGGAGTGAGCGAGGCGAATCCAAAGCCTCGACTCTCGGCGACTGGGGTCGACAAGAGCTTCGGCCCGACCCGCGTGCTCTCGAGCGCGAGCCTCGAGCTCTTGCCGGGTGAGATCCATGCCTTGCTCGGGGAAAACGGCGCTGGCAAGAGCACGCTCGTGAAGATCCTGGCCGGGGCCCACGGCGCCGACGCGGGCTCGCTCGTGCTCGACGGCGAGCGCTTTGCGCCGCGTTCCCCCGAGGAGGCACAGCGGGCCGGCATCGCCATCGTGCACCAGGAGCTCTTCGTCTGCCCCGACCTGTCCATCGAGGAGAACGTGATGCTCGGCCACGAGCCCGCGCGTTTCGGATTCGTACGTCGGCGCAGGCTCCGCGCCGAAGCGGCGCGAGCGCTCGAGCTCGTCGCTCCCGAGCTTTCACCCGGGGGGAGCGTCGCCAGGCTGTCCCCTGCCGAGCTCCAGGCCGTGTGCGTGGCCCGCGCTTTGGCGGTGCACGCATGCCGGGTCCTGATCCTGGACGAGCCCACTGCGAGCCTCTCGGCTCCCGACGTCGACCGCTTGTTCCGCGTCGTGCGTCGACTCGCGAGCACGGGCATCAGCGTCCTCTACATCTCGCACTTCCTCGGCGAGGTGCAGCGCATCGCCGAGCGCTACAGCGTGCTCCGCGACGGCGCCACGGTGGCGAGCGGTCGGGTTTCGGACGTCACAGCCGCCGATCTCGTGGCGCAGATGAGCGGACGCAAGGTGGTCGAACGAACGCGCACCGAGCACGAGCCGGGCGAAGTGAAGCTCAGCGCCCGCGAGCTCTCGGGGCCACGCCTGCCCGTGAGCGCCAGCTTCGAGCTTCGGGCCGGCGAAGTGCTGGGCATCGCGGGCCTCGTCGGCTCCGGGCGCACGGAGCTCTTGCGTGCCCTCTTCGGCCTCGATCGCGTGAAGCGCGGGGAGCTCCGGATCGGCAGCGTGGCGGGTCCGCGTTCCGCGGCGCTCAGCCTGAAGCACGGGGTGGGGCTGCTCAGCGAAGATCGCAAGCGCGAAGGCCTCGCCGAAGGCATGAGCGTCGCGCAAAACCTCACGTTGTCGAAGCTCGGCGGCCTCGGACCTTTCGGTCTCGTACTTTCGGGTCGGGAGCGGCGCGTCGCCGAAACCTGGGTGGAGAAGCTCAGGATCCGGGCAGCGGACGTCGGCCGGCCCGTGCGCGAGCTGTCCGGAGGCAACCAGCAGAAGGTCGCGCTCGCGCGACTGCTCCACCACGACGTGGACGTATTGCTCCTCGACGAACCGACCCGGGGAATCGACGTGGCGAGCCGCAGCGAGATCTATGGAATCATCGACGAGCTCGCGCGCGCCGGGAAGGCGATCTTGGTCGTGTCGAGCCAGTTCGACGAGCTCCTTTCCATTTCCGACCGCATCCACGTGATGCACCGCGGGACGTTGGGCCCCGCGCTCCCGAACCAGGGACTCGACGAACGACGTCTGGCGCAAGACGCCGCGGGAGTCGCATGAGGCGCTGGCTCGGAGCTCCATGGCTCGGTCCGGCCATGGCCGTCGCCGCCGTGTACTTGCTGTTCGCGTTGCTCGCGCCGGACACCTTCCCACGGACGGTGAACGCGCTGACGATGGCGCGACAAACGGTGGTGGTCGCCATCGCGGCAATCGGCATGACCTTGATCATGATCCAAGGCGGCATCGACCTTTCGGTCGGTTCCACCGTCGCGCTCACCACCGTCGTGGTGGCGCGTGCCCTCGACGGCGGAGTGGGCCCCTTGACCGCGCTGGCGCTGGGCGTCGCCCTCGGCGCGCTCGTCGGTTCGCTCAACGGCGTGCTGATCGCCAGCCTCGACCTTTTGCCGTTCGTCGTCACGCTCGGCAGCATGAGCGCGCTACGGGGCCTGGCCAAAGGCCTCGCCAACGAACAGAAGATCGATGCCGACCCGCGCGGGCTCGACGCGCTCATGGCGCTGCCCGGCGGAAAGCAAGGTGGCTTCCTGCTGCCGAGCGGAGTGTGGATCGCGCTGCTTCTCGGGCTTCTTGTCGCCGCGTTCATCGCCTACACGCGCCCCGGCCGGCACGTGGTAGCCGTGGGCTCGAGCGTCGCAACCGCCCGCCTCGCCGGCGTGCGCGTCGGGCGCATCACGGTGATGGTCTACGCCATGGCGGGAGCTCTCGCGGGGCTCGCCGGCGTCCTCGAGTTCTCGACGCTCACCGTGGGCGACCCCACCGACTCCATCGGCCTCGAGCTGGAGGTGATCGCAGCGGTGGTGATCGGCGGTGGCTCGCTCTCGGGCGGACGCGGCTCGGTCGCCGGCGCGTTGTTCGGTGCGCTCTTGCTCACGGAGATCAAAACCGGCTGCACCCACGTCGGGTTCCCGAATTGGGTGCAGGAGATCCTGACAGGCGCCATCATCCTCATCGCCATGACCCTGGACCGGGTGCGGGCCAAGCGCTCGGCCTGAGCGCGAGGATCAGCGACAGCAAACGGTGATCGGCTCGGTGGGCGTGACCGTCCCAACGGGCGAGCCGCCCGAGGGAGTGCAGGTGCCGGGCGTCGGACTCGCGTCCAGCCTCACCGCCGCGCTGGGCCCCGGATCCGTGCATACACCGGCCTCGATGGTCTTCGTGATCTGGCCTCCGCAATCGCCTTTGGGGTAGCCGAGCACCGACATGCTGCACGTCGAGTCCGTGGAAGGCGCACAAGCGCAGGCACTGCAGTCACGCGTGTCGCTGAAACTCTGGAACAGAGTGGACCGCTTGTTGGGATAAACGCCCGGAATGCAGTCGAACTGGCCCTGCCGCCAGATGCAGGCGGCGGCGTCGAAGCCCTCGCCGGCCGCCGGCGCGCACACGCCGGAGTCGCATGCCTCGCCAGCGCCGCTACAGCCGATGGGGCTCTTCTTCCAGCCGACCGTCGCGGCGGATGGCTTTCCACCGCTCGGTGCGCACGTGCCCGTCGTGGGCCCCGGGTAGAAGTGGGCAGAGCCACCGGGCGCCGCGCTCATCGGTTGGCAGCCAGAGCTGGAAGTGAGCTGCGCCTGGCTGGTGGTGGTGGGCGTTTGGTTACAGGCGGCGTTACCGAACTCGATGTTGCCGCTGCAAGTGACTTGAGGTGCGGCACAGCTACAAGCGCTGCAAGTCGCCGGAGTGAACTCCGGGTCGGCGTGCCCCGAGAACGCGACGTCCGGATAGGGAGCTCCGCAAACCGGCGCTGTCCCGACACCGGCGTGATAAGCGATGGGGCCGTTCCATCCCTCCGGCGGCGCCGGCACGCAACGGCAAGGCGCGTCGGCGCCTGCATCGGCGGGTCCGGAACCTGCGCTGCCGCCCGAGCCCGCTTGGTTGACCGACTCGGAGGAGCAGGCCGAGGCGCCGATCAGGCTCGTCACGGCCAGGGCGAAGACGCGCATCGGAGTTCGGGATTATGCCACGATCGCGGCCACGAAGGAGACGGGGCCTCGCGCAAATGATTCCGCCGGCCGCAGTCTGGCCCTGGCGACTCACCTCGCATCAGCGAGCGATAGGCCATCTGGTCGGCGTGCATGCGCAGGAATACGGCATGTTTGCGCGCATGAAAGTTCGCGACCTCCGCCCCGGCGGGCTCGAGCACCCGTTCCGCTACGTTCATGCTCGCCATGGCCGAGAGTACGCTTTCGTGATCGCCGGATGCGACCGCGCCGAGTAGCGCCGCGCCGAGCAGGACCGCTTCCGGCTCGCGCGGCAAGACCACGCGGCAACCGGTGACGTCGGCGTGCTCCCGCAAGAAGACCGGGTTCTTGGTGTCGCCGCCCGAAGCCAAGATGGTGTCGATGCGATAGCCGTGCGCGTTCATCGTGTCGAGGATGTGCCGCGTGCCGTGGGCGAGCGCTTGGATGGTGGCGAGGTAGACCAGCGCCAGCGAGTCCACGCTGTCGGTGAGCTTGAGACCACTCAGCATGCCGCGGAGCGTGGGGTCGGCCCGCGGCGAGCGATTGCCGTGGTGGTCGGGCAACATGTGGACGTCGCTGGCCAACGCAGCGGGGAAGCGTTCGTTCGCAGCCAGCGCCTCGAGTCGCTCGTTCAAGAGCACGTGCACGTGAACCCCGCGCTTGGCTGCCTCGCGCTCGAGCTCGGGACCGCGCACGTGGGAGCCAACCACGTGGTCGATGAGCGCGCCGGTCGCGCTCTGGCCGCCCTCGGTGAGCCAGAGCCCGGGGATCATCGCCGAGTAGTAGGGGCCCCAGATCCCCGGCACGAAGCGCGCTTCTCGACTGACGGCCATGTGACAGCTCGACGTGCCACCGATCAAGGCCACGCGTCGCTCGAGCGCTTCGGCGTCGGGCGCACGGCCGTCGAGCGGAGAGCCGAGCAGGCCGAGTCCGCCCGCGTGCGCATCGATGATCGCGACCCCGACGCGGGCGCCCGGCGTGAGGCCGAGCTCGGCAGCAGCAGCTTGCGTGAGCTGCCCCACCGGCTCCCCCATGGCTCGAACTTCTCGACCGATGCGCGCGAAACCTTCGTCCGCCAGCGCGCCGAGTCCGATCTCTCGGAAGTAGTCGGCGCGGAACCCACCGCCGCCCGCATGACCGAGGTACGTCCATTTGCAGACCGTGGTGCAGAGCGAGCGAACGTCGCGACCGGTGGAACGCCAGACCAGGAAGTCGGGCAGATCGAGCAGCAGCCGAGCCCGCTCGAACGCCTTGGGGTCGCGCTCGGCGAGCCACAGCAGCTTCGGGGTCTGCATCTCGGGCGAGATGACTCCGCCCACGTAGCGCAGGACCTCGTGTCCGCGTTGGTTGATGCGCGCTGCCTGCTCGGTCGCCCGATGGTCCATCCAGACGATCACGTTCTGCGCGTCATCGCGAGTCGGACTCACGCTGACCGGGCGCCCGCCGGCGTCCAGCGCGACGAGCGAGCAGGTGGCATCGAACCCGACGCCGACCACACTCGCTGGGCTCACGTCGGCTTCCCGGAGCGAAGCACGTACGGCGACACCGGCGGCTCGCCAGATGTCATCCGAAGATTGTTCGACGAAGTCCTCCGCAGGCCGGAAGATCTGGATGGGCTCGACGCCCATGCCGACGCGTCGACCCGCAGCGTCGAACAGGCCCGCGCGCACGCTCCCGGTTCCCACGTCCACTCCGAGATAGAGGCGACTCACGGCACGCTCCTTGTTTCCGGGATGAAAGCTCGAAATCGCCACGGGGAAAAGCCAGGCCGGCTGCCGGGCGCGACGCACCGCGCGCCCCTGGCATAAGCTCGCCGCGTGGCGAAGCACCCCGAAGGTCTACGCGTCGTCGTCTCCGAGCTCGGTGACACCCCACCCGACGCCATCGAACGGCACGTTCACGTCGAAGCGATGCCAGCACCCGACCCGGCTGAGCTCGGCCCCCACGACGTGCTCGTCGAGGTGCGCGCCGCTTCGGTCGGCTGGGTCGACGTGCTCATGACCAGCGGGCAGTACCAGCACGTGCCGAGCCCCCCTTACACGCCTGGCCTCGAGTATTCGGGGGTCGTCCTCCACAAGGGACCGGACGCCGGCGACCACATAGAAGTCGGGGATCGCGTGCTGGCGGACGGCTTCTCGACGGGACCGCGCTCGCTCGGCGACTACCAGCGCTGGGGCGGCTTCGCGTCCTACGCAGTGGCACCCGGGTCGGCGCTTCACCGCATCCCCGGGGCGCTGGATTTCGATCAGGCCGCCAACTTGCTCGGAAACTACGAGACCGCGTATCACTGCCTGATCGCCCGCGGGAAGCTGGCCGCGGGCGAGAGCGTGTTGATCCACGGCGCTTCGGGCTCCACGGGCCTGGCAGCGGTCGAGGTCGCCAAGATCGTGGGCGCGCGCGTGATCGCCACGGGGCGCTCCGAAGAGAAGCTGCGAGCGGTCGTGAGCGCCGGCGCCGACGACGTGATCGAAACTCGCTCGCTTCCCGGGGGCCTCTCGGGCCTGCGAGACAGAGTGAAAGCTCTCACTGGAGGCCGAGGCGTCGACGTCGTGTACGACGGGGTGGGGGGCGAGATCTCCGTCGAGAGCCTGCGTTGCCTCTGCTTCGGCGGTCGCTTCTTGATCGTGGGCTGGGCGGCGACGCCGTTCGTCGCCAAGGGCAAAGGCGGTCGCGGTGCCCCGAACGCCAACGTGCTCCCCACCAATCTCATCATGATGAAGGGCCTCGACGTATTGGGCTGTCCGGCCGTGATCTCCACGGTGAAACACCCCTCGATCCGCCCGCCACGTTTGCGTCAGGTGCTCGAGTGGGCGGAGCGCGGCGCGATCCGACCCCACGTCTCGCGCCGCTTTCGCCTGACCGAAGCCAAAGACGCGCTGCTCGCCAAATGGCGGGGCGAAGTCGTCGGCAGCGCGGTCCTGGTGCCGTGAGGCGCGCTCAACCGGCGGCAGAAATCACGCGATTGCGTCCCGACTGCTTGGCCGCGTAGAGCGCGCGATCCGCGCGCTCGATCCAACTCGCGACACCCTCGGCGGGGAGCAGTCCGGCGACACCGATGGACACCGTGAGGCGCACGGCGCCGGACGCACTGGGCACTTCGAGGCGCGATGCCGACTCTCGCAGGCGTTCCGCTCGGGAGAGCACGCGATCTTCGGCCGAGTCCACGATGATCACTGCGAACTCCTCGCCGCCGTAGCGCGCGACGAAGTCGTCGGCCCGGAGAAACGTGCGAACCAAGAGCTCGGCCACCGCGCGCAGCGTCGCGTCGCCGGTGGGGTGACCGAAGCGATCGTTGACCTGCTTGAAGTGGTCGACGTCGAGCATCACGAGGAACGGCTGACCCACGCCGAGCATGGCGATCTCGGCCGTTCGCCGCGCGTGTTCGTCGAAGGCTGCGCGATTGTAGAGATCGGTGAGTGGGTCGCGCTCGGCCTGACTCCTAGCGTCCCGCAGCTCGTCTTTGAGCACGCGTACGCTCTGAGCCAGCTCGGCCATCTGTTGACGCTCGCGCGCTCGGCGTTGGCTGATCGACTCCGAGACGAGCTCCGCCACGAGCTTCGCTTCGCGCCGGATGGCCTCCGAATCGTTGGTCTGGAATGCCTCCACCAAGAGGCCAATCTGGGCGCCGACGCGCTTGTCGGCGGCACGGTCTTCCGCGATGGCGCTCGACAACGTGCGCAAGCAGGCGCGGACCGCGTCTCGGAAGTTCTCCACGGTCGACACCACGTACTTCTGCTCGTGCTCCCGTTGGGCACGGACTTCGTGGCGAACCGACCGGTAGTCGCGCCGCGCGGCCGGGGGCGCACCGTCGAGCTGGCTTTTCACGGGGCCGATGGCAATGCGGCGCGCGAGCTCCTCGAACCTCGTTCGCGTCTCGTCGGCCAGCTCGCGATCCGTGTCGAAGGCGTGTTGACCGACCGCGAGCAGCACCGAGCGCAGGGTCTCGATGGCTTCGCCGAGCTCGTCGTGGACGTTGGCCGGCTCGGGTTCCTTCGCGCTACTTCGGGCTTCGGACCCGGGGGAGGAGAACAAGCGCATTCGCCCCAAGGAACGGCGGGCGGGAGAAAAGCTTGAGTCAGCCCGCCGGCGACCGGGCTGGACGCTCTCGCGCGCGGGGGGCTACTCCGAGACTTCGCCGTCGTCGGTCGCAGCCTGGGACTTCTGCAAGTCCTTGTCGGTGAGGTACACGGCGTTCGCGCCCTTGGCCGCGGGTTTGGCCCCGGGCTCCTTCGCAGCCGAGGCCGCCGGCGCGGGCTCAGGCCCGCCGCTGGCCGTCGGGTCTTCGACGTCCGGCGCCGCGCTCGGTTGGGCGGCCACGCGCGGCGCCTTGTCGACGAGCGGCGCGGGGAGCGGGATCTGGTCGATGAACCCGTCGTACTCTTGCTTGCTCTTGGCGAACGCGTCGCGTTCGTCTTTGCCGATCACACGCATGCCGTCGAGGTTCAGCGTCTCGGCGTCGAAGAACTCGCCGTTCTTCTTGGCGGTGAAGTGCAGGTGGGGACCCGTGGAACGACCCGTGGAACCCACGTAGCCCACGAGCTGGAGGCGTTTCACCTTGTCGCCGACCTTGAGCCCTTCGGCGAAGCGGGAGAGATGGGCGTAGCCGGTCTCGATTCCGCCGGGGTGCTCGACCTTCACCAGGTTGCCGCTCGGTCCCGCGGGCCCGATGAAGCTCACCGTACCGTAGGAGCTCGCGCCGACCGGGGCGCCCGTCGGCGCGCCGAAATCAGTGCCGGTGTGCGGCATGATCTTCTTGAGCACCGGGTGGAATCGCTTCGGATTGAAGTGCGAGGTGATGGGCGCGTCTTTCACCGGCTTGCGCCAGCCACCTTCGTAGGGGGACCGCCCCTTTTCGTCGTAGTAGCCGCGCTCGGACTGACCGCGGTGATAGTAGAGCCGGAACGGCTTGTCTTTGTCGTCTGCGCGACGGATCTCCAGCGCTTCCACCCCGGCGTAGCGCGAGAACTCGCCGAGCACGGTGACTTCTTGCAGAACCAAGCGCACCACGTCACCGCGCTTGAGCTCGTCGAGGCTCATGTGACCATCCAGTGCTTTGGACAGCGCCGCGGCGAGGCCGCGCTCGAGCCCGGACTTCTCCGCAGACGAGTCGATGTCCCCGTCGACCACGAACGCGCCCTTGACCTGTGAGCGCTCGATCTTGAAGTCGAGCCGCTTGGCCGTGAGCTCGCCGTTCTGTCCTTCGCGAGCCTGGTAGATCTCCTCTTTGCTCTCGATGTACTCGAAGGCCTTCACTTTGGAGCTCGCTCGATCGACGAGCACCGAAAAAGCGTCGCTCTTGTCGCACTTGTCGAGGTTCTTCAGATCCTTCAAGGCGTTGAAGACCCGATAGGCCTCCTTCTTGTCGACACCGGCGTCTTCCAGCGCCTTCAGAAACGAGACCGTCCCGATCTTGCCGTCCACGATCTTGCTCGACGCCTCGGCTTTCGCGTCGGTGATGCGCCAGGGACCCGGGAGCTTCACGCGCTGGCGCTTGGCCGGTGCCTCGGCAGCCGCCACCGGCGCCTCGTCGGCTGCTTTCGTCACGCTCTCGCTCGACGGTGGCAACTTGCTGTCGCCGCCCACCCGCATCATGAGCGCGATGATGGAGGCCACGAGCGCGAGTCCGAGCAGCGTGCCGAAAACGGCGACCAGATTTGGCGAAAGGGGACCGCGAGCGCGAGCCATGGGAGCGCTCCCCGGCACGGGAGCGGACGGGGGTCCGCCGAGGCTCCCGAGCGCGTCCAGATCCGAAAATCGGTCCGAGCTGACCCGGCCGACGTCGTCGAGGCGGCCGCTCACGGGGCTGCTCTCGGCGTGGACGCGAGGAGCCCGGGCGCGGACGCTGGCTGCGCGGGCGAGCAGCCTGGCACGGATCGGATGCACCCCCTCGGGCAGGCTCGAGAGCTCGTCGGTGGCCGCCGTGAGCGCCGGGCTCGCGTCCGGGTCGCCCGGAGATTCCCCTTCGATTATCGGGGGATTGGCCGGTGGCGCCTCGCTCTCGGGGGTTGCGGATGGAGCTTCCGCGGAGCTCACATCGGCCTCGAGCGTCAGCTCGGGCTCCATCTCGCCATCGTCGCGCGCTAGGGGATCGGTGACCCGGCCGACGTGGCGCGTCCCAGAAGCGACCACGGCCGGGGCGTAGCAGCGGCTCGATGACGGAGCAAGCCGGGCGAGAGGAATGATAGAGGATGGGGCCGAGACCCCGGGCGTCACCGCCCAAGAGGAGCCGAACGGGAGACACTGAGCCGCGATGGACGACCATCTGAAGCAGCTTTTGCTGCTCGGCCGCGAGCACTACCAGAATCGCGAGTACGAGAAGGCCGAGTACCTGCTCCGTCAGGTCGCCGACAAGGCGGACCAGTTTGCGGACATCCATCACATGTTGGGCGTGATCACGCACAGCCGTGGAGACTTCGCGGAGGCGGAGCGTCACTTCGAGCGCGCGGTGCAGATCAACCCGAACTACACCGAAGCGCAGCTCAACCTGATGGTGACGTACAACGATCTCGGGAAGTACGACGAGGCTCGGCGCCTCTACGCCGAGATGCGCAGCCGCGGACAAGAGAAAGGCCGTGAGCTCGATCCGTTCGCCAAGGGCAAGATCGCGAACATGCACGCGGAGCTGTCCCAGGCCTATCAGGACATGGGGATGACGCTGGATGCCATCCGCGAGCTCGAGAAGGCCACCGCACTGTGCCCCACGTTCGCGGATCTCTTGACCCAGCTCGGCGTCCTGTACCGCGACAGTGGCGACATCGTGCGGGCGCGAGAGAAGTTCGAGGCGGCCAAAGCCGCGAACCCCAAGTACATCCAAGCGCGGCTACTCTACGGTGTGCTCTTGCTGTCGGGCGGAGAGAACGAGAACGCCAAGAGTGAATTCGAAGCCGTGCTCGCGCTGGATCCGGACAACAAGAGCGCGCACACCTATCTGCGCATCGCCAAGAACCCGAAGAAGAGCGAAGCGCCCCCGGCCCAAGGCAGCTGAGCCCGACGGGCCGTGATGCGTTGGGCTCGCCTGTGGCGTCGCTTGCGCGGCGGCGGCTTGACCCGCGCCCGCGCCGCGGCCTCGGTGGGCGTGGGCCTCTGGGTCGGCTGCTTGCCGCTGTACGGGCTGCATTTCCCCCTGTGCCTCGCGATCACGCTGCCGCTTTCGCTGGATCTCGTGCTGGCCTACCTGGCCGCCAACGTCTCGAACCCGTTGTTCGCACCGTTTCTCGTCTACGCCGAGGTCCAGGTCGGCGCGCTGCTCCTCGACGGACACTTCGCACCGTTTTCCCTCGAGCACGCCCGCGCCGCGGGCGTGACCGGGTTTCTGACCCAAGCCCTCGTCGGCTCGCTCGCGGTGGGAACGACGCTCGGGCTCGTTGGCGCCGCCATCACGCTGCTGGTCGTGCGTCGCGAGCGCCCGCCTCGCCCCATGCTGCTCGACGACGCTCTGTCGAAAACGCTGGCGCGCTACGCGCGAGCCCCACGGAGGGATCGCGTGTACGTGGCGAGCAAGCTCTTCAGCGATCCCCTCTACCTCGAGCTCGCGCAGACGGGCGAGAGCTTGGGCGACGTTCTGGACGTCGCGACCGGTCGGGGCCAGACGCCGCTCCTGCTGCTGGAGCTCGGCCGCGCGCGGAGCGTCGTCGGCTTCGACTGGGACGAACGCAAGATCGCGGTGGCGGCTGCGGCGGCTGGCGGCGCCGGGACGTTCGAGGTGGCCGACGTGACGGCGCTCTCTCTACCCTCCGCCGACAGCGTGCTCCTGGTCGACGTGTTGCACTACCTCGCCGAGGCAGAGCGCAAGCATCTGCTCGAAGCCGTGACGCGCGCGCTCCGAGCAGGCGGACGCGTGCTGGTCCGTGAGCTCGACCCCGGACGCGGCTTGCCGAGTCGGATCGGGATCTGGGCGGAGCGCCTGGCCGCGCGGAGCGGCATGAACCGCGGCGCCACGCTGAGCTTCCTCGGACCCGAAGCGCTCTGCCGCGAGCTCGGTCGCGTGGGACTCGTCGCCACACCCGCCGTTTACGCGGGGCGGCTCTCTCCCAACTACTCACTGTGGGCGAGCCTGGGCGAATCCAGCCCGAACTTGGCCTCGAGCTCGGCTTCGCCGGACCAGTCGTCGTAGCTCGCCACGTGCGCGTCCAAGCGCTGCGCGAGCAGCTCGAGTGCCAGCTCGGCTTCGTCGACCACGGGTGGGCGCGCTCCCGTGAGGGCCTCGACGCTCGTGACACCGTGCTCGCGGATGCCGCACGGGACGATCATCCCGTAGAGCTCGAGATCGGTCGTCAGGTTGAAGGCGAAGCCGTGCAGCGTGACCCAGCGGGAAATCTTCACGCCAATGGCCCCGAGCTTGGCGAGCGCGAGGGCGTCCGCCTGCGCGCTGAAGTGATCCAAGTTCGAGCGATCCACCCAAAGCCCGATGAGCTCCGGGACGGGCCCCGCGTCGATGCCGTGTCGGCGCGCCAGACCACGCATGGTCTCCATGAGATCGCCCACGTAGCGCCGCACGTCGCAGCGATCCGGACTCAGGTCGACGATCGGATAGCACACGAGCTGACCGGGGGCGTGCAGCGTGACGTCGCCACCGCGACCGGTCTCCACCAAGTCCACCCGCGCGGCCTCGAGGAGCTCCCGGGGTGCGAGGATGTTTTCGGGGTGAGCACCGCGGCCCAAGGTGATCACCGGGTCGTGCTCCAGGAGCAGCACGGTGTCGCCGATGGCACGTTCCTGGCGCGCGCGTTGGAGAGCTTGTTGCAGCGCGTGGACCGGTTCGTAGCGCCTACGTCCGAGCCACACGCCGTGCACGGAACGGCGGCGGCTCATTCCGGAACCGGTTCACCGGAAGCGCGCATGGCGTCGCGCAGGTCTTCGATCTTCTCGGTGAAGGTGCCGGCAGCGTCGGGGTCGAACTGCGAGCCCGAGCAGCGCGTGATCTCGTTGACCGTGACCTCGTGGGGCAGCGCTCGGCGATACGCCCGGTCGCTCGTCATGGCGTCGTAGGTGTCGGCAACCGAGATGATGCGCGCGATGAGGGGGATCTCGTTTCCGGCGAGCCCCAGCGGGTAGCCGCGACCGTCCCAGCGCTCGTGGTGCAAGTGCACACCGGGGATCACCGGTTCGAGGAACTTGATGGGATCGAGGATCTCCCGCCCGTAGACCGGGTGGCGCTTGAAGATCTCGTACTCTTCCTGGGTCAGCTTGCCGGGCTTGTTCAGGTTCATCACGCAGCCGACCTTGCCGATGTCGTGCATCAGCGCGGAGTGGCGCACGACCTCCACCTGCTCCTCGGACAAACCCAGCCAGCGGGCCAGCGCAACAGCGTAGATGGCGACCCGCTCGGAGTGGCCGGCGGTGTAGCGGTCCATCTTGTCGATGGTGCGGGCGAGGCTCTTGATGGTCTGTTGGAACGTGGCCTGGAGATCCTCGTACAGGCGCGCGTTTTCGATGGCGGCGGCAGCGCGCGACGCCAACAAGCTGAGGAGCTTCCGCTGACCTTCGTCGAAGCGACGATTGGCCGCGAGCGACACCACGCCGATCCAGCCGATGAGGCGCTCGCGCATCTTCATGGGCACGACGGCGACGCTGGACACCGGCCGACTCGGCAGCTCGGCGAAGAGCTCGGCGGCTCGCGCGTCGTGCTCCACGATGGGGCCACCGAGGCGCAGGCGCTGCACGACGGCCTCGGGCTTGAAGTGACCGACGGACTCTTCTTCCCTGAGGCTCGACGAGCGTTGATTCCGGCGCTCGAAAAAGCTGCCCTCGCCGTCGTCGAGCCAAGTCGACACGACGTCGGCCCGCACCTCGTGGACGCTGGCCTCGGTGATAGTGGCGATCACCTCGTCGAGCGACAGGCTCGCTGCGATGGCCTCGCTGACCTTGTACAGGCTGAGCGCCTCGCGTAGCCGCAGGTTTTCGGCGGTCAGGCGGCGCTTCTCGAGTCCGCGCTGCACGATGTGGATGATCTCTTCGACCTTGAAAGGCTTCAGGATGTAGTCGTACGCACCACGCTTCATTGCGTCGATGGCGGTCTCGACCGTGCCGAACCCGGTCATGATCACGGCGATGGTGTCCGGGTGGGCGTGCGACAGCTCCTTGAGCAGCTCGAGGCCCCCCATCCGCGGCATCTTCAGATCGCTGATGACGATGTCGTAGTTCGCGCGCGACAGCTCCTGCACCGCAGCCGACCCGTCCTCCGCCGTCCGCACGACGTAGCCTTCCATCCCGAGGAAGTCCGCCAGGATGTCGCGAATGAACTTCTCGTCGTCCACGACGAGCACGCGCGGTCGTTCGTCGAGGGGGCCGAGGTCGACTTGGGCCATCGAGGGCAAGCGCTAGCGTAACAGAAAAGCCCCGCTCACCGCCCTCCGAAGTCGTGCGTTCTCTTTGCACCCATGCGTTTCAAGATTGAAATGAAGTCGCCCGGAAGTGGGCTCGTGACCTGGATCCGGGGTCCGCCGCCGGGTGAGGCGAACGCGAGCTCGGCGAGGTGCAAGAGCTGCCGGTCGAGCCCGTATCGCTCGGTGTGGTGGCGGTTCGTCGCGGCGTGACCGTAGCGTTCGTCGCCCAAGATGGGGTGACCGATACCGGCGAGGTGGCGACGGATCTGGTCCTTCCCGCCTTCCTGGACCTCCACTCCGAGGAGGCTGTGCCCATTCACCACCTCGAGCCGCTCGTAGCGCGTCCGCGCCGGGCGGGACTGACCCGACTCGACGAGCGGGCGGTTCACCGCGCCCTTCTTGCGCGCAATTCCCCGTACGAGGGCGAGGTAGCGCTCGCGGGTTTCGCCGCGAGCCCACGACTGTGCCCAAGCGCCGGCGAAGTCCGGGTGCTTGGCGAAGACACAGGCTCCGCTGGTGTCGAAGCCGAGCCGGTGCAGGGGCACTGCCTGCTCCGCGCCGGGCATGCGACGCACGCGTTCGAGCAAGCTCCCCTCGTGCTCGCCTCGTGGCGCGGTCGGCTCATGGGGCGGCTTGTCCAAGACGAGGAGCTCGTCATTCTCGAACAACAGCGTGGGCTGCGGCGCGGGAACCTTGCGCAAGACGACCAGCGCCTCGACATGCTCCGACAGTGGGATCATGTCGAAAGGAGCGACGTCCCGGCTGCCGAATCCCAGACGGCCGAAGTGGTCGAGATCGCGCGCCAGTGTTTCTGGCGAGCACGAGACGTAGACGACGAGCTCGGGGTTCGCCCGCGCCACCCGTCGGCGCACGTCGGGCGCGAGACCGCGTCGGGGCGGATTGACGACGACGGCCGCTGGCGCCGGCGCGTCCACACGCAGAGCGGCGTCTGCCACCAGCGCGTCGAGCCCAGCACGGCGGGCCGCTGCAACCGCTGCCCCGTGGCTCTCGACCAGAGTGACCCTTGCACCCGCTGCTTGGAGCGCGAGTCCGATGGCCCCGGACCCGCCGTACAGGTCCCAGACCACCCGCCCCCGTAGACCACCGAACTCGCTCGCGAGCGACAGAACGATGGCCTGGTGGAGCTTCACGGCTTGACCACGGTGCGCTTGAACGAAGGCGCCCGGCACCGCTCGCTGCACGGACTCTCCGACTCGATCCATGAGCTCGCGCTCGCCGGCGACCCGTCTCGGCTCCGCGCCGAGCACGCGCGCCGGATGGCGCTGATCCGAGACCGCGACGCCCGCGACTTCCGGGGCGTGCTCCTCGAGCGCTCGCGCGAACGCCGCGAGCTCGGCGTCGCGCGTGCGAGCCGCGTGACCGATCCAGGTGACGAAGAGCTTGGGCGCGCCGTCCGCCAGGGCCTCCCGCACGTCCACCGCAGCGAGTGCTCCACCGTCGGCCGTCGAAACCAGCGCGGAACCGCTCTCGTTCGGCGGCGCGCGCAGGAGCTCGCGCAAGACCTCGACGGCGCGTGCGACGGGTGGCGTGAGCACACGGCAACCGGGAAGGTCGACGACCGCGTGGCCCTCGCGCGCAAAGAGGCCGACGCGACCGCCACTTCCCACGACGAGCTTGGCCCGCACGCGATAGCCCGTCACCGGGTCGGCAGCGGCGGTAGGCGCCACGCGGAGCTCACGCAGAGCCGGGTACACCGAAAGCGCCTCCTCGACGCGCCGCTGCTTCCACCCGAGCTGTTCGTCGTATTCGAGCTCGATGAGCGGACAGCCGGTGCACTGCCCCGCGTGAGGACACTCGACGCGCATGCGCTTCGCCGGTCAGCCCAGGAGGCCGCCGAGCGCACGGCGCGCGGGCGTCGGATCGTGGTTCTTCAGGTACACGAGGTTCAGGCCGTTGACGAGCGCATGGGCCACCATGGGACCCAAGAGTGAACCCGTGACCTGGAACATGGATCCGAGCACGAGACCCACGGCGGTGGCCCAGGCCATCCACACGTAGCGGCTCGAGCCCCGCACCTGGTGCAGGAAGCCGAAGAGCAGCGCTTGGGCGAAGACGCCGATCCAAGGCTGCAAGAGCCCACGGAACAGGAGCTCTTCGCCGAAGGCGCTCAGGAGAGCGAGCACGACGATGCCGCGAAGGTCCATGGCGCGCGCCACGGGGCGGAGCTCGAGGTGCAAGCGCCGCGCCCACGCAAAACGCGCGGTGAGCCGCGTCGTCATCACGATCAGGGCGCCGACGGTGAGCCCCATCATGGCGCTATACGTGTGACGCGCGGAGTCCGCGAGGGAGAGCAGGGGAGCGGGGTGGAGGAACGGCGAACCCGAACGCCACACTACGGCCACCACCGCGGAAGCAACTCCGAGGAAAGCGTACGCGAGAGCGAAACGGCCCCAGCCGAGCACGCGGGGACTATGGCACAGGTCGGCCACGCCGGCACCGCGTGTCGAGCACCGTCCGGGGGCGAGTCGCTCGCGGAGAACGCCGGCCCCTTTGGTTTTTCTCGCGGCCCCCGGGGCCCCTGATTTAGTCTCCCTACCCGGGTGTCGAAGACGGACGATTCACCGGAGGTGCTGGCGCGTTTCCAGGGTGAGCTCGACCTGGTCGATATCCTTGCGCGGCAGCTCCTTCGCACCATCGGCTCGCACGCGGAGTTCGACGAGCTCCTGAGCTACGGGCGGGAGGGCTTGCTCGACGCCGCGCGTCGCTTCGACGCCTCGCGCGGTGTGCCGTTCCGGAGCTACGCCAACTTCCGGGTCCGAGGCGCCATCATCGACGGGGTGCGCAGCATGGCGCGCCTGCCCCGGCGAGTGCACGCTCGGCTGGAAGGACTCGCCGCCGCGAACCGACACAGCGAAGGCGCGAGCGAGGACGTTTCGGCTCCTCCAGCTCCCGGAGCTGGCCGCGCGGAGGCGGACGCAGCCCTGGCCGAGCACCTGGCCGGCATGGCGACGGCCATGGCGCTCGGCCTCGTGGCGCACACCGGCTACGAAGAGGGCGAGCGGGTGAGCGTGTCCCAGGACGCGAGCCCGGAGGACGCCGTGGCACGCGCGGAGCTCGTTGGGTTGGTCCGCGACACCATCGCCGGTCTCCCGAAAGAAGAGGCGGAGCTCGTGCGACGGCACTACCTCGAAGGCGAACGCTTCGATCACGTCGCTCAGAGCCTCGGCCTGAGCAAGAGCTGGGCGAGCCGGCTTCACACGCGCGATGGTCAAGCTGACGAAGCGACTGCGGGGAAGCGCGAGCTGAGGCTCAGCCACCCGAGCCTTGCAGGGTGGTCTTCACGGCGGAGCTCGCGCGATCGATGAGCTTGGCCGCGAGGTCCACGGCTTCGGTGTAGCGATAGATGCCGGCTTGGAGCGCGATCAGATCGCCGGCGTCGAGTCCCGAGTGACCTCCGGCGACGGCACGCCGGACCAGAGCCTCTCCGCGGTCGACCTGGACGCCGATCCGCTCGAGCACCTCCGAAAAAGAGCGACCGGCGATGGCTGCCGAGGGGGCAACCCCGCGGGCGGAGCGCGGGGTCGAGCTTTCTCGCACGGTTTCTGGACCGGTTCGACTCGCCACTTTCTCGATCATGGAGCCCGGTCGGCCGGCACCCGACTGGAGTTTCGCGCTTTGTCCGGCGGGCGCCATAATGGGGCGTGCCCACCCGAGTCCTGGTCGCCATGAGCGGTGGGGTCGACTCGACCGTCGCCGCCGCCCGCCTGGTCACGGCCGGACACGAGGTAGTAGGCGTCACGCTCCACCTCTGGGACTACCCGGACGACGGCAGCGTGAAAGGCCGCTGCTGTGCACCCGAAGACGTGCACGACGCGCGCCGCGTCGCGGACCGCTTGGGGATCCCCCACTATGCGTTCGACCGCCGCGCCGAGTTCGAGCGAGAAATCGTCACGCCCTTCGTGGAGAGCTACCTCGAAGGGGAAACCCCGAGCCCCTGCGTGCGCTGCAACCGAGGCGTGAAGTTCAAGGAGCTCTTCCACCTGGCGGAGCGTCTGGGCGCCGAGCGCGTCGCAACCGGCCACTACGCGCGGATCGTGCGCGAGGCTGGCGTGCCGGTCCTCTATCGCGCGCACGACGAGAGCAAAGACCAGAGCTACTTCTTGCACATGCTCGACCGAGCCAGCCTGGAGAGGCTCGATCTCCCCCTCGGAGACTCGGGGAAGGCCGAGGTGCGGGCGGAGGCCGAGCGCCTCGGATTGCCAGGCGCCGGCAAGGGCGAGAGCCAGGAGCTGTGCTTCGTACCGACGGGCCGCTACGATGAGCTGGTGATGGCACGCGCTCGCGAACGGATCCGCCCGGGCCCCATCGTGGATGCTCAGGGGCGAATCGTGGGTGAGCACGACGGGATCCAGGGATTTACCCGCGGGCAGCGCAAGAACCTCGGCGTCGCCCTGGGCGAGCGCGCGTTCGTGGTCGATCTGGATCCCGCCACCGCGACGGTCCGGCTCGGTCCGCGCGAAGCTCTGGATTCCACGCGGGCAGAGCTCGACGAAGTCAGCCTGGCGTCCGGCGAGACCCTCCCCTCTCGGCGGAAGTCCGGGTACGGTACCGCGGAGAACCCCACCCTGCACGCATCGAACAGCTCGGTCGCGGCCGGGTCGGCGTGCGCTTCGAGCGCCCGGTGCGCGCGGTGGTCCCGGGGCAGTTCGCCGTCTTTTACCGCGGAGACCGCGTGCTGGGTGGGGGTCGGATTCGCGCGGTCGGGAAGGAGTACGCCGCGTGAAGCGCCTGCTCACTTTGGCATGCATGCTCGGGCTCGCGGCTTGCTCGACGGCCGAGGGGGAGGGCTGGGTCAAGAGCGACAAGCTGCTGGTGGAGGATTGTTGGAACGGGCCGTTCGATCTCGGGCCTACCTTCTTCGGGGCCAATCCCTACCAAGACACGCAGACCATCCGCATCCAGCGAGGTGACAACCTGGAAGAGGTCTCCGACGGGCTCATCGCGGTGGTGAAGGAAGTGCAGCAGATCCGCAACGACGCGCTGGGCCAAGAGCTCCGAGTGGGAATGCCGCCCGGCGTGAGCCCACCCGGGGTGCCCGTGAAGCTCGATACCCAGCCGGCCCCCGTGAACCTCTCGCTCTACCTCCACGACACCTGCCATCGGCAGAACGGGACGCTCTACTCCGTGGACGGGACCATCCGGTTCGCCTCACTATTCAGCGGGGATCCCAACGAGGACAACGCCGACGACCGCCTGACGGAAGCGAGCTTCTCCGCCACTTTCGCCGACCCGCGCGACGTTCTGGCCAGCGGCGAAGTCGACCCCGACAAGACGAGCCTGGTGACGGGCTGGTTCCGCTTCTACTTCCAACGCGGGCAACCCGCTCAGCCGTTCCCCTGAGCGCCGTCCACACACTGTCGCACACCGCTCCCATCGCTCGGTTTCCGCCACTGCCCGGCCCGAGCTGGAATCGGAAGCCCGCGTGCTAGACTTCGAAGCACCCCCGGTCGGGTTGATATCACTCCCCGAGCCCGGTACGCTTCCCGAGGATTTCTGATGGTTTTCCGAGCCAGAGCCCAGGGCGTGGTGGTCTCGACGGCGATCTTCGTGCTCTCGCTCGTCTTGCTCGCGGCGCCCGCTGCACAAGCGTCGCCCAAGTCGTTCGGGCAGGCAGATACCGCCTGGCACCAAGGCGAGCTCGAGAAAGCCAAAGAGCTCTACGAGCAGGCCTTGGCCGCCGGCGGCCTCGACCCCGCCGACGTGGTGATCGCTCACTCGCGCGTCGGCACCGTCAAGGCCGCGCTGAACGACACCAACGGAGCGCTCAGCGCCTTCCGCGTGGCTGCCGCCATCGATCCCAACTTCGAGCTGCCCCCGGAGAGCGGACCGAAAGCCAAGAAGCTGTTCCAGCAAGCTCGGAAAGAGGCCGCGCAACAGGGTGGGGAGAAGCTCAGCATCTCGCTCAAGGCCCCCGACACCGTTCCCGCCAAACAGGGCTTCACGCTCGAGACCGAGATCCCGCCGGGCTTCGCGGTGCTGGTGAGTGAAGTGGTGGTGGCCATCGAAGATCCGGTGAGCGGCAAGAAGTGGAAGCGGAAGAAGAGCGCCGAGCCTTCGCTGACCTTCGACTTTCCAAAACGCGTGGCGATGCCGGGCGCGAGACTCAAGGTGAAGGCGTCCGCGGTGGACGCGCAGAACAACGCCTGGACCATCGCCGAGGGCAAGATCCGCGTGGAGGGCATGCGCGAGAGCGAGGGCGGCGGCATGGACGAGGAGCCACAGCCCGAACCCGTGCAGAAGCCTCCGGAGAAGGACAAAGACGGCGGCTTCTTCGGCGGCCCGCTGCCGTGGATCATCGGGGGTGCACTGGTGGTCGGCGGCATCGTCGTGTTCGCCGTCACGCGCAAGCAAGACGAGGTGAGCGTGGGTGCTCCCTCGTGGAAGAAGTGAGATGGGTAGCGATCTCGTCCCCGGTGGTCCGCCTCGCCCCAAGCTCGGAGGCTCGTCGCCGAGCGATCGCGAGCGGCGCATGGCGGAGGGGAGCGAGCCCAGCGTCCCGTCCGGCGGCACCTACTTCCTGGGTCGCTACCGCGTCGTCGACGAGATCGGTGTCGGCGGGATGGCCAGCGTGCACCTGGCGCGCGCCGACGGACCGGGTGGCTTCCAGAAGTGGGTCGCCATCAAGCGCATCCACCGCCACCTGGCCGAAGACGAGCAGTTCATTCGGATGTTCCTCGACGAAGCGCGCATCGCAGCGCGCATCTCGCACCCGAACGTTGCTCAGGTCTTCGATCTCGGGAAGCAACGCGACACGTACTGGATCGCCATGGAATACCTCCACGGCGAGCCGATGCGAGAAATCATGCGCGCGGTGGAGGAAGCCGGCGCGCCGCCCATGGGGCCGCAGCTCGCGGCCAAGGTGATCGCCGACGCGGCGGAAGGCCTGCACGCAGCCCACGAGCTCCGGGACAAGGACGGCAAGCTGCTGAACCTCGTCCACCGTGACGTCACGCCGCACAACCTGTTCCTCACCTACGACGGTGCGGTGAAGGTGGTGGACTTCGGCATCGCGAAGGTCACCGGCAGGCTGTCGACCACGCGTGCGGGTACGCTGAAAGGCAAGCTCGCCTACATGAGCCCGGAGCAGGTTCAGGGCGTGTCCATCGATCGGCGGACCGACATCTTCGCGCTGGGCGTCGTGCTGTGGGAGCTCACGACCGGTCGCCGGCTGTTCCGCATGGACAGCGATCTCGAAACCCTCGAGCGAGTCCAGGCCTGCGTCGTGCCGCCGCCGTCGAGCATCGTGGACAACTACCCGGTGGAGCTCGAGTCCATCGTGATGCGTGCGCTGGCAAAGGACGCCAACAAGCGCTACCCGTCCGCCCGCGAGATGTCGCGCGCGCTCCAGCAGTACGTGATGCGCGTGGGCGCTTTCATCGGCCCCGAAGAGACGGGTGCCTACGTGAAGCAGGTGCTCTCCGATCGCTATCAGAAGCGCGAAGCACATCTGCAGTGGGCGGCCGAGGTCACGCAAACCGTTTCGCTGGATGCGCTCGAGGCCGCTCAGGGCGCGCGCGGAGAAGACGGCTCCCTCCTCACGTTCGAGTCCGACGTGCAGGAAGTGCCGCGCGGTCCGCGGCCCGCAGCCGGCGCCACCCAACGCGCGAGCGGGCCGACTCCCGCGGCGTCCCACGCCCGCGCGGTGCCGGCTCCGCTGCCTCGCCCGCCGGCGCCCGCCCCGCGCCCCACGCCAGCGCCCGCGCCCGCGCCGCGCCCGCTGCCCAAATACGAAGGCACGAGCCAACCGGAACCGAGGATCTGCTCGAACCAGAAGAAGACGACGAGCTGGCGAAGACCCGAGTGGTGAGCCCGCTCGGCTCTTCCCCGATGGCCGCGCCGCCCCCGCCCGCGGAAGGTGCTCCACCGAAGCCGGTCACCATGTTGGGTCTCGGCCCGCCGCCCGCCGTCGCCAAACCGCTTCCGAGCTTCGACGGCGCTCCTCCACCCAGCCAGAGCTCGAGCATTCTCCACGACTACGGCGCCGAAGACGAAGACCTCGTGACCACGGTGATGGACACCGAAGAGGAGTCCCACACCATCAGCACGGTGCACGAGCCAGCCAAGAGCCGGCAGCCAGCGCCGAGCCCCGACGATGCGATCGTCGTCGCTCCCACGTTGCTCATGCCCCACGAGGGCTCGCTCCAGGTCGCGCCTGCATACCCCACGGCCGTGGGCGTCTCGCAAGCTCCCTACGCCATGGCGACCGTGGCGCCCGTCAACGCGCAGACCGAAGCGCAACAGCAGCGCTCGAGCGTGTTGATCGCGGTCATCGCGGCGGCAACCACGCTCATCGCGCTCACGCTGACAGCGCTCGTGGTGCTGAAGATCACCGATTCGCAACCGCGCGAAACGCGCCCGGCGTCCACCACCCCACCCCCACCGACCATGCAACCGGTGGCGACGCCGACCCCGACCGCGATCCCGACCCTGGCGCCCACACCCACTGCGCAAGCGGTGGCGCCGCCCATCGAGACGGCGGTCAACCCGGAGAACCTGCCGAGAGAAGGCAACGCCGCTGCGGCGTCGAGCCAGGCGGCGGCCGCGGGTACGACCAAACCGACGGGCGCGCCCCCGACTCCAGCCCCGCCCACGACGTCGAAGCCCGCCGCCGTCAACACCGGCTCCACCGCCGCGGTCACTCCGCCCACTCCCCCACCGAGCGGCAAAGGCGAACCTGGCTACCTCACGGTGATGTGCGTGCCGGGTTGCGATTCAGTGACGGCTGGCGGCAGAAACCTCGGCCCATCTCCGGTCGTGCGGGCCGCCTTGCCTCCGGGCAACCATGGAGTCGGGCTCCGGCGCGGCTCGGTGAAGAAGTCCCTTGGCGTGACCATCGTCTCTGGACAGACGACGGCGCGTCGCGTGCAGATGGATTGAATGGATTGATCGAATCATGAGGAAAGCGGGATCTCTCGCCCTCACGCTTGTGATTGGCTTGGCTCTTTCGGCGTCGTGCGCAAAAAAGCGCGAGGTCACCATCGAGCTCCTCGACGCGTGCAGCGGCAACGGCACCTCGTTCCGCGACGCTGCGGACTTCGTGCAGTTCGCGGTGTATCCCAACGCCTGCCCGTCGGACGACGTGCTGGCTGCCGGCGACGTCCGAAGCGCCAACGACACGTGGACCGTCTCGGCGGACAGCAGCTTGCCCGAAGTGGGTGACCTGCCGCAGTCGAAGTTTGGTTTTGCGGTCATGCTCCGCGACAAGGACTGTACGGTCATCGGCTACGGTTGCACCGAGGCGGACCTCGAGAGCATCAGCGGCGTGAAGATCGCCGCTTGCGATTGGTCCAACCACGACGACCCCAAAGAGCCGAAGTGCGCCTGCCAGCTCCTGAAGGGCGGCGGCTGCTTCCCGCCCAACGAGTGCAACACCGGTCAGTGCAAGCCGCCCAAGGTCCCGGATCCGGGTGGCTGCAGCTTGGTCATCGACAAGGCGGGCAAGCTCCCGCCGCCCATCTCGCCCACCGCCGTCGTATCCGGACCTGCGGTCGTCGGCACCGACGACGGCTTCGTGATTGGCTATCGTGACCAGTCCGCGGAGAAGCTCCGGGCGGTGCTCACGTACTTGAGCGACACCGGCGAGCTGGCTGCGCCTGCGGTGTTCGACCTGGAGGGCTGCGCCGAAAAGGAGCCCCTCGACGGCACCGGGATGGCGTTCGAAGACGGGGGCGGCATGTTCACGGCCAGCCTGCCGGACTGCGGCAAGGGCGCGGGCGCCGTGTTCGTTCCGTTCGCTTCCAACGGAGCCGTGGACCAGGCCGCGGCCCCGCGCAACAACGCCTTCAAGAACCTCAAGATGGCCCAGGGCGGCTCGATTGCGGCGGCGACGGCCACGGGTGAGTGGGAGCTCATCTATCAGGTGACCACGGACGCGACGCCCCGCATCGAGCGCGTGGTCCTTCAGGGCCCGGTGCTCAAGCAAACCATCTACTCGGACTTCGGCGCCGACGAGCTCGCGTTCGGAATGGTCGCCACGTCGCCCCAGATCCGCGCCCTCCTCGCGCCGGTCCCGAGCGCGAGCGGGACCGTGGTGAAGGTCGGGCCGAGGAACGGCGATACTTTCGACGAGAAGGGCACCTTCTCGCTGCCCCAAGCGGCCTGGGCTGCCATGACGGCGTGGAAGAGCCGGGTCGCGGCGGGCGTGCCGGCTGGAGCTGGAATGACGGTCAGCATGGCGGAGCTCGGCTCGGGCGGCGTCACCGTCAAGGCCACGGGCCTCGTGGGCAAGGGCACGGTCGCGGGCGGAGCCATGGCGGCCCTCCGCTCCCACTTGTTCGTCGCCCAGGGCCGGAGCGGCGGCATCACCGTGCATCGGCTCGACGGGGCCGACGCCAGCTTGAACACCAAGCCGGTGGTCGAGATGGATTTCCCCGTGTCGCTCGGGCCGACCAACCTCTCGAGCTTCGACGGCACGCGCATTGCCATCGCTGCCGCGCGCGAGCGGGTGGTCGTGACCTGGGTATCCAAGGGCAAGCTGGCGTCGGGCGACGCGACCGGCGGTTGGGCGCTCCTCCGCTGCACGGATTGATCGTGCAGACTCGCGTGGACGAGCGGCTGCGTTCCGAAGCGACGACCCACGCCTTGTGTTTCGGCTGCGAGGACTGCGCCCATTACGCCGAAGACCGCGGGGCGTGCGGCAACGGCTACCCCGTGTCGGCGCACCGTGGCATCGATCTCGCGCAGGTCGAACGCATCGAGTTCTGCAAGGAGTTCGAGCTCGTATGACTCGAGCACGGCGGAGTCACCCGCCGGCGCTTCGGACTTTGGTCGCGCGCGCGCTCCGCACCGAGTGTCAGCTCCTTCCGCGTGCGCGCATCTTGGTCGCGGTCAGCGGCGGCGGCGATTCGCAAGCCCTGCTCCACGCGCTCGCCACGCTGCGCGACAAGGACGGCTTCGTGCTCTTCTGCCATGGCGTCGACCACGGTCTGCGCGCCGAAGCCGCAGGCGAGCTCGACCTCGCCGAGGCGCTGGCTCGAACGCTCGACGTCCCGTTCGATCGGAGCCTGCTCCGAGTCTCGCCAGGGGGAAACCTCATGGCGCGTGCGCGCAAGGAGCGCTACGCCGCGCTCCGCGCCAAGGCCCGGGCACGGGGCGCGGAGGTCATCGCCACCGCGCACCACGCCGATGACCGAGCCGAGACCGTGCTCCTGCGCCTGCTGCGGGGCGCGGGACCACGGGGTCTTGCGGTGTTGCCCGTCCGCGACGGCGATCTCTGCCGCCCCATGCTGCGCGCCCGCCGCACGGATGTGCAGGCCCACCTCGCTCGCCATGGCCTCGCGTTCGCGAGCGATCCGTCGAATCGCGACCCTCGCTTCCTGCGAACGCGCGTTCGGAACGAGCTCCTGCCCCTCCTCGAACGCCTCTCGCCCCGCGTCGTCGAACACCTGAATCTGCTCGCCGATCAGCTGGCTGAACCGCCGAAGCTCGAGCTCTCGCGTCCCGACGGCGAACCGCTCACGCTGGGAAGGGCCCAAGTCCGGGCGCTGACGGAGGTCATGCGAACCAAGAACCGGCGCGCGGAGATCTGGCTCCCGGACGGGCTCAGCGCTCGCTACGACCCGGAGCAAAAGACCCTCTCGGTCGGGCTCCGGCAGAGAAGAGGGGCTGCCAATCGGCGGAAAAGTGATTAATCACCTTTCATTGGCTAAGTTCCGCTCGAAAAGGCCGACCGGCTCGCATCGAAATCGACGAGGCCCCACTCGAGTCGTATGCTTGTTTTCCATCCCGAGAACGGTCAAACCGGAGAGCCGCGGTCTCTCTAGACCCTTCGCCCGTTCGCCTTCGTATTCGTGTCCCGAGGTCCTTCCGTGAAACAGCCCCACAAGACCCTCCTGCTCTGGGTCGTCCTCATCGTCGCCTTCCTCGCCATCTGGCAGTTTCTGAGCCCCGAGGGCCCTCAGAAACAACCGATGCCGTTCAACGAATTCATCGCGCTGGTGAAGGCGCCGAAGGACCAGCGGCACGTCGAGTCGGTCGAGGTGAAAGACCGCGAGTACGTCTTCCAGATCAAGAACCCGGCCTCCAAGGGTCCGCCCGAGCGCGGCATCACGGTCGGACCGGCGAGTGACGAGATCGCGACGGAGCTCCTCAAGTACGACGTTCGCCTCACCTACCAGAAGGACGAGTCGAACCCGTTCCTGACGACGACGCTGACGATCCTGCTGCCGATGTTGTTCTTGCTGGTGCTCTTCTACCTCTTCATGCGCCAACTCCAGGCGGGCGGGGGCAAGGCGATGAGCTTCGGCAAGAGCCGCGCACGGCTCCTGAACGAGTCGCAGAACAAGGTCACCTTTGCCGACGTCGCGGGCATCGACGAGGCGAAGGACGAAGTCGAAGAGATCATCGCGTTCCTGAAAGACCCGAAGAAGTTCCAGAAGCTCGGCGGTCGCATCCCCAAGGGCGTCCTGATGATGGGCCCCCCCGGCACCGGCAAGACGCTGCTCGCCCGTGCCATCGCGGGGGAGGCGGGAGTGCCCTTCTTCAGCATCTCGGGCTCCGACTTCGTGGAGATGTTCGTGGGCGTCGGCGCCAGCCGCGTGCGCGATCTGTTCGAGCAAGGCAAGAAGCACGCGCCCTGCATCATCTTCATCGACGAAATCGACGCCGTCGGCCGCCACCGCGGAGCCGGTCTCGGCGGCGGGCACGACGAGCGCGAGCAGACGTTGAACCAGCTCCTGGTCGAGATGGATGGCTTCGAGTCCAACGAGGGCGTCATCATCATCGCCGCGACCAACCGGCCCGACGTGCTCGATCCCGCCATCTTGCGCCCCGGGCGCTTCGATCGCCGCATCATCGTGCCGCGCCCCGACGTGCGCGGCCGCGAGGGCATCCTCGGAGTGCACACCAAGAAGGTGCCGCTGGCAGGCGACGTGGACCTGGGCATCCTGGCCGCCGGAACTCCCGGGTTCGTCGGGGCGGATCTGGAGAACCTCGTGAACGAAGCGGCGCTCCTCGCCGCGCGCCAGGACAAAGACAGCGTCTCGATGCAGGACTTCGAGCTGGCCAAGGACAAGGTCCTGATGGGGAGCGAGCGGCGCAGCATGGTGATGAGCGAGGCCGAACGTCGCACCGCCGCGTGGCACGAAGCCGGTCACACGCTCGTCGGCAAACTGGTCGAGGGCAACGACGCCGTGCACAAAGTGAGCATCATCCCGCGCGGTGCGGCTCTCGGCGTGACGCAGTTCCTGCCCACGGAGGACCGTCACTTGATGACCAGCAAGCAGACGCTGGCGCGCATTGCCATGGCCCTCGGCGGCCGTGCGGCCGAAGAAATCGTGTTCAACGAGATCACGACCGGCGCCCAGGACGACATCCGCCGCGCGACGCGGCTCGCCCGCGCGATGGTCTGTGAGCTCGGCATGACGGAGAGGCTCGGCCCGGTCGCCTACGGCGAGAACGAGGAGAGCGTCTTCCTCGGCCGTGAGATGACCACTCGGCGCGAGGACTACTCCGACGATACCGCCAAGGAAATCGACCAGGAAATCCGCCGGATCGTCGACAACCAGCACCAGCTGGCCTTGAAGGTCCTGACCGACAACCGCGAGAAGCTCGATCGACTGGCGGAGGCATTGCTCGAGCGCGAGACCCTCGACGCGCAAGAGATCTCGGCGGCCATCGAAGGGCAGCCTCTGCCTCCGCGCGAGCGCGTCGTGATTCCGAGCTGGAGCGACAAGCGATCTTCTCGCGAGAAAGAGAAGAAGCGCCCGGCCAGCATCTTCGGAGCACCGAAGCCGGCCACGGGCTGATTCAGTCCGAAGCGATGGCTGGCCCCCGTGGCGCGCATGGCACGTCCGGCCGCGCGAGGCGCGCAGCGTAGCGCGCCACTCGAGCGCTGGCGCTGAGCGCGTCCACGAGCGCCGCGGCTCCGGCCTCGTCGATGTCCGCGTGCTCGTCCACCAAAACGGCACCCGAAACCTGCTCGACCAGTCCGCCGGGCGCTTCGAGCACGAGTGTGGTCACGAGCGTGCCACCAACTTCGAGCGAGCGAGCCTGATAGTTCGTCTGGATCTTGGCAACCACGTCGTGTTCGAGGCGCGGATCCACCACCACCACGTAGCCGGCGCGCACGAGCGCTTTCTCCACGGCGCCCCGTACGTGCAGCGTGTACCCGGTGACCTCGACTTCTTTCTCTTCACGCGCCCGCGCATCGGTGGCGTGCCACACGTGGACGCGCAGGCGCGCGACGGGACCGGGGGCCGTACGCACGGGCGGCGGAGGGCGCTCGGCCCGCGCGCTCGCACAACCGGCCAATGCCAGAATCAACCCGGCCCACACCCCGGGGCCGGACCTTCGGCGATGGTCCATGGGGCGACGATCGCACGGCCTCGCCCGGCTTGCGAGTGCGGGAGCGCTGCCGACCGGCTCACTCTGGATCGCAGACGCCGTCGCAGGTCGACTCGATCTTGCCTTCCGGCTCGAGGAAGCGGCTCAGCTGCTCGCGACTCGCGGCCAGCCGTCGCACGCCTTCGTGCACCGGGTTCGACGCCGCCGGTGGGATCGCCAAGACCCCGGGCTCCGGGTCGATTCCGAAGTCGAACTCGACGAAGGCCGAGCCGTCGATGGGAGCGGCCTGCGCTGGGATCCCGTAGACGTCGCGAGGCGTGGGTGCGAGCTCGGGCAGACCCAGAGTGCGCGCGTGGAGGTGCGCCGAGAGCGGGGGCACGGAGGGGTCGCCCATGCCCGCGTGCAGGAGCACGCGCCGGCTCGCCGGCGAGCCTTCGAAGGTGTGCTCGAGCAGGCGTGGCGCATAGGTGAGCGGATCGATGCGATCGAACGAGAGCTGCGTCATGAAGCTCACCTTCAACTGGTCGAGCTTCGAGGGCAGGATGTTGCCCATCAGCAGCAGAAAGAACGAGAAGGGTTGGGCGCGGAACATGATGAACGAGAAGTTCGCGCCTCCCACGCCCAGAGCCGCGCGCTCGATGCTGGGCGAGAGCGCGACGTAGGACGCGCCCAAGATGTAGCCCATGCTGTTGCCGTGGAAGTAGAGCCGGCTGGGATCGTAGGCGGGACCGGCGCTCGTTTGGAGCTCGGGGACGGCGGCGAGCGCGCCCTGAGCCAGCGCACCGACCACGATGAAGTTCGCCATGGCCTGGTGAACGCGATCGGTGAACTGCATCATCCGGCTCGTGTCGGCGAGCATGCCGTCCGCGACCTTGATTCGGTCCTCTTCGCTCATGCCCACCCAGTCCGCGGTGACCACGACGAAGCCCTTTTCGTCGGCCAGCTCCGCCGGATGCCCCTCGGCCTCCGCGCGCGAACCGAAGAACCCGTGACCGTATTGCAGCAAGCGGGCCGGAGGTGCGCCCGGCGGACGGTTCGCGACGCTCGGGGGGATGATGACGCTGAACGGCACGTCGATTTCGCCGTTGGATGTCACCTGACCTTTGGCATCGCGGTGAAGCGGCGACAGAGGTGCGCTCTGGTCGAGATAGAGCGGCACCTTCACGCTCACGTCGACGCGTCGATGAACGTGCGCGTTCACTTGATCCGTGTGGCCGAGGACCTGGAACGCCGGCGGCTTCTTCAGGTATTCGAGCACGTCGCCGCGCACCGCGAGCATGTCGCCGACGACGTTGTCCTCGGTCCGAGTGGTGAAGTCCCACGCGAGGAGCAGCTCGCCGCGGGGAACGCCGGCCTGGGCCAGGACGGGGAAGACGTCCTTCTCGTAGTGAGCGGCGATGGGCGAAAGCAAGGCGTCACCCTCGGTCGCCCCGGCTCGGATCCGACGGAACCCCTCGGGAGCCACGTGGGGCGTGCCGTCGGGCCTCCGCAAGCCCTTGAGCGCGACGACGTAGCGGTGGGCGTCGCGCAGGCGGACGACGGGACGAATCACGAGGCCGCGCTCGTCGTCGGAGTCCGCCCGCGGGTCGGTCTCGGCGAAGTGGGGGACGAGCTCCCCGGTCTCGGCGTCGACGAGCAAGGTGGGGCTGTCGCTCTGGAGCGAGCTCGCGATGTGATCGTGAAACGGCAGCGGGGTCGGATCGATGCCACCGGGCACGAACGCCAGGATTTGCGAGCCGGGCGAAAACCCGTCGGCCGCGTGGAGCGTCGTGAGATCTGCCGCGACACCATCGTCGCGGACCGGCCTCGCGGCCTCGGGCAGCGCCACTCGGAACCCCGACGGCAGCGACGCATCGACGCTTCGATATTGGTCCGACGGAAACGGCAAGAGGCAATCCCAGTCGGCCGCGATTGGATTGCAGCCTTCTGGAACGTGGAGCGGCGACGACGTCGCCGTCTCGTCGTCGTCAGCGCAACCCATGGCGAAGAGCGCGAATGCGAGCGCGCCTGGGCACAACCTCATTTCACGTCCTCTTCCGCCAGGAGCTCTTGCGCTCGTGCGAGCAGGGTCTCGCGTTGGTTCAAGTCGGGCCTCTCGATCACTTCGTCCAAGAGGCGCGCCAGGAGTCTGCCCAAGAGGGGCCCCGGGCGCACGTCGAGGCTTTGCATCAGATCGTGCCCCCCGACGGCGAGCTCACGCACGCTCATGGCTGCACCTTGGGCGATGAGAGCGCCCACGCGCTGCTTGAGCTCGGCCAGGCGATCCAGGTCGCCGGAGGCATCTCGGCCTTTGCCGAGCACGTCGGCGCGATTGAGCTCGTACAGATCCTCGAGCAGCTCGGGAGTCACGCGGCGGATCCAGCGCCGGACCGCCGCGTCCGACCACGATTCGTCGTAGCAAATCAGGTGATGCCGAACCAAACCGGTGATGCGCGCCCGTTCCTCGTTGGAGAAGCGTAGGCGCGAGAGCAGAGGCTCCGCCATCTCGGCTCCGATCCGCTCGTGCTCGTAGAAGGTGTAATCGTTCGTCTTGTCGGAGAAGGCCCGCGAGCGAGGCTTGCCGATGTCGTGGAGCAGACCCGCGACGCGCAGCACGGCGCTCGGCGGGCAGGCATCGAGACAAGCCATGGCGTGGCCCCACACGTCGAAACTGTGGTGACGATTCTGCTCGCAGCCCACCGACTCGAGCAGCTCCGGCGCGCTGATGGCCAACATGCCGTGCTCGCGCATCACTTCGAACGCGAGGCTCGGGCGCCGGGCCTTCATGGTCTTCATCCACTCGTCGCGGATGCGCTCGGGGCTCACTTTGGCGTAGCTGGCGAGGGAAGGCTCGATGGCCCGCGCGGTCTCGGCGTCGATGGCGAGCTCCAGCGTCGCCGCGAAGCGCGCCGCTCGGAGCACCCGTAGTCCATCTTCCCCGAAGCGAGCCAGCGGGTCGCCCACCGCGCGCAACACTCCAGCGCGCAAGTCGGCCATCCCGTCGAACGGATCGATCAGCGAACCCTCGAGCGGGTCGAACGCCATGGCGTTGATGGTGAAGTCGCGGCGCGCGAGATCGGCGACGATGTCGTCGACGAAGTAGACGGAGTCGGGCCTTCGTCCGTCGGAGTAGGTGGTCTCGCCACGCAGGGTGGTGACTTCGAACGACTCGTCGTCGATGAGAACGGTGACCGTGCCGTGCTTGATGCCCGTGGGTACGACGCGGCGGAAGAGGCGCATCACCTCTTCGGGCAGCGCATCGGTGGCGACGTCCCAATCGTTGCGCAGCGGCGCGCCGTCGGCCGCGGAGCGCAGGTCCATCAAGATGTGATCGCGCACACAGCCACCCACGACCCAAGAGCGATACTTCGCCTCCGAGAGCCGCCGGCACAGGTCGCGGACTTTGCTCGGAATGGCGTCCCTGAGGGTGCGCGTGCTGGTGCTCACGAGGCTCCAGAGGCCGGGCCGACCAGCGTCATTTCCACGGATCGACGATGGTGGGGTCGCCACCCGTCTTGCCACCACCCGGCTTGCCACCCGGCTTCTTCTCGTCGGGTTTCTTGGGCGGGATGTAGCGCGCGCCCGGGATGCGCACGAGCTTCACCGAGAGCTTGGCTTCGCTCCCGTCGACCGTGAGCTCTTTGGGTTTGAAGCCGTCACGCCGGAGCTCGACGGTCTTCTTTTCGCCATCGCCGAGCTCGATCAAGACCGGGCTCGCGCCCAGATCATCCGAGCCGGAGAAGACATGGGCGTCGATGGGCTCGATGGCGATGACGACCTGCTTTTTCGCCGGCTTGGCGGGTTCGGGTGCCGGCTCCGGAGCTTTCGTCGTCGGAGTGGGGCTCGGCTGAGCCGTCGCGCTCGACGTGCCTTCGGGCTGCGCCTTGCCGTTGCTCCCGAGCGCGAAGATTCCGATCACGATTCCGACCGCCGCCATCACGCCCGCGATGCCAGCGTACATTGGGAAGCGCGAGCGCCCCGCACCGAGCTCGAAGGGCGACGCGGGCATGGGCGCAGGCATGCCGGCTTGCACACCGGTCTTGAAGTAGTCGGCCGGAACGTTGAACCCGCCGGAGCGGTTCATCATCTCGGGCACCGCAGCCGGAATCGCCCCCGACTCGAGTTTCTGAAGGTCTTCGAGCACCTCTTCCATCGACTGGTAGCGCTGCTCGGGACGCTTCGAGAGGCACTTCAGCACGATGGCCTCGAGGCCGGGCGGCACCTCTTGGGGTGCCGGCACCAAGGCCCGGATCGGGACCGGCGCCTTGTACATGTGCTGAGTCAGAATCCCCATGAAGTTGTCGGCGTCGAACGGGACTTTCCCGCTGGCGAGCTCGTAGAGCATCACGCCATACGAGTAGATGTCGCCGCGGTGGTCCACGGGGGCGCCGGCCGCTTGCTCGGGCGACATGTAGTGCGGCGTTCCGAAGACGGCGCCCGCGCGCGTCAATCGCCCTTCGGTTCCGGTCGAGACCTTGGCGATGCCGAAATCGAGGATTTTTACGAAGTCTTTTTCGCCACCGCGCGCCACGAGCTGGATGTTGTCGGGCTTCAGGTCCCGATGCACGATGCCAGCTCGATGCGCCGCCGAGAGTCCTTCGGCGAGCTGCCGCGCGATGTGCACGAGTCGCGGCACCGGCACCGGCTTCCCACCCTCGACGACTTGGGTGAGCGGGATGCCTTCGAGGAACTCCATCACGAAGTACGTCGAACCGTCCGGCAAGAGGCCGAAGTCACTGATGTCGATGATGTGCGGGTTGCCGATGGCCGACGCGGAGCGCGCTTCGTTCAGAAATCGTTCGGTGACTTCTTTGTCGCGAGCGAGATCCGCCCGCAGCACCTTCATCGCGACCTTCTTGCCGATGATGGTGTGCGTGCAGCGGTACACGACGCCCATGCCGCCTTCGCCGAGAATGCGCTCGACCTTGTAGCGACCGTCGATGGTGGTACCGAGGTACTTGTCGTTGCGCTCGCGCTCCGTCGGAACTCGAGTGACCTGACTGGTCTCGAACTCCACGTCCGCCATGGAGTTCGCGACCACCGTCACGAGCTTCAGCGGCCCGGCATCCGCAGCTGCGGGGGTCGGGGTGCTCCCCGGCGGGGCCGTCGCGGCTTCGGCGACGGCGCTCGGCACCCGTTTTTCACGGCCCTCGGTCATGCGGGCAATCCCGACAAAGCTACGCTACGGTCCAATCTTACTCCACTTTTCGCGTCCGGTTCAGGCCCGTGACCCAGAATGCTTCACTGGTCATGGGTTCATCGACCGAGATCCGGACGCGAGCCGGGCTCGCCGCAGCCCTGGGGCTCGCTCTCTCCGCGATTCGACCCGGTTTTTTCGCTTTGGCGCGCTCCGGGAATCTTGTCCCGTTTTGGACTGTCGTTGGAGTCGCACCGTCTGCTACATGGGCCGAAAATGGGTTTTCCGCTCGAGCTCGCGCTCCGCTACATGCGCTCCAAGAAACGGGCGTTCGTGTCGGTCGGGACCGTGTTCGCGGTGCTCGGGGTGGCTTTGGGAGTGGCGGCGCTCGCGACGGTCATGAGCGTGACCGGTGGGTTTCGCGCCGAGTTTCGCGAGAAGGTCTTGGGCGTCAACGCCCACGTGTTGATCCTGAAGTACTCGAGTGACTTCCGCGAATACCGCGAGGTCATGGAGAAGGTGCAGGACGTTCCGGGTATCACCGGTATCGCGCCCTTCGTAATCAACCCGATGATGGTCACGCACGGTGAGAAGACCGCGACTGGCGTGTTGCTGAAAGGCGTGGACCCGGCGCGCATGCCATCCGTCCTCGACCTTCCGCGCCACATCGTCGAGGGTAACGTGGAGGGGCTCCGGCTCGAGAGTGCCAAGCCTCCCGAGCGGCGCCGAAAGAGCCTGTTCGACGATCTGCCGCCAACCAAGAAGAAGTCGAGCGCGGACGGCGGCAAGAGCCCGCTGCTCATCGAGATCGAGAAAGAGGTGGGCGAAGACGACGCGGCCGACGGCGGGGTCGCCGACGCGGGCAGCGCCCGCGACGCCGGCAAGCGTCCCGACGCCGGGCAGCCGGCGGGCCTCGCCCCCGACGCGTCCAGCTCGGAAGACGAGGACGTCGAAGACGCACTGGACGGCGGCGCGCCCGTGGGCGCCATCGAGCCCGACGGCGGCTTCGCGACCGCGCTCCCGGACGAAGACGTGTTGCCCGCGGACGTGGATCCCGATCCGTGTCGAGATCCCGAGTCGGTCAAGCGGCTCCCCGGGATCATCGTCGGCAAGACGCTGAAAGAGAACCTGAAGCTCGAGCTCGGCAGCTGCGTGCAGGTGACATCGCCGACCGTCGGCTACTCGTATTCGAACGGAGCCGTGCTCGCGCCCGTCGCCAAGCAATTCCGGGTGATTGCAGTGTTCGACGCCGGGTTCGATCAGTACGACTCGAAGCTCGTCTACACCGACCTCTACGAAGCGCAGGCGTTCGGCGACTCGGGCGACAGCGTCACCGGGATCGAGATGAAGGTCTCGGACATCGAGGCGGCGCGCGCCGTCGCGCGCAAGCTCGACGACCGGTTGGCGGACGGCATCTATCACACCATGGACTGGGAGGAGCTGAACCATGGGCTCTTCACCGCGCTCCGCATCCAGCAAATCCTGATGAGCCTGGTGCTCGCTCTGATCATCGTCGTGGCGGCGTTCACGGTGATCGCGACCTTGATCATGGTCGTGCTGGACAAGAAGAAAGAGATCGCAGTGCTCAAGGCCATGGGCGCGAGCGACGGTGACCTCTTGCGCGCGTTCCTCTACCAGGGGGCGCTGATCGGGCTGGTCGGAGCGTCCATCGGCCTCGCGCTCGGCCTCTTGGTGTGCCGCGGACTCCTCGTCTACGGCTTCCCCCTCGATCCCAAGGTGTATTTCATCTCGCGTCTGCCCGTGCAGGTGAAGCCGTTGGAGTTCTCCATGGTGGGCGTGTTCGCCGTCTTGGTGTGTCTCGTGGCCACTGTCTGGCCAGCCATGTACGCCGCGCGTCTGCGGCCCGCCGAAGCGTTCCGCGAGCAGCAATAGCTTCCGCGAAGCACGACGCCCGCGACTCAGCCGCTGGCGCCGCGTGTGGACTGCGGCGGCATTTGGGCGCGCCGGATCAGGCTCAGTACGCGGGCCGCCAGCTCCGGCGCGCGAAACGGCTTGCTGACGAAGTCGTCGGCGCCAGCCTCGAACGCTTCGACGATGTCGGCCGTCGAGCTGTGAGCCGTGAGAAACAGCACGGGCAGTCGTGACAAGCGCGGCTCTTTTCGCAAGCGGCGGCAGAAGTCCACCCCGCTCATGCCGGGGAGGTTCCAATCGAGAACCATCAGGTCGGGCCGCGCGTCGCGCAGTGAATCGAACGCTTCTTCGGCGCTCGAAACGGCTCGCGTGAGGAAACCCGCCGCGCGCAACATCGCCGACACGACGTTCTGCAAGTCCGGGTCGTCGTCGACGACGAGCACGCTGGCGCCCGGCGGCACCTGGATGTCGAACGCGGGGAGCGGCACGCTGGGCGGCGGAATGGAGGGGGGCTCGGCCGAATTTGCGAATTGCCAGAGCCGCTCCCAGTCGCGGTCGGTGAACGCTAGACGGAAACCGTCGCCGCGATCCACCACACAAGCGGCGACCGCCGTCGAGTCTTCCCCAACCGCGAAGGTGCAGAGCACCCACTCGCCTTCCTTCAGGCCCTCGGGGCAGGGCGCCTCGAGCTCCTGCTCGTCCCCGCCCACCTCCATCTGCAACGCGAGGGCTTCGAAGCTCTCGGATTGAACGATGATGCCCCGCACGGGAGCGACAGCCTAGCCGAGCAACCGGGAATCGGCGAGAGATTCCACGGCTACCCCGGGAGCAGGTCGCCTGGACCGCGCCGCCGTGACCGCTCAGCGCCGGACGCGCCAGACCGCTACGCCGAGATAGACGCAGGTGAGCAGCACGAGCGCGAGGCTCGCCGACCACTGAGGCATGTCGAGCACGGGTCTTGCCCCGAGCAGGTTCGCGACGTGGCCACGCGGCCACCACACCGCAGCAATTCCACCGCTGGTGCCCGCGACGAAGTCGACTACGAAGAGAACGCTTCGGCCCCCTCCCCGACTGCCGAAGCTCGAGCCCAGCACGAAGTAGGCCGCGTAGCACACCCCCGCGAGGGCACCGATCCACGAGCTGGTGACGGCGTCTCGCCACAGAAGCGGATCCGCCGGCGCACGCGCCACGACGACGGCCAGTAGCGCGATCAGCGCGCCCGCCGGGGCGAGTACGAGCAGAGAGCCGAGGCCAGCGCTCAAGCCTGCGGTGCGCCGGCTCACACCGAAACGCGCCAGCTCCGTGAACGCGTTCTCGAGGTTCCCGCGGCCGAGGGCGCGAGCCACGGTTCCGTACGCGAAGAGCGGCAACACGAGTCCGAGCGAAATCCCGCCGAGCGCGCGATCCGCCGCGGTGAGTGACGATGCGCGGCGCTCGAGCAGCGTGACGGCGACGACCGCAGCGAGCGCGGACAGGAACGCCGTCACGCTCGCGCGGTTCTTGAAGCGCGCACCCAGCACCTGGAGGGTCGCACCAACGGCCGTCATGGCTCGCCCTCCTCGGGCGGCGCCGGCGCTTCGCTCGCTGGCAGAGGCTCGCGCGCCTGCGCGGGCGAGGGCTCCTGCGCGGGCGAAGGAGGAGCGGGAAGCACGGCCTGGGCTTGGCTCACGTATTTGCGATAGGCGTGGTCATATGCCGCACGCCAGAGGCCAGCGGTCGCGCCGCGTATCGCGTCGGCTCCGGGCAACACCGGGGCAATGGACAGGAGTTCGACGCCGGTGCGGCTCGCGCAGCGCATGAGGCTGAGCAGCATCTCGTCGGCGTCGGAGCCGCGAACTCGAAGCTCGTCGTCACTGGCACCGCCGTCGTAGGTGACCCGGCTCACCGACTGCTCTTCGAGCAGGGCGCGAGCCAGCGCCCGCGACTGGTTCGTGCGCAGCGAGACTTCGATGCCAGCACCTGGGCAGAGCTCGGTCGCCAGCGGGGCTCCGGGTCGTCGCACGAAGCGCCCCTGATCCAAGATCACCAGCGAACCACCGAGCTCCGCTGCGTCGCGCGGGCTCCTGGTGATTGCGAGCACCGGGAGGCCGGCGCTCGCGACCTCGGCCAGCGCAGCCCGCGTACGCTCTCGCGAAGCGAATGGTCCGAGCGCAAGCGGCTCGTGGACGACGAGGCCCACCGGATCACGCACGCTGGCAGCGAGCGCCCACGCCAGGTGTCGCCGTGTCGGTGAGTCGAGACGGAGCGGGGAGACCTGCGCCAGGGCTTCGAGCCCATGCAGAGCGATGAGTGCTCGCGCGTCCGCCGGATCGTTCCGCAAGCGGAGCACCCGCGCCACCGCGCTCTGGACGCTGGCCGCCTCGAGCGCGGGCTCTTCGGCGAGAACGACGCCGAGCCGGGCCCGGAGGGCCGGGTCGTCCGCGGGCCGGCGCCCCGCAGCGCGCACCTGTCCACTCTTGGGCGCGGCGCCCGCGAACAGCTTGGGCAGCTCGGCGCCTCCATCTTCGGGGCTCGCGAGCACCACCGTAAGCCCGGGGGCTACGGCCAGAGAGGCTCCGGCGAGCGGGCCGGAGAACACGCGGTCGAGCTCCAGGGTCACGGCATCGCGCTCCCCAAGCGCATGAGGAGTCCGAGCACGCTCGAAAGCAGGGCGGGGACACTGGGAACGATCGGGAAAATCACGTGGACGAAGTGCGGCACGAACACCAGGGCGAGCAGCGCAGAGCGTGGCTTGTCGTGGGAGAGCGTGCGCGACAGGCTGACCAAGACGGCCACCACGCTCGCGAGCAACAGCGAATAGCCGACTCCGCCGACCAGGAGCGTCAGCCGCAGGGCCGCGACGCGGAGGCTCGCAGCCATGGCGAGAGCGAGAGCGCAGAGCAGGAGCGCCGGGATACCCACGAGTCGCAGCACGCGTCGCGCGACCGCCAGCACCTCGGCGAGCTCCGCACTCGCGGCCGAATGTCCGCGCGCGAGGGCGAGCGCGCGCTCGGGCCGGCGTTCGTCGCGGCTCCCGCAGGCCGAGAGCGCGATGGCGCCGCCGACGACCCACGAGAGCCACCCGAGCGCATGGATGGCGACCGCATCACCGCCGTCGCCGGACTGTGCACGCGCAGCGAATGGCAGCAGGACGGCGTGCCCCATCGTGATGAGCCACGCGCCGAGCTTGGCGAGACCCGCACCGAGACGCCGGCGGGCGAGCTCGTCGAAGAAACGCACGAGCGAAAGCAGGCTCCGCGGGCGCGCGGGTGTGCTCGAGGACGCAGCGGAGGGCAGAACGCCGGACAAGACCGCGAGAGCATACTCGCGAACCGGGTCGGTCGGGCCCGCCCCGTCAGCGCGCCGCGAGCCCCTCGATGTTCTTGCGCGCACCTGGCGCCAGACGGTCCGCACGGGCGACCCAGGCCGGGGCTCCGGGGTCGGAGAGCGCGGAGAGCGCCGCCGCCATCACGAACACGCCGACGGGATCTTCGGGGTCGAGAGCCAATGCGCGCTCGGCGGCGCCGACGGCGAAGCGCGGCCGCGAGCGTGCGAGCTCCGCGGTTCCGAGAAACCCGAGAGCGCGTACGGCGATTTCGTCCCGCGCTCGCGCGAGGGGGGTCAGGAGCGCGACCGCGGAGTCGAACCGCCCCAGGCGCATCTGGCGGCGAGCCTCGAGGATCTGGAGCTTCTCGTCTTCCGGAAAGCGACCGCGGGCCCGGGCGAGAGCCGCGTCGGCTTCACTCCGGCGATCGAGCTGCAGCAGCGTCTCGACCAAGCCCACGTGGCCGCTCGCGTCGTCCGGCGCGACCTCCGTCAGCCGCTTGAATTGGACTCGAGCGTGTTCGAAGCGCCCAGCCTCGAACAAGAGTCGCGCCAGGTTGGCCCGAGACGCCGCGAACCCGGGGTCGACCTTCAACGCGTCCTCATAGTGCTTCGCTGCGACGTCGGGGCGCTGCTCGCGTTCGGCGAGGACGCCGAGACCATGGTGCGGCTGCGCGACGTCGGGGTTCAGGCGGAGCGCTCGCCCGAGGAGCTGGCGCGCTCGTCGGAAGTTGCCGCGCTGGAGTTCGACGAGCCCCTGATTGACCAAGGCCTCCACGAAGCGCGGGTTGTACTCGAGGGCGAGCGCAAACCGGGCGTCGGCGGTCTCGAGGTCCCCTTGTTCGAGAGCTTCGACCCCAGCGCGGTTCAGCTCGATGGCTTTGGGGGGCAACGGGGCAGCGCCCTTGCACCCCGTCGCGAATCCGAGCACCACGAACAGCGCGAAAAGCTGGAGGGTTCGCATTTGGGTCCAGGTCGGCTCTGCCCCGGCGCGGGTTGTGCGGATTTCTTCGGCCTCGCTAACCGCTCGAACTCGCGTGGAAAATCCAAGCCAGAAAGCGGTTGCGCACGCGCTGCTCTCCGGGGATGCTCTCCCCCCCATGGCGGACGAGAAGGACCGCGAGAACCCCGACGACGACGCCGAAGGAGCCGACGACGGCGACTCGGAAGAAGAAGCGGAAGCGCCCGCCAAGAAGCCGAGTGCGCCCGCCGACCGCGACGAGGACGACGACGACGACGACGACGAGGACCAGGAGCCTCCGCCTCGCAAGCAGGCGAAGGCCGCGGCGCCGAGCCCGCGCCCGGCGGTAAAGCGCAAGCGACCCCCGCCTGCGAAGCCGGTCATTCCGCCGGAGTCGCAGATCGCCGCGCCGAGTCGTCAAACTCTCGGCATGCTCGCAGCGATGGTCGGGGCCACGCTTCTCATGTGGGGTTCCGCTCGCTTCGCGTGCAACGCCCACCCCGCCCAGACCCGCAAGCCGCGGGAGGTGTCGACGGCCGAGCTCTCGCGCGATCCCAAAGACGCAGCACTCGAGCTGGCCCAGCGTTGGGCTTCGTACGACTTCAAGGGCGCTCTCGAGCTCGCGAAGGGACCCATCGCCGACGAGCTCCAGAAGGCGCAAGCGGATTGCGAGAAGGATCCGAGCTGCGACGCGAAGCGCAAGGCCCTGGACGGCAGGGCGCTGGCGACGGCAGCGTTGCTGTCCCGCGGTCCCGGTTCGGCAAAGGTTCGCGTGAGCGCCAAAGGCGGAGCGCTGGGCGACCAGACGGTCGTCTACACGTTGGAGCAAGACGGCTCGGCCTGGAAGGTCGGCGGACGCGGCGCGGACGTGCCGACTCCGGCACCCACGCCCACGCCGGCGGCCCCCACGCCGTCGGAGAGCGCGCCGGCCAACGCGCCCTCGGCACAAGCGCCCCACTGAATCGACTGCGGCTCGGCCGGTGTCACATGCGCTCGGCGCCCACTTCGGCGAGCCACTGCTCGACGTCGTCGGCGCGGGGAGCGCCGCTCGAAACGTGGCGAATCTTGCCGAATTCGTCGATCAAGACCAACGTCGGGAGAAGCGTGATGCCGTAGGCTTTGGCGAAAGCGCCGCGGTCGTGCGCGACGTCGTAGGGAATGTCCCAAGCGGCGCGCAAGCCTCGGGCCGCGCTCTCGTCCTCGTCGACGCTCACCGCCAAGAACTCCACGTCGCGTTTGCGACGAGCCAGAGCAGCGCCTCGCAACGTGGGCGCCGATCGCTTGCATACGCCACACCAGCTCGCGACCACCTCGACCAGGACCGGCCGGCCCTTGAGCTCCGCGAGCGCCACCTGACTGCGGGCGCCCGCGACCACCGGCAGACTGAACTCTCGTGCGAGGGTTCCTTCTTCGGGACCCGAGCTCTTCCGCCCGAACCACAGGAACGCGGCTCCGAGCAAGACCAGCGGCACGAGCAAACGCAGGAAGCCCGAGCCTGACGCAGCTTGTTCTTTCGAGCTCACGGCGCGAGCCATTTGCGGCCGACGAGCCAGCCTGCCGCCACGAACACGAGCACCGTGCTGCCGTGGGCCAACCACAGGTGCCACGCTTCGTGTGTCGGACAGGCCATTCCGATCCCGGTGGCGCCGGCCAGACCACCGCAGAGCCCCGCGAGCGCGCCAGAGAGTCCGGGGGTCAGCGGGTCCGTGCGACGCCACACGAGCAGCGTGCCACCCGCAGCGGCAGCGCCGAACAGCAAGGTGAAGAGACCACAAGTCGGAGCGTGCGTGTCCTCACGCAGGAAGCGTGCGAACGGCAAGGTGTGATGTGCCGACAGCGTGAGGTAGAGGAAGAAGAGCAGCGGCAGCCCCACGGCGATGGCGATGCGAAGCTCGCGGGAGCCTCGCCGGCCCGGCGGGCGCACCAGTCCGACCACCAGCACGGCCGCGTGCACGATGCCCCAGCCGGCCGCGGCCACGAGGCCCGCGCGGAGCGTCCCGTCTTCCGGGCTCTGGGCCAACCCGAGCGCGAACATCACCGACACGACGGCACCCGAAGCCAGCACCGAAAGCAGCGCGCGCTGCCACGCCCCGAGGCCTCGACCGCGCTCGAGGTCCTTGGAGCAAGCGGTGTGGATCGCCTGGGACACCTCGGGTCGCGGGACCGGGGGTTCGGCCCAAGGCAGGTCAGGGAACGAGTCACGAGCGGAGGTCATTTGCGTTTGTACCTATCCAGCTGCTCACGCAGCTGCTGGTACCCTCTGTGCACGCGGAGCTTCACCGCGGTGGGGGTGGCGCCGAGGATTTCTGCGGCCTCGGCGATGGAGAGCCCGGTGACTTTCGTGAGGACGATGGCTTCGCGGTAGGCCTCGGGCAGCGAGTCGAGCGCGCGTTCGAGCGCCTCGGCCATGTCGCTCCCGAGATCGGCGTCTTCGCCACGGGGCTCGGGCAGGGTGCCGTCGTGGCTCAGGTCTTCGGTGCGGACCTTGGCGGAACGACGTTCGTCGAGGAACGAGCGCCGAGCGATGGCGATGAACCAGGGGATGACCGGGGCTCCGGTGAGGTAGCTCCCCCGCGCTCGGTGGACTTTTGCGAAGGTGACTTGGAGCAGGTCTTCGGCGCGCTCGCGGTTACGGGTGAGTCGCAGGATGTAGCCGAAGAGCTTGGGCGCGGCCCGCTGGTAGAGGGCGTCGAAGGCCGCGACGTCGCCGTTGACGTAGCGCACCATGAGATCTTCCAGCGTGGCGCTGTCGACGGGGGCGCGGCTCACCGGAAGCCCCACGGCGAACAGGGCTGGTCCAGACAGGCGGGCGTCACCCGCCGGGGACGGCTGAACCATGTATGGCCACACGCGGGGATACGCGGGGCATCCCCGCGCGGTTTCGGAGCGCCGCGACCTCGCTCGCGAGCCCCTGCCCACACCCGGGAAATCAGCGTCAAATGAGGGTCTTGAGGTCGAGCATTTCCTCGACGTCGGGCATGATCACGAGCTCGACGCGGCGGTTGGCCAGGCGTCCCTGGTCGGATGCATTGTCCGCCACGGGATCGGTTTCCCCGTAGCCGGCCGCGTGGAGTCGGCTCGTGTCGAGGCCGCCGCCCCCTCCCTTCGCGTCGGTCGCCGACACGAGGTAGAGCAGGACCCGGCGGGCGCGCATCACGCTGAGGCCCCAGTTGTCCCCGAACTGGCCGCCCTTGAGCGGCTTGTTGTCGGTGTGGCCGGCCACTTGGAAGAAGCGCTTCTTGAGCTGCTCGTCGCCGCGAATCACGTCGGCCACCGCCTCGAGCACCTTCTTGCCCTCGTCCTTCAGGTCGTCTTTGCCCGACTCGAACAACACGTCTCCCGGCAGACGAATCACCATGCGGTTCCTGCGCACCTCGACCTTGAGACCGAGGTTCGTGAGCTTCTTCAACTTGTCGCGCAGGAGCTCGAAGCGTTGCTTGATCCGCTCGAGCTGATCGGCGCGAGCCTTGTACTCCGCGAGCGCCTTCTTCAGCTCCTCGAGATTCGCGGCGAGCTCTGCCTTCTCGCTTCCGGACTTCTGGAGCGCCTGATTCAGCTGGTCGATATCGACCCCCATCTTCTTGAGCTGGTCGGCGAGATCCGATACGCGCTTCTTGGTGAGATCGAGGTCCTTCTTGGTCTTGGCGTGGGCCGCCTTTTCGTCCTGGTACTGTTTGTCGAGCTGACCGTACTTCGCGAGCTGCGCCTGCCACTCGTCCTCGGAGTAGCCGCAACCGGTTGCGGCAAAGAGCGCGATGGATGACACCAAGAGTCGCTTCAAGATCACGGGAACCTCCAAAGTCGCGGGGGAAAATCCGGCGGCCCACTCGCGCTGTCAACCTCGCTGGCGGAGCGGCGAAAATTCTCGGGTCAGAGCGCACCGCGGGCCGGCGAAGTGACATCTTGGCGAGCCGCGCGCGACGGGCCGGGCGGCGCGGTGACAGCCTGGAAACTTCTCGGTGACGGGGCCGGTTCGGGCCTACCCAGCGGGTCGAGCGAACGTACCTTCTCGGCGTGACCGAGCCCCCGCCCAAGTGGAAACTCGCGCTCCTCGGCGTGGCCCTCGTACCCGTGTTCCTCCTTCCCATGCTGGTCGGAACCTGCGAGGGCGCGGGGCGCGACGGCCCGCGAACGCGACCTGCCCCCATCAGCGACGTGCTTTCCGCCGGACTTTGAGCCTGCCACGCGCGCGCCCTGTTCCGTAGCGACCCGCGCGGTTATGAAACCCGGCATGTCCGGGGAAGACGAGACACTGGACGGGAGGGCCGAGCTCGAACTCGCGAAGACCGTGCTCGCCGACTCGGCGGGCCACGGCGCCATTCCTGGCCCGAGCGGCGACGATTCACGTTTCGAGCTCGCGACCGGTGAGCCCGATCTGATCCCGGTATCGCTGGAGACCGACGCCGAACAACTGCCGGCCGAACGCTACGAAAGAGGCGTGCTGCTCGGGGCCGGAGGCATGGGTGAAGTGCGGCTCTGCAAGGACGCCCGCATCGGGCGCCACGTGGCGATGAAGACGCTGCGCAGCGGCTCGGGTGACGCCGAGACGGAGCGACGCTTCCTGCGCGAAGCTCGTATCCAAGGGCAGCTCGAGCATCCAGCGATCGTCCCCGTCTACGACGTCGACACCGACTCGACCCGCGAGACCTTCTTCACCATGAAGCGCGTGCGCGGGCAGACCCTGCATCGGGTACTCGATCAGCTCGCAAAGGGCGACGCCGACGCGATCGAGCGCTACGGGCGTCGCCGTCTGCTCACCGCGTTCACGCAGGTTTGCCACGCGGTGCACTACGCCCACGTGCGCGGCGTGGTGCATCGGGACCTGAAGCCGGGCAACATCATGCTGGGCGATTTCGGGGAAGTTTACGTGCTCGATTGGGGCATCGCGCGCCTGATGCGCGACGCACCCGTCGAGCCCTCGTTGGGCGCTCCCATCGTGCTCGACACGGCCAGCGCCCTGACGCGTGACGGTGATCTGGTGGGCAGCATGGGCTACATGGCACCCGAGCAGATGCAGGGCGCGTCGACCCGCGTCGACGCCCGCGCCGACGTGTTCGCGCTCGGGGTGGTGCTGTTCGAGCTGCTCACGGGCAAGCGCTTCCGAGAGCTCGCGAGCCTACCGGTCATGGTCGAGCGCGCGCTGAAAGGGGAGAAACAGCGTCCGCGCGACGTCGACGCGAACGTGCCACCGGAGCTCGACGTGTTGACCGCACGCTGCACGGCGCGCGACCCCGCGAGCCGGGTCCAGAGCGCCGGGGAGCTGGCCCATGCCATCGAGCGCTACCTCGAAGGCGACCGCGATCAGGAAGCGCGACGGACGCTGGCGGCGGAGCAGCTCGCGTCGGCTCGCCAGCGCCTCGCCGAGAACGGCTCCCACGCGGAAGGGCGCATCGAAGCCCTGCGCGAGGTGGTGCGCGCGCTGGCGCTCGATCCCGACAGCACCGAGGCGCAAGCGCTGTTGGTCGAAGGGCTCGTGGAGATCCAAGGACCCGCCCCCGCCGAAGCCGAAGCCGAGGTTCGAGAGCAGGTTGCCCACCTGCGTCGAGTCGGGGCTCGGCGTGGCGCCATGGGATACGGAATGATGCTGCTCACCGGTCCCATGGCGTTCTGGCTCGGGATCAAGAATCCCATGGGGCTCTTTGCGCTCACGGCCGTCACGGCCAGCGCGGCCGTCCTGAGCTTCGTCGCATCGCGGCGAGACGCGACGCCCGGCTACGCCCACACACTCGCGCTGCTCGCGGCGGCCCAAGTGGTGGCCGCGAGCGCGCTGACCGGACCATTCGTTTTGGTGCCCGTGCTCGCGGCCTCGGTCGCGTTGTTCTTCGCGGCTCACGTCACGCCGAACGAACGGCGTGTGGCTCTCGTGCTGATCACGCTGGCGGCGGTTCTGCCCTTCGGCCTCGGCGCGACGGGGGCGTATGGCGCTACGTTCGCCTTCGAACCCGGCCGCATGGTGGTGTTCGCCAACGCCGTCGACTTCCCCGCTGCGCCATCTCTCATCGTATTGATCTATGCAAGCGTCACCTTCGTGGTGCTGCCTTCGCTTTTCGTTGGCATGATGCGCGACGAGCTCGTGGGGATGCAACGCAGGTTGCTCCTCCAGTCGTGGCAACTACGTCGTTTGTTTCCCGGCGCCCGCAGCGGAACCCATGCCAGTGTTGCGACGAGCGACGTTTCGCGCGAAGGTTCGCTGAGCACTCGGTCGAAATGAGCGAACACGATCCCAGTCGGAAAGCGGGCGGCGCCCACGACGAGACCGTCCAGGCCGACCCTGCCGCCGACCAAGCCAGCTTGTCGTTGCTCGGCAGCGGCATCGCCGTGGACTTTCCCCTGCCGCGCTCGGGCAAATTCGTGATCGGGCGCGGGGAGCGTGCCGACATCCGCATCGACCACGCGTCGGTCTCCCGCGAACACGCCCTGGTCGAAGTGGCTGACGACGGCTGTTTCTTGACCGACCTCGGGAGCAAGAACGGTACGCGGGTGCGCGGCACTCCACTCGAGGCCCGCGAGCGCGTGCCGCTCCCGCCAGGCGTGTTGGCAGAGCTCGGCGAGATCGCGCTCCTGTTGCGCTCTGGCCGGCGCCTGGTCCGCAAGCCGACGCCGGCGCCCGACGCTACGTCGCCCCTGTTCGGGGAGAGCATGCGTCCCGTGCTGGCGCTGATCGACCGGGTGGCCGACGACGACATCCCGGTCTTGCTGCTCGGCCCGACGGGTGCGGGCAAGGAAGTGCTCGCCGAGCGGCTCCACCACCGCTCGCGACGCGCGGCCGAGCCGTTCTTGCGCGTGCACTGCGCGGCGATCACTCCGAGCATGTTCGAGAGCGAGCTCTTCGGCCACGAAAAGGGCTCCTTCACCGGCGCCAGCGCCACCAAACCCGGCCTCTTGGAGACCGCGGACGGCGGCACGGTGTTCATCGACGAAGTGGGCGAGGTTCCCGCCGAGATCCAAACCAAGTTGCTCCGGGTCCTCGAAGACCGGCGCGTGCAGCGCGTCGGCGGGCTCAAGCCGAAGCAGCTCGACGTGCGCTTCGTGGCTGCGACCAACCGCGATCTCGCCCAGGAGGTCGCGGCCGGCCGCTTTCGCCAGGATCTCTACTATCGCCTGAGCGGCGTCAGCGTGAAGATCCCGAGCCTCGCCACGCGGCGAGACGAGATCCTGCCGCTGGCGCGGCTGTTCGCCGAACGCGCGAGCCGGGAGCGGAAGCGCGACGTGCCCGGCATCTCCGGCGACGCCGAGAAGGCCCTGCGCGAGCACGATTGGCCCGGCAACGTGCGTGAGCTCCGCCACGTCATGGCCCGCGCCGTGCTGCTCTCGGACGGGGAGATTCGGCCGGAACACCTGGGCCTCGAGGCAGGGCCCGTGAACGACGCGCCTCCCCCCCAGGCCGAGTCGACGGACGATGGCGAGCGTGCTCGCATCTTGCGCGCGCTCGAAGAGTCGGCGGGCAACCAAACCGAGGCCGCCAAGCGGCTCGGGATGTCGCGGCGCAACCTCCTCTACAAGCTCGACCGTCTGGGGATCGCGCGTCCGCGCAAGCGCTGAACGCCGGCCCGAGTCTCAGCGGGCGACCGGGAAGCTGAACATGACGCCCGCTTCGGGCGCGAAGTCCGTGGCGTTGCTGGTCCTCGCCGAGGGCGGTTTCGTCTTCGGCGAAGTCGTGCTCCACCGCGGCCCGCAGCGTGAACGTGCCGAAGGAGAAGCCTTTGGTGACGCCAGTGCCGAGCTCGAGCTCAAAGTCGGGCGTGCCGATCACGACGTTCTTTCCCGTCTCGCTCGAGACCGTAGCCGAGCTCGGCGGGTTTGTACTCGAAGTTCGAGTCGTAATGCTACTCGGCGAAGGGATAGACCAGAAGCTCTCCTCGCTCGACGTAGGTCGCGAACATCGAGGTCGGCACTCCAGCGCCTCGATCGCGAAAGCCAAGCGGGCAGACCTTCGGCCGCGACTGGGCGCGCGGCGAAGAGGCTCGCGGCGCCGATGGCTGCGATGACCACACGCTTCACGGTCCTCCTCCCGTGCTCGATCGCCCAACGGGCGATCAGCAGCAACGGGATAGACTGGATTCGACCACTCGGCGGATTTCCTGCGTGGAACGTGAGCTCAGCCCCGAGAACGCGCCGCGCGTGCGCGCTGGTACTCGAGCGCCCTGCGGTTTTCGCGCACGTCGTGGCTGTAGCTCCGCCGGAGCTCTTCGTCGGTGATGGCGGCGGCGCGGGTCGTCACGAGACGCGCGGCGCGATCGGCGACTGTGTCCGCGCCAGCCTGGTCGCCGCGCGCGAGCGCCACCTCGAGAGCCGCCACGAGCAGGCGCACAATGCCCTCTTCGCCGGCTCCTTCGGTCGCCGGGACGCGTCCCTCGAGGAGCCGACTGGCCTCGTCGACCCGGGCGGCGCGAAGCGCACACTCGACCGCCACCGCGGTGGCCAAGGACGTGAAGGTCGGCACGTGCTCGGTGAGGGCGAGCGCCGTGCGCGCTTCTTGCGCAGCGGCCTCGACGTTGCCGGCCGCGAGCTCGGCTTCGGCGAGATAGCAGTGCGCCGCGCAACGCGCTCGTGCGTCGCCACCGCTCTCCAACAGCGAGAGCGCCTCGCGCTCGAGCTCTGCGGCCTCGCGCGCCGAGAGCGGGTCGCCGCTCCGCGCGAGCGAGAGGCCGAGGTTCACCGTGGCCAGCGTGCCGAGCAAGCGTGCGCCGAGCCGGCGGCCGACGCGACGCGCCTCGCGCAACACGTCGACGGCCGAGGCGAAGCGCCCGAGCTCGATGAAAGCGTGTCCGATGGTGAGCTCGTAGAGGCAGGCTTCGCGTAGATCACCCGCCTCCAGGAACGCCGAACGCGCCGCCTGCACCAGCCGGAGCTGCCGCGCGCTGTCGTGGTCGAAGAGCGCTTCGACGCTCTCGGCGCCGAACACGCGCGCGCGTGCCGCGGGCTCGTCGGCCAGCCGCTCGCGCAGCTCGCGCAGGCGTGCCAGCGCCGCACGGGCAGCGGGTACCCGATCGTTGTAGAAGAGCTGCACCACGCCGCGAGCGGCCGCCGAAACCAGGAGCCCCGTCGGCGTCGCCTGGGCCAACCGCAGGGCGTGCTCGGCGTTTTGGGCGAGCTCGTCCCCGAAGCGCAGCCGCCCGCACGCGGTGATCAACTCGCCGAGGGCGCGCGCTTGCTCCGCGCCGCCTTCGGGCAAGAGCTCCACGGCGGAGCGCGCGGCCGCGTGGGCTTCCGCCGCCGCCCCTTGCCAGCGTTCGACCTGTGCGCTCACGAGGCGGGCGCGGCCGAGAAGCCCCGCCGACGCGCCGAACTGGACCGCGCGCTCGGCGAGCCGCTTCGCGTCGGCAAGGGCTCCGGTTTCGAGCGCCCGCTCGGCGGCGCGCGTCATCCACTCGGCTCCACGCTCGAGATCTCGTCCGAGAAAAAAGTGCTCGGCCACGGCGTGGGGGTCGGCGCCCGGAAGCGCAGCGAGATAGCGCCCCACCGCGCGGTGACCGAGCTCCCTTTCGTCTTCGGGGATTTGACCGAGCGCCGCTTCGCGCACCAGATCGTGGCTGAAGACGTGGGCGGGGTGCGCATCCACGTAGGGCCGCGGCACGGCTCGCACGAAGCCGGCAAGCACGAGCTCTGTCAGCGCCGTTGCGAGCTCGCGTTCTCGTCCCAGAAGGCTCGAGATGGCCGGTTCCGAGAAGCTCGTCCCGAAGAAGCTCGCGGCCCGCAGCGTACGGCGTGCGTCCGACGAAAGACGCTCGAGCGCGGTGCTGAGCATGCTGAGCAGCGTGTCGGGAGCGGCCTCGTCTCCGGCTCGCGCGGCGCGGCCGAGCTCGCGCAAGAAGAACGGATTTCCGGCGCTCCGCGCCACCAATCGTTGGACGGCGTCGGGGGTTTCGCGTGGCCCAAGAGCGGCCTTCGCCAGCTCCCGCGCGTCGGCTTCGGACATGGGGCCGAGCTCCACTTCGTTCCGCGCTTGGAAGTCGAGCTCGGAGCGCAGCGGTTCGGGGCGACTGGCGGACAAGATCAGGAGACGCGCGCCGGCGCACTCTTCGAGGAGACGCGAGCAGAGCTCCAGGCTCGCCGCGTCCGCACGGTGTGTGTCGTCGAGCACGAGAACGAGCCCGTGCTCGCGCGTGACCCACTCCGCCATGTCGAGAAACGCGCGGCGCAGTTGATCCGCCATGAGCAGCGGGTCTTGACGCGCGGCACGAAGAACGACCGGCTCGCCGCGCGCGGGTTCGAAGCCCAAGAGCTCACCCAGAAATGCAGCGACGCGGATGGCGTCGTCGCCCTGGAACGCGCGGCGCACGACCCGGCGGACGACCACCCGGGCGACCGCGTGGTCGTCGCTCGCGCCGAACACGTTTCGGAGGAGCTCGGCTGCGAGGTGGAGCGGGCGTGTCTGCCCACTGCTCTCGGCTTCGGCGCGCCAGACCGGAGCGAAGACCTGGAGCTCGCGGCAGACTCGAGTGAGCAGACGACTCTTGCCGATACCGGGCGCTCCCGTGATGCTCACCAAGCGAGCCCCACCGCCACCCAGTGCGGTCTCTGCGAGCTCGGTGATCCTGTCGATTTCTTGGCGCCGCCCCAGCATGGGCTCGCGCTCGGGTGCCGGGGGTTCCGCAAACACGAGCGCGCTCTCCGGCAGCTCTTCGACGCGAAACCGCGCGGCGAGCAGAGCCCCCGTCGTGCGGTCGACCGGGAGCGGATCTCCCGGGCGCCGCCGTGTGGAGCGCTCGCCCGCCAGGATTCGAAAAGCGCGATCGATGGTTTCGCCGGTCGGAGCGCAGAGCGATGCCGAAGCGAAACCGGTGGCCACGGCCGCGCGGGCGCCGCTTTCTTCCCGCGCGAGAGCGCGCGCGCACTCGACGGCCAGAAGCGCTCGCTCGTCGGCATCGCGGCCCCCATCCACGACGGCCACCACGGCGTCGGCGCCGACGAGCTCGGTCCGCGCACCCAGGGCACGGCAGGCCTCGAGCGCGCGCACCAGCTCAGGCCGCGGAACGCCGGCGCGACTCGACGGCACCATGCTCGAGGTGACGTCGTCGACGGCTGGCGCAGGGGAGAGCTCCGCGGCCGCCACGCTGACGACGCGGCGCTCTCGTTCACCGAGCGCCCAACCCGAGAGCGACTGCGCGACCGCCTCCCGGCCCTCGTCTGTGAGAAGTCGCTCGAGCTCGACCGCATCGCGCGGTCGCTGCGTCGGGTCTTTGGCGAGGAGCCGCGCCACGAGCTCGTCGAGCCACGCCGGAGTATCGGGCAGCCGGCTCGACACGAGCGGCGTCTCTTCGAACATCAGTCGTGCCAGAGTCGCCGTCACGCCTTCTCCGAGGAACGGTGGGCTGCCCGTCAGGCACGCGAACAGCACCGCCCCCAAAGCGAAGACGTCGCTCCGGGCGTCGATGGCGCCCTCGCCCCGCGCCTGCTCGGGAGACATGTACCCGGGCGTGCCGAGCGGCACACCGAGCGGCATTCCCAGCGCGCCTTCCGCATCGGCGATGCCGAAGTCCACGAGGCGCACGTCGTCGAGCTCACCACCGGCGAGGAGCACGTTGCTCGGCTTGAGGTCGCGATGGAAGACGTGACGTACGTGGAGAGCGGATACGACTCGACAGAGTGATCGGACCACGGCGAGTGACTCTTCGAGCGGAAGCGGCCCTACCACCAAGCGCTCGGCCAAGGTCGGTCCGTCGATCCACTCGGTCGCGAGCGTGGCCGTCCCATCCGGATCGACCCAGTACGCCACCGGTGCGGGTAGCTTCGGGTGGCGCACCGAACCGAGCAGCTTGGCTTCCCACCCGAGTCGCTCCGAGCTCGCCGGCTGGATGGCTCGCTTCAATGCGACGAGGCGCCCGGTCTCCGTGTCGTACGCGCGGTGAACCTCGAAGGCCCCGCTCTTCCGCACCAACACCGGGGCCGTGAAGCGTGCGGCAGGCGCGGATTCCACCGCGCGAGGCTACCCGACCGGTCGCGAGACCGCGACTGCGCCGTCACTCCCAGGTGCCCCCGGCGTTCGTGCAGGACTGCTCGAGCACCGGCTTTGCGGTCTCGAAGCTCCCGAAGTAGCACACCTTGCCCCCGCCACCCTTCGGCGTGCAGCAGCCCGCAAGTGGAAAGCCGGTGCAAGCGCTCGAAACGCTCCCGCCTGCCTGAGTGCAGCTATTCGAAAGCACTCCGTTCGGGTCGCCGCTCGCCGAGTGGTATTCGGTGCAGCCGTCGCTCTTCGAGCAGGCCACAGCGGCGCCCTCGGTGCCGGCCGTACCGTCGCCGCCTCCGTCCTCCCCCCCACAAGCCGCGAGCCAAAGCGAAGCGAGCGCGCATACCCAGATGATTCGTTTCATGCCCCGACAGAGAGCAAGTCGAGTGCCAGCGAGATTTCCGGGGGAATCGCCCCCGCCTTGCGCTCGACGCGCAACCTCGAAGTGAAACGCGTCCAATTGGAGAAGCCCCCACCAGCGCCGAGCTGGCACTCCGTCGTCACCTGTCAGTCACACGAGACCGCTACAGGTGTTCGGCTGATGACGACCGTGCTCGTAATCGACGACGAACACGACATCCAAGAGGTGCTCGAGTACAACCTACGAGCCGCCGGGATGGAGGTGCTTCGCGCGAGCGCAGGCCGCGATGGGCTGCGCATGGCACGGGAGAAACGTCCGGACCTCGTTTTGCTCGACCTGATGCTGCCCGATCAATCGGGCGTGGACGTCTGTCGCGCGTTGAAGTCGGAATCCGCGACGAGACGACTGCCGGTGATCATGGTGACCGCCAAGGCAGACGAGATCGACCGCGTCGTGGGCTTCGAACTCGGCGCCGACGACTACATCGTGAAGCCATTCAGCGTGCGCGAGTTGGTGCTTCGTGTGCGTGCCGTGCTCCGGCGGAACGAGTTCCAACCACCTTCCGCCGGCGCCATCGAATTCGGGAACCTCAAGATCGATCGGGACGCTCATCGGGCTTGGGTGGACGACGAAGAGGTGGAGCTGACAGCCCTCGAGCTCAAACTCCTGCTCACGCTGTTCGATCGCAAGAACCGCGTGCAGTCGCGCGAAGCACTGCTCGACGCCGTCTGGGGCATGGATGCCCGCATCAGCACGCGCACCGTCGACGCCCACGTGAAGCGCCTGCGTGAGAAGCTCCGCGCGGCACGCGACTACATCGAGACCGTGCGCGGCGTGGGCTACCGCTTCATCGAAGAACCTTGAGCCACTCGAGCGCCTGCAAAGCGTCACCGCGAATCTACACCCGAGTCATCGCCCTCTCACCGAGTGTGGGTAAGCGTGCAGCATGAGCAATACGAGAGTCAGGTTCGTCGAATCCGGGAGTGGCGTGCTTTCGCTGCTCGAAGTCGAAGCGGCCAGCGGGCGCGGCCTCTTCGCGCGCGTGGCGCGTGCGCTCTACGCCGAGCGCGTCCAGATCGTACGCGCCGAGTCGCGGGTCGCCGCGGGGCTTCGCCAAGAGCGCTTCTGGGTCGTGGAGCTGGACGGCGGCCCCGTTCGCCCCCACCGGCGGCTCCAGATCCAGGTCGAGGTCCTCGCCAGTGTCGAAGGCGAACCCCCCCGCGCGGGCTACCTCACGAGCTCGCGACCGCGCGGCCGGGGCGACGGCGCCGCGCCACCTGCCGCGTGAGCGCCGCATAGAATGCGCTGGTCCTCGCAACCTGCGGGCAGCCGGCTCGAGCCGGAGTAGCATAGGCCCCGAGGCCGAGGCGTGCAGGGCGAGCGGTACAAGTCGAAGCAAGAGCTCTCGCGGGGCCCCCTCGGCACCCTGAGCGTCGCCATGAGCACCGAGCGGGCGGTGCTGCTTCGCGACGTCCCGGAACGCTCCCCTTGGACCGCGCCCATGCTCGATGCTTGGTCCAAGGCATCGAGCACGGCAGAGAAGCTCCACCACCCGAGCTTGCTCGCCGTGGTGGACGTGAACCGCTCGCCCGAGGGGCTGCTCTTGGCGACCGAATACGTGCAAGGGGTCCCGCTGTCGGTCCTGATGAAGCGCGCTCGGGATCGGAAGCGACCCATGCCGCCGGAGCTCGCCCAACGCATCGTGCTCGACCTCGCACGAGCCGTGGCCGCTGCCGAGGAGCTCTTGGCCGCTCGCGGAGAGGCACGACCGCTCGCTTGGGTACACCCCGAGGGCGTGCTGGTGACGAGCGGCGACGATGCGCTCTTGGCCGACGTGGGGCTCGCCCTCCTCGAAAAGGTCGGCGAGCACTCTGCACTCGAAGCCTATCGAGCGCCCGAGCTCGCCCGGCCCGGCGGGCTGACGCCCGCCGCCTCGGTGTACTCGTTGGGCCTCCTGCTCTGGGAGCTCGTCTCGGGCAAGGAAGCCTTCGGCGAAGCCACGGCCACGACGCCCGTGGTCGCACTTCGTCAACGCGCGCTGGCAGGCGCGATCCCGCGCCTCGACTTGGTGGCGCCCGCCACGCCCAGCCTAGTGGTGGGTATGGTTTCCCAGGCGATCCACCGCGACCCGGCCGCTCGTTTCCCGAGCGCGGCGGCTTTCGCCGACACCCTGGGGGCCGCAGTGAAACGCACGAAACCGGGCGAGCTCGTGCGCGTGCTGAACGAGCTCTGCACCGACCTCGTGGAGAAGCAGCGCGGAAGCATCGTGCGTCCCCAAGTCGCGGCCACGTCGTGGCGACCGACCGTGCACCCCATGGACGACGTCGCAGTGCCCGAGATCCCCAAGGCACCTCGCGCCATCGGACTCGCCGCGTTCCGCATGCCGGCGACCGAACCGCCCCCGCCTCCGGCAGCTCCGCCTGCGGAAGAGAAGCCCGCAGCCCCCGCGGCAGCCAAGCCTGCTGCACCTCCCGCGGAGCCACCAGTCCCGCCGTTGGCCCCCGTACCGGTGGAGCCCATGAAGATCGAGGTGCCCGCCTCCGTTCCCTTCGCGGACGCGCGCGCGCCGCAGAACACGTTGCCGCTCCTCTTGGTGAACAAGTCGCCGACGCCCGTTCCGCCGCGGGCCTCGGAAGAGAGCGTGGTCCCGAGCACGGCCATCGATGCAGACGCGCTCCAGCCGCCCCCGCGGCGACGGACCGGACTCATCCTGTTCGTGCTGCTGATCGTGACGGGCGCGGGCGTGTTGGCGGCGCTGGCGGTGAAGCAGAAGCTCACGCCCGAAGTCCCCGAAGCCAACAACCGAGTGCCAGCGTCATCGACCCCCGCGCCGCCGATCGCGTCGCCCACTTCGAGCGCGGAGAGCGCTCCGGCCGCAGCCGCGCCGAGCGCGAGCACGGGGACGCCGACCCCGAAAACCGCACCGGCTCGCCGCGACGAACCGCGCAGCGCGCGTCGCAAGAAGGACGGCGCCGGCGGCGCAGACTGGGGGAAGACCGAAGAGGAGCCGGCACCCGGAAGCGACAACCCCTACACCACGCCCAAGGGGACACCGGAAACCCCGACTCCTCCGGCGCCAGCGCCCGGGAGCTCGGCGCTCGGATATTGATCGGTCTTTGGGTTCTGCCAACCGCCGCTCGGCGGGCTCAGCTTCGCGCGGGAACCGCCGGTGACATTCTCGTGACTCGCGAGACGACTGGATTTCGCACGAACGTCACCCGAACGCGTACGAAATCGTAACGTGAGTTTCGCACTCTCCGCCACGCCGTCCCTGACGGCCCCGGTGGAAGATGATGCGTCCCTCGCCCTATCGCGTGTTCTTGGTCCTTTCGTGCCTCTCCCTCCCCGCACGCGCAGAGGAGCCGACAGAGGAAGCGGCGTACCCTGGCGAAGCAGAGCCGGCCAAGGGCGAAGGAGCGGTTCAAGGTCAGGTCCTCGACAAGCAGACGAGCCTGCCTCTCGCTGGCGCTTCCGTCGACGTGGTCGGCACGGAAGTGCGCGTCACCACCGACGACAAGGGGCAGTTTCGCGTCGCGCTCCCGCCCGGCCGCTACGCGCTTCGCATCGTCACCCCTGGCTATCAGCCGATACGGGCGCAGAACGTGTACGTGTACGCGCGGGGAACTCGCAAGCTCGACGTCGGCCTCGAGCCCGAGACGGAGAACTCGGGCGACGAGTTCGTGATCGAAGCCGCACCGGACACCGCTTCGGTGGATGCGCTCGCGCTGGAGAGGAAGCGTTCCGCTTCGATGGGGGACGCCGTCGGCCGGGCCGAAATGAGCAAGTCCCCCGACAGAAACGCGGCCGCAGCAGCACAGCGCGTGGTGGGGGTGACGTTGGTCGGAAACCGCTTCGTGTACGTGCGCGGCCTGGGCGAACGCTACACGAACGCCCTCTTGAACGGCGCCCCGCTTCCGAGCCCCGAACCCGATCGCGCCGCCGTGCCCTTGGATCTGTTTCCGACGCTGGCGCTCGAGAGCCTCACCATCGTCAAGACGTTCACGCCGGACTCGCCGGGGGACTTCGCCGGCGGCTCGGTGCGCATCGAGACGCGGCGCATCCCGGAGAAGTTCCTGTTTCAAGTGTCCGCGAGCGGCGGCTTCAACACGCAGAGCACGTTTCGAGATCGGCTCGACTACCGGGGGGGTAGCACGGACTGGCTGGGCTACGACGATGGCTCACGCGCGCTGCCGAGCGACTTTCCGCGCTACAAGCTGTCTCCGAATACCCAGAGGCCAGATGGCACACCGGTCACGTCGGCCGAGCTCGCGTCCCGGGGGCAAGCCATCAACTCCTACCTCAGCTCCAGGCGGAGCTTCACGCCGCCCGATCACGGCTTGAACGTGGTCGCCGGCGATGGATTCGAGCTCGGCAAAGAACGAAAGCTCGGCGTCATCGCGGCGCTATCCTACGCACGGAAGTACGAGCTCAGAACCAACGACGTCGACTACCAGTACAACTTCGGCTCGGGCACCGCACCCTATCGCGAACGGGCCTACAGACTCGAGGCAGCGAAAGACACCGTCACCTGGGGTGCTTTTGGCAGCGTCAGCTACGACTTCGACCGAAACCATCGACTCACGCTGGTCGGCCTGCACAGCCAAGCGGGCGAGGACTCGGTGCGCGTCATCGACGGCTTCAGCAAGGGGCGCAACGCATCGATCCACGACACTCGCCTCGAGTGGGTGGAACGCAGCATGAACTTCGCCCAGCTGCTCGGAGCGCACGTCTTTCCGGAGCTCGGTTCGGCTCGGCTGGACTGGGCGGCCTGGCTCTCGAAGGCCACGCGCGATCAACCGGACACACGCGGGATCTCCTGGCAGCGAAGCGAGGGCGCCACGTCCTGGAACTTCGTGGAGGATCAGTCCAGCGGGCGCCATTTCTGGGCCGAACAGTCGGAGCGGGTCCTCGGTGGCCAAGTCGCCTGGACGCAGCCGCTGAGCGGAGACTCGAAGCTCGGGTTCGGGGGGTTCGTGAACGAGAGGAGCCGCGAGTTCAGCTCACGGAACTTCGCCTTCAAGCGTCTGCTGCCCATCGCACAGTACGATCGCTATCAGTGTCCGTCCCAGGACTTCGACGCTTGCGCCGATTCGATGTTCTTCGGCACCAACATCGGCACTGCTCTCGGCCTGGAAGAGTCGACTCTGCCGCAGGACGCCTACGACGCGGACCTGAACGTCTACGCCGCCTACGCCATGACGGACGTGGCCATCGCCCCCTGGCTGCGGGCGATTCTGGGTCAGCGCCTGGAGGTGACTCGCCAGACGCTCGAGCCCAACGATCCGTTCGACACCGGAGTGGTCATCGGCGGCGCGCGCGTCGACAGCACGGATCTGCTCCCCTCCGCCGGGCTCGTGTTCGACGTGACCAAGAAGTCGAAGCTCAGGACTTCTCTGACCAGAACGCTGGCGCGTCCTCAGCTACGCGAACTCGCACCGTTCGCCTACGTCAACGTCCTCGGAGGCAGACCCGAGGTGGGCAACCCGGATCTGAAGCTCACGCACGTCACCAACGCCGACGTTCGCTTCGAGTACTTCCCGACGTTGAAGGAAGTGCTGGCGCTGACGGTGTTCTACAAGCACTTCGAGGACCCCATCGAAGCGGTGGTGATCGCCTCGGGGGACGCCGGCGTGAACACGTACCAGAACGCCAAGGGAGCCGATCTTCGCGGCGTCGAGCTCGAGCTCAGGAAGTCACTCGAGCCGCTCTCCGATCAGTTGAAACACTTCTCCTTCATCGGCAACCTGACCGTTTCCGTCTCCCAGGTCGAGCTCACGGGCGAGGCCCTCGACAAGGTGACCAACGCCTCGCGCCCGATGATGAACCAAGCCCCGTATTCGTTGAACCTGGCCCTGGACTACGAGGGCCCGACCAAGACCTCGTTCCGCGTGCTCTACAACGTGGTGGGCAAGCGGATCGTGGCGGTCGGAACCGAGGGCCTGGACGACGCCTACGAGCACCCACGGCATCTGGTCGACGTCACCGCGGCGCAGGAACTCGGCAAGCACTTCTCGGTGCGCGCGACGGCGGCGAACATCCTGAACGCACCCTTCCTCGTGACGCAGGGCAAGCAGGAGTCCGATGCCACGCTCGTGAGCCGATACACCACCGGCGCAGTGTATTCGCTGAGCGGAAGCTACACGTACTGACCGCCGCCGAGCGGCATCACTCAAGTGTCACGAAGGTGGCACGTCGCGGCAATGTGGAAGGAGCAGAGTGCGGGCGCATTCAAGGAGACCACTCATGTTCATTTCCCGCTCGAAGATTTCAGGCGCTGCCGTCGCGCTCTCGCTCTCGCTCATGGCCTGCGGATCGGACGACGACGGCGGAGGCAAGAACAACCCCAGCTCAGGTGGCGGCGGGACCGGCGGCGGGGCCGGCGGCTCCGGTGGCAGCACCGGCGGGACCGCGGGCAGCAGCGGCTCCGGTGGCAGTACCGGCGGCTCCGGTGGCAGCACCGGCGGGACCGCGGGTACGGGCGGTTCGACCGGCGGAGCAGGAGGCACCGGCGGCGTACCAGCCTGCGATCTGAGCGGCGCCGGCAAGACCAAGGAGAAGATCCCGCTCACGATCTCCGCCGACACGACACTCACGGCCGACAAGGTCTGGACGCTCTCGGACGCGGTACACGTGGCGTCAGGGGCGACGCTGACGATCGAGCCGTGTACGCGCATCGAGGGAACGAAGACGCCGATCGGCGTGCTGATCGTCGCCCGGGGCGCGAAGATCAACGCGGCCGGCACGGAAAACGCGCCGATCCTGTTCACCAGCCCACAGCCCGTCGGGAGCCGCGCACCTGGTGACTGGGGTGGCGTGATCCTCCTCGGCAAGGCGACGACCAACGACGGCACGCCCCTGGTCGAGGGTTTGCCCGACGTGCCGGACAACCACTTCGGCGGGACCGATGACGCCGACGACAGCGGCACCATGACGTACGTGCGCATCGAATACGGCGGCTACCAGCTGGCTACCGACAACGAGGTCAACGGGCTCACGCTCGGCGGTGTCGGAAGCGGCACGACCATCAACCACATCATGGTGAGCAACACTCTCGACGACTGCTTCGAGTGGTTCGGCGGGACGGTCAACGTCGATCACTTGATCTGCAACAGCGACGGGGACGACATGTTCGATACCGACAAGGGCTATCGCGGCACCATGACCCACCTGTTCGGTCGCAAGCTCGCGAATCCGTCCGCCAACCCCAATGGCTTCGAGTGGGACGGGCACCCCACCAACTTCACCGCCACGCCCAACAACAAGCCGATGCCCAAGAAGGTCACGATGTGCGGGTTCGGGGCGGACGTGGGCGTCGCGAGCTATGGCATGGTGCTCCGGCGCGGCTCGAAGGGCCTGCTCGAGGACATCGTCGTGACCGGCTTCGACCACGGCTTCGACATGCGCGACGACGTCGGCACGCTGGCGGCCCCGGCCTACACGATGACCAACAGCACGTTTTTCGGCCAGCTCAAGAACGACATCGCCAACGCCAGCGAGACCAACAACGACAACGGCTTCGACGAGACCGCCTGGTTCAACGCCGGCGCCGGAAACGGCACCGCTAGCGCCGGCTTCACGGCCACGGACTGCGTGGCCGCGGCGGGACCCACGGCCGCCGTCACCGGTTCGGGCAAAGGCGCCTTCAAGGACGGCAACTGGCTGACCGGCGCCTGGATCGACTGGGCCTCCAAGTGAGCCGCTGACAGCGCCACGCAAAGTCGGGTCCGACCCCGTCCGCGCACCCAGCGGGCGGGGTCGTTCTTCTTGTTCGCGTGACGTTCTCGTGACCGGTTGGGTCACGGTCTTTTTGCGCAGCCGGCACCTGTCCGTCACGGAACGATGCGAAGTTCTCCCGCGCCATGCAACTCGACGCCTGGACCACGAGCGGCGACGCCTCGGACAAGGCGCGGCGCAAGCGCCTGTCGATTGGATACGCCGTTGGCGCGGCGACCGTGACCGCCGCATTGTCGCTCATCACGCTCACGGCCCACGGTCAGGTCTTCCAAGCGGAAGAGACCATCGACGTGTCGCTGGTCGAGGCACCGCCGACGATTGACGGGCCAGAGCCCGAGGTCCAGCCGGAGCCACCGAAGCCCGTCCTGAAGTCGCCCTCCAAGAACAGGAAGGTGTCGATGTCCACGCCCACGGGCGTTCCGGGCGGCACACCCAGCGAAGCAGATCCCAACGCCAAGACGCCCTACGACGGCGACGCCGACGACGCGTTCGACGGTGAGGGCGGCGGCGGCGGCGCTCCCGTGCAGCCGAAGAAGCCCGTGGTCGTCGCGAAGAAGAAGGAAGTCGCGCCGCCCGCGTTCGTCTTCGTTTCCGAACGCGAGCAGACGACCCTGCCGGTGCCCGTGACACAGCCGCGGCCGGCCTATCCGTCGGACGCCAAGTCGGAGGGGGTCGAAGGCACGGTTCGCGTGCAGTTCTTGGTCAAGGCGGACGGAACGATCGGCGACGTTCGCGTGACGAGCGGGGACTCTCGGCTGAGCGGCGCAGTGGTCGAGGCCGTCAAGCGCTGGCGCTATCAGCCGGCGACCTTCGAGGGCCGCCCCGTTGCGATCTGGCGAACGGCGAGCTTTCCGTTCCGCCTGAAGAGTTGACGAACAAGCGAGGAGCAAACCTCATGGCATTCGATCTCGCCCACATCTGGGCTGGTATGGGAGCGCTCGGCAAGTCGATTGCCGCGGTGCTGTTGGTCATGGCGATCGCCTGCGCGGGCGTCACCGTCGAGCGCTTGCTCGTGCTCGGCAAGTCCCAGCGCGAGAGTCGGAAGTTCGCAGCCGCGGCCGGGCCGCTCATCGACTCGTGGGAGCTCGAGCCGCTGATCGCACTCTGCAAGAAGCACAAGGCGTCCGCGCTGGCCAGGCTGTTCGGGTCCATCCTCGAGCGCTACACGGGAACGAAAGTCGGCAACGTGAGCCCGCCGGAGCTCGCGCGGAGCGAGTCCGAGCGGAGCCTGGAAGCGGTCGGCGCGGATTTGCGCCGTGGCCTCTCGGTACTGGCGTCGGTCGGTTCGGTCGCGCCGTTCGTGGGACTGCTCGGTACCGTGGTCGGCATCATCGGCGCGTTCCAGGGCATTGCTTCCACCGGCTCCGGTGGTCTGGGTGCGGTTTCCGCCGGTATCGCCGAGGCGCTGATCGAGACGGCGTTCGGGCTGATGGTGGCGATCCCCGCGGTCTTGACCTTCAACTGGCTGACCACGCGCATCAACGCCATCGAAATGACCTTGGCTCGCTCGGCGGGGGAGCTCCTCGACGAGGTCGAGAACAACCACGGACGTCTCAGCTCGAGCATGAAGCGCAAGGCTGCGTGAAATGAACGCCGAGGCGACCGCAGCCGAAGTCGAGGCCGATGGCGCGTGGGAAAGACGGCCTTACGTCCCCCGCAAGCGGCCGCGTCGCGCGCGGGTGTCCGCCGGCGCCCCGCAGCCGGACATCAACGTCACGCCGCTGGTCGACATCGTGCTCGTGCTGCTCATCATCTTCATGGTGGTGACGCCCGCGCTCGCACAAGGCGAAGCGACCGTGCTGCCCGAGGCAGCGAAGATCGACAAAGTCCCGAAGGACGTCGACCCCATCAAGCTCGTCATGGCAGCGAGCGGCACACTCTTGCTGAACGGCAAGAAGACGAGCACGGCAGAGCTGCCGGAGCGACTCCGGGCGATCCATGCGCAGAACCCCGATCGCCAGCTGCTCCTCAACACCGACGCGAAGGTCCCCTACGTGCGGGTCCGCGAGACGCTGGCGCTGCTGCAAGCTCTCGGCTTCAAGGGCGTGTCGCTCAAGGTGCAGCCCAAGCGGGAGGGCGACTGAGCCATGGGCATGAACATCTCCGCCGGCGGAGGCAAGAGCAAGAAGCAACGCCCCGTTCCGGTCATGAACGTGACTCCGCTGGTCGACATCGCGCTCGTGGTGCTGATCATCTTCATGCTGATCGTGCCGATGATGGAGAAGAGCTTCTGGCTCAACGTTCCGAAGAAGGAGACGCCGAGCAAGGACAAGCCCGCCCAGAAGGGCGACGACGACGAAGGACCGCTGGTCATGACCATCGACTCCAAGGGCGTGATCCGCGTGAACAAGGCCGTGCTGAAGAAGAGCGAAATTCCGACCCGGCTGCCGCGTATGCTCGCCGCGCAACCCATGCCCGTCATCTTCTTCGATGCGGCAGACGACATCCCCTACGGTCAGGCCGTCGAGGTGATGGACATCGCGAAGCTCTCGGGTGCGAAGGCCATCGCCATGTTGACGGAGAGAGTCGCCAAGTAGTCGGCGGCGGAGCCGCGAAGGTCCTGGATCAGCGCGCCGGTCGAGTCTCGTTCCTCTGGGAGCTTTCGTCCGAAGAGCGCGTGGTCCCGCGCACCGCCATCCACGGAGGCTCGTTGCGACCACCCGCCCGACGAGGTACTAGCCTCGGGTCTGAAGATGCCCTTCGCGCCTTTGCCGTGGCTCCAACGTGGGCTCGCCGCCGCTTGGGTCGTGCATCGAGTCGACGGCGAATCGTTCGAAGCGCTGGTGCGCACGGCGGTGGCCAACTATCGCGGCCCGAACCCCGGTGGGCTCGACTTGATGCCACCGAACGCGAATGGTGACGCCTGGGTCTTCACGGGTCGTTGGACGGATGCGATGACGAGTGAAGTGGCCGAGGTGGCTCGGGCTCTGGAGGCGTGCCTGCAAGCCGCGGCCGAGATCGTGCGTGGCGGCGTGCTCGCGGCGGGGCAGGGTTCGGTCGATGTGCGAGCGCCGGCTCCGTCGCCCGCGCTCGACGTCGCTCCCCTCGAATACGCGGTCGGCGTGATCCCAGTGGCGTGGTGGACGTTCGACGCCGCTCTCTTCGCAGCTCTCGAAGAGCGCGTGTTCCCCTCGATCCCACGTTTCGTCGGACGGCACATGGGAATGCCACATTGGCTCGGCGTCGGCATGGATCGACGCGACGGTCGGATCGCGTCGTTCTCGTCCTACGCTCGGCTCGCGACGGTGCCAGAGCGCGGCATCGAGCTCTCGGCCATGGGCGAGCGCGGCGAGCTCGACGCCTTCCTCGCTGCGCTCGGCCGAGCCACGGGCTGGTTCCCCGTGGACTGACCCCTTTGCACTTCGAGTGATCACTAGAAGTGCAACGCAGGGCGAAAAACCCCTGGATCCGGCCCAGATACCGCGAACGGGTTCGGCACTGCCCTTGCTATCTCCGGCCCTGGCACCCAAGAACACCGGGTCTCGGTAGTCTCGCGGGCTCGCCGAACAACGAGGACGTCGCATGCAGAGGAAAGCTTGGCTTGGATTGGGGGTAACGCTCGCCGCGCTGGTCATTGCGCCTGGCTGCTCGTGCAGCTCGGACGACGACGGCAGCAAGGCGTCGGGCGGCACGGGCGGTAGCGCGGGTGCCGGAGGGGGTGGCACGGGCGGCGCGGGGGGCGGTGGCGCTCTCGACATGTGGGAAGCGTGGAAGCGCATCCAGACGGCGCTCCGGAAGAGCCCCGATCACTTGCCCGGTCAGGCCGACGCTGCCGTGGCGAGCAAGGACCCGGCGCGCATCTTCGAGTTCGTGCGCGACCAGATCGCGACCTACCCGCCCCAAACCGACGGGTTCTACGGCGCCGTTTCGGTGACGCGCTGGGGCACCAAAGGCACGCTCCGCGGCGGCGCAGGCACGCCACGCGAGAAGGCCGAGCTCCTGAAGGAGCTCTACCAGAAAGCGGGGCTCGAAGCCGAAGTCGTTCAAGGGGATCCCGACGGCGCGAAGCTCGATGGCCACAAGGTGCTCCTGCGCACCATCGATCGCCCCCACGCACCGCCCATCTCCGAAGCCGAGGCCAAAGAGTGGGCAACCGCGCTCGGCCATGATGCCTTGCGCGCGTATTCGGCCATCGACGCCGACGGCTCGAAGACCGCCGCGCTCGCGGGCCAGCTCTCGGGCCTCTTGCCCCAAGACCTGGCGAGCCCGTTCGACTTCACGCTGCCGGCGATCCCCCTCGTTCGCGTCAAGGTCGCCGGCAATTGGACCTACGCCAACCCTCTCGCTCCCGACGCCAAGCTCGGAGACACGTTCACGCTCGGCGAGCCGACGCCCACCAGCGACGCGGACCCGCCGCAGAGCATCCACGTGAAGCTCGAGGCTGCACGCGCCGACGACCCGTACACCCGCTTCACGCTGGTGGAGGGCGACTTCGCGACGCCCGACGTGGTGGGCCGGCGGATCCAGATCGCATTCCCGCCGCCTGCTCCCGTCGAGACCGTGGCCCGCATGCGCATGGCCGACATCGACACCGTCGTGCCCGTGCTGAACGTCGTCGGTCTCGACATGTCCCAAGCAGAGAAGGAGAAGCTCGCCAAGGTCGGCAACATGCTCTCGCTCGGCGGGAACGTGTACGAGCCGACGGCCGGCGGCGGCTACTCCGTGGACGGGGTTCCGCTCGGTCCCGTGGAGACCGACCCCGCAGCGCTGGCCAAGGTCACGAACGTGAAGATCCTCGCCAACGGCAACTCCTACCGCCGCATCAGGGTCACCGTGAGCGCACTGGACGCCGGGGGCAAGAACGTGCCCCGGCTCGGCGCTTCGGCGTTCGACGTGCGGGAAGATGGTCAGCCCGTGAGCTTCAGCCTGCTCCGGAACGAAGCGCCGCCGCCCCGCGTCGTGCTCTTGATGGACACCTCTTCGAGTCTGCCGCCGGCGTTCTTGGGCGCCGGCGCCGTCGACCTCGGCAACAAGATCGTCCAGCCACTCTACGCGAAGTACCCCAAAGCGGAGGTGCGCGTCGCCTACATCAACTTCGGCGCGACGTTCGTCTCCCCGACCTGGGCCAAATCGCTCGCCGAGGCCCAGACGCAGGTGCAAGGCCTCGCCAGCGCCAGCGGCGGCTCGGAGATTTGGACCGCCCTCTACGACGTGGAGAAAGAGAAGCCCACCGTGATCCTGATGGTCACCGACGGCGACGAGACGGATACGCTCGAGCCCCAACACTCGGTGGCGCTCGCCGGCGGGGCGCCGGTGCTCTCCATCGCCGTGGGCACGGTGAAGCAGCCGACGCTCGATCAGGTTTCCAAGCTCTCGGGCGGCAAGAGCGTGCCCGTGACGCAGGTCTCGGAGGCCACTGCCGCTGCCCTGGCGGAGATCGATGCGCGTGCGGTGGAGGACTACGTCCTCTCGTACCAGGCGCCTGCGGGCACGGCCACGACGCGCAACGTGAGTGTGAAGATCAACCAAAAGGAAGGCACGGGTAGCTACGAGGTGCCTGCCACGCCCGTGGCGGCCCAAGGGCTCTCGGGGCTCTACCTCACCATCGGCCTCGCCGGTCGCGAGCACACCGCTACGGTCGCGGGCTTCGGCTCGGCCTTCAGCACCGGCTTCCCCACGCTGACACAAGACATGCTCACGGACGTGCGCGCCGCGCTCATGGGCCGGGTGTCGCTGCAAGTGGAAGGCGCCGCGCCGACCGCGTCGCTCGTCCTCGACGACTGGATCGCGGAGAAGCTCTCGATTCGCCCGATCTTCGAAGCCGCGGCGGCCAAGGACGAGGCGAAGCTCCTGACGGCACTCGGGCAGGGCTTCAGCCTGTCGCCGAGCAAACTCCCGCTCTCGCAGCCACCTCTCGTCGATCAGGCCTCGACCACCTCACTCACCTTCGAGACCGGACCTCGCATCACGGCCATGGTGCAGAAGTTCTCGGAGAAGGGGCTGGCCCAGCGTCAGCTCCACATCTTCCCGCTCTCGCGTTGGGCCACCGCGGCGGATGACCCGCGGGCCGCATGGGAGAAGACGCTGAAGGCAACGGCGGGGCTCGCCGTCCTCGAAGCGGAGATGTTCGCCGGCCCGAGCACCCTGGAAGGTCTGCAAGGCAAGACCGTGTCCGTGCTCGACCCCGGCGCGCTGGATACCCAGCCCGGTCTCTCTCCCGAAGAGCAGCTCGCGTGGAGCGCCCTGGGCACCGAGTTCGATGGCGAGTATTCGCTCGTCGCACCGGTGAAACCGGGCCCGTTCTGGGCCGTCCACGAGGGGACTGGCACGGTCATCGGGATCTTGCCCAATGGCATGGGTTCGGGCGCCGAGGACGTTTGCACGAACTACGACGTGATGAACGACACCCTCCAGATCGCGAGCCTGCTCGGGAGCTTCTTCGGAACATCCATCGGCGGCTGGGTTGCGCTCGCGCAGTGGGAGAACAAGTACGTGACCATGGCCACGCTCGTCATCGGCTACGGCGCGAGCCCCGGCAACCTCTCGAACCCCGGCATCGACATGGGTTGCGGCTTCATCAACGACGGCATCGGCTCGACGCTGCCCGGTCCGTGGGGCGCGCTCTACGGCCTCTACGACAACGCTTCGGGCACGTACAACACCGTGAACCCCGACAGCGCGCAGATGCCGACCGTGTGTGGCGGCGGCTACGACCCCTGTCACTGAGGCACTTCAGTTGGCGATCGTCACGTTCGCCTGATCCGAAAGCGACCCCGCCACTGCCGACACGGTGGCGGGGCCGTTGCTCAGGGCGGGCACGTTGATACCGAGGATCCTCTCGGCCATGAGCTGGTGCTCGTGGCCGAGCGACGGGTGGTCGTGGGTGCCACCCGGGCGACCGTAGGCGAACATCGTGAGCGCGAGCAGGCGGGGCTCGTCCCGAACCAGCTCGTAGGTCGCAGTTTGTAGCTTCGCCAGCGTGGCTTCGTTGGTCCACTGCCCGTTTCGGTCGTAGGCCTGCATCACGACCACGAGCTTCTTGTCGGCGGGAACCCGGGCCTTGGCCGCCGTGAGGAAGGTTTCGAGGTTCTTCGCGTTCACGTCCGGCGACGCGTCACCGGGCGGCGCGACGTAGGCTTCGAGCCCGATCCAATCGAGGCCGGAGGCGAAGATGGCGTCGCCGGTGAGCACCTGGTTCTGCGTGTAGACGGCGCCGATGGGACGAGGCGCGAGACCGCGGCTCGAGAGCCCGGCCAACACGTTGGCGACCACGCTTTCGGTCTCCGCTTGGGTCCAAGGCGGCTCGTCAGCGAGCTCGAGGTAGGCGACGTCCGACCAGTGCGGTGCCGCGATGTCGAGGATGGCGCCGACGTCGTCCGGCGCGCCCAGCGACAAGAAGATCTTGCGCTTCGACGCGCTGGCTTGAGCGAGCGAGGTCGTGAACGGCGCTGCCCAGGGCGCCGAGGAGTCGTAGGCGGAAGAACCAAGCCCGAGGTAGAGATTCGTGTAGACGTCGACCGTGCTCCGATGGTCCCCGTACTTGCCGTCGACGAAGTAGTAGCCGAAGTCGAAGGCGTGATCGGGGGCGGCGAGCGGGTTGTCGTGGGCGGTGCCCGTGTCCCAAGTGCACTTCCACGGCGCGGCACTCAGCGTGCAGACCGTCTTTCCTTGGGCGCTCACCGTGACCGACCCCACGTTGCCCGAAACCGCCAGCTCGATGCTCACGCTTCCGGACACCGTCGCGCCTTCACCGGGCGACACGATGCTGACGCTCTTGCCGCCCGTCCCTCCGCCGCCGGAGCTTCCGCCGGCTCCACCCGACGCGACGCCGCCCGTCCCGCCGGCCACGCCGCCCCCGCCGTCGTCCGAGCAGGCCGAAAGCAGGACCGCGACCGAGAGCAAGCGGAGCCGCATGGGCGAAATCTCGCTCGCGAAAGCTCGCGGGCGCAAGTCGAACCTCAGGGCGTCAGCGCGAGACGACGTAGTGGCGGACGGCAGCGAGCTCTTTGGCGAGGTCGGCGCGGAAGTCGGGGTGGGCGATGGAGATCAAGGCTTCGCCCCGTTGGCGCAGCGTCTTGCCGTGGAGGTTCACCGCGCCGTATTCGGTGACCACCCAATGGGCGTGGCCGCGGGTGGTGACGACGCCGGCGCCGGGCTTCAGGCTGAGCGCGATCCGCGACACCTTGCCTTTGGCGGCGGTAGACGGCAGCGCGATGATGGGCTTGCCGCCCGGGGAGAGCGCCGCACCGTGGATGAAATCCATCTGGCCACCGATGCCGGAGTAGATGGCGTGGCCGATGCTGTCGGCACAGATCTGTCCCGTCAGGTCGATCTCGAGGGCCGAGTTGATGGCGACGACCTTGGGGTTCTGTCGGATCAGCGACGTGTCGTTGGTGCGATCGCAGGGGTGAAACTCGACGGTCGGGTTGTCGGCCACGAACTCGTAGAGCTTGCGGCTGCCGTTCACGAACGAGGTGGTGATGCGCCCGGCGTGAACCTTCTTGAAGCGATTGGTGATGACGCCGTTCTCCACCAGATCGACCACTCGATCCGAGAACATCTCGGTGTGGACGCCGAGGTCGTGTTTGCCGCCGAGCCGCGCGAGCACTGCATCGGGGATGGCACCGATCCCCATCTGCAAAGTCGAACCATCGTCGACCAATCCGGCGATGATCTCGCCGATGCGCGCCTCGACTTCGCCCTCGGGGTTCGGCTCGGCTTCGGGGAGCGGACGGTCGACCAACGTGAACGCCGCGAGCTTGTCGAATCGCACGGTAGAGTGGCCGTGCGTACGCGGCATCTGTTCGTTGATTTCGGCCACGATCAGGCGAGCCGAGTCGACGGCGGCGCGCGCTGCGTCGACCGACGTGCCCAGCGTGCAGAATCCGTGAGCATCCGGCGAAGAGAGCTGGACCAGCGCCACATCGAGCGGGACTTGGCGGGTGCGGAACAGATCCGGGATGTCCGAGAGGAAGATGGGCAAGAAGTCCGCGCGGCCTTCGGCGACCGACTCGCGGAGCCCAGGGCCGGTGAACAGCGAGATGGAGTGGAGGCGCCCGGCGTGGCTGCGGTCGGCGAACCGGCAGGGGCCGGCCAGGTGCAGGTGATAGAGTTCGACGTTCTCCAAATCGGCGCGATCGGCCAGTGAATCGAGCAACGCGAGGGGTGTGGCCGCGGCTCCGTGCACGAAGACCCGGTGGCCACTCTCGATCTTGCGAACCGCATCGGCGGCACTCACGGCGCGCGAACGCCAGCTGCCATCTCTGAACTTCTGGAAGCTCATGGCCGATTCGTGCCAAGCGGACCCGCACCGCGCAAGCCACAAACGCGAGCGACCCCCGCAGGCGATGCGCGCTCTTCCGCGGCTCGCGTCAAGGCGTCGACGTACAGGCCTTCGAGCAGCCGTCACCGTCGATGGTGTTGCCGTCGTCGCAGACTTCGCCGCCGTCGAGCACACCGTCACCGCACTTGGGGATCGTGCAATTCGTGCGGCACTTCGCCGGCGTGGCGTAGGCGCGGAGGATCAGTTTCCCAGCAGAACCTTGAGAAACGGTCACGGTTTGCGTGATGCCGTCGAAGAACCAGGTCTTGATCCCAGGGCTGAAGCTGGCGCTGACCGGGATCTCCCAGCTGCCGGGAACGGGTAGGCCGCTCAATACGCCACCGTCGGTATTGTTCGAGAACTGCCAGTTGCCGAAGGCCGTGGTCCCGGACGATTTGTTGAATTCGCTCAACGTGTCGTCCACCACGGTCACGAAAGTGGAGGGCGGCAGCCCCGCGATGTCGAAGGTCACGGTGCTCGCCGGCTGCGACTGGCCGGTCGCGTCCAGATCGATGCCGTGGAACATCACCAGACTGAGCTGCCCAGTCGCGACGTTGCGATGGAGCAGCATGTGGCTCGTCCCACTCGCTTCGAGTCCGGTGTGACTGCTGGCAGACGAGTAGCCGTAGAAGGACTGCACGGACTGCTTCGACTCGAGCGGTCGCACGCCGATCTTGCCGAACACCCACTCGAGCTCGAAGGCGGGGCGATCGGCGTTGGCCGCGCCGAGATCGCATTGCTCTCCAATCCCGATCTTGCCGTCGCCGCACACGCCGGTGCTGCCGCCGGTCCCGCCGACGCTGCCGCCGAAGCCGCCGACGCTGCCGCCGGTCCCGCCGACGCTGCCGCCGAAGCCGCCTACGCTGCCGCCGAAGCCGCCGAAGCCGCCGACGCTGCCGCCGAAGCCGCCGACGCTGCCGCCGAAGCCACCGATGCTTCCGCCGAAGCCGCCCACGCCGCCGCCGAAGCCGCCCACGCCGCCGCCGAAGCCGCCGACGCTGCCGCCGAAGCCGCCGTCCGCGCCACCGAAGCCACCGACGCCGCCACCGAAGCCACCGATGCTTCCGCCGAAGCCTCCGTCCGCGCCACCGAAGCCACCGACGCTTCCGCCGAAGCCTCCGTCCGCGCCACCGAAGCCACCGACGCTTCCGCCGAAGCCTCCGTCCGCGCCACCGAAGCCACCGACGCTTCCGCCGAAGCCTCCGTCCGCGCCACCGAAGCCACCGACGCTTCCGCCGACACCGCCGCTGGCACCGCCAATCCCGGTTTCGTCGTCGCTCTCGAGACCCGAGCGCCCACAGCCCAGCACCAAAACGCCCACGAGCCAGAAGCGTCGAAGCCGCATCCGCCTAGTCTTATCGAGACTGCCCTCCGGCGCCAAGAGCGGGCGCGAGGAAGCTCGGCCTTCGCTCAGGGCGACTGACAAACCTGGGTCGTGACGCCGAAGTAGGGCTCCACCTCGAAGCTCGGCCACTGCTGGTTCAGCTTCCAGATGCTGTTGTCGTCTTCGTAGAGCACGACGTCGTCGTTGTCTCCGCTCGCGTAGGCACCCCAGTGCCACTGACAGATGTCCTTGTCCGAACGAGTGAACGTCGCGTCGAAGAGCTTCGTTCCGTCTTGCCACGCGACCATGACGCCGTCGTAGTAGTTGATGTAGATGGTCGTGCGGACCCACTTGCCGAGCGGGAACCCGGGCGCGTTGGCGGCGAACGTCACCGTGCCGCCCGTGTTCTTGACGTGCGCAGGCGTCAGGCGGTTCGAGGTGTCTTCGAGGCCGAGGGTGATCACGTCGTCCTGCCAACCGCAGTCGTTGTTCACCGTCCAGAAGCTGAACCACTTCCCGTTTTGGAAGGCGTACGGCACGGTCAGGAAGCTCCAATAGGTGTTCACGACGCCATGGGGCGCGTCGATGCCACTGCCCTGGTTGGTGTAGGCGGGCACCACCGCGTCTCCGCTGAACTGAAGCCCGCCGTAGCCACGGTGAGACTGAGTGTCGACGCAGGTGATTTCCGACCGGTGAGAGTGCGTCGGACTTTGGGCCTGGGCCGTCGAGAAGCCGTTATCGTGACAGAAGCCGTTGTTCCAGCCCTTGTCGTAGGTCTGGCTGGTCCAGCGCGAGTAGTCGCCGGTCTCGAAGTCTTCGAACCAGAGGCGCTTGGCGTCGAAGCATGGCGCGCCGCCCGCTCCTGCGGAGCCACCGGTGGCGAGCGTGCCGCCCCCGCCGCTGCTTCCCCCCGTCCCGCCCGCGTTGCCCGTGCCACCGGTCGCCGCTGCACCGCCTCCGCCGGTCGGTGCCCCGCCGCTCCCACCCGTTGCCGAACTACCGCCGCCGCCGCCACCGCTCGTGTCGTCGCTCCCGCAGCCGGAGATCACGAGCGAAAAGGCCAACGAGAATTGGAACGCTCGCTCGAGCCACATTCCCAGAGCTTCTGGCGAAGCCAAGTCCTTTGCAAGGCTCACGATCCCCGGGCGCCGGCTCGATCCATGGAGCTGTGCAGCACTGGCTCGGAGGCGAGGGTGCGTGGCGCTCGGCCCGAGCAGGGACCCGTGCGCAGTCGTTCTCGGTTGGAATTCGTCAGCGCTTGTTGCGAAGATGAAGCGCCCTCGGAGGTTCCATCGTGCAAGCGTGGCAACGTCGCATTCTGCCGTCCTCGTTCCTCTTCTTCCTGCTCTCTGCATGCGGCGGCAGCGATGGCGAGGGAGGGTCCGGCGGTACCCATGCTACGGGCGGCAGCGGCGGTGGATCGCTGGGCGGGGCTGGGGGTGCTGGGGCGAGCGGTGGCACGGGCGCGGCGGGGAGCGGCGGCGGGGCCGGAGCGCCCACTGGCGGGGCCGGCGGGTCGGGAGGCTCGACGGGTGGCTCGGGCGGAACGGCCGGCTCGCCGGCGACATCGGCGTGCGCCGATGGTCCGGGAGCGACGTACTACGTCTCCCCGACCGGCGCCGATTCGAACTCCTGCTCGGCGGCCACCGCGCAGGCGACGCCGAAGCAGACCATCCAGGCGGCGCTCGCGTGCGCGGCGGCAGGCGATAACGTCCGCTTGCTCGACGGAACCTACTCCGGCAGCGGGAACGCGCTGGACGCACTCCCGTCGGGCGCAGCGAACCAGTACATCACCATCTCTGCGGCGAACGACGGCGGAGTGATTCTGCAGGCGGGGCTTTCTACGAGCCACACGAACGCTTGGATCGCATTCCGAGGACTCCGTTTCCACGACACCACGGGGCGCTCCATCCTCGGCAACCACTTGAAGTTCTGCGGAAACGAGTTCAAGGGGGTTGCCCGTCCGGCAATTGCGCGAACACGGCCGTCGGGTCCAACGACGTCAACGACACCGCCGACATCCTCTTCGAGGACAATTGGTGGCACGGCCCCGGCGGGCGCTACAACCTGCTCGTCTACAACGCGAATCGAGTGGTCGTCCGCCGCGGGGTCATCCGGCACGACGCGGGCTGGACCGACACGAAAGGCGACCCCGAAGCCGGTCTGAACTTCTACAACTCGTCGGACTCCAGCGCGCAGAACGTGCTCGTGATCGACAACGACCTCACCTACCAGAGCTGGCAAGGTGCGTTCTATTCCGTTTACAACAGCGCCAGCCCCAACGCGACGAACGGCAACTCGTTCCTCGGCGACATCGCGCTCAAGTCGCCCGTCGGCGGCGGCTTCCGCCTCGACGGCAACGGACCGGTGCAGGCGACGGTCGACAACATGGTGCTCTGGGACACCCAATACGCCGCAGCCATGGGCTCCGGGTCGTGCAAGGTCTCTGTGACCATGAACCACATCACCGCGGGGCGGACGCAAGCCGGCTCCGGATCGGGCTTCGTGCAATATGCGTCGACCTACACCGGGACGATCTCAAACGTGATCATCGCCAACGTGAGCCAACCGACCGACGGCACTTCGCTCACTACCTTCGACGCCTTCGGCAACGGAGGCTCGGTGGCGGGCACCGGTGGTATCACCGACTCTCCGTTCACCAACGGCCTCTCGTACCTTCCGCGCATCGAGGCCGGCTCCAAGCTCGCGGGCGCGGGGATCGGCGCGCAAGTCACCACCCGGATCGGCGCGCCAGGGACGCTTCACGGAGAAGCGGGTTGGAACGTGGATACCCAAGCACCGCTCTGGCCCTATCCCAACGAGGGGAGAATCAAGAAGGAGATGTGTACCGACGCCGGAGTCACCCGCGGGTTCTGCTCGGACACCTCGCTCACCCACTACGTGATGAACGTGCTCGGCAACGGAAGCCCGTATTGAGGGCGCGCTTGCGACCGACGCTTCGACGCGCGCGTCAGTCGTCTGAGAGCGTCACGGCCCGACCAGTGTCCAGGTGCAGTGTTTGTCGGGTCCGCAGACCGGGAGCACCGACTTCGGATAGGGCGGCGGCGCGCAAGGCGGGCAAGCGCCACCGCCTGGCTTGCAGACTTCGGCTTCTAGATTCTGACTCGCCGAATACGAGATCAGGTTGTCGGTGCCGAAAGCTGCGCAGTCTTCGCAGCAGTCGGAGCCCCAACGCAAGCGACAGTCGGCGTCGGACTGGCAGGCGGAGAGCGCGTCCTTCTTGAGATCCACGGCCTGGCACTTCTGTCCGCGGCAGAGCGCCAGGTTCGCGGGATTGTCGACGGAGACGCAGCCGGGACACATGATGTCCCCCGTGCACAGCGTCGCCTCGAGCTCGGTGACCTTCTGCTCGTTCACCGCCTGGTAGCCGCTGAGGGGGGCGGCGGGGTCGCAATAACCTCCGCAACAGTTGGTGGCGAAGAGCACGCACGTTCCCGGACCGCTGCACGAGTCGAGCCCGCTCACGTTGCCGGTCCCGCCGCTCGACGTGCCGCCGCTCGACGTGCCGCCGCCCGACGTGCCGCCGCTCGACGTACCTCCGCCCGACGTGCCGCCGCTCGACGTGCCGCCCGTGCCCTCGGAGCTCGACGTCGAGCCGCCGCACGCCACCATCGCCAACAACAAGACGCCCGAGCCCATCGCCGCGATCCGCATGACCCAAGTGGACCACTCGGCGCGGGCTGGCGCAACTTTGGCTGGGTCAGCGGGCAGCCCGCCGCGACACTAGCCCCGGCCCTGGACCACCATCAGGTGATAGAGCCCGACTTCGTGCTGCCCCAGGGTGTAGAGAACTTCAACCAAGAGGCGATAGGGCGTGCTGCGATCGGCCACGATGACTGCCTCGGACGCTTTGGGGTCGAGCCCCTGCGCCGCACGAACCGCGCGATCGGTCACTCGCGCGCGCCGCAGCGCTTCACCCAAAGGCACGATGTAGAGCTCGGCAGCGCCACCACGCTTGGCCGAGGCGCCGGCGCCTTCGGATGCCACACTTCCGTGCGTGGGCAGCTCGAGCACCGATTGATCGCCCACCAGGATCTGGCTCTTCGACACCGTCACCACGATGCCACGCTCCGCCGGGTCGGTCTGGGCGCGAGCGGACGGCAGACGCAAGTCGTCGTGCTGAGGAATGGCAGCGCTCGACTCGCTCATGCTCTTCAACAGAAAGACCAGGATGATGACCATCATGTCGAGCATCGGAACGATGTTCACATGCTCCGGCGCCGTCCCTTCGGAGCGCCGGAACCGTGCGGCGCGCGCCAATGCACGGGTCATCGTGGCACCCGAAAGCTACGTCCGAGAACAACGGATCACCCTCCGGCGTCGCGCGCACGGCGTCGATGACGCCGATGACGACGTGGTATTCGACGCCCGGGTTGGCGCTCAGGAAGATCTGGCGTTCCTGCTGCGCCTCCGGAGACGATTGCTTCAGCTTCCGAATGCAGGCGCTCAGGGCCGGCAGATCGTAGTCGCCGCCCCGCTTCGGGATGGCCACCCCCGGGCCGGGAGCTTCGCACCCTGGCGCGACGTTTCCGCCGGCCGTCTTGACGGCGAACCCCTCGTTCACGATCAGCACGGTCAAGTCGAGCCCTTGGCTCGTCGTGCTGAACCCGGGCAAAGAGGGTGCCTTTACGTCGAGACTGGCGGTGAACGTGACCGCGAGCGTCGCCAACACGAAGATCAGGACGTTGACGATGATGTCGAGGAACGGCACGACGTTGAGCTCGCCGACCTCCGCCTCACTCGAGAGAGAGCGCGCACCACATAGCCTGCGCAGCTGGACCCGCTGCGCCGCGTCAAGGACGGTCATGTGTTCCTCCGTGGGCCCACCGCACAGGACCCGGCCATCGTCTTTGGAGTCCAGGCCCGCCCCAGAAGTTCCCAGCAGCCGAACTTCGGTCGCCTTCGCGGGCAATGCAGGTCGTCAAGAAGCGTGCCGCGTCACGGATTCGGAGGAGATCTGCCGAGCCACGCCTCACTTCGGCAGGCGAAGCACCCTCCCCGTAGCCCCTTCCGTCCAATAGACGTGGCTCGCGTCGACTCGGATCTGTCCGACGCCGGCCACCGTCTGGAGGAGCTTGGGGCTGCCGCCCGAAACGCCGATCTTCCAGAGCTCACTGCCGTCGGAGTAGTAGACGTTGGCGCCGTCGGTCGCGACGTTGGTCACTCCGAGGCTCTTGGCGTCGAGCAGGAGCGGGGCACCGCCACCCTTCGCCACCTTCCAGAGACCGCTGTCGTCTCCGTAGTAGAGGGCCAACGCGTCGGCGTCCACCTCGCTCGGATAGGACGCTGAAGCGACGGTGCTCGGCGTCCCTCCGGCGAGCGGCAAGGAGAGCACACTGCCTTCGAGCCAGCCACCCCAGTAGGCGGCGGTGGGTTCGACCACCAGCGTGAGGCTCGAAGGCGTGGTCGCGCTCCCAAGCACGGTCGTCACGCCGCCCTGTGTCGGCGTTGCCCGCAGGGTGTCGCCGCCGAGCCAATACAACGTGGAGCCATGGACGGCGAGGCCCGCCGTGGTGCCGAGCGCAGGGACTTCGGCCAGCTTCGACGCGCTGCCACCCGCGAGCGGCACCTTCCATATCGCTTCGTCGCCGTCGCTGGCGAAGTACACGTTGGTCGAGTCGAGCGCGATGCCCCAGGGCCCGAGCGTGTTGGATGCGAGCACGGTGGCGGTGCCGCCCGATTTGGGCGTGCGGGCCACCTGATCGAGCCAGTTGTCCGTCCAGAACACCGCGTCGACGCCGAGCGCGAGCCCCACCGGGTTCGAGCTCGGATCGCTGTAGACGACGTCGGGCTCGCACTCGCCCGCCGAGCACTTCTGGCCGCCGCAGTCGTGACCACACGCGCCGCAGTTCTTGGGATCGCTGTCGACGTCGGTCTCGCAGCCCGGGACGGCGCTGCAATCGTCGAAACCCTTCACGCACTTCGCGGCGCACGCGCCCGCGTTGCACTCCCCGACGGTGTTCGGGCCGTTGCCCGTACAGGAGACTCCGCAGGCTCCGCAGTTCGTGGCTTGCGTGAGCGGGGCTTCGCACCCGTTCTTGGCATCGGTGTCGCAATCGCCCCAACCGTCGAGGCACTTCACGATGCATTGGCCGGTTTCGCAGACCGCAGACGAGTGAGGGAGCTTGCACGCGTGGCCGCAGGCACCGCAGTGGAAGATGTCGTCGTCCGTGGAGGTTTCGCAGCCGTTTTCCGACTTGCCGTCGCAGTCCGCGTGGCCGGCCGTGCAAACTGCGGGGGCGCCTCCGCCGCTCATGGCGCCGCCGCTGCCGGCGCCACCGGACGCGACGCTCGTGCCGCCCGCCCTGAGCGCACCCGTGCCCGACGTGCCGCCCGCGCCCGCGTCGCTCACGGTCCCGCCGCTCCCGATGCCGGTCGAGTCATCGGGCTCCGCGCACCCGACGATGCTCGAGAGGCCCATCACCCACAGCGCTACGCTTCGTTCCCACGTCGACATGTGCCGCCCCTGAGCAAGCTCCGCGCCAAGCCCAGACCGGCGGATCCGCGCCGACTTCTCGGCTCGTCCTGCGCCGAGCTGCGCGTTCCACTGCGCGATTGAGCCGAAAGCAGCGCTCGAGACCCGCGACGCCGGCGAGCTCGGACCGCGAGTTTTTCCAGCGAGTTGGCGCACGATTCGTCCCCCCTCGTCGCGCCCCGCCTCCGACGATACCATCCGAGGTGCGACCGATGCGGTGTGAGCTCGCCTTCCTGGTTCTCGCTGGCGTCGGCCTGCATGCCTCCCCTGCCCGCGCCGACCGCCAAACGCAGTGCATCGCAGATTTCGAGCAGGCGCAGCACTCGAGGAAGCAGGGAAAACTCTTGGCCGCCCGGCGACAGTTCCAGCTCTGCGCCGAGGACAGCTGTCCACGGCTCGTCCGGCAAGACTGCAGCGAGGCCTTGGCACAGCTCGCGACCGCGCTCCCCAGCATACGCGTCCGGCTGGAAGACGAGCGGGGCGAAGAGATCGAGGGCTATCAGCTCGAGATCGACGGGGCCGGGGTCAACCCAGGGCGCGAGCCCATCGAGCTCGATCCTGGCGAGCACGACGTCGTGTTCCGACATCGAGGCCGAACGGCGCGCGTACGCGTTCTCTTGCGCAGCGGAGACATCGCGCTCCCGGCGCGCGGCGTATTGAAGGCGCCCAGCGAGCGTCGAGGCGCGACGGCACGCCCGAGCGCCGGGCCACCGGTGCTCGCGTACATCCTCGGGGGTGTCGCTGTCACCGGCCTGGCGGGTTTCGTGGGCTTCGGCCTGGCCGGCCGCAGCACCGAGAGCTGCAAGGGTTCTTGCTCGGATGAGCAGATCGACACTCTGCATCGCCAATACTTGATCGCCGACGTCAGCTTGCTGGTCGGCTTGCTGAGTGGCTCGTTCGCGGGTTACCTCTTCTTGTCCGAGAGACCCGCGGCGACGGCGGGACGCGCACGGCCGAACGCTGCCGCGGCCTCTCTCCAGTTTCGAGCCCGGACCGCGCGATGAGCCCCCACGCAGACGAAGGAATTTCGAAGACCGATGTCTGGGTGAGCGCCGCCGAAGGCACCTGCCGCGTGGTCGCGCTCTTCGATCAGCACGTGGTGACCAAGAAGCTCCAGACGGGCGGGAGCTACACGGTGGGCCGCGCTCCCGAGTGCGAGGTGCGCATCGATCATCCCAGTGTGTCGCGCCGCCACGCGCGGCTGCACGTCGGCGAGAGCATCGTGATCGAGGACCTCGGGAGCGCCAACGGCACCATCGTGGGTCGCACGCGCCTGGCCGAAAACTCCAGCGTCGTGTGGGTTCCGGGGGACCTGCTCGTCATCGGAGCGGCCACCTTGTTCTTGCAGTCTACGGAGCAGCCGCGGGACGAGCTCGCCGCGCGCGACGGAGCCACGGCCACCTCGCCGTGGCCGAACTCCGGCGCCATGGGACGCATCGCCAAGGTCCTCGGACTCGTCGCGGCAGGAGACATCACGGTGCTGCTCTTGGGGGAGACCGGCGTCGGCAAGGAGCTCTGCGCGGAGTTCGTGCATCGCCTGTCACGGCGCGCGCAGGCCCCCTTGGTCCGTCTGAACTGTGCAGCGTTGCCGGAGAATCTGCTGGAGAGCGAGCTTTTCGGCTACGAGCGTGGAGCGTTCACCGGCGCCGACAAGGCGAAACCGGGGCTCCTCGAAGGCGCCGATCGGGGAAGTGTGTTCTTGGACGAGGTCGGCGAGCTGCCGCTGCCGACCCAAGCCAAGCTCCTCCGCGTACTGGAGAGCCGAGAGGTCACGCGACTCGGCGCGCTCGCCCCGCGCAAGATCGACGTGCGGTTCGTCGCGGCGACCAATCGTGACCTGGGACAGCAGGTGGCGGTGGGCAGCTTCCGGCGGGACCTGCTCTACCGGCTCAGTGGCATGCCGGTTCACATCCCTGCGCTGCGGGAGCGACGCGAAGAGGTCGCGCCGCTCGCGGAGCGTTTCGCCCTGGAAGCGACGGCGAACCTCGGGCGCCCGAAGAAGGAGATCACGACCCGAGCGATGCGCGCGTTGGAAGCGCACCCATGGCCGGGCAACGTGCGCGAGCTGCGCAATGTGATGGAACGCGCGGTGTTGCTTTCGGATCGAGGGCCCATCGACGTCGAGCATCTGGCGCTCGATGCGAGCCCCGAGGCGGCTCCGCAGAGCCGAGCGCCCGGGTCGATCACTCAGCCGTCGGCGCAGCCGCCCCAAGGCGATCTCGACTTGCGGCGGGCCATGTCCGAGTTCGAGCGCGGACAAATCCAACGCGCGCTGGAGGCGGCAGGCGGCAACCAGACCCGCGCCGCGGAGCTCCTCGGCATTTCGCGCCGCGCGCTCGTGAGCAAGCTCGGAGAGTACGGCCTCACGATCAAGAAGCCCCGGGAGGAGTGAGCCGCCTGCTCACTCGAGCTTCGTGCGGGTGGGTCTCGGCGCCGGGCGCGGCGCAGCGCAGCCGCCCGCGGCATGGTCCGTGCTTCGTCCGAGGGCATGACGAATGCCAACCTCGCTGCTTCGGTTCTTCTCCTCGCAACTGCGCTGCTCGCCTGCAAGCAAGGCGGCGGCGACGTGGACGCCAACGTCTCGTGCAAGGGCACGAACACGACGATTGACTGCAACGTCACACACAAGAAGGGGTCGGCCGGCGCGAACGTTTGCTGGGACCTCAAGTTCACCTGCCAGAACGGCAGCGTGGTGACCGGCAAGAACCATTGCCAGAGCGTTCAGCCGGGAGCCGTAGCGCAGAAGCGCATTCCGATCTCGGAGCTCGAAAACTTCGACAAGTGCGACAAGGTCGTGTCGACCGAGGTCATCAACACGAAGCTCGGGCCTCTCTGACGCGCGTTCCGATTCAGCGAACCACGGGTGGTGGCGGGCCGAGTGCGTGCACACCGGCGAGTCTCAGCGTGCCACCCCAGAGGAAAACGAACCACGGGGCGCGATAGTGCACCAGGGTGCAGCACGCTGGCTCGATGCGGACATCCATCGTCGCGAGGCCAGCCTTGCGCAGCACGAAGTAGGGGTAATAGACCTCGAGTCGATACTGCCCAGCCGGGAGCTCCAACGTGGTCTTGCCCCAACGCGCTTGCTGAACCTGCCCGCCGATGGCCATGCGCAGGCGAACGAAGAACAGGATCCAGAAGGCGAAGAAGAAGGACGAGCAGAGCTCGAGCCGGCCATACATTGCAGCCGGCGGCGGGTGCAGGTGCGGTTGCATGCGAGCGCTGAATGCAGGGACCGAGCCAGTGACCGCTCCGTGGCGCGAGGCAGGATTTGCCCGCGGGAAAGCCTGCAACGGCTCGGCAAGACGCTGCGCAGCGCAAGATCTTGCGTAGGCTGGCGGCGGCCAGGGCGATGGCCGTGCGCAAACTCCTGCGTGGCTCAGCGTTCCGGCAGCGGTCGGCGCACGCCCAACACCTTCATTCGATGGACGAGAGTGCGCAGCGGCATGTCGAGCCGGCGCGCCGTGTGGGTCTGATTCCAGTCGTTCTGTCGGAGCGCAAAGCGCAGGTACTCGGTTTCGAGCGCCTCCATCGCCGCACGATAGTCGGCGGGGGCGGTCGCGAGATCGACGACCGGCGCGGGAACCTGCGTGTCCTTTCGGGAGTAGAGGGGCAGGCGCAGCGAGCGCAGTCTCTCGGGAAGGTACTCCGCCGTGATCAGCGGCGTGTCGGCGATGGCCAGCGCTCGCTCGAGTACGTTACGGAGCTCACGAATGTTGCCCGGCCAGGCATACGCCGCGAGGAGCTCGACGACGTCCGGATCGAGTGTCGGCGTGGGGCTCACGTCCCGAGCGGCCTGCGCAAGGAGCTCGCTCGCGAGGTCCGGGATGTCCTCCATGCGTTCGCGGAGGGGTGGAAGCGAGAGCACGACCGTGTTCAGTCGATACAAGAGATCCTCGCGGAACGTGCCGGACTCCACCATCGCCACGAGGTCGCGATGTGTAGCGGCGACGATCCGAACATCCGACCCGATCTCTTTGGTCGAGCCGACGCGGGCGAACGTCTTGGCTTCGAGCACGCGCAAGAGAGCAGCCTGTACCGTCGCCGGCAGCTCGCCGATCTCGTCGAGGAACACGGTACCGCCGAGCGCAGCCTCGAAGACTCCCTGGGTTCGCTGATTCGCGCCCGTGAACGCCCCGCGTTCGTGTCCGAACAGAATGCTCTCGGCGAGAGGAGCAGGGATGGCCGCGCAGTTCACGGAGATGAAAGCAGCGCCGCGTCGCGGGCTCGCGTCGTGAACGCTGCGCGCCAGGACCTCTTTGCCGGTCCCGGTCTCGCCCAAGATCAAGACTGGGACGCTGGAGCGGGCGACCCGTTCGGCGGTCCGAAGGACGTCTTGCATCGCTCGGTTTCGAGTCCCTCCTCGATGCTCGCTGGACCGTACCGCTCGAACGCCGCGGCGTTCGCCCTCGGCGAACATACCGATGGGCCGCTCGGCGTTCGCGCGTGAGAGAACCTCCCAGGTGTTCCCGAGCAGCTCTTCGGTCGACGAGCCGGCCTCGGGGTAGGCGGCGATGCCCGCCACGAAGCCCCCGCCCGGCGCCTCCTTGGCCATGGCGACAGCGAGCCGCGCGTGGACTTCGCTGGCGCTCTGCTCCGGGGAAAGGATCTCGAAAACGCCAGCCGCGTACTGCCCGACTCGATCGATGGGGCGGAGGAACGCGCGCAACCACGGCAGGCTCTCTCTCGGCGACCCGGTCCAGCGGTCGAGCCGTACCATCGCGATGGCGAGGGCTCGTCGCAGATAGCGGGCGCGCGTGATCTCTTCGTCGAGCCAGAGCCGAAAGCGATCGTGTGGCGCGATCTCTCGGCGCTCGAGCGCCGACGTCGACAGAACCGTCACGCGCACGCCGCCCAGCGTCACCTCGTCGCCGTGGATGAGGTCGGCCTGTTCGACCTGCTCACCTCCGCGGTGAACACCGTTCGTGGAGCCTAGATCTTCGACGGAAGCGCCGTCCGCTTTGCCGACGAAGCGGGCGTGCTGTCGCGAGACGCTCGAGTCGTCGACGATCACATCCGAGGGGGCCGCGCGGCCGACTACCACGATTGCACCGAGCGACACGGGAACGACGGCACTGCCATCCGCCCACTCGACCAAGAGGCAGGTGCCGGTCCGAGGGGGACCGCCTCGCAAGACTTCACCGCTCAGCTTCTCGGTCTCGCGATCGTCCCCGGACATGGCGGATGCCGCATGTTAGCTTGGTCGAGCCCTCGGATGACTCGAGAAGAAGCGTTTCCCGGGCTCGAGGCTCGATTCTCCATCGAGGCCGTCGTGGGCGCCGGAACAATGGGCACGGTCTACCGCGCCCGGGACGAGTCCAGCGGAAAGACTGTTGCCATCAAACGCCTGAAGTCGCTCGACCCCGCGGACATGCGGCGGTTCGAGCGCGAGTTCGCCATCACGAGCAAGCTCTCGCACCCCGCCATCGTGGCCTCGTCGGAGCTCGGCAAGACCGCGGACGGAAGCCGCTACATCGTCATGGAATGGCTCGAAGGCGAGAGCCTTCGCGAGCGCTTCCGCCGGTCCGAGCTGACGCTCGAAGAAACGCTCGCGATGGCGTTGCGGCTCTCCGCCGCCCTGGCGAGCGCGCACGAGCGAGGCATCGTGCATCGCGACGTCAAGCCCGCAAACGTATTGCTCGAGGGCACCCGCGCCGAAGCCGCCAAGCTCGTGGACTTCGGCATTGCGCGGCTCGTAGCCTCTGGTGAAACCGTGACCCGGAGCGGAGAGCTGGTCGGAACTCCGGGCTACGTTTCGCCTGAGCAAATCCGCGGGGGCCGCGTCGACCAGCGCTCGGACGTTTACGCGCTGGGCTGCTTGCTGTTCCGCTGCCTGGCGGGCCGTGCGGTCTTCGAGGACGACAACGTCGTCACGCTGCTCGTTCGTGTCAGCAGCGATCGCGCGCCCGCGCTCGCGAGCCTCAGGCCGGATCTCCCGGCTGGCCTCTCCCACCTCGTCGACCGAATGCTGGCGCGAGAGCCGATCGACCGCCCCGCCGACGCCGGCGAGGTCCTGCACGAGCTCGAGTCGCTGGCTCGAACGATGAGCTCCACGGACGAGAGCGAGCTATCGGCGAGGCCAAGGCCGCGACAGCGCATTCCGGTCGCTCCCGTTGGCGAAGAGACGGGTGACAGCTCCGGCGCCTCACCGCCCACCGCAGTCGCCTCGGAAAAGGCGGTGCTGCCCACCGCGCGATTCTCGAGGATCGTCGTCGTGCTCGCCGCGGCTTCCGCGCTGCTGATGGTCGTGCTTCGTGTATCTCGGGATCGCGACGGCGCGACCTCCGGCGCCTCCCCGTCGGCCGTGAGCTCGGCTCAGGATCGTATTGGCGCCGGGGCACAGTCCGCTTGGGGATCCATCCGCCTGGGTGCGCGCAGCGCGGCGCTCCGCGGCATGACAGAACGCGTACGACGCGGCTCGGCTTCCGCCAGCGAGCACCTGTGGCTCGCTCTCCTCTCGAGCCCCGGGGACGATGCCAAACGACGGCAGCGCGAGGCCGCCGTGCGCGCTCCGGAACTGACGCCGTTCGAACGCGCCGTGTTGGACGCGGCGGAGCCCCTCCTCGCGACGCCGGCGGAATTCGCCAAGGCGAATCGCGCGCTGAGCGAACTGGCCGAGACCTGGCGTTCGCCCGAGCTTTGGCTGGTGCTCGGGCGGCTGCGCACGCAGATGAACGATCGCGCCTCCGCCAACGCAGCGATTGACCGCGCAGCCAGCGATCCCTGGGCCGTGGCCGCGTTGGTCGAACGCACTTGGGTGGAGCGCGAGTTCTTCGACGTCGGGGCCGCACGCACGCACGCCAAGGTTTGCCTCGAAAAGCGCGCTGTCGCCCCCGAATGTATCGCCTTCCTCGGTCGTCGAGCAGCGCTGGAAGGCGATTGCAGCGGCATGGAGGCCCATGCTCGTCGCTGGATCGACGCAGATCCCGACGATCCGCGCGCGCACGAGACGCTGGCGTTCGCACTTGCCGCCCGCGGCGAGAAGGATGAAGCGGTTCGCGAGGCCCTGGAGCAGAAGTGGGCACGCCTGGGCGAACCGGAGCGCACGTCTGCGAGAGCGCGCGACTCCGTGAACCTTGCGTCGTTGAACGGACGCTTCGACGAAGCGAAGGCCCTCGCGCGGGCCGAGCTCGATCGCCTGGGTGCGGACGCGCCTCTCCTCGAGCGCCTGACCGCGTCTTTCACGTTGCTCACCATCGCCGCAGAAACCGAAGATCGGCGCCTTGTGCGCGAGCTCTCTTCCCGAATCCTTGAGCGAGCCGCCGCAGCGACTCCACCCACGCCGTACGAGGCCGCGTACTTCCTGCTCTTCGTCGGCGCCAACGAGTATCCAGAAGAGAACGCCCGCTGGGAGCAGGTCCGCGCGCGCGCCTTCGCGCGCTACACCGAATATTCCAATGCCCAAGGTGCAAACGTGCGGCCGTTCCAGCGCGTCTTACCCTGGATCGTCGGCCATGCGGCTGGCGCATCGACCGAGGAACGGCTGAAGCGCGCGTACGAAGCGCTCCCGTCCTACGAACCGCTCCCGCCCCCAGGGATGTCCAACGAAGACGATCTGGTGATGGGAAGAGTTCTCGCCGCCAACGGCGAGCGGGAGCGTGGACTCGGGCATCTCGAATCGGTGACGCGATCCTGCCTCGTGCTCGAGAACCCATTCGCGCTGGCGAGAGCGCTACGCGTGACGGGCGAGGTTCGCGAGGCCGCCAACGAGAACGAAGCGGCCGGGAAGGCGTATCGGCAGCTGATCGATCGCTGGGGTCGTGCTTCGCCTCGTTCGAGGAGCGCGGAAGCCGCCCGAGCCGCGCTGAAGCGCATGAAGCGCTAGCGGGATCGCCCGCGGATCCGCCGCTCAGCGGCAAGGAAGGTGGCTCGACAGTCCGGCGCCGTAATGGGCGCCGGAGGTGGCGCATTCCTCTCCCGACGGCGCCGACTAGGATGCCATCGTGCGAAACCACCACGACCGGCTCTTCGGGCACGTCTTCTCCCAGCCCGAGCTCCCCCGGAGGAAGGTCGTGTTCCCCAACGCCAGAACTACGCTTCTGCCCTCCGCAGACTTTGCGCTCGAGCTCGATGTCGTGGAATGTGCAGACGACAGCTTCGGGTCGTAGGCGATCTTGTCGAGCACCCAAGGCGAGTCGTCACGCGCGAGCATGCGCCGCGGCTCGCAACTTTGCCGTGGCTGGCACAGCTCGTCACACATTGGCTCGATTTGGCGCTCGGAGCGCCGTGCGGGAGACATCGCACGTCTGCACACATTTGAAATAAAATACGCGTTTGCCACCTACACGCGTGGCCTGAGAGCCTCCTCGCACACGGTTCGAGATCGAGCCGGGGGCGTTCGGGGAGCAACAACATGAACACGTTTCAGCGTGTGTGGGCGGCGGCGGCACTTCTGTCTCTCGGCGCGAGCGGGTGCGGCGACGGGCGCTCGAGTGACGTCACTCGTTCGACTCAGGCGCTGCGTGCCTCGACGGGCGAGCTGCCCGAGTTCGTTCGCGCGCGCACACGTCAGAGCGAAATCGTCGCTCGCGGGAACTCGTTCGAGCACGCCATCGCGAAGCTGCCCAATCGCGCGACGGATCGCCTGCGCATGAAGAACGGCGAGTCGAGTGTCGACTTCGAGCTCGAAGCGCTCGGCGCGAGAGACGTGCGAGGCGAGCTCGAGGGTGGCAGCGTCGTCTACCGTGGCGCGTTCTCGGACACGGACGTCGTCTTCACTGCGCGCGGGGCACGTGTCGAAGAGCTACGAGTCCTGCGCTCGCCGGCTGCACCGAACGAAGCGCGCTATCGCATCCACACGTCGGGCGCGGTGCGCATCGATCGCGGCGCCGTCGAGGTCGAGGCCCGGACGGTCGCTTGGCGTTCCGCTCGCTCCCGGCCTACGCCGTGGACGCGACGGGAAAGAAGCGCGCGCTCAGCGTCACGCTCGAGGGCACACCCGACGCGCCCGTGCTGTTCGCCAAGCTCGACACCAAGGGCCTTGCCTACCCGATCTCGGTCGACCCCACCTGGGTGAGCGGTGGCGCCGGGGTGTGGCCGAGTGAGGCGCTCGTCGCGCTGAACTCGCTCTGGCACGAAGGCGGGGGCGTCACCACGGGGAACGCCGCGGTCATCGACGCCGCCCCGGGCGCAGTCCTCGCTGACTCGGCCGAGCTCGTCGTGGGCGTCGACGCGGTGGTGCACGGCACCGTGAGCGCGAACCGCGTGCGTGTGCGCCTGGCGGGCACGGTGGACGGCGACGTTCGCACGAACGACCTGGTGAACCTCGGCACGGTCACGGGAGCGACGCTCACGCCGCTCGCGCTCCCGCTCGCCATCCCGACCCCCACGCTCCCCGCGATCACGCCCGGCACCACGGACGTCACCCTCGCGGCACGCCAATCTCACGCTGCCCCCCGGAGCCTATCGGAGCGTGACACTCGGCATCGGGACGTCATCGGATCCGACCGTGCTCACGCTGAGCGGCGGGGTCTACCACATGAGCTCGCTCAACTTCGGTGCGTGGTCCACGGTGCAGTGCACCGCCGCGTGCGAGCTCCGCGTCCAGGGTCGCATCACCCCGGGCCTCGCGTCGTACCTCGGACCCGCGAGCGGCTCCAACCTGAGTCCGGCGGACGTGCAGGTCTTCGTCACCGGAATCAACGGCACGAGCGGGAGCCTCTCGGCGCTGCCGAAGGCGGCATCCTTCGGGTTGAGCAGCACGCTCGCGGCTCGGCTTTTCGTGCCCAACGGCACGCTCTGGGTGCGTGCCGGGAGCGCGGTCACCGGCACGTTGATCGCGAAAGATCTCCAACTCGGCCTCGGCGTCCAGGTGACCAAGGACACCGCGGGCGGCTGCAACCCCGACGACGGGAACCCGTGCACGGCCGACTCCTGCGATCCGGTCACCGGTCAGCCCCACCACGATCCAGTACCCGCCGGCACCTCGTGTTCGAACGGCAACGCCTGCGACGGCGCGGAGATCTGTGACGGAGCTGGCACCTGCCAGGCAGGCTCGCCGGTCGTGTGCACCGCGTCCGACCAGTGCCACGACCCAGGCACGTGCAACCCCGCGAACGGCACCTGCTCGAGCCCGGCAAAGCCCAACGGCAGCGCGTGCAACGACGCAAACGCTTGCACGCAGAGTGACACCTGCCAGGCCGGGACGTGCACCGGAGCGAACCCCGTCGTCTGCACGGCGAGCGACCAGTGCCACGACGCGGGCACGTGCAACCCCGCGAACGGCACCTGCTCGGACCCGGCG
>JAXLYN010000031.1:0-32500 GCA_046351435.1 Polyangiaceae bacterium
CCAATCCCGCTCGAGCTCGGGCTCGCGACTCCGGCGACCAGGGCAGCCGTGACCGCGGCGTCCACGGCGTTCCCGCCCGCGCGCATCTGCGCCAGCGCTTCCCGCGTCGAGACCTCGTTTTCGCTGGCCGCGGCGGCCCGCGCCGCCTGCTGAGCGGGCGCTCCCGGTGCGAGCACCACGAGCGAGAGCGAGACTACGGCGGCAAGGCCGATGGGCCCTCGCATCGCACTTCGAACCAGGGCCCGAGCTCTTCCCATCGTGGCTTCTGACATCGAACCGCCCACGCTTCGCTCGAGCTTAGTCTGATACGCTGAGGGCCGGCTTTCAAAAGGAAGAGGACGACGTGCGTTTCCTGTTCGTGATGGATCCAGCAGAGAACATGCTGCCCGACAAGGACACGAGCTTCGCGTTCATGCGCGCTGCGCTCGCTCGCGGCCACGACTGCCTGCACGCCCAGCCAGCCAACATCATGAACTACGGCGCCGACGTGAGAGCCATCGCGCGTCCGATCCGGGTCCAAGACACGCCGCCCCACGTCTCGCTGGGCGAGGCCCTGGAGATCGAGCTCGCCGCTCTCGACGGCGTTTTCATCCGCAAAGATCCGCCCTTCGATCCAGCGTACGCCCATCTCACGCAGCAGCTCGATCTGGTGAAAGATCGCACCCTGGTCATCAACGACCCGCGCGGGCTGCGCGACGCCAACGAGAAGCTCTTCGCGTTCCACTTCGCCGATCTCATGCCGCGCTCGCTGGTGGCCAGCGATCCGGAGCGCATCCTCGCGTTCGTCCAGAGCGTGGGAGATCGCGCGGTGTTGAAGCCCCTGGACGGCGCCGGCGGAACCGGCGTGGTGACTCTTTCCACCGGCGATCGCAACGCTCGTGCGCTGATCGATCTCTTGACGCGCGAAGGACGCGAGCTCGCGCTGGTCCAGGAATTTCTGCCCAACGTGGTCGAGGGGGACAAGCGCGTTCTCGTCCTCGATGGCAAGCCCCTCGGCGCCATCTTGCGCGTGCCGCGCGCCGACGACTTCCGCGCCAACATCCACGTCGGCGGCAACGCCAAGCCGACTACGCTCACCCCCGCCGAGCTCGCCCTGGTCGAATCCGTGGGTGAGCGCCTCCGCACGCACGGCCTCTGGTTCGTGGGGCTCGACCTGATCGGCGAGCGCCTGATCGAGGTGAACGTCACGAGCCCCACCGGCATCCAGCAGCTCTCGCGCTTCTTGGGCCGCCCCGTCGAGGCCGAGGTCATCGAATGGGTCGAGGCCCGGGTCAGCGGTCGACCACTTCCATAAGCGAAGCTCGAGGAACTTGGCCTTCTTCGCCGCCGCCTGCCAACTCTGCGCGCATGCAGCGTCCATGCGAAGTGTGCGACGGACTCGCCAAGCTCGAGCTCCAAGCGGCCGCGGACAAACCGAAGGTTCGCCGCGTGCTCGTGGGCGAGCGGATCGTCGCGCTGTGCGAGGTCCACGCCGCGCAGGTGAAGCGCGCCGGCACCACCGACGTCGACACGCTGCGCGAGCTGTTCCCCGAGCCATCTGGCCGCCGTTCCCTGGTCGGCCGTCGATCGCCGCTCGATCGCCGCGTGTTCCCTCCGCGCCCCGAAGGGCGCCGCCGGAGCGGCGGGCGACGCGCGGACGACGCGCGAGACTGAAGCGCCCCTCGCCCCGAGGTCGTCGTGAACCTCGGGCGCGCCGAAGTGTGGATCCTGGCTGCGTCGCTGGCGGCCGCCGGCTACTGGTTCACGCGCCCGCCCGGCGTCACGCCACGAGAGCAGCACGGCCAGCCCGAGCGGGCCGCGCCCGCGCTCGCGGCGTTGCCGGCTGGCGCAGCGTTCGCGGTGAACGTGCGCATGACCCCGCTGCGGCAGAGCGCGGTCGGGCGGATGTTGACCGGCAGCGGGCGCGATCTGCCAGGCCTCGGTCCGATTGCCAGCTTGTGCGGGTTCGACCCCACCGAACGCATCGACGAGCTCGCGCTGGGAGTCGCGCGCGAGCGACCGGGCGAGGAACCCTCGTTCGGGATCGTCGCCAGCGGACACTTCGAGGCGGACGCCGTACTCGGCTGCGCCGCCAAGGTCCTGGCGAAGCGCGGTGGCGAGCCGCAGAAGAGTCGGATTGGATCCTTCGTGAGCGTCCGAGATCGCTCGCGCTCGGGCCCGGAGATCGCGGTGCGCGACGGCGGCCCGGTGCTCGTGGGTGAAGGTCCCTACTTTCGCGCCATGCTCGACGCCGCCGAAGGGGAGGGGCCGAACCTCTTGGGCGACGAGGCCCACGCGACGCTCCGCCAGAGCGTTCGCGGACACGGATTGCTCACCGCAACCTGGCTCTCGCGGCCGGGGTGGCTCGCACGATTCGCGGACGTCGACGATGCCGAGCAGGCGCCCCTCGGCAAGGTGCGAGCGGGCGCGTTCCGCCTCCAGCTCGAACCCGAGCCGCGCGCCGAGCTCGTCCTGGCATGCCCGGGCGAGAGCGATTGTCAGAGCCTTTCGACGTGGGTCGAACGCGCGCGCGGCGATCTCTCCAAGGGTCTCCTCGGCGAGCTCGGCATCGATCCAATCCGCGTGGCCCAGATTCGCCGGGAAGAGAGCGCCGTTCGGGCGACGGTGGAGCTCGACTCGGCGAAGCTCGAGAAGCTCGCGCTGCGCCTGCTCCTCGACGAGACGCCTTCGAAAGCGCCTCCCACGGCGACCGCGTTCGAGCCCGACGAAGTGCTGAAGCCGCCGCGCGATGCTCAGGGTTCACGCTGACCGAGGGCGCGAGCGAGCAGCGCACGTAGGCGCGCAAGGTCGAAGGGCTTGTCGATCCGAGGCGCGTCCACACGCGTGAGGAGGTCTCGCGCGCTTTCGGTGTACGCGCCGCCGGTCATCAGCACCACCTGGGCCACGAGATCCGGCCGTTCGCGCGCGAGCGTATCGAGCAACAGGGCCGCGCCCGGCTCGGGCATCACGAGATCGCACAGGATGAGATCGTAGTCGTCACCGGACAGGAGCATGTCGAGCGCTTCTTGCACGTCGCGCACGCAAGTGATCGAGTGCTCAGGCTCCAACATGAGGCGCAGGGCCGATCCCACGGCGACGTCGTCGTCGACCACGAGCAGGCGCGCCGGCGCGGTCCCGAGCGGAGCGCTCGCGGGCTCCGACGCCGAGGGAGGCACCACGCTCGCGAGCGCGGTGGCAGCGGGCAAGCGGATCCGCACGTGGGTCCCGCGCACCGAACCATCGACGCTGATTTCCCCGCCCAAGCCCTCGACCACGCTGCGGCAAAGCGGCAGGCTGAGAGCGCGCAGCGTGCCTTCGCGCGGCGTCGCGAAAGGCTCGAGGGCACGCGATAGCTCGCCCGGGTGCGCCGGTCGGACGCTGTCCAGCATCTCGACCATGACGCTGTTCTCGTCGCTGAAAAGCGAGATCTCGACGCGACCTCCACCCTCTTCGGGCAGCGACTGCGCGGCGTGGGCCAGCAGATTCAAGAACACCTGCTCGAGCCTCCCGCGACTGGCCAGCACGGGAGGCGCATCGCCAAGCCGGGTCACGAGCTCGCCGCGGTGCCGGATCTCGTTGCCGAACAGCTCGAGCGCAGCTTCGAGCACGCCGCGCACGTCCACCGCGCCCCGCTTGTCATCGTCCATGCGCGACAGCGAGCGCATCCGCCGCACCACTTCCGCGATGCGCTGCGCTCCTTGATGGGCTTCGCGTAGGCGGGCCAGGACTTTTTCGCGCGCTTCGACCTCGTCCACCCGCGCGAGCCCGCGCTCGGCCTGCTCGAGTCCGAGCAAAACGTACGAAAGCGGGTTGTTCATGGCGTGCGCGAGCCCACCCGCCAAGAGCCCGAGCACCGTCAGGCGATCGGCCTGCAAGAGCTCGGCCTCGACGCGCTTCCGCTCCGTAGCGTCCCGAGCGAAGGTGAGGATCGCCGGAGCGCCCTCGTATTCGACGGGCATCGAGCTCACCTCGATGGTGAGCAAGGCACCGTCACGACGAAACACCCGATACTCGAAGGGCGGCAGCGTGCGCTTCTCGAGGAGCATCGCCACCGCGCGCTGCTCGAGCTGGGGCACGTCGTCGGGATGCGCCACGCTCCGCGGATCTTTCCCCAACGCCTCCTCGAGCGACGGGTAGCCGAACAGGCTGACCGCCGCCGGATTGCCATAGAGCAGCCCCGACGCACCGACGATGAAGACGGCCTCCGGGATGGCTTCGACCAACGACCGAAAGCGCGCCTCCGAACCGCGCGCCTCGGCCTGAGCCAACCCGCTCGAGAATTCGAGCGTGACCTCGGGCTCGTCCCCTGCGAGCGCTTCCATGCGCGCGCGTGCCCCGAGGGCTTCGAGAGCTCTAGCGAGAGCCGGACCGACCTGGGTGACCTCACCCGGTGTCATGATGCACCAGCATCTTTCAACACCGGGCTACGTGCAACGCCGAGCCGCTCGGCTCAGGGGCCGTTGGCGATGGTGATGAAGGCCGTCGGCTCCGGCAGGAGCGCGACGTCGTCGTCCCGCTTGGCGACCTTTTCGTTCCCAGTATCGACTACTTCGACCAGGATCTCGACGGCGACGTTTGCCTCTTCGTAGGTCCTGAGGCCCAAGTCGAAGCCGGTGAGACCCGGAATCGTCCCCGGAATGTACTGCTGGATCACCACGTCCTTGTACGAGCGGTTCTCCACCGCGAACGCGTGGTTGACCAAACCGACAGCCGGGTTGTCCTCGGCCTCGAGAGTTGGATCGGGTGGCGGCGCAGTCAGGATGATGTTCATGGCCGTCCCGAGGTCGATGGCGAGCTCCTTCATGTCCTCGGTCGTGAACGTTCCATGGCGCCGCGACGGACGCCCCGACGCGGTGCCGGGCAGCTCCATCAAGATGTCGATGCCCGACAGGTTCGGCATCTGCTCCTCGCGTTGGGCGTCGGTGACGGACATCCCGGCCCAATAGCGGCCGAACTCGTTCCACGGATCGATGAGCAGCTCGACGCCGTGGGTCTCGGGATCCAGATTCGTCAGCGTCCACGAGACCTGAACCTTTAGGTCACTGTTCAGGAGCCAGGGCTTGGCGGGGTAGGGCGCCACGGGGGCGCCGTTCAGAGAGGCTTGCTCGGCAGCCGTCGGTGCGACGATGGGGAAGGCGACGGGCCGCTTCACCTCGTAGATGGTGGTCTCGCCCTGGTCGTAGATGCTCGCCATGCCTTTGGTCATGCCGAGCTGAAGGGGCTCGAGGGTCCGCGTGTCCTCTTCTTTGCCGCAGCCCACCGCGAGCAGACCCAAGCAAGTCAGCACCAGCAGCGACGAGGGCTGCACACCCCAGCGCGCGGGGGCAGCGCCCCCCGAAGAACCCGACACGAGCCGCGAGATTCCCTGCATTTTCGGACCTCTGGGTAAAAGCTGGGAGATCACTATGCCACGCGCGTGCCAGCCTCGAAAGGCGGCGCAGGCATTTCGGTGTGAGTCCATCCCACCCCGAAACCCGCTGCGCGTGTGTCGCCCAACCAGGCGTCAGCCGTCACTTCTTGCTGGGCTTGAAGCTGAACGTCCAGCTCGCATTCGTCGGCTTGTCGGCGGACGGGAAGGACAGCCGGCTGAACTGACGCACGATGCAGCCTTCGACCCGCGGGTTGCCAAGCGAAGAGCTTCCGACGCTCGCGCCCGCCACCGACCCGCCCGCCGAGATGCTCCACGAGATGCTCACGCTGCCCGACATGTTCGGATTGGAAGATGCCGCTGCCTCGTAGCAGGCGCGGAACGCGCCGTAGCGCGACATCACGACGCGCGAGATCTGAGCGGGCGTGAGTCCCTGGCCGGGCTTGGGCACGTCCTTGCCGGCCACCTTCTTCTCGCCAGGCCCCGAACCATCGCCCGAGCCCGACCCATCGCCGCCGCCTTTGCCACCCTTGCCGAAGCCACCCAGCCCGCGACCACCGGGGCCACCACTGCCGGCGCCGAACCCGCCGCCCTTGCCCGGACCCCAGCCGGTATCGAGAGTTCCAGATCCGAACGGCACGCCCTCGCTGTCGCCACCGCCGCCCGAGCCCGAACCTTTGAGGCCCGTTCCGGTGCCGCGGCCCAGCACGATGTTGTCGGAGCGCAACCCGCCGAGCGCGTCCGCGACGGAGCTGATGGTGCCGAGGGTCTTCTTCACTTCCTCGCCCACCTCGCTGTTCAAGACCTCCGACATGCCGCCAAGCCCGTTTCGGATCTCGCCCTTGAGCTCGGTCTTCTCGGCTTCGCCTTTCTTGCCGAGGGCCCCCTCCTCGTTCTTCATCTTCTTGCCGCCGCCCATGTCCTTTTTGTCTTTGGCGCCGGGGTCCTTGATGCCTTGGCCTTTGTCGGAGTCTTGATCTTTGCCAGTCTGCTTCTCCGGCTCGACGGGCTCGTCCTTCAGATTGAACTGCACGGCGAGCTCCGCAGCGCTCGTGAGCTCGAGGGGCTTCGGGATCGCGGGCGGAGTCGTGATCGCCCAAATCATCGCGAGCCCACCGCAAATCGCCACCAACGAGAATACGAAAGCGAAGATCAGCGCCCATTCGACGCGCCGCTTCGTTCGGAGAGCCGGGGGCGCATTGGCGAACTGGAAGAAGACGCTGAAGCTCGGGCCGTACTGGACGACGCCGTAGTCGCCGGCAACGATGGGGATCGGCGCACCCGCGCGCCCCAGCTCGCCAGGATTTTCGCGGCGCCCACGCAGATAGACCACGCCGCCGGTCGCGCCGCGGGCATCGAGCTCCCAGCCGCTGGCGACCGCCCGTACCGGAACGTCCGGCATGGGACTCCCATCCGGCTTCGGCAGGGTCGCTTCCTTGAAGTCACCGAACGCGAGGGATTCGCCACCCCCGAGCTGTCGCAACGCGAGGACCGTGGTCCCCCACACGGCTGCGGTTCGAAGCACGACGGGGGCTGCAGCGGGTAGGGCCATCTCTCTCCTTCACTTCACGGCAGGGCTTCGACGGGTATCGCTGAGCTCTCGCATGAACGAGCGGTGCCCCAGCGCACCGGCCGCGAACTCGGCGCGGACACGGCGCATGAAGTAGACGACTTGTGGCGACTTCAAGCGACCTTCGACTTCGACGGGGCCGAACTTGTAGGTCTTCACGCCGCCATCACCCTCGCTCTTGGTCTCGAGCACCGACGGAGCCCCGCCCGAGCCCTTCTTCTCGGTGTCGGCGCCCTTGGCCTCCTTGGACGCCTCGACCTTGGACTCCTTGGACTCCTTGGCTTCCGCCTTGGGGTCTTTGACGTCCTTCGGGTCTTTTGGATCTTTCGCGTCCTTCGCCTCGCCCTCCGGCTTCTCTTCGACCGGAACCAGGCGCCCGTTCTTCCAGACCTTCTTGACCTTCCCGCCGCCCGCCGCCCCCTTCTTGGGCTGGGCCTCCACCTCGGAACCCGTCAGCACCAGCCCTCCGGTGGTCACCAGAGCGAGGGCAAGGGCCCAGACCAAGGTCGTCCGAGACATGGGACGGCAAGCATAGCCGGAAAAGGCCGGGTGGGGGGAGCCCCCGAAAATACCAGGCAACCCGGGCGGAACGCTTCCGATGAAGGTGGAGAGAGCGCCGCAGTGCCGGCGCCGCAAAGGAGCCGAGCATGAGCCGGAGTTTCAAAGAGGAGCTGGCCAAGATCGAAGAGGACTTCGAGCGCGGCACGCAGCTTCTAGAACTGCTCCTCGCGGGTCGAATCGCATCCCCGTTGGTCGTCCACAGCATGGCTCGCTTGCTCGGCCCCGCGGCGGTGCCTCGCTGCCGACTGGTCAAGCGACTTCGTCTCCGCATCGGTCAGCTGTCCGCTGACGAACTGCCCTCCTTCAAGCCCTCGCGAATCCCTCGCTCGATGCAGACGCTCTGCTCGTCACTGCAGGCCCAGCTCCGACATCGACGGTCAATCAGGGCCTGTCTGGTTGCCCTGTCCCATCCGATACTGCCGCAGCATCGAGTTCAGATGAGCCGGGGAGATAGGCGCGACGCCCGCTCCGACTCGCATGCAGCCCCCGACGACCGCCTCTCGCATCCAAGCAGTACGAGCCGGGCTGCTTCGCCAGAGCCTCTTCCTCTGCTTTCATTTCGGCGAGCTTGGCCTGGCGCGCAGCGTCGCGCGAAGCTCGGTCGGCGGCTTGCTGTTGGTTGGTCACCTCGATCTCGAGAGCTGCAATCTTCAGTCCGGCGCTGGAAAAGTCTCGGCATGTCGCACATGTGACGGTCATCCTCTCTGAATCAGAAACGTCAGGCTGTTGCCCTGGCTCACTCGGGTTGAAGCCGCGCCGTTGCGCCAGATTGGACGAGTGTTGAGCGTGTTGGCGCTTGATGCGATCGATGGAGTCGATGTCGTAGCCCGCCTCTTTCACGTGCCGGTCAGCAACCTTCGCGTCGTGTTGAGCGTCTTTGCCCCGGCTCCCCCCGCGCTGCGCTGTCCGTAGAAGATCACCGACTGCACCGCCGGCGCCACCAGTCATGGCGCCGGCGGCGCGCAGCGTGGCGCTGCCTGCCTGGGAGCTCGTAGCAGCGCCCACGCCCGCGCCCACCGACAGCGCCATCGACGCTTCCCGGCTGCGAGAATGGCGTCATCGCTCATGCCAACGTCGTCGCGAAGGAACTCCTGTCGGTCTTGGTTCTGCGGCCATCGTGCCTATCGCACCGGTCACGGCCATCGCCGCGTCGAGGAGAGGCTTCCCCCGGTTCCAGCGGCCGCGACCACTCCTCCGACGGCGGCAGCAACGGTCGCCACCCCGCCACGGCTCGCTCCCAGAAGCCGGCGTCTTCCGCTGCCTCCTTCGCCTTCATGGATCGCCACCTCGGCGTCATGTCGGCGCGCAGTCTGGAGATCGGACTTCCGCTGATCTGAGCCTCGGCGGCCTCGTCGTCGGCGGCCGATTTGTCTAGCTCGAGCGCAGCCAGTTGCTGCGTCATGTTGCTTGCGTTGACTCTCATGGCACAGCTCACGAGCCGAGGTTCTTGACGATCGAATCGAGCGTGCGCGAGGTCGCAGCCATCATCTGGCTCGCCTGCTCGGCGACGCGGTTGTACTTCGAGAAGAGGTCATTCACTTCGAGCATGGTCAACTGGTCATGCTTGGCGTACCCGTCTTTCAGGCCATCGAGCTTCTTCAGCGCAGCGTCGATGTTCGCGTCGCACTCCGCCGGGGCGTTGCCTTGTACGTAGCCCTTCGAGTAGGCGATGAAGTTCCCGAGGTCGTCCGCGAGCTCCGGGTACATCTTGACCAAGTCCTCCATCGCGATGATGGCTTCCTGCTGCACCGAGAGCCCGTTCTTGTCGGTGTCGTTGTTCGAGTTCGTCTTTCGCCAGGACGCGAGGGCGCTTTCCACCTTCGCCAAGTCCTCCATCATCTGTGCAGCGCGCTCCGCCTCGTTCATCTTGCTCTTGAGCTGCTCGCCGTACTTGTCCATGTGCTGCGAGGCGAACGCGATGAACGCGGAATTCGAAATTACGAACGACATCTTGAGGGCTCCTTCACCGGGGTGATTTCTCCGGCGCCCTCTGGTCGGCCCCCAGCGGGGTCGGTTGCGGCATTCTTCGGGTCGCGGGGGCGAATCGCCCCAAGCCGCAACAAATTGCGGCGCGCGGGGCCATCCGGGTCACAATTCCCTCCCCGTGCGCCGCTGCCTCGTCCTCCTGCCCGCTCTGGCAGCCTTTGGCTGCTCCAAGGGGCCGAGCTCACCCAACGAGAGCGCCGGCGCCCCACCGGCGGTCAGCGTGCCGGCCGCCTCGTCGGAAGCTCCGGGCCCCGGGCCCGCGGCGGCGCCGACCCAGGAGCCCACCGCCAAGGTCCGGCCACCCTACAACGTCCTCTTCATCCTCATCGACAGCCTGCGTTGGGACATGCCGTGGACGGGCTACCCGCGGCCCATCGCGCCTTGGCTGGATGCCTTCGCGAAGCGGAGCACGCTCTATCCGCGCGGGTATTCCATCTCGAGCTACACGGCCAAGAGCGTCGCGCCGGCGCTCGTCGGAAAGTACCCGAGTGAGATGCAGCGCGATGCGTTCTTCTTCACCACGTGGGGACCCGAGAACCTGTTCTTCAGTGAGCGTGCCCAGAAGCTCGGACACCACACGCTGGCGGGGCATGGGCATGGGTACTTCAAGTCGTTCATGGGGTTGAACCAGGGCTTCGACGACTATCGCCTCCTGCCCGGCACCGAGCTCGACGTGCGCGGCGTCGAGAACATCACGAGCGAAGCGCTGAACCAGCTGGCGAAGACCATGCTCAGCGTGCCGAAGAACGTGAGCCAGGAGAACGGCAAACGCTTCTTCGCGTACTTCCACTTTTTGGATCCGCACTACACCTACTTTCAACACAAGGATCACCCCGACTGGGGTCTCGACATTCGCGCGCTCTACGACAACGAGGTCCACTACACCGACAAGTGGGTCGGCGATCTGGTCGACTGGGCGGAAAAGCAACCCTGGGGGAAAGACACCGCCATCGTGATCTCCGCCGATCACGGCGAGGGCTTCGGAGAACGCGGGCGTTTCCGGCACGCCTACGACGTGTGGGAGAGCCTGGTCCGCGTGCCCCTCGTCATCCACGTACCAGGTGCGGAACCGCGGCGCATCGAGACGCCGCGCGGCCACATCGACCTCGCCCCGACTTTCGCCGAGCTGATGGGCGTCCCGGACGACCCACCCTTCCGTGGCAAGAGCCTGGTCTCCGAGGTATTCGGTGGGCCGACTCCGCTTCGCCCCGTCGTGGTGGATTTGCCGCGCTCCGACATCATGGATCGCAGACGCGCCGTCATCGACGAACGCTGGAAGATCATCGAGCTCGGCAACGGTGAAGAGTGGTTGCTCTTCGACGTGGAGAAGGATCCGAAAGAAGAGAACGATCTCTCGGCAAGCGACCCGGAGCGCTTCGCTGCCATGAAGGAGCTCTACGAGAAGCTCTCTTCGGAGATCCCCAACGAGCCGATCCCGGGACTCGTGGGCTTGAAGGGCGCGCCCAACGGCCAGCGCTGGTAGCCGACGACGATGGAGGGGTGCGCCCCTCCGAGCGGTAGGTTCCGGCCCGCTCCGAGACCGCGACGCCGGGGCCAACCCCGCGATGTCGCGAAGCCGAACCCGCGGCACAGCGGTTGCTGAGGCCTTCGGTGAGGCCCGCGAGGCCTCGCTTGGAGGAAAAAATGTCGAGACTCATGGGCGTGTTTGCGACTGCGGTGCTGATGACGGGCTGCTACGTCGAGACGCACGAATCCGGTACGGGTACGAACGAAGACGACGCTTGCAGTTCGGGACACGCTGCGAACCCGGAGGCGCCCGCGAGTCCCGCACCCTCTGGGACGACGGAGGCCGACGCGGCTGCTCCAGGCTGCAAGACCCACGCGGACTGTGCGCCCGCCGAGTTCTGCTTGCTGGGCTCCGGAACCTGCTCGCCCGCTGCGAGCTGCAGCGCGGAGAAGGACTGCGCGCCGGGCTTCAACTGCGACGCGGCCCAGAGTGTGTGTCTGCCTGCCGCTGCCGAGACCTGCGCGGAGCTCGCCGACGAGACCGCCTGCATCGCGCGCAAGGACTGTGCTGCCGCCTACGCCGGCGTCGATTGCAGCTGCGGCCCCGACTGCCAGTGCGTGGGAGGAGAGCCGGGTTGTGTGTGCGCGAGCTTCGAGTTCTTCCGCTGCGAGGCGGTCAGCTTCTGACGTCCAGCGCGTGGTCGAGCATGGCGTCGCCATCGAACACGAAGCGCCCCGAGAAACGCTGTCCGTTCAGCATGAGCGGGAGCCAGATCCGGTCGTCGGCCCACATCTCGTCGTAGGGGATTTCCGCGAGCGGGGTCCAGAGCGGGACGGCTTCGTCCGTCTCGCGGGTCTCGCCGCGCGAGCCGGCGGCGCGGAAGACGTGGACATGGATCGAATAGCCGTCGACGAACTGGAACGAGAGCTCGCCGCATTCGACGATTTCGAAGGGGGTCACGCCGACCTCCTCTTCGACCTCGCGAATGGCCCCTTCGAGGGGAGTCTCTCCGGCGTGGAGGCGACCGCCCGGACCGTTGATCTTGCCCGCGCCGAGACCACGCTTCTTGCGGATGAGCAGGACTTCACCTCCACGCACGACGAAGAGCAGCGTGGCCTGGTCTTTAGCCTTCCAGGTCGGCCAATGGATGTCGCCGAGGGAGCGCACGAAGACGCCTCTACACGAGCTCGGCTCGCGGCGCGAACCAGCAGGTGAAACGCCGGGCGCCAGGCTCAGAACGCCTTCAAAATCCGAGAGCAGGCGCTTGCTGATGACGATGCGCTGGATCTGCCCCGTGCCCTCGAAGATGTCGTAGACCTTGATGTCGCGGAACCACTTCTCGAGCAGAGCGTGGTCTTCGGTGAGGGAGCCGTGCGCGCCGCAGATCTCGATGGCCTCGATGCACGCGGCGATGGCCGCCTGGCCCGCCAGCGCTTTGCTCATGCTGGCCTCCTTGGCGTTCGGCAAGTGCTGATCGGCCATCCACACGGCCTTCCAGGTCAACATGCGCGCCGCCTCGAGCTGACGGTTCATGCGCGCGAGTCGCTCGGCGATGGCGGAGTAGCGCGGAATGGGGCGACCGAGGACGTAGTTCTCTTTGACGAAGTCCCGCGCGTATTCGTACGCCGCGCGACCGATGCCGCAGGCCATGGCCGCCACCAGTGGGCGCGTGTTGTCGAAGGTCTTCATGGCCGTCATGAAGCCTTCTTTGGTCTGATACTTCTCCTCGCCGCCGAGCAGGTTCTTGGCCGAGACCTTGCAGTCTTCCAGCACGAGCTCCGCGGTCTCGTTGGCGCGGAGGCCCATCTTCTCTTCGATCTTTCCGACGAAGAACCCCGGCGTGCCCTTTTCGACGACGAACGCTCGGTGTCCGGCGCGCCCGAGCGCCGGGTCTATGGTCGCGAAGATCACCACCCAGGAAGCGCGCCCGCCCATGGTGATGTAGCACTTGCGACCGTTCAGGATGTAGTGGTCGCCGTCGCGCCGGCAGGTCGTGCGGATGGCGGCCACGTCGCTGCCCGCGCCGGGCTCCGTCAGTCCGTAGGCGCCCCAGCGGAGCTCCGCCGTCATGTCGCGGAAGATGGAGAAGAAGCGCTCCTTCTGCTCCGGCGTCCCCGTCGCGCGCACCGGCGGACCACCGAGGCCGGGCCCCGGCAGGCTGAGCATGATGCTGGCGTCGGCCCAAGCGAGCTCTTCCGCACCCACCGCCGCGGTGCGATTGGTCTGCACGGGCTTGTTCGGATCGCGGTTCTTCGGCCCCTCGTTGAAGTCCTCCATGGGGTTGTTTTCCCCGCGGAGGGCCTGACTCATCATGTAGAAGTTGCGCAAGAAGTCGAGGTCGATGCTCTTCTGTCGATCCCAGCCCAGGCTCTGCGGGCGGATCACGTTCTTGCCCATGTCGTGCAGGGCTTCCTTGAGCATGCGCTGCTGCGTGTTCAACTCGAAGTCGATCATGGTCTTGGCTCCTCGGTCGGGTAGAACGCGCTCTCAGGTGAGAACAGCCTGGGTTTCCGGGGTGGGCAGCACGAGCGCCGGGTCGAGCGGAATGCCGAGCTCCACGGCCGCGGCCAGTTGATCCATTTGTTCGGCGGTGGCGCCCGCGAGCGCCATCTGCTTCGCGTCCCGCATCAGCTTCTCGACGATCACGTCGCGCATGAAGCCCGCGCCGCCGTGGAGCTGCACCGCGTCGTCGGCGCAACGCATCGCGACTTGGTGTGCGTGCGCCACGGCCTGGGCAGTGAACAGCAAGCACTGGCTCGGGTCTTTGCCTGCGTCCCAGGCCCACGCCGCGCGGCGCACGAGCTCGCGCGCACTCTCGGCGTCCATGTGGCGATCGGCCAGGGTGAAGGCGACCGCCTGGAAGTGTCCGATGGGCTTGCCGAACGCCTTGCGGATGTCGCAGTACTCGCGCGCTACGTCGAACGCCTGACGCGCCAGCCCGACCTGGCGCGCAGCGACGATCAGCGAGTACTTGGCGAAGAACCGAATGCAGGCATTGGCGAAGTCTCCCCGCCCCTCGAGCCGATCGGATGCGGCGACCTTGGCGGATTCCAGGCTGAGCTCGCCGAAGTGGCCGCAGTCGAGGCCCAATGTCTTGTGGCGTCCGGTGATGCGTAGACCCGGGTTGCCCTTCGCGACGACGAACGCGCCGAGACCGTTCCATCCAGCCTCGGTGTCCACCTGGGCGAACACGAGGATCGACTTGGCGAGATCCGCATTGCCGACGAACGCCTTGGCGCCCGTGAGCTCGAACCCACCCGGCACGGCCTTGGCGGTGGTGGCGAAGCCCGCACGCTGGCGGTTCGGCTTGCGCTCGCTCCACGCGACCGCGCCGAAGGTGTCGTATCCGGCCGGATCGGCGAAAGGCGCGAGCAACGCTTTCGCTTGCTCGTCCGTCGCGAGCTCCTGCACCGCGAGCAAGTAGGAGCCGAAGCCGGGGAGGCCGAAGGGCGCCGCCGGGTCGCCGTAGGCAAGCTCCTCGTTGACCATCACCGCGGTCGAGAGCCCGAGGCCTTGACCGCCGAAGGCCTCGGGGACCGCTGCCATGCTGAGCCCCATCTCGTGGGCGGCGCGGCGGGTCTCCGAAGCAACGGCCTGGGCTTTCTCGAACTCGCGGGCACGCGGCGTGAGGCTCGATTTGGCGAAATCGGCGACGGTGCCGGCGATGAGCTTCTGGTCTTCGGTGGGCTCGAACGAAATCATCGGGCGCTCCTTGACGGATGGGCCTCCGCTGACGCACAGCGTCGGCTCGACCCGCTCCTTGTATAGTAGCACTCAACAATCTGCAAGCCCGTCGGCCTGAGGGCCGCACCGGGCGGACGCCTCGGAGAGGACCGCTGATAATCCGCTCACTTCTTGCGTGGGGTTACCTCACGGGCTAGGGTCCGCGCCCTTCCGATGGCAACGGCAGTCATCCGCACCGGCGGCAAACAATATCGAGTGGCCGAGGGCGACACCCTGGTGGTGGAGTACCTCGTTGGCGATCCAGGCACCAAGGTGGAGTTCACCGACGTGCTCCTGCTTTCGGGCGACAGCGTCAAAGTGGGCAAGCCCACCGTCGCGGGCGCAAAGGTCAGCGGGGAGATCCTCGAGCAGGGGCGTGGTGAGAAGATCACCTCGTTCAAGTTCAAGCGTCGCAAGAAGTACCGCCGCAAGATGGGCCATCGGCAGGAGCTCACTTCGGTGAAGATCACCGGGATTTCAGGCTGAGGGCTGAGCGATGGCACACAAAAAAGGTGGCGGTTCCACTCGTAACGGTCGTGGCTCGAACGCGCAGCATCGCGGCGTGAAGGTCTATGGCGGCGAAAGCGTGCGCGCGGGCGGCATCCTGGTGCGCCAGGTCGGGCAGTCGATCGCTCCCGGCAAGAACGTTGGCGTGGGTCGTGACTACACGCTCTTCTCCTTGATCGACGGCGTCGTCGCATACGAGTTCGCCACGAAAGACAAGAAGCGCGTGTCCGTCTACCCGGCGAGCGCTGCCAGCTGACCCGCTTCAAGCTGCTCGTCACTGACCTCGACGGAACGCTGCTCGACGCGAGCGGCCAGGTCCACGAGCGGGACGAGCGCGCGATCAAAAAGCTCCGCCGCCGAGGCATCCATGTCTCGGTGTGCACCGGGCGCATGTATTCGGGCACGCGAGACATCGCGCGTAGCATCGGCGTCGACGGCGCCGTGGGTTGCCTCGACGGAAGCCAAGTCGTCGATTGTCGCGACGATTCCGCGCTGGCCATCCATCCCATCGTCCCACACGCGGCCGAGCCGCTCCTGGAAGCCATCGAGGAGTTCGATCCGGTCACGTTCCTGTTCGCCAAAGACTCGGTCCTCCACGACGGCCGCGGAGACCCGTTCCTGCCGTTCGTCGGCCTATGGTCCAAACGTTCGATCCGGCTGCCGACCGTGCTCGATCCGAGTCACTTCGCCGAAGAGAGCTCGGTTGCAGCGCTGGTCTCGCTCGGCGAAGAATCGCAGATCCGCGGTGCCGCGCAGCGCATCTTCGAGCGCGCAGGCGAACACATCCAGATCGGTTTCTTCTCGGTGTCGCGCCGGGACCTGGACGCCAATTGGGGCATGGTGGTGCGCGCGGCAGGCGTCACCAAAGCCACCGCCCTCGCAGCCATCGCGGCGCACTATGGCGTTTCGGTGGAGGAGACGGTGGCGGTGGGGGACTGGGTGAACGACATCTCCATGCTCGAGACCGCTGGGCGCAGCTACGCCATGGGCCAGGCCCCGGACGCGGTGAGAGAGGTCGCGCACGAAACGTTGGACGCCGATTCGGAGTCTGGCGGTGGCATCGAGGAAGCCGCGCGTCGCGCGGGCATGTTGTGAGGCCGGCGGAGGAGTCGCGCTGCGCCCGCCGGCGTGCTACGCGAAGACCTCGACGTTTCGATTCGGGGACACTCGGGTGATGAGCCAAACTGACGAAGCCACGCAGAAGCGACCCATCTACTTGGTGATCGCGCTCGTGGCCCTGTGGCTCATGGGAATGACGGCGGCGGCCGAAGGCTTTGCGGCCATCGAAATCGTGAGGAATCCGTTCTCGTCGGCGTTCGGCACCCTGCGCGGAGACGCAGCGCAAGATCTCTTGACGCGGGCCTTCGTCGACGGCGTGCTTTCGGTTTCTCGCGTGGCGTTGCCGGTGGGGGTCGCACACCTATTGCTCGGCGCGATTCTCGTGGCCGTGAGCAGCAAGGCCCTGTTCGCGCGGCGCGCGTCTCCTGGCTTCGCGCTCCAGGTCATCCTGACCAACATGGCCGTCTTGATCGTGGGGTATGCGCTGTACCAACCGGTGCGCGGTCGCGTGGTCGATGCCATCGTGCAAAGTGGCATCGAGCAGCGCCCTCCGCAAATCGCCCCAGCAGACTTCGACAAGCTCGTGCGCATCAAGTCGTGGTGGACCTTCCGCTTCCGGCTGGGGATCCAGCTCGCGGTCCTGGGGCTCGGCGCCTTCGCCGTGACGCGCCGCTCGGCGCGCGAGCTCCTGACGCGACCCGAGCCGAGCACCAGCGAAGAAAGCTGAAGGGGAGCGTGGGGAACGTTCGCATCCTCCCGACCGAGCTCGCGAACCAAATCGCGGCGGGTGAAGTCGTCGAGCGCCCGTCGAGCGCGGTGAAGGAGCTCTTGGAGAACGCGCTGGATGCCGGAGCCTCGCGCTGCGACGTGACCATCGAAGCGGGCGGAGTCGGCCGGATCCGCGTGAGCGACGACGGCAGCGGAATGAGCGACGAAGATGCTCGGCTCGCCGTCGAGCGCCACGCGACCAGCAAGATCGCGAGCTTTTCCGAGCTCGGCCACGTGAAGACCTTCGGCTTTCGTGGCGAGGCCCTGCCCAGCATCGCCTCGGTCAGCCGCTTTCGGGTGACGACTCGCACGCGCGACGAGGACGCGGGCATCGAGCTCAGCATCGAAGGCGGATCGGCTCCGGCGGCGCGCACCGTGGGAGTGCCCGCCGGGACCACCGTCGAGGTGCTCGATCTCTTCTACAACGTACCGGCGCGCCGCAAGTTCCTGCGCTCGACGGGCACCGAGTCCGGACACGTCACCGACGTGGTCGAGGCGGCTGCGCTGTCCCGGCCGGACGTGACGTTCGTGCTCGTGCGCGACGGTCGCCCCGTTCGCGAATGGCTGCGCGTCACGTCACGCGAAGAGCGCGTGCGACAAGTCGTGGGGGAAGACGATCTCGCGCGTTGTTTCGGCGAGCGTGGACCCTTGCGTGTGGAGGCGTACCTCGGCCGCCCCGAACACGCGCGCGCCGGCGCGGGCGGCTTGCGCCTGTTCGTCAACGACCGACCGGTGCGCGATCGAGCGCTGGCCCTGGCCGTCGCGCAGGCGTACGGCAGCGTCCTCGAGCGAGGTCGATATCCGCGCGGAGTCGTGTACCTCGACATCGATGCTGTCCTGGTGGACGTCAACGTGCACCCACAGAAGTCCGAAGTGCGCTTCGCGGACCCGCGCGCAGTGCACGACGCCGTCTACTCGATCTTGTCGAAGGAGCTGTCGCGAGCCTTCTCGCTTCCGCCCGCGCGACGCTTCGGGCCGAGCCCCGCTCCCATGCCGGCCCGCGCCCCCCTGCCCGCGCCCGAGGTACAGGAAACCCCCGCGACGAGCGCGGACCCGTGGGGCCTCGCGCCCGCACCCCCCGCGCCTGCCTTCGAAGCGCGCGAGACCGAAGCGCCCGCCGTGCAATACGCGAGCACCGCCGAACCCTTCGTCCACGTCCAGGACTCCGCCCGCGCACCGATTCGCCCGCGTCCCGAAATGGCGTGGTCGAACCTGCGCTTCGTGGCCCAGGTGCGCCACACCTACCTCGTGTGCGAAGCCGATGACGGCCTCTACGTGCTCGACCAACATGCCGCCGCCGAGCGCGTGATGTTCGACAAGCTGCGCAAGGCCTACCGCACGAGCGCTGTGTCGTCGCAGGCGTTGCTCTTCCCAGTGCTCGTCGAGGTGACGCCTGCCGAAGCGGAGCTGGTCGAGGCGCGTGCGGAAGAGATTGCAGCCGTGGGTCTCGAGCTCCGCGTGCGGGGCCCCGAGACCGTGAGCGTCCACGCGGTGCCGAAACTGCTGCAAAAGGCCAGCCCGGAACGCCTCGTGCGCGATCTCCTGAGCGAGGTCACTCGCGGCGGCGGGCGCGGGTTCTCCGACGCGGTGGATCTCGCGCTCGCGACCATGGCCTGTCACGCCTCGATTCGCGCAGGTGACCCGCTCAGCGCCAGCGAAGCGAGCGCGCTGCTCCGCGCGCTGGATGAAGCCGACTTCGCCGGTCACTGTCCCCACGGGCGACCGGTGGTCACCTCGACCACCTGGAGCGAATTGGATCGACGCGTAGGAAGGCGCTGATGGCCTCGCCGCTCCTGGTCTTCGTGGGGCCCACCGCGTCGGGCAAGACGGCGCTGGCCGTGCGCGTCGCCGAAGCCCTCGGCGGCGAGATCGTGAGCGCGGACAGCGTGCAGGTGTACCGGCACTTCGAGATCGGCACCGGCAAGCCGAGCGCGGCCGAACGCGCGCGGGCCGAGCATCATCTGATCGACGTCGTCGAACCGGACGAGTCCATGGATGCGGCGCGCTGGGTGGAGCTCGCCGACGCCGCTCTGCAAGCACTTCGCGCCCGCGAGCGCGTCCCCATCGTGTGCGGCGGGACGTTTCTCTGGGTGCGAGCGCTGCTCCACGGACTCGCCGAAGCGCCGGCAGCCAACGCCAAAATCCGTGAGCGACACCGCCAGACGGCGGAGCGCGAGGGCCGCGCGGCGCTCCATGCCGCCCTCCGCGAAGTGGATCCCGAGAGCGCCGCCCGCTTGAACGAGAACGACTTCGTGCGCGTGAGCCGCGCCCTGGAGGTGTTCGAGCAGAGCGGCGTGCCTCTGAGTCGCTGGCACGCCGAGCATGCGTTTCGAACCGAACGTCACGCTTACCGACTGTTCGGGGTGCTGCACGCTCCGGACGCGCTCGACATGCGCATTCGCGAGCGCGCACGGGCGATGCTGGATCTGGGTTGGGTCGACGAAGTGAAGAGCTTGATGCAGCGAGGCCACGCCTCGGCGCGGGCCATGCAGTCCGTCGGATACAAACAGGTGTTCGAAGCCGTGAATGCCGGCGCGCTGGAACGGGAGCCTTTGCTCGACGCCGTCACGCGGGCCACGCGGGTGTTCGCGCGGCGCCAACGTACCTGGCTTCGAACCCAACCCGTGACGTGGTTGGATCCGGAGCGCGCACTGGCAGAAGACGTGCGCTCTCTGCTCTCACTCGATGCTCAATCGGAACCCAAGCGAAGTGATGCTTCGAGCAGCTCGCGGAAACTCTGAGGCTGGAACGAGCGAGCCGCACTCGCAAACGCGCTCGGAGGTGTGGCGGGGGCGAGCGGCGGGCGCGCGTGCACTTGGGGGCGCACGGGTTCGGCGGGCGGCGGCGGCGCAACGCGCAGCGGCTCTTCGCGGACCAGGTGGACCGGAGGCGCCTCTGCAACGGGTTCACCGAGCTCGAGCTCCGTCTCGCTCCCGGTCGGCAGGTCGATGGTGGAGCCGAGCTGTGCCGCCGTCGGCTGCGTACCCGAGACGAGCTCCGGTTGACCGAGCTCGTCGAGGTCTGGAGTGGGCGGCGGCTGAAGTGCCTGGGCCGGCAAGGGCGCGGCCTGAGGGCCCGACTCGGGCGGGGGCGTCTTCAGCGGAATTTCCCGACCCTCGTCCATTTCCACGGACTCGGCAGCGCCGCTCAGCGCTTCGTCCATGGTGCCGGCGATGGCGCGGCGAGACGAGGAAGGAGGCTCTTCGATCACCGCGGTGGGTGCCTCTTCCGCGGTGGCGTCGGTGATGTCGACGATCTCGTCTTCGAGCAGGTCGACGTCTTCGATGGACGCTTCGCCCATCTCCACCGAAACCTCCTCGTCGGCGTCGACGGGGATGGCGCGAACCATCGAGGTCTCTTCTTCGACCTCGGGCGCGGGGATCTCGGCCACGACGGGCTGCGCGACTGCGGCGGGCGGAGGCGGCTCGGTCTCGAGCACCGGCTCCGGTATCGGCTCGAGCATCGGTTCCGGAAGGCTCGGTGCTGCGGCCTTCACCGGAGTTGCCGAAACCGCGACGCGCGCTCGGCCCGCGTTGGACTTCACGCGCTCGAGTAGACGCTCGAGCTTCGCGATCTGATCCTGCGGGGAGATCACGCCGCACCTCCTTCGTGGAGCGCGGCGAGGGCATCGCCCCATGCTTTGCCCGAGGCGAGAAGCGCGCGCACCTTCGACGCGCCTTTCTCACCTGCGATCAAGAAGCGAACGTGATCGGCGTCGCGTCCGAGGACGACGGCGCGGGCGTCGCGCCCCATCAGGCGCTGAAGGGCGCCCTCGAAGATCGCAGCGAGGAGTGGGTCTCCGGCGGCGCCGAGCGGCGAGCCCTCGACCACGAAGACCAGCGCGCGTCCCCAACGCTCGAGGGATGCGCTGCCAAACCCCAAGAGCGCCAAGTTGCCCCCGAGGTGCTCGATGAAGCCCTCGACCCCGATGTTCTGTCCGGCGTCCCCCCATTGCTCGCCGATCCGGCGCCCGACCTCGGTGCCGAGCTTGCGGCCGAAGTCGGCCAGCGATTCTTGTCCCGCGTGCCGGCACAGATCGACCAACGCATCCGGCGGCACCAGGAGCCGGGGACCCGCACCCTCGAGGTGCACGGATCCGCGACCCAGGTCGAACTTCACCGAATGAGAGGGGTCGAATCGGGGGACTGCCATGCTGCCTCGTGGTGAAAGGAGCCCCGCTCGGGGTGTGCCAGTATAGGTCGCCGGTGCGAGATCGTGTCAAATCCAGGGACCGCAGGCCCGGAGGCGTGCGCCGAGACCCGCGCAGACGAGCAGTGCCCGCGCTGCTGTTCGCGGCCTCGAGTCTCGTCGCGCCGTCGATCGGGGCCGAGCCTCCTCGCGAGCGGCCGTTCTTGTTCGGAGGGGGCGCGATCCCGAAAAAGGCTCCGCTTGCACGCGACCCCTGGCTCCCGACCGGCGCCCCGACCGCGAACGGCCGGGCGCGGCCCGCCGACGCTGAACCGCCGGGCTGCTCCCCACGCGCCCCCGTTTGCGTACACCGCGCGCCCGACGCCTCTGAAGCGGCGGCCAGGCGCGCTCTCTCGGCCCTCGAGCGGGCGTATCGCCGCCTGGTCGACGTGCTCGGCTACCCGCGACCGTCGGGCGACGCGGGCGCCGGTGGGAGCGACGCCCTCGATCTCTACCTCACGCGCGGACGGGCTCGAGTCCAAGCCCACGCCGATGCCACCGCGACGGGCCATTTCGATCGTGCTTCCGCCCACTGCGTCGTGGGCGACGCGGAACTCCTCGAACGCGAGGCCGCGCTCTGCCTGGGCGAAGCCATCGCACTCGGCCTGGACCCGGGCGAAACGCCGCACCTGCGCCGCGCGTTCGCAACCCACCTCTGGTGGGCCATCGAGCCTCCGACCTCCGCTGATTTCGAGGCGGTCGACGACTTCCAGTCGACGCCCGAGCGTGCGGTCGCGACGCGGGAGGTCGAGACGAACGCGGAAGGCGCCGCGCTCTTCTTCGAGTACCTCGACGCACGCCGCGGGCGCGCGTCACCGGGAACGCTGGCGGTGGACCTGTTCACGGTCGGCGTCGGCAAGACACCCCCGAACGCTTGGCTCTGGGACAACGCTCCCGACGTGTTCGATGCGCTCCGCCGCTCCCTCGACGACAAGCCGCGCGACCTTGCCATGCTCTTCGCCGGGCTGGCGGTGGATCGCGCGTTCTTGGGGAGCCGCGATGACGGCGAACACTGGCCGGCGCTCGAGTGGACCGGCACGTTCGGGCGCCCTCGTTTCGATTGGTCCATCAAGCTGTCGAGCCTGCCGCGTCGAGTGGCGTCCCTCAGGCCCATCGAACCCAATGGCGCGATGTACGTGTGGCTCGAGCTCGACCAAGAGCTGGGAGACAAGGAGCTCGCGTTTCAGGCGGAGTGGGAGTCGCCCGTTTCGTTCCAGTGGACGCTCGTCAACGTCGACGCCGAGGGCAAGGAGCTCGGGCGGATCTACGCGCCCTTCGTCGAGCGTGGCACGGAGGTGCAGCAATCGCTCTCGGACCTGAAGGGTGTGCGCGGTGTCTTGGTGGTCGGCACCAACTTGGGCGGGATCTCACCCAGCTATCCGTTCGATCCGGACTACTCGCCGTTCGAGCCCCACGGCGCCACGGTGTATCTCACGAAGCTCTGAGGTCACTCAAGGGTTCGGTTCGAAACTCAGCGGCAGCTCGATCTCGTCGTCGTCGTCGCGCGCCGGAGTGAGTCTCTCTTTCTTGACGGCATCGAGCACGCAGGTCTCGAAAGCGGGTCGGGAGAGCTCGCTGCTACTCTTGTTCTTGAGCACGCTGACGCTCTTCACGGCGCCGTTCTCGTCGGGGGCGATGCGCAACGTGATGTGCCCCTTGACTCCGGCCGCGTGCTTCGCGTGGCAGTCTTGGGCCGCGCGCGCCACGCGTTTCAGCGCTCGTGTGCGTGGATCCAGGTTGGCGTCCTCGGGCTCGCCTGCGGCGCCCGCGTCGGCTTTCGAGGCGAGGGCGTTGGGGGTGGAGAGCGCAGGGACGCCCGCGTCGGCGCGAGCCTCGGTCGCGCTCGGGCGAGGAGCGGGTGGATTCACCACCGCGATGGGAGAAGGGGCGCTGGTCGGCGCGGCGGCCGTCGCCGGAGCCGAGGGCTCGGGAGTGCGAGACGCGGGCGGTTCGGCGCACGCGGCCAGGAACGCGAGAACCAAGCACGAGCTACCGCGCATCGTTCCTCCGCCGCCGTCTCCGACTCAGCCACCATCCGATCGGAAACGCCCAGGGCCAACCCGCGTCGCCGAGCGCGCCTCGGTGTTGGCTGCAACCTCCACGCGCATCGACACCGCCGTCAGCGACCGCACGGTCCACGGCGATGGGCACGCTTCGCGTCAGGAACGGCTGTCCATCGAGCAGGATGCCGAGGGTCAACGTGTCGCCACCGGAGCCACTCGGGGCCGCCACCGCGAAGCGCCACAAGCCGGGCGCCACTCGCGCGAGTGCTCGGGTCGGACGCGCGCCCTCGACGCTGAGGCTCAACCGCGAAGGGTCGATGTCCGCAATGCTCTCGTCGCTCGCGCGCAGCTCCAGCACGCCCTCGAGAGGCCAGTCGGGATCGGGGTGGGCATACGACGATGCCAGCGCGACCCAGCTCTCTTCCACGTCGGGCACCTGCGAGAGCGGTGACTTCTCCGAACCCATGACCGTCAACGTCCCCACGAGGTCCAGCTCACCGGGCCCCACCTGCTGCTCCAAAAGCACGCTTCCGTCGAGAGACCGAGCGCCGGCTTGGAGAAGCGTGCGGAGCTCCGATTGGTCCAGGGAGGAGTCGCGCTCCAACAGCAGCGCGACGGCTCCGGAGACGATGGGGGCCGCCATGGAAGTACCGCTCGAGATGGCGTGGAAGTCGTCCACCACGAGGCAGTCGCTGGCAGCGTTGCACACGCCTCCTCCCGCGAAGATCCCGCCGCCACCGTTCTTCCGCGGATCGGCCAGCGCCGACATGGCGCCGACCACGAACGCCCCCGGCGCCACGAGATCCGGCTTCATCTGCCCCAGGGAATTCGGCCCCGCACCGCTGAAGTAGGCCGAGGAGTCGGCCTTCGGATCCGTGAGCGAGCCGAATTGGTCCAAGACGATCTTCTTCTTCTGATGATCGATCCAGGCCACTCGGTTCAAAGTCGCGCCCACGGAAATGAGATCGGCACCCGTGGCGGGGATGCCGATGGTTCCCTCTTTGGATGCCCGCGGAAAGAGCGCACCGGGATTCGAACCACCTGGCGTCAGGTCGCCCTCGCTCTGCAGCCAGAGCCGCGCGCTACCGTGCCCTTCGAGCCGGATGGCGAACACGCTGCCGCTGGACCATGTGCCGTCGAGCACCACCACGGCCCCGTTGGAGCCGGGTTGGATGGGGCTGCCATCGCCTCCGACCTGATTCAGGATCGTGACCTCGATGCCCTTGTCCGAGTAGGCCGCGCTCCGCCCCGGTTCGAGCGGTTCGATCCACTCGCCGTCTTGGTCGTCGACGCCGACGCTCAGTTCGTCGCCTGGACGACCTGCGATCCAGATGTAGATCGTTGCGTTGGTGCTGGGCTTGTTCAGGTTCGGTGAGAGAACGGGCACGCGCAAGCTGGACGCGCGCGGCACGTGGACCTCGGTATGGATTCCGAAGGGCGGTGGGTAGTCGGGATATTCTTCCCCGGAGTAGATGCCGCCGCTGTTTCCGGCGGCAACCACGATGGCGCGCCCCGGAAAGCTCTTGCCGACGAACGACGCGAGGCCGCGCTCGAGCACGGTTTGGCCGTCATGGCCGCCGAAGTCGCTCCCGAGGCTCAAGTTGACCACCGCCGGAGCGCCGAGCTCCTGGGCGCGCTCGAACACGAAGCGCGTGGCCAAGAGCACGTCGGGATCGAGGATCGCGCCTTCGCCAGTTCGCGTGACGCGAACGCCGACGAGGGTCGCTTCGGGGGCCATGCCCGTGTACACGGCGGGCGACTGGGACAGGCCGTTGCCAGCCGCGAGCGACGCCACGTGGGTGCCGTGCCCCAGCGTGTCGCGCGGCAACTGCACCGAGTCTTTCGCGATCAACTCGTCCAGGTCGGCGCCCGAGTAGACGGCGCAGGCGTAGCCTTCGCCGCCCGTGCAGCCGTATTCCGCTTCGAGCTCGGGATGCCGACCGAGTGGCTCGCGGGACAGATCGAGCGCCCAGGCCACGCGCGACTTGCCGGTCGCGTCGCGCAGGTCGGCGTGGCGTGGATCGAATCCGGTGTCGACGACGCCCACCACCACGCCCTTGCCGCTCTGACCGGTGAGCCCGCGGTACATCGCGGCGCGGGTGGTCTTGTCGGCCACGTCGAGCAGGGGGCGCCGCGGCGGTGCCCATGACAAGCTCCAATCGGGGTGGGCTTCGGCGAGCGCGAGCACGTCGGCGACGCTGCCGTGAAAGGCCGACAGACCCGCCCCGATCGCGACGAGACCCGGGGGCGAGGCCGCGCCGGAAGGCAACTCGACCACCACCGACAGGGGCCGCTCCGGCGCGTGCGAGAGCAGCGCGCGGCTCAGAACACGGGCATCGACCTGCGCCGCGGCCTCACCGGCGAGGAGCGCCGAAAGAGCGAAGGCGAGTCCCCCGAGAAACCGCCAGCGAACCTGTCGCGCCCGGAACACGCTTCGGAGCATAGCCTGCCTTGCACGGCTACGGAGCGTACGGTTCGTCGATCAACCGAGCGAGCAGTGCTTCGAGCTCCGCCAGTCGCTCCGCCGAATAGCCGACCTGGACGTCCCGCACCACGCCCGCCTTGTCGATGACGAAGAGCGTCGGGATGGCGCGGGCGCGATACGCACGCGTAGTCTTGCCATCGTGATCCGACGCCACCGGGTACTCGATGCCGAGTTGGCTCGCGGCCGTGGAAGCTGGAACCACCGCGTCCATCGTGACACCGAGGACCACGACTCCCTGCGCCGCGTAACGAGCGTGCCACTCGTTCATGCGTGGAACCAAGAACCGGCACACCGTGCACCACGGGGCCCAGAACTCGAGCACTACGACTTTGCCGGCGAGGGTTCGGTTCGTGGGCTCGACGCTGCCCTGCACGGTTTCCAGGCCGTCCAGGCTCGGCGCTCGCTGCCCGACGTACGTGAGGCCCAACACTCCCGTCTCGTCGGGAGCAGCGACGAGCTCGGCGGCCAACAGCCGCTCTTCGTTCGCTCGCCGAACGACGATGGCCACGCGTGCGCCCGCGTCTCGTGAGCTCACGATGCGCACCACATCGCTCGGGGACGAGACGAGTGCTCCGTCGAGCTTCAACATCCGATCCCCCGGCAGGAGACCGGCGCGCTCCGCGGGCGATCCGTGGAGCACCGATTGGACCAGAACTCCCCCGGTGCGGTCGGGCGGAACGCTCACCTCGACGCCCAGCCAACCACGCGCAGAGCCCGAGAGAGTCTCTTCGCTCGGCTCGGTGCGGGCGCGGGCTTCCTCGGACGCCAGCACCGAGACCGGGGGGCGCGATGGCAGTGCCGGGGCGCTGCAGCCGGCGACGATCACGGCGAGGGCGACGCTTCCGCGCTGCATCGGTTCTTCGTGGTACCATGCGCTCCGCCTGCGCGCAGCTCGTCCGCTTCCATGGCTCCTCGCTGGACTCGTCATCGCGTGCAGCGGTGAGCGCCCCGCGACGACCGCCTCGTCAGCTCCGGTGCGAGCGCCGTCTCGAACCCACACCCGCACGCGCTGGCCGCGTTTCGCCGAAGTTTCGGCGTGGCCCGGGATGAGCGCGGAGCCCATCGCATCCCGCGGCCACGGCGACGGGCGATTCCGCCTGACGGTGCGCGTCTCCGAGAGCGCTCGCGAGGCCTATCGCATGCTCGGCCCGACCAGCGAAGTCCCCGAAGGCGCCCTCGTCGCGGCGTTTCACCGCGACGGCCAGACCGGGCAGCTCGGTCCGGTCTACGTCATGGAGCGTCGCGGCCAGAACTGGTCTTACGCGGTGTACGACGCCGAGGGCTACGCCATGGAGCAGGGCGTCCAGCTGTGCGAACGCTGCCACCTCGAATCGCCGACGGGCGGCTTGTTCGGCCTCCCGAAGACCCGCGACCGCTGAGGTCCAGGCAGCGGAGCCACAAAAGCAAAAACCCGGCGGGGTCTCCGCCGGGTTCGAGAGCATGACAAGCTCGGGAATCAGTCCAAGGAAGAAGAGGGGAAGGAAGAAGATAGAAAGTTAAGAAAGCCGACGTTTTCAGCACCCCATCCCCGGGGCGTCCGAGAGACCAAGCACTAAGGGTTCGGAGACGTCACCGCCGCCGAGCAACCAAGCCGCGCTCCTCTTAGCAGCCATCGTGCCAGCCCCCGAACTGACTGCCTAATTGGCAGGAATCACAGCGCAAGTTGCCAAGCGGTCGGAGAACGAAACGCGCGCGCCCTGGCAACCGAGTCCGGCACGCCGGAGGGCTATGAAATCGTTGCGGGCCCCTGGCTCACGGGCCGATCGCCTGCTCCAAGGCAGTGGCCATGGCGTCGAAAGGGGCGCTTCGACCCGTGTAGATCTCGAACTGCCGACACGCCTGGTGGAGCAGCATGCGGCCGCCTTGAACGGTCACGGCGCCACGCCCACGTGCCCGTCGAACCAAGACCGTCTCGAGCGGCTTGTAGACGATGTCCATCACGATCAACCCCGGCCGGAGCGCGCCATCGGGGATGGGCAACTCCTCGCCGTAGCCGCTCATGGTTGCGGAGGAGCAGTTCACGACCGCCCCGAAGCGTTCGGTGCGCGAGAGGTCCTCGAGACCACCCGCGCTGAGCTCGACGAGCGAAGGCTGCCCGGCACGCGATCGCCGCACTTCGGCCACGAGCGCTTCGGCCTTCGAAGCCGTGCGGTTCACCAAGTGGACCGCCGCGCCCGCTTCCACGAGCCCGTGCACCACCGCCCGCGCCGCCCCGCCGGCTCCGATCACCAGGACGCGGAGGTCGCGTACTGCCGTCACCTCGGCGAGCGCACGCACCGCGCCGTCGGCGTCGGTGTTGTGCCCCACGAGCCGGCCCGCCTCGTTCACGATGGTGTTGACCGCGCCGATCTTCGCCGCCAAAGGATGGAGCTCGTCGAGGAGCGGCATGACCGTGAGCTTGAAGGGCATGGAGACGCCCAAGCCGCGGATGTGCAGCGCACGCATGCCGTCGAGGGCTGCAGCGAGCCCGTCTTCGTTCACTTGGAACGGCACGTAGACGAAAGGGAGACCCAGCGCTCGGTAGGCGGCGTTGTGCATGGCCGCACCGAGAGACACGGGATGGAGTGACAGAGAGCCGCAGAGGGTGACGGGGGAGCTCGACACGCTCCAGCGAGGCTAGCGCCGTGGAAGTCGCGAGAGGAACCTCGCGCCATGGCGCGCTCCGCGCCAAAAGCCCGGGTCGGCGCGGGCACTGGAGGAAACCCGCAGGCTTTTCCTGGATTCCCGGGCCGAACACGGCCCATTTGTCAGTTGAGAACGGCCTCCTTCGTGCTATGAACCGCCTTCCGAAAAGCACCCGTAGCTCAGCTGGATAGAGCATCGGTCTACGGAACCGAGGGTCGCATGTTCGAATCATGCCGGGTGCGCCAGACTCCCTAGACCTTGGCTTCATGCGCGAGGCTCTGGCCGAGGCGGAGCGCGCGGAGAGTCACGGCGACGTGCCCATCGGGTGCGTGATCGCCAGTGCCGACGGCATACTGATCGCGCGGGGCCACAACCAACGCGAGCTCCTCCAGGACCCTACGGCCCACGCCGAGCTGGTCGCGCTTCGGGCCGCGGCCGAACGCGTCGGTCACTGGCGGCTCGAAGGCGCCGTCGTCTACTCCACCCTCGAGCCCTGCCCGATGTGTGCCGGTGCGCTGGTGAACGCCCGTGTCGCGCGCCTGGTCTACGGCGCGCCGGATCCCAAAGCTGGCGCCGTCGACACGCTTTTCGCCATCGGCAGCGATCCACGCCTGAACCATCGATTCGAGGTGAGCTCGGGCATTCTACGCGACGAGTGCGCCCAGAAGCTCACGGCCTTCTTCGCCAAGCTGCGGGCGGAAGGGCAGAAGTGATCGCCGAACGAGCGCCCCGCGCCGTGAGACCCCGAGTCATCGTCGAAGCTATTCGACGCTCTGCTCGGATTCGAGCGGCGGGCCCGCTGCTTCGGCGGCCGGGTCCATCTCGCTCGAGTCCACGTGGGGCGAATTGGGGCGCTTGAACCAGACCTGTTCGGTGAGCGCCTCTTCGAGCTCCGACTCGCTGACGCGATGGATCTTGAGCGCGATCCGCATGAGCTTCTTGAGATAGGCCGACCAACCCGGGGTCACCGCGCCGTCCGCACCGAAGTACTGCCGCTTTGGGTTGGGCAGGATCGACGCGAGATACAGCGATTGGCCCAGCGACAGCTGGCTCGCGCTGGAATTGAAGTAGTACGCCGCGGCCGGCCCGATTCCGTAGATGCCGGGCCCGAATTCGATCACGTTCAGGTAAAGCTCGAGGATCTGGTCCTTCGACAGCTCCTGCTCGAGGAGATGGGTGAGCAGAGCCTCCTGGAGCTTCCGCGAGAGGGTCTTTTCGCGCGAAAGGTAGAGGTTTTTGGCGGTCTGCATGCTGATCGTGCTGGCGCCGCGCACGAACCGGCCGGCCTTCACGTTCTCCCGAATGGAGTTCCGAATCGCTTCCTCGTCGAAGCCGCGATGACGGAAGAACCCGCCGTCTTCGCAGATCAACACAGCCGTCTCCATGTGCTTCGAGATGGAAGCTCGCGGTACCCAGCCGGGCGTCCCCGGACCGCTCTGGGTCTGCATCGGACGACCCGTGGCGTCGAGCACTTCTCGCGTCCAAGATCGAGCGAAGCGCGAGGGCGCCACGTCGGGGGGGGTAGCGATGACTCGGCACTCGTTCACGGCCGACCAGCGCGTGATCATCTTGTCGGGCACCCTCGTGTCGACATCCACCTTCCCGGTGAAGGCGAACGTCCCGGTCAGTTTCGTGCCCGTGAGCAAGGGCAAGAGCCCGGCTGGGGCGGCATCGAACAACGACTGGCAAGACGCCAGAGGGATCCCGCCTTCGAGGTAGATCTTCTTGTGGTCCTTGCCCTGCTCGAGCTCCCCTTTGAGCTCGGCCCGCACCTTCCCCACGTCGAGGTCCCCTTCGAGGATCCGCACGCGCGTGCCGTCGAGCGAGATCGAGGCGTGCCCCCGCGCTCCGAGGCTGATGCCGCGGACCGGGCCCGGTGCGAGCCACTTCTTGTCGAGTGCCAGGTTGTCGAGCTTCCCGCTTCCCGACAGATCGAGGTTCCCGCCGTCGGCCGACAATGTCGCGGTCGCTTTGCCTTCGAGGGTAGCCTTCGCCACCTCCAAGAAACCGAAGTCGCCCTCGTGGATGCCGAGGGCACCCAAGCTCACCGGCCCGCCGTCGACGTTGACCGTCACGGCCTTGTCCGCCGCCAGGGGCAAGTCGAGGGAGATGCGCAGCGACTGCTCGGCGTCGGGAGCGGGTAGGAGCGAGATCGAGATGGCCTCCTTGGCGTGCACTACGCGAAGCCGCGCCGGGCCGACGTTCAAGTTCTCCCTGCCGCGTGACAGGACCGCGCGGAGCCCGCCGAGATCGAGCTCAGCGCTCTCGGGCAGCGCCGCCGCGATGAGGTCCGTCCCGCGCGCGATCCGACGTCGGATGCGCGCCCCGCGCTCGGCGTCGATGAGCTCGGCGATGTCCCGGCCGGCTTTCTTGTCGTTCGCTCCGTCGGGCGCCCCAGCAGCGGGATCCTCGGCACCCGGGGCACCCGCGACCGTCGCTCGGGTCGCGCGCTTCGCCCCTTTCGGCGCCTTCCCTCTCGGATCGAGCGCGTCCTTCGCCTTGGGCTCGACCGAGTCCTTGGCCTTCGCGGGAGGAGCGGCGGACTGCTCCGCGAGCGCTCCCTCGTCGAGCTCGGCGCGCAGCAGAAGTGCGTCACTCGTGATCTTCTGCACGACCCGTCGTCCATCGACGCGCGCGAGCACCAGCGCGCCGCCCGCTACCTCTGCCCCGAAGCCTTTGGCCTCGAGTCTGGCGAGGTCGGCGCGGATCTCCTCGCGCTCGGCTGCACGGCTGTAGCGAAGCCCCCAGACGCGCTGCTCGTCGTCGGGCGCGTCCGCGCCGCGCCACTCGACCCCGACGCCTTCGGCGCTGTAGGTCACGTCCTGAGCCGGGCCTTTCGCCGGCTCGGGCTGCCGTGCGCGCCACGCGCGAACCTGCCGTTCGACCTCGTCGAGCGTGCCGCGCACCGCGACGTGGCCACCGTGGACGGCGACGAAGCGCACCGCCGCAGTCGCCGTGATGCCGACCTCGATGGAGTCGAGTCGGACCTCGACGGCGGGCACCTCGGCGGCGCTCAGGCGCACGCCTTTGAGCCGATCTTCCCCATTCCGGGCCGCACAGCGTCGATCTCGACGGTGAGACCGCGACGGGCCGCCTGCGCCGACGCCTTCGCGCGAACGAGCGGACCGAAACCCACGCCGACGCCAGCCAGCACCAGGACCAGCACCGTGATGGCCGCCTTCGGCCAGACACGACGGCGGGAACTGGAGGAGCCCATGGCGAAGCAAGCGCAGCGTAGCGCCGGAGCCCATCATCGGGCCAAAGGCGCGCGAGGCGAGCCTGCGCTCGGGCCACTAGAAGGCGGACGAGCCGATCGACCCTGCCGAGGCGAGCCTGCTCGGGCCACTAGAAGGCGGACGAGCCGATCGACCCGGCGAGGCGAGCCTGCGCTCGGGCCACTAGAAGGCGGACGAGCCGACCGACCCTGCGGCGAGGTGAGCCCGCGCTCGCGCGCTCGGGCCAGCGAGCGCGAGTGGACAAAAAAGCAAAGGCCCCAAGTCGGTCTGACTTGGGGCCTTTGGGGTATTAACCCGGCAGCGTCCTACTCTCCCACACGGGGACCGTGCAGTACCATCGGCTCCGAGGAGCTTAACTTCCGAGTTCGGGATGGGATCGGGTGTGGCCTCCTCGATATCGCCACCGGAATCTGTTGGGCGTTTTTGCGTTCAAGAGCCAGCTGCTCACGCTCGAGCTCGAGGGCTCGAGGGAGCGACACACACGTGCGCTTGGCTTCGCGTGACGAGGCGAGGTTCGACTTTCGTCGAGCTCGTGTCTCGTCGCCCGGACTCCGGGCGCCAACTACAATTGTGCCTTAGAGAGATGATCAAGCCGCACGGCCTATTAGGACCGGTTAGCTCCGCGCTTTGCAGCGCTTCCACACCCGGCCTATCAACCTCGTAGTCTACGAGGGGCCTTTAGGGCCTTGCGGCAGGGACACCTAGTCTTGAGGCCGGCTTCCCGCTTAGATGCTTTCAGCGGTTATCCGTTCCGTACATGGCTACCCGGCGATGCCACTGGCGTGACAACCGGATCACCAGAGGTACGTCCACCCAGGTCCTCTCGTACTATGGGCAGCTCCTCTCAAGTGTCCTACGCCCACGGCAGATAGGGACCAAACTGTCTCACGACGTTTTAAACCCAGCTCGCGTACCGCTTTAATCGGCGAACAGCCGAACCCTTGGGACCTGCTCCAGCCCCAGGATGCGATGGG
>JAXLYN010000031.1:37500-118590 GCA_046351435.1 Polyangiaceae bacterium
GTCCGCGATCGCGGTGCGTCCAGCCAAGCTCACCGAAGGGTACCAGAGCAGGCGCTCTGGGCTTTTCGGCCCGTGTCTCCGGCCTACGGGGGATCCGGAAACGCCCCGGCGGGGTCGCCAGGGGGAGCGGCTATATGGACCACCGCCCGATTCAGTGCAAGGGTTTTCGTCGCACATTCGACGCATTTCTCTAACCCTATGGATTCCAAGACTTTTTCGCGCGCAATTTGGACGCTGGTCTGCGCGATTCTGATCGTCGCTGGAGAAGCGCAGGGAGCGCCGGAAAGCGCGCCCCCGAACGCCTGCGGCGTGCCGGGCAAGCCCGCGTGCCCACTCCAACATTGGATGCGCCGTCGGCTCGCGACCGCGCTGGGGCACCGCGACTATCGCGAACTCGACCGAAGGTTGAGCGAGCTCGTCGCCAAGAACCCCGAGCCGAAGGCGTGGCACAACTGGAGCAAGTTCGCGCGCGACGGCGCGAGCGCAGCCCGCGAAGGCAGGCTGGGCGGCGTGATCGCGGCGTGCTCGCGCTGCCACTCGATCTATCGACCCGAGTACAACGTCAAGTATCGCCAGCGTCGCTGAACGAATCAGTGCTCCGGGAGGTCTTCGGCGTACCATCGGCCGAGCTTCTCGCGCACGAGGTTGATCTCGGCTCCCGAGGCCAACCGCGCGCGGTATCCGAGCTCCCCGCGCGCTAGCTGCTTCGAGTCGTAGCGCCCTAGCACTTCCACCCGAGTCCACGTGGAGCCGACCCAAACGGCCGCCGGCCTGCGCGGATCGTTGGGGAGCGGGCGAACCTCCACCCGCGACCAATGCTCCGCCCGCCCTTCGCGCGGCAGCTCGAGCCCTGCCTCCGCGCACAGCTCGCGAGTGGCCTCGGCGAGGGCTCGTTCGGAGAGACCGAAGCAGCGCGCCGAGAGCTGGAGCACGATGGCGTAGCCCTCGGGCAAGGCAATGGCCGCGAAGCTCCGTTGGTGGCAGCGCACGAAGAGCTGCCGCGTGGCCGCCCACGCGCGGATGTTGCTGAAGCTGAGCGTGCGGAGCACGAGGCGCCATTCGGCAGCCGCCACGCGGATCTCGTAGGAGTCGACGTAGCCGGCGTAGTCGACGGTTTCGCCCTCTTGGTCGACCAGAGCTGCGCCGAGCGCGCCGGTTCCATCGCACAAGCGCAACAGGATGGCTCCGAACGGAGTCGTGTCCTGGTCGCGCGCGACCGGTCCGCGCCGCCGCCGACTCATCTGCCGACCTGGACGCGACTCAAGAGATCGTTCGCCGCGCGATCGAGCAGAACCGGGGTCGAAGCGTTGACCGACTGCAAGAGCTCGAGGTGCCGCTTCTTGGCGCGTCGATCGATGATTTCGCGCTCGAGCACCACGCGCCGCTCATCCAACGACACCCGTTGCTCGGGGATGCGATCGACGAGCAAGATCACGTGCAGCCCGTGCCGAGTCTCGATGATGTCGCTTTGGGCGCCGACGGTGGGGATGGCGTCGGCGGCCGCGGCGTACTCCTTCTCGAGGCGCGCGGGCGGCGCGCCGGGGGGAGCTTTCGGGTCGGCGACGCGACCGTCGGCGGCGACCGGCAGGAGGTTCTCGACCTTGAGCGTGAGCCCGTCGGTGGCGAGGGCCTTGGCCTTCTTCTCGAAGGCCGCGGGATCCGTTTCCCCGCGCACGCTGTCGCGCAGGGTCTCCGCGAGCTTGCGCGCCTTTTCGCTCTTGGTCGCGCCAGGGTCGAGCACCACGGCCTGGGTCGTGCGCGAAAGCCGAGGACGCGCGAAATCGATCCAGTGAAGCTCGGTGACCTCTTCGACCTCGGCGTCGGTGGGCCGTCCCAGAGCCTCGGCCTCGCGGCGAATGTCTTCGAGTAAGACGCGAGCGAGCGCCGCCCTCTCCGCAGACTCGACCAGGCCCGTACCCGCGAGCACGTTCCGGGCGTGGACCGCGAACAACGCGTCTTCGATGGCCAGCTCCCGGGCGGCGCGCGCGTCGATCCGTTGCGCCCGAGCGATGCGTTCCACGAGCTCTTGGGGGATGTCTTCGTCGGCGACCCGGGCCACGACACCCGGGGGCAACGTCGTCTGCTCGGCGTGCGGCGCGTCCTTTCCCACGCCGCACGCGACGGCCAACAGAGTCAGCGCAGCGAGAGCCCGCGGCGACATCCTCAACGCGAGCCGCCTTTGGGTCGCAACATGTCCGTTGCCGCCCGAAGTGTGAGACCACCCACGACGAGCCAATACAGCGCGTCGAGATCGCGGCGATCGCCCAGGGCGTTGACGCCCATGGCGAATGCGCCAGCGGCTGCCACGAGCAACACCACGCTGATGAGGTCGATGGCGCGAGTCACGGTGCTACTCTACTCGACCAGCAACCAGGCGAAGCGCAGGATCAGCGCGACGGCGAGCAACGTCAGCGGCCGCACCGCGGCGCCGAGCCGCGCAGTCGGTGGGGTCATGGGACGATGGTCCTGGCGTTCCACGGCGATCCGCACGCCTCCTTGAACCAAGGCGATGGCGCACACCACCGCGGCAGCGTGGGAGAGCAGCGCGTGGTGCGGGCGAGCCACGCGCCACGCGGTGAAGAGCGGGATGGCGGCCCCGACCAGACCGACGACGAAGATGGCGGTGCTCCCCAAGGGCAGCTGACTGCGAGCCGGTAGCGGCGCACCGAGGATCGCCCGCGGATCCTCTTCGGGCACACCTGGAGCGCGCACCGCACCCCAGCCGAACGCGAAGAGGACCCAGGCTACCGCGCCGATGGCCGCGCGGACGGGCTCCAAGTGTTGTACGCCGATCACGGGACCGAGCAGGAGCCAGGTAGCGATGGAGAGGGCGAGCGTCGCGTGAATGCCCACCGCCCGCCCGAGGCGTGCCGAGCGCGCTTCGAGCATGGGCCCCGCCACCATGGCGACCAGCGCAGCGATGGCGGAGACGCGCGCCACGGCCGAGACGCCGCGTTCGAAAGCTGGGACGCCGACCGTGCTCACCCAGGCGAGCAGACCGGGCAAAAGCATGTTCGTCCGCGCGGGGATCGAACTGAGCTTCTGGGCCTTCGCAGCAGCCATCGCCGCGAAGGCTACCTCAACGACTCGCGCGTCGCGACACGTCGTCTGGCTTCACGCGTCGGTACCACGAAAGGCCAGCGAGCCCGAGGATCACCAGGATTCCGAGGACGATGACCGGGACGACGTTGGTCTTGGGCGGTGGTGCCCACGTCGCGACGATGCCGCGTGGGCCCGGCTCTCGCCGTGCTTCCACCCACGAAAAACGCTCCGCGACCCCCGCCGGCAAGAGAGCGTCACCCGCGCGGAGCAGCGGTGTGTGGCCGGGAGGCTGGATCTGCACGTCGGTGATTTCGACGCCATCGACCTCGTAAGCATCCTCGACGCGCAGCGCCCCGATCTCCGGGGCCGTCTCGGCGAGGCGGAAGGTCCAGGCGAAGTGCAGGTGGCCCGGCGGCTCGGGGGTCCAACCTTCGGCCTCCACCCGTTCGATATCGCGACGCTCCAGCGAACGGCAGCGAAGCTCCTCGAGGCTGCGCCCGATGCAGACGCGGAGCTTCTGGAGCAGGGCTTCGGTGCGAGCGTCCAGCGCGGCGTTTCCCTCGCTCGCACTCACGCTGAAGTCGCTGTCTCGATCGGCGAGCTTTCGTTGCTCGCTGGCCAGGCTCGCGCCGAAGCCGACGCGATAGCCGATGCGGATGGGGCGCTCGACCAGCCGGAGCTCGATGAAGCGTTCGGCCTTGACCGTGGGAAAACGCAGGTGAGCGGGCGCCGAAGGCGCCCACGACGCGAGCAGGAGCCCGACCAGCAGCGCGAGCCCGAAGCGGGCCACCTCGCGCTCAGCGCGCGGCGTGCTCGACCACCTTGAGGAAGGTCAACACGGGGTGACCGGTGGCGCCCTTCGGATACGCGCCCTTGGCCGCGTCATAGAGCACGGGGCCGGCGATGTCGCAGTGCACCCAGTCGATTTCCTTGCCCACGAACTCGCGGAGGAACAGAGCGGCGCTGATGGAGCCGCCCCAACGATCGCCCACGTGCTTCAGGTCGGCGACGTCGCTCTTCAGTTGATCCTTCAGATCTTCGATGAGCGGCATGCGCCAGAACTGTTCGCCAGCGTCTTTCGCGGCAGCTTCCATCTCCCGGGCCACCTTGTCTTCGGCCGTGTAGAAGGCCGAACAGGTCTTGCCGAGGGCCACGATGCAAGCGCCGGTCAGCGTGGCGGCGTCGATCAGGAGATCGGGCGAGAGCCGGCTGGCGTAGGTGAGCGCGTCGGCGAGGACGAGGCGACCTTCGGCGTCGGTGTTCACGATCTCGACGCTCTTGCCTTCGAGGGATCCGAAGATGTCTCCCGGGCGATAGGCGGCGCCGTCGGGCATGTTCTCGGCTGCTCCGATGATGCCGTGGACCTCGACCTGAGGCTTGAGCGCCGCCACCGCGGCCATCAGACCGAGGACTGCACCCGCGCCGCCCATGTCGCTCTTCATTTCACCCATGCCGGGTGCGGGCTTGATGCAGAGGCCTCCCGAGTCGAAGGTGAGGCCCTTGCCCACGAAGACGATCTTCTTTTTGGCCTTTTTCGGCACGTACGAGAGGTGCACGAAGCGCGGCTCGTTGGCGCTGCCCTGGCCCACTGCGTAGTGGAGCTTCATGCCCGCGGCCGCGATGCCCTTCTTGTCGAGCACTTTGATGCCGAGGTTGTTCTTCTTGGCGAGACCGCGGGCGATCTGCGCCAGCGTCTCGGGCACGAGCTCGTTGGGCGGTTCATTGACCGCGTCGCGAGTGAGACAGATGGCCTGGGCGATCTTGAGGCCGAGCTCGATGGCGCTCTTGTCGGACTGCGCTTGCTTCGCGACGAAGAGCTTCACTTCTTTGAGCTCGCTCTTGGGCACGCGCTCGCCCGTCAGATACTTGGTGAAACGGTAAACGCCGAGCCCCACACCTTCGGCCACGACCCGCAGGTCGACGCCTTCGCTGGGCAGCGCGACACCGAGGCTCTTGGCCTTGCCCGCTTGCGCCGTGCGCGCGGCGTGAGCGACGGTGTTTCGCATGCGCGCCGCGTCGATGCCGCGCTTCGAGCCGACGCCGAGGAGCAAGAGGCGCTTGGCCTTGGTGCGTCCGAGCGTCGGCACGTCGAGACACTGGTCCGGCTTGCCGCTGAACTCCGCGAGCTTGGCTTGGTCGAGCAGAGCGCCACCGAGCGCGCGATCCAGGTCGGCTACGACCTTCTGCTTCTCGAGGCCCCCTTCGGTCACGAACACGGCGAGCCAATCCACGGACGCCGAAGTGGGATCTCCCGAAGCGGTCTGAATGTGCAAAGCCATCGCGCGCGGTCTCCTCTCCCACGAGCGGCTTCGCCGGAGGACCGACCGCCGCTTGGGGGGCGCGATAGTGCCACCCCAAGCGGAAGGCGTTCAAGCCGACATTTCGGGCGAGCCTCGGCTTCGGCTCAGCTCTTGTAGACGCCGATGATCTTCTTCAGGAGCTCGATGCCCTCGGCGCGGGGGCGCTGGAACGCGTTGCGCCCCACGATGGATCCGAAGCCGCCGCCCTCGTGGATCTGCCGCACCTCGTCGAGGACCTCTTCCGTGCCCTTGGCAGCGCCGCCCGAGAAAATGACGATGCGCCGCCCGCCGAACGCGGCCTGGACACAGTAGCGGACCCGCTCGGCCAGGGTGGCGTGGGGGATCTTGGCCTTTTCGATGGCCTTCTTGGCTTCGGCTTGCTCGACGTGGGCGGTCGGGGGCTTGATCTTGATGAGGTGCGAGCCGAGCTCGGCGGCGATGTGCGCGGCATATGCGCTCACGTCGAAGGCGGTCTCGCCGTCCTTGCTCAGGCCCTCGCCGCGCGGGTAGGCCCAGGTGACCACGGCCAGGCCCTTGGCCTTGGCTTCGTAGGTGAGCTCCTTCAAGTCCTCGTACATCGCGTTGCGCAGGCCCGAGCCGGGGTAGATGGTGTAGCCGATGCCCACGCAGCCGAGGCGCAGGGCGTCGTCGACGCTGCCGGTGATGGCCGAGCAGGGTTCGACCTTGGACAAGCTGTCGCTGTTGTTGAGCTTGAGGATGAGCGGGATTTGTCCGGCGAACTTGTCCGCGCCGGCTTCCAGGAAGCCGAGCGGTGCCGCGTACGCGTTGCAGCCCGAGTCGATGGCCAGGCGGAAGTGGTACTCCGGGTCGTGCCCGTCGGGGTTCACGGCGAAAGACCGCACCGGACCGTGCTCGAACCCTTGGTCGACGGGCAGAATCACGAGCTTGCCTGTGCCGGCGAGTGCACCCGTGTTCAGCAGCCGCGCGATGTTGGTCTTCGTGCCCGGGTTGTCCGAGCCATACCAGGAAAGGATCTCTTTGACGCGGTCGGTGGCCATGGTGGTTGTTCCCCTTCGCGCGGCATCGCGCGCTTGGATGCAAAATCAGCGCGGTCGACATTGCGTGACCGCCCCGCTTGAACGCGGGCCGGGAAAGTAGATCCTTATCGCGCACCTTTCAACGACAGACGAAAGAAGGTCTCGATGAACCAACCTTCGTGGAGCCCACCCGACGCGTCCAAGGCAGGCGCAACGCTCGAGACGTTCATCCTCGAAGGCATGTTCCAGGTCCCGGGAGCGACGGGCATGTTCACCTCGCTCCTCAACCAGATCAGCCTGGCGTGCAAGTTGATCACCGGGCGCGTGCGGCGCGCTGGTCTGGCCGACGTCCTCGGCTGGACCGGGGAGACCAACGTGCAAGGCGAGAGCGTGCAGAAGCTCGACATCATCGCCAACGAGACGATGCTCGCGGTGCTCAAGCGCCGCGGGCACTGCATGGGTGTCGCGTCCGAAGAGCTCGACAACGCCGTGTTGTTCCCCCAAGCGCGCGGCGGCTACCTCGTGGTGGTGGACCCGCTCGATGGTTCGAGCAACATCGACGTGGACGTCTCCATCGGAACCATCTTCGGCATCCTGCGCATGAAGCCGGAGACGCCGCTGAGTGAGGAGAGCTTCCTCGTCAGTGGACGAAACTACGCTGCAGCGGGCTATGTCATCTACGGCTCGTCGACGGTGCTCGTGCTCAGCACGGGCAAGGGCGTCCACGGCTTCACCTGGGATCCGGGCGCCGGTGAGTTCTTCCTGTCGCACGAGAACATCCGCTGCCCGACCCGCGGCAACATCTACTCGGTGAACGAGGGCAACACCGCGCGTTGGACGCCTGGCGTGAAGCGTTGGGTCGACCACGTGAAGCAAGAGAACAAAGCCGATGGCCGGCCCTACTCCCACCGCTACGTGGGCTCTCTGGTCGCCGACGCCCACCGCACGCTGCTGAAGGGCGGTATCTTCGCGTACCCGGCGGACAAGAAGAGCCCGAAGGGCAAGCTCCGCTTGCTCTACGAAGCGAACCCGATGGCGTTCGTGTTCGAGGCGGCCGGGGGCCGTGCGACGACCGGCAAGGGGTCGGTGCTGGACATCGTGCCGACCGAGCTCCACCAGCGGGTTCCACTGATAATCGGCTCGAAACACGACGTGGAAACCTTCGAGGAGTTCGCGAAACAAGACCCGGAGGGCGCCTGACCTCCCCGAGCGGGCGCTCTCTGTTACACTGACCCCCATGCGTCTTTCGCTGGTGACTGCGGGGAGCGCGCTCCTCGCGGCATTCTTGGCTTCGCCCAGCAGCTTCGCGCAGTACGGTGGGCAACCGCCGCCGCCCGGCTACGGGCAGCCCCCGCCGCAGGGCTATGGACAGCCCGGCTATCAGCAACCTCCGCCTCAGGGCTACGGGCAGCCGGGCTACGGACAGCAAGGCGGCTACGGACAGCCCGGTTACGGACAGCAGGGCGGCTACGGACAGCCCCCTCCGCAGGGCTACGGCCAAGGAGGCTACGGCTATGGGGGCCCGCCACCGCCGCCACCCCGGAAGCAGGACGACGGTTTCGAGATCCCCGGCTTCTCGGTGCGCGTCGATCCGTTCAACTGGCTCTTGCAGGGACGCCTCGGGCTCGAGCTCGAGGTCGAGCTCCTCGACTTCATGACCTTCGAGCTGGTGCCGAAGTTCGTCGTGGACGAGCAGCCTCCTCTCATGAACTTCCGAGGCGTGGATCAAGAGCTCACGCAGCATTCGAACGGCATCGGCTCCATGGCGGGCGCCTCGTTCGGCGCGGGATTCTGGCTGGAGGGAAAGCCCTTCGAGGGGCACGTGCTCCGCGTGATCCTGACGAACTACGGCTACGAGTATCGGACCAACGACGACCAAGGCGAAATCGACAAGCTCCAACACACCGAACGCCACCTCTACGGGTACTTCGGCTCCCATGCCCGCTGGAGCTTCTTCACCATTTCGGGAGGCATCGGCCTCGGCGTCGAGCTCAACAAGGAAGAGCGCTGCTACCCGGACCCGCCGGCGACTCCCAAGACCGACGCCAAGACCTCGGGGTGCGACGGGCAGCTCCTGATCTCCCTCGATCGCAACACGAGCGCCTTGGCCGACATGAACGGCGGCCTGCACCCCGTGTACTTGATGGGCCGGTTCAGCTTGGGCATCATCATCGATTGAAGGAGGAGGCAGCGTGAGCGATCGTCGCAAGGGCAGGACCAAGACGATGCCCATGCGCGAGAGCGAGGCGACGCTGGTCGGCACGCCTCAGGGCTGGGAGTCGGACGCCGTGACCATCGTCGGCGCACCCGAGGGCTGGGAGATGCCCTCCGAGGCCGACGACGACGTGGTGCCGCCGGATTGGGAGGTCGAGCGCACGGTCGAGGAGCAAGCGCCCGCGGGCCACGCGCGCCCGCGCAAGAAGCCTTCGCGTCCACCCGTGGGAAAGACCCACGCGGGCCCACCCGCGAACTACGACCTCGCGGCGGGTGTGCCTCCGCGCGAGAGGATCCAGACGCCCGAAGGGTCGAGCCCCGCGCGCCCGATGGAGCGACCGCCGGTCGAAGTGGAAGTGCGCAAGCTCTCCAACGCCGCTGCCACGACGCGACGCACGCCTTCGGTCTACGAGATCTGGACGAAGAACCGCGTGTACGCCCTCGATGCGACGTTGGTCTGCACCGACGTGATCGATCTCGCGAGCGGACAGAGCGACAAGCGTCACCCGTTCGTGGGCGGGCAGCTCGTGGGCGGGCAGCGCCAGGTGAACGAAAACAACGAGCTCACCTTCCCCTTGCCAACGCCGGGTTCGGAAGCCGTCTTTCAGACCTACGACGCCAACCGGCGCCCGCGCCTGGTCGTCACGTCGCGAGTGACACGCGTGACCTTGACCGTGATGGTGGTGCGCGTCGCCGACACCCAGCGCGACGACACGTGGAGCTCCATCGCGAGCACGCGGCGACCGGCCTGAACGCTCACCAATAGCTCTCGACCGTCACGTGGCCGGGCTTCCGCTGGCGGTGCTTCAAGAGCCCGCGCTCGGCGAGGAGCGACGACGCCTCTTCGATCATCTGCGGGTTCCCGCACAACATGAGGTGGCTCGCATCGGGCGAGAGCTGGATGCCGGCAGCGCGCTCGAGCTCGCCGCTCGCAATGAGCCCGGTGATTCGGCCGTGGAGCACGCCGGCAGCATCTGGTTCACGGCTCACCACGGGGACGTAGGACAGGTGCCCATCGCTCTGTCGCACGCGTGCCTCGAGCTCTTCGCGGTAGCCCAAGTGCGAAGCCTGCCGCACGCCATGCACCAACACCACTCGGTCGAAGCTTTCGAGGGCGCCGCTCCGCAACATGGAAAGGTAGGGAGCGAGCCCGGTTCCAGTCGCCACGAGCCACAGGTCCTTCGCCTCCGGCAGCCAGCGCGCCGTGAAGAAGCCTTGCGGCTGGCGTTCGATCTCGATGGCGTCGCCCTCGTTCAGCCCGAAGAGCCGCGGCGTGAAGCGTCCACCGGGAACCAGCGCGACATAGAGCTCGGCAGGAGCACCGGGTGGAGAAGCCAAGGAATAGGCGCGTCGTTCGCGCGCGCCGTCGACTTCGAGGGCGATGTTCGCCCACTGGCCCGCTTCGAAGTCGCCCATGGGGTCGGCGAGCGTGAGACTCACGAGACCCGGGGCCCACTCGCGACGCCGAGCCACGCGCGTTTCGAGCCAGGCACTCATGGCGCCTACGTAGCGCAGCCTTCAAATGATCGAAAGCGCCGCCCCGACCAGCGGGACGGCGCTTCCAATTCGGGACTAGGACGCGTGGATCAGAACCAGCCGCCGACGACCGAGTCCAGGCCGATCACGGTGGTCTTGGCGCCGTCCGTTTCGTCAGCACCGTCCGGCTTGACCTTGCTCGACAGATCCATCGAGAAGACCGGGCCGAGGCCGATGAAGAAGTGCTCCGCCGGGTGATAGAGCACCGGGGCCATGACGCCGAGGCTCATCGTGGTGGCCTTGGATTCACCACCCGTGGCGCCCTTGGTCGTCTGCATGTTGTACTCGAAGCCAACCTTCGGCCAGAGCGAGATCTTCTCGGCGAGGCCGAGGTTGTAGCCAACGCGGGGACCGATGCCGATTTCGCTGCTCTCGGGGCCGTCCTTGATCTTCGAAGAGCGATAGGTGAGCTGGCCGCCGACCGAGATGCTGTCCGCGACGAAGTAGTCGAGTGCGGGAGCGAACGTGATGACCGTTCCGCTCTGCGAATCGCCCTGGGGCGGCTTGATGGAGATGCTCTGGAACCCGAGGGAGAAGTCGCTGGAGATCGCGATCTGCCCGCTCTTGCCGAACGCGCCCTTGCTGGCCGGCAAGGAATCGGTAGACACGGCGGCAGCTCCGCCGGCTTTCGCCTCGCCTCCTGCGGCGCCTTCCGCCGGCTTGTCGCCGCCCTCGGCCGGCTTGTCGCCGCCCTCTTCCTGGGCGAACGCCCCAGCTGCTGCAAACGTGACTGCGATGCCCAAGGCAAGTGACGAAATACGACGAATCATTCTGGTTCCTCCTGATACTTGGATTTCCGGCGCCTTCGTTGATGGTGTCGTCGATGGATCGGTGCGCCGGCTACTTTCGCGAAATCATCCTGCGGTCTGTCGAAACGGCCCAATTTGCTGCAAGCGGCTGGACCGACCTGCCGCCGTATACGTCGCCGGGGCGACAAATCACCCAAGGAAAAGCGACGCGATCCGAAAAGTTTGCCGCGACGACACGAGATGGACGCGAGCCGAACACGCTTGATTCAGCTGAAATTCAGGGGGATACGTGCGTAGCGCCGTACGCGGCGACGAAGGCTCTACGCATTCTCGGGCTTCCGCTCGGGCCGCGCGGGCCAAAAGATCAGGTTCCCTCGGTGCGAAATTGAGCAGAGTCCTCGACCACCCATATGCAGAGTTTCTCCAGAAGGTGGAGAAGCCCACGCGCTACACCGGGCAGGAGCACGGCTCGCGGCGCAAAGATTGGTCGAGCGTGGAGGCTCGTATCTGCCTCGCGTTCCCCGATGTCTACGACATCGGAATGAGCCACCTCGGCTTCCGCATCCTCTACAAGATACTGAACGACGACCCGAGGACGCTCGCCGAACGCTGCTACACGCCGTGGCTCGACCTCCAAGGCGAGCTCGATCGCCGAAAGCTCCCGTTGGTTTCCCTCGAGAGCGCCGCCCCGCTCTCACGCTTCGACGTGGTGGGCTTCTCGCTCCAGTACGAGCTCACGTACACGAACATCCTGACCATGCTCGATCTCGGCGGGGTCGCGCTGCGTTCGAGCGATCGCGACGACGAGGCTCCGCTGGTGTTGGCCGGCGGTCCGGTGGCCACGCACGCCGAGCCGATGGCGGACTTCCTCGACGCGCTTCTGATCGGCGACGGTGAGGAAGCCGCCCTCGAGATCGCGCTGACGTGGGCGCGCGCCAAGCGCGAGGGGCTGGGTCGCACCGCCCGCTTGGTGCAGCTCGCCCGGCTCCGCGGCGTCTACGTCCCGTCGCTCTACGCCACGGCGCTGGACCCCGCGACCGGGTTGGAGGTGGTGACCGGCCCGCGCATCGACGACGCGACCGGTCGTCCCTTCGAGATCCCGTTCCCCATCGAACGCCGCGTCCTACCGAACCTCGACGCGTTCCCATTCCCCGACGACGGCCCCGTGGGAGGCCCCGAGGCCATCTTCGATCGCATGAGCATCGAGGTGGCCCGCGGCTGCACCGAAGGCTGCCGCTTCTGCCAGGCGGGCATGATCTACCGCCCGGTCCGCGAGCGGAACCCGAAGCAAGTGGTGGCGACGGTGGAGAGCGCCCTGCAGAAGAGCGGGCAAGACGAAGTCAGCCTGACCGCGCTCTCCACCGCGGACGTGAGCGCGATCTCACCGCTCATCCACGACCTGGCGAAGAAGACCGCGCCCGAACGCGTGAGCCTCGGCGTCGCGTCGCTGCGCGCCTACGGCCTCGGTGAAGACCTGCTCGACGACATGCGCCAGGTGCGAGCCAGCGGGCTCACCTTCGCGCCCGAAGCCGGTACCCAGCGGATGCGGGACGTGATCAACAAGAACGTCACCGAAGAGCAATTGCTCGAAACCGCCCAACGCGTTTTTTCGCGAGGCTTCGACAAGATGAAGCTCTACTTCATCTCGGGCCTCCCCACCGAGACCGACGAAGACGTGCTCGGCATCATCGAGGTGGGGAAAAACGCGCTCGGAGTCGGGAAACGTCTCGGCGCTCGCCCGAAGGTCACGGTGAGCGTCAGCGTGCACGTGCCGAAGCCCCACACGCCGTTCCAGTGGTGTGCCATGGACAGCCGGGACGAAGTCGATCACAAGCAGGCCCTCCTGCGGAGCGCTGCGCGGGACGTGCGCGGGCTCACTTTGCGCTTGCACGATCCGCGTTCGAGCTTCCTCGAGGGTGCGCTGGCGCGCGGCGACCGCCGACTCGGCGGCGTGATCGAGCGCGCCTATCGAGGCGGGGCGCGCTTCGACAGCTGGGAGGGGCGCGTCGATCTCGAGCTCTGGCGCCGCGCGTTCGCGGACGAGTCCATCGACGTCGAGCAATACCTCGGGACCCTGCCGGTCACGGCGCGACTGCCTTGGGATCACCTGGACGTCGGGCTCGAAGACGGCTTTCTGGCGCGTGAGTACCGCAAGAGCCTCCAGAGTCGCCTGAGCCCGCCGTGCGGCAAGGTGAAGGGCGCGTTCATCCACCACACCAACGTCGCCGACGCCGGTGCCGATACGCACAAGCTCGTGTGCTACGACTGCGGCATCGCCTGCGATCTGACGCGCATGCGCGAACGGCGCATCGACTTCCTTCGTGACATGAACGCGCTGGAAGCGACCGAGCCCAAACGCCTGCCGGTGCTGTCCACGACCGACCAGAAGAAGCTCCGGCCCGAGGCGCTCCGACCGCTGCGCCCCGGTGGACCGCCCGAACGCTGGCGGCTCTCGTTCCGGAAGACGGGGCCGTTCGCGCTGCTCGGCCACCTCGATCTCTTGCGAGAGCTGCCGCGGGTCGTGCGCCGGGCTGGTGTGCGGACCGCGTATTCGGCTGGATACCACCCGAAGCCCGTCGTGAGCTTCGGCCCCGCGCTGTCGCTGGGCGTGGCGAGCCTCGCCGAATGGGTGGACGTGTCGTTGATCGACGCGCCGAGCCCCGAAGAGCTCCTCTGCCAGCTGAACGAGGCGTGCGCGCCCGGGATGTCGTTCACAGCGGCATGCCGCCTCGGACCGAACGACCCCGGGATCAACCGCATCCTGGATGGCGCAAGCTACGTGATCGGCCTCGGTCAGGCCGTGGAGGAAGCTCGGCTGAACGAACGCATCGCGACGTTCCTCGCAGCACCCGAGCACCTCGTGCGACGCGTGATCGACGGCGTCGGCAAGCAAGTGGACGTGCGCGCCTTCGTGATCGGCCTCGCCGTGGGCGGGTCCGATGCCGAGCGCGCTCTGGCCGAGGCCGGCGTCGTCGGGGTCGGGCGCTGCCTCGAGGCCGACGTGCGCTTCACGCAATCGGGCGCCGTGAAGGTGTCCGAGGTGGTGCAGGCGGTGCTGGGGGACGACTTCCCCTTCGTGGCCCTGCGCGTTCGGCTGACCGGGGGCGGGTCGAGCCCTCTGGACCTCGAGCGGCACCGAAAGCCCGGAGCCGCGAGCGTTTCGGCCTGAACCCACAAAACGCTTCGGCGGGCGCCCGCTCCCTGCGCGCGCCCGCCGATCCGCTCACCGCGAGCTCACTGAGTGATCAGCTTGAACTCGATGCGGCGATTCTTCTGCTTGCCAGCCGCGGTCTTGTTGTCCGCGATGGGCTCCTTGGGACCCGCGCCGCGCGTCTGGATGCGAGAGGCTTCGACGCCCTTGTCGGTGAAGTACTTCTTCACGGACTCGGCGCGGTCTTCCGAGAGCTTGATGTTCTTCTCGTCCTTGCCGACGTTGTCGGTGTGGCCGCTGATCTCGAGCTTCAGCGTGGGATAGTCGGTCAGCACCTTCACGGCGGCGTCCAACGTGGGCTTGGACTTCGGGCGAATCGTGGCCTTGCCCGTGTCGAACTCGATGCCTTCGATCACGCCGGTGAACTTCTTCACCTCGGCCGGGATCTCGTCCGGACAGCCATCTTCGTCCTGGAAGCCGTTCTTGGTCTCCGGTTCCTTGGGACACTTGTCGTTGGGGTCGAGCACGCCGTCCTTGTCCGGATCCTTGTCCGGGCAACCATCGGGCGCGACGCCGGCCTCGTTGGGACACTTGTCTTCCGGATCGAGGATGCCGTCCTTGTCCGGATCCTTGTCGGGGCAGCCGTCGGGCGCGATGCCGGGCTCGGTCGGGCACTTGTCCTGGGGATCGGCGAAACCATCCTTGTCGGAGTCCGCCACCGGGCAGCCATCGGGCGCGACGCCAGCCACGGTCGGGCACTTGTCGTCCGGATCGTTGAAGCCGTCGCCATCCGTGTCTTTGGGTGCAGGCGGCGGCGCCTCTTTCTTGCTGAGGCCGAGCGTGTAGCTCAACCCGAGCAGCACCTCGGGGTGGTGCGTCTGGTCGCCGTCCGCGCCGTCGTCCTTCTGGGTCATCGTGTCGCGAAGGTCGAGTCGAATGCCGAGCGACTTGGTGATGGGCACCTTCGCACCGACACCGAAGTGGAACGCCGGATCCTGATCGTTGCCCATGGAGTCGCTGTTGGCACCCAGGGTGCCGAAGCCGACGAGAGCGAACGGGGTCACCGCGCCGAGCGGAGCCTGCCCCACCAGGTGTCCGCGGATGGCGGACATGTTGGCCTTGCCACCGTCTTCGTCCTTCGTGGGCATGAACGCGCCCTCGAGCTCGAGACCCACGAAGCGCAGCGGGTAGTAACCCACCCGGAGCCCGATTTCGGGCGCGACGCTCTTCAGCTTCAGGTGCGGCTTCTTGCCGGCCTCGGTGTCGGCGTCTTCGAAGTTGTGATCCTTGCTCGGAAACATCGCTCCACCGAACAGCCCGAGCTCGATGTAGTTGTCCTCCGCGTGCTCTTCGGTCGTGGTCAGGTTCACGCCTTCACCGGTCGAGGCGGAGCCGGACGCACTGCCGTCAGCCTGTGCGTGGGCAGCCGTCGTCCAAACACCGGCCGTCGCGACCAGAAGGGCCCCCAGTGCTCGCTTCTTCATTTGATGTTCCTTTCCGTCTGCGTCGTAACGAAGCGGCCGCACGCTACTCCATTTGCCGCGGATGTCGCCACCCAGCGCGTGACGAGAGTCAGGCTCAGTGCTCTTCGGGCGGCGGAGACGGGACGGTGAACCCGCGCTGGGCGGAAGCCCCGCGGATCCGCCGGACCAGCTCGTCGCCGGGCGTTCCGGAAGCGAGCCCGAGCTCCGACACCAAAGAAAGGTAGCTCTCGAGGCCCAGCCCATCGACGGGGACCCCGGCAAAGAGCACGCGTTCCAAGAGCTCGGCGGTGGTCGAGCTGACCAGCCGACCGCGCCGGCGGTGCTCGTTGATGATCCAGTCGACGTAGCGCCCCTCGCCGCTCACCTCGGCCAGGCGCAGCGTCAAAATTCCGACACGGTCCAGCGCCGCAGCCTGGAGCGGGCGGTGCCCCAACTCGAGCAGGCCGAGCAAGGGATCGACGAAGCGCCGAGCGTCGTCGACCCGACGAGCATCCAAGAGGCCAATCACTTGGTCGTAGACCATGTCGACCGGCGTGTCCTCGCGCGTCGACGTCTCGTCGTCGTCGGCGGCGACCACGGAGCGGCCGAGCGGGATCTCGGGCGAGGTCGTCGCGCTCTGACGGCGGCGTCGCGGCGGTCGCAGTCGGCGAAGCTCGAACTCCTCCGCGCCGACGCGGAGCTTGCCGCCGACGGGCATGCGCAAAGGATGTTGCACGAGCTTGCCGTCGAGCCACGTCCCGTTGCTGCTCCCGAGATCTTCGATCTCGACGGCGTCGTTCGACACCACGAGACGAACGTGTCGCCGCGAAACGTTCGGGTCGTCCGCGAGCTGGATGTCCGCGTCGGCCGCCCGGCCCAAAACGTAGCGCCCAGGAATGAGCCCAACCGATCGGAGCTCGGAGACCAGCCAGAAGGGAGCGTTCGGCGCTGCGCCGAAGCCTTGCTCGTGCGCGCTCATGGGACCACGCAGTTTAGTCGACTTCGCTCCGGCGCATAGTGACTTCGTGCGCAGCAGAAACCCCTGGCGTCGAACTTCCGGCCGAGGGATAGAGGCGCGGGGCTCGCGCGAGGAGTCAGACGATGAGCATACTCAAAGAGTTCAGAGAGTTCGCGGTCAAGGGCAACGTGGTCGATATGGCCGTCGGCGTGATCATCGGAGGAGCCTTTGGCAAGATCGTCACCTCGCTCGTCAACGATCTGGTGATGCCGGCGCTCGGCGTCGTGGTCGGCGGCGTGAATTTCACGTCGCTGGCGGTCACCCTCAAAGACGCCGTCGGTGACAAGCCTGCGGTCGTACTGAAGTACGGGGTGTTCTTGCAGACCGTGTTCGACTTCCTGATCGTCGCGTTCGCGATCTTCATGGCCATCAAGGCCATGAACAAGCTGAAGCGGGAAGAGAAGAAGGAAGAGCCGCCGCCTCCGCCGCCCTCGAAAGAGGTCGAGCTCTTGACCGAGATCCGCGACGCTTTGCAGAAGAAGAGCGAAGCCAGCTGACCCCAAACTTGCCGCTACCGCTTTCGGGTGTACGCTCGGACGTCATGCGAAGGCGGTGGTGGGCAGCGGGCGTTCTGGCGTTGGCTCTGGGCTGCGGCGGCTCCACCGCGAACGACTCGAAGGGTACCGGCGGTGCCGCTGGCAGCGGCGGCGGCTCGGGCGGCGGCGTCTCGGGAGGCTCCGGGGGTGGGGTCTTCGGCGGGGCCGGCGGCAGCGGCAACGTGAGCGGAGGAGGAGGAGCCCTCGGTGGCTCCGGCGGCGCATGCGATCCGGCGGGCTGCGGACCGACGGGCGCGGCCTGTTGCGACGTCGGTACGGGTTGTGGCTTCGCGACACCGGGCGGAAACGTGAGCTGCTCGTGCATGGGCGACCTGCGATGGCAATGCACGACGAGCGGCGGCGCGGGTGGCACCGGCGGATGTGATCCCAACGCCTGCGGTCCGAGCGGTACGCCGTGTTGCACGCCAGGCATCGGTTGCGCGTCTTCGGCAGGTGGCGCGCCGGGAGTGACTTGCAGCTGTACGGCGGCCGGGATCTGGAAGTGCTCCGGCGGCAGCGGCGGCGCCGGCGGCAGCGGTGGAGGCACGAGTTGTACGGGGCCCACGAGCTGCCCCCAGGGGCTCTCCTGTTGCGCGGGGAAATGCGTGAACGTGGCCAACGACCCCTTCAACTGCGGCGGCTGTAGCAACGTGTGCGCGGCAAACCCGCCGTTCTGCAACGGCGTGTGCGGGCCGACCCCGTGCAGCATCGCGACGGATCCTCCACCCGGCACGTTCTGCTGCGGTACGAACTTCTGCAAACAAGGGCAGCTTTGCTGCGAGGTGAACGGACCGGGACCCTCCGGCGGGCCCACTTGTCACACGCCCACCCCGCAGCAACCGACTTGTCCCATCGGCTGCCCGCTGTGCCAGTAGTTCCAGTTTCCCCCGACGCGCTCAGCGACGTCTGAGCAGGCGACGGAGCTTCTTCGCGAGCACGTCCGGCGTGATTGGATGGGCGATCACGTCCGCGGCCCCCGCTTCGATCAAGCGGCGCATGCGGACGGTGTCCAGACCCGAGACCGCGATCAAGACCGGAACTGCCCCATGCGGACGCGCGAGCTCGGAAGCGGCGAGCTCGACGTCGCTCCCGACGTCGCACACCCAAGCATCCGTGCCGGGCGCCTCGCCGATGGTGTCGGCGCTCACCACTCGGAAACCGTGTGCGGCGAGCCCGGCTGCGAGGGTGGGATCGCGAAGGAGCGAGTCCGACGCGCCGACCAGCGTCACGCGTTCACCGCGCACCTGCGGGGCGGGCTCGGCCGGCGCCGAGACGTTCCACTCGGGGACGCGAGCGTCGCGCTCGCCCGCGGCGACTTCGCCCTTGCGAGAAGGCAATCGCTGGGAGCTCTTTTGAGGGTCCACCGCTTCGAGCAGGCGCGCACGCGCCGTTGCGGCGTCGGCCGGACGCTGGTGTGGATGTTTCGCCAGGAGCTCGAGTCGCAAGCGCTCGAGCAGCGGCGGTACGGGCTCGGCGCCTTCCGGTCGTTCGAGGGGCGGCGGCGGCAGGAACAGGTGCTGCGAAATCGTCTCGATGGGGCTCGGGGCCTCGAAAGGCGGTCGGCCCTGGAGCAGTTCCGTGAGGAGGCAACCGAAGGCGTAGAGATCCGTGCTCGGACCCACGGCGAGCGAGCGGCTCTGCTCCGGGCTCATGTACGCCGGCGTGCCCGCCACCATGTCTTTTCGCGTGAGCGTCGGTGCGACCTTCGTCGGATCTTCGACGTGCGCGAGCCCGAAGTCGACGACCTTGGCGACTCTGCGCCCCTGAGCATCTTCGGACAGGATCACGTTCTCGGGTTTGAGGTCGCGGTGCACGATGCCGTGACGGTGCGCAGCTTCCAGCGCGTCCAGCACGCCAACGCAGATCGGTACGACTTCCGCGATGGGGGGCAGGCCGGAGTGCTCGGCAAGCCATTCGTCCAGCGCCTTCCCGGCGATGAACTCCATCACGATGTAGAACGTCTCTTCGTGCTGCCCGAAGTCGAGCACGCGCACCACGTTGGGGTGACTGAGCAGGAGTGCGGCCCGTGCTTCGCGACGGAAGCGCTCGACGTATTCGCCCTGAGCCGCAACGTGCCGGTGCATCACCTTGACGGCGACCGGCACACCCAGGTCCGTCTGCTCGGCGACCCAGACGGTGCCCATGCCGCCCTGACCGAGAAAGCGGGTCAGGCGGTATTTCTGCCCGATCACGCTGCCCACTGCGAACGAGTGCGGGGCAGCGTCCGCGGTAGACGAGAGCAGCGTCTCGGCCTCTTGGGCCAGACGTCGGCCCGCCGGCAAAGGAGCGAAGCCAGGCTTGTCTCGCTCGTCCGCCATCCCCTCACCGCGCGCGGAGCCCGAGCGTGAGCTGTCCCATCAGCCACCCTCCGTCTTCGTCCCAGGCGCTGGCCCGGAGCGCCAAGCCACCGAAGAGCTCGTTGCCAATCTCCGCCCCCAACGTGAGACCACCGCGCATGACCCAAGCATCGTCGGCGGGATCGAGGGCGGCGTGGGCGTCGAGCGAAGCGTAGGGGTGAAGCCAAGGGGCGACGCGATAGCCGAGGCTGCCCAGCAAGTAGGCCTGGGCGTCTGGCGTCACGATGCGCCCGCCGCTGCTGGCCACAGGAGCGCGCCCTCCGATGTTGGCGAGGTAGTCGAGCTCACCCAAGAAACCGCCGGCTCCCAAGCCGAGCCCCACGCGGGTCGGCGCGCTGGTGCGCGAGAGCGGGAAGCCCACTTCCGCAGCGGGACCGAGCTCGAAGTCTCGCTTCTGCATGGGACGCCACCGCAAACGCAAGAAGCCGCTGCCATCGGCCGGGGGCCCGTCGAGCTCACGGCTCGCGACCAGGCCGTCGAAGCCGAAGCTCCCGAGCGAACCGCTGGCTCGCGCCGCGAGCAGCGCGCCCGTGTGGCCGTCTTCGACATAGGTCGTGACTCCGATAGCCGCCGAGTCGGCCGGGATCGGAGCCCAGGGCGTCACGTTGGAAAACGGGCTCGGCTGAACCAAAGGAGCGCTCGGACCGGGCGTGCGACGCGGTGGAGCGGCCGCCTTCGGGGCCTCCACTTCGGGCCGACGCGCCACCGCCTCGGCGAGCACCTTGCCGCGCACGTCGACGATCTGCACCGCCGCGGGCGACTCCGAGACGCCGGCGAGCTCGGCGACCCAGTCGCCCCCGTCGGCGCGCAAGGCCATGCGTTTCACCGAGCCTCCGGTGGCAATGCGCGCCGCCGGCGCCATGCGCTTGGCGACGTCCACGCCCCGGGCGTCGTCGATGCGCGCGCGAACGCGCACGACGGACGCTTCCGTGTCGAAGCTCGCCTGCGCGGTCACGCGAGGCTCCTTGTAGGCGAGCGAGTAGGTCGAAGCCGCCGGGCTGCCGCGCATGCGCAGACGGATGCTCTTGGGCGCGAGCCGCAGCAGATCGATCGAACCCGGGATCTTGCCGAAGGCCCCATCGTCGATGGCGAGCTCGAGTCCCTCGAAGCCAGCCAGTGAGAGCTGCCCGTAGGGGCTGAGCTCGATGACGTTGCCGGTGATCTCGGCGCGACTGCCTTCGACCCGCGCCTCGGCCAAGACCACGTTCTTCACTTCCGAGCTGATGCCCAAGAAGTCGTCTTCGTCCACGGCACGCACGCGCATGAAGTAGGAGCCGGGCGGCAACCGCTCGGCGCGGAACGCGTGGACGTCGGCGGGCACCTCTTCACGCGCGAGGAGCTCGGTGAACCCCGCGTCTTTCGCCAACTCCACGCGGTAGATGCGCGCCTTCGCCACGCCCTCCCAACCCGCGGCGATGAGCGAGGCGCCGGGCGGGGCGAGGAGCGTCCCGGACGAGGTCGAAGCCAGCCACTTGGGCCCGGGCGGCAGAGGTCGCGGCGGTTCGGGGGCGCGGTTCTCCACGAACGCGGTGCCGTGGTTCGTGGGCACCTCGACCTTCTTGTTGGCGCTGGCCACGCTGGCGCTTCCGTCGAAGACGCTCACGGTCGCGCGCTTGTTCTTGGCGCGGACGGCCGTGTCTCGCGACTTGGCGGTGACGCGCCCACCTTGCGTCGCAACGTCGAGAGGCTTTCCACGGAGCGCCGCCAGGCCTGCCTGGAGCTCGCCGCTGTCGAGCTCGACGGTCGGAGGAGTCTTGGAGACCGCCGTGTTCCTCGCAGTGCCGTAGATGATGACGAGCGTGTGCTCGGCGAGCACGACGCGGGTGCGATCGATGAACAGGATGTCGGCGCGGGCCTTCTCCAGCGTGTTGACGCTGTGATTCCTGTAGAGGGACATGCCGGACTGCGCCGGCTGCCAGGCGCCCCCCGGCGGTCGAGCCTTCACGTCGGGGTGGAGCGAGCGCAGGTGCGCGCTCGGCAGATCGGTCACCTTGGCGGGGACCACCAACGTCATGCCATCGGGCAGCTTCCTTCCGGCTTGGCAGCTCACCGAGTTGTAGCGCTCGAGCAGCGCGCGATGTTTGGCCGCGCCGTAGAGCGCGGTGGCCACGTCGTCGCAGGTCTCCCCGTTCTTGGTGGTCCAGTGCAGAACCTTCTCCGGGTAGCCCGGAGTGACTGCGTCGTCGGCACGCGCGCGGCTCGCGAGCACCGCACCCAACATCAGCACCGCCAGCCCGAGGGGCAGGGTTCGCTCACGCATCGCCGCCATCCAATCTGAGCTCGAAGACCGTGGTCTCGGTCTTGCGGCCCGTGAGCTTGTGGGGCCCGAGCGAATGCAGCACGAAGCCTGCGCCAGCGAGGGCCTCGGTGCGCTCGGCAACCAGAATCTGGTTGGGCTTCGCCACGGCCTCGAGCCGGGCCGCGACGTTCACCACGTCACCCACGACGGTGTACTCCATGCGCTTGTCCGAGCCGATGTTGCCCACGATGGCCTCACCGGAGTTCACGCCGATGGCGAGTCGGATCTCGACCCCCAGCTTTTCCGACCAGACCTGATTCGCGCTCTCGAGGAATCGCAACATGTCCTCCGCCGCGAGCAGCGCGCGCCGCGCGTGATCGGGCTGCTCGGTCGGGGCGCCCCACACCGCCATGATGCAGTCGCCGATGAACTTGTCGACCGTGCCTTCGTGCCTGAACACGACCTCGCTCAGCATCGAGAAGAGCTCGTTCAGGAGGCCGACGACGTCTTCTGCCGGTCGGCTCTCGGCGAGCGGCGTGAACGCCACCACGTCGGCGAAGAGTACGGAGATCTCGGCGCGCCGCCCGCCGAGCGCCAGCGGATGGTCCCCCCGAACGATGGCGTCGACCAGGTCCTTGCTCATGAACCGGCTGAGATCGCCACGGAGCTTCGCCTCCTTCGCAATCTCGACTTCGCTCTCCTCGAGGTCCTTCGCCATCTGGCCGACGCTCGCGGCCAGCCGGGCCGCGTGATGCGATCTCCTGCCACCAGGCCGAGCACCACGGCGGCCAAGAGCGCGAGCCCCACCACCCAACGGCTCTGCCTCTCCATCTCGTGCACGGTGGCGTAAGCGACGCTCTCGGGGCGCCACAGCGCCACGGCCCAGCCGAGCTCCTCGATGCTCTCGACGCCGCCGACTTGCGGGGCTCCTCGCTCTTCGAAGCCACTCACGACCGCAACCCGGCTGTTCCAGCTCGCTCCCCGGGGAACCATGCCCCACACGGGCAGACTCGAGATGTCCGCGCCGGCGGCGGGCGCGGCGTCCCCGTAGGCGGCGACCCGAATGCGGGCGTTGTCGGCGACGAGCAACGTGACGGCTCCGCGCGAGAAACGCGTCCCGGCAAAATCCTCGAGGTCGGGGTCGAGCGATGCCAAGTCTGCGCGCACGGTCAGATAGCCGCTCTTGCCCGCCGGATCGCTCTTGGCTACCGGGACGACGACGGAAGCCGTGCTCTGACCCGTCATCATGAATGACACACCGCGTTCGTCGGCGAGTCTTCTGAGCTCGATGCTCGAGCGCGGCGCATCGCTCTGGTCCGCGCCGCGCTGCTTCACCACCATGTCCACGCCAGCGTCGGGGATCTCCAGGCGAGCTGCGATGATCTGCGGACGTGTGGCGACGATGGCGCGGATCGTGTCTTCACCGACGGGACCGGCGTCCGCACGCGCCGCGATCAGGGTGATGGCTTGAGAGACCGCCCGCGCGTCGGCCTCCACTGCGCGCAGGCGTGCTCGCACGGTGGACGCGATTTCGGCCAGCACGGACGCTTGCAAGTGACGCTCGCTGGTCTCGACGGCGTCGCGGTTGATGTGGATGAGGCGGCTCGCGACCACCACCGCTGGAACGGCGGCGATGGCCACGAGGAGCAGCGCGGCCTGGACGCGAATGGGCACGCGGAGCCCGCGCTCACTCATCGATGGGTCCGTCCTTCCAACCGCGGGCTCCCTGATCCGTCTTCTTCAAGACCTGGAACTCGACGCGGCGGTTCTTCGCGCGCCCTTCTTTGGTGTTCACCTCGGCGATGGGTTGCCGCGCCCCGAAGCCTCGAGCTTCCAGCCGGCGTTCGTCGACTCCGTGCTCGACCAGCCAACGCACGACGGCGATGGCACGCCGGCGCGACAGCGCGAGATTGGCCTTGTCCTGGCCGACGTTGTCGGTGTGACCGTCCACGGCCAGGCGCGCGATTTCGGGGTGATCCCCCAACACACCAGCGACCTGTTGGAGGACGCGGAAGCTCTCGCTCACCAGCACGTCGCTACCGGTGGCGAAGTTCACCTGCTCCATGATCACGATCTGTTTTCCGACGACGCGCACCGCAGTCGGGCAGCCGTTGGTCTTGGGATCGCTGGTCTTCTCGCCCTTCTCCTCCGGACACGCGTCGAGCGCGTCGGCGATGCCGTCTTCGTCGCGATCGGGCGGGCAGCCGTGGCGGGTCGGATCCGCGCTCTTCACCCCGGGCTCGTCGGGACAATGGTCGACCGCGTCGGCGATGCCGTCGCCATCGCGATCGGGAGGACAGCCCGGCCGCGCCGCGTCGGGCTCACCCGGCTCGTCGGGACACTGATCCACAGCGTCGGGCAAGCCATCGCGATCGCGGTCGGACGGCGCCACGTGGGACCCAGACGCACTGCCGTCCGACGGCGGCGCTGGCTCCTTGGCAGCCGTCGGTCGGTCGCTGCCCGCGCCGCCTTTGCCGCTCGGGCCGAGCTCGAAGCTTCCGTTCACGCCGAGCAAGACCCGGTACGCGGGCGTGCCGGCTCCACGCGTGAGGCCTGGGCCTCCGGCAACGAGCGCGCGTACCGGGCCGAGCTCGTAACTGGCGGAGAGCAGCGCTTCGAGGTGCGACGTGTTGCCGCCGAACCAACCGGCGGTCGCGTCCATCGAAGTGGCGGCGAGGAGCTCACCACCGAACGTGGCCTTGCCCACGCGATAGCCGAGTCCGAACGACGAAAACGCCTCGCTGCCGAAGGTTCCCGCATACACGCCCGAAGCCTCGCGGTAACGCGCCCCCACGTGCAGCCGCCACAGGAAGCGCGAGTAGTCGGTGCCGAACGCGACGCCCGCACTGGCCCGCACGTTCCGCGAACCGGCGTAGACGCCCGTCGCCGTGGGAAACCAGAGCTGCGTCGTGAAGGCCGCACCCGGCACGAAGCCCTTCTGTTCGAGGAGCGCGAGCCGGGCGCCCAAACGAAGGTCTCCAACGTCCGCGCCCTTGGGATTGCCCAGCGTCACCTTGCCCGCGCGTCCCTCGTCGCCCCCTTGGCTCAAGACGGCGGGCAGCGCAGCGTCGAAGACGACCGCGTTCGAGAGGACGAACGCGGCGCCGAGGTGCGCCAAGAGTTCGTGGTCCACGAGAACCGTGCGCTGGGAGGTGCCGTCCGTTCGCTCGAGGTTCAGCGCGAGCGGCTCGTGTGCGTAGTTGAGGAGTAGGGAGACATCGAGCTCACGATGCCCTTTCGCGTCGAAGTCGGGCGTAGCGATCAAAACGTCGCCAGCCGGAGCAGGTTCGAGGCGGTCCAGCGCGACCTCGGGATCTGCATGGACGCTACGGGCGACGCACGCGAGCGCCAAGTGCACCCAAAACGACCTCCGGGACTTCACGGCGCGCTGTGCTTTCTCGGCCCGCTGACCGGCGCGGGCGAACGACGGCGCCGTGGTATAACCGCGCCGTGCCATCGATCGCAACGTCGCCGCTGTCCCTGGGCGAAGCGCGGGTCGCGGTACGCACGCTTTCCATCGAAGTGATGGCGGGCCCGGACGCGGGCAAGCGGGCGGAAGCGGACACGGAGCGTCTGACCATCGGCTCGGCCAACGGCAACGTCCTCTTGCTGACGGACCCGACCGTGTCGCGTTTCCACCTCGAGCTCGCGCGCACCGACGGCGGCGTGAGCGTCACCGATCTCGGCTCCACCAACGGGACCTTCGTCGGCGGCGTGCAGATCGGCCAGGGCATCGTGCCGCCCGAGACCCAGCTCCAGCTCGGACGGACCTTGCTCCGCGTCTTCGACGGGGCGGGGAGCACCATCGCGCTGCACGAGAGCGATCGGCTCTCGGACCTCCTGGGAGCGACGCCCGCCATGCGCCGCCTGATGGCGCAGGTCGCTCGGGTAGCCACCGTCAACGTGCCGGTCCTCTTGATCGGAGAGTCGGGCACCGGGAAAGAGCTCGTCGCCCGCGCTCTGCACGAACACAGTCCGCGCAAGAACGCGCCCCTCGTCGTAGTCGACTGCGGTGCCCTCGCGCCGGGGGTGGTGATGAGCGAGCTCTTCGGTCACGAACGCGGCGCATTCACCGGAGCCGATCGCATGCACGCGGGCGCGTTCGAACGCGCCCACGGCGGCACGCTGTTCCTCGACGAGATCGGCGAGCTGCCCCCGGAGCTTCAGCCCCAACTCCTCGGAGCCCTCGAGCGCCGCAAGTTCCGCCGCGTGGGCGGGCAGACCGACATTGCGGTGGACGTGCGCGTGGTGGCCGCGACCAACCGGGACCTGCGTGCCGAGGTCAACGCCGGCAGCTTCCGCTTGGACCTCTATCACCGCTTGGCGGTGGTCGAGGTGCGGCTGCCGCCGCTCCGCGAACGCCCCGAGGACATTCCGCTCCTGGTTCGGCACTTCTTGCTCGAGTGCGGGCACGAAGGCCCCATGGAATCCGTCGTATCCGCCGAAGCGCTGGACGAGCTCAAGACCCACCGCTGGCCGGGCAACGTCCGTGAGCTTCGGAACTGGGTCGAGGCCACCGTGGCCATGGGTGAGTCGCCCGAGCTCTTCCGATCGGAACCGAGCGACGCGGAACCATCCGACGACGCTCACCTCTCGATGCCGTACAAAGATGCGCGAAACGCCGTGCTTCATCGCTTCGAACAGAAGTACCTCACGCGCCTGATTGCGGCCGCCAACGGCAACGTGAGTGAAGCCGCGCGGCGCGCGAAGATGGACCGCAGCTATCTCATCAAGCTTCTGCAACGCCACCACCTGAAGGGCGCCGACGCGCCCTTGGGCGAAGGCTGACTCGTACCCGAAGAGCGAGCCGCCTTCGCCCATGACCGTCGCGCTCAGCGCCGGCGGCGGCGCGCGCCGGCAACGAGGGCGAGGCCTGCGAGGGCGAGCATCGCGTCGCTGCCGTTGGAAGATCCGGGGACCGAGCAGTTGCAGCCGCCGCCTTCGAGTGCGCCAGAAGCTCCGACGTTGCCCGCTTTGCCGCCGCTGGCCGAGCCACCCGTGCCCGTGCCACCCGTCGCGCCGGTGCCGCCGCTGCCGCCGCCGCCTGTGGCCGCGCCTCCGGCCTGACCGCCGCTGCCGGCCTGACCGCCGCTGCCCGCCTGACCGCCGGTGCCGCCCGTACCCGTGTTGTCGTCGGCCGGGTTCAGCGGGTCGCGTTCACCGGAATCGACGGCCCCGTTCTTGTTCGTGTCCTCGTCGCCGTCACTCACGCCACCGTTGTCGGTATCCGCGACCAGCGGATTCGTCTTGGTGGCACCGTTGTCGGCGTCGGCCTTGCAGTTGCCTGCCGAAGCGTTGGTGGCCGGGTCGCTGCAACCCAAGCCGAGCTCCGTACCGTCGAACAAGCCGTCGCCGTCGCTGTCGGCGTCGAGCAAGTTCTTCTTGCCGTCGCCGTCGGTGTCGTCGGCGTAGTTGGGCTCGGCACCGTCGGGCACGCCGTCGTCGTCGCTGTCGGCGTCATTGGGGTCGGAGCCGAGGGCCTTCTCCACCGCGTCCGAGAGGCCGTCCTTGTCGGCGTCGATGATGGTCCCGTCGTCGGCTCCGTGACCCAACGTGGGGTCGGTCTCACCCGGGTCGAGCTTGCCGTCGCGGTTCGCGTCTTCGCTGCCGTCGATCACGCCGCCGCCGTCGCTGTCGGCGATCACCGGCGACGTCTTCGTGCTCGGATCGGCGTCGGCGATGCAGTGCTTGGCCGCTGCGCTGGTCGGCGGATCGTCGCACTTCTGCCCGCTTTCGGTGCCGTCGTAGAGGCCATCGTCGTCGCTGTCGGGATCGAGCACGTTGTCGAGGCCATCGCCGTCGGTGTCGTCGCTCGGGTTCCGTTCCGCGCCGTCCAACAGGCCGTCGTCGTCGCTTTGGGAGTCGGTGGGGGACGATCCGAGGAACTTCTCGACGGCGTCCGAGAGGCCGTCCTTGTCCGTGTCGACCACGCTGGTGTCGTCGGCGCCATTGCCGGAGACGGGGTTGGTCTCGCCGGTGTCCGGCGCGCCGTTCAGGTTGGCGTCTTCCGAGCCGTCCGAAGCTCCGCCGCCGTCCGTGTCCTTCAACAACGGATCGGTCTTGGTGGCGCCCGCGTCGGCGTCGGCGACGCAGTGGCCGAGCGTCGCGTCCGTGCCCGGGCTGGAGCAGCCGAGCCCGAGCTCCGTGCCGTCGTAGAGCCCGTCGTCGTCGCTGTCGGGGTCCAAAGCGTTGATGAGGCCGTCGCCGTCCGTGTCCTTGTTCCACTGCGGCTCGCCGCCATCGGGCGCTCCGTCGTCGTCGCTGTCGGCGTCGTTCGGGTCGGTGCCGTTCGCCACCTCTTCGAAGTCGCTGATGCCGTCCTTGTCCGTGTCGGTGGAGCCGACCACGATGTCGGTCGGCTGGGGGCCGGGCGTCGAAGAGTTGCCGTCGGTCGGAGTGGGGATGGGCGGTGCGCCCTGCTGCCCGCCCGCGGTGATGATCGCTTGGTTCGCGATGGTGCCCGCTGCGCTCGCGTTGAGCTTCACCTTGAACTTCACCGTCACCGATTCGTTGATGGCCAGGGTGCCGCCAGCAGCGGCGGTGGCGCCGGTTCCGAGTCGCACCGTGATGGTGTTCGTGCCGGCGTTGTACTCGCCTTGATCGTCGCCCGCCGCGTCGGTCTTGGCCCCGACGCCCACGCCGGCGCTCACTTGGATCGAGCCCGGGACGTAGGTCACGCCGGCCGGGAGCACGTCGGTGAGCACGGTACCGACGGAGGTATCGTTGCCCGTGTTGGTTACCACGACGGTGTACTCGAACACGTCGTTGGGCAGCACGCTGCCGCCGTTCACGTCGACCACGCTCTTGGCCGACGTGGAGAAGTCGGGCTTGAACGTGGAGATCGAAGTGACGAACGCCGCCAGGAGGTACACGTCGCCCGAGCTCGTCGCCTGGATGTCGGCGGAAGTTTGACCCGCCACCACCTCTCCCGTGATGTCGACCACGTCGAGGTCGAAGCTCGACATGCTGCCGGGAGTGCCTTTCAGCTGCGGCAGATCCCCGACCGTGGACACGGGCGCGCCCAAGAACGAGTGAGAGCTGTTGAAGAAGTTCACCGCTGGGTTCTGGGCGTTGCTCAGGTTGTCGGCGGCGGTCAGCGGCGCCTTGCCGAAACGCAACGAGTCTCCGCTCACGTCCGGGTCGCCCTCGAAGGTCGCGACGCCGAGTTTGGCGTCGAAGCCCGCAGTCGGGACCAAGAACCCGGAGAGCGAAGCGGACTGGGAGGTGCCGTTGGTCACCAGATCCAGGCCGTCGAACACCGTGAGGTTGCGCGGCGGCTCCGACGCGAGCTGGTAGAGCACCACCAAGTACCAAGCCGAGTAGTTCACGTCCTGGTCGAGGTTCACCACCGACAGGCCATCGACTCCGGAGACCCGGTAGGCGCCGGCTCCGTTGGCCGCGACGAGCGCGGTCACGTCGGCGACGGACTGGTAGTACACCTCGCCACCACCCGCGTTCGCGGTGTAGCTCTCGGTGGCGTTGACGGTCGAGGTGAAGCCACCCGGCCGGTCGAAGGTGACCGACGTGTCCGCCGTCGTGCCCGCGCGGCGCGAGCCCCAATACAGGTACGCGTGCGAGACCGTCGCCCCAGCCTTCAGCGCGAGGACTGCCGTGCTCCGGGCATTGGCGAGGGTGATGGTGTTGTTGGCCTGCGCCTGAGTGGCCCCCGGCGCCTGCGACTGCCAGTAGACGTCGGGCGCAGAGTCATTCGTGTTGTTGCCGCAGGCGCCCACCGTGCCGACGTCTGGTGCAGGGACGACCGCGCGACAGTCGTGGGCCAGCGTGTTGCCGATCATCAAGAAGTCGCCCTTCTGGTCGACTTTGACCCGCAATTTGGGGGCCGCGCTCGCCTGAGTGCTCGCGAGAACCAGTGCGACCGCCGTCAATGAGCTCGAGAAGGTGAATTTCTTCATGTTCGTCTGCTCCGTCACTTGCTCTTGATCTGGGTCGAGCCGCTGTCGCCCTGCTGTTTGATGATGAACTCGACGCGGCGGTTCTTCTGGCGGCCTTCGTCGGTGTCGTTGGAGTCGATGGGTTTCGTCTGACCGAAGCCGGCGGACGTGAGGCGCTTCTTCTCGATGCCCTTGCCGGTTAGCCAGCGGACGACGCTCGCCGCGCGGCGCTTGCTCAACCCGTCATTATACCCCTTCCCGCCCCGGTTATCCGTGTGACCCTCGACGCTGACCAGGCTGATCTCGGGATGATCCTGCAGGATCTTCAAGACTGCGCTCAGGATGGAGTCGCTCGCCGGGAGGATCTTGTCGCTGGCGGTCGCGAACTGGACCTGCTCCAAGATCTTGATCTCACCGTGCTCGATGACGGCCTTCGGGCAGCCGTTCTTCTTGGGATCCGGATCCGACGGGCCGGGCTTGTCCACACAAGCATCGTCCGGGTCGAGGATGCCGTCGCCGTCGGTGTCCTTGGGCGGCGGGCAACCGTTCTTGGCCGGGTCGGGATTCTCGACGCCCTTCACGTCGGGGCAGGCGTCCTTCTCGTCGATGATGCCGTCGCCGTCGCGATCGCCGGGCGCCGGACAGCCGTTCTTCTTCGGATCGTCGCTCTTGACCCCCGGGACGTCGACGCAGGCGTCGTCCGGATCGAGGACACCGTCACCGTCGCGGTCGCCCGGGCCCGCCACGGGCGGACAGCCGTTGGTCTTCGGATCGTCGGTGCGCACACCCGAAACGTCCGGGCACGCGTCCTCGCTGTCCAAGATCCCGTCGTTGTCTCGATCGCTGGGCTGCTTGGGTTTCTCGATCTCGGGGAACCACTCGATGCTGGCGAGCACGCGGACCTGGGGCGCGCCCACGCCGCGCGTGAGGCCGGGGCCGACCGCCGCGCCGACTCGCCAGTCCGGGGTCACGCGGTATTTTCCGCCGAACACCACTTCGACGGGCGTCGTGCGCTTCTTGAACGCACCATCCCCGCCGTCGCTCACCACCGTGGAGCCGAAGATTTCGGGTCCGACGATCAGCTTCTTGTCCAGAGCGCGCACACCGACGGCCGCGGAGAACGTCATCTCGCTCCCGAAGGCATCGGCGCCTAGGTTGTCGTTCTTCGCGCGGTAGTTGAAGCCAGCCTGCGCCGCGTAGGCGATGGAGCCGACGTCACCGGCCGCCATCAGGCGCGGACGCAGTCGCAGCTTGCCGTCGCTGGCGAAGTTGTCCTGACTGCCGATGGGCGCAAAGGCCTGCACGCCGAACGCCAAGTTGAACGGACCACCGTATTCCCCAACCAAGCGCACGTCGGCACCGAGCCGGAGATCTCCGACGCTACTCTTGTTGTCGCTCGAGAACGAAGAGTTGGCGACGTTCAGCGACTCGCCTTTGCTGTAGGCCAGCAGGGGAAGGTTCGCTCCGAGTCGCAAGCGATCGAACAACACGAGCGCGCCGCCGAGGTGGACGAAGAGCTGGTGCTCGACGACCACCGCCTGCTCGTCGCCGTTGGCGTCGTAGAACACCAGCGGCCGGTAGCCGTAGTCTCCGACCAGCCCGAACGCCGGCCGCAGGTGGCCGCGCAGGTCGAGGGACTCGTTCGCGAACCAATCGCTCCCGCGTTCCGAAGGTTCGTAGCGGTCCAGGGCGAAGCCGCCGCTTTGGGCTTGCGCCACCGAAGACGTGAGCAGAGCGAGAGCAGAGAGCGCGGAGAAGAGTGAGCGTCGCATCATGGAACCAACCCTGTTCGACCCCTCGGACGATTCGGCGAGTGCAACCCACGTGCCGCCCATGGAAATCCGAGGATTGCGTCAGTAACGCCAATCCAGCTGCGGGCTCCAGACGACAGCAACGAGGAGACCTGTCGCCTCGTGCCTGCACCCCCGGGGGGACCCGCGAGTTACCGGTAACCAGAACGGGTGACAACCAGAGCTACCCGCTTGGAATCCTTACGATCCTCCGCTGGCCTGGACGTTGCTCAAGAGCCCCTGTCTCTCGTGATGGAGGTTCAAGGAATGAGGTTCAGCAAAGTGATGGGAGCGACGCTCGCTCTCGGCGTGGTCTTGGGTGCGTCGAGCGCCCTCGCCAGCGCTCCCGCGGGCGTCTGGGTGAAAGTGCAGAAGGTGACGTACGAGCCCAACTCGACGTCGCCCACGAAGATCCAGATCCATGGCGCCGCGATGCTCTACGACAAGAGCACGGGGACCAGCTACACGGGCTACACGGAGCCCGCGCTCGGCTATCTCTATTACGAGTGCCCAGTCGGCTCGGAGAAGACCTGCATCAACGAGTGGGTCGACGTGGAGAAGAACGCGAGCCAGGGCAACGACGTGTGCGTCGGGCTCGGTGATCAGACTCTTCCCACGGGGACGCTGCGGAGCTCGGGGTCGACGCCCAAGAACCCGGACAAGTACCCGATCGCCAACGGCGTGCTGCAAGGCTTCACGCCTTGTCAGGTGATCGAGAAGTTCTTGCTCGGTCAGCCCGACGGCGGCACCGACGGCGGTAGCGGCGGGACGAGTGGCTCGGGCGGCAGCTCGAGTACCGGCGGTGCTGCGGGCTCGGGCAGCGGTGGCGCGTCGGGTGGTGGTGGTTCGAGCGGCGCGGCTGGCTCGGGCAGCGGCGGCGCTTCGAGCGGCGGTGCCTCGAGCGGCGGCGCTTCGAGCGGCGGTGCCTCGAGCGGCGGTGCTTCGAGCGGCGGCGCTTCGAGCGGCGGCGCTTCGACGGGCGGAAAGGCCGGTGGCGACGACTCCGACGACGGCGGCGGCTGCAGCTTGAGCGAAGCTCCGCCGACCAAGTCCTCGCTGGCGTGGGCCCTCGGCGCCCTCGGCGCAGCCTTCTTCCTCAGGCGGCGGAGGAGCTGAGCCATGGCGATGCACGCGGAGTGGTGGCCCGGCGCGGGCGCGACCTCGGCCTCTGGAGTCGCACCTCTCGGAGCCCGGAAATCTCGTTCGTCCGTCTGGCGCCACTCCGCGCGCGACGCCTGGTTGGTGGGCGTGACGCTGCTCCAGGGCGCATTCACCCTGGCCGCGTTCGCCCTGGCTGCGAGCTTCCGGCTCTCCGGGTCGCTCGTCGCGATACTCGCCTTCGGCGTCGGCATCTGTTGGTGCTCCAACGCCGTTTCGCACAACCACCTGCATAACCCGCTGTTTTTCTCACGCCGCGCCAATCGCGTGTTCGACCTGTGGTTGACGCTGCTCCTCGGCGTGCCGCAGAGCCTGTGGAAGGCGCGACACATCTGGCACCACGCGGGTGAACCAGCAACGGGCCCGCGGCCCTCGCGGCGCCTCTTGCGGCAAGAAGTGGCGCTCGTCGCATTGTCCTGGACTTGCTTCCTGATCTTCGCACCGAAGCTCTTCGTCAGCGCCTACCTTCCCGGATATCTTCTCGGGATGGGGCTCTGCCGTTTGCAGGGGGACATGGAGCACGTGCGCGGCGAAGCTCGGGGTATCAGCTACTACGGGCGTATCTACAACTTCTTCTGGTTCAACGACGGGCATCACGCCGAGCACCACCAGTGGCCGCGCGAACATTGGTCACGCCTGCCCGCCCGCCGCGGCGAGCTCACGCTGCCCACGAGCGGCTTGCCGCCCCACCTGCGCTTCTCGGGCTTGGTTCCGTCGCGCGGTGAGCTCAAGGGTTTCGTACTGGCGGCGCTCGAACGACTGGCGCTCTTGTCGACCTCGGTTCGACGCTTCGTCCTGGCAGCGCATCGGCGCGCCACCGCTCCGCTGGTCGCGAGCCTGTCGCATGCCCCGCGAAGCGTCGCCATCGTGGGTGGCGGCCTCTTCCCGCGTTCGCTGCTGGTGCTGTCCGAGCTCCTGCCGGAAGCCCGCTTCGTGGTCATCGACCGCTCGCCCGCCAACGTGGAGACGGCCACGCGCCACCTCTCGAAGCTGGGGTTTCCGTTGCACCGCGTGGAGTTCCGGGTCGAGAGCTTCGACCCCGAGCGGCATGCGTCGTGCGACTTGGTGGTGGCGCCGCTGGCATTCGTAGGCGCCGACAGCGTTCTCCAGCGCGCCGCCGCGCGCACGCTGGTGCTGCGCCACGATTGGATTTGGAAGCGCCGCACGGGCAGCTCGCGCATCGTTTCTTGGGTGCTGGCAAAGCGCGTCACGCTCGAAGGGCGCACGCGATGATCGCCCTGCATCGCACGCGGGCTTTCCTGCGAAGCTACGCCTTCTTGCCCCACCGGCTCTTGAATCGCGGTGTGTCACGGCTCACGGCTGCGACTCGCCCGGGCTGGGCCGTGCACCGCGCCATCCGTCATTGGGTGCGGCGCGACGGCATCGACCTCGGGGACTTCGAAGCGCGACGCTACGAGTCCGTCGACGACTTCTTCCTGCGTAGGCTGCGTCCGGGTGCGCGACCGCTGGGGCCGGGGTTCGTCGCACCGGCCGATGGCAACTTGGTTTCGCTCGGCAGCCTCGAGCCTTCGCAGCCCCTGCGGGTGAAGGGTCAGGAGCTCAGCCCGAGCCGCGTCGTGAATGGCAAGCTCCACCAGCTTTCCCTCGACCGCTACGCGGGCGGCGCGCATGCCGTGATCTTCCTGACGCCGCGCGGCTACCACCACGTGCACGCGCCCATGGACGCCGAGCTCATCGACGTGCGCTGGATCCCGGGCCGGTATTTCCCCCAGAACGCCGACGCGCTCCGTCACATCCCGCGCGTCTACGAGCGGAACGAGCGCGCGACTCTGCGCTTCCGCGACGGGCGCGGTCACGAGTTCCTGCTCGTGATGGTGGGCGCGAGCTTGATCGGCGGCATCCACCTCGACGGCCTCGAGGGCAGTCAATGGATGAGAAGAGAGCCGTTCCGAGTGGGCCGCAAGTTCGCGCGCGGAGAGCGCATCGGCCACTTCGCGTTTGGCTCGACCGTCGTGGTGCTGCTCCCGCCCGAGCTCCGGCCGCGCGGCGGAGAGCGGCCCGAGGTTCGGATGGGGGAAACCTTGTTCGAGCTCGAAGCCTCGGTCGAAGCGACGGTTTCGCGTTAGACTGCCGCGGGTTTCTGCCCGTGGCTCTTCCTTTGCTCCGCTCGACCGCAGTCGCCGTCTTTTTCACGACGGCCGCGCACGCCCAATCCACGCCGGTGCGCTGGACCGCGGGCGCCGAGGTGGCCGGCTATCTCGATTCGGATCACGTCGCGGTGCTCACGCCTTCCCTGCGAGCGTCCGCACGCGCCCCGACCAGCGGATGGTCCGCGGACGGGAGCTACCTCGTGGACGTCGTGTCGGCGGCGTCGGTCGACGTGGTCTCGGCGGCGAGCCCGAGATGGACCGAGGTGCGCCACGCCGGCGCGCTCGCGGCGCGCTACAAGCCTCGCGCGCTCGGCGTGGGCGTGCGGGGCGCGACCTCGGTCGAGCCCGACTTCGTCTCCTGGGTGGCCGGCTTGGAGGGCAGCGCGGATCTTGCCAGGAAAAACGCCGTGCTCGCGCTCGGCTACTCCTTCGAGCACGACGTCGCGGGGCGCAAAGGCACTCCATTTTCCGTGTACGCCCTGCGACTCGATCGCCACGAGCTCTCCGCACGCGTCGAGCTCGTCTTGGATCGCGCGACCGTCTTCACGCCGAGCTTCGATCTCGGACTGGAATCGGGCCGACAGGAAAAGCCATACCGCTGGCTGCCCTTGTTCGATGCTGCGACCGCGCCCCGCGTTCCGGTGGGCGCGCCCGTGGAAGAGGTCGACGCGCTGCGACTACCCGCACGCGTGACGGAACGGCTGCCGGAGACCCGGCAGCGCTATGCCCTGAGCGGCCGCCTCGCTCACCGCTTCGAGCAATCGACGCTCGTGCTGTGGGATCGCGCCTACCTGGACAGCTGGGGCCTCCGCTCGAGCAGCTCCGACCTCCGCTGGACCTTCGAGCTCTCGCGACGCTGGTCCCTCTGGCCTCACCTGCGCTTCCACGTCCAATCCGGGGTGTCGTTTTGGGAGCGCGCCTACGTCGGCAGCGTGAACACGGGGAGCGTGAGCGTGCCCGAGTTTCGCAGCGGTGACCGCGAGCTCGGGCCGCTCTGGTCCGCGACGGCGGGGCCGGGCGTGCGCTTCGACGTCGGTGGAGCCGACCCCCGCAGCTTGTCTATGACGCTGGAAATCGAGGGGAGCTACACGAACTTCGAGGACGCGCTCTACATCGACCATCGCTGGAGCGGCTTCGGCGTGGCAGGCTTTTCGGTGAGGTTCGAGTGAAGCGGTTGCTCTCGATCTGCGCCCTCGCGGGCGTGCTCACGGCGTGTGAGGATCCGGTCCTCACCGAACGAGCGCGTTCGCTCGGGCCCGACCCGGGGCCATACGAAGAAGGTCCCAACCACCGCGCGGGCTTTCCCTGCACGTGGTGTCACCAGAAGGGCAGCCTCTCTCGTCCGTATTTCGATCTCGGCGGGACCGTCTACGCGCGGGCGAGCTCCGACGAGCCGCTGCCAGGTGCCCGGGTGGTGTTGTTCGACCGCCACGGCAAGAGCCAGACGCTCGTGAGCAACCAGGTGGGCAACTTCTTCTTGGAAGAAGGCGCCCTCGAGCTCGAGTTCCCGCTCTGGGTGAAGCTCGAGTATCAGGGCGAAGTCACCGCCATGCAGACGCCGATCTTCCGTGAGAGATCGTGTGCGGCCTGTCACATGGATCCGGCGAACTCCAAGCGCGCTGGTCGCGTCTACTTGTGGGAGGACCCATGAGGCGAGCGCTGCTGCTCTGCGCCGCCATCGCTTGCTCGGTCTCGAGCGAGCAGAAGTCGTTCCGCGGCCCGAGCGACGAGGAATTCCGGCGCGTGAGCGACGTGCTCGTCGCGCGCTGCGGCGCCCTGGACTGCCACGGGCACCCGCAGCGGAACTTCCGAGTCTACGGCCGGACGGGTATGCGCCTGTCGTCGAGCAACGTCCCGGGCGGAGCGTTCACCACGGTCGACGAGCACGAGGCGAACTACGCGTCCGTGCTCGGCCTCGAGCCCGAGCTCCTCGAACGGGTGTTCGAAGACGGCGGTCGAGATCCCGAGCGGCTGACCTTGATCCGAAAGGGACGAAACTCCGAGAGCCACACCGGCGGACACGCTTTCGACTCGGGCGGCGATCGCTGTGTGATCTCGTGGCTCGAGGGTCAGATCGACGCCAAGACCTGCTTCGCGTCCTCGACGTATCCGCAGCCCCCGGGATTCCTCACGCCAGCGGGTGGCACCGGCGGTGGCGGCACGGGGGGCGCGACGGGCGGGGGCGGCGCTGGCGGATCGGGCGGCACGACCGGCGGCAGCGGCGGAACCACCGGCGGATCGGGGGGCAGCCTGGGAGGAACCGGCGGCAGCGTCAGCGGCGGCACGGGCGGTGTCGCGGGCTGCGGCGCCAGCGGTCCAGTGTGCCCGCCGGATTTCTGGCCTCCCAATCACAGCGTCCACGACGGCACGTGTGTGCCGCCGAACCCAACGCCTGCCGATCACTCGGCCTACGTCGCAACCGAGTGCTTGAGCTGCCACTCCACCGGAGGCGCGGCCGGTCCGGGCAAAGAGTTCCTCCTGGCCGGCATGATCTGGGAGTGGGGCGGCAAGAAAGGCGCGTCCAAGATCGAGGTCGCACTGCGAGACGCCAACGTCTTTCTCTATACCTGCACCGATGCGAACGGGTTCTATTCGATTCCGCTGGCTGGCTCCACCGCCCCCGACTGGCTGGCGGTGGAGACACGTATGCGCTCGGAGCTCGGCGAGAAGATCATGCCGAGTGACAAGGAGCACAAGGCCACGTGCAACTCCGACAAGTGCCACGGCGACCCCAAGCATCAACTCTGGGCCCCGTGAGGCTCGCGCGACGCTGGTCGGCGAATCTATCGCCGGCCAGGGAACCCTCGGCTAGGCTGCCGCCGATGACGGAGTGTCGCTTCACGCTCGTGTTCGCTCTCGTGGTCGGCGCGACGCTCGGGTGCGAGCCCAATCGCGCTCCCGCGCCCGCCAGCAGCGCTTCGGTCGCGGCGAGCACGCCGACGCCCGTGGCTTCCGCCCGGCCCGCGCCCGGTCCGGGAAAGACCCTCGAGCCGGAGCCATTGGCTGCGGGCGCTCCGCTGTGCTTGTCCGACGACTTCTGCTGGGAGAGCCCGCTGCCTCAGGGCAACGTGCTGAACGCAGTGTGGGGCGCGGGATCGACGCGTTGGGCCGTGGGCAAAGCGGGTACCATCCTGCGCTACGACGGAAAGACCTGGACCCGGGAAGAGAGCGGGACCGACGCGGAGTTCACCAGTATCAACGGTACGGGGCCGGAGGACATTTGGGCCGCAACCGAAGACGGCAGCGTCGCGCACTACGACGGGAAGCGCTGGCAGTCGGCTCCCACGGGCGTAAAGAAGAAGTTCAACTCGATCTGGGCGCTCTCGCCGACCGACGTATACGCCGTCGGCGGCGGTGGCGTGCTCGTGCACTACGATGGCAAGGCCTGGGCGGAGCAGCCGTCGGGAACCAGCTTCGAGCTAAAAGGAGTTTGGGGTAGCGGCAAGCTCGTGGTCGCGGTGGGCCGCGAAGGCGTCGTGGTGAAGAACGAGGGCAACGGCTGGCGCACGGAGCAGCTGCCCACCACGCCCTATTCCCGCTGCGTGTTCGGCACGGGTCCGAATCAGATCATCGTGGGCGGCAGCCCCAGCGACCCGATCTTCCATTTCGACGGCAAGAGCTGGAATCAGCTGCCGTCCGCCAGTGGAGAGGCGCGGCGGACGATCTTCGGTCCCTCCCCCGACTCGATCTACGCCGTGGGCGACTCGGGTGAGGTGACGCACTTCGATGGCAAGGTCTGGACCAACGAAGGTCGACTCGGCAGCGGAGAGACCGGCGGGCTCTGGGCCGATGCGCAGGGCGAGCTACTCTTGGTGGCGCCGGGTGGCCGCACCTTCCATCGCGTGGGCGGGAAGTGGAAGACCTATCCGAGCCCGACCAACGTGCGCCTGCTCGCGACTTGGGGCACCGCCGAGAACGACACTTGGGTCGCGGGCGACCGTGGCGTGATCCTGCATCACGACGGCAAAGGTTGGTCGACTCAGACCACCGGCATCACCGACTACCTCTCGGGGCTCGGCGGCAGCGGGAAAGACAACGTCTTCGCCGTGGGGCTCAAGGGCACCATCTTGCACTTCGACGGCAAACGCTGGAGCGCACAGGCCAGCGGGACCACGGAGGTCTTGTCGTCGGTCCATGCCCCGTCGGCGAACTTCGCCGTGGCCGTGGGCCGCAACGGCACCGCCGTGCACTACGACGGCAAGAGCTGGAAGACGGTGCCGACCGGAACGAGTAGCTGGCTCTACGGCGTCTCGGGCACCAGCCCGAACAACGTGCTTGCCGTGGGCGAAAACGGAACCGCAATCCGTTGGGACGGCAAGGTCTGGAAGAAGCTCCCGACCGACACCACCGCGTGGCTCACCGCGGTCATCGCCACGAGTCCCAATGAGGCGTTCGTCGTCGGGCACGATGCGGTCGCGCTGCGTTGCGACGCTCGCGCCTGCCAGCCCATCGGCAAAGGGCTCGAAGGCCCCGCCGCGAAGAAGCAGCTCTTGCACGGCGTCTGGGCCAAGAGCGGGAAAGACGTCTGGGCAGTCGGATCGAGCGGCTCGATCTTCCACTACGACGGCAAGGAGTGGAAGCTCTCGACGAACCAGGCGGGCATCGTCGCGACCTCGGTTTGGGGCTCGAGCAATGGTGAGCTCGTCGTGGCGGGCTGGGACGGGATGATCCTCCGGCGGCGCCGCCCGGCGAAGTGAGGCTCGTCACGCGCGCGTGAGCGAATAGGCCGAAAAATCCGGCCTGCGGGTGCGCCACCAGTATTCGAGCGTGAAGCCGGACCAGTTGTTCTCGTTCTTGCCGGCGTCGTTCACGTACCAGCTCGTGCAGCCGGACGCCCAGACACGCTTTTCGAGCTCGGCCTCCAGCTCTCGGTTGAACTCGCCGAGCGCCTCGGATGTGACCTCGATGGCCGCAGCGCGCTGTCTCCCGAGTTCCTCGAGGCACGCCATGACCCAACCGATCTGCCGCTCGAGCATGAACACGATGGAGTTGTGCCCGAGGTTCGTGTTGGGACCATAGAGCACGAACAGGTTGGGAAAGCCGGGGACGTTCATCCCGAGGTAGGCCTCGGCGCCTTTGGCCCAGGTCTCCGAGAGCGAGCTCGCTCCGCGACCGCGGATCTCGACGTTGCCCAGAAACGACTTCGAATCGAAGCCCGTGGCGTAGATCAGCGCGTCGACCGGATGCTTCTGCCCGTCGCGCGTCAGCACGGCTCCCGGTTCGATGCCGGCGATGGGCTCGGTGACCAGCTCGACGTTGTCGCGGACGAGCGCCGGGTAGTAGTCGTCGGACAACAAGATGCGCTTGCAGCCGAGCGGATAGTCGGGGGTGAGTTTGGCGCGGAGCTCGGGGTCGGTCACCACGCGCTCGCGATGCCAGCTCGCCACTCGCGTGAGCGCTTCGGCGAGCCAGCTCTGCTTGGAGAACGCGAAGAAGCGCGCCTCGAGCGACAGGTAGATGTACGCGCGATAGGCGCGGGCGACGGCCGGAAAGCGCTCGAACACCGCCCTGGCGACGGGCGAGTAGGCGTAGTCGCGGCGCGGCAGGACATAGGGCGCCGTGCGCTGGAACACGCTGAGCTTCTTCGCGACCTTGGCCAGTTCCGGGACGATCTGAATGGCGCTGGCGCCGCTGCCGATGACCGCGACGTTCTTCTGGCGAAGGTCGGCAGCGTGGTCCCAGCGCGCGGAGTGGAACGCAGGGCCAGCGAAGCTCTCGGCGCCCGGGATCCTCGGGATCACGGGCTGGCTGAGTTGCCCCGCGCCCAACACGAGCACCTGCGCTTCGTGCTCGTCGCCACTCCGCGTGGTGATCCGCCAGCGCGACTTGCTCTCGTCGAAGCGAGCCTGCGTGACCTCGACCCCCGTCCGAACGCGAGGAAGGATGCCGTACTTCTTCGCGCAGTGCTCGAGGTAGCTCTGGATCTCGGGCTGCCCCGAATAGCGACGCGACCAGCGCGGGTTCGGCTCGAACGAGTAGCTGTAGAGGTGGGACGGCACGTCGCAAGCCGCACCCGGATAGGTGTTGTCGCGCCACGTACCGCCGACCCGCTCCGCCTTCTCCAGCAACGTGAACGAGCGATGGCCGGCCTTCGAGAGCGCGATGGCCATGCCGAGGCCTGCGAAGCCCGAACCCAGGATCAGCACCGACGGCGCCTGCATGGCGCCCGAGGGTAGCGAAGGAGTGCCTCGACGTCAGCGTCGCAAAATCAGAGCGCGCTCGGCGTTCGACCAATCCAAGACGTGCTTGCGGTAGCGCGCGGTGCGCTCGGGTTCCTCGGCGGCGATGTCGTGCTTTTCCCCCGGATCGCGCTGGAGGTCGAAGAGCCGGCTGCGATCGTGCTCGGTCTCGTGGATCAGCTTGTAGCGCCCCTGGCGAAGACCGAGCTTCAGCGGACCTTGGTCGGTGTAGAAGCGAGCGACCCCGGGCTCGGGCTCGAGCAGCGATCGACCTGCGTGCAGGTCTTGTCGCGGCAAGCCGAGGAGCGCGAGCGTCGTCGGTGCGAGATCCGTGAGGCTCGCCACTTGGGGCACCCGCACGCTGCCCAACGTGAGCCCCGGCGCGGCCACGATGAGCGGGACGTGGACGTTCTCTTCGTAGAGATGCAGAGTGTGCGCGAAGTTGCCTTCGTGTTGATCGAAGGCTTCTCCGTGATCGCCCACGATGACGAACGCCGTGTTCTCGAGGAGCGAGCGATCGCCGAGCCCGCGGACCAACTCGCCGAACGCGGCGTCGCCCGAATACAGGTCGTTCTGGTAGCGGTCCTTCTCGGTCTTCTCCCGGAACGGACGCGGCCCGTTGCCAGGTGCCTTGTAGGGGTGGTGACCGGAGATGGGCGAGTAGACGGCGAAGAAGCGCCGACCCTGCGAGCCGTCGACGAACTCGAGGAGACGCCGCACGGTAGAGGCGTCATCGGTGCCGAAGCTCACGCTGTACTTGCCACCGATGGTCTCGGCGTCGTGGAGCTCGTCGAAGCCGCGATCGTCGACGATGCCCTGCATCCCGAGGTAGCGAAAGCGACCGGAGTGGAAGAAGCCGGTGCGATAGCCGGCTCGCCGGAACGAGTCGGAGATGGGCGCGCAGGGCACGCGCGCCGCGACGTAGTCGGCGGCCGTCGTCCCGGCCGCCGGGTAGCGCGCGCACAGCATGGAAAACAAGCCCTTGATGCTCTCCGGGTATGCGCTGTACGCGTGCTCGAACACCAGCGCGTTCTCCGCGAGCCGCGTCAGGTTCGGCGTCACGTCGAGCTTCGCGCCGTAGCTCGTCAGGTACTGAGCCGCGGTCGACTCGAGGATGACCCAAACCACGTTGCGACCGCGCAGAGCTCCCGCGAGGTGCGTCAGGTCGAGGGCGCGCCCCTCTGCCGGTAGCTCGGCGACGCGTCCAGCGACTCGTGGCGGCGGCGCGACGCGTGCGAGCCACGTCGAGACCAGCGTGACGGCGGCGTTGCGGTGCAAGCCCAGCGTTTCGACGCGTGCGGCGGCGCGCGGTCCGAGCAGCAGCGACGCGGCGAAGAGCACGCCGGGCAGGGTGAGGCTCCGCCGAGGGATCGTCCCGAACTCGAAGCGTGAGACTCCCACCGCGAGCCCGAGCACGACCGCGATGGCCGCCACGTTACCGGGCGTGACGTAGGCGAAGATCGAATCGCTGAGGGCACCACCAGCGGCACCGAGCATCGAGACGGTGAGCGGCGTGGCGAACACGCGGGCCACCGCGACGTTGAACGCCGAATACGCGACGAGCGCCCAGACGACGAGCCAGCGTGCCCGCTCTTGCCCGGGCGAGGTCGCGCGCTGCGTGAGCGCATCGAGACCAAACAGCACCGCGACGAGGATCACGTCTTCGTAGATCAGGGCGAGAGGTGACGCGACGTCGGCCAGCGTGCGGCCTCCGCCAGCCGCGACCAGGAACAGCACCACCGCGCACTTGGCCGCCACGAAGCCCGCGCCGAGCGCGAGGGCGCGCCGGGCCGCTGGGGTGGGAACTGACCAGGCGCGACGTTCCCTGGAGTTACCGGTAACTGCCACCCAGGTCTCTGAATCTTGCATGCAATCCTCGCTACTTGCGCGTCTGGATCGCCCCCTGCTTTCAAGGACCGTACCTTCGACTCATGAGCCGCCTGGAGCACGCCCGTTACCAGCCTGGCGCCGTCCTCGGACGCGGCGCCCAGGCGGTCGTGATGCGGGTCATCGACCGCGAGGCTCCCGAGCGCGCCCTGGTCGCCAAGGTGTGGCAACCCGGGGTCTTCGAAGAGGAGCTCCTGGCGGGCGAGTTCGCGCTCCTCGCGCGGCTCCACGTACCGGGCTTGGTCCGCGCTCACGACCTCGGCCGCGACGAACGAACGGGTGCGCCCTTCCTGGTCGAGGACTTCATCGACGGCCCGGATGCCCGAGAATGGCTGCTCGCCGCTCCGGAGGGGCGCGCGCGGGTGGAGCGCTTGGCGCGCCTGCTGGGCGAAGTGACGACGACGCTCGGACTGATCCACGAGTCCGGGTTCTTGCACGGCGATCTGAAGCCGGCCCACGTGCGCGTGCCGGCTGCCGGTCGCGCCATGCTTCTGGATCTCGGCGCTGCCGTGGCGCGCGCGCGGAGTGAATCGAGTGCCACGGCCATCACACACGGCTACGCTGCACCCGAGCTCCTCGCCGGAAGAGCTCCGAGCCCGCGTTCGGATCTGTTCGCGCTGGGAGCGCTGGCTTTCAGCATCGCGACGGGTCGTCCTGCGGAGGCGCGAGCCCCCGTGCGGAGCCTCGCGCCTTGGATCCCTCCGAGTCTCGGCGACGTCATCGATCGGTTGGCCGCCGATCACCCGGAAGACCGGCCTGCGGACGCGCGCGACGCGCTCGAATGGCTCGGCAGGAGCTGGGCCTTCACCGAAGCGCCGAGGACGCGAGCCCAGCGCGCGGCGGCCAGCGGCGCGAGCCCCCGCGAACGCGAGCTCGCGAGCCTCCAGGCCCTCGCGCCCGGAGCGCACTACCTCTCGGGGCCCGCCGGATCGGGCAAGAGCCACACGCTCTCGGAGCTTCTGACCCGGGCGCTGCTCGACGGCAGGGCCGCGCGGCTCGTGCGTTTTCCCTGCGAAGATCAGAACTTCATGCCCGCGCTCATCGCGTGGCTCCGTGGGAACGAAAGTGCGCGACCGTTCCCCAAGGGTCCGCTGCTCGTGGCCTTCGACGATCTCGATCGCGCCCCGCTGGAAGTGCGCGCGGCCGTCGAGGCCTTCCGCTGCCGGCCGCGCGACCCGGACGACGTGACGCTGATCGGTGCACTGCGGACCGCGCCAACGGACACTCGGCCCCTGTCGCTCGGGGCTCTCGACGAGCGCGGCGTGCGCGAGCTGTGTCGCGAGCTGGGGGTCGACGAGACCCGAGCGCCCGAGCTCAGCGCCGCGAGCGAGGGCAATCCGGGCTTCCTGGTGGCGCTCCTCGGCAAGGCGCCGCTCACGCGTGCCGCAGCCCTCGAACGCGTGCGCACGCTGAGCGCACCGACGCGTCGCGCCTTGGGCAGCATCGCGGTCCTGGGAGGTCGAGCCAACGAGGACTGGCTCACGCGCGTCCTCGGAACCACGGCCGTGAAGCAGGCGTTCGCCGAGCTCTCGCGCGCGGGGCTCATCCGCCGCAGCGTGACGGCGAGCGAGGTGCAGCTCTCCATGGTGCACGGCGAAATCGTGAGCGACTTGGCCGATGCGCTCGCCGATTTCGACGTGGTGGACACCCTCGCGAGCGCGGTGCTCGATCGCGGCGCAATGCTCGGTGCGCACGCGCTCTCGTGCCTCGCTGCAGCGCCGCGTCCGCCCACGAGGCGAAGCGCTCTCCTCGCGCTCGCTGCCAGGCGTGCCAAAGAAGAAGGCCTGCGCTCCGAAGAGACCGAAGCGCTCCTGGCACTGGCCGCGGATCCGCGCGAGCGCACACGCGAGACTTTGGCGGCTCTCGATCGCGCGACGCGCGGCGGGGGCAGCGCGGGGCTCCACCCCGAGCTCGTCAGCTGGCTCGAAGAGGCCGCCGCGCAGGAACCGGACCTCGCCGTGCTCGCTCTCCGGCGACGCGCGGAGCAGAAGGCGCGAGCCGGAGACCGCGACGCCGCGCTCGCGCTCGCCGAGCGCGCCGTCACGCTGGCGAAGGACCGCGGCGACACCGGGCAGCTCGGTCTCGCCTACTCCACGTTGGCGTCGTTGGCCCTCTACCGCGCGGATTGGAACGCAGCGGAGCACGCGCTCTCCAAGGCCATGGCCGCGCTCTCTACCGGCGTCGTCGACGACACCGAAGAGGTCGCGCGGCTCGATCACAACCGGGGCGTGGTGGCGCTGTATCGCGGCCGCTTGGAAGAAGCGCGCCTCGCCTTCGAACGATCCCTCGCGGCCAAGCGTGCGCTGGGCGACCGCGGTGGAACCTGGGCGTGCCTCTTGAACCTCGGGCTGGCGCTCGGGCAGCTCGGTCGCTACGACCAAGCCGAGACGGCGCTCAGCGAGGGAGTCGCCACCTGCCGCGCCTTGGGCCAGCTCTCGGGCGCCGGCTGGTGCCTGGCAGCGTTGGCCGACGTGTGCGTGAGGCGTTCCGATCCCAAAGCCGCGGAACGCCACATCGCCGAGGCCGAGCACCTCGGCGACATCGTTCCGAAGCCGGTGCACGCCGATCTCGCGCTGCTGCGCGCCGAGCTCGCGCTGCTCGAGGGCGACGGCGACCGCGCGCTCTCGGAGATCGCGCGGGTGGACCCCGAACTGGTGGAGAGCGACGCTTTCATCGGCGCGCGCTCGGCGACGCTCTCGGCGCGGGCCCACCTGGTGACGCTGCCCGCCGACCGGCGACTGGCCGCGCGCACCGCGATCCGCGCGATCCGCCGCGCACGGGCGGCCGGCCTCGGAGAACCCGAGGCGCGGGCCCTGGCCGTGCTCGGGGAAGCGCGGCGGCGCTTCGCCTCGGTGACAGGTCGCGGTTACTCTTCGGATCGCAGCATGACCGAAGACAGCGAGCTCTGGAGCTTCCTCAAGACCGCCCAAGAGAGCGCGGATCGAGAGGAAGCCGCCCTGGCGCTCGCGCGTTGGGTGGTGGAAGCGAGCGCGGCCGAACGCGTGTTCCTACTCTGCCTCGACGCGAACGGACGCGTCCAGAGCGGCGTCGGCATCGACATCGACGGCATGCGCGTCGAGGGCGCCGAGGAACGTCTGCCGAAGGACGTGCTCGAACGCGCGCTCTCGTCCGGCGGCGTGTCGAATCAGCCGACCGTCACCACGCGCGCCGGTCGAGGCTCCCGGCTCGTCGTGTTGAGCCCCACGAGCTCGCGCGCCGACCGCGCCGCCTTGGTGCTCGAACATCGTTTCGTGGCCGGCGCGTTCGATGCCCTCGATCGTACGACCGTCGAGCGCTGGGGGGTGTGCGCGGGCTTGGCGTTGGCGCTCGGCGCTCCTGCACGCGCGGAGGCCGCGGCGGCTGCGCGCGCTCCCGAGGCGAGTGAACCCGAGTTCGCGAGGAGCGAGCCGAGCACGGTGCTCCCGGGTCGAGGCCGCCGCCACGCGTTCCCGAGCATCGCGGGCAAGAGCGCCGCCATCGAACGCGCGCTCGCTCGGCTCGACACCGCCGTCGACAGCGACTTGCCCGTGCTCATCACCGGTGAGACCGGCGTCGGAAAGGAGCTCTTCGCTCGCGCGCTGCACGACGAAGGGCCGCGCGCCAAAGCGCCGTTCGTGGCCATCAACTGCGGCGCCGTACCGGACTCGTTGTTCGAGGCCGAGCTCTTCGGCCACGCGCGGGGCAGTTTCACCGGCGCGGATCGCGCGCGTGCGGGGCTCATCGCGCGCGCCGAAGGCGGCACGCTCTTCCTCGATGAAATCGGCGAGCTGCCCTTGATGCGCCAAGCGACGCTCCTGCGGGTGCTCGCCGAGAAGCGCTACCGCCCGGTGGGTAGCGACGAAGATCGCCCCTTCGACGTGCGCATCGTGGCCGCCACCAACCGCGACTTGGAACACGAAGTGAATGCCGGCAGCTTCCGCCGCGACCTGCTCTACCGCCTGAACGTGCTCGAAGTGCGTGTCCCTCCGCTGCGCGAGCGGCCCGAAGACATCGTCCCCATCGCCGAGCGCGTGCTCGCCGACACGGGGCGCAAGAGCACCGTCACCCCGCGCGCCGCGCGCGCTCTCGCCTCCTATCGCTGGCCCGGTAACGTGCGAGAGCTCGAGCATCAGATCCAGCGAGTGGCGGCCCTCGGTGTGCCGCGCATAGAGCTCGAGCACCTTGCGCGGGAAGTGCGGGCCGCGTTCAAAGACACGCCAGCGAGCCGGATCTCCGTGGCGCCCCCGAAGCTCGCCGCGGGCCCCGATCAGGAGCGAGAAGAGGTGCTGGCGGCCCTCGAGAGCGAGCAGGGTAACATCACGCGCACGGCTGAGCGCCTGCGCCTGACGCGGCAGGGTTTGAAAAAGAAGATGGTGCGTCTCGGGCTGCGCGAGCCGAAGGCATCCGGAGGGTGATCATGAAGAGCTTGGCTTGGGCTTGTTGCGCGTTTCTGGCGCTCGCTTGTGGGTCCGACGAAGACGTGCCGAGCTCCGGCAGCGGCGGCTCGTCGAGCGGCGGCAGCGCCGGGGTTTCCGGCGGCGGCGTCACGAGCGGCGGCTCCTCGGGAACGGGCGCCACGACCAGCGGTGGTGCGAGTGGCAACGCAGGAACGGGTGGAGCGGCGACGGGCGGCAGCGGTGGCAGCGGTGGCAGCGCAGGCGGACCGAGCTGCCTCACGAACGCACAAGGCATCGCGGTGGCGGACGTCGACCTCGACGGCTTCCCGTCGTACTCCGTGGACGACTGCCAGCTCGCTTACGTTTCGGCCAATGACAAGTCGCTGAAGCTTCGCGATCTCACCACGGGCAACGAGCTCACCATCGCGCCGAGCAGCGAGAATCCGCGCCGCCCTTCCTTGGCCGGCGACGTCTTGGCTTGGGAAGCCGACGTCACCGGCAAGAGCGCCGTGCGAGTGCGTCACGGCGGCAACATCGAGACACTGGCGGGCAGCTTCGATCACGCGGTGGAGCCACGCGCCACCCTCGATGCCGTCGTGTTCACGGGCTTCCTCGGACCGAAGGCCGACTCGGACTGCGACGTGTTCCTCTACACCACGAACGACAAGGCACAGAAGCTCGTCGCCGGCGGCAAGGGCCAGCAACGCTTCGCCGACGTCTCGGCGACCCACGTGGCCGTGAGTGACTTCTCCGAAGACCCGAGCGGCGTCTACGGCGGTGACGGCACGACCCTCGCCAACGTCATCGTCGTCGAGCGCGCCACCGGCACACCCGCCGTGCGCGTGCAGCCCGGGAAACAGGCATTTCCCATGTTGGGCTCCAGCGGCACGTTGAGCTTCCTCGAGTGGACCACGGTGCACCCGGTGCCCAAGCTCCAGGAGTACACCATCAAGGCGGTGCCGCTCGCCGCGCTCCTCGGACCCGACGTGCTCGTCGCGTCGGTGTCTTCGGATCAAGCGGTGCGTCCCACGGCGCGGGCGGGGCTCGCCGAGTGGGTCGTGCGCTCGAACGGCAAGAGCGCCCTCTGGCGCGCTGCGCTCGACGCCACGACTCCGCCCAAAGAGATCGCGCTGGGGAGTGTCGAGGTGATCCATGCCCCGAGCTCGACCAGCAACATGACGGTGCTGGCCGTGCGCAAAACCGTGGGAGCAACCCCTGCGCTCGTGGCCATCCCGCGTTGATCAGCGAAGCAGCGAGCTCACCAGCATCCAGCCCGACAGTGCGATGAGGAGCGCACCGAAGCCGCGCACCACGCGCGCGAGGGTTTCCGGACGAAAACGCTCGCGGTAGCGCTCGGCGAGCCAGGCGACACCCGCGAACCAGGCCACCACGCCCACGAACGCGCCGGCGGCGAGCCAGGGCACGTGCTCGCGCTCGGGGCGAAGCCAATGATTGCCGTAGCAGAGCGCCGCGACGGCGCTCCACGTCGCGAGGAACGCCGGATTCAAACCGACGAGGGCGAGCCCCGTCACGAAGCTCCGAGCTCGCGCTCTGGCTGCCTGCGAGCTCGCCGCCTTTCGGCGCAGCAAGGCTGCGCCGAGCGCGGCCAAGAGCACCACGCTCGCGATCCGAAACCACAGCGTGAGCCCTTCGTGCCTCGCGAAGACTTCCGCCAGACCCCAGAAGGCGAGCCCGACGTACACGCTCTCGGCGAGCGCGCCGCCGGCCGCGAGCGCGAGCGCCCGCCGTCGATCGCCCTCGAGCCCGCTCGCCAGGACCAGAAATAGGAGCGGGCCCGCTGCGGGGATCGAGCCGGCGAAGCCGAGCACGATCCCCAGAGCGAGCGCCAAGACTCCCACGAGGGCGGAGAGTACAGGAATCGGAGCGTCAGTAAGGCGGTTCGCACTCTCCCCACACCTTGGCGTCCACGATCACGCCGCCGGTGTCTTTGGGTCCCGTCTTGAAGGGCAAAGAGCTTCCGCTCGGCCATTCGTTCTTCACGTCCCACACCGTGAGCCCGTCGGAGGTGTCTTGGAGCTTGCCGCTGGCGTCGAAGAACGCGACGACCGCCGCCGGGTTGATGCAGTTCTTGCCATCGTTCTTCACGTTGCCGGTCACGCGCCAGTACTCGGTCTTGCCGACCATCTCTTTGTCGATCTTCACGTCGATGGCCACTGGGTTGAACTTGCCGGCGCTGGGCCAGGCCTTGGCTTCGAGCTTGTGGGACGCGTAAGGCCGAGCGAGCTTCTTGATGTCGCGAATGTAGTGGAACGGACTCATCTCACCCGGAGGCACGTTGGTGCGCATGCCGAGTGCGCTCTCGCCGTGACCGTCGGCAGCTGCGATGGAGCTCACGCCGATGGGTTTGCCGTCCGCGTCGAAGAGGTCGATGGCGACCCGGGGGGCACCGATGTGACCGGACGTGTCGTTCTTGATCATGCCCATGATGTGGAGGAAGCCGGTGTCCTTGTCGACGCCCGAGCGACCTTCGACGATCGTCAACGTGACCATCCCGGCCTTGCCCTTGGCGCTCGTCGCTCCGCCGGCCTTGGCGGGTTCCGCGTTCACTTGAGCGCCTTCGTCATCGCTGCCCTTCGCAGCCTGGGCAGCCGTGGCGCGACTGCCGGTGCCTTCGGCGCTCACGTCGCTCCGTGAACCTCCTTTGCAGGCCAAGAGCGCGAGAAGCAGGGGAGCCATGAGCCAGGTATTCGTGCGAATCATCCGAGGTCTCCTTCCGAGTTCGAAGGGACGTCAGAGCAAGGGCTGGTCCATGCCAGAAAATGCCGCAAAAGGTCGGGGGTTCGCCCGGATCGAGCAGGTTCTGCCGAGCCGATTCGGCGCGGTCACGCAAGTTCGGCGTAGTGGCTCGTGCCATTTCCGCCGGGCGGGGTTATGCGGGCGCCGTGCAGAAGATCGTGGTGCACCGCGCCGGCTCCTACGAACGCCTCGTGCTCGAAGAGCACCCTTCTCCGGAGCCGGGACCGAACGACGTCTTGGTCGACGTTCACGCCATCGGCGTGAACTACGCCGACTGCATCGTGCGCATGGGCCTCTACTCGTCCGCACGCAAATACGTCGGCTGGCCCATCACTCCGGGGTTCGAGCTCTCGGGACGCGTGCGCAAGCTCGGCTCGGCGGTCGCGGGTCTCTCCATCGGTGATCCAGTCTATGGTGTCACTCGCTTCGGCGCCTACGCCAGCGAAGTCTGCGTGCCGAGCCACCAACTGTTCCCGTTGCCGCCGAACGTCGACCACGCCCGGGCAGCGGGCTTCTGGGCGGTCTTCTTGACGGCCTACTACGCCCTCGAAGAGCTGTGTCGGCTGCGACCCGGCATGAAGGTGTTGGTCCACTCGGCAGCAGGCGGCGTCGGCGGCGCGCTGACGCAGATCGCGAAGCTCCGCGAAGCCTACGTGGTCGGCGTCGTCGGCAGTGCACACAAGCGCGGGGCTGCGCGAAGCCACGGCGCCGATCTCGTCATCGACAAGGGCACGGAAGAGCTCTGGGCCGCCGCGGAGCGGGCAGCCCCCGGGGGCTACGACGTGGTGCTCGATGCCAACGGAGTCGAGACGCTGAGCGAGAGCTTCCGCCACCTGGCGCCGGCCGGCCGCCTCGTCATCTACGGCTTCCACACCATGATGCCCAAGACGGGCGGCAAGCCCAATTGGGGCAAGCTCGCCTTCGACTGGATGCGCACGCCACGCTTCAATCCGCTGGACCTCACCGAGCAAAACAAGAGCGTGATGGCGTTCAACCTCTCCTACTTGTTCGACAGTCGAGTCGTGCTCGAAGAAGGCACCCGCGTGCTCTCCGAGTGGCTCGCGGCAGGCAAGCTTTCACCTCACGCGGTCGAGACCTTCTCCCTCCGCGACGTGGCGCGTGCCCACGAGCGCATCGAGTCGGGGCAGAGCGTCGGCAAGCTCGTGCTGCTCACCGGCCGAGAAGGCGGCAGCTAGTGTTCGTCGTCTTCGGCTCCACCGACCGCGAACGCGTTCGAGGCTGCGTCGTCGATCGCTGCCCCGCGTGCCTCGACCTCCGTTGGTTCGAGCTCGTGGATCATCACCGCGCGTGGCACCTCTACATGGTGCCGCTCGGCCGCGGGCGCTTTCTCTACACGAGCCGGCGCTGCCGCGAGTGCAACGCCGACTTTCCCCTGGAGCAGGCAGACTACGTGACCACGCTCACCGCGCGCGACGCGCGAGAGCTCGAGCTCGAAGAGGGTATGCGGCGCACGAATCCCGTGCTGGCTCGGCGCTTCGACGAGATCCGTGCCCTGGAGCGCGAGGGCCCCGTCTATCGAGATGGGAACGACGACGCCGGGCGCGCGTTGCTCGCCGAAAGTACCGAGCGCCTCCGCAAGCTCGAGCGGCGGGGCCTCGACTGCAGTCGGTTTTTGTCGCGCTTCTCCGGCTGGGCGCTCCTTTCGGCTCACGAACGCGAGTTGCTCGCAGCCGAGCTTCGCGGCTACCTGGAAGCCGTCGAGCGTTGAAGACACGATTGCGCGAAGCCGCTCTCCCGTGCTTCGCTCGCTCGCCATGAAGCCCGAGGTCCTCGCCTTCTGTTCGGTTCTCGCGCTCTCCGGTCTGCCGCTCGCGTGTGGCAGTGACGACGACGGCGGAAGTTCGAACGCCGGCGGCAGCGCCGGCACGGGAGGCTCGGGGGGCAGCGACGCCGCCGTCGGCGGCTCGAGCGGATCGGGTGGCGACGCCGGAGACGCCGCCAGCGACGTCACGACGGACGTTCCGGTCACCGCTCCCACGCCGGGGGACATTCAGTTTTCGGCCGTGAGCGCCTTGCCTCAGGGCGAACAGATCCTGTTCAACGACTGGTCACCCCAGCCCAACGCGCTCTACAGCATGAAGCCCGACGGTTCGGGCGAGACCAAAGTCTTCGAGGCGTACCGCATCTGGAGCCTCGGAGTCTCCCACGACACCCAGAAGATCGCGTTCGCTTGTGGTGACCCCGCGCAGTCCGCCCACTATGGCGTCGACATCGGGGACGCCATCCAGCACACGTGGCTCTACGACGTCGCGACGCAAGCCGCGTCGGTGCTCGCCTACGGCAACTTGAACGACGAATGCCACTCGTTCACGCCGAAAGACGACGGGATCTTGGTGTGCCGGCGCCGCGACTTCAACCAGAGCGGAGGCAACAAGACCTATCGCGTCGGCCGGCTCTCGCTCACGGGCTCGCTCGGTTGGCTCGGCATCGGAGAAGACTCGACACCGACCACGATGGAGCTCCACCCCCAGCTCACGGACGACGAGCAGACGCTCTTCTACACCTTGATTCAGATCTCGGGCGGCTCACAGAACCGCAGCATCGTGAAGCGGGCGCTCCCGGGCGGCGCGCCCGAAATCGTGAAGGCCGCCGCCTCGTCTGGTGTGCTCTCCCCCGACGGCACGCGCATCCTCTACGCCGACACCAGCCAGAAGAGCGCGCTCTTCAGCATGAAGCTCGACGGCAGCGACCCGATCAAGGTGGCGTCGCGGAACGGCACGAACGCGGCCTGGTCGCCGGATGGCAGTCACGTCGCGTACCTGTGGGGTGAGACCATGGGCTGCAACCACATCGAGGTGGTCGCGGCCAACGGCTCCGAGGCCGACGCCCCGAAGCGCATTCGCGACTGCGGAACGTCCTTCGTCACCGAGCTCGCCTGGATCGTCCGACCCTGACGCGGTCTCAAGTTCGCGGTCGGCTCGGCACTCGGTGCGAGCGCGCGAGGGCCGTGCCGATCCCGGCGCGGAGCGTCTCGGTGGCGAGACGCGTCTCGGGCGAGGGCAGCGCGTCGGCCGCGTCCAGGTCCGCCAAGACGATCCCCACGCTGCCGCTCTTGCCGGGGCACGGGTGCACGACGAGCACCTGGGAGCCGATGACCTCGTAGTAGCGCCGCGGGATGCGCGCGGTGTACTTGGCGTCGAATGCGTCTTCGATGGCGAGCTCGCGACCCGAATACCAAGCTGCAGTGAAGACGTCGTTGGAACGCTGCGAGCCCATGGGCACCGAGAGCTCGCGCGCCACGAGCTCGGCGTCTTCGCCTTGCACCGCCCGCACGCCGAGCTCGCGTTGGTCGTTGCTCGGCACGAGCAGCACCGCACGGCGGAAGCCCAGCACTTCCACGTAGAGATCCAGGGCCTTGTCGATGAGCTCGTCGGCGGGGAGACCCTCGGCCAGGAGCTGCGCGACCCGCCGGCCGATCTCGCTGTCTTCGAGCGCCGAGGGCGACGGCTCGGAAGGTGCCATCAGGCGGCCGAGAGCGAGAGGCTTCACCACCTTGGGGAGCGCGCGGGTCGGATCGACGTGAGCATCCGCCTCCGGGTGCGGAGCGGGTGGTCCGGTGAGGATCGGCACGATGCTGCGCGCGATGAGCTTGGCCGCAGGCTCGGGCCGCTCTCCGGCATCGAGCAGGGCGGCGCCGCGGAAGAACGCCGTCTTCGGAGCCTGAGTGCCGACGAGCGCTGCGTAGCGCTGCGAGATGGATTCGCGCACCGCTTCGAGCAACGCCGGGAGCTCCTTGGGGTGCACCTTCAGCAGGTCCTCGAAGCGGGTGAGCAGCGCGGCGATCTCGTCTTCCACGTCGGTGAGGTGCGCCTTCGCCACCGTGGCGCAAAGCTCGCTCGACAGGGCTGCGAGAGCACCGAGTCGCTCGTCGTCGCTGGTGAAGCGCCGAGGAGGAATCGATGGCGCCGCGATGGAGCGCACCACACTCTCGGGCAACCGCCAGCGCTCGGCGACGGCGACACCGAGCGCTGCGTAACTCATTCCCAGCACGCGTTCCGCCGCAGACTTCGCAGGCACGCGCTCGTGTTCCGCGATCTCGACGATCTCTCGATGCGCTTCGGGTAGGTAGTGGAGCACCAGGTGCTGGCCGAGATCGCGAAATAGCGCCGCTACCTGTGCTCTCTCCGCGTCGCTCACTCCGGCTCGAATGGCCAGCGTGCGAGCAATCTCGCCGCTCACCAAGGCGTGGATGGCCGAGTCACGGAGCTCGGGACGTTCCTCGCGCCGCGAGGGCACCTTGTACACGCTGATGGACAGGGCGATGGAACGCACGCGGTCGAAGCCCAGAATGACGACCGCGGACTGCACGCTGTGGATCTTCCCGCCGAAGCGCGCAGCGAAGCCCGAGTTCACGACGCGCAAGAGCTTGGCCGTGAGCGCGTAGTCTTTCAGGATGGAGTCCGAGAGGTGGCTCGCCGAGTAGTCGCCGTGCACCTCGGCCTTCTTGCTGATGTCGGTGACGTTCTTCACGAAGGCGGGGAAATCACCCTTCCGCTGCATCTTGGCCAGGAGGCGCCCGAGCACCTTCTTGTCCACCGCCGCCTCGGCCTCGGCCACGGCCTCGTCCAGACTCTCGACCGCGGGAACGGGCGCAGGCGCGGTCACGACGGGCGCTGCGGGCGTGGCCACCGTCGCCGCCATGCCGAGCCCGTCATCTTCCGAGAGCAGGTCGAGCACCAGCGCGCGGCGCTCTGCGGTCGACGCCGAGTGTCGCGCCGCTTCGGCGAAAGCACGGGCGAACTCCCTCGCAGATCGCGGTCGCGCCTGTGGGTCTTTGGCGAGGCAGCTTTCGATGAGCCGCGCCACGCCGTCGGGCACGTCGGGCGCGTATTCGGTCAGCGGACGTGCCGGCGCGCTGACGTGCATCAGCATCAGCATGACCTCGTTGTCGGCGCAGAACACCGGGCACTCGGCCAGCATCTCGTACAAGATCGCCCCGAGCGCGTAGAGGTCGGTCTGGGGCACGATGCGATCGACCTGACCGAGCACCTGCTCGGGGGCCATGTGGGTGGGCGTCCCGAGGATCTGACCGCGACGCGTCTGGGACGGATCCGTCGACGCCAGGAGCTTGGCCACACCGAAGTCCATGAGCTTCAGGCGCAGCGCGTCGCCTTCGAGCACGAACACGTTGGCGGGTTTGAGGTCGCGGTGCACGATGCCCGCACCGTGGGCGGCGTCCAGCGCCGCGCAGATTTGCTCGACGTAGGGCACGAGGTCGCTGGCCTGGAAGTGTCTGCCGCGCATCCAGCTCGCGAGGTCCTGGCCGCGCAGGAGCTCCATCACGTAGTAGAAACGGCCGTCGAGCTCGCCGAAGTCGAAGATGTCGACGATGTTCGGATGGCGCAGGCCAGCCGTCAGGCGGGCTTCTTCCAGGAAGCGCGCGGTCAGCTCGGGAAATGCGTTCAGCTCCCGGCTCAGGAACTTGGCGGCCACCTCGCGACCAAGCGCCGGGTGGCGCGCCACGAACACCGCGCCCATGCCGCCGCGGGCCAGAGGACGCTCGATCACGTAGTTACCGACGCGGGCGCCCACCAGCTCGCCGGGTTCACCGACGGGCGTCTCTCGAACGCGCGAGCTCGACGCGAGCGGTTCCCCGTCGGATTGGAACACCGGGAGCGACATGCTGGCCGTGCCCAATGGAACGGCTTCTTTCGCCGACCATTGAGTCTCGAGCCTCAGGACGCCCGCAATTTCTTGTACTTGATGCGGTGCGGCTGGTCCGCGTCCACCCCGAGCCGGCGCTTTCGGTCCTCTTCGTAGGCCTGGTAGTTCCCCTCGAACCACTCGACGTGGCTATCGCCCTCGAAAGCCAGGATGTGGGTCGCGATCCGATCCAAAAACCAGCGATCGTGGCTGATGACCACGGCACAACCCGGAAACTCCAGCAGGGCCTCCTCGAGTGCCCGCACCGTGTCGACGTCGAGGTCGTTGGTCGGCTCGTCGAGGAGCAGGAGGTTCCCTCCCTCGCGCAAGAGCTTCGCCAGGTGCACCCGGTTGCGCTCGCCGCCCGAGAGGCTCCCGACCTTCTTCTGCTGGTCGCTCCCCTTGAACCCGAACCAAGAGCAATAGGCGCGGGACGCCACCTCGCGCTTCCCGAGCTCGATCTTCTCTTCACCCTTGGAGATTTCCTGCCAGACGTTGTTGTCACCGCTGAGTGACTCGCGGCTCTGGTCCACGTAGCTGATCTTCACCGTCTCGCCGATCTTCAAGGCCCCGGCATCGGGTGTCTCGCGGCCGACGAGCATGCGAAAGAGCGTGGTCTTGCCGGCGCCGTTCGGACCGATGACCCCCACGATGCCGCTCCGCGGCAGGCGAAAGCTCAGCTCGTCGATGAGGAGCTTCTCCCCGAAGCCCTTGCTGAGCTGATCCGCCTCGATCACCAGCTCGCCCAGGCGAGGCCCGGGCGGGATGCTGATTTCGGTGGGGTCGACCGGGCCCTTGGCGCTCTTGTTCAAGAGCTCTTCGTAGGCGGCGAGGCGAGCCTTGCTCTTGGCCTGGCGCGCTCGCGGCGAAGCCCGCACCCAGTCGAGCTCCTCCTTCAGTTTGCGCTGGCGAGCGCTCTCGGCCTTCTCTTCTTGAGACAGGCGCGCGCTCTTCTGCTCGAGCCAGCCGGAGTAGTTGCCTTTGAACGGGTAGCCGCGGCCGCGATCGAGCTCCAAGATCCACTCTGCGACGTCGTCGAGGAAGTAGCGGTCGTGGGTGACCGCGACCACGGTGCCCTTGAACTCCTTCAGGAAGCGCTCGAGCCACGCGACGCTGGAGGCATCGAGATGGTTCGTGGGCTCGTCCAGCAGCAGCATGTCGGGGGCGCTCAAGAGCACGCGGCACAGGGCCACGCGACGCTTCTCGCCACCCGAGAGGTTCTTGATCTCGGCGTCGGGCGGCGGAAGCTCGAGAGCCTCCATGGCGACGTCGACGTGCTGATCGATGTTCCAGGCATCGATGGCGTCGATCCGATCTTGAAGCGTGCCTTGCTTCTCCAGCAGCTTCGTCATCTCGTCGTCGCTCATGGGCTCGCCGAGCTTCATGCTGAGCTCTTCGAATTCGGTGAGCAGGCCGCGCACTTCCTTGACGCCCTCTTCCACCGCCTCGCGCACGGTCTTGGCATCTCCGAGCTCCGGCTCTTGAGCGAAGTAGCCGACCTTGATCCCGGGGTGGGGCTTGGCCTCGCCGTAGATGTCCTTGTCGACCCCCGCCATGATGCGGAGGAGCGAGCTCTTGCCGGATCCGTTGGAACCGATCACGCCGATCTTGGCGCCTGGGAAGAACGCCAGCGTGATGTCCTCGAGGACCTTCTTGTCCGGGGGGTGGACCTTGGTGACCCCCTGCATCGTGAAGATGAAATCCATGGGCGCGCGTGTGTAGCGCGCTCTCGGGGCGTCGGGTAGGGGGCAAGCGGGGCGCCCGGAATCTCCGGTCGGCCGTCGGAGGGCTCAGAACGGATCTTCGACCTGAGCCAGATCCCAGAGCTCCAGAAACTTCTCGCGCACCCATGGGTCGAGCGAAGCCGAAACGTCACGCGGGAGCTTGGCGCTCTTGATCAACTCCTGAATGTCGACCAAATCCTTGCCCCGATGCGCCGCGACCATGCCTGAAGCGAGCTCGATCTCGACGTAGCGAGGCAGCGGCAACAGCGCGAAGCGCTCCCCTCGCACTGCCGTGGTCGCGGGATCCGGAAACGCGATTGGCTTCGGCTTGTCGTCACCGGGGTAGCGGCCGGCGCTCAGGACATCGACGTTCACCCCATACTCGGTGTCCAGCAGCTTTCCCGTGCCCGGGACCCGCTCCACGTAGCCCTTTCCGAGATGGCGTCGCTTGAACTCCTGCAGGTCCTCTTCGCGCATGACCAAGTCGACGTCCACGGTGACGCGGCGGTGTCCGTACTCGAGGAGGGCGAACGCACCGATGATTGCGTAGGGCAACCCGTCGGCCTCCAAGAGCGACGTCAGCTTGTAGAGCGCCTTGTGCGCCTCGGATTCGCCCGCGAAGAACCTCCCACAGTACTCGACACCCGATACGAAGCGCGCTTCCTACTCCGCGCGGAGCTGCGCGACGCCCCATGTCCGTTCCGCCTGCTCTCGCACGCTTCGAGCGTATCATGGCGGAGTACCGAACGTGGCGGGCGCGTCTCTTCATGCCACGCGCGCGCCTCGTCCCCGGAAGCGCTAGCCTGCGGGACGGTCATCGTGAAAGTCGCGTCGTTCAACCTGTTCGGGATCGGCGGCAAAGACGTGAGTCCGGCCGTCGCCTTCGCCCAAGGCATCGTGCCCGCCACCGATCCGGCGCTCGAAGCCATCGCCTTCCAGGAGGTGTGGACCGAGCCGCAGCGGGACGCCGTGCTCGACGCCTACCTGGGCCCGGGCGCCACGGCGACGGCGCGCACCAACGTCGACATCTACCGGCAAGGCACCCGCGCCTTCCGCGCCCTCGTGCCGCGCGTGCCCGGCGTGATCAGCATGCCGCTCAGCTCTGGCCTCGTGCTGTGCGTGGCTGCGCCGGTCCGTGATTGCTTCTTCGTGGAATACCGAGGCGGCGCCATCCCCGATTCGCTCGCACACAAGGGCGTGCTGGCAGCGCTCGTCGAACCGAGCGGTCGTCCGCGGCGCGCCATCGTGGCGACCCACATGCACGACTATTCGAACGATCGCTTCGGACAGAACCGCTGGGCTTGGATCGACACCATCATCTCGTGCGTGCAGTGGATCAATCGCAACTGGAACGCGCGCTGCGTCGTGCTCGGAGATTTCAACATCGACTCGATCACGGCGTATTCGGACGACGGCAGCGCCGATTACCGGCTCTACACCCGCCTCATCCGCATCGGCATGGGCAACAACGCCGTCTGGTACGACATCAACGCGCGCGTCCACGCAGGCCGCCCGATTCGCACCACCGCCAACAAGGCCATCGATCATCACCTGGTGGCGGGAGAGACGCCCACTGGCGCGACGTTCTCGGCGCACTCCACGCCTCACTCGGATCACTACCTGACGGTGAGCACGTGGTGAGGCTCGCTCGTGCCGTTTTGTGGACCATCGTGCTCACGCCCGGCCCGGCGCTGGCCACCGAGCAGTGGGAGGTGAATGCGAGCGCGTTCGGCCTGGTCGGCCGCGATCGCGCGCAGTGGGACGGCGCACTGGGCGGCGTCTTCGACACCTACGTCACCGACGGCGTGGGCGCCTGGCTCGGCGCGACGGCGCACCTGGTGTTCTTTCCCCGCGAGTCCGCCCGCCCCAGCGCTCTCGCGGTCTCGCCGGAAGTCGCCGTCTGGTTCGGGGACGACGCGCCGACGTTTCGTAGCTTCGTCGTCGCGCGCCCGGTGTTCGGCGTCCTGGATCTCGACGACGACGGAGCGCGCACCTTCGAGCATTTCGAGCTCGGCCCCGGCGCCATGCTCACGACGCGCGACCTCTCGCTGCGCGTGCGCGCGGCCTTGCTCTGGTCGCCCGCCACGGACCCGAGAGACGGCTCACTCGAGCTCGCGAGTGTGGGTCTGAGACTGACCTTCGGCTACGCCTCTCCGCTTCGCCTGCCGCCCGCACCCGGCGGGCCATGCCCGTTGCCGTGCACACCCGGCTGCCCGTGCTGACGTCGGGCGAGGGTCACCGGCACAGCGCCGCACCAATGCCTGCGCTCGAGCGACTCATCCAATGTGAACGCGCTGCCCACGTTGCCGTTGCCTCCGCCCGCCGAGAGTGGTCGTTGACGTTCGGCTGCGATCGCACCGGCGACGTGCTCCGGGCAGGACCGAACGAGGTGGTGGGGATCGTGGATGGTGAGCTGCGACTCAGCCCGCGGCCCGCATTCCGTGGCCGCGAGCGCGCGAACCCTTCACTGACACTCGGCCGCAAGCGACTGGGCCCGTTTGACCACGCTGGGGTCCACGCCGGGCGTGGAGGCGACCTCGGTTGCGATGCGCTGTGCGCCAGCGCAATCCCCCTTGGCGCGCGCGAGCTGCGCGAGTCCGAGGCGTGCCTTGGCCCGCGTCGTCGGGTCGGTCGACTTGGCGAGACCTTCGAGAGCCTTGGTGGCGCGCCCGTCGTCTCTTGCATCGAGGGCCTCGTCGACCGCACGCCACGACGCAGCGGGAGCGGGCACCGCTCTCGCGCCAGTGCTCGACCCGGACGCGACGCGATCCGCGCTCGCGGCGGGCGCGCCGGGCGACGGCTCGGCGAGAGTGCTGCCAGCAGCGGAGCTCGGGGCCGCGAACGTCTTGCCTCGCGCGGGCAGAGTCGGCACCACGACCCCCAACCCGGACTGCACGCTACGCTCGATGTTTCGCTCGGGCGACGGGGAGCGTTCACTGAACCACGAGCCGCGCCCGCCGCTCGCGGCGTAGGCCAGCGCACCGCCGAACACGATCAGGAACGCGAGGATGAGCGTGTGTCGTCGAGCCGGTCTGGGTCGACCTTTGGCCTTCATTCGCCGCTCGACCCGGCGAGCCGCGCGCGCGAGCTCCTCTTCACTCGGTTGGTCGGCGCGCCACGTCGCGCGCGCCACGCTCAAGATCCGTTCTTCTCGCGCGCTCATGGCTGCGCCTCCTCGAACAAGGGGTCGTCGGACAGGAGCTTCACGAGCTTCTGCCGCGCGTCGCGCAAGCGGGAGCGCACCGTGCGCTCGTTCACTCCGACGATCGCGGAAACCTCCTTCATGCTGAGCCCTTCGAGCTCAGCCAAGACCACCACCGCACGTTTTCCGGCTGGCAGCTCCGCAAGGGCTCGGTGCAGCTTCCGCGCGCGCTCGAGCTCCGTGAGGTCCCCTTCGGTGTCGACGGCGTGAGCCTGCTCCACGTCGCCGTCGTCGCTGAAAGCGAAACGGCGCCGCCAGCGGTGATACCAGCGGTCGTGATCGATGAGTGTTCGGAACGCGATGCCATAGGTCCAAGTCGAAATCTGGGAACGACCTTCGAAGCGATTCCATGAGCGGAGCGCGCGCTCCGCGGCCGCCTGCACCAGGTCGTCGAGATCGGGCCGCGGGCCGGCAAGGCTCCGCATCTGTCGATAGAGGAGCGGCAAGAGGTTCGCTGGAACCTCGCGCGACACCCGATCGTCGGGTGACGAGGACACACGATCGAGTGGCGGTGGTGCTAGCACCGTGAGTTCCGGACTGGCCTCGAGGACGGTCGGGTCCGGCTGAGACACCTCGGCCACCTTTCTTCAATCTTAGTCGAACCAGCGCCCCCGCGGGATCGGTCCGTATCGGTCCGAATCGCTCGAACCAGAGAAACCTCGACGGAGCGCGGGTTTTGCAGGAGAAAACCGACGCTTGGGTTCGTATACTGGGAAAGCCCATGCTGCGCGCTCACTTCGGAAAGCTCGTCGCTCTCGTCTCCCTGACGGCCGTCGTTCCCCTCGCCTGCGGAGGCGGAGACGCCTCCCCCAAGAACCCCGGCGGAGGAGGAGGCGGCGCTGGCGGCACCACGTCGACTCCGAAGGCTCCGGCGCGAGTGGTCGCGAGCCTCATGCTCACGGCCGACAAGGTTCAACTCGTGGGGTTGCACGAGGTGTCTCCGACCACCATCCCCGTCAAACAATCCCTCGAGCCCATGCTCGAGTGGCGCTTCGAAAGCGACACGGGCAAGGTTCTCGCGTCCGGCAAGATCAGCAATCCTCAGGTAGCGAAGAGCGAGTTCGGCCCCGATGGCAAGGCGAACCCGAAGCAGGTCAGCGCCAAGGTCACGGTGTTCGACATCGAGCTCCCGAACACCGGTGGTTGGTTCACCATCGTGCCATCGCCGAGCTCGGGTCAGAGCAAGCCCCTCGGTCCCGCCGATCAGAACCCGTTCAGCATCTTCATCCAGATGCTCTTCGGCGGAGGTCAGAGCGGCACGGGCGGAGAGCCCAATGCAGACGCGGGCGTCGGCGCAGCGGGCGGCGCGGGTGGTGCAGGGGGCGCAGCCGCAGGCGCGGGCGGCACACCTGCGGGCGGGACCTCGGCGGGTGGCGCGCCGGCGGGCGGCGCGGGCGGCGCCCCCGTGGGCGGCGCGGGCGGCGCAGAGGCAGGACCGAGCGAACAGGTGGTGAAGCCCACCGAAGCCTGCACGGCGTACACGTTCTTGGTCGTTGCGGAGGGCTACACCAAGGCGGAAGAGTCGAAGTTCCAGACCGACGCCAAGTCGATGATCGACGTGCTCGAGACGATCCCCGGGTTCAAGGAGAACTGGAAGTACATCTCCGTCTACCGGAAGTTCTTCGTCTCGAACGACTCGGGCCTCTCCGACGCCCAGGTGCCCATCGTGAAGGACACCGCGTTCCGCGTCGAACACCCATACAATCCCGCGGATCCGGACTATCGCCGCGCGATTTGGATGCGCCCCGACGTCCCGGCCGAAACGCTGGCCAAGCTAGAGGGCGCGCGCAGCGAAACCAAAGCCGACGTCGTGCTCATGATCGCGAACACCGCGGAGTGGGCCGGCGCGGCCATGGCCTCTCAGCGGCTCGGCATCTTCTCGGCACACCCCTCCGTAGGCCGCGTCGCAGGGCACGAAATCGGCCACGCGCTCTGGGATCTGGAGGACGAATACGACTACGGCACGTGCGACCCGAACTCGTACGAGCCCCTAGGCCCCAACGTCGCGCTCGGCAGCCCCTACCCGTGGGAAGCCATGATGACCAAGGGCGTTCAGCTGCCCACCACGGGTGAAGATCCGAGCACCGTGGGCGCGTACAAGGGCGCGCTCTATTGCCCCGACAACGTCTATCGCCCCCAGTTCACCTGCTTCATGAAAGACGCCATGGTGGACTTCTGCAAAGTCTGCCTGGCTCACGTGACCAAGCAGTTCAAGGAGCGCACTGCGGCCTGCCAGCCCAAGGGCAGCTGCAACCACAGCGAGTGCACGCCGGGCGGCGCCCTGACCCAAGACTGCAGCACGTGTTCCTCCGCCATCTGCTCGCTCCGACCCGACTGCTGCGACCCGGCCAAGGGTTGGACCGAGGAGTGCGTCACCGAAGCCCAGAACACCGTGGGCATCTGCCGCGGCGTCTGCGCGGATGGCAAGGGCCAGTGCGCGCACAGCGAATGTACGGACGGCGCTGCACTCACGGACGGGTGCAGTACTTGCGCCACGGCGGTGTGCAAGCGCGACCCGTATTGCTGCTCGTCCACGGGCAAATGGGACTGGATCTGCGCGGCCGAGGCCGAGAAGGATCCCTACTGCAAGTGCCCGGCCCAGTGAGTCGAGAGCACGCACCAGCCATCTTCTCAACGCCCTCGACCTGAGGGAGGCTCGGGGGCGTGCGGATTGGGGTCTTCGCTTGGGCGCTCCTCGGCGTGGGGCTCGCTGCGGCGTCCGCGCGCGCGGCGGAGAACGACGTCGCCTGCCCGCGCCTCGATGCCGAGCACGCCGACGAGCTCCGCGCGCGGGTGAAGCTCGTCCTGCGCTCTTCGGCGGAAAGCCCCAAGTCCATCCTGGTGGCGTGCAACGACTCGCGCGCGTGGGTCGTGTGGAACGGGCCACCCGCCGAGTTCCTGGACGTGCCTGCCGACACCGAGCTCGTGGAAGCGCTGCTCGACGCCATCGACAAGCGCGCGCGCGGCAAGCCGGTCGCGCGCAAGTCTCCCAAGCCGCGCGCACGCCGCGGCCCCATTCCCACGTCGCCCCATGAGACCCCCACGTGGGAACGCGCCGAGGCCCCGGAACCACCACCGAAACCACTGGTCGAGAGCGGCGGCATCGGGCTCGCGCTCGTGAGTGAGCTCCTCGGTGCGCCCCTCGAGCCGACACTGGGACCGCGGCTCGACATCGGGGTCGGTTGGGGTCCCTGGTCGCTACAGCTCGCCGAGTCCGCTCGCTTCGGCAACACCAAGAGCGGCGAGGCCACGCTGTTCTACGATCTGGGCGCTGGCTTCGGCTGGGGCGCGCCCTTCTCTCGTCGCTACCTGTTCGGTGCCGTGCTCTTCGGCGGGAGCGAGTGGTTCAACGTCGAATCGCACACCACGGTCACGGGCTTCGGGACGCTGGGGCTCCGCGCCGCGGTTCCCATGGGCGCGTTCTCGCTGGCGTTCGGCCTGGACGGTCGCTACCGCTTTTCGCCGCAACACGTCGGCGATCGCGTCGACGTCGCAACGCCCCACTTTTCCGGCCTCGTGTTCGTCGAAGGCCTGCTCTTGGTGGAGCCGCCGGTCAAAGAACACCACGTCGAAGAGGAGTGAGCGTTCTCCGCTTCAGCCGCGGCTCGGCAGAGCGAAACCCCACACGTTCGCCGAGAGCTCGCCGGCCGCGAACAACCTGAGCTCTCCTCCGGAGCCCTGGGGCTCGAGCTCGTAGACCGGCCAGGCCGTCGAGATCACGACCCCTTCACAGCTCCGAGCGACGAGCCCGGGGATCGGTCGCCAGCGCTTGCGCCAGACGTCTTCGCCATGGAGCACGAGCGTGTCGCCCTCGCCGCGCGATCCCGCGAAGCGCCATCGCCACCCGCCCGCGTCCCGCGCCATGTCCACGAAGTCTTCGTCGCGGCGCGTTTCGACGAAAGCATGTCGGAGGTACAGCCGCTGCGCGGCGTTACTGACCAAGGTGTGGAGCCGCATGGGCATGCGTGCGCGATCGGCTTCGTCCGTCACCAGCGCGAGCACCCGCGATCCGATGCCTTGCCGCTGGTGCTCGGGCTCCAGGATCAAGTCGCGAAGCACCGAGAATCCGTCTTGCTCCAGCGTCCACACGGCACCCACGCGCACGCCGTCCACCTGGATGAGGCGAAAGCTCGCGCTCGCGAGCTTGTTGCGAAACCGCTCGCGTTGGTACGCCGAGTCCCAGTTCCCGTAGTGCCGCTCGCCGAGCTCGCGGTAGGCGCGTTCGTTCAGACCCTCGAGATAGGCCGCGTCGGCGGCGGTCGCGGGGCAGAAGGCAATGTCCACGGGATCAGGCTAGCGCGAACCGAGCTCAGCGGATCGACGCGACGAGCTTGGCTCCGGCCACCACCAGCACGAGGGAGAGGACACGCCGCAGCGTCGAGCTCGGCAAGCGCCGGCTGCCCACGTGGGACCCGATGAGCCCGCCCGTCACGGCACAAACCGCCCAGATCGGAATCGCGCTCGGCAGCGGCTTCCAATGCAGGAGGAGACCCAGAAGACCGAGATGGAGTTCACCAAGATGAACGCCGCCGACACGCCCGAGGCTCGACGTGGTTCCGCCCAACCGAGAAGCAGCATGAGCGGCGTGAGGAAGATGCCGCCGCCGGTACCGGTGAGCCCCGCCAGGAGCCCGATGCCCGTGCCCGCACCAACACCGATTCCGACCGGCGGCGGATGGCTCTCGTCGTTGCGCAACACGCCACGCCCGACCCAGAGCCGCCACGCCGCAAACCAGAGCACGAGCCCGACGAGTGGCTGGTAGTACTGTCGCGGCAGCGTGATGGCCCCGCCGACGAACGCCGCCGGGATCGACGCCACCGCGAACGGCCAGAACAGCCGCCACGAGAAGCAGCCCGCGCGCGCGAACTGCACCGTGGCGATGGCGGCCACCAGCACGTTCAGACACAGCGCGGCGGGTTTCATCACCGCCGGCGCCAAACCGAAGAGCGCCATCGCGGCGAGATAGCCCGACGCTCCGGCGTGGCCGACCGACGAGTAGAGGGTCGCCGCCAAGAAGATCAGGAGCGCCAGCCACACGCTGGTGTCGGGGCCCATCACGAACCGGAGCGCCGCGACTCGTTCAGCATGTTGCAGAAGAGCGCACCTTGACCGAGCGCGTCGTCGAGAGCCACGTGAGTGTGCGGGACGTCGTCGAACCAATGCTTCGGCATGTTGCGCTTGGTCGCCTCGCGATATCCGATCCCGAGCATGCACATGGCGTACGACTTGATGTCGAGCGCCGAGTGCGAAAACGGGCTCTCACCCGTGTATCGAACGAGATACCAGTACACGAACATGAAGTCGTAGCTGGCGGGGTACCCGACGAACACCGGTTTGCCGGGCAGCTGGCGCAGCCACGCCGCATAGTCGCGCATGGCCGCTTCGGGGCCCACGAGGTCCTTCCGGCAAGCGGCCCACGCTTCGGGCTGCGTCTTCCACCAGGCTTCGGTCTTCGGATCCGGCTTCGCCCCGGGCAAGGTCTCGAGGTTCCGGCTGAAGGTTCCGACCAGCGTCTTGTCGGCCCGAAACGCCGCCGACGCGAAGCTCAGCATGGAGTTCGGTCCCGGGATCGGGCCGTCCGCCTCGATGTCGGTGCTCACGTAGATCTCTTGTGCCATTTTCGAGCTCGATTCGTCCGCGTCTCACGCGCTCTTGTCAAGCTCGCGGGCGCACTCTTCGGGATCACCCAGCACGCGGGTGGGGTCCTCGAACACGTCTTTCACGAGCGAGAGCGACGCGGCGCAGTAGAAGCCGTCGTTGATGCGTTCGTCGAAGCTCCAGCGGATCTCCACCGTGTCGCGCACCACGGGCGTGCCGTCGCCACCGGGCACGACGCGGGGTCCCGCGACACCCATGGCGCCGAACAGGCTCACGTTGCCGTACTCGTAGAGGTGGTGCGTGACGCGATCGAGGCCGAGCGACCCAAGGTTCGCCACGAACAAGCTGGCGAACATCGGATCCGGTCGGATCATGCTGGCGGGCAAGAGGTTCACTCGGTCGAGCCACATCATGAGTCCTATGGCGAACGACAAGAGGAATCCGGGCAACACCAGCGCGAGCTTCATCTCCTTGTCCGCGCGGTCCTCCTTGCCCGAGCGCGCTTCTTTCACGCCGCCCACGATGCGGTCGACCGCGCGGGCGAAGCCCTCACCCTTCTCGAAGGCGAGCTTGCGCGTCACGATGGGCTCGTGATCGGCGAAGCCGCGCTTGGCCGCAAACGAGATCGCCACGTCGCGTCGCTGATACACGCGCGACCCGGACACGAAGCGATTCAGCCCCGGCCGCTCGTGCAGCGCCCGGGCGCAGGACCAGATCAGGAGGTGAAACAGCGTGGCCCGAGCTCGCTCCTCACGCTTCTCGTTGAAGCGCTCGAGCCACTTCCGCGCCGCATCGACTTCGTACACCGCATCGTGGAAGACCACGGCTCCCGAGCGCGTGCTCATCAAGTACGGAATCATCCGCCGCACGGGCGGCAGGTCGCGCACCAGATCCCCGTCAGAGCGTCCGAAGAGCGGCATGGGCCCCGATCATGCACCCCTTGCCTCGAGGGCCGCCAGTGCCGCCGCGAGGTTCCGGCGAGCCGCGGCCTCGAACCGCTGCCGGAGGGCGGGCGTCGCGAAGATGTGCTCGCGTTCGAGGAGCTCCCGCAGGAACTGCGAGCGCCCCGCGCGAAACAGCTCCGCGGGCACCCAAGCATATTCGTGTCGAACGTCGGCCTCGTAGCGCGAGTAGCGGTCCGTGTCCGCCCCGAGGATCGACAGGTCGACGTCCACGACGAGCGCGCGGTCCGGCGACAAAGCGCCGCCGTCGGCGTCGACCCGAGCGTGACGCGTGGCGAGCACCAGCGCGCACACTCGCTCGACGACTTCGTGGTCCACGCCCGCGGCCGCGAGCCTCGAAGCCGCGAGCGCCGCACTCTCGGCTTCGTTGTCGTGCCCGCGGGGATCGTAGACCGCGTCGTGGAAGAAGAGCGCAAGCGCCACCTCCGCGGGATGCTCCGCCAGGTCTCTCACTTCGCGGAAGAGCTCGAAACAGGCTTCGAGGTGCCGGACGCCGTGGTAGGCGCGCACTGGCTCCGAATACCGGGTGACGAGCTCGACGAAGAGCGACTCGGGTGCCCCGAGGCCGAGCTCCTCGAACGCTCGCTCGAACTCCTGGCGCAGCGCGTATGCACGCTCGCCCGCGCTCATTCGTCCCGCCTCCGTCGACGCGCCCAAAACCCGTGCCCGATGGCGATGAGGTAGGCCGCGAGCAGCACCGGCAGCGCCATCACCGCCAGGAGAGTCAGGCTCACCAGCACCGAGTAGGCCGCGTCGTGCGCCGTGCGATCGCTCTCGGCGATGCCGCCCATGATGCTGAACACCACGCGGTGCAGGTTCAACGCGGTCAACGATGCCACGATTGCGGCGAGAGGCAGGAACGACACGACCACGCCCTTCAGCTTCCCGACGCCGGGCACGCTGACCAGGAAGCGAACCAAGAGCGCCACTCGCCAAGCCGCGACCACCGCCAGAAACCAGAGGTTGATCTGTCCCGCCACGTCGATCGGAAAGAAGCGCTCGACCGGAATGGCGTAGAGCAGCGCCGGCGGTGACGTCAGCGACACGAAGGTCACCACCAGCCGATACGACCAGCGCTCGGGGCCGAGGGGCAGCACCAGGATCCAGAGCAGCGCCGCGAGCACGAACACGTACAACACCGAACCGAGCCCGAGGTGCTGCACGAGGCCCGCCTTGGGATCGTCCCACCAGCGTCCGATCCCCACGACCCAGGTGCACGCGAGCCCCACGAGGAGGTGGCGGTTTTCGAGTCGCTCTGCCTCGCGCGCGGTCATGCGGAAGCTGAGCGTGCGGAAGACGGCGGCGGCGGGGGACGGAGTGCTCGCGTCTTCCACGACAGGCAACCTTCTCTCCGAGCTCTAGCCCGCTTTCAGCGCGACGAGTAGTAGACGACGTGAAAGAAGCGGTGCTCTCGCCCGCGCTCGCGACACCAGTCGGGAAACGCTCCGCGCGGATCCGACGAGTACTCGGCGAAATCGGCCAGCAGGGCCCGGAAGCTCGCGACCTCGCCGAGCAGCGCCACCTTCCGTTCGCACTGGGTGACACCCGATACGAGGCGTTCGGCTTCGACGAGGGCGCTCTCTGCGTCCTCTGGCGCACCGAGCAGCCGCCCCTCGACCAGATGGTGGGTGAGGAAATCCACGTGTGCGAGATCGAGCGCAGCGAGGCCGAAGCGCAAACGCTCGCTGCTCGGGTCGAGCTCGAGCGCACGCTCGAGGAGCACACGCTCTCTGCGCAAGAGCCCGAGCTCGGTCACGGGAATGGCCGAGGCCGGCTCCGCTTCGCTCCACTGAACGAGCACCGGCTCTACGAGCCGCGCGCGGAGCGGCTGACTCAGGAAGGTGTGGGCAGCGGGGACCCGCTCGTGCGCCGCAAGCACGCGGAGCACCACCTCGCGCCGCTCGGTTTCGGGCAACGCCAACGTGGCCTCGATGAAGCGATCGAGCGCAGCGAACGCCGGCCCGCGGACTCCCTTTTCTCGGAGCTCACAATACTCCGCGAGCTCCGCGAGCCGCCGGTCGGCCCGAAGCTCGTGAGCGAGCGCAACGAGCCCCTCGAAGCACTCGCGATTCCAGTAGTGCCCGTCGCCCGTCATGCGCCTACGATCTCGCTGACTTTCTCCGGCAGAACTCCGAGCGCCCTCGCCAGCGCGAACGCGTTGGGCACGATCCAGTACGGAGCATCCGCGTCGAACGGAGCCGGCGCACCACTCAGGTTGAAGAGGCTCTGCGCACACACCTCTTCGAACAGGTATTGGGCCGTCCGCACTCGGTCGTTTGCGCGTTCGGCCGCCAGCGTCCTGTCCCGAATCGTTCCGAAGAGATCGTGGGCTTCACGCCAACGTCCGGGCTCTCCGAGCAACGCGCGGAGCACGTCTAGTGTTCCGCGATCCTGACAGCGAGGCGCAAAGAGCTCGATGAGCTTTCCGATGTCTCCCACGATGCGGCGACTCGAGCGCATCGACCATCACCTCGTCGCTGTCGGCTCCGCCAACGCCACGAGCGCGGCGGCAGCCGCCAACTTGTGTCTGGCTTGCCAAGGCGGCCCGAGCGTACGACCCATGGCCTGCAAGAACGGTTGCACGTCTTCCCCGCCCAAGCCGGCCTCCGCTTCGAGGAACACTCGCTTCGGATCGTACCAATGGATCGACCAACCGCGCGCTTCGGCCGCAGTCGCCAGCGCCTTTCGATAGAGCACCGAGTCGGCGACCGTCTGCGCCCGATTGTCGCGGATGCACTCCTCGATGCTCGGAGGCAGCGTAGGGCACGCGCGGAGCGCGATGCTCACGATGGGCACGTCCACGGCTTTGGCGAGCGCGTCGAGGCTCGCGCGCGCACCCCGCGCCGCCGACTCCCGCACCCGTTCGACGAGCGCCACCGCCTCCTCCAACGAAACGGCCCGAGCGCCCGGCGTACCAAGATAGCGTCCCACGGCCCAAGACCCTTCGTGGTGGTGGGGGTGCGTCGGCAAATCCGACTCGGTGAGGTCGATGCGCCGTCGATCGAGGAGTCTGCGATCGCGCGCGACGGTGACGAGCTCCGCGGAGTTCCCGTGTTCGGCAACGCCTACGCTCGCCACCCCGCGTGAACTCACGTCTTGCGCGCTTTCGTCTGGTTCAACGTCACGGCGGCGCGCAGCAGCGCTTTCAACGCGCGCTCGTCGATCTTCTCTCCTTCGTGGAAATCGATGGCACGCCGCACGTTGCCGTCGAGGCTCGAGTTGAAGAGTCGCGCTGGGTCCGGCAACGCCGCCCCCTGAGCAAAGGTCATCTTCACCACCGCCTTGTAGGTCTCGCCGGTGCAGATCATCCCGTCGCAGTACCAAACCGGCACTCCGCGCCACTTCCACTCTTCGACCACGCCCGGCACGGCCGACTTCACCAGCGCCCTCACGCGCCGCAGCGTCTCGCCCCGCCAATCACCCAGCTCTGCGATCCGCGCGTCGATCAACGCCGAAGGCGACTTCGTCTTTGGCGGGCTCGCTTTCTTGGCTGGGCTCGCGGGCTTCTTCTGGACCTTCTTCTTCCGACTCACGGCAGGCATCGGGCGGATGGTAGCGGAGTCGGCCGGACCCGCGCTACGGGTCGCTCGCAGCCGGTCCACGCCATGGGTTCCGCAATTCGTCGTTTGCGTGGCGCGCGTTTCGCAGCGGCTGCCTCACCCGACGAGCTCCGCCTGGACGGCAGTCTCGCCCTCGATCGAGATCTCGATGGCGTGCCCGCCGAAGATGTCGCCGTCGTGGAAGTACACCGCGGCGACGCCTGGCTGGTCATAGAGGACCACCGCGGGTTTCGCCAGCCGTGCTGCGAACGCCGCCAGGTCGAGGTGACCGATCTCGTCGTGGAACCACGTATCGTTGTACAGAGCGAGGAGCCGTTCGGCAGCGAACCTGCGATATTCGTCGAGTCGCGAGCAAAGCGCCGTGTAGTAGCGTTCGGCCTCGGGCGTCGGCACGCCGCGCTCGACGTACGCGCCGTCGAGAATTGTGACCTCTACATCACCGTGCCGGAGTTTCACGACTCTGTCCCTGCGTGTGGCGGGCCTTCACCCTCCATCACCCCGAGGCATCGTACCAGCGGATCGTCGCCAGCGGAGGTCCGGGTGGTCGCATCCTTTGCGCCTCCCGTCAGAACCAGTGCGCGTTCATCTCGCGCAGGAACGAAACCGAGATCGGAAACCCGGAAAGATCACCGATTACGCTGTCGATTCCGCAGCTCGGGCAAAGCGCCGTTTGCCCTTCTCCCGAAGCGTCTCGGTCGGTCCACTCGGCGATCCGGGTCGGCTGGAAGACCTGACAGCAGTAGAAGCAGCCGCACTGCGCGCTCCCCAGCACCTCGTCGCGGTGTTGGCTCGAGTGCTCGTGCGCGACCCGCACGACCGCCCCACGAACCAACTCCGATGGGTCTTCGCCGAGCGCGCGAGCTGCCGCGCCCAAGCGCGATGAAGCGACCTGGTGGAGCAGCGAAAACGCGGCCAGCCGCGCATGTTCGGAGGGGTCGCGCAGGCGCTTCCACGCACTTTGCTCGGCGAACTCCCGGTCATGGTGGACCGCCGCGAGCAGCGCGCGCCGCCGCACGTATTCGTCGGTGTCGTCCACGAATCGGCGCAAGAGCTCCCGCGCCTCCTGGTCCCCTAGCTCGCCGAGGAACACCGCGAGCTGCCAGCGTGCAGGCGGCTCCGCCGCGGTGAGCGCGAGACGCGCGAGACGAAGCCCGGTCGTGACGTGGCGAGACAGCTCGTCGCGAAGGATCTCCGACTCGCTGTCGCGCGCGAGCACGTACAGGAGGTTCGAGAGCGTGTCGTCCGAAGGCTCGTTCGACGCCAACGCACGGCGCGCAGCGTCGTGAAGCTCCGACCACTCCGGATACTCGCACTCCCACTCGCCGAATCGCCCCTCCCGACCCGCGGCCCACTGGCGAAACCTCCCGACCTGGAGCTCGAGCTCGTGGGCGACGCTCACGGGCCACTCAATCCGTGGACGCGTCGGCGTCGCCAGAATCCACGTCGATCGAAGAATCCGCCGGAGTGCCAGCGGACCCAGCCGACCCAGCCGACCCAGCCGACCCAGCCGACCCAGCAACGCCGCCGGAGCTCGTGTCTTCGGAAGCGTCGCTCAGCGTTCCGCCGCTGCCCCCCGATCCCGAGTCGGGCGGCTCGCCGCCGGTGCCCCCGACCGCCGCCAAGCACGGCTTGGGCTCACCTCCTCCACTGCAAGCAACGACGTTGATCGCGGCGAGCGCAGCCGCAACGAACTTGGTTCGACGAGCCAGAATCAGTTCACGGGACATCACCCACCCATGGGAACCTGGTTGCAGCGTAGCAGACGGCCTTGCGGGACGACGTGCAAGCGCCCGATGCTCCAGCGAACCCGGTTCACTCCGACGCCGCGTCCACGGCGCCCCCGTCGCAAGGGTTCAGGCTGAGGCCGGAGCTCGTGAGTGAGCAGCTCCACTTTCCGGTGGAGCACGAGCACGCATACTCGCGCAGCCCCGTCACGTACTGCACTCCGGGCTCGCACAGAAACTGGACGCTGATCGGGCAAGCGGCCCGGTAGCGCAGTCGCCCTCCAGAAGCTCGTGGAGAACGGCACCTTCCGTCGGACAATTGGGATCGACGATGGCCGCCGCGTCCTGGCGACCACCCCCAGCGAGTGAGTCGTCGTCCGCACAGCTGGCCAGAATCAGCAGTGGTATCGCCACCGCCAGACGAGAGATCGAGAAATGCACGGCATGCCCCCGTTTCTCTGCACAGCGTAGCAGAGCAATCGACGCGCGCGACCGCGCCGGTCACTTGATCTTGGTCATCGTCACGGGCTGACCATCGACCGTGACCTCTGCTGCTTCGCTGAACGCATTCTGAATGCCCACCGCATGGACCGTGAGGTCGCGCCCAGCGACGTGGAGGGAACCCTCGAGCTCGCGCTTGCCCATGTTCGCCAGACTCGTCTGCCTGTCGGCCATCTCCCCATCGATCAGCAGATCGAACTCGTGGCCGCCGACCTTTCGGACGACCTCGATCTTGTGCCCCTGGTATTCGCCCGCCCAGTGTGTGGAAAACAGTCCCATGTTGCCTCCAACGTCACTCCACTTGGGACCCATCGTCCACTCGCTCGTGCGAGGACTCAAGCGTCGCCGTAGAGCCGGCATCGGAACCAGTGATCGCCCCCCGCGGTCTGTCCGGTTCGCGCGGCTGGGTGCGCCGGTCGCATTGGGCTCGAGGTGCGAGCACCCTCGGGCACCCTCGGGCATGGGATGTGTTCCTCGGCGAGGCGTGACGAGAGAAGGACCGCGTGCCCAGGACTTCGCCGGCTACTTGCGTCGCTTGCCCTTGCCCTTGCCCTTGCTCTTCGAGGGTTTCATCTCGACCTTCGCCGGCGGTCCGTCCACCCACGTCGCCTTCGAGAAGTACGGTCCGAGCCATCCGTCTTCGTGGGTGAACACCATGGTCCAGGCCAGGTCTGGCGGGAAGATGTAGACGTCCTCTTCGTCGGGCACGACAGGTTCGTGCGTGACGACGCGGTAGCCGGCTCGGTGCTTGTCATTCGGAATGACGAGCAACTCGTTGCAGAGTTGGGCGTGATACGCAGCGCGCGCTTCTTCGCGCTCGAGCGCGTAGGTGTCCCGCTGGCTGAAGATGTGCCAGTCGTACTTGCCGCGGTGCCAGACGCCGTGCGTTCGCTTCAATGGACGCGCATAGACCCGACGCCACGAATCACGCAGAGCGATGGTTTCGTCGACGGTCAGCTGGGTGACGCGCAGGTCACCCGCGATGGTTCGAGTCAAAGCAACCTCGCACGCCCATCGAATACACGATCATCGCGCGCCCAGTCGAGCTTGGTAGAGGGCGAAGCCCAACGTACCTCTTGCGTGCTTCAGGTACATGTCTCGCCACTCGCGGCGCCGGCGCTCGAAGGAGGCAGAGCTCGGATCGTCCGGGTGCGCCGCCAGGTACGCGAGCATGTTGGAGTCGTATTCGTCCTCGTAACGATCCCAGTCGCTCGCCGTGGCCAGCAGTGTCTTCTCCACGACGAGCCCGCAACTCGTGAGGGTTGCCTGCTGATCCTCGAGCGTCGGGACCCGCTCGCCGGCGACGCCCAAGAAGCCCGAGAGCTCGACGCTCGGCGCTCGCTGAAAGTACGTGTCACCCACGAGCAGGCGACCGGGACGCCGCAACAACGGCAACACCTCGTCGAGCAGCGCGCTCATCCCGCGCGACGCGCCGACGTTCACGATCAGGTCGAACGAGCCGGCGGCAAATCGCTCCGGTCGAAACTCCTCCTGCAAGAATCGTCCGCGCACCTGGGCGCGGCAGCGCGAGATCGCCTCCTCGTTCGGATCGACACCAGTAATCCGCGCATCGAATCGGGTCACGAGCTCGCGCGAGAGCTCACCCGGGCCGCATCCGTAGTCGAGCACCTCGCTCGCGACGCCCAGCGGCAGCTCACGGAGAATCGCCAACAGCCCGTCGACCGGCAGAGGATTCCAGAAGCGCATCGCGCCGTGCGAAATACGCGAGAACCGCCAGCGATCCGGATCGGGCTGCCGCGTCAGGGCCATCCGGCCCGAGTGTCATCGGAACGCACCCGATCTCCAAACGCCATCGCTACGACCGACCGAGCTCGCTCGCGCTCGCGAAGCGTTTTCCCGGCTACTTCGTGGCGTAGCAGGTGGCGCCGTTCCAGGTGAAGCTGCTGGCGGTCAGGCTTGCAGGCGAGCAGCTGCCCAGAGCGCAAACTTGATCGTGTGCGCAGTCGATGGCGTATTCGGTAGTGGCGCCGCCGAACTGAGCGATGTGGCCGGCACACCCAGTCGCGGTCTGCGCTTCGACCAGAAAGTCGACGGACTCGACACCGGGCTTCGAACAGACGAACGAGGCGTGCGCACACACCTCACACATCGCGGGACCATCCTGCCCTGCGCCTCCCGCACCGTCGGAGTCGAAGCCCCCCGAATCGCCTGCGGCTCCACCGGCGACGCCGGCAGAGGCTTCGGAGTCGTCGGTGCCACACGCAGCCATTGCGGCCACGCCGAAGCACGCGGCGAACGCCAGGGTCGGGCGGAGGTGTGTCACGCGAGAATCGGGAAGCATGCCGCGTGCCCGTGCAAGTGGCTCAGGGTGTGCCAGCAGAACAAGATGGGGAGTACGACGGCAGACTCGAGGGTTCCATCGCTGGGAGGGCGAGGTTTGGCTCAAGTCGCGATCCTACTCGCCGATTCCGTTCGATGCGAGCAACTACTCCCACGCTGAGGTCGTCCAGCGTGACGGGGGCGACCTGCCGTTCATCATCGGCGGCGCGGCCTTGGGCGCCCTGGTATTGGGCACCGTCTCAGGGTAAGCCAATGGCGTAGTCAGTCAAGGGCTGACGGCAGATGTGCACCGATCGAACGTGAGCGCGGGGAACGCTGCTCCGGCTGTATAACGGGGCACGCGTTGACCCGCGAGCGCCGAGCGTCAAGTCGTCAGTCGGCAAGGCACTACAGACGCGGGCGAGTGCCGCATCAGTGTGTTCGCCCGCGAGAGCGGAACGGACGGTGAAGTCGGCAAGGCCGGCATTCGGCGGGTGCAACGTGTTAGGCGGCCTTCGCCTTGCGTGAGCGCTTCGGGCTGGCGACGTGGCGGAGCTCCTCTCGAACGACTCTGCGAACGATGGCCTCGACGGGCTCACGCTTCGTACTGATAAACTCGAGCAAGGCTTCGTTGATCAGCGACTGGTAGCTACCCCCGCCCGCGGCGTGCACTTGTCGCCGAAACCACGTGAGAACTTCGTCGTCTAGCCGGATCGTGATCCGAGTCTTCCCCTTGGGAACTGAGACGACCGCCCCTCGGCGCGCCCCTGGGAAGTCGTACTGCTTGCGCATGTCAGGTGTTCTCCTCGTACTGGCGGCGCTCGGCCGGTGTTGCCCGGCGAGCTGAGATGATGCGGATTGCGTTTCGGCGTGGCGTCCAGCAGACGACCAGAACCCGGTTCAGGTGGTCCGCACCGAGGCGGTGCGGTTCGTCGTTGTTGGCGCAGTGCTCGAAGTGGAGACCATCGCGCAAGGGCGCGGGATTCGCGAACTCGCCAGGCTTCGTCGGGTCTACGGTCCGGGACGCTGGCGCAAGCGAAAGGGGATCGCTAAGATCCGTTTCGACGATGGCACGACCTGCACGGCAGAGCTCCACTGGTACGAAGCGCACGGCGTCGGGCGCAAAGAGCTCAAAGTCAAGCGTCTCATCCCGTAAGGCGCAGATGGCCCGGCAGCGAACCAAACATGTCGTGTGCGTGGAGAACGAGGGGTACGCCGCCTCGCTCGAACGGCGCAAGATCTACACGGCGATCGCGGACCAGGATGCGGAGCGCATCGGCCTCGTCCGTGTCGTGGACGAATCCGGAGAGGATTACCTCTATCCAGAGGGCTTCTTCGCGGACATCAAAGTGACGCCCAAGTTGGCGAAGGCGCTGTCCTCGTCCGGATAACCGGACACGCGTTGACCCGCGAGCGCCGGAGACAAACATACCAGAGCGCGTGGCGCTGCTCACGCGAGCGAGTGCCGCAGAACTTTGGTCGCCCGCGGGCGCGGAACGGACGGTGAAACTCGCGCCTGCCGGCGCTCGGCGGGTCGAACGCGAGTTAGACCGCACGTCGACGAGGTCGTTTTCTGTACTCGGCTGGGAGCTCGTCTCCGGGAAGCGGCTTCGCGCTCGGAACCTTCGCGAGTGCCGCGTCGACCTTCCGGCGAGTTGCCCGTGCAGCGCGACGCTCGAGGTACTCCTCGGTCATCAGTGCAGCGAGCTTCTCTGCGGCAGCGGAACTAATGAGCTGGTTGAGCGAGATCCCCTCACGCTCCGCAACCTCGGCAAGCTTGCGGTGGAGGGATTCCGGGAGCCTCAGGCTGAGTGTCGACATCGCTTACCGTCCTTGAAGGTGAAGGAGAAACTGAGCCGGTGCAAGCACGCGGACTCCCAGTCCCGCGGCTGGAACGAAGTCGCGCAGGTTGTGGGTGATGATGGCGTTTGCACGACTCGCCATCGCCAATTCCACGACCATGTCGTCGTTGGGGTCGTTGAGCAGCGGGCGCCACAGGAAGAACACGTCCTGCTTGTGGGCGACCAGGCAGAGGTAGTCGACGAACGCGGTCACGTGGCTCGGACGCTGGCCGGGCGACATGTTTCGCAGGAGCGCGGATTCGTACTCAACCACGAGCGGTACGGAGACCGCTATCTCGAATCGATCGGCACGAAGCAAGCGAACGAGCTCGAAGGAGGCCCCAAGTCGCGACCGCCATGCTGCGACCAGGACAGAGGTATCGAGAACGACCAGCACACTGGAGTGGTATCACGGGTAATACCGTCCGACAACAGCAGGCATCTGCCGGCTGCGCGACGGGCGCCGCTCCGTCGGTCTAACGGAACGGCGTTCACCCGCGAACGCCGAGCATCATGCTAGCGCTAGCAGACCGCGAGGCGCGACAGAGCGGGCGCAGTGCCGCAGACGCCGCAGACAGAGAGGGCGCCCGCGACGCAGAACGGACGGTGAGATTCGCCACTACCGGCGTTCGGCGGGTGGAACGTCGAGTTAGACGGCGACGGCGTATCGGGCGTTCACGGCCCCGGATCAAGTCGCCCTAGGGCTTCGTCCGTCGCGAGCTCGAGCTCTGTCAACTCGGCTTCGGTCAGAGCGCGGACGAAAGTATCGAGCGCTGCTTTGGGAATCGCGGAACGCCAGCGCAACCGAGTCTGACGCCGGGCCGATGTCGGTCGCCTCGATGAGTGCTGTCCCAGCGAGTCGGGCGCGCTCCATGTTGGTGGTCAGGGGCACCACGAGCACGGACTGCAGCACGCTGGTGAGGGCGTCGCTCTGCCAAACCACGACCGGGCGACGGCCAGTCTGCTCGCGGGGCCGATGGGCCCCGAGGTCGGCCCACCAAATCTCGCCACGCTTCACCGACGATCCTCTGCATCGAGCGCGTCAGCCCAGCCGTCCACGCCCACGGCGGCGAGTTCGGCGTCTTCGCCCCCGGACGCAGCGGCGATTCGCCGAAGATCCCATCGTGCGGGATCAGGTCGTCGTACCAGAATGACGCCGACCCGCTCGCCAGGTTGCAGCGGTAGGGGGCGGTCCGGTTTCAGCTGGCCGTCTACGTAGCGTGCTTCGACGGGGCGCATGGCCGCGAGCATAGCACGCATCGTAGCCCGATGCGGCACGGGTCCTCGATGTGCGCCACACGCGCAAGCGCGGTCTTGCCGTCCGGCTAACGGCATGACGTTCACCCGCGAACGCCGAGCGTCAAGTCGTCAGTGGCGCGGCGCAAGAGACGCGGGCGAGTGCCGCATCAGTTTGGTAGCCCCGCGGAAGCGGAACGGACGGTGAAGTCGGCAAGGCTGGCGTTCGGCGGGTGCAACGTCCAGTTATGCGGCGTCACCGAAGAGGGAGGACACGGGCTCGGACCTGCGCATGATCGACTGTGACCAGCGCGCCGTTCGAGAGTGCGTCTGCAAAGCGCGCTAGCGAATCGAGCACGATCGTCCCGATGTCCTCGGGCATCACGTCCTGCGTGCGAACCTGAAGGACGCTTGGCCCTGCTCTTCGCGTCAAGGCCAGAAGCACCCCGAAGTCGAGATCATGCGTGAAGACCACCAGGCCGTTGTCGCGAGCGTAGCCCAGAACCTCGGTGTCGGGCGCGTTGGGGGCACCCACGGTGCTCCAGTGAACGGCAGCAACACCGCGTGCGGCCAAGTACGGGACCCACGCTGGCGATAGGTTCATATCGACGAGCAGCTTCATCGATCACCGAGAGGCACATCAACCTCTTCGGTTCGCCATGCGGCGTACGACAAAGCGGCGCGGACATCGTCCTGGTCCAGGTAGGGATACGCCACGAGAACCTGCTCGACAGTCTTCCCGGAGGCGAGAAGTCCGACGACCGTGCCGACGGTCACGCGGAGGCCGCGAATGCACGGACGCCCGCCCATGACGGAAGGATCGTGGGTAATGCGAGCGAGAAGATCCATCAGGTGCAAGATAGCATGCGACCGTGACGCACGCGCGAGGGCGAGGATTGGGGTCTATTGTCCGGCGTCGGCCGTGTCGAGCCTGCACAGTTTGGGGTCTTCCAGAACGTGGTCAGAATAGTCGCCCCGCGGGACGGGACGCTTTGCGAGCGTTCCGGAAACCAGCACGCGCCCTTCAGGTGAGAAGCCGCAGCAAAGCAGGGACGCGTCGACGAGACAGAGAAAGGCGTCGCTCGGCTGTGCGGGCAGAAGGAACAGGCCGTCTCCGTTCGAGTCGCGGACCCGCAGGAGCTGCTGATTGGAGAGGTCTCCGCAGGTCGGCTCCCGCAGCGTGACCAATCCGCGTGTGCCCGACGCCAGGTCGCCACGAACGACAACTCGTCTGCCCGTGAGATCGGCCGCCGCCAAGAGGATCTCACGTACGGCGCACCCGGTGGTATGCCCGTGGCAACGCGGGAGGTCGTGCGGCGTGAAAGGGCAGCCAGTCGCAGCGAGGCATGCCGTCGAGTCGTCGGGAACGGAGAATCGCTTGAAAGCGGAGTCGCGAGCAGCGGCCCACGAACCGTCGAAAATGGCCTCGTCCCATAGACACGCTTTGGCTGCAGGCGACGAGGCGGTGGCCGATGGAGCGAGGCGCGCCCGTGGCGCGTCGGTCCGAAGAGGCGCCTCTGCTGGGGCGCAGTGAAGGCAGCCGGCCACCAGAATCGAGGGAAGTCTTCTCACGGCCGCAACGAGACACACGTTCACCCGCGAACGCCGAGCGTCAAGTCGTCAGTCGGCAAGGCGCCACAGACGCGGGCGAGTGCCGCATCGGTTTGGTCGCCCGCGGAAGCGGAACGGACGGTGAAGTCGGCAAGACCGGCGTTCGGCGGGTGGAACGTGAGTTATGCGCCACCTCCACGTTCCGCCTCGGTTGGCGGTCGGACATGCTGTCGATGCCGCTCTTCGCATGCGCCGAACGACGCGAAGTTGCGACGAGCCTGCTCCAGGCTGAGGGACCCGTTCGGGCCGCCGCGAACACGGACGGCGTCCTGATCATCCTGACCGTCGTCCTCCCAGAAGCAGACGGGGCAGATGTCGTATCCCCCGCGCTCATGGAGCGTCAGTGACCGACAGCACGGGCACGCGAACTGGACACCGGGCTCGGCTCTGCGCACGACGGAGTTGGCGGTGAGCTCCCGGCAGTGGCTCTCAAACCACTGCTGGCGGCGCGCCAACTCCTCATGCGAAGGCTTCTTCTCGTCGGTCATTCGTGTTCGTATGACGAGACACACGTTCACCCGCGAATGCCGAGCGTCAAGTCGTCGCTCGGCAAGGCGCCACAGACGCGGGCGAGTGCCGCATCAGTGTGTCGCCCGCGGCAGCGGAACGGACGGTGAAGCTCGCCACGACCGGCGTTCGGCGGGTGCAACGTGAGTTAGCCAGCACGCGGCACGACGGCTCAAACCGCGCGCTGGAGTGGTCGCACAGCGATCAGATCGCGGTCATCGACGTGGCGGACATCACTCTCGCGCAGCGTGACGAGGGCTTGGGTGCGGCCCGACGCGGCCATGAACTCGACCTCGAGCCCGTCCGGCTCGTAGACCTCGACGACGGCGCCCAGATCACCGCGCCGAAGACCAGCATCTGGAAGGTCTCTCTCAAGAACGACGGTGTCGAGGAGCTTGAAGGTCATGGCTACGCGGGGAATGCTGTCACAAATCGAGGAACATCCTCACCGGTTCGAACGATCCACACCGCGGTGATCTTGGCGGTTCGTCCGAGTGGCGAGGTAAGCGTAGCACGGACCTCGAACTTCTGTCCGAACGGTCCGAGCTCGGTCGGCGTGGCGTCTGAGGATTGGGCAACGAGGACCAGATCGGCGCGGAGCGCTTCCCATTGGTCTGCGGTGTAGCCGAGTGCCCGAAAGAACGCGGCCTTGAATCGCCCAACCGGGTGCTCGAGAGACAGCAGGTAGTCACGGACCTTCGTAGGTTCGACGACGGCACGATCAGCGTTGGGGAGCAACACCTGCGAGGTCCCGGTTCTTCGTCTCTGTCTGGCTAACGAACGGCGTTCACCCGCGAACGCCGAGCGTCAAGTCGTCAGTCGACGAGGCGCAACAGACGCGGGCGAGTGCCGCATCAGTTTGGTCGCCCGCGGGAGCGGAACGGACGGCGAAGTCGGCAGGGCCGGCGTTCGGCGGTTGCAACGTGA
>JAXLYN010000032.1:0-117008 GCA_046351435.1 Polyangiaceae bacterium
CGAGCCACTTTCCGTCGCGCGTGAACAGGATGCGCTTCACCCAATTTCCGTTCTTGAGCTTCGCCTTTGCGACGTGTGCGGGAGCGAGCTCCCAGAGCGTGGTCGTGTTCGCCGCCCCTTCCTCGGCGAGCAGGGACCCGTCTTCGCTGAACGCCAACGCGTCCGACTCCTTGTCGTTGCGGACGAGGTCGTGAAACTCGGCGGGCTTCGCCAGATCCCACCACCAGACCGAGCCTTGCACCCAGGCTACGCCCAGGCGAGAGCCGTCGCGGCTGAGCGTGAGGCTCTTCACGTCGATGGGTGGCCCGGGGACGCGCACCTCCACGGTGGGCGAGCCGTCGAGACCGTAGACGCGAATCACCCCGTCGTGGTGGCCCAAAGCGAGGCGGGCGCCAACCAGCGATGCAGCGGTGATCCGCGAGGCGTGCACCCCCGGGTCGGGGCGCGGACCGAGCTTCTGGGCTTCCAGCACCACGACGGCCTTCTCGCAAACGACGACGAGGTTGCCGGCGTGGAAGCCGAGTCCACCGCGGACGACGTCGCGGCAGGGCTGGAACTTCGCCAGCGACTTGCCGCTGCCCAGCGCGAAGATCTCGACCCCCTCTTTGTTGGCGAACGCGATCCGGCCGAGACGGCTGCTGACGGCGACGGCGCGCCCATAGCCACCGGCTGCCACTTCCCAAGCCTTCTTCAGGCGGTCGACGTTGCCCGCCCCGAGCGCCGACGCTTGCGGAACGCGCGTGGGCTTCTTGCTCGAGGCTTGGGTCTTGGTCTTGCCCTTCGCCGCTGCCGTCGCCGGCGAGACCGAGCCCGCCGCGCAGGCGGCGAGGAGCGTCACGGACAGGAGCGCGAGGGCAGCGAAACGCACGGGGAGACTTTACCTGACGCCGAGCGGCGGGGCGAGGGATTCACCCGATGCGATAGAGCGCGACCAGCAAGCTCACCGCGAAACCCATACCGACGCACAGCAGGGCGAGCGCCAGCGTGAGCCAGCGGCCGTGCTTCATCGCGTCTCGTAGCGGCTCGCCTGCCCCCGCTTCTTGCAGATGCCGATCCAGCGCGCGCGCCGAGCGGCGGCTCTCGCGCACGAGCAGAACCGCGGCGAGCGCTACGGCGAGCAGCGTGAATACCCAGGCGAGACGCTGAGCTTTGTGACGGCGCGCCAGGTCCGCACGATAGCCAAGGCTCAGGCCGTCGAGCCACAACACGTCGGGCACCGCGCGCGCGACGGGCGCCTCGTTAGCCGACGCGCCACCGACGCTCACGGGCCAGCCCACCGTCGACGCGCTGTCGAGCTCGGGCTCGCTGGACACCACCGCCCAGAGCGGCTGTTCCGGCAGAGCCGGTAGCTCGACGGTGCCGACGGAACCGCCGCGACCCGTCGGGGTGAGAGGCACGACGCCGCCGGCGAGCCGCGACCGCTCCGCCACGAGGGCGAAGTAGCCGAACTCGCGCTCCACGGGCGACTCCACTCGGAGCATGCGACCGTCACGCTCCGCGTGCAGTGCGCCGGCAACCACGGGCAAGAGGCCCGACCATGTGCCCGTTTCGCTGCCGCGGGTCACGGAGACCGTCAGGCTGACCACGTGACCTTGGGGCGCGATGCGCACGCTGGAGCGACCGCGCGAGTCGGTGGGCACGGGCTTCTGCGATACCTCGGCGCCATCTGCCTCGACGGCGACGGTTGCCCCAGCGACACGCTCGCCACCAGCGGTGACATCGACGAAGAGCGGATCGACGAAGGGCACCGCAAAAGCTCCGCGCCCCGGCGTGACGCTCACCCGGAGCTCGCCGCGCTCGCTTCCCTTGAGCGGTCCGCCGAACTCACGCGTGCGAGCGCGCCAGGACTCCACCGCGACGTCGACCTCGCCCGAGGCGAGCAAGCCCGTCGGGCCACGCACCTCCACCGTGATGGGCCCGCCGACGGGGCCGCCCATCGCGAGCGTACCCGTGAAGCCCGCCTGGGGATCGCTCTTCACCGGCAAGGTGAAGCGCCGGCCATCGGCGAGTCGTACCTCGAAGCTGCCGGAGTCCAGCGGGTGAGGCTCCTCGATCTCGACGAAGCGCTCGATGAATGCGATGCGAAACGAAAGTTCGCTGGCGCCGCGAGTCGGCCCGCCGTAGACGCGCGCACCGAGGTAGGGGCGCGGCGCGCCGACACCGAAGACGGCGAACGCAATCACCGCCGTGGTGACCAGCGGCAGCGAATAGAGCGCGAGCTTTCCTGCGTTCACTCGGGAGGCATTGTCCCACAGTCGGGTGGCTTCCGGTTCCGCGCCGACCGGCGCGGGTTCGGGACCATTCACGTGGACACGCCGAGGCGAGGCAAGACGAACAGCTGGAGCCCGAGGTAGACGACGAATACGACCAGGGGAAACAGGGACGATGACACGGTGAGCTCGGCGGCAATTTCCCACCGGCTGCGGGAGTCGTCCAGGCTGCGCTGGATTTGCACCGCCTTCGCACGGGCAGCGAGCCCGCGAAAGAGCCGAAATCCGGGCCTGCGGCGCGCTCGCCGGAGTGAGCTCCCGCAAGCTGTCGCCGATGTGAAAACGCTGAGGTAGGCTCCGCCCCCGCCGACCATGGCCGCAAAGAAACCTGCCAAGAAGAAGTCCCCGAAGCGAGAACGCAAAGAGCTGCGCTTCCTCCCCGTCAAGACCCAGAGCTCGCTCTACACCGGGCTCGGCGGCATGGCTGGCGCCTTGGCGCTCGGCGCTGGAGTGTACGGCCAGTGGATCCGCGAGCCCGGCTACCCTTGGGCGCAATACCTGGTTGCGGGCGGCGCGCTCGCGCTCGGCGCGGCGCTGTGGTTCAGCGACGAAAGCGGCGACGCGGTGCGCGTCGGTGATGCCGGGGTCGCGCTCGAGAAGGGCAGCGAGCTCGTGCGCGTAGCCTGGTGCGACCTGCGCCGGATCGGCATCTCGGCACGAAAGCTGGTCTTGGAGACCGAGGCCCAGACCTTCGAGATCCCGCTGTCGGGGCACGGACCCGCTGCGGCACGGATCCTGAAAGAAGCGGTCGAGCGCGTACCAGAAGCCGTAGACGTGAAGCCACGCGACTCCGACGCGCTTCCCGCTCCCAAGGACGACGACGGTGAGCAAGTGCCGGTGGAGAACCTGCAGATTGCGGGGCGCCATTGCGCCGCGAGTGACAAGCCCATCGCGTTCGAGCGTGACGCCCGGCTCTGCCCCACTTGCGCGCAGGTCTATCACCGGGATCACGTCCCGAGGAAGTGCGTCACCTGCGACGACGAGATCGCCAGCAGCGCCTACGCCGTGTGAGGAGTCATGCCCAACGACACGCAACGCATCGCCGTGCTCGGCGCCGGCACCATGGGACGCGGCATCGCGCAGCTCGCGGCGAGCCGCGGCATCGACGCTCGCTTGTACGACGTTTCGGCGGGCCAGCTCGAACACGCGCTCGCCGACGTGCGCGGGCAGCTCGACAAGCAGGTGAAGAAAGGCAAGCTCACCGCCGAAGCCTCCGCTGCGACCCTCGGTCGCTTGAGCACCGCCAGCGAGCTCGGGACCGCGTGCCGCGGCGTCGACGTCGTGATCGAGGCGGCCCCCGAATCCATGGAGCTCAAGGTCGAGCTCTTCCGCGAAGCGGGCCGCCACGCGCCCGAACATGCGTTGCTCGCCTCGAACACCTCGAGCCTCTCCATCACGGAGCTCGGCCAGCGCACGGGCCAGTCGAGTCGCACGCTGGGCCTCCACTTCTTCAATCCGCCACCGGTGATGCCGCTGCTCGAAATCGTGCGCGGCCTCGGCACGGAGCCGAGCAGCTTGGAGCGCGCCTCGCGGCTGGCGACCCAGCTGGGAAAAGAGTCGATCGTGGTCCGGGACTTTCCGGGCTTCGCCACGAGTCGTCTCGGAGTCATCCTCGGCGCCGAAGCCATGCGCATGCTCGAAGCGGGCGTGGCCAGCGTCGCGGACATCGATCGGGCCATGGAGCTCGGGTATCGCCACCCCATGGGCCCGCTCAAGCTCACCGACCTGGTGGGGCTCGACGTGAGGCTCGCCATCCTCGAGCACCTGCAACGCGAGCTCGGCGAGCAGTTCCGACCGCCGCCGATCCTGAGACAGATGGTACGGGCGGGGCGCCTCGGCAAGAAGTCGGGCGCGGGGTTCTATCGCTGGACCGACGACGGTCCGGTTCCTTTCGATTGAGCCATGGCGACCCAGGCGCACTCCGGTGAAGTGAAGGGATACGCCCTCCTCTCGTACGTCGCGCCGCTCAAGACCGACAAGAGCGAGCTCTGGCGCCAGATCGAGACCCGACTCGAGCCGGACGCCCGCAGCTTCTTCCAAGGGGAAATCTACGCCAACGCCTGGTACCCGCGGAAGAACCTCCACGCTTTGATGCAAGCGTTCCGGGATGCGACGAAGAGCTCCGACGACGAGCTACGCGAGCTCGGAGCCATGGCGGCCCGCTACCAGATCCACGTCATCTATCGCCTGTTCCTCAAGTTCGCGACGCCTGCCATGGTGTTCAATCGCGCCGCCAGCGTGTGGTCGCGCCAATCGACCATGGGCACGTTCACGGTGATCGAAGAGCACGCGGACCACTTGATCGGCGAGCTCGACGATCCGGATCTGCCAGCCGGGATCCCGGAGCTCATTTCGGGTTGGAGCGACACCATCATCGCGATGCTCGGCCGCACGCCGTATCGAACGAGCTGGGAGCGCGTCACTGCGTCGCGCTATCGCTTCCGCGTCGGCTGGATCAAGCGCTGAGCTTCGAACCGTTCAGGCCACGGGGTCGGGCAGCCCAGCGTCCCGACGCACGAGCCCGGCGGCGACGCGACCCGTTCTCACCGCCGCCTCCATGCTGGCGGTGGGCTGCGTGCCGTTCATCCAGTCACCAGTGAGCACCAAGTTGCCGTATGGGCGCTCCTGTTGCAGCGGCCGGTACTTCCAATGCCCGGGTTCCATCAACAGGTAGCGAAGGTGCTCGGCAGTGTTGCGCCGGAAGAGCCAAAGCGCCCCGTTCTGCTGGTCGAGGATCTGATCCACGTCGAGCTGGCCCCGATCGACGAAGGGCAGATCGGCGAAACTCGTCAGCGTCTCCCTGACGATCTCGCGGTCGGAAAGCCCGGCGTGCAGTCCCTCCTGACCTTCGAACTCGATCACCGAGCCGTAGCTGCCATTTTGCAGTTCCGTCACCCGGTTCGTGTAGTCGATCAACGTGGCGCAGGGTTGGGGGGTGCCCATCACGACGGTGGCGTAGTCGGAGGGCATGACCTTGTTCGGGAGCCACAGCCGGAGCGAGATGGACGCGACGCTGCGGAGCCCCCAGATTCGGCGCAGCTCGCTCCGCTCGAGCACGGCCTCCTCGAAGCGCGACGTGGTCGCGAGCAGCGTTCGCAGGCTGTCCACCGGCAACGCCGACACGAGGACGTCGAACTCGGCGCCCGCACGCCAGAGGCGTTCGGGCTCGCCGGCAGCAGGCGCCGGATCGCCCACCGGATACGGGTTTTCCTCCAGCGAATAGCCGCCCGACAGGGGCTGGGGCGTAACGTGATCGCGTACGCCGGCGATGGGCTGCACGCCGGCCATGCGCCGCGTTCCGAGCTCGGTGACTCGTCCGGTCTGGGGATCGAGCTCGATCCGTGTCGCCTTGGTGCAGAATTCGAGCTTGCCGCCGAGGGCGACGAACAGCTCTGCGATGGGCGCGACGATCACCTCCGAGAGGGGCCCGTTCATGTAGTAGACCATGGAGGCCTCCGGGCCCATGAGGCGCTGGAAGCCGTACATTCCGACGTAGGCCGAGCCCTCGGCGGGGAAGTTGAAGGCCAGGTCGAGCACGTACTTGAACCAGCTCTTGCGGGTCAGCTCGATGTCGAGCCCGGTCCCGACGCAGTAGGCAGTGAAGGCGTGCTCGTCGATCTCCGGGTCCACTTCCGTGAGCAGGAGCTTTGCGCCGGTCTTCGCCATCCAGCGCCCGGCCGCCAGCTTCTCGGTGAAGCTCATGCCTTTGTAGCCGATGAATCCGTTGTCGAAGAACGCCGCCACGTCGAGCGGGCCATCCGGAATGTCGAGGCGATTGACCGCGCGGGCCCCCGCTTCGTACATCAGGTGCACGCCTTCGTTGGAGCTGAACCAGCGCGGATCGGTGACGGGGTGGCCGGCTCGCGCGAGCAGCGTCTGGAGCGAGCGGTAGTAGCCGAACACCCCGTGGAATCCGATGTCCATGTAGCGGTTGTCCGGCAGCCGATAGCTCGCTGCTTTGCCGCCGAGGCGGTGCTCCATGCAGAGCAGCGTCACGTCGAATTTCTGGTCCCCGCCCTCCTGCAACAGGTGGACGCCGGCCGACAACGCCGAGAGGCCACCGCCCAGAATCACGACTTTCTGTTTTGCCACCGCCCGATGCTATGCGCTTGTCGCTCGTGGCTTCAAGCGGCCACTCGCGGCGGTCGGGTCGTGCGGCTCAGCGCATTCAGCGGAGCTCGACTTCGGTCGAAGCCGTGCCCGACAGAGCGCCGTCGATGCTCTTGGCGACGACGCGCACGATCAGGGGTTCGCCCTTGGGCAAGTTGGGGTCGTCGAGGACCATGACCGGGATGTCGAGCCCGTCTTGGTCGACCAGTGGCGTGCCATCCTCGCGCTCGAGGAAGAAGCGGAAGGTGAGCGGCACCTGCTCGTCCGGGTTTTCGACGCGCCACTCGAGCACGGCGAGGTCGGGATCGTTGCGCGCCACGCGCACGTGGAACTCCGGATCCTCGTAGCGCTTCACGAGCTCCGCGAAGGCCACGCCACTGACCGGCTGATTTGCGAAGGTACCGGTCACACGACAGGAACCCTCCCAGAACTCGCCGAGCCAGTTGGCCATGCCCTCGAAGAGCCGACTCATGGTGCCCAGCAAATTCGGCGGCGGTGCGTCGACGAGCGGCGTCAGCTGGTCATGGTAGCGCGGCACGATCTCGAGCTCGGTGCCCCACTCCGGCGCGCTGAACTTCCAACCGGCGGCGTAGACCGCGTGTTGCTCCGGCGAACGCCAGAATTTGGTGCGCTTCCAGCGCTCGGCCCCCACCAGGTCGTCGAACGTGCCGTTGGCTCGGATCAAGCCCGCGCCACCGTACGCCGGTAGGCTCGGTGTCGAGCCGTTGGCCTCCCAGACGGTGGTGAGCAGGATCTCGTCTCCTGTGTCGAGCTGGATGCTCATCCACTCGTATTGCTCGAGATTCCGGTTGCGGATCGGCGTCACGTAGAAAGGCCCCCACTGGTGGTCGTACCAGCCGATGCCTTTTACCGGGATGGTCTCGCGACCCCCTCCGGGCTTCTCCAGATCGAGTGTGCCCGTGACCTCGAGGCGCGTCAGCGAGTAGTAGTAGAAGGCCCCGCGCCGCCCGAACGGGAGGTACCCCTTGCCGCCCGCCTCGTAGGGTCGCTTCTTGTTGCGGGGGCTGAGCCGAATCGAGAAGTGCCCGGCGTCGTCGGTGGCGTCGAGCTCCGAAGCGAACGGGATGAGATCGCCGGCCGAATCGCGCGGCGTCGTCCAGGTGTCCGTGCCGCCGCCGTGCTTGAACGAGAGGTCGAGGCGTTCCGGCGATGCCCGCAGGATGCCCCAGGCCGTGCCGGTGACGTCACCCACGAACCGGTCGCTGGAGTCGAACGTTCGCACCACCATGAAGCGCAGCGCTTGGGTGAAGTAGGCGACGAACACGCTGAAGCGCCGCCCGGCGCCGCCTTGTTCTTCGACGTGAGCGTTCAGGTACACCCACTCCATCTCGGACAGCGCGGGGTTCGCGATGCGGCCCGGTAGGAGCCGGTGCCAGCCTTCGTCCGCGGGAAACGCCACGGCAGAACCCGCGCGGTGGTAGGGCCAAACGTCCCATGGCGGTGGATTCGGCATCGGCCGACTCTATCAGAGGCGCGGCGAATCGCGGGTTCGGAAGTCCCGAGGACGGCGGGCCGAGGCCCCTTTCTCCGGAGCGGCGGCGCTCCCGAGCACCGATGCTCTCATGTACACTCCGCCCATGCCCGTAGAGCCCGTGTACGTGATCGATGCGGTCCGAACCCCCATGGGGAAGTTCAAAGGCGCGCTCGCGTCGGTGCGCCCCGACGACCTCGCTGCCCACGTGGTGAGCACGCTCGCGGCACGCCACCCGACGGCGTGCGAGCGCTTGGATCAAGTGGTCTTCGGCGGGACCAACCAGGCCGGTGAGGACAACCGCAACGTCGCGCGCATGGCGCTCTTGCTCGCCGGGCTGCCCTACGAAGTCGCTGCGGTCACGGTGAACCGCTTGTGCGGCTCCGGCCTCGAGGCGGTCAACGACGCAGCGCGCATGATCGCGCTCGGTGAGTGCGACGTCGCCATCGCAGGCGGAGTCGAGTCGATGACACGCGCGCCATATTCGATGCCGAAGCCCGAAGAGGCGTTCCCGCGCACGCCACCCACGCTCTACGACACGACGCTCGGCTGGCGCTATCCGAACCCCCGGATGAAGAAGCGGTTCGAGCTGATCGGCATGGGCGAGACCGCCGAGAACGTCGCGACGAAGTACGGAATCTCACGGCAGGAGCAGGACGAGTTCGCCCTCGGCTCACACCAGAAGGCAGCCGCCGCCTGGGAAAAAGGGGCGTTTGCCGGCGAGATCACGCCCGTCGAGATCCCACAGAAGAAAGGCGCGCCCGTCGTGGTGGAGAGGGACGAGTGCGTGCGTCCCGACAGCTCGCTCGCCGCCCTCGCGAAGCTGCCGGCGGCGTTCCGCGAAAACGGCTCGGTCACCGCTGGGAATTCCTCACCGCTGAACGACGGCTCGGCTGCAGTTCTCCTCGCGTCGGAGAGCATCGTGAAGGAGCTCTCGCTGTCACCCATGGCACGCTGGATGGGTTCCGCGACGGCCGGAGTCGATCCCAGCTACATGGGGGAGGGCCCGATCCCGGCCACCAAGAAGTTGCTCGGACGTTTGGGGCTCCGAATCCCCAACCTCGACGCCATCGAACTCAACGAAGCCTTCGCAGCCCAGAGCCTCGCGTGCATGCGTGCTCTGGACCTTTCACCCGAACGGGTGAACCTGCACGGCGGTGCCATCGCGCTCGGACACCCCATCGGTGCATCCGGCGCGCGCATCGTGGCGACGCTGCTCGGCGTCATGCGTGCCGAACCGCGCGTCAAGCTCGGGCTGTGCACATTGTGCATCGGCGTGGGACAGGGCATCGCCACGGCGTTCGAGCGGGTGTGACGGCGGAGCCAGCGACATCGCTGCCCCCGACGCGAAAAATGCATTATGGATCCAGTGATGGCGGGTGACCGGGAATACATCGAGGCGAGCCTCTCGCCCGCCCCCGACGATTCGACCGACGTGCGCTGGGCCCTCGAGACCGCCGGCGCCATGTGGGTCCGCGGCAATCGCGAGCAGACGTTGAAGTGGCTCGAAGCCGCGATGAAAGCGGCCACCACCGATGGTCGCCACGATCGTGCGTACGCACTCGGTCGCGTACTGGGAGGCTGGAGCAGCGAACCACGCAAACCAAGAAGCCCGAGGCGCCGGCCCTGGCGCCGCTCAGCCCGGCCTCCATCACGGCTCCCGTGGTGACGCCGACCGCGCGGCTCCCGGGCGCAGCCACTGGACGCAGCAACCCGCACCTCCGGGAGACCGCGCCGTATCGCATCTATCCCGATGAGGTCACCGAGCACTTCGCGCCCGACTCGGCGCTGCTCGAAGCCTGCCAGACCACCGAGCCCGAGCTTGCCGCCGAACACCAAGTCGCCGACTCCATCACCGACATCCCGACGCCGGAGGTGCTCAAGGTCCCGAAAGAGCGGCCGCGTCCACCCACCATCATGACGGATGGGCTCGACAAGACGCTGACTCACGTACGGCCTGCACCACCGGCATATGCGCACGACACCGTGGAACACACCGTGGTCATGAGCGCAGAGGAGCTGGCCCAGCCCTCGGTACGTCAGGGTCCGCCGACTACGCTGGGCAGCCCGCAAAGGACCCTCGAACCCATGCGCGCCCTGCGCGTGCGCGTCGTGCGCGCGCAGGGACGCGAAATCGTGCTGGCGCTGCTCGACGAAGGGGAGCCCAACGGTGACGAGCAGGAGGCTCTGCTCGTGCCCCTCGGCCGCTCCCGTTGAAGACGGCCAGACCCGCTCCGCTGCAGGTCACTGAGGCGGAGCCGTGAGCGGGCGCACTTGTCCGCCACGGATTTCCAGCACGGCCGTTCGCCCGCCGTAGTGCTTCGCGAGGCCCACGTCGATGCGCCAGACCTTTCCGCCACACGCGGAGTCGATGCCGTTCTTCTGGACCGTGTGGCCCACCACCATGCGTTTTGCTTTGAGCTCTGCCAGAACGCTTTCGGCCCGCGCGCAGGCCTCGGTCGAGGGAGTGCCGTCGGAGTAGTCGCGAGTCCAGATCGGCGCGGAATCCCCGTTCAGCACCTCGGGTAGGCGGGGTGCGTCGCCACGCATCCAGGCGCGAGTCTCGGCGTTGATCTTGGCGAGACCGTAGCGGACGTGACCGGGCAGAACCCCTCCGTGCACGAATACGTCGTCGCCGACGACCAACACCACGGGGCGCTCGGCCAGCGTCTTCGCGACGGGACCTCCCGGCAGAAACGCCGCCGCGCGCCCCCGCCGTTCGAGGTCGGCGCGCTCGAGCTCGGCGGCGCGCGGGCCGGAGGGTGGCGTGCCCCGATAGTCGGCGAAGCCATCCTGGGTCACGTAGCGGAAGTCCCCCGCCACGTTCATCACCTCGTGGTTGCCGTTCAAGGCGTAGAAGGCGCCGCCGGCTTTCTCAGCGCGCTCCTTGAGCTTCTGAAACAGCGCCAAGATGTCCGGCTCGTCGTCCCCGCGATCGAGCTGGTCGCCCGTCTGTACCACCGCGAGCGCGCCGCCGACCCATTCGTCCTTGTCGTCGATGGCGCCGGCGAGGCGCAGCGCAGCGCGCGTCGCGGCGAGATCACCGTGCAGGTCGCCGATGGCCACGACGCGTTCTCGCGCTGGCAGTCGATACGACGTGTCCTCTTCCCGCGCGGGAGGAGTGACCACCGACGGCGCGCGTGCGGTCGGCTCTTTCGGCGGGTCGGAGTTGCAACCGGTCGCGCCCGACGAGACCGCGAGGGCGACGCACACCGAAGAAGCATCCACCAGCCGGATCGCGAACGTCGAGACATGCGCGGTCCAGACACTCTACACGATGGCCGCCGGACGCAACCGGCTCGGTTCAGCCTTCGGAAAGCACCACCTCGACCACCGGGCGTGCCCCCGAGATGTCGCTCACCCGTCGGCGCACCGCGCGCCGAGCTTCGTCGGCCGGATCGGCGCCGCGGATGCGCTGCGCACGCGCGAAGGCCGCGGCGACGTCCTTGGCGATGGACGCGAGGGCGGCCGTGTGCCCGTCGACCATGGGAACACCCCGTGCGCTCACGGCCGGGGGCGCAGCGAGCTCTCCGCTCGGCGAGACGTGGAGGGCAACGCACACGAGCCCCGATCGCCCGAGCTCGGCGCGCCGGCGCAAGACGTCGGCGTCGAGCGGCTCACCCCCGTGCGCGACTGCGATTCGCCCGTGCGCCACGCTTCCCGCCCGCACCAGGCCGCCGCCCCGCGAGTACTCCACCACCTGCCCGTTCTCCACGACGAGCGGGGAGTCGGCGCCGGCGGAGCGAGCGAGACCACTGTGGCGTCTCAAGTGCGACAGCGTGCCGTGGATGGGCAGAAACGCTCGGGGACGAACCAGCTCGATCATCCGGAGCTGCTCACTCTGCCCCGCGTGTCCACTCGTGTGTACGTCCGGCTCGCTCGCCCGGGTGTGGAGCGTGACCTCGCGCCGCAGAAGGTCGTTCATGAGCGCGAGCACGGGCCGCTCGTTCCCGGGGATCACGCGGGACGAGAAGACCACGTGGTCGCCCGGCTCCAGGGCGAGGTACGGGTGGGTGCCCGCAGCCAGCTTGCTCATCGCGCTCGTCGGTTCTGCTTGCGTGCCGCCCGCCAAGACCAGCACTTTTTCGCGCGGCAACGCCGCCAAGTCTTCGGGCGAAACCAGCTGGTCGCTCGACCAATCCAAGCGACCGATCGCTGTGGCGACCTCGCGCTGGTTCTGCAAGCTGCGGCCGAGCAGGCAGAGTCTTCGGCGCGTCGTGCGCGCGATCTCGCCGAGGGAGATCAGTCGCTGGATGTTGCTGGCGAAGAGCGCGACCACCACCCGGGTCTCCGCGGCTTCGACGATGCGGCCGAGCGCGCGGGCCACCTCCCGCTCCGAACCGGCACGCTCTGGCGTGTCGACGTTGGTGCTGTCGCTGAGGAGCAACTCCACGCCGCGGTCGCCGATGGCGCGGAGGCGAGCCTCGTCGCTCGGCTCGCCGTCGGGAGGGTCCGGATCGAAGTTGAAGTCCCCGCTGTGGACCACGTACCCCTCGGAAGTCGAGATCGCGAGCGCGCTGGCCTCGACGATGGAATGCGCCACACGCACCGCCTCGACTTCGAACGGCCCCACCGGCGTGATGCTCCCGGCGTGAACCGGCGTGAAGTCGAGCTCGTGGTCGGCGAAATCGTGCTCAGCGAGCCGGCGCCGCGCCATGCCGAGCGCGTGGGGTGGACCGAAGACGGGAACGTCGAGCCGATCGAGCAAGTAGGGGAGCGCGCCGATGTGGTCTTCGTGGCCATGCGTGATGAAGACACCCCGAACCCGTGCCGCACGCTCGACCAACCAGTCGAAGCTCGGATGGTAGACGTCGATGCCGAGGTCATCGTGGGGGAAGCTCGTGCCCGCATCGATCACCAAGATGCCGTCGTCATCTTCGATGGCGAGACAGTTCATTCCGATCTCGCCGAGGCCCCCCAAGGGCACGATGCGAATGCTCAAGCGCGACTCCGGTCTCGGTTCGAGCTTATAGCCCAAGAGCGCCCGTGGGGCCGGGCTTCCGCGCTGCGCTCCGCGGGAGCCTGCCGACGAACACACGGCCTGGACGGAGCGTGGCAGAAGCGGACGGGCGCGGAGCTCGCGCCCCGGGGCACCTGGCAGGCCCGGAAAAATGGTCTAAGAGGGTCGGGGTCCGAAAGCGATCCGGAGGGAAAGTGAAGGTCAACCGCGTCACGCCGAGGGAAGCCGAGCGACTGCTGGGCGAAGGAGCCATCTACGTCGACGTGCGCAGCGAACCCGAGTTCGAGGCCGGTCACCCGCCCGGCGCCTTCAACGTCCCGCTCCTGCACGCGGGTCCGGTCGGGCTCGTCCCGAACCCGGAGTTCCTGACGGTGATGGAGCGCGCGTTCGGCAAGCGCGAGAAGCTCGTGATGGGGTGCCGGTCCGGCCAGCGCTCACTCAGCGCGGCCGAGATGCTGCTCGCGGCAGGCTACACCGACGTCTCGAACCTGACGGCGGGCTTCGAGGGTTCGCGCGATCCCTTCGGTCGCGTGCTCTTGGGCTGGCGAGCCGAAGGCCTGCCCGTGGAGCAGGGCAAGCCCGAAGGGGCGAGCTACGCGGACACCAAGCGACGAACGCCGCTTTGAACCCCTTCAGCGGGGTGGCGTTTCCCGGTTGCGAACTCGGTCGTAGTCGGCCGCGGCTTGCTCGATCAGCGCGGCATCTCGGGCGGCCTTCTCGGCTTCGGCGCTCAAGGCGGCGGTGAACATGGTGAGGCCCCAAATGCCATTTTCCCGGCGGCGAAACGCATAGCGAGTTCCTTTGGCGGTCTCGATGGTCGCTCGCTCTCCCTGGATCTCGACCTTGGCGATGCCCGAGAGGTCCTTGCGCAGCCGGTCCACCCAGCCCCGCCGCTCGGCGTGCAGCCGGAACACGTCCGCACCGTCGGGCGCCTGCGCTTCGGCCGCGTAGGACTCCGCCAGGCGGCTGCGCTCCGGCTCCGGATAGGACGCGAGCACGCGTTCACGCGCCTGCTTCTTGTAGTTCCGAATGGTGTAGCAAGCGTGCTGCGCCTCGGTCTCCGTGTACGCGAAGAAGTCCTCGGGGCGCCCTAGATTCACGGCCTTGGCAATGCGGAAGTACGCGCCCTCCGGCGTACGATCGCTCGGAAACCGATACCAACGCAGCCCGGCGTAGCCGACGACGGCCGCTGCGATCGCCAGCGCCACGTACAACATCGGCCGGCGTGGAACGCCTTTTCGTTCGGGAGCCCGCGAGGGTGCACCGGACACGTGGCGCATCCTATGCCCTCGAGGCTGCGAGCGGAGCAGAATCGTCCGCCGACGCGCGCGGCACTGGAACCGCCGGAGCGACGAGCTCTCGTCGTCGAGGGATTCCATCGCTGGACCGGCAGCCGTCGTGTAGCATGCGCCGGAGCATGTCGATCGAGCCCAGCGCTGGACGTCGAAGGACGAGGCTCCGCGGATCGCGCGGAGCGCCCTGATGCTGCAAGGCGCGCGCATCGCGGTGGTGGTGCCGGCGTTCGCCGAGGAGCGCCTGTTGCCGAGGACCCTCGCCGGCGTTCCGCATTGGGTGGACATCGTCGTAGTGGTCGACGACGCGAGCCCCGACGCCACGGCAGCGCGCGCGCGTGACGCCGGTGACCCTCGTGTGGTCTTGATCCGCCACCCGGAGAACCGCGGGGTGGGCGCCAGCATCGCGACGGGCTACGTCCAAGCGCGCGAGCTCGGCGCCGACGTGGTCGCAGTGATGGCCGGCGACGCCCAAATGGATCCCGCGGATCTCGAGTCGCTGGTCGCGCCCATAGTTTCCGGCCAGGCCGACTACGTGAAAGGCAATCGCTTCGTACACGCGCGCGCCAAACAGATGCCGCTCCTGCGCCGTTGGGGCAGCCGCGCGCTGAGCGCTCTGACGCGTGAGCTCATCGGGCTCGAAGTGGACGACACCCAGTGCGGCTACACGGCCATCTCGAGCCATGCCATCGGGAGCCTTCCCTCCAGGAGCTCTGGCCGCGCTTCGGCTACCCCAGACCTCTTGGGGATGCTCGCCGCCGCCCGACTCCGGGTCGCGGAGGTCCCGGTGCGCCCCGTCTACGCCGACGAAGACAGCGGGCTCCGACCCTGGCATCTCATCAGCATCGGCGGGGTGATCGTGCGCCGGGCGTTGAAGAACCGACGGGCTACGACGCCCGACGCGAGCGCGGCGCCTGCGACATCACTCGATGCATTGGCCCCGCTGAGCGATGCGCTCCGCGAGTGACCAGATCGCCTCGCGGGACCAGCTCTCGGCGCGAGGCGTGTGGGCAACCAGCCAGGCGACGACGCGCTCGGTCCGATCGCGTCCCGGAAACGGCCGCAGGTCGAGGACGCGGGGCAGAGCCAGCTCCGGGAGGCTCGCGCGCGCCCCTCGAGAACCCACGCCGAGCGGCAGAGCCTTGGCACGGGAACGATCGGAAGGCAGACCTTCGGCGTGGTGAGCGAGCGCCTGCTCGGTCGCGGTTCGTCCGGGGTAGTGGGAGAGCTCGGCTCGGGTCAAAGTGGGCGGCATCGGATCCGCCTCGGCTTTGTCACGAGCAGCCCGCGCGGGAAAACTTTCCGACCAGCGTCAGGCCTCGCGGGTGGCGCGTTCGACCAGGCCTTGCGCGTGGCGCAAGGCGTGGTCGAGGTCGAAGCAGCGCTCGATCTCCGCGCGGCTCAGGTACTTTCCGAGCTCGGCGTCCAGCAACAGCAGCTCCCGGAACTCCCCGGCGCCGGCGAAAGCCGCCATGGCGTGTTTCTGGACGAGCTCGTAGGCGCGCTGGCGGGCGAGCCCCTTCTCCACGAGCGCCAGCATGATGGCCTCGCTGAAGTAGAGCCCGCGTGAGCGCTCGAGGTTCTCGCGCATGCGCTCGGGGTAGACCACGAGGCCCTCGACCACGGAAGCGGCCCGTTCGAGCATGAAACCCAGAGTGGCCGTCGCATCCGGCGCGATCATGCGCTCGACGCTGGAGTGGGAGATGTCCCGTTCGTGCCAGAGCGCGACGTTCTCCAAAGCAGGGACGAGAGCGCCGCGCACCACACGGGCGAGACCGCACAGGTTCTCGCTCAGGATGGGATTGCGCTTGTGCGGCATCGCGCTCGAGCCTTTCTGCCCTTGCCCGAAGCGCTCTTCCGCTTCGCCGACTTCGCTTCGTTGCCAGTGACGGACGTTGGTGGCGAGTCGCTCCACCGCCGCGGCGAGCAGCGCCAACGCCGCGAAGAACGCTGCGTGGCGATCGCGGGCCACGACCTGCGTCGAGACGGTCTCCGGGCGCAGCCCAAGCCGGCTCAGCGCCGCGCGCTCGATCTCCGGCGAGAGGTGTGCGTACGTCCCCACGGCGCCGGCGATCTTGCCGACCGCGATCTCCTCTCGCGCCTGCGCCAGCCGCCAGCGCCCGCGCTTCACCTCGGCGAGATGACCTGCGAGCACGATCCCGAACGTCACCGGTTCGGCGTGGATGCCGTGCGAACGACCCATCATCGGTGTCTTGGCGTGCTCCAGCGCGCGGCGCGCGAGCGCCGCCGACAGCCCGTCGCAGCGTGCCAAGAGCAAGTCGCTCGCACGAACGAGTTGGAGGGCAAAGGCGGTATCGAGGACGTCGCTCGAGGTCATGCCCCGGTGCAGCCAACGCGCCGGCGCCCCGACCTTCCCCTCCACGTGGGTCAGAAAGGCGATGACGTCGTGGCGCGTGGTCTTCTCGATCCGCTCGATCTCGTCGGGATCCGGCTCGAGACGTTGCTCGCGGATCGCCAGCGCGGTGCCGCCCGGCACGAGCCCCGCCTGCTCCATGGCTTCGCAGGCCGAGAGCTCGACCTCGAGCCAAACGGCGTAGCGGTTTCGGTCCGACCACAGTTCCGCGAATTGTTGGGGCGTATAGCGCGCGATCATCCGGGGCGACGCCTATCGCGTCCCCTCCCCTGCGTCCACCCGCGTATCATGCGGCGCCATGCAGGCGAGCCCTCCGGGATTCGTGCCGCCACCCGGTCCACCCGGCGGCTTTCTGCCCCCCGTTCCGGGCGGCACGCTCAGCGACGGGAGGGAGCTGGCGAGAGCTCAGGTGAACGGGCCAGCGATCGGCCTGATGGTGGTCTCGGCGCTGGCGTTCCTCTGGTACGCCTTCGCGACCGTGATGGTGCTTTTCGCCGGAGGCATCACGCTCTTCGGTGGATCGGGAGCAGACCCGGGCGCGGCGGTGGGGATGGGGCTCGGAGCGGCCATGTACGCGTTCTGGGCCATCGCCGCCATCGTGTGCTTCGCGGGCGCGTTCCGCATGCGGCAGCTCCAGAGCTACGGGTTCGCGATGACCAGTGCGGTCATCGCCATCATACCGTGCACGACCTACGTCTGCTGTCTGTTGATGATGCCGTTCGGGATCTGGGCGATGATCGTGCTGATGAAGCCCGAGGTGAAGGCGCAGTTCGGCTGAGGAGGGAGCGTGACTCGGCGCGTTCTCTTGCTCCTGGCACTTTGGGCCGTCGAGCTCGGCGTGTGCGCGGTCTCGATCGTCGGCCTCGTCCACGCCACGGACGTGGACTGCCTGCGCCAGGCCGACCGCACCTACACGTGCAGCGTCGAGACGCTGCTCCTCGGCAGAGTACCCGTGTTTCGGCGGGAGGTGCGGGAGGTCGCGGACGTGGTGGTCGAGAAGAACGACTCCGGCGACGGAGTGTCCTATCGCGCGGAGCTCGTCACCCGAAACGGGAAGCGCTACGCGCCTTCCAACACCTGGACCGACTACGGCCCCGCCAACGAAATCGCGGCCGTGGTAGGCGGCGCAATCCGCTCCGCAGCGCCCCGCGCCCACCACCTGCGTGAGCCACCCTGGTCGGTCCTCTACATCACGGGCGGCTTGACGTTGATGACCATGGCGCTGTCCATGCTCGTCTTGCGGCGACCCGGACAGACCGCTGCGGCATCCGACGGCTAGAGCTTCGGCATCGACTTTCTTGACGAGGCAATGCAGGGAAAGCTCGCGATGTACTCGCCGGTCGAGCGCGGCCGAGAGCGGGTCCCGCCGGCACAGCTCGCGCTGGCGTCGCTACTGCAAGCGGCCTTGGGTGTTCCGGACCACGAGGCCGTCGAGCTGACCGTCGTCGACCAGTTGCGACGCGCGTCCCATGTGAAGTGGTCGGGCCTCTAGCGCTACTTGATCGGCCTCCAGCTGAGGAACTGGTCAAACGGGCGATGGCACGTTGGGCAGCCGCGGGTTGCGTCCTCGTGCGTCCGAAATCCGAGTCATCCAAACCCGCAGGCGCAGCCCCAGCCTCAGCCGAGACCGTGGCCGTCGTCGTTCACACGTCGCGCGATGCTCACCGCATCGCGCTCGAGGGGCTCACCCGCGGGGATGCCATCGCGCGGCGGCTGCCTCGGGGCCACGGCCCAGTGCGCGATCAGCTCAGCCGGGCCCTGCAGAGCGCTTACCTGCAAACCGGGGAAGGCGCGGCCAACTCCGGCGAACCGTCGACTCGGCACACGGGTTCATTTGGCCCGGCGCACGCGCGTCCCGGGAAGGGAGAAGATCTCGGGCGGCGCCTCGACGTTCGGATCGAAGTGGCAGCTCATCACCCGGTATTCGACGCGCAGCTCACCCATGGTTCCGTAGGTGGTGCGGAAGATCCAGGAGTGCTCGAGATCGTCCATCACGAGGATCGCGCGCTCCTGTTCGGGAGTGCCGATCGTCGGATCGATGGAGACCACTTCGGCGTCGAGCGCAGCGACACAGGCCTCCTTCGCCGACCCGTACATGACGGCTTGGTTCGTGAGCAACACGCGCATCGGCTCGCTGGTGTCCGTCACGACCACGGGGTGTCGCGTACCTCCCTGGAACGGCACGACCGTCCGCGGAGTGTCGGATTTGTGGGCGCTGCCGCAGCGCACGGGCTTGTCGCCGGCGTCCAGCTGGGTCGGGAGCGAAACCGGGGGGTCCGAGACCGCGCCGTTCGCGCGGAACACGAAGAGCGAGTTGTCTCGGCGATTCCCTTCGGCATCCCACGCCGTCACCTGCAAGCCCGCCTTGCCCTTGACGTACGCGAGGTCGCGCGTCTGCGTGAGGCCGAAACGGTTGGGATCGGAGAGCCCGGTGCCGAGCGCGTCGAAGGTCCACGTGGTCCCTTCGCGGCGCGCTCGGACCAGCGCAGCACCCTGGCCCACCATCAGAATGGGAACGTGAGTCGAACCCACGTGGGACATCTCCGCGTGAGCACCCAGGGGGGAGCTCCCCGGCCACTGCACCTCGGGCACCGACGTGGTGCTGCGACCGTCGAGGAAGAGCGTCGGCTGGTTCTCGCCGAGAGAGTAATGGATGCGAAGATAGAGCCCGCCTTCCGCGATGCTGAGCAGGTTGGGTTGCGCTCGCTGAGCACCGAAGCCGGTGCGTGCGAAGTCGTTCACTAGGGCAGCACCGGCGTCCGCGATGCGTGCGCGGACCACCTTTCCCTCGATCAGGTTGTCCCATACGACTTCGACGTTGCGCAGTTGGGTGGTGGCGGAGTTCTCGGGCGCAGGGAAGCGGAGCGCGGCCGCGCCTTCGATTTGATTCACCGCGGCGAACGCCACGTCGTTGGGCTTGGGCACGGCCCCGAGGAGCGAGACGCTCTCCACCTTCGGCCGCGAGCCACCCGTCGCGTGCAGGACGCTGGCGGTTGCCTTGCGCTCGTCTTGCGCCAGGGCGTACCACGCGACCTTGCCGATGGCGGCGTGTTTGGCGCCGGGTGCCGACGTGACCGACTCCAGCGTCTGCCAGGTCTTCTCGTCGAGTGTGCAAGCGAACGGCGTGCGCAGCTTGCGGTCGTAGACGTCGCCCATCCCGACTTCGTTGGGACTGAACACACCTTGGTCGTCGTCGGACTGTCCGCGCCAACCCACTCGGGACAGCTCACTGCCGATCACGCACCCGCCCACGTGGCAGCGGACGGTGGAGGAGCAGCCGTAGGAATCGGGGCGGCAGGTGCCCACGGGCAGCCGGCCGATGGGGTCCCAAGTGGCGCCGCCGTCCAGCGACTCCCAGCTCATCCGCGTGGAGTCCGAATAGGCGATGGCGCGCGTCCCCACGGCGCCGACCGAGGTGGCTTCGCCGGGCCCGCGCGCGAACGAGAGCACTCGACCGGAATCGTCCACGACGACCAACGTGGGCGATCCGACGCTCTTCAAGACGATGGCGAACGTGCCGTCTTCCGCCGCACCGACCGACGCCACGCTGTACGCGGGAGGGGTCGGCGGGCGGGCCCAACGGTCGACCACCGGCTCGGGCTCGCTCGTCCCCTCGAGCTGTTCGATGTCGTGCCCCTCGAACGACTCGCCGCCGTCATGCGACACGAAGACCGCGAGTCCGGTCTCCTTCGTGCGGCGCCCGACCGCGAGCAAAGTCTTGCCATCCGGAGCAAAAGTGAGCGAGAGCGCGGAGCCCTTGAGCGCCGGAGCTGCCGACGGTGCCATCTCCCATTCGCGCTCGTCGGAGCCGCCGTCGCCGCCCGCCTTCTTGCTCGCGCTCGCGTCGGCGTCGCTCTTACCCGCGTCGCCCTTACCCGCGTCCCGCTTGCCGCTGTCCGCGCCGGCGTCGACGGGCGCGAGCCGCCGGTGATGGATGCCGTAGGGCACGCAGCTCTTGTTGGTGGAGTGGCTCGCGCAAATGCCGGTCACCACCAGAGCGCCGTGCGGGCCGACGGCGAGCACGACTTCCCCGATGCGACCATCGAGCACATAGGGCTCTTTCTCGAAGGTCTTGGCGCGGTCGACGCTCCGGAGCACGGTAATGGCCTGGTTCATACCGGTGGAGCCGCGGGCGCACGCCAGGTAGACGTAGCGGCCGAACCCCGCGAGGCGAAGGGAGCTACAGCCGAGCGCAGCGTCGATGGGGGTGGCCTTCAGCGGAGTCTCGCTGGTGCCGCGCCACAGCGACCAGCGCTCGTTCCCCGTGCGCCAACTCGAGCTCGAGCTGCCTTCTTCGCGAGCGACCTCGAGGTACTCGTTGCCGAGGACCATGGCGCGACCCTCGGCCATGGCGCTCGCGTCGGGACCGCGCGACGGCCGTGCCGCCAGCTTGAACCTGCCTTTGGCGGGGGCGCGGCCGAGGCTGGGGAACGGATCTTTCCCACTCGGGTCCCAGCGATTCCAACTGAGAGCGGTCTGCACCGCCACCCCGGCTTGGTCGTCCCAACCGAGCGCGAGCGCGCCGACGCTGGGTGTGTCCAGGCGCGAGAAGGTCAAGCCTCCGTCCTTGGTTTCGTACACGGCCTCGGGCACCGCGAGCGCGATGCCTCGCTTGGAATCGAGCAACATCACGTCGACGAATCGCGTGCGTTCGGGACCCACGGGTTTCCACGTCGCGCCCGCGTCGGGACTCTGGACGAGCTGGCCATCTCGGGTGACGCCCACGACGCTGGTACCGGCCGCGCTCACGCGAGCGAGCTTGTCGACGGGTGCGCTCGTGCGCACGAACGGTCCGAGCGGCTCCCGCGCCTCGTAGCCCGTGCCACTCTGGCCGACGAACAACCATCCGCCGTCGTCCAGGTGCAAGATTGCGATCAGCGGCTCGGGCGCCAGCCGCGCCGCAGCGCGCACGTTGCCCGACTTCTTCTCGTACTGCCAACGCTCGCCGCGTTCGCCTGCGTAGAGCAGTGTGCCATTGGAGAGTTCCACGCGAGCGAGCAGCGGGGCTTCGTTGCGCGGGTGGTAGCGCCACGTGGCCGGCGTGGAATACGTGCCCTGCTCGCGCGCCTCGTCGAGGAGAGAATCGCGGGGGCTCGGGGGCGCTGCGGCACGACTGCACGCGGCCACACCGGCCGAGAGCAGCAGAGAAGCCGACGCTCCGATCAGAAGCAGGCGCAGAGCTCTCCGGGTCTTCGGCGACTTTTGCTTCATCTCGGACCGCCGGATGTTACTCCGAAGTCGTGACGATCGTGGTCGGAACGTTCGCCGGCCCTGGGGGCATTTCCGAGCCAGGGCAGCGGAGCACGATGACCGCGATTTCCGGAGCCACGCCCAACCGAATCGGCGGGCCCGTGGTGCCGAGTCCCGCGTTCACGTACGACTGGTGGCGGCCGACGGCGAGAAGCCCCCGGGAGCGCTGGCCGAGCGCCACGGCGAGGTTCAGTCGGTCGGCCCAAAACGGCAAACCGAACTGCCCGCCGTGGGTGTGCCCGGACAAGGTGAGCTCGACTCCGTGGCGCGCGGCGTGGCGGAAGAAGTCCGGGTAGTGGGCCAACAGCACCGTGGGCACGCCAGCCGGTCGCCCCGCGAGCGTCCGGTCGATGTCGTCCTTGTCCGTATAGGCGTCGTCCACACCTGCGATCACGAGCCGCGCCGAGCCGCGCTCCAGCACCACGCTTTCGTTCTTGAGCACGCGCGGTCCGCGCGCTTCGACTTCTCGTGTCAGCGCGTCGTTGTTCCATTGATCGTGGTTGCCCATCACCACGTACACGCCGTCGTTGCCGTGGAAGCTCGCCACGACTTCGGCGGCGTCGGCATAGTAGGCCGTGCCGCTCGTCACGAGGTCGCCCGTCACCGCGACCAAGTCGGCTCGAAGCGCCGACACGCGGCCCGCCCATTCGAGACCGCGCGAGCGATCATCGTGACTTCCAATGTGGAGATCAGAGACGTGCGCGATGCGATAACCGTCGAACCCCGGGGCGAGACCGGGAATCGTCACCGAGATCGTTCGCACGCGCACGAAGCGCCGACGCACCCAGATCCCGTATCCCGAGGTCAAGAGCGCCAGGGCGAAGCCGAGCGAGGCCACTCCGCTCGGAGGCCACGAGCCCGTGGCCGGAGCCGCCGAACAGCCGGCGAGCCCGAGGCCCACCGCCACCACGCCGCAGAGCAAGGTCAGCGGCAGCGCGAGCACGCCCCCGCCCCAATGCCAAAACATGGGTTCGTCGAGCCAGCGGACTACCCAGCGAGGGCGCGGCGGGTCGGAGAGCAAGCGCTGCACGCGGAGCGCGGTGGCGCCCCACACCAGAAGCGCCGCAGGGAGAGCGAAACGGAGCGGGACGAAGTAGGTCCACGCGATCAGCGGCGCCACGTGGGCGAGACCGGTTACCGCGTGGACCCCGATCAGAAACCGGCGTCGCGTCAGACGCCGATGAGCTCCTTCAGTTTGGCCTTGGTGGTGAGCCCCACGTGCTGAGCAGCGCGCTGTCCGTTCTTGAACACCATGACCGTGGGAACGCCGCGAATGCCCAACTTGCCCGCCGTCACGGGCGACTCGTCGATGTCGAGCTTGCCGACCTTCACCGACGCACCGAGCTCGTCGGCGAGCTGGTCCACGATGGGCGCCAGGGCCTTGCAGGGGCCACACCACGTCGCCGTGAAGTCGACCAGCACGGGCTTGTCGGCCTTCAGTACTTCCTGGTCGAAGTTCACGTCGTTGAAATGCTGAACGTTCTTGGATGCCATGGTCGTTTGATTCCCGGTCTTCGCGAGAGCTTAAGCATGCCACGCGCCGAGCGGAACCGCCGAGCGATGGTGCCGGAGCAACTGCCGTGACAATCGGCGTCTTGGAAGCCTCCAAGACCGCGACCGTGCAGAGAAATCTGGAGCGTGGAGGCCGCAGGGGCCGTCGCCGGAGCGGCGGGCCGCCGCCAGCCGATAGCTGATGGCGGGGGTCCGAAGGGATTATAGAGGGCCGACCATGCTGATCGTGATGAGCTCCCATGCGACCGCCGAGCAGGTGCGCGCGGTGTGTGACCGCATCCGCGAGCTCGGCTTCTCGCCCAACGAGATCCCGGGGGCCGTGCGCGTGGCCATCGGGATCACGGGGAACAAGGGCGCCCTCGACCCCGCGCTCTTCAACCGCCTGCCCGGAGTCCAGGAGGCGGTCGCGGTCAGCAAGCCCTGGAAGCTGGTGAGCCGGGAGGTGAAGCCGGACGACACACGGATCGTGGTCCGTGACGTGTGCATCGGCGGCGGTCCGCTCAGCGTGATGGCCGGCCCCTGCTCGGTGGAAAACCGCGAGCAAGTGCTGTCCACCGCGCGCCACGTGCGAGAACACGGAGCGAGCGTCCTGCGCGGCGGCGCGTTCAAGCCGCGCACGAGTCCCTACGACTTCCAGGGGCTCCGCGAGGAGGGCCTGGCGCTCCTCGCCGAGGCCCGTGAGCTCACCGGAATGCCGGTCATCACCGAAGTGAAGGACACCGAAACTTTGGAGCTCGTGGCCGAATACGCCGACATTTTGCAGATCGGCGCGCGCAACATGCAAAACTTCTCGCTGCTGGAACGCGTCGGTGCGCTCGGCAAGCCGGTGATGTTGAAGCGCGGCATCGCCAGCACCGTCAACGAGTGGTTGATGGCCGCGGAGTACATCGTGTCGCGCGGCAACTACCAAGTGATGCTGTGCGAGCGCGGCATCCGCACGTTCGAGACCATGACACGCAACACGCTCGACCTCGGCATCGTGCCGTTGCTCAAGGCCATCACGCACCTTCCCGTCATCGTCGATCCTTCCCACGGCACCGGCGTCGCGCGCGCCGTGGGCCCCATGGCGCGCGCGGCGGTCGCCGCCGGCGTCGACGGGATCATCGTCGAGGTGCACCCCGATCCGGCCAAAGCGCTCTCGGACGGCCCCCAAGCCCTCACCTTCCCGATGTTCGAGACCCTGATGCACGATGTGCGGAAGGTCGCGAGCGCCGTCGGCCAGGAAGTGTTTTCGGCGACGAAATGAAGCGAGAGTCGGACGGGGTGTTCGCGCCACGCTCGTCGCTGTGGGGTGCGGAGTGGAGCGCAAGTGAGGTCGTGCGCCTGCTCGAGCCGCTGGTCGTGGACGCGCGCCGAGAACGGCTGCTCGCTGTGATAGGAGACCGCATCGGCTCGGTGACCGTGCTGATGGATGCGCCGCACGATCCGCACAACGGTGCAGCGGTGCTGCGGTCCTGTGATGCGTTCGGCGTGCCGGTGGTCCACGTCGTGCCGCGAAGAGAAGCGTTCCTGGTCGCGGGAAGCGTCGCCAAGGGGACGGAGCGTTGGGTCGACGTGGTCGAGCACCCGAACGCAGAGTCCGCGATAGGTGCCCTCGAGTCGGCGGGCTACGAACTCGTCGCCACCCACCCCAAAGGCGAGCTCGAACCAGAGGACTTGCGGGCGCTGCCGCGGGTTTGCCTCGTGCTCGGCAACGAGCACGAGGGGATCTCGGAAGCGTTGAGTCGCGCCGCCCGCCGTTCCGTGAAAATTCCGATGCGGGGTTTCGTGGAGAGCCTGAACGTGAGCGTGTCGGCCGCCATCCTGCTGCGCGCCGCAACCCTGAACCGCACGGGAGACCTGCCGGCGGAAGCCCGTGAGCTCGCCTATGCGCGTGCCCTTTTTCACAGCGTCGGTCGGGCTTCGGAGATCCTCCAAGCGGCGCGACGACTCCCCTGACCGCCTACGCGCGATCTTTGCGCACTCCGCTTCGCCTTCTGGCGTTCGGGTTGAGTTACTTGCACAAGCGTCTGGGCGCTGGCGGCGAATTGGCTCCAGTCCGACCAGGAGGTCTCCGATGCAAGAGTATTGTGGTTGGCATTGGCTTCAGCGGTTTCCCTCGGCTCCCTCGCGGGTTGCGGTGGTGATGACGGCGGCGGCGACGGCAGCGGCGGCAGCAGCACCGGCGGCGGCGGAACGGCGGCGCGACGGGCGGTTCCAGCGGAACCGGCGCGTCCTCGGGAAGCGGTGGCGCAGCGGGCGGCGGCGGCGTTGCCGGTACCGGGACCGGCGGCGTAGCGGGAAGCGCGACCGGCGGAACCGGCGGCGCGACCGGCGGAACCGGCGGCGCGACCGTGGAACCGGCGGCGCAACGGGCGGAACCGGCGGCGCGACGGGCGGAACCGGTGGCGCGACCGGCGGAACCGGCGGCGCAACCGGTGGAACCGGCGGCGCGACGGGCGGAACCGGCGGCGGCCAGGCCTTCTGGCCAGCGGCCTACAACGCCGCGTGCAACCCCGCGCAGAACTCGCCCAACGGGCACACCGGCGTGAAAGGCCAGGACTGCCTCACTTGCCACAAGGCCGGAGGCGTCGCGTCCGGGAAGAACTGGCTCTTCGGTGGCGTGGTGTGGACCGACTCGACGGCGACGACCGGCGCGCAACACGTCGAGGTGGGCGTGAAGGACGGCACCAACTTCATCTACGCCTGCACCGACAGCAAGGGCCTCTTCTTCGCCGACTCGAAGAACGCGACGGCCCCGAACTGGGCGACGGCGGAGCTTCGCATTCGCTCGGCCACGGGCGAAAAGACGATGCAGACCAAGGCCATCCAGGCCGGTACCTGCAACGCGAGCACGTGCCACGCGGGCACCGTCAAGCTCGTGAAGCCCTGAACAACGTCGAGCACTCCGAAAACGGCACGCGCGGGTGATTCATCCGCGCGTGCCTGCTTTTTTGGGTGCGGGTGACTGACCCTGCATGTCGCCATTCCACGCAAAGCGCCTGCTCGTCGCGTTCGCCATGTTCGGCGCAACGGCATGCGGCTCGGGCGGTGATGGCGAAGGGGGCGAGGGAAACGGCAGCGCCGCGGTCGACGATTCGACGTGCGCAAGCGGCACGCGCTGGGCCGGCGGCAATGAGGAGTCCAACCTCATGCACCCGGGCGGTGCGTGCATCTCGTGCCATGCGCAAGCGGGCGAAGGCCCGCACTACGCCATCGCGGGCACCGTGTTCGCGGACCTCGGCGAGAAGACCGACTGCTTCGGAGTCGCGGCAGTGAACGTCGAGGTCACGGGCTCGGATGGCAAGACCCTGACGCTCCCCACCAACGCGGCCGGGAACTTCGCATCCTCGGGCCCGGTCAGCTTCCCGGTGCAAGTGAAGGTCACACGCGGTGCCGAGTCGCGCGTGATGCTCTCGCCGGTCGCCAGTGGCGACTGCAATGGTTGCCACACCGCGAGTGGGGAACAGGGAGCGCCCGGGCGTATTTCCGCGCCCTAGGCGCCGCAGGCCTCGAAATCCGGCTCGTTCGCCGTGGTGACAGGCCGGCGAGGCTGTATTAGCGTGCGCCCGCGTCCATGGTGAAGATGAGCTCGGACATGAGCGTGGTCGGCGCGCGCTCGCAGGTCACCGGTCGCGTCGCGGGCAGCGGCGGCCTCCGGCTGGAGGGCAGCCTCTCGGGGGATGTCTCGGTCACGGGGCCCGTCGAGGTCGGGTCCGGGGCGGTCCTCGAAGGGGACGTCAGCGCGGCATCGCTCGAGGTGGGTGGAAAGCTGCGCGGAGACGCGACCTGCACGGGCGGCATCGTGGTGCGGGCGGGCGCCGAGGTGCGCGGCGAGCTCAAGGGCTCGAGCGTGAGCATCGAACCGGGAGCCCGCCTCGACGTACGTCTCGACACGGACGTGACCTTGGACCTCGAACGGCGCCGCTGAGCGCCCGATCGCGACGGAGTGAGCATGGCGGGAACGGTGATTGGAGAAGGGCTCACCATCGAAGGTGAGCTCACGGGTGACGAAGAAGTGGTGGTGCACGGCACCCTGCGCGGTGCGCTCACCACCAGTGACGCGCTCTCGGTAGCGGCAGGCGGGGTCGTCGAAGCCGACCTCACCGCGAGCTCGGTGACCATCGCGGGCCAGGTGACGGGCAACGTCACGGCGCAAGAGCGCGTCGACATTCAGGCCGGCGGACGCCTGGTCGGCGACGTGAAGAGCGCGCGATTCACCAGTGCGGACGGTGCCTCGTTCAAGGGCAGCGTCGACATGGACGTGTGACGGACCGATGGCAGCTGCATCCATCATTGGTCGCGGGACGACGGTCCGGGGAAATGTCCGGGGCGCGGGGTCCGTGGAGATCCGCGGGCGGGTCGAAGGGGACGTCGAGGTCGACGGCGACGTCGCGGTCGGTGAAGACGGTGCCGTCGGAGGCAACATCAGCGGAGCTCAGATCTTGATCGCCGGCCAAGTGCAGGGCGACTTGACCGGGAGCGAAGCCGTGTTGCTCGAGCGAGGAGCACGGGTCGTGGGCGACCTCGTGGCTCCGCGCATCGGCATCGCCGATGGCGCGCTGGTGCGCGGAAGCGTGCGCACGGAAGGCGAGCCCACAGCTCCGCGACGCGCCGCGGTTTCGCCCACTCGACGAACGGCCGACACCTTCAGCGCCAAACCGAAGCCCGTTGCGCCGCCTGCGAAGGTCGCGCCACCGGTGGCGCAGAAGCCCGTGGCGGCAGCGGCTCCGGCGCCAGCGCCCGCCGTTGCGCAAGCCGACCCTCCGCCCGGCCCACCGGCTCCCGTGGTGCCCGCCCTCGGCAAGGGCGTGCGGGGCAAGAAGAAGGCGAAACGATCGTGATCGACGAAACGCGCCGCCAGCGCTTGATCGCACTGCTTCGCGAGCGCTCCTACGAGAAGAAGCGAGTCATCTTGGCGTCGGGTCGTGAAAGCGACTTCTTCGTCGATTGCAAGCAAACGGTCCTCACCGCCGAGGGCCACGCCTTGGTCGGTGAGTTGATGTTCGCGGCGCTCGACGGTCTGCCGGCTTGCGACGCCGTCGGAGGCGTCGAGCTCGGCGGCTGCCCGCTGGCGAGCGCGGTGAGCCTCGTGAGCTTCCAAAAGGGGCGGCCGCTGCCGGCCCTCTACGTGCGCAAGGCGCAGAAAGACCACGGCAGCGCCAAGCTCGTGGAGGGCGATCGCGCGCTCGTGCCCGGCCTGCGCGTCGTGCTGCTCGAGGACGTCATCACGACCGGCGGCTCGAGTCTCAAGGCCGTGAAGAGCCTGGAGTCGGCGGGCGCCAAGGTCGTCGGCATCTTGGCGCTGGTCGACCGCGAAGAGGGCGGCGCGGACACCATCCGGGGAAACGACATTCCCCTCACGAGCTTGGTGAAGAAGAGCGACATCACCGGCGCGTAGCCCGGGCTCGTGACCGCGGAGTTCGACCGCCGCGCGACGGGTCCAAGTGCGCTCAACGCGGATAACCCCGCGAGTCGGCGCTACAAACGCGACGCGCCTTGAATTGCGCGCATTCGCCTCTATGCTGCGCGGCCTCGGGGCTCGCGCGGGCGTGCCTTTTCTGCGACGACCTTCAGCAACATGGGGAATCGATCATGACTTCGACGATGAAGACCTCTCTCGTGCTTTTGATTGCAGGCGCCTCCTGGCTCTCACTGACTGCGTGCGGCGGTGACGACGGCGGCGGCTCGACGTCCACGGGTGGAGGCGGCGCGGGAGGCGCTGGCGGCTCGGGCGGAAGTCTCGTGGGCGGCGCTGGTGGCGTGGGCGGCGTCGGTGGCGTGGGCGGCGTCGGCGGAGGAACGGGCGGAGGCGGCACTGGTGGCACCGGCGGCGCGAAGCCCGACGGCAACGACACCAAAGAGACCGCCACTCAGACCAAGATCGGAACCGACCCGCAGAAGGACTCGGTGACCGGAACCCTCGACCCGGCAGCCAAGGATCAGGACTGGTACAAGTTCGACGGGACGAAGGGCCAGGCCCTCAGCATCATCACCGCGGCGAAGACGGGCACCGATCCGTTCGATCCCACCTACGTCGACCTCGTGATCTCGCTCTACGACTCCACCGGCAAGAAGATCGCGGAACAGGACGACCCGAACCCCCGCAACAGCAATGATCCCTTCATGCTGACGGTCCTGCCCGCCGACGGCACGTATTACATCCGCGTCGTGGAGTGCACGGCGTGGGAGAAGGGCGGAACGGGCAACTGCGCCGACGTGACCAAGATCACCAAGAAGAACTACAGCCTCTACATCAGCGAGCTCAAGTTCACGGACGCAGGCGAGGTCAAGGAGGCGGAGCCCAACGAGACCGAGGCGCAGGCCACCCCGATCACCTACAAGAAGAACCCGAACCAGGCGGGTAGCTACTACCTCACGACCATGATGGGCACCTTCGGGAGCGCCACGGACGTCGATACCTGGAGCTTCACCGTCCCGAACGACGTCACGGTGGCCGCGGGCTCGCGCCTGAACGCCAGCCTCTACACCCAGACCGGCGGCATCGACGGCAACGGGTCCACGACCTCGCCGGGCGAGGTCTGGATCGCGGAGAAGGCCGCGCCCACGGTGGTGCTCGCCAAGGTCGACGCCTCCAAAGGGCAGAGCATCGACGTACCGCTGCTCGCGAACAAGGAGTACGTCGCCTTCTACAAGCGGGCCGCGAGCCCGTCGGGGAACAACGACTTCTACTTCGATCTCTCGGGCTTCGGCGCCGGCAATCCGGTCGAGAAGGAAACGACCAACGAGAACGACACGGCAGCGACGCCCGAAGTCCTGACGGTTTCGGCCTCTCAGGCCGGGAGCTACTTCGTCGAAGGCAACCTATCCGCCGTCTCCGACGTCGACCACTTCTCGGTGAACGTCCCGGCGACGGGCAAGGACAACGTCAGCGTGGCGTGCGGCGCCGAGCGCCTGGCTCCGGTCTGCGCGGCTTCACCGTCGCGGTCTTGAAGGGTGATGGGACGGCCATCACCGGAGGCTCCATCGTGGAGACCGCCGACAAGGATGCGCTGGTCGACAAGCTCGCCACGCCTACCGGAGAGACCAAGCTCTTGGTGAAGCTCTCTGCCACGAGCCAGGCGTCGGACGTGACCGGCACCTACGACCGCAGCGGCATCCACTTCCGCGCCAACACCCCGTGAGCGCGGAGCCGGCGTGACCGGCCTGCACGGCGAGCCCCGATGCCAATCGGCGTCGGGGCTCGTTTCGTTTTCGGCACCAGCGGGCGTTCCCGCGGCCCGAGCCCACGAGAGAAGTGCTTCCTCGATGACGGCCGGGCTGGGGCGGGGTAACGTGGCGACCGCTCTGCCGATGCCCCGCCACTTTCGCCTCGCCCTGCTCTCGCTGCCCATCGTCGCCGCCGTGACCGTGCCCGCCCGCGCGGCCGACGAGCCGGAACGGCGACAGATGACCGAAGGCGAAATCGACAAGTGGCTGACCAGCGAGCAGAAGCCCGAAGAAGACGGCGAGCTCAAGGAACCCGATGAGGCGCCTCCGCCTCCGCCTCGTTGGCACGGCTTCGTGGTCGAGTCGAGCGTCGGTGCCCTGGGTCACCTCGGGCCGATGAAGAACGTGTCGCCCACTTCGCCCTGGTTCCACCTCCAGTTCGGCTTCGAGCCGCTGTCGTTCTTGATGGTGTTCGCCGAAGGCGACTTGGTCTTCTCCAACACTTCCTACGCGAACCCACCGCCCGAGCCGCGAACCTACGCCTTGTTCGGTTTCGGCGGCGGCCTTCGCCTGACTGTCAAGCCGACCGATCGCTTCGGGATCTACGTGCAAGGCAGCGCCGGGGCCGCGGAGATCACGGAAGATGTCCTCTACTACTACGGCTACCGCAACGCCGATCAGCTCGGCCTCTACTACGGCGGCCAGCTCGGGCTCGAGTGGTACCAGGTGAACCCCCACTATGCCCTCGCCCTCCACGGCGGCGTGAAGAACTACCAGGAAATCCTCGGGCGAGACCGCGGTGGCGGTCAGGCGCTGGCATGGACCGGCGGGGCCGCGCTTCGCTACGTCTTCTGACCCGCGAGTGAGCGTCTTCGCGCGTCGCTTGTCAGCTCGTCAAGAGAGGCGCGCGGAGGCGCGACAGGATGGCACGTGCGCGCCAACGAGCGCGGCACACGCCACGCGATCCGCGGCTTTGAGCGGGTTTTCGCCCGTGGCACGCGCGTTGCTCTCTCTTCATTCGACTCAGCCAGAGGAGAAGAATGAACTCGAAATCCCCAATCCTGTCCTGCCTCCTGCCGTGCGCGGTGCTCTTCGCTCCGGCGCTCGCTCGAGCAGAAACGCCGGCGCGAGCGCACGCTGCGGCGAGCCCGGGTGATGCGGGCGTGCGGCCCTGGTCGCGCCGCTTTCCTCCGCCCGCGACGGTTCCGGCCCTGCTCACGCGGCCCGTCGCGGCTCCGCGCATCACGCCGCCGCCACGGCCGCAAAAGACGGCACCGGTCGTGCGCAGCGCGCCTGCGGCCGCACCCGCATCGACGCCGCCCCCGGAGTTCGTCTTCATCGAAGTCCGAGAGATCAAGACGGGTCAGGCTTCGCAGATCGAACGCTTCTCGGTGCCGCTCGGCGAGCACGATGCTGCGCGCATCGAAACTCACGTGGGCGACGTCGACTACAGCCTGAGCGCCAAGCGCCAGGGCATCGAACGTACCGCCCCCATCGCCTTCGAGGTCCGGAAGAGCCAACGCGGACCCAAGTCGGTCGCGAGCGAGTCCCAAGTTCGCACCAGCCTGCGCATGGCCAACGGAACCCGAGTGCTCATCGCGAGCATCGACCGCGCCGACGGCAGCAGAACGGAGGTGCTCGCAGAGCTGAAGTGACTGACAGACTGTAACGAGCGCCTGAACGATCCCGCCTTCCACCTGTCTCGACTGCCGTGGCAACACCAAGCCAAGCCCCCCGAGAGAGAACCCAACCACGCCCGGCGTCGCGTGGCAGGCGGGAGTTCAGAGCCCAAGAACCGACCAGGAGGTGAACCGGCTCGACCGACTCGAGCCGATTCGACCGAGTGCGCAGCGGGAGCGTTCATGCCCCGTTCCCGCTGCGCCCTTGGCCATTCTCTCTCGGCTTTCAGCGAGACGACAGCGCTCGCCCGACCAGGAACTTCAGGTAGCGCCCTTCCGAGTGCTGCGCGAAGACCGGATGGTCGAGAGGCTGCCCGGCCTCGTGCACGATTTGAAATCGCCGACTCGCCCGCGCCGCCGCCAGCGCTACGGTCTGCCGAAAAACCTCGGGACTCACTTGCGACGTGCAGCTCGCGGCCGCGTAGTACCCGTCGACGTCGGTGACCTGGAGCCCGACGGCGTTCAGCTTCTCGTAAGCTCTGAGCGCGGCCTGCCGCTGCTCTTTCTGGCGCGCAAAGCTCGGTGGGTCGCAGATCACGAGATCCCACGTCCGGCCCTGGCGCCGCGCAGCTTCCAGGTACTCGAACACGTCGGCGACGACAAATTCGTATGCGCTGTCGTCCAGCTGGTTCAGGCGAAAGTTCGTGCGAGCTGCCTCGATGGCAGGGGCGGCTACGTCCACGCTCGTCACTTCGGTAGCGCCGCCCACGGCCGCGTAGAGCGAAAAGGCACCCGTGTACCCGAACAAGTTCAACACGCGCCGGCCACGAGCGATGCGTCGAATGAACGCGCGATTGTCGCGGTGGTCGAGAAAGAGCCCGGTCTTCTGCCCGAGCTCGAGATCGGCGTGGAGGCGAATCCCGTTCTCCAGCACGACCAGATCACTCGGTGGCGCCCTTCCCCAGACGAGCTCGCTGGACCGATCCGCGCCGGAGCTGCGCCGCAAGACGCCCTCCAGCCCGGGGTCGCTACGCAAGGCGTCCACGACCAGTGCCGACATGCGCTCGAGCCCGGGCGCGTACTCCACGACGACGGCAAACGGCCCGTAACGATCCACCGTGATGCCGGGAAGACCGTCTCCTTCGCCGAAGAGCCAGCGATACGCCGTGGTCTCTTGGCTGCGAACCGCCGCACGCAAGGCCGTCGCGCGCTCGACGGTTTCACGGACCCAGTCCGCGCCGGGCGGCTCTTTGCTCGAATACACCCGGAGCGCGATGGGGCCGTCCGCATCCCAGAGCGCGTAACCGCGGAAGTGACCGGCTCGGATCAGCACGACCTCGCCCGAACGCGCGGCGAAGCCTTTCGGAACGTGGTCCCGATACACCCACGGGTGCCCGCCAGCCAAGGCTGCCTCGAGAAAACGAGGGAGCTCGAGCTCGCCGCGTTTCATCGGCCCCCCTCGGGCGTGTAGCGACACAGTGCAGCGTAGAGTTTTCGCACCGCATCGGCGTCATTCGCGAATCGACAGTGCGACTCGGCCCTCCGCTCGTACCAACCGCCGCTCCGACCCGCGAGCGCTGGATCGAGTGCGAGCCAAAGCGGAGTGCGAGCGCCTTCCTCGGCGCTCTCGTGACCACCGAAACCCAAGCTCTCGGAGAGGGTCGAGCGCACGTCGCCCGGGTGGCAGGCGTTGACGCGCACGCTCTTGCCGGCGAAGAGCTCCGCGTGCCGACGTGTGAGCATGCGATTTGCTTGTTTCGACTGCCGGTAAGCAGCGTCGTTGTCGTAGCGGCGCCGGCAGAACTCGAGGTCGTCGACGTCGAGATCCCCCGCCCAATAGCTCGCCACGTTGACCACCCGCGCTTCGCCGCCGGAACGTGCTCCCCGCTCGAGCGCTGGTCCGAGCAGCTCGGTGAGCCAGAGGTAGCCTAGTACGTTGGTCGCGAGTTGGAGCTCGATCCCCTCGGGGGTCTCGCTGCGCTCGCGCGGCGCAATGGCAGCGTTGTTCACGAGCAGATGGAGCGGCCCGGAAAACCCATGCGCAAAGGTCCGAACCGCCGCGTAGCGCGACACGTCGAGCTCCACCAGGGACAGCCGCGCCCGGCTGGAATCTCCCAGCTCGCGAAGCAGTCGTTCCCCCTTGGCGCGATCGCGCACGCCGAGCAGGAGCTCCGCGTCGGGCACGGCGGCGAGACCACGAGCGATGCCCCGACCGATGGCGCCGGTGGCGCCCGTGAGTAGGAACACCCGGCGCTCTTCGCTGCTCACCGCGCTACGAGCTCCGCAAGCGATGTGTAGTCGGAGTCTTCGAGCGCGCCGCGGACGCGGCAGCGCAGCTTGCCGTCGGGGTCGACCAGGAGGTGAGTCGGCAGCTCCGGGTCTTCCTCGATTTCGGCCGCCTTGAGCCACTCCTTGCGCTCCTTGCCTTCGGCGAGCACGTAGGTCCGGCGCAGGCCACCCTCGCCCTGGGCCTTCAGGAACTCGTCGAGCTGACGCATGTCGTCGTCCAGCGACACGAAGACCAAACGGAACTTGCGACCGGACTGCTTCAGCTTCTTTTCGAAGGCCAGCAGCCGCGGCAGCTCCTCTTTGCAGGGCGCGCACCACGCGGCCCAGAAGTTGATCCAGGTGTGGGCACCGCCACCGAGCGCGAGTTTCTCGGGCAACTCCGGCTCTCCGGTTGCTTGGCGGCGAGAGATGGCTCGGTCGGGCGCTTTCGCGCGCGGCTCGTCGAGCTCGGGCTGACACAGCTTGCGGGCGGGGCTCTTCGGTCGAGTCGGCGCGCTCGCTGGCGGCCTCGGCGCCGAGCTGGTGGGCGACGCCGCTGTCACGACCTGGCTCCGCTCCCGGGTCGCTTCGGGCTTCTTCGCGTCGTCGCAGCCCAGCGCGAACCACCCGAAAAGCGTCAGAGCCGGCAGTCGACCCAAGACACGAACGCCGAGCGGTTGATGGATTCGTCGTCGCATTTCTTGCCCGCTCGCGAGTTCGGCCACGAGCAGTACTCCTTCGAGAGCTGAGCAAATTCGTTACCGAGCCACAAGAGGCCTACTTTCTTGTCGATCTCGGGGTCCTTCGCGATCTCTTTCAGGTGGAAGAAGATCGAGTTGGCGCGACGGTGGGACAGCGCACGGTTCTTGTCGGGCGAGCCGGTCTTCGACGCGCGCGCCACGACGAAGAAGTAGCGTGCGCCTCGGCGATCGGTCCAACGGTCGACCAGGAGCTTCTTCGCCTCGTCGTCGAGCTCGTCTTTCGCCGTGTCGAACAACACCACGCCCCCCCGCTCCTTGAGCGGCAGGAAGAGCTCGTTGAAGTCCTCGTCGCTGATCGAGGCAAAGGACTTCACGTCGGCCGGCTTGCAGCCACGCCGCGATTCGCCGCCGGAGAGCCCACACGAGTGCAGCACGCGCTCCAGCACTTGTTTGAATCGGGGAGTGCAGTAGGGCACCTCGGCGTGGTCGGCGATGGCCACCTTGGGCTTCTCGGCGTCGGGCGTCACCAGCCGATCGGTCGCCTGCTTCACGCTCCCGCGGACCGAGAAGCTCAGCGCCAAGAGCAGAGCGAGACCCGTGAGGGCTCCAGCCAGCGGCGCGACGATGCGGGAAGTGGCGGTCACGGTACGAGCTCCGGCGCGAGCTCTTTGAGCGTATAGCGGAGTCCCATGTCCGTGTCCGCGTCGCAGATGCGCTGTTTGCCCAGGAACACTTGGGGCGTGGACACTTCCACGGCGTTGTCGGCGGCGAAGTGCAAGTGCTTGTTCAGGGTCTGCTTGGCTTCGTTGCCGTCGACGCAGCGGGCGAGCTCTGCGCCCCAACGCTTCTCGATACGAGCCTTCAGCAGCGGAACCCCGGCTTTTCCGGCCTTGGCCAGCTCCTCTTGCTCGTCATACGCCCACTCGAGCACTTGTCTGGCGCGCTCGTTGCCGCAGATGACCGCTCGACTGACCACGCAAGCACCGGGGTGCATCGCGCTCGAGAGCATCCAATTGCACTCGCTGTCGAGTGGGAACATGGCGAGTTTGGTGTCGAGGCGCTCGAGCACGCCCTCCGCGCGCAGCCGCTGATGGAATGCCTTGCAGGTCGGGCTCAACGGATCTTCGAATAACAGCGCGGCCTTCACCGGGCGAGCCCCGGTCATGGCGAGGAGAGCATCGGCCGCCGTGGGGTCCTTCTTCAGCGTGCCACACTTGTCGAGATAGGGACGGTGGTCGGGGACGCTGCTGGCATAGACCGCGGCCGGCACGAGCGCGGCAGCGCCGAGCGTGATCACGAATGCCACGGGCACGAGCCAGCTGCCGAGCGGCCTGTCGTAGCCTTCGCCCGAACCGCGTTTCGCACTCGCGAGCCCGAGCAACACACCGACGGCGAGCAGGAACGAGGAGATGTAGATGCCGACGCAGGTCTTGCAGAACGACCCGAGTTGAGTGGCGCTGATGGTCGCCATCACCAAAGATACGACGAGGGGCGTGATGCCCACGGCAGCGAAGAAGCTGACGGCCCGTCGGGGGGCGCGTTCACCCGCAATGAGCAGGTACAGGCCGAACGCGGCGAAGAACGTGAACGCGCCGAGCGCGAACGATGAAATGGGGATCCCACCCCAGTAGCGGTCGCGGAAAAACGCCGCATACGGGCTGTACATCGCGGTGCGACACGCCTCCGCGGCATCGGTGGGGCCGGCACCGGGCACGAAGCTGCAGTGAAGGTCGTGGAGGCGACGGTCGAGGTGGGCGGCGTAGTCGAGCGTCGAGTTCGTAGCGAACACGAGGCCGAGGGCCGAAGCGACCACGGAGACCGTCGCCGGGATTCTCGAGTTGGGTCCGAACATTCGCTTCGCTTTCCGGGGCCTGGATCTTGTCCGTGCGCTGGGATGCGTCAACGCGCACGCGCCCTGTTTTCTGCCCAGGCCGTCCGGCGAGGACGCCGGCGAGCGTCCCGAGGGATACGGTAGGCTCGGTGGTCAAAAGCCCGCCCCGGCCAACACCCGGGTTTTCGGTGATCGGGGTTTTGCGCTAGCTTGAAACGAGGGCGGTCGAGGAGGCATTGGGATGAAACGACTATCTTGGATTGGGCTCTTCACGCTGGTCGCCGCGGCGAGCGTCGCACCGGCATGTGGAGGCGACAGCGAAGAGGATGCGAAAGGTACCGGCGGCAAGAGCACCGGCGGCACGAGCGGCTCGGGCGGCAGCGCGACCGGCGGAACCACGAGCGGCGGTGGGAGCGGCGGCGTCGCTGGTTCCGCAGGCGGCGCTGCAGGCACACCGAGCGGGGGCTCTGCGGGCACGCCGACGGGTGGCGCTGCGGGCACGCCTAGCGGCGGCGCTGCGGGCACACCGAGCGGAGGCGCAGCGGGCACGGGTGGCGCGACGGGTGGCACCGGCGGCGCGACCGGTGGCACTGGCGGCGCGACCGGTGGCACTGGCGGCGCGACCGGTGGCACCGGTGGCGCAACGGGCGGAACGGGCGGAACGGGCGGCACCGCGGCCTGCCCGGCGACCCAACCCCAGTCGAACAGCCAATGTTCGACTCCGCTCTTGAACTGCACGTTCGGCAACAACCAGTGCACCTGCTTCGGCGGCGCGTGGGACTGCGATCCGTGTCCCCAGACCAAGCCGGCCAACGACACGCAATGCCAGAGCGGATTCGACACGCCGCAGTGCTTCTACGGCACCGAGCAGTGCATGTGCTTCAACGGCGATTGGGACTGCGGTGCGTGTCCGGCGACTCAACCCACCGGCAGCTGCGGCGTCCTGACGGGGATCCGTTGCGCGTACGGCGGCGCGCAATGCACTTGCCAGAACGGCCAATGGTCCTGTGGCAACGGCAGCTCGTGCCCGGCGAACCCGCCGCAACCCGGCGGCAACTGCACCGCACCGAGCGGCCAGGTCTGCACTTGGGGCGGGCTCCAGTGCACGTGCGTACAGAACAACTGGTTCTGTAACTGAACTCGAGCCGACTTCGAACGCGGCCCCACACCGTTTCCCGCGGCGTGGGGCCGAGCTCGTTCCATGGGGCCCTGGCGGCGACCGCGCCGGGGGGCGCCCGGGGGTTGACTCGCCTCCCGCAGCGACGAATGCTGCTCGGGTCCCGAAGGGTGCAGCGGGTGGGCCGCTGCAGGTCGGAGTTGGTCGGGCCGCCAGCTCGTGTGAAAACACGTGCGTGCCCCGAACGACGAACCAGTAGCGGCTGAACGCGCCCAACCCGGTGTGTGGCCACGCGTCCACCGTCTCCGGCGCCGGCTTGCCGGCCCCATCGAGCGCTTCCTCGCCATCGAGGCCGCGAGCGGCATCGTGCTGCTCGCGGTCGCGTTGCTGGCGCTCGCCTGGGCGAACTCGGCGTGGGCTCCGAGCTACCACGCGCTTTGGCACGCGCCGCTCGGCGTCTCACTCGGGGGATGGCACTTCGAACGTGCCCTCCACTTCTGGGTCAACGACGGCTTGATGACGCTGTTCTTCTTCGTCGTGGGCCTCGAGATCCGGCGCGAGATGCACGCGGGTGAGCTGAGCGAGCTCAAACGGGCAGCGTTGCCCATAGCGGCAGCGCTGGGCGGCATGCTGGTGCCCGCAGCCATCTACCTCGCGCTGAACTACGGGCGCAGCACGGCTCGCGGCTGGGGGATCCCCATGGCGACCGACATCGCATTCGCGGTGGGAGTCCTCGCTCTACTCGGAGCGCGAGTACCGCCCGCGTTGCGGGTGCTGCTCCTGGCGCTGGCGGTCATCGACGACGTCGGCGCCATCGTAGTCATCGCGCTCTTCTACTCGTCGGGGCTCGAGCCAGCCGGCTTCGTGTGGGTGGGCGCCGGCGTGGCCGCCATCTACGTGATGCAGGGCGCCGGCGTACGCAACGCGCTGGCCTACGTACTGCCGTCCTTCGCGGTCTGGGCTGGTGCGTACGAGGCCGGAATCCACCCCACGCTGGCCGGCGTAGCGGTGGGATTGCTCACTCCCATCCGGGCTTGGGACGGGGAGCAGGAGTCCCCCGTCGAACGGCTGGAGCGCCAACTCCACGGCAGCGTCGCCTACGTCGTCATGCCGCTCTTCGCGTTCGCGAACGCCGGAGTGCCGCTCGGGTCGGTGTCGCTGGCTGGCGACGGAATCTTCGTCTTCTTGGGAGTCACGTTGGGCCTCGCGCTCGGCAAGCCCATCGGGATCGTCGCTACGTCGCTGGCGTCGGCTCGGACGGGGTTCACGCGGATCCCGCGGGGCGCGGGCGGACCCGGGCTGATCGTCGTGGGCCTCACCGGCGGAGTCGGGTTCACGATGTCGCTGTTCGTCGCCGGTCTCGCGTTTCCACCGGGACCGGCGCTCGAGACCGCGAAGCTCGCCATTCTCGTCGGCTCGACCGTCGCGGGCGTGACCGGCTACTTGGTCGGTCGAGCGGCGCTCGGGTCACGCGTGCCCGGGACCGCAGCCACCGAATCCGAAGCGGAGGCGTCGACCGAGACCTGAGGCTCGCGTGCGAAGGGAATGGACACGGAGTATGCTCGCTTCATGCAGGCGTGCCCGGGCTGTGCGGTCTCCGCCGGAGCCATGGCCACGCTCTACGTGGTCGGTCGAGTGATCGCTTGGTGGGCAAATCGGGTGCGGATGCGGGCGATGGCGCAGGTCGAACGGGAATCGTGACTGCCTCGCGCCCCCACCACTCGCGACCGAAGCGACCGGTCGTGCGCCGCGACCGCAATCTGGAGAAGCCCGCGCTTCTGCCCCAGGTGACGACCCTCTGGGACTACCCCTCGCAGCACTATGGGGACGCGGAGCAGGGCAGCCAGGCGTTCGTCGGGGCAACGCCGAGCTACGTCGTGTGGAACGTGGTGCACCGCTTCACGCGCCCCGGGGAAAGCGTGCTCGACCCGTTCTGCGGAAGCGGTACGACGCTGGATGTCTGTCGCGATCTGGGTAGAAAGGGTCTCGGCTTCGATCTCGTGCCGAGTCGCGCCGACATCCGCGCGGCCGACGCTCGCAGCCTTCCGCTCAAGGACGAGAGCGTGGATCTGGTGTTCATGGATCCACCGTATGCCGACAACCTCGACTATTCGGACGACCCTCGCTGCATAGGCAAGTTGAAGGCAGACGGGCGCTATCAGCGCGCCATGCGCCTGGTGCTGGCCGAGGCCGCACGCGTCTCGCGCAAGGACGCAACGCTCGCGCTCTACGTCTGCGACGTCTTCAAGAAAGGAAAGGGCTTCTGGCCCCTCGGCTTCGAGCTCTTCGATCTCGGCCGCAAAGACTTCGTTCCCGTCGACGTGGTCGCGGTAGTGCGCCACAACCGCACACTTCGAATGGGGAACTACCGCAAAGCTGCGGACGAGGGGGGCTTCTTCCTCCGCGGGTTCAACTACCTCCTGCTCTTCCGCAAGCAACCTCGCTGAACGTAGCGATGCGGACCGCAGCATTTGCGACCCTGGGAGGCGCGAGCGCGCACGAGGATCGTCGACGGCGCGCGGTCCCGTGGTGAAGATGTGAGATCGTGGACGAGCGCCGGTTCTGGGATCTGATCGAACGCGCGAAGAGTTCGTCGCGCGGCGTGGAACTGGCCCTCGCGGAGCAGCTTTCGGAAGAGCCCCCGGAGGAACTCTTCGACTTTCAGCACATCTTCGAGCGACTCTTCGCCGAGGCGAATCGAGCGGAGCTTTGGGGGGCTGCGTGTCTCGCGCTCTCGAACCCGTCGGACCAACGGTTCGCAGACTTCCGCGCTTGGCTCATCGCGCAGGGTCGGGCCAGCTACCGCAGCGCACTAGCGGACCCCGACGGCATCGCCGAGCTCGACTTCGATCAGGTGCCGCAGCAACACGGGCTCCCGTGCGTGGCAGAGCTGGCCTGGCGTCAGCATCCGGAGCGCGGAGAGTTCTTGGCAGCGCTCCCCGACGTCGAGACGACCGAGGTGCCTTTCGGCGACGCGCGCGGCTTCACCCGCGACGGACGACCCAACTACGAAAGGCTCGGACGCGCCTATCCGCGCCTGGCTGAGCGGGTGCGTTCTCTGGGACGCCACTCGACGCTCGGCTCGACCGCGCCGGTGCCCCAGGCGCTGCTGCACTTGAGCTCGGCGGACCCGAGCGTTCGTGGGCGAGCGACCAAGGAACTCCTCGCCGCTCGCTCGTCGCTCAGCGCCGCGCACGTCCCCGCGCTGGTCGAGCGCGCATGCGACCCCGAAATGCCCGAGCGCAGATTCCTCTTGGAGTTGCTCTGCCGCCTCGCCGTGGACGAGCCGGCGCACGCCGCCCTCAGCGGTTTCGACGTGGAGGCTCCACTCTTCGCGGACTACTTCGAGCATGCGCCGAATCGAGCCGAGCGCTACGCGGCCCTCGAGTCTGCACTGCCCGCTCTGCTCGCCCTACTCGCGGACGAAGACTCAGGAGTCCGAGGGCGCGTCGCCATGACCGTCGCCTTCTATGCACGGCGCGCTACGCGCGTCCGGCAGGCGCTCCTCGAAGCGCTCGCGCGCGAAGGCGACGGAGTGGTGCGCGCCAGCCTGATCTTCGCGCTCTCGCTACAGGAGCGCTACCTGCATGATGAGTCCCGGCGGGCCGCGTTCGAAGAGTGGGCGCGAGAACCGCCGCCCGCAGGGGTGGCCGCCAGCATCGCGCTCTACGGCATGGGAGACCAGCCGAGCCCAGCTGCCCTGAGTGCGATGGAGGTCTTTCTGGCCGGCTCCTGCGAGTCGATCCCCGAATTGCCGTGGAACTCGGGCGACCTCGCGGGCCTTTGCCTGCGCGCGCTCGGCTCGCGCTTGCCCGAACATGCCGAACGCATCGAAGCGATCTGCTGCTCGATCATCGAGCGAGCGCGCGCCCCCGACGAAGCGCTCTCCCGCGTGGCCGTCCACGCAGTTCCCGTGCTGCTCTGGCTGTTGCTGCGCCGAGCGGCGGGTCCGCCGGCTCGCGATCCGCGACTCCTCACGCTGCTCACGCGGCTCCACGAGCGCCCGTTCTTGGCGCCCATCGCCACGTGGCAAGCGCTTGCGCAAGTTGGGCTGCCCAAGGATCCAGCGCACCTCGCAGCGGTTCTTTCGAACCCCGAGCACAGCGATCTGCTGGAGGAGCGGATCACCCTCGGTGGTCGGGAATCGAGCCTCGACGCTTGGTCGGAGGCCGGCTTTTCGGAAGAGCTCGGCTCGACCCTTGCGGCAAGAGCCGACGCACCCGCCGTGGCGCGAGCCCTCGGTGCGGCGGCCACCGCCGCGGCCTTGGACGGTAGCCGGCGCGAGCTGGTTTCGGCGCGGGCGATGCTCTGCATCGCCGTAGAGCTCGCGCGCGCTCGAACCGAGTCGACGCCCCCGTCCGCCGAGCTCGATCGAGTAGCGGCCCTGCTGCTCGTCAGTTTGCGCGGGCTCGGGTGGTTCGCAGAATACCTGTCCGCGGTGCCGGAAGAGCGGCAGGCGGCGCTGCTCGACGCCGTGCTCGTGGGCGTGCACGGTGAGCCGGGTCTGTGGGATGCCCGACTCTCGATCGAAGAGGTGCTGACGAGCTGCCTCCCTCACCTCGGCGCCGAGCTCCGCGGCCGTGCGCTCGAAGCGAGCCTCCAACGGAACTTCCGCGCGGTGCTGAACCTCCTGCCGTGCTACCCGTCCGCTCGGGCCCTCGCCTCGCTCCTCCCGCGGCTGGCCGAGTCCCTCGATGACCTCGCGAGCTGGGCGCCGGAGGCAGTGCCCGAGGCCATCGAGCGCGACGCACGGGCTCTGGCGCGAGCGAGCCGAGGAGAAGCGGAGCTGCTCCAGCGCGCCCGCCAGGGTGCACGTGCGCCAGCTCGGGATCTCTACGCACGCGCGCTCGAGCTCTTGGCGGAGCTCGATGCCCCACGCGGGCCGTGAGGGCTCGAAACCATTGCCGGTTTGGCCGAGCGCTGCTACGGGGCCCGCGCCTGCGCTACTCTTTGGGTTCGTCGGCGAGGAGGCTTACGGTGAAACGAGCTTTGGCGGCGGTGTTGGCCGCGGCAGGTGCTTATCTCTTCTTGGCGTGCAGCTCCGCGAGCGGTGGTGGGTCCGGGAGCGGTTGCGGGGACAACATCAAGAGCGGCATCGAGGGCTGCGATGGCCCGGACCTCGGCGGGGTCACCTGCCAGACCATGGGCTTCAACGGGGGCACTCTGACGTGCAAGGCCACCTGTGAGCTCGAACCGGCTGGCTGCTGCAACGACAAGTGCGCGAACGTGGGCGACACCCAATGCCTCGGCAACGTCCTACAAACTTGCAGCCAAAACGCAGGCGGCTGCCGTGATTGGGGGCAAAACAAGGACTGCGCTGCGTCGGGCTCGGTCTGCGACGCGACGAGCGGCAAGGCGCTCTGCAAGTCCAACTGCGTAGACGCTTGCACCACGCTCGGCGCCACCCAGTGCAACGCCGGCGTGATCGAAACCTGTCAGAAGAGCACCACGACGGGTTGTACCGAATGGGCACCGGGGCAGGACTGCACGCTGACTGGCAAGAGCTGTGACGCGACCGGCGGCACGGCGGTGTGTGGCGGTACCTGTAACAACCAGTGTTCGAAAGACGGCGAAACGCAGTGCAGCGGCAACGTCTTGCGTACGTGCACCCAGGGCGCGGATGGCTGCTTCCTCCTGTCGACCACGGCGGATTGCGCCGTGCAGGGCCAAGCCTGCGTGACCAACGGCGGCGTGGCGAAGTGCGGGTTTGCCTGCAACAACAAGTGCGCCAGCGTCGGCGCCCAGAACTGTGTCGGCAACGTCCTCTCGACGTGCTCGACGGACGCCAATGGCTGCCTCGATTGGGCGCAGACCGAGGACTGCGCGGCCAAGGGCCTCTACTGCAAGTTGGCCGGCGCGGGGAAGGCCAAGTGCGAAGGTGTCTGCACCAACCCGTGCCCCACGCTGAACGAGAAGAAGTGCAACGCCAACGTGATCCAGGTGTGCAAGGTCGGCGCGAATGCCTGCCAGGAGTGGCAGAACGAAACGACTTGCGCGCTCGGGCAGAAGTGTGAGGTGAGCGGCAGCAACTACTCCTGCGTGGCGGGCAATGCGACGGGAGAAGACTGCGGTGGCGTGATTCCGATCGTCGCAGGCAAGAACACCGTGAACTGGACCGCCACGAAGAACGACTACATGACGAGCGTCCCGGCATGCGCGTCGGGCTACACCGTGGACGGTCCCGACCTCGTGCTGGTGTACCAAGCGAATTTCACGGGCAGCCTCGAGTTCAGCATCGAGAAGCCGGCGAGCACGCGCTGGGTGGCAACCGTCGCGAACGGCACCTGCGGCTCGCTGGCGAGCCCAGGGGCTTGCGTTGCGGACTACTCGCTCACCGCCCTGAGTGGCAGCGTGAACGTCACCTCGGGCGGGACCTATTTCTTCTACGTCGCAAAGCTGAACAGCGGCACGGCCCAGCTCGTGAAGCCGCTGGTCATCACTCTCGCGGAGGTCAACTGCAGCACGTTCAACGCCAGCGCAGTGACCCTGACGCCCGCCAACGCCGCCACCACCAGCACCTTGAAACCCACGCTGACCGCCGACTTCGACGTTCCACTCGTGACCACTACGGGCACCGTGAAGCTGACGGGGAACAAAGGGACGAACCTGACGTTCGCCCTGCCGAACGCGGCACTGACCTGGACGAACTCCAACAAGACGCTGAACATCAACCCCGGCATCACCTTCCCCGCCGGCGAGGTCGTGAGCGTGGACCTTTCCGGTTTCACGGACGCGAAGTGCAGCAAGACCGTGAACAAGCCCACTTGGCAGTTCACGGTGATCACGCCGCCATGCTCCCCGGGCGCGGGCGGCATGCTCGGTTCGAACGTCAGCAAGACGAGCGGGCCATCGGGGCTCTGGTACTACATGGCCGCGGACCAAGATCCCAACGGCTACGTCTACCTGGGAAACACCAGCACTTTCTGGCGCGTCACCAAGACGACGGCGATCCAGACCCCCATCACGCTGAGCTCGAGCTGGCTCGGCTACTCGATGTTCATGAACGGCAACGAACCCTTCACCCTCGAGTACGTGCTCAGCGGCGTCAGCGGCTACGTCTGGAAGCTGATTCCGGGCACGACCTGGAGCGGGCAGGACTACGTGACGCTCCCCAACGTGCCCGGCGACTACATGCGCTCGGCCGTGGTCTACAAGGGGAAGATCTACACGATGACGACCGAGTCGCTCGCGACCGCGTCTCACGAGATCTACTCTGCCAACGCGGCACCGCCGAGCTTCCCCAACACTGCGGTGCTCGAAGGCTCCTTCACGGGTGAGGGCTACTGCAGCGGCCTCGCCGTGGACGACAAGTACTTCTACACGGCTTGCGGCACCAACAAGCGGTTGGTGCGCGTGGATCGGACGACCAAGGCGGTGACGCTGATCACCAACGCCTTCGACCTGAACACGTCGACCTACTCCAACGCGGTGCACGCGCACGACACCAACGGAGACGGCACCGCGGACTTCCTCTACTACAAGGGAAACCGGAGCGAGGCGTACTTCGTGTGCAGCCCTGGCGGCGCGACGCCGTACGCGGACATCCTGGCCAACTGGGGAACCAGCCTGTCTTCCTACGGGCTCGGGTTCGACTCGGTGAACAAGAGACTCTACGGCTGGGACTACACGAACTCGCAGATCGTCACCATCCAGTGACGCTCACTTCACCGGCGGGTTGATGGTCCCGAGGTTCAATCCGCCGGGGTACATGTAGCTGGTCCAGTCCCCGTAGCCGTACACCACGATGCCGAAGGGCTTTGCGCCCTTGGCGTGGTGTACACTGCCCCCGCCGAGCTTCACGTGGGCGACGCCCCAACCACTCTGTCCGATGGGCGAAGCGCCCGTGACGAGCTGGTCGTCCACCCACACCGAGTCGCCGAGCTTCGACGTGACGTCGACCCAGCTCGAATCGTAGTTCTCGGGTGCCAAGAACGTGTACTCGTTCCGGTACTGGCCGGTGGGGATCGCTTGGGATTGCGCTGGGTCACCGGCCACGCCTTCATCCGCATTGGCGTCCGTCCCCTGCATGAACTGGGTCACGATGATGGGCTTCGAGCCTTTGATGCGCACGTTGTCGCGGAGGTAGCGGAGCTCGAGCGGAGGATCCGACGGCGAAAGGGTCACCGGATCGTGAACCGTGGATGGGTCGAAGCTGATCACCGTGTTGGCTTCGACTGCCAGGATCCGCAACGTCTCTTGAGCATCTGGGTTCGGCCCGGACGGTGGCGCGGGCGCGGCCACTACGTACTCTTTGCCCAACGTTTCGTCGGGGAACATCACCTCCTCGACGTGATCGCAAGCCTGGGTCTCTGGCGCTGGGACGTTCGCGCAGCCGTGCCCCGCGATCACTTGAACGGGCTTCGTGGCCTTCACCACCGTCCCGGAGATGTCGCTGCCGACGTTGTCGAAGCAGAAAGGCCCCCCGGACGGCATCGCGATCACTTGCACCACGTCGCCCCGGTTGAGCTTTGCGTAACCCTGACCCGTGGTGTCGAAGCCGCCGCCTGGCGCGATGCCACCTCTCGCGGCGAGCTGGACTTCGGTGTCGTCATGGGTCGCGGTGACGGTGAAGAACGAAGGCTTGCAGCCGAGGGTCGGCCAGGTCGAGACCGTGTAGCGGTCACGGAGCATATGGGCCGGAAGCAGCAGCGAGGCGTCGTTCGAGTATGAGAAGCAGCCGTCTCCTTCGGCCGGCGCCGGGCAATCCGACGGTCGCGGGTCGATCTGGTAGTCCAAGGGATTGAACTGATAGGCCGCGATGGGCTGATCGCTCCGAATCCTGTACGCGCCGGCCTCGACTCGAGTGGTCTGCCCGGGAGCCTGGGGCTGCCCCATGAAGTTCGGATCCGGGCCCTTCAGCTCTTTCACCCAGGGCAAGCGAATCGTCTCGAGCTCGCCGGGCGGGAGCACGAGCTCTTTCACCGAGTCGTTTCCGCGGGTGAGGACCACATGGGCCGGAAGCTTGCCGACGTTGGAGACCACGGCCGCGAAATCGAACCCGCCCCAGACCCCGTTGTTGAGAGTGACAGTCGGGTAGTAGTCGCAACCCAAGTAGCTCGATCCGAGCGCCCCCCAAGAGCACGCGCCCGTGCACCCATTCGGGCTGCACTGCATGCCTTGAGTCGCGTCGCAGTCGTAGTCGAGATAGCCCGCACCGTCGGGCCGACACACGGTGGCCTTGCCGTTTTGACAGGTGCCCGTGCCCGGAGTGCAGGTGACGCAGCCGACCCCTGCATGGCAAGACTTCCCGAGCGCCCCGCAGTCGACGCGGTGGGATGGGTCCGAGCAGTCCACGGCGACCGCCCCTTCGCAGCCCATCCCCTCGCTGATCCCCGCGCACAGGTCGATCTTGGGGCCGCCCGTCCCATTCGCCCCGAGGTCGTCGTCGGTGCTGGCGCAGGCCGAAAACACCCCGAACAGGCAGAAGCCCAAGAAAATCCCGCGCCTTCCCACGTCGTGTTCACCCATGACCGTCCCTGTCCTCCGACTCGCCCGGTGAGTGGCGGCCGGCGGCGAGCACGGGCGGAAAAAAGTGAAAGGGCCCTGTCCCGCGGGCTGCGGCGCCTGGCCCATGGCCAGCAGAAGGAAGTGGCGACGCCGGGTCAAGACGCGAAGGCGTGCATCGCCAGCACGCTGGACGTCCGCGACGGCAAGGTGCTGTGGGTCAGGGCGGACGAGAAGAACAGCAGACTCTTGGCGGGGCGTAGTCCCGTTGCTTGCTGAAATTTGAAGGTGGCGGTTCCTCCGATCCCGAAGAGGATCGACTTGCGAAGTGAAAGGAACCGCCATGACGAAGAGTGCCAAGAAGGAATCGAGAAGCCAACAGGGAACCGTGTGGAGCCAGCTCATGCTGCCGTTGGCGGCGCTGCTGCGCGGAGACCTCCGCGAGTTGGCGATGTCGTTGGGAATGCAGTCGATCACCGCGATGCTGGAGCAGGAGCGCACCGAGCTGTGCGGGCCTCGATACGAGCATCAAGCCGGACGCAAGGCGACACGAGGCGGAAGCACTCGCGGCGAGCTCGCGTTCGGTGGTCGCAAGGTTCCCGTGCCTCGCCCCCGCGTTGTCGACCTCGACGGCTGCGAGATCCCACTGGAGACGTGGTCGCAGCTCCAGAGCAGCGACCCGCTCGGCGCGCGTGCGCTCGAGCAGATGCTGGTGGGCGTAGCGACGCGCAAGTATGCCCGCTCGCTCGAGAGTGTCCCTGAGGGTCTCGAGGAGCGGGGGACGAGCAAGAGCGCGGTGAGCCGCCGCTTCGTGGAGGCCACGGCGGAGAAGCTGACCGAGTGGATGTCGCGCTCGCTCAGCGAGCTCGACGTCTGCGCGGTCTTCATCGACGGGCTTCACTTCGCCGAGCATGTCGTTCTCGTCGCGCTCGGCGTCGACGCCCTCGGCGCGAAGCACGTGCTCGGGCTGTGGGAAGGGGCCACGGAGAACAGCGTGGCCTGCAAGGCGTTGCTCGATGACCTGGTGACCCGTGGTCTCGATCCGAAGCGCAAGCGACTCTTCGTGATCGACGGCTCCGGCGGGCTCCGGGCAGCCATCCGTGACGTCTTCGGGAAGCGCGCGCTCGTGCAGCGGTGCCAGCAGCACAAGATGGAGAACGTCGTGTCGCACCTGCCGAAGACGAAACACGCCGCGGTGCGGGCCGCCATGCGCCAAGCGTACAAGAGCACCCGCGTCGAGACGGCCAAGCGGTTGCTGAACAACCTGATCCGAAGCCTCGAAGCCAACCACCCCGGCGCCGCAGGATCGCTGCGCGAGGGACTCGACGAGACTCTCACCGTGATGGGCCTCGGCCTGCCTCGTTCGCTCGAGCGGTCGTTCTCGACGACCAACCCCGTCGAGAACCTGAACGGCTCCCTCCGCGCCGTCGCCCATCGCGTGAAGCGGTGGCGTGACGGCACGATGATCCTGCGCTGGGCGGCCGCAGGTGTGCTGGAAGCGTCTCGTGGCTTCCGTCGCCTCAAGGGCCACAAGGACATGCCGAAGCTGCTCGTCGTGCTCAGCGACGAGCATCACGTTGACGCCGAGAGGAAGGCTGCATAGCCATCATGCGAACCGCCACCGAAATTCAGCAGGCCGCGGGACATCGCCCTTGGCGGCGCCCTCGGCGGTTTGCAGGTATGCGCTCTGCAGCGCACGACTGAGCTGGTCGCGAAGTGGACCGTAGCTCCGCGGCAGCCGCCGCGCGAGGGCGTCCCCGCGCGTGAGCGCCTCGAGCGCGATGCGGTGCGCATCGAGCGACGTGTGAGCAAAGACGGCCGCGGTTTCGGCGGCGGCTGGGCGGCGGCTGCGGGTTTCGATGACTCGGATTTCGGACGCATGAGGACCTCCTTGCGCCGCGCCTGGGTGCGGCGACAGGACGTGACCGCCGCCGAAATCCGAAGCCGAGCGCCGCTCCCGCCGCCCCAGCCGCCGCCGCGGCCGCTCCGACCGATACCGATGACACTCTTCGAGCTCGGACGCCCCTGAAAAACCGCGGCGCCCGTCATTGCATGTCACCGATGATGGAACGGTGACTTAGAAGCGGATCGTGCAGTGGACCTCGACGTCCGTCGCGCCGGCGAGGTGGGCCACCGGTCCTCGCGCACCGGCAGCGGCGGCGGCGGCTCGCAGGGCGCCGGCGAGTCCGCGATGCACGGTCTGATCGTAGAGCTTCGGCGGGTGTGAGATGACGATCTCGGCGAAACCGGGCCCGGATGCGACAACGCGGGCCGACGTCCCACGGCGAAACGCGCTCCAGCGGCGCTCGACACCCGAGAGCAGGCGTTCGGGGGAGATCAACAGGAACAGCGCACGGTAGAGCGGTCGCCGGAGCAGCCGGAGGTTGCGCTCGAATACCCAATGCTCGTAGCGGTCGAGCCCCTCGGGCCCGGGCTCGAACAGGCGATCGCGAAGCGCCAGCAGGACGGAGAGCGAATGGACCTCAGGCACCCACGCGGTCACCGGGAGCGGGTCCAGAATCAACTCGGCGACCGGCTCGGGTAGCCCCTCCACCTCGCGAGCGAGGTCGAACGAATCGAGCCCGTCGCGATACACCGAAGCCTTGACCTGCGCCTCCGGGTACGACTCGACGCCCCGCGGCAGGCTCGCGAGGTAGCGCTGCAAGGAAGGAAAACGCTCGGACTTCATCCGTTGCGGGATGCCCCGCCGGCGACTACTTGGTCCCGCTCAGGATCTTCTGCGCCTCGGCCCGTGCCGGGTGGCTCTTGGGCGACAGATCCAAGAACTTGTTCAGGTGGGGTTTCGCGTCGGCGGGCCGCTTCAAGTAGTCCGCGTAGAGCACGCCGAGATTGAAGAGAGCGGCGATGTTCTTGGGTTCGCGCTCGAGCACCTGCTTCAGGATCTTCTCGGCTTCCATGTAAGGGCCCTGTTTGTCGCGGGAACCCGTCCCGCGCAACGCCGCCGCGAGCCCGACGCCCGCCATGCCGTCGTCCGGGTTCACGGCCAGCACGCCTCGGAACTCTTCGACGGCCTTGTCGTAGATCCCCGCTTGGAGCAGCACGGTGCCGGTGTTGAGGCGCGCGGTCGTGTCTTTCGGATCGAGCTCGCTGGCCTTGGCGAACTGCTTGAACGCGACGGCGTCGTCGCCTCGCTTGAGGGAGACGAGGCCGGACGTGCGCACCACGATGGCATTGTTGGGCGCGGCCTTCTCGGCTTCTTTCACCAAGAGCTCCGCCGCGTCGACCTCACCGCGCTCGAGATGGCTCATGGCGAGCTCAGCCAGCGCGTTGGGATCGTTCGATCGGCTGACCAGCACCTCCCGCGCGTGGCGAATAGCGGACTCGACCTCACCCGCCTCGCGCAGCGCGCTCACGAGCTCGATGCGCGCAGCGACGGCCTTGGGGTTGGCCTTCACGAAAGGCTCGAGCACCGCCACCGCCCCCTTGGGATCTTCCAAACGTCGCCGAACTTCGCCCAGCGCGACCACGACGTCTTCCGCATTCGGCGCTAGAGCCTGCGCCTTCGCGAGCTCCAGCTCCGCGTCGGCCAGATCGCCGGTCTGCGCCAGCAGCACGCCCAGGTTGTAGCGAGCCTCCCACAGGTTTGGATCGATCTTCACGGCGTCCCGCAAGAGCGCGATGGCCTTCTGGCGCTCGTTGGCGCTCTGGACCGCCTGAGCCATCTTGCCGAGGGCTTGGGGATTTGCAGGCGGCAGCACGGGGGCCTTCTTGGCCTGGGTCGAACCACCGCAGGCGACGGCGAGGAGCGCGACGCCGATTGCACCGGTCACGCGAGCACGCACGGGAGACCTCACTTCTTGCCTCCCTTCTTCACGCCTTTGCCCTTGAGGGTCGGCTTCTCGTCCTTCTTGTCTTCTGTCTTCTCGTCGGGCTTGGACTCGTCGGCCTTCTTGTCTTGTCCCTTCTCTTCCTTCGCCTTGTCGTCCTTGCCCTTCTTGTCGCCCTTCTTGTCGTCTTTCTTGTCGTCCTTCTTGTCCGCGTCTTTGTCCTTCTTCTCGGGCAGCTCGGGCGCAGGGATCAGATAGGTCTCGCTCCGGTTGTCCTTCGTGCGCCTGGTGCCGTCGATGAGCGGAGGCAACGGCGACGGGCCCTTGCTCTGGAGCTCGAATCCGATCTCCTTGAGCGGTGGGTAGAGCTCGGAGTTCAGGCGCCCGAGCGCGGCGCGCATCTTGGCGGTCCAAGAGTTGAAGATCCCGAGCTCGAGGGCCTTCTTCCAGCCGCTCTCGTAGGCCTCGAGGGCTCGCTCCTCGATGGGCACCACGAACTCGTCGATCTGCTGCTTGTAGAGCTCGGCGTCGTCCTTGCCCAGGCTCGGAGGCGGCGGGGAGTTCAAGAGCGACTTGGTGAAGGTCTCGTACGTGAACCCAATCTGGTAGAGCGCGGCCGTGGTCCACTCCGCCACGCCCATTTCGGCCGTTCCGAGGAACGTGTCGGCAGCCTTCTTCAGCAGCTCGCCCTTCTTCTTCAGACGGTCCTTCAGCTGCTTGACGTCCCCTTCGATTTTCACTGCCTCGAACTCGGCGAGGATCCGCTCGCCTTGCATGTATTTGGCCTTGGCCGCGAAGTACTTGCCGCTGTCGTCGAGCTGACCCTTGCGCAGCTTGTAGGTGTCGATGGCCCGAGACAGGGAGCTGCCCGCGCCCTTCTCGTCCCCGAGCTTGACGCGCACCGTGGCGAGCCGGACGAACGCCTCGATCTGCCCGCTGGGGGTCTTGGCGTTCCCGGTGTAGCGCTCGTAGATGCCCGCCGCGTCCTTCCACTTCTCGGCCTTCTCGTAGGCCTTGCCCATGAGGAAGGTGACCTCCTCCGAGCTCTCGTCTTTGGGGTAGGCCTTGCGGAAGCGATTGCCGCTGTCGATGGCCTTCTGGGTCTCGCCCACCGTGGTGCGCAGCAGCACCGAGTTGAAGGAGGCGTCCTTGTGGTGCTGTGACTTGGGGAAGTTCTCGGCCACCACGTCGTGGTAGTCGGCCGCCTCGCTGAACAGGCCCACCTCTTGGAAGGTGTTGGCCGCAATCCACGCGCCCTGCGCCGCTTCGTCGCGCTGCCGGTGATCCGAGATCAGGATCGCGACGGCTGCCTTCATGGTTTCGAGGTCGCCGCCTTTCTTGGCTTCGACTTCGGCGTTGACCGCGGCCTGTGCCGCGCGCGGTTCGGTGGGGAACTCCTTGGCCGCTCGCAGGTACGCCGACGCGGCCTTGTCGTGTTTCCCGGACTCGGCGAATTGCTCGCCCTGTTTGAACACGGCGACCACGATCAAGCCGTTCAAGCGTTTCTGCTTGTCCGGGGCCAGGAACGCCGGAGCGCTCTTCAAGCGCCGCGCCCAGGTCTCGATGTTCTCGTAGTCCTTGCTCTTGTTGAAGCTGTCGAGGATGAGCTCACCGGCGCCTTCGGCGTATTTTCCGCGCGGGTACTTCTCGACCAGGAGTCCGAACTGACGGACGGCCGGGTCGTAGACCTCGTAGTCGTAGTAGAGCTTGCCCTGGCGGAAGAGGAGCTCCGGAATGTCCGGATCGTTCGGATAGGTCTTGATGTAGAGCTCCATCGCCTCGGTGAGCTTCTTGTCCGTCGGCGATTCTTCCTGCTTCTTGCCGGCAGCCTTGCGAGCTTCGAACTCCTTGTAACGAGCGAATTCGAGAGCGGCGAGCGCGTTGTAGAGGGCGTCGCGGGAGTGGGCACCCTTGGGGTCGAGCCTCACCGCGGCGAGATAGTTGTCCGCGGCCTTGTTGGCGTCTTCCAGGTGATAGAAGGCGATTTCGGCCAGGTTGTAGTGGACTTCGTAGGCCTCTTTGCCGCGGGCGAAGCGAGTCAGGTAGACCTCGTAGAGCCCGATGGCGCCGGCATATTCGCCCTTGCTGGTCTTGTCGTTCTGGGCTTTGGCGTGCAAGCCCACCGCGTCGTCGCGCAGCTGCTTCTCGATGGCGGCCCCCGCCGCGGCCACGGTCTTGGCGTCGTGGGCCTTCACCCAAGCGCCCGGCTTCTGCTTTTTGTCTTTCGGATCGGGCGGTACGTATTCCTTGAGCAGCCAGCGATAGTCCTCTTGCAGCTTGCTCCAATTCTCCATCGTGGAGTGCCCTTGAGCCACCGCGAGGCCGAACTTGTAGGCGTCGGGGCTCATCGGCTCGAGCTTCAGGAGCAGTCGGTAGGCTTCGATGCCGCGCTCATAGTGGGCCTGATCGTAGAGCGCCTCGGCGAGCGCACGGACGATGCGGCCCGCGAACTTGTCGCCGCCGGCTCGCACCAGGAAGCGGTGCATGTCCTCGGCGCGATTCTTTTCGTCCTCGACGAACACCGCCACGAGGTTCTTGAGCGCTTCGGCCTGGAGCTCGTCGATCTCGGATTGCTTCTTGCCATCCCGGCGCGCGCCGCCTTCGGCCGTGGCCTTGAAAACGGCGAGGAAGCGCTTGGCCGCTTCTTCGGGTCGATCCAGCCGCCAGAGACACCAGGCGCTCTTGAACAGCGCGAGATCGTAGAGCTCGCTGTCCTTGTACTTGAGGACCTCCTCGTATTCCTTGTACGCGTTCTCGAAGTTCGGGAATTCCTTGGTGAACTCGAACTCCGCCCGAACCATGTGAGCGTCGGGGATGAAGCGGCTCTGGGGGAACCACTCGATGATCTTGTTGAAGCGCCCGAGCGCCTCTTCGAACTTCGCTTCTTCGTTGGCGAGGAAGCCGTCGACGTAGAGCGCGAGATCGTACTGCTCGAACGTCTTGTATTTCTTCAGCACCCGCAGGAAGCGACCGCGCGGGCGTGAGTAATCGGGGTTCGGCGGCTCCCCGCGTTGATCCGTCGGTTTCTTCTCCCACTCCTGGAACCGGACCAGGAACTGTTCCCGGGAGTCCTCCCATTCGAGCTCCCCCATGCGCATGAGCGCCTCGGCCATCTCCGGCGCGTCGTCCGGCGACTCGTTCAAGAACTTGTCGAGGAGCCGCATGGCCTCCAGCCGAAGCTTCTTGGTCTTGGCCTGGTTCCGCGCAATGCGCTGATCGATCTTCTTGGTGAGCGCGGCCCGGAGGCGTTCGGGGATCTGGAGCGAGAGCCGGACCTCGCGCTTCTGCTCCTTGGTTTTCTCTTTCTTCTTCTTGACCGTCGGCCGTTCACGAGTGCCGAGCTGACGCTCTGCCTTGGGCTTGATCCGCCCCTTGTCACTGGCCGCCGCCGGCGTCGACGTGGTGTCCTTCTCGTCCGCGGCGCTGACCTGCGGGATGAAGGCGGCGAGGAGACTGAGCCCGACGACCCAACGACGAATCCTGGAACGACTCACGGCAGCTCGGGAGCGTATCACGCCGAGCCGAGGGCTTGGGGGCGGCGCGGGCCCCGGGAAAAGCCCGAGGATTTCTCGCGATGGCGGCCGCGTGCCCGGCGCCCGGCCCGCCGGGACTCCCCTCGACCCCCGTCGGCGCGCGCGTCAGGGACAGAGCGCGAAGAGCGCGAGTCCGCCCAAGCCCGGATTGGGCTTGCAGGTGCCGTCGCAGTAGTGGCTCGTGCACTCGTCGTTGACGCCGCAGGAAGTACCGTCCGCCACGCGCGCCGTGCAGACCGGGTTCGATACGGAAGGGCAATACGTATCGTCGGTGCAGGCGTCGCTGCCGTCGGAGCAGCTGCCCCCGCCCCCCACCTTCGGCTTGCAAGTCGACGCGCAATACGTGTCGTCGCCAGCACAACTCGCGAAGCCCGAGCAGGCACCCCCGAGGGCTTCGCGGGCCGCGCAAGTGCCCTGCTTGCAGTAGGCGCCGGCGTCCGCCTTGCAGATGGCGACCTCGGTCGCGCCTGCAGGTGGAGTGCCCTCGTAGACGCTGATCGACCCTTGCTGCGTGCCGATGCACGCTTCGCCGATGGCAGCGGCGCGCACCAGGCGGCAATAGTCCTTGCCGGAGTCGAAATCGTGGTGGCACTCCACGTCGCCCTGAGCGTTCCCGGCGCAGTCGCTCGCGCCTTGGCAGGCTTCGCCGAGTTTCTTCTTTCCCTGACTCGTACCCTCCGGGTACGCCACTTTGCAGCTCTCGGGTCGAGGCTTGGTGGAGAACGTCTGACACCAGTCCGGCTCTTTGGCCCAGGTCTCGTATTGCTTGATGCAGTCTTCCGCGGCCTTCTGGTCCTTTGCGACGGCGCTGCCGAACAAGAAGTGACAGCTCTGGAGCGTGGTGGGCATCCCCGCCGCCTGGCAGCAAGGCTCGAACAGCGCGCAGTAGCGCACCCCGAAGTCCGAGCTCCCCTCACCGGAGTCGCTCCCCGAGGAGCAAGCGACACTGGTCACGAACGGCGAGAGCGCGAGGAAGCAGCCCATCCGTGCAGCGAAGCGCATCACTCCGTCGTACGCGCGCTCGCTCGGGATTCCCCCGTCACAGTGCGTCGAGCGCCTTCTGCACCAGGGGGACGAGCTGGTCGGACGTGGGCGGTGGTTCCACGAAATACGCCGTGACATCCGCGGTGTAGTCGCCTTCTTTCGTGACCAATCCGAGCGTGTTCAGCCCCGAGTTCTTCCAATACGTGGCCTTCTCTCCGAGCCCCGGCACCGGCGTTTTTTCTCCGTTTCCCGGGCCGCCGGCGAGCACCCCGAGCACGAGTCGTCCGTTTTGCGTCTTGGCGCCCTGGATGACCAAGTCGACGCTCGCCCCAGGGGTGCCCGCGCTCTTCCACTTGCAGGTGCGGGACCACGTGTCCGGCGGGTCAGCGGCGCTTGGATCCGGCACGCCGGCCTCGGCGTCCGCGAGGATCGTCTGCACGTCGGCCTGAGTGAGAGCGAGCAAACGTCCGCGGGAGGCGTGGTGTTCGGAGCACCCGAGTTGCCACCGGCGCCCCCGCCGCCGCCAGCGCCCCCGGATGCTCCGCCCCCCACCGGCGCCCCCACTCCGCGCCCCCGCCCCCACCACCCCCCCCGCCATCGCTGCACGCGAGCGCCGCAGAAACGAGCGCGAGAGCACAGGCGTTCTGCGAGGCGCGGTGTAGTTTCATGCAGATATCCTCATGGCTCGCCCCCGCCGCCGGGAGTGCAAGAATCTTTGCCCCCGGAGAGCCGGCTCCCCTGTGGCCGATGAGGTTTCTGCTACCTTGGTCGCCATGAGTCGCTGTGTCGTGGTGGACGACGACGAACGGCTCCGAGAGGCTCTCGCCGAAGCACTGAGCGAGCGAGGCTTCGACGTGCGACACGCGGGCTCGGTAGCAGAGGCTCGGGTGCTCCTCCGAGAGCACCCGCCCGACCTGCTCTTGCTCGACGTGGCGCTGCCCGATGGGCGGGCGAGCGACGTCCTCAGTTGGGTCGAGAAACACTGCCCGACTGCCCAGGTCGTGGCCATGAGCGGAGCGGCGGGGCCGGAAGAGAGCTTTGGCCTCGCGGAGCGTGGCGTGCGCGCGTACCTGACGAAGCCGCTCCGACTCGACGAAGTCGAAGCTGCCGTCGAACGGGCGCTCTCGTCGCCAGCCGATCTCACGGCTCGGCTCAGGTCCCGCGTGGGAATGGTCCCGATTCGCACGGTGGAGTCCGACGTGCGGTCGACGATGGTGCGCGAGGCGCTCCGACGCGAGCATGGAAGCCGGCGCGGTGCCGCGCGGTTGCTCGGCATCTCGCGTCAGCTGCTCCAGCACATCTTGCGGAAGAACTGAGAATGCTGGCGGAGCGGCTGGACCCCGTTCTGGTCCCGGTGGTCCAGGCTGCAGCGCTCCGCGCCGAGCGCGTCGTGTCGGCGAGCCGACTCGTCTTCTGCGTGCTCGTGCTGGCGCGATTCCTCTACCTCGAGCGGTCGCGTGAGCTCGAACCCTATCTCCTGAACCTCTCCGCGCTCGGCGGCACCATCGCTTACTCCGGCTGGCTCCTCCACGCGCTCCGACGCGGGCGCGCGACCTATCGGATGCTCGCACTCAGCGTCGGCGTCGACGCCGTCGGCTGCAGCGCGTCGCTCCTCCAAACGGTGCTTTGGCCCGCCGACGGCGCCGCGTATCGGGGCCTGCTCACGCTGCCCGATGTCGGGGCACTGCTGCTCATCGTCTATTGTGCCGGATTTCGCGTCTGGCCGCGGCTCGCCCTGTTGGGAGCGCTGCTGAACTTGGTCGCGTACCTCGGGCTGGTTGCCGCCGACTGGCTTCGGAACGGCCCACGCCTCGCCTACGGCTCGCCCGCCGTACTGATGTTCTTGTTCGTGCTCGTGAGCGTGATGGTGCTGTCGGTGGCCACCGCGCGGCGGACACTCGGACTCCTGACGGAAGGGCAGCGGCTCAGCCTCGACGTGGAGCGCGCGCGGCACAAGCTCGCGGACCTCGCGCGCGAGCACCTCCGGCAAGTTCGTCTTCACGTCGACCCAGAGCCCCCAGGGCAGCTTGGGCAGCCCTCCGAGCGAACGCGCCAAGTCGGCCTGGTCGCCGACGAAGCAGAACGAGCAGCCGATGGTGCAGCCGACGTACGGGTTCAGGTAGTACTGGCCGCGCCCTTCGCGCACCAGCGCGCGAGTCGCGCTGATCGATCGAATCTGAGTGCGCGCCGAAGCCGCAGCCTGGCGAGAAACTGCGGGCAGCCGCCCTTCGTGCTCCGCCAGGCGCCGCGTGAGCTCGCGCAAGAAGCCCACGCTTTCGGCGCCGAGCCCTCCGTCACGAAACGGGTCACGGGCCACCAGGTTGAAGCGATTCGTTCGCGACCATGCGCCCATTTGGTCGTCGCGCGCCGAAAGCTCCACGAGGAGCGACTCTCCTCGTCGATCGAACGCGAGCGAGATGCCCTGATCGAGGTCCCAGTCCAAGAGCCGATAGCCCCCCGGCAGCGGCTCTGCCGAAACCGCTCGCACGAGCTCTTCCACCCACTCGGCCAGGTCACGCTCGGGGTCGCCGGGCATGGCTCAGCTCTTTTTCGGCACGTGGAGTCCGCACTCCTTGTCGCTCGCGCGCTCCCACCACCAACGACCTTCGCGCTCGTGCTGTCCCGGCAGGATGGGGCGCGTACACGGCCCGCAGCCGATGCTCACGTAGCCTTCGGCGTGCAGCTCGTTGAACGGGACCTCGAACCCGCGAATGCTCGCCCAGACGTAGTCGAGGTCCACGTGGGCGAGGGGGTTGTACTTCACGAGCGGTGCGCCATCCTTCCCGCTGAACGTGCCGTCGAGTTCCACGACCTCGAGCTCGGAGCGCGTCACGCTCTGATCTCGACGCTGACCCGTCATCCAAGCGGTCAGGGTCGACAGGTGGCGCCGGAGTGGCTCCACCTTCCGGATGTTGCAGCACTCGGTGTGGCCGTCTTGGTAGAACGAGAAGAGCCCTTTGTGTCGCACGAGAGCCTGCACGTCTGCGCTGTCGGGGACGATGTATTCGATGCGGATGCCGTAGTGCTCCTCGACGCCACGGAAGAACTCGAGCGTCTTCGGGTGATGCCGGCCGGTCTCGAGGCTGAATACTCGGAACGCGCGACCGGTCTGCTTGGCGAGCTCGATCAGGAGCACGTCTTCGGCGCCGCTGAAGCTGATCCCGAGCTCGGTTCCGTGCTCCGCGAGCGCTCTCTCGACGATGGCGCCGGGCGAGAGGTCCCGGAGCGATTCGGCAAGATCTCGCATTTCTTGCATGTAGCTCTCCGTAGCACCCGCTTGCACGGATCGCGAGCGGGTCCCCTTCACGTTCACACTCCTGTATTCTCTTCTCGGACGTCATGGCGGAAGGGGAAACGATGGGAGAGGAGCATCTTCGCGAGCTCGAAGCGCGCGTCGCCGCGCTCGAGAAGCGCCGCAGCGAGCTCGAAGCGGAGGTACAAGCGTCGCGCTTCTCCGAGGTGTTGCTGCGCTCGATCCTCGACACGGTGCCCGACTTCGTCATCAAGCTGAGCCCCGACGGGATCATCCACTTCTCGAATCGCGTCGCGCCGGGCCTCGACTTGGCCGAGGTGGCCGGTCGGAGCATCTACGAGTTCTTGGAGCCGGGTTCGGTGCCGGCTGCGCGCGCAGCCATCGAACGCGTCATGACCACTGGGGAGCCTGCGTCCTACGAGTCCGTGGGCGTCGGCGCCTATCACAAGACCGCACGCTACCTGACGCGACTCGCTCCACTCCGGCGAGGGGAGGAGATCGAGTCGCTGGTGATGGTCGCGACCGACGTGACACCTTTGTCCGAAGCGCACGCCAGCTTGTCCGAGAGCCGAGAGAAGCTCGACCTCGCGCTGGAGGTCACCGGCGTGGGCCTCTGGAGCTGGCGACGCGAAGACGACGCCATCACCTGGGACGCATCGACGCGTCGGATCTTCGGGGTGGCGGACGATCCCCCTTCGTTCGAGAAGTACCTCGAGCTCGTCGACGTCAGGGATCGCGAGCGCGTGTCGGAGCAGATCCGGCGCGCGGTGGCTCAGAGGCGCTTCGAAGAGTTTGCGCACCGGGTGCAGCGACCGGACGGCGAGCAGCGGTGGGTTCTGTGCAAGGGCCGCGTGGAGTTGGACGCCACTGGTGAAGTCGGACGTCTCGTCGGCGCCGTCGTCGACGTGACCGAGCGCCACCAGCTCCACGAGCAGCTGCTCCAGGCCCAGAAGATGGAGGCCGTGGGCCAACTGGCGGCAGGCGTCGCCCACAACTTCAACAACATGCTCACCGTCATGCTCTCGAGCTTGGAGCTCGCGGCGAGGCGTGCAGGGCGTGAGCTCGAGCCCGTCCTCCGCGAGGGGCAAGCGGCAGCGCTGCGCGCAGGTCGCGTAGTGCGCCAGCTCATGGTGTTCGCCGGTCGGTCCCGCGGTGAGACTTGGAAGGTCGAGGACCTCGGCCAAGTGGTGCAGCGCACCGTCGAGATGGGACGGACTTCGTTCGGCGACGAGATCGTCTTGTTCATCAGCGTGCCCGCCTTCTTGCCCGGCGTCCGCTGCGACTCCGGCCAGCTCGAGCAGGCGCTCCTCAACGTGTTGATCAACGCTCGCGACGCTTGCGAAGGCATCGAGGATCGCACGCCCGAGATCCGGGTCGTCGTGAGCAGCGGAGACGGGTCCGACGTTCGCATCTCGGTCAGCGACAACGGCAGCGGAATGACCGAAGAAGTGCGGCGCCGACTCTTCGAGCCCTTCTTCACGACCAAAGAGCCGGGGAGAGGGACCGGACTCGGCTTGGCGACCACGTATGCCATCGTGCACGAGCACGGCGGCAGGCTCGAGGTCGAGTCGAGCCTGGGGAGTGGAACGACGGTCCACCTGGTGCTGCCCGCGTTTCTCGAGGCGAGTCTCGACAGCGCTCCGGTTGCGGAGGCGTCGCGCCCGACCGGTCACGGCGAGCACGTTCTGGTGGTCGACGACGAGGCCATGATTCGCGCCCTGATGACGCGGCTCCTGGTCGATGCGGGCTACGTGGTCGACACCGCAGTCGACGGGATCGACGCCGTGGACCGCGTGCGCGAACACGCGGGTCGCTATCGCGTGGTCCTGCTGGATCAGTCCATGCCTCGACTCGCCGGGCGCGCCGCCCTGCGTGCGCTCCGCGGCATCGCTCCGGAGCTCAAGATCATCTGCTTCAGCGGCTACCCTTCGCAGCTCGACGACGCGGACGCGGTGCTCGAGAAGCCCGTTCCCGAGGCGTTGCTCCTCGAGACGCTCGCGCGCGTGCTGGCGAGCGGCTGAGCTTTCCGCGGTGGGCCCGTCTTGACACGCTCCGATTCGACTGTATACTGTTCGCATACAGTATACAAAGAGACGTAAGTGCTCACGATCGAAATAGATTTCTCGAGCGAGCGCCCGGTCTACCGGCAGATCGCCGAGCAGCTCCGGGGCCTCATCGCCCGCGGAGACCTCGGGCCGGGTGCCGAGCTCCCGAGCGTGCGCGAGATCGCGGACAGCGCCCAAGTCAACCTGAACACGGTGGCCAAGGCCTACCGCGTCCTGGCGGACGAAGGTTGGATCGACCTGCGGCACGGCTCGCGAGCCCGCGTGCTCCGGGGGGAAGCCGCGCGGGCTCTCGACCTCGACGAGCTCGCCCGTCGCGTCCACGACGTCGCGAGCTACCTCGTGCTGCACGGCTCGTCGCGGAGCGAGGTGGAGCGCTTCTTCGAGAAATCCCTGAAGCGGTTCTTCGAGCACAAAGAGCGTTGAAGCGGAGCAAGTCATGGCGATGCCTCGTCTGGTTTTGGCCCTCACGGTGCTGAGCGTCGTGTTCACGATCCTGTTGGTGGCTCGTGTGCGGGGTGAACGCGTCTTCTTCATGGACCTCGGGCGACCGCTCGAAGCTTCCGACCGAAGCGGCGCGCGTCGCGTACAAGGCATCACCGTCGCGTCGGGCGTCGTCGGCGTGCTCGCCGCGCTGGCCGGTCCCATCGGCTGGGCCACGGCGCTCGCGACCCTGATGCCCTTCGTGTCCGTCACGGCGCTTCTCGTGGAGGTCACGCGGGTCGTGCGGAGCGCCTCGCAAGCGCCCAACGCACCGCGTTTCCGCGTTCCGCTGTCGGCTCGCCCTCCGGTCTCGGCCTACGTGTCTCTTCCCCTGCAGATCGCTCATCTGGCGCTGCTCGTGCTCACGCCGGCGGCGTTCTGGCTGATCCGAAGCGAGCTGCCCGCGAGCGTGCCTCTGCACTTCGACGCGGCGGGTCGCGCGAACCGGTGGGGCAGCGCGGACGAGCTCTGGGTGCTCGGCGGTGTGATGCTGTTCGTCTATTCGCTGCTCTGGGTCATCGTGCGCGCCACTGCCGGCGAACGCTGGGCGTTGCCCGAGAAGAACGCCGAAGCCTACGCCAAGGCCTCACGTCGTCGTCGAGAGCTCTTGGTGCGCATGGTGGAGTGTCTGCTTTTCAGCGTGAATGCCTGCATGGCGCTCTCCTGGCTCGCCGTGGCGTACGGCAGTCTGCCGGGAAACCAGGGCGTGCTCGGCCTCGGCATCACGCTGTCGATCGTGGTGAGCTCGCTCGGAACTCTGGGCTCCATCGCGTTCTTCTTGTCGCCCCTTTCGGAGGTGCAAGACGAGCTCACGAAGCTCGGCGGCGTCGCGCTCGGAACGCGGCCCGACGGCTGGCGCCTGCGTGGGATGATCTACTACGCGCCCGATGACCCGGCGCTCTGGATCCCGAAGCGCTACGGCATCGGGCAAACACTGAACTTTGCCCGGCCCGGAGCCTGGATCTTCCTCGGCTTCACGCTGCTCGTGCCCATCGGAATCGCCGTCGTGGCCAGCGTCCTCGCAGCACGCTGAGCGGTCGCTGAGCGGTCGCTGAGCGGTCGCTGAACGGTCGCTGAGCGGTCGCTGAGCGGTGGCATTCCGAATCGGATCGGTGTAGTCACGGGGGCCCGTGAAGAGCATTTTCGCGCCGGGGTTGTTCGAAGGCCAGGTCGTCGTTGTCACGGGCGGCGGCACGGGCATCGGTCTCGCCGTGGCAGAGGAGCTCGCCGGGCTCGGCGCCAAGGTCGCCATCGGCAGCCGCAAGCAGGAGAACGTCGACGCGGGCCTCGCGTCGCTCCGAGAAGAAGGCCGCGAAGCCGAGGGCTTCGTGCTCGACGTGCGCGAAGCCGAAGCCTGCGAAGCCTTCACGCGAAAGGTGCTGGAGCGGTTCGGTCGCATCGACGTACTCGTCAACAACGCGGGAGGTCAGTTCCCGAGCCCAGCGCAGAACCTGAGCTCTCGCGGGTTCGAGGCCGTGATCCGAAATAACCTGAACGGCCTCTTCAACATGACGCTGGCCGTGGCCAACCTCGCCATGATCCCCCAGGAGAAGGGGCGCATCGTGAACGTCATCGCCAACATCGCCCGGGGCTTCCCCGGCATGGTGCACACCGGCGCCGCCCGCGCTGGGGTCGAGAACATGACCAAGACCCTGGCCGTCGAGTGGGCGCGTTTCGGCATTCGAGTGAACGCCTGCGCGCCGGGAACGATCCGCTCGAGCGGCACCCGGCAGTACGGTGAAGACACGCTCGAGCTCGCGCGCCGCGCGACGCCGCTGAAACGTCTCGGCACGGTCGAAGAAGTGAGCCGCGTCGTGGTCTTCCTGGCGTCGGACACCAACGATTTCGTGACGGGCTCGACCTACTACATCGACGGGGGAAGCTCGCTCTGGGGCGACGTGTGGCCGATCGAGGACCCGAAGACGTCGTGAGCGAGCCGCCGGCGGCGCCTCTGCCTTCGGCGGACGGCAACGCGGAGGCCATCCCCGAGCCCGCGCCGGCCGCGCCCCCGCGCCTGCCGCCCTGGTGGCGCCGCGCCGCGAGCTTCGTGCGGCGCTACTTCGCCGAGCAAGACCCCACGTTCTGGATCGCGTTCACGCCCGCCCTGGCCGTGGCCGCGATCCTGTTCGTGCGCAACCCTGCGTCCAACTACATCTTCGACGAGCAGGAAGCGCTGCTCGCCAACCCGTACGTCAACGGCGCCGGGAAGATCGCGTTCTGGGACGTTTGGAAACGCGACTTCTGGGGCCTCCTCCCCGAGCGCACCATCGGTTCCTATCGGCCCATCCCCAACATCGTCTGGCGCTTGCTCTGGCACGTGAGCAAACTGCCGTGGCTCCACCACTGGGTGAACGTGGTGCTGCACGCCATCAACGGCGCGCTCCTCGCCAGCATCGTGTTCGCGGTCACGCGCCGGCGGGACACCGCGTGGTTCGCCGGCGGTGCCTTCGTGGCCAGCGCCGTCTTGACCGAAGCCGTGACCGGCGTCGTCGGCATCGCCGACGTGCTCGGGGGGCTCGGCGTGCTTTTGGCGCTCGCCGCGCTCCGGCTCCCGATCTGGGTCATGCCGCTCGGCGTGTTCGCGGCCACGAGCCTCGGCTTGTTCAGCAAAGAGAGCGTCATCGTGGCCGTTCCGCTGGTGTCGGCGGCCGCGTTGCTCCTCGCCCCAGGTCTGCACCCGGGGCGACCGTGGCGCGTGGCCCGGGCGCTCCTCGCCTGCGCTGCGGCTGTGGGCGCTCTCGTGCTCTACACGCACCTCAGGAAGAAGCTCTTTCCCATCACACTGCCGGCCGAGCTCACCGAACCCCTTCCGGCGACCGACCCTCTGCCGAAACGCGCGGCGCACGCTTTCATGCGTTGGTTCGCCCAGCCTCGCCTGCCGCGCGACCCCATCAACAATCCGCTCGTCACCGCCGACTTCCCCCATCGCGTCGCCGGCGCGCTCCGGGTCTACTTCCGCGGGCTCGGTCAGGTGGTGTTCCCGTGGACCCTGTCGGGCGACTACTCGTTCCCGCAGGAACCCGCGCCGACGCGCGTGGTGTTTCCCGAGAGCGTGCTCGGGGGCTTCGCGATGGTGGTCCCACCGCTGGCGACGCTCGCGCTCTTCGTGCGCGGCGTGTGGACCGAACGGAAGCTCCGGAAAGCAGCCCGGAGCGCGTTCGACACGCTCTTGCCCCTCACTTGGCTCGTGGCGCTCGCCTTCGTGTGGGTTCCCATCGCCTACTTCCCGCACTCGAACATCCCGGTGCTTCTGCCCACCGTGCGCGCCGAACGCTTTTGGTATCTGCCCGTGATCGGGACGTCGCTCTTGATCGCAGCGGCGTTCACCTGGGCGCGCGAGCGCGTCTCCGCGCGAACCATGATGGTGCTCGTGCTGGCGTTCTTCGGCTTCCAGGCCGTCAAGGCTCGCTGGCACGCCCTCGACTACACGAGCGACCTCACGTTCTGGCGGGCGACCCAGCGCGCGGTTCCGAACAGCGCGAAGGCGCACCTCAACTATTCGGTGATGGTCGGAGCTCACAATAGCGACCTGCCGCGACGGCTGGCCATCAACGCCGAGGCGAAGCGCTTGGCACCACAGTGGCCCATGGCCCACGTCTACTACGCAGACACGCTCTGCCGCATGAACCGGGCCGACGAAGCCTGGGCCCACTACGTGACCGGCTTCGAGCTCGGGCCCAACGACCCCAACCTGCTCGCGCTGGGCCTTCAGTGCCTGTGGGATCACAAGGCCATCGAAAACCACCACGACGAGCTCCTCGACCTCTCCGAGAAGCACCCCGGCACCTGGCTCTCCTACTTCGCGACCGAGATCGTCTATCGAGGCGAAGAGCACGGCGGGGTCGAGAAGAAGTACCGCCCGCGGGGCTACGACGAAGGTCCGAAGAAGGACTGACCCGGGCAATCTGGTCTGGGTTTCGGCACGGCCTCTCGTGGCACAACCGGCATCCGGTGCGGTTCTTCCGGGGGATCTCACCGGCACGTCGCTTGCAGCTCGCGCCGTCATGCGGATCGCGCTCGCACTCTCTCTCGGACTCGTGTGGGTCGGCTTGGTCGCCTGCGGTGGCAACACCAACGACGACGGCAACGGCGGCGCCGGCAGCGGCGGCTTGGACGGCGGGATCGGCGGAGCCGGTGGCTCGGTCGGCGGTGCCGGCGGCGCCAGCGGAGGCAGCGGCGGCATCGACTGCTCCAACGTGGGCTGCGCCCAGCCGCCCATGTGCGACGTGGGCTGCCAGGAGACGTGCGGTTGCTGCTCGTGCGGCGAAGGCAGCGAGGAGCCCACCACCGGGGGTTACCTCGAGTGTACGGGTGGTTGCTGGACGTTCGTGGCCGCGAAGACCTGCGGAGGCCTCGCCGGCGCGAGCTGCGCCGCCGACGAATGGTGCGATCTGCCGCAAGGCTGCGGCTTCCCCGATGCGCAAGGCATCTGCAAGAAGCGACCTCAAGGCTGCCCCAAGGACTGCACGGGTGCGTGCGGTTGCGACGGCAAGGGCTACTGCAACACCTGCGCCGCAAACGCAGCGGGACAAGACACGAGCTCTGACACCGACTGCCTGCTCGGTAAAGCCTGCAGCACCGACACCGAGTGCGCGCCGGGGCTCAAGTGCTGCTACCCATGTGGCCTACCCGGCTGTCAGAACGAGTGTACGGTCCCGGTGAACGGCGCTTGCCCGATGTACCAGTGAAAGGGTTCCGTGGCATCATGCGCCAATGGTGCAAGGGAGGGACGGCGTGTTGCAGCTTGGGAAGGTGCCCGCGCGCGCGTATTCCGTCGCGATCATTCCTGCTGCGGGCCAAAGCGAGGTGCGGCGATCGGTCGAGTCGACGCTCGATGCGGACGACGGAACGCTCTTTCTCTTGGCAGGAGAAGCTCTTTCCATGCCCGTTGCCGACATCGCGCTGGTTGTCGACGAAGGCGACGGCGCGGCGGCGTGTGTCGAGGTAGGCGAGCTCGCCGTTGCTGCGTTTCCTGGCCCAATTCTCGTCATTTCCGGAGAGGTCGCCGAAGCGGCCGTCGTTCGAGGCTACCAGGCAGGTGCCCACGACTGGCTGGTAGCACCGCTCGCGAGAGCACCCTTCCGCGCGAAGCTACTCTCGCTCGGGCGGCGGCTCTTGGGGCCAGAAGACGAGGACGTCGAAGTTCACCTGTGTCCCAGGTCCGCGCGCGTGACCATCAACGGGGAGCTCATCGCGCTGAAGCCAAGCAGCTACGAGCTCTTCGTCTGGCTCCTAATCCGTCGCGAGCATTCTTTCAGCGAGGACGCAATCCTCCGCGAATTCTATCGTGTGCGTAGTCATCGGGACACCTCGCTGGTGCGCGTGCAAGTGGGTCGGATTCGTGCGGCGCTGGGGCAGCACGCCTGGATTCTACGAAGCGGTCACGGTTACGGAATCACGTTGCGCCGCGACTCCACCGCCGGCCGCATGCTCCGCCCGCACCCGCGTTTCGGTTCGGGCACGCGTCGCCGCGTGCGATGAGTTCGGAATGGTAGCGGGCCTGGTGTCTGCGCACGCGCGAGTAACGTAGATGTAACGCGTACGGTCCCCTCGCCGCGCGTAGTCTGCCCCTGCGGAGGCGGCAGATGACCGTTTCGTTCTCTTCCATTCGGCGCGTGCTGGACTCGTCTCGCGGGTCGTTTCGCTTGAAGGCGCTCGCGGCGGCTCTTGGCGTCACGCTCCTCGCGGGCACCGGAGGCGGTTGCGGCGATGCGCGCGAGTCCGCTCTGGTGAACCAGGCGGCGCCGGTTTGCGGCGAGCACATCAGCAATCCGGCATGTTGGAAGTTCGTCGAGTACAACGGAAGCTGTCTCGGCTTCTTCCCGGACTACGTGACCTGCGGCGGGTCTCTGGGGGCGAGCCCAACGTTCGAGCGGCAGATCTCCTTCTTGTGGGAAAACGGCCGGCCAGCGCTGCAATCGCTCGCGGGCACCATCGACAAGGCCCGCGCCAGCGTGCTCACGGGAACCGTGCAGGGCCTGTTCGGTGCGCCCCCCTCGGTGACGGGCTTTCCGGGAGCGACCATCAGCGTCGTCGGGCAGCCGGCCTATGGCGAGGTCGCGAGCGAATGGGGCGGCAACGGAGCGTGGCCTCCCTCGGGTCGCTACTTCATTGCCGTCAACGCGGGCGGACCGATCCGCCTCAGGTTCGTGGCGCCGGGCCATCTCCCCGCCGAGCGCACGGTCGCCCCTGTCGCTGGCGAATACGTCGCGGTTCCGCCGGTCGAGCTCGTTCCGGAACCCAGCGGCGGCACCGGCGTGACGCCCAACAGTGCAACGTGGACCATCGTGAGTGCAACCCCGAAGTCGGATGCGAGCGGAACGCGTACCGCGCGCGTCTTCATTCCTCCGTCCACGGCTTGGACTGTCGGCGGAGTGCCGTTCTCTCAGAACGCGACGGTCTCGATCGAGGAGTACACCGTGGGCCCCAGCGGTCCGAGTCGCATGCCCGCGGCGCTTCCGCCCATGAGCGGCTACACGTACGCGCTCGAGCTCTTGGCCAAGGACACGAGCGGTGCGCAAATCCACCCCTCGTTCAGCCAGCCCGTCGTCGTGTACTTGGAGAACTTCCTCGGCCTGAAAGTCGGGTGGACCGTCCCTAATGGCAACTACGATTCCGCGGACGGCGCGTGGGAACAGCACCGCGACGGCGCGGGGACGGCGCAGAACGGTCAGATTATCAAGATCCTCAGCGTGTCTGGCGGTGCAGCGCAGGTGGACACGAACGGTGACGGAGTCGTCGACAACGCGCTCTCTCTCGCGGAACGCCAGCAGCTCGCTTCCGTCTACACCACGCTGCCCATCGAGCTCTGGCGGGTGCCGGTCAGCCACTTCTCACCCTTCGACTTCAACTGGGCGTTCGGGTTGCCGGGCGAAGCCATCGCCGCCATCGCCGAGTTGACGACCACGGCCCCGGATGACCCGTGTACCACCACGGGCTCGACCATCGAGTGCGAGTCGCAGGTCTTGGGTGAGGAGCTCCCCATCTACGGGACCCCCTACCAGTTGGTGTATCGCTCCGATCGAGCGCCAGGCTACAAGCCACGGAGCTCCGTCACCGTTCGTGTTCCCACCACGCTGCCACCCAGCACTCCCAACATTCCGAGCAGCGCAACCAAGGTCACCCTCGCGTTGACCGTCGCGGGGAAAGAGCAGCGTACGGAGATCTCCAAACCTCCTGCCGGCTGGACGGATCAGACGTGGACCGCCACTTGGGACGGTCTCGACGCATTCGGTCGTCCCGTGAACGGACCGCAGCCATACGTACTGCGCGTTGGTCTGACGTACCCGGGTAGCTACGGCGCCACCGCTCAATTTGGAATGCCGCCTTCGGCGGACGAATACTCCGCGAGCGTCGCTCGACAGGAAATCACTCTCTGGAAGACCTATCGAGGTTCGCTAGGTACCTTCGACGCGCGGAAACTCGGTCTGATGGGCTGGACGCTGAGCGCCCAGCACCACTACTCGGCCGCTACCGAAACCATCTATTACGGCTACGGTGGTCTTCGCCGCGCGCAGGCGCTGGCGCAGGCGATTGGGACCTTCGCGGGGCAGCCCCATGGAGTCACGCCGTTCTGCACGAGCGGCGACGGTCCGGCGACGCTGCGGTGCCTCGAAGAGCCTCGCGGGATGGCGTTCGGCCCCGACGGTTCCCTCTACATCGCGGAGAGCTACAACGGCGCGCAGCCGGGCAACGTTCGACGAGTCGCTGCGGGTCAGATGACCACGGAGATGTCTGGGCTCAGCAACCCCGTCGACGTCGCCGTTGCCGGTGACGGGACGGTCTACGTGGTCGAGAAGGGTGCCAACCGTATCACGCGCAAGAAGCCGGGACAGTCGCCGGACACGTTCCTCGGCACGGGTCTCAGCGCTCCCGAGGCGGTGGCCGTCGCCCCGGACGGCACCGTGTACGTGGCCGACACCGGGAACTCCCGGATCAAACGCGTCAGTGACGGCTTCGTGAGCACGCTAGTAAACGAAGCGGGCACCTACGGCTCCTCAGGGAACGGTGGACTCGCCAAGTTCGCCCAGATTGGGGCGCCCGCCGACATCGCCGTTGCCGACGACGGGAGCCTCTACTTCTCCGATCGCAGCTACTTCACCGTCCGGCGCGTGAGCCCGACCGGTATCGTCTCTCTCGTGGCAGGCGGCGGCGCGAACGCCACCGGCGAGGGGATCTCGGCGACCTTGGCGTTGCTGAGCACCCCCACCGCCCTCGCTGTCGGAAGCGACGGAGCGCTGTTCATCGCGGACACGGGAAGTGCCCGCGTGCGGAAGGTCAGCGAAGGGAAGATCGTGACGGTCGCCGGCACGTACGGGAGCACCGGGTGTACCGGCGACAGCGGCCCGGCCGCGGCGGCTCGCCTGCACATGCCCGGCGGTCTGGCAGTCGGTCCCGACGCGCTCTTGTACGTTTCGGATCACGAGTCCTGCGACAACGTGCGGCGCGTGTCTCCCCCGCAGACGGGACTTCCGGACGGCGTCGACAACGTCATCGTCGCGAGTGCGGATGGCACGGAGGCCTACGTCTTCAACTCGTTCGGTCGCCACCTGACCACCAAAGACGCTTTGACCGGCAAGGACAGGTTCGTCTTCGAGTATCAGGATTTCGAGGTCTCGCCGGGCGTCTGGGAGCCCCTCCTCATCCGCGTGCGGGATCAACGCGGCGCGAACGCCGGAGTGGGCCCGAGCCTGGTCATCGATCGCCTGTCGAATGGGCAGCCAACCTGGATTGGGATCGGCGACGCTTGGAATTTCCTTTCCCATTACATGGAGCAAACCAACGGCATGCTGACGCGCTTCTGGACACCGGAGCAGCAGGAATTCTCTTCGTTTGCGTACTACGGTGCCGGAGGTCTGCTCTCGGACTATTCGGACACCCAGGGGCGTCCCCACCACTTCGAGTACGACGCGGACGGCAGACTGATCCGCGACCGCGATCCCAAGACGCAGGCAGGGGCTGCGTATCGTACCCTCACGCGCACGGTTGCGGGTGGTGCGACGACGGTCAGCGTGGAAACGCCGGCCGGTCTCACTTCGGTCTACCAATTCCAAACAGCCTCCGACGGGAGCGTGACTCGCGCGATCACCCGTGCCGATCAGACCCAGGTGGTTTCGACGCAGAAGCCCGACGGATCGCGCACCATGGTGCTCTCCGACGGAGCCACCGTGACGTCGAAGCCCGTGGCCGACCCGCGATTCGGCCTGGCGGCGGCGAGCGGCGAATCGACCTACTCGACCGGAACGAAGACGTTGACGGAGACCGTGACGCGATCGGTGACGAACCCGACCGGGCCGCTGTCTTTCGAGAAGCTCACTGAGACGCGCACCCGCAAGACCGGGACGGGTGCGACGCTCCAACATCAAACGGAATACAACCAGGCGTCGGGGTTCGTGCGCTGGACGACGCCACAGAACAGGAACCTGAAGGGCACGCTCACGGCCAACGGCGCCCTCGCGTCGCTGGTGCTCGAGAACGCGCCGCAGGAGAGCCAACCCATCACGTTCGAATACGACGCGCAGGGCCGGCTTCGCTACGTGAAGCACTCGAACCGCTGGACGCGCTACGACTACGACGCGTTTTCGGGGCTCCTCGCCAACATACGGAAGGGGAAGCCCGGAAACGAGGAGATGGAGACCGTGTCCCTGGCCCGCGACGGGCACCTGAAGATCAGCGTGGTGTCCCACTCCACGAACCAGGGGACTCCGGTCGGCGGGCCGTGGCTCATGTTTCGCAACACCGATGACGAGCTCGGTTGGGTGCTGACGCCCGCGAGCGGAGGGGGCTACCGAACCCACACGCTCGTGCGCGACTCGGTAGGGCTCTTGTCCCAATACGACCCGCCGGACGTCGGTGTCCCGGACATCGTGACCTACTACTACGACTACGACCGCCGTCCGAGCCAGGTGGATTGGCCCAATTATTCGGTCGCGCTCACCTACGGCTACCCCGGTCTGCTGAGCGACCTCGAGGCAAACTCGTACAGCTCTTCACGCGGGTACGACGCCTACAAGCGCCTCTCCAGCGCGTCACGCTACAGCTACGACTACGACATGGGCACCGTCACTTCGACGTTTGGCTACGGCGGTCACGGCAAGCTCTTGGATCGGCGCAGCACCGAGTGGTCGAACGGCGGTGGTGTCAAGGATGTCTCCCTCACCTACGACGACTTCTTCCGCGTCCAGAGTGAAGCGGTGACATCGGGCGCACAGGTCGCCTACGGTTTCGACCTCGATGGTCTGATCACGCAGGCTTCGGCGTCGTCTCCCGTTGCGTTCAACTTCTCGGTGTCGCGAAGCTCACAGAGCGGACGCATCTCGAGCGCGAGCCTGAGCGGGTCCATCTCGACGGCCTACTCGTACGACGCCACTTACGGCGACTTGACGGGCCTCGCGTCGACGCAATCGGGGAATCAGAAGTACACCGAGGGCCTCACGTACGACGACCTCGGTCGGATCCAGTCTCGGACGGACACCGTGCTCGGTGGATCGCCCAGCACGACCAACTACGGCTACGACGGCACCGGGAGGCTCCGTACCGTGACCAACGGGTCGACCACCACGTACGGCTACGACCCCAACGGCAACCTCACGACGGTGAACGGTGTCACTGTCGGTACGTATGACGCGCAGGATCGTCTCACCGCCTGGACCGGGGCCACGCCGAGCATCACGTTCAGCCACAACGGAAGCGGGCGTCGCACGTCACGCACGCAGGGTGGGGTGACCACGAGCTACATCTATGACGACACCGGGAACCTCACCGATGTCTACCTGAGCGGGGCGGCCGAAGTGCACTACGCCTTCGACGGGCTGGGCCGGCGCGTCACGCGCCGGAAGGTGGTCTCCGGCGTGACCCAGAGCGAGAAGCGCTACCTCTACGCCGAGGGCAACCGGCTGGTGGCCGAACTGGACGCGACAGGAGCGCTGGTCGCCCAATTCGTCTACGCTGCGAACGGGCGCGTGCCCGACCTCATGCTGAAGTCCGGCGTCCTCTACCGCCTGCTCACGGACCACCTCGGGAGCGTGCGACTGGTGGTGAACACCTCGAACGGCACTGCGGCCCAGCGAGTGGACTACGACACCTGGGGCAACGCGACGCTCGTGACCGGGAGCTGGGACGTCCAGCCGTTCGGGTTCGCGGGCGGCCTCTGGGATCCGGACACGAAGCTCGTGCACTTCGGTGCGAGGGAGTACGACCCGGAGGTCGGGCGTTGGCTCACGAAGGATCCGTCGCTGTTCCGGGGCGGCATGAATCTCTACGCCTACTCCCGACAGGACCCGGTCAACTACATCGACTCGGATGGGCGTGCCCCACGCGGCGCGACCTGCCCCCACGGATTGGACTGCGAATACAACAGCCACGCTGCCGTCCAGAGAAAACTGGGGGCATACAGGCAGGAATGGGGACCCGTGAGCAGCTTCGCGTGGCCAATTACCATGCTGCTGCTTCACAAGCAGTTCGCAAAGTACGACTACTGGACCGAGTTCGGACCCGAGGGCCAATACGAGATTGAGCCCGGCGATTGGGGTCACAGTGGAGACTTGGGGAACTACGTTGCAGGCTATGGTGCTGCATTTGGGCCGCCCATCGCCGCATCGGGATGTGCCGCGCTGGCAGTGCATGCCGCCGGGGGCTATTACAATGGAGAACCGAACAAGTCAGGACTTTTCGGGGATAGCAAAGGCAGCGAGGAGCGAATCATGCAGGGGTTCCGTGCAGGACTCGCAGCCAACGTTCAGCACATGTTCGTTCCATACTGGGCGCGACCGAATCCTTAGGCCCGACCACCGTGAGACTTGGGCACAAGCAGATTCGCCTTGGGCTGCTCGTTGGGGTTCTGACTGCCGCCGGGATCCTCGCATACTGGGCGGTTACCGCCAGGCGGGGCTCCGATGACTGGAGGAATCGGGAGCGGGCAGTAATCGTCCAGTCCACCGTACTGCCGTCACAAGTAGTTTGGTCGCGTCTGGTCGCCGCGGCCAACGGCGTGCTCGTTCTCGGGGAGAAGGGTCCCGCTGCCGTTGCTGGACTACTCGACGACCGCCTCCGCGTGCGATCAGTAGTCGAGTTGCCGGGTCCGTGTCATGTGCTCGACGCGGAGGTCGCTGGTGACGAGGGCGCCATGGTCGCGTGCGCGGGGACCAGCGCCATTTCGTGGAAAGGCGTGATTCCCGGGGAGGGTGCACTCTCAGTGCGCGAATTTGGGTCCTCACAGCTTCTCGTCGCTTCCACGCCGCCGGCGCGCCGAGGACCCCGGCTCAGGACAGCCGCTCGGGACAGGCACCACTTCTGGCTTGTTGAACGGTCCCCGGGCCAGTGGTCGGTTGGACGTGGAACGGGGCTCGCGCCTCCGGAGTTCGGCCGCTCAATCACGCAAGACGTGTCCGCCTTTGCGCCGTGCTCAGCTACCGACCTAGCCGTGGTGTCGACGGGTCCGCAGGGGAACATCGTCCTTGCACTGGTGCGGCTGGATTCTCCCAACACGGAAGAAACTCCCGTGTCAACCCGCCCGGGCCGATACCCGCGGGTACTCTGTGTCGGAAACGAGATATTGGTCTTTTGGGTGGAGACGCAGACCGAGGCCTCAAACCCATTTTCTGTGCGGTTCACCCACATCTTGACCCGAAGGTATGACCGGTCGCTGGTGGCACGTTCGGGCGCCGAACGAGTCTCTCCGGACGACCACGTGATTCCGCTCAACGACTACCCGACGAAGTCGGGCGCTGTTCTCGTTTGGAGTCAGGGCGTGCGCGGGCCTTGGGATTCGGTATCCTTCCTTTCGATTCCGGACTCTCGAAGTGCACCCATCCGCCTCCCCGTTCAGGAACTCCCTTTGTCGATAGTCCAGGTTGGGGAAGACCTAGCACTCCTCCCGCGCCCAGATGCCGCGAGAAACCGAGCGCAAGAGGTGCTTGTCGTCGCGGGTCCGAGCAAGTAGCTGTTGCCGGCCGAACGGCGCTGGTCGCGCAGCGCTTCGCTACTGGGGCAGGTCGACCTCTCTGCGCCAGTGGGGTTGCAGGAGGACACGGTTGATCTGTTTGAGGTCGACGGTTTTGGTGCGGTCGCGCACGGTCTCGAGCAGGGCGCTGAGGCAGAGGTTTCGCGCGCGCCGGAGGACACCCTCGGAGGAGCGGACGATGAGGCTGAGCGCGTCGTCGGTGAAGGTCTCGCTGCAAACGTGAGGACTTACTCGCCCAAATGGAGGCCGAGATGGGGGCCGAGCTGCGCTGGCGCATCCTGCGTCACCAGGATGGGACCAGGCCGCTGGTTTGTGTGCGCGCCCCCACGATCGAGGAAGGGCTGGACTACGTCGGGAAGGTGGTCGCCGAATACGCCTCGGACGTGCGGCGGCAGTCGAGTGAAACGTGATGGAGAGGTGCCGTTCTCGAGCTCATCCAGACGAAGCAAGCGGGGCCCCGACATGACGCCCATCAAGTACCGATGGGCCGGTTTCGCCTAGGTTCCCGCCTTCAACCGCGCCGGGTTCCCACCCGCGGCGGCTCTGAGGGATGGAGACGCGATGCGAGCACTGTTGGTGTGGCCGAAGTTCGACAGCTTCACGTTCTGGAACTTCGAGAAGGTCTGCGAGCTGGCCGGCGTGAAGTACATGACGCCCCCCCTGGGTCTGCTCACCGTCGCAGCGCTCCTGCCCGAGCACTGGGAGCTGCGGGTGGTCGATGAAAACGTCCGCATGCTCGAGGACGCGGACTACGCCTGGGCCGACATCGTGATGGTCGGCAGCAAGATCGTGCACAGGAAGCGCGCGCTGGACGTCATCCGCACCGCCCGGGCTCGCGGCCTACCGGTCGTGGTCGGCGGTCCCGATCCCACGCTCTCCTCGCACTTCTACACCGAGGCGGGCGCCAACTTCCTGTGCCTCGACGAGGGCGAGGTCACGGTACCGATGCTGCTGGCGGATCTGGAGAAGGGCGCGGAGAGCGGCGTCTACCGCGCTGGCCGCCTGCCCGATCTGGCGCAGGAGACCCCGGTGCCTCGCTTCGATCTGATCGATCACAGGGACTACTTGTACGTGGGCGTGCAGTACTCGCGCGGCTGTCCGTATCACTGCGAGTTCTGCAACGTCATCGACCTGTTCAAGAACGAGTACCGCACCAAGACCCTCGATCAGGTGCTGAAGGAGTTCGATCTCCTGTACTCCCTGGGCTACCGCGGCCAGCTCGACTTCTTCGACGACAACCTGGTCGGCCACATGAAGAACGTGAAGCCGTTCCTGCGCGGCATCATCGCCTGGCTGAAGGAGCACGACTATCCGTTCCAGCTCTCGACCTCGGTGACGCTCAACATCGCCAAGGATCCGGAGATCCTCGCGTTGTTCCGCGAGGCGCGCTTCAAGTACCTGCTGGTCGGCATCGAGACGCCGGACGAGTCCGCGCTCAAGAGCGCGCAGAAGCCGCAGAACACCGGCTTTTCCATCGCCGAGGCGGCCAATGAGATCTACACGAAGGCCGGTTGCACCATCCACTCGGGCTTCCTGCTCGGCATGGACGGCGAATCCGACGACATCGCGGACAAGATCATCCGCTGCATCGACGAGGCCTGCGTGCCCTGGGTCATGGCCGGCGTGGTGTACCCGCTGCCCGGCACCCAGCTCTCCAAGCGCCTCGACCGCGAGGGTCGCCTGTTCCCGGCGGCACGCTTCGAGCTGGCCGAGGGCGCGCGCGACCAGATCTCCGCGGGCATCCAGTTCAAGACTCAGCGCCCGGCGAAGGACGTGCTGAAAGACCTCGTGCGCGTGATGCACCACTCCTTCGACGCGGAGAACTACTTCCAGCGCTGCGCCGACGTGGCGGTGCGCCTGAACACCATCCCGATGATCATGCCGGGTGCCCACGTCCTCAAACGCAACGTGAAGACGTTCGCGCGCCTGTGCGTGGAGATGACGAAGAACCCCACCACCCGCGGCCCGTTCTGGCGCGCGCTCACCAAGGTCGTGACGAAGAACCACGCCGGGGTCGAGGCGCTGGCGACGCTCGCGGTGCTCTACGTCCACTTCCAGTCCATGCTGCCCTACTGCTACGAGAAGCTCGCCGAGCAAGAGGCAGCACTGGCCGAGCAGGGCGAAGAGGCATGGCTCGCCAAGAACCTGCGCGAGCCGACGCCACGCGCGGGCTCGAAGGCGCTGCCGATGTGCGCGCCCTCAGCAGCCAACTGATTCTCCCGACCGGCGCTCGGAGTGAGCTTTCGGAGTGCGGCGTGACCGTCGAGAAGCAGCTCGGCGATTCGCCGGAGTCCCCCTGTCATGAAGGGGAGCTCGGGCAGGTCCTCATGAACCTGATCGAGAACCACGGCAGGCGATGCCCGACGGGATCACGCTCGCAATCGTTTCCTCGGCGGACCCACAGACCATTTGCATCAGCGTGAAGGACACGGGGCCCGGTGTGCCGCCCGAGGCCGGGAAGCGATCTTCGAGCCGTTCTTCACGACGCGGCCGCCGGGGCAGGGCACGGGTTTCGGCTTGTCGCTTTCGCGTGACCTTGCGTCCCTGTCAGTATCTTGTCGGCCCACCGATGGCCCGGAGCGCTTCTTGAATGGCCGCCACGAGGTCGTCGTCGTCCGCGTGCGCCAACAGGGACCGAAGCGTTGGAACCACGCTTCGATCGCCCCACCTTCCAAGACATTCGACGAAGACCTGCACCACGACGGGGTCGTCTTCCAGCGGCAGACGTTCGATCAGGATCGGAGATGCCTCTCGAACATCGAGCCTCGACACGAATTCAGCGGCAGCCAGACGGACCGACTGCTCTGAATGTGTCAGATGGGTCAGGACGGTCGGCGCGGCGTCCACCGCGCGATAGCGGGTGAGCGACGCGATCGCCTTGCGTCGGACGATGCCCTCGAAGTCGCCTCGAACCTCCCGCATGCCCAGCACCCGAGCCAGCGGGCCAACTGCTTCCTTCCCCGGGAGGTCGTCCCAGATATCGACGTACGGTTCGGCGCTTGCGACTCGGCCGCCCACGATGGCCGATGTGCAGAGCCTGGCGCCAAGAGCGGTCGAGCGCGCCATCACGGCCCAGACGAGCACCTGAAAGCGCAGCTCTGTACGATGATCCGCCACGGCGTCCAGTCGCCGCTGAGCTTCATCGAACATGTCGTCCGTGCATCCCTCCGGAATACGCATGACCTCTTGCAAGCACACGTTGAACGGAGTGCCGCGCGCCGTGTCGTCGGCGGGATCCTCCTCTAGCTTTCGCAAGGCGTTCTCGATCAGCTCTCGACAAGCATTCATACGGAACACCCCGAGAAGAGGTCACTTCACGCGCCCCACCACCCCGATCCACAGCATACGTGTCTCAACATGACAACCCCGCCCTTCCCTCGCACACCTCGTTCGAGCCCGGGAAGTCCTCCGGTCTCCAGAGGACGGGGTGCGGGTCCTCAGGGACTGCCGGATCCGATGAGGCAGCCGGTGCTCGGGATCGGGAGCTCGCACGCCGCCTTTGGTAGAGTCGGAGCGCGATGGCCTCCGCGTTCGATCCTGCTCCACGCGTCGCCGAGGAGCTGCGGATCCCCGTCGCCGGCGTTCGGGCGGTGGTTCGGCTCTCGAGCGAGGGCGCGACGGTCCCGTTCATCGCCCGGTACCGGAAGGAGCAGACCGGCGGTCTCGACGAGGTGGCGATCCGCGCCATCCGGGAGAAGTGCGACTATCTGAATGAGCTCGTCGATCGCCGCGACTTCATCCTGGCCAGCATCGAGTCGCAGGGGAAGCTCACGCCCGAGCTACGCCGCGCCATCGAAGCCTGCTGGGCCAAGTCCGAGCTGGAAGACCTGTATCTCCCGTTCAAGCCCAAGCGACGCACGCGTGCCTCCATCGCGCGCGAGCGCGGCCTCGAGCCACTCGCGCAGCGGATCCTCGCCCAGCCTTCGTCGGGCAACCCAGAGAGAGAGGCCAGCGCCTTCGTGGACGCGGGCAAGGACGTGCCCGACGTGGACGCGGCCCTGGCGGGCGCGCGCGACATCGTGGCGGAGCTGGTCGCCGAGCGACACGACGTCCGCGCTCTCGTGCGTAGCCGCTTCGACCGAGAGGCGCGGGTCGTCTCCAAGCGGGTCGCCAAGAAGACCACCGGCCCCACCAAGTTCGAGACCTACTACGACTTCTCGGAGCCCGCGAAGACCATTCCGTCGCACCGATTCCTGGCGATTGCCCGGGGCGAGGCCGAGGGCGTGCTCCGCGTCTCGGTCAGCATCGACGACGGACCCGTGGCGCGCGACATCGGCAGCCGCGTCGGCTGGAGTCGGAGCTCACCGTTCGCCACCGAGCTCCAGCGCGCGATCGAAGACTCGACGGCGCGGCTCCTCCTGCCTTCGATCGAGTCGGACGTGCGGGCCGCGCTCAAGCAGCGCGCCGACGCCGGCGCGGTCGCGGTCTTCGCCGAGAACATGGAGAAGCTCTTGCTGGCGCCGCCGCTCGGGCGCCGCGTGGTCCTGGGCATAGAGCCGGGCCAGCGTACCGGCTGCAAGTGCGTCGTGGTCGACGACACCGGCAAGCTCCTGACCCACGCGCTCTTGCAGCTGGTCGGAGGGCCCGGCCCGCTCGAGGCCGCCCGGCGGACGCTGCGCGAGCTACTCCGCAAGTACCAGCCCTTCGCGGTGGCCGTCGGCAACGGCACGCACGGCCGCGAGACGGCCGATTTCGCGCGCTCGATCGTGGCGGAGGGCGCCGCCCAGAACGCGCCGCTGGTGGTGCTCGTGAGCGAGTCGGGCGCGAGCGTCTACTCGGCGAGCGACATCGCACGCGAGGAGTTCCCCGACCTCGACCTCACCGTCCGCGGAGCCGTGTCGATCGCGCGTCGTCTGCAGGACCCTCTGGCGGAGCTCGTGAAGATCGAGCCGAAGGCCATCGGCGTCGGCCAGTACCAGCACGACGTGCAGCAGTCGCTGCTGGAGAAGAAGCTCGACGCCGTGGTGGAGAGCTGCGTGAACGCCGTGGGCGTGGAGCTCAACACCGCGAGCGCCCCGCTGCTCGCCCGGGTGGCCGGCGTCGGGCCCGCGCTGGCGAAGAAGATCGTCGCCTACCGCGAGGCCAAGGGCGCGTTCACCACGCGTCGCGACCTGACCCGGGTCCCGGGGCTCGGACCGAAGACCTTCGAGCAAGCCGCAGGGTTCGTGCGCGTACGGGGCGGCCGGCACCCGCTCGACGCGAGCGGCGTGCACCCGGAGCGCCATGCGCTGGTCGAGCGCATCGCTCGGGACGCCAAGGTCGAGCTCGAGAGGCTCGTCGGGGACGAGGCGCTCGTGCAAACCATCGTCTGGTCGCAGTACGTCACCGACGACGTCGGGCTCCCCACGCTCCAGGACATCGCGCGTGAGCTCGCGCGCCCCGGACGCGATCCGCGCGCCGACTTCGAGGCACCCGAGTTTCGCGACGACGTGCGCACGATCGAAGACGTGCAGGTGGGGATGGAGCTCTGGGGGGTCGTGACCAACGTGACCGCCTTCGGCGCCTTCGTGGACGTCGGCGTGCACCAGGACGGGCTCATCCACGTCTCGCAGCTGGCCGAAACCTTCGTCAAGGATCCGCACGCCGTGGTGCGCGTGGGGGACCGCGTGAAGGTTCGCGTGCTCGAGGTGGACCTCGGGCGGAAGCGCATCTCACTCACACGGAAGGGTCTTCTCGCGTCCGGGCACGGCGTCACGCCGACGTGGAACTCTTGAGCGCGCTCGGAACGTGTCGCGGCCGGCGGTTCGCTCTCGTGCTCCGCGTCCGCAGCGTCACTTCGTGCGGAACAGCCAGAACAGCCCGACGATGCTGAACACCAGCACCGCGAGCGCGATCAGCGCCACGACGACGTCGGTCAGCGTCCACCCACGTCGCTCGGAGCGTGCCACGGGAGCGGCCCTCCGCGGCACTTTGGCGATGGGGGAGTCGGCCCGGCCTTCGAGGGCCCGCGGGCTCTCGTCCGCTCCAGCGGCTTCGCCGGCCGCACCCGGCTCGGGCGAGAGGTTCGGCGGATCGACGCTCTCGTCGTCGGTTAGGCGCTCGTCGGCAGCGCGTTCGAGCTCGAGCAGCGCCTCTTGGGCCGGGTCGTCGTAGCGCAGGCGATTGCCGCCGACCGAGAGCACGGTGTTCTGGGACCAAGCCTGCTCTTTGCCCGCGTCGAGCACGCGTTCGCCGAGCTTGACTCCGTTCTTGCTGCCGAGGTCCCGCACCCAGAGATCGGTTCCCCGGCGCTCGATCTCCACGTGGCGGCGGGAGGCGTCGGCGTCGTCGAGCACGAGGTCCACGCCTTGCCCGCGCCCGAGGACGTAGCGGCGGCCGAGCTCGGCGATGACGAGCTCGCGGCCGGCGTCGGGGCCCTCGATCACCCGCACGGTGGCCGTCGAGGGCTCCCCCTGGGCCGCCAAGGCTTCGGCCACGAGCCCCAAGGCGATCTCCTTGGTGGCGAGCTGGATTGCAGCCGTCGGCACCACGTGTTCGACGCGGAGCTCGAGCCAGATGCGCCCGACGCGCACCATGTCGCCCGAGCGAACCACCCGCGGAGCGTGGGGGGAGAGGCGCACGGGGCCGACGAAAGTGCCGTTGGTGCTGCCTTCGTCCACCACGATGTAGTCGCTGCCGCGCTGGCGGATCGACGCGTGCCGATGGCTGATGCTCGGATCGGGCAACCGCACGTCGCAGCCTTCACCCCGGCCAATGACGATGCGCGGGGCATCGAAAGTGACCTTGGGGGACGACTCTTGATCGCCGGAGCGCACCACGACCGTGAGCGCCATCGCGCGGATGATTGCCACGCCTCCGAGCGAAGGTCCAAGCTTATCGAAAAATGCGGGTGCGCCGGGCGCCGGTCGGCGCGCGCGGGCCGGCCCGGGCTGATCCTTCGCGCGTGAAATGCTCTACCATCGAGGACGGATGAGCGCGAAGGACCCGCACGCGACCACGATTCAACAGGGCGGCCTGCCGCCGGTGTCGAGCGCCCTACCCAAGAACCGCGCGGTGTTCACCGTGCTCACGGGGCCCGAGCCTGGGCGCTTGTTCGCGCTCGACGGTGAAGAGCTGGTGTTCGGCCGCGACGAGAGCGCCGTGGGTCGATTGCTCGACGACGGCTTGAGCCGTCGCCACGCTCGGGTGTTTCGCCGCGGCGGTGAGACCTGCGTCGAGGATCTGGGCAGCACCAACGGAACCTTCGTGGGCGAAGAGCGCCTCACGGGACCCCGGGCCCTCGCCGAAGGCGACCGCGTCGGGCTGGGGCGCAACGTGGTCTTGCGCTACTCGCTGCTCGATGCGTTGGAAGAAGAGGCGCAGCGCGTGCTCTACGAGTCGACCGTGCGCGATCCGCTCACGCGCGCGTACAACCGGCGCTACTTCGACGAGCGCCTCCAGAGCGAGTTCTCGTATGCCGCGCGGCATGGCGCGGACCTGACCGTCGCTTTCATCGACGTGGACCACTTCAAGAAGATCAACGACAGCCACGGTCACGCCGCGGGTGACGCCGTGCTCGCCCAACTCGCGCGAGTGGTCGGGCGCGCCTTGCGCAGCGAGGACGTATTCGCCCGCTACGGCGGGGAAGAGTTCGTGGTGCTCTTGCGCGGAGTCTCCGCGACGCGAGCGCTGCAATTCGGAGAGCGCGTGCGCAGCCTGGTGGAATCCCTCGAGGTCACCTGCGACGGGCGCCGCATCCCCATCACCGCCAGCGTGGGCGTCGCGACGTACGGCGGCGGCCGGACTTTCGCGGCTCCGGGGGCTCTGGTCGCGGCTGCCGACGCGGCGCTCTACCAGGCGAAGGCGCACGGTCGCAATCGGGTCGACGCGGGCTGACCCGCCGTCGTGCCCCGAAACTTGGCCAGATCGGGCCCATCGACCTACCTCCCAACGTGAGCCCCCGTCCTCGGCTTGGACGCGGGCTGCCGGGAGGCATCATGAGCTACGAAGAAGAACGACGTGCAGCCGGGATGCAGCGTGTGCCGGTCCAGGCACTGGTGGAAATCTGCGGCCGAGACGTCGGCGGCGCGCCCGCATTCGAAGCCGAGAGCGTCGACGTCAGCGGGCGCGGGATGCACCTCCGGACCGCCTACCTGCCCGAAATCGGATCGCCCTTGGTCTGCCGATTCGAAAATGGGGGCAACGAGATCGTGGTCGAGGGCGCCGTGGCTTGGCGTCGCGAGCAGGACAAAGGCGGGGAGTTTGGCATCAAGTTCACCGCGCTCGACAGCGGCAGCGTCGAAGCGCTGAAGGATCTGTGCAAGATCGCCGCGGCCGAAGACACCGCGGCGGCACAGGGCTCCGAAGAGGAGAGCGCTGCTCCGGCCGGGGCCGGGTCGCGGGTTCGTCTGCACATCGACGGGCTCGGATCGCCGATGAAGGCGTGCATCCGGAACGGGAGCACTCGCAAGGTGCAGGTCGCTTCGAACCTCGAGTTCCTCAAGATGGGCCGACACCTGGAGATCGAAGACGTGGGGGTCGGGGAGCGCCGCGGTGCGCAGATCGACGGCGTGGACGTCGTGATCGATCCCGAGACGCGCGTGCCCCAGCTCGTGGTGGCGCTGCGCTACGACGGAGCGGAAGACGACACGCCGGAACCGAGCGTCATCGACTCCGAGGCGGGCGTTCCGACCCGCGCTGCCGGGGCCGCCGGGTTCGCCGCCACCGCTGCGTCGACCGAAGGCGACGAGCCGCTCGCTGAAGACGATTTCGTCGACGGGGCCGAGATGGCCGAAGAGGCCGCGGCCATGCGGGGCAAGGTCGCCAACATGGCCGTCGAAGCCGGCAGCGCCGCCAAGAAGGGTGGCGCAGCGTTCGCCAAGTTCGGGGGAGCCGCCGCCGTCGGCATCGGGAAGTTCTTCAAGGGCGCAGGTGCGAAGGTGATGGAGATGAAAGCGAAGAAGTCGGGCGAAGCTCCGCGGCGCACCACCGCCGCCGCGCCTTCGGTCATGGGCAGCATGGGAGCCAAGCTGCGTCCCCAGTCCGCGCCGCGCGACGAATCGCCGGCGGAGAGCCCCGTGGATCCGATGCTGAAGAAGCGGCGGGTGAAGAAGATCGCCGCGCTCAGCGCCCTCGGCGTGCTCCTTCTGACCGTGGGCGTCATCGCCATGAAGAAGCCTTCGGCTCCGCCGGGCGCGGACAAGTCGAAAGACGCACCCGCGAGCGTGGCGGTAGCGGCTGCCCAAGACGTCACCAAGGTCGACGAGCAGGGCAACCCCATCGACGACAAGAAGGGCAAGCCGTCCGGCGCCCCGGGCGCGAACGGTGCCAACGCCGACGTGCCGCTTTTCGGTCCGACGCCCATGGCCACCATGGAGCCTGCCCCGCTCGGCGCAGCGCCCCAGGGGGACGAAGGCGGCGACGACGGCGAAGAGGCGAAGAGCGAAGAGGCGAAAGAAAAGGCCGCAGCGAGCGCCGCAGTGGACGATCAGGCCTTCGGAGATGCCGAGGGCGGTGACGGCGACGACAAGACCGAGTCGACCGATGGCTCGAGCTGGGGCAACGGCAAGCTCCACGACCCCGTCGTCTATCGCCTGCGCCTCGACAAGGCGGGAACCAAGGTCCAGGGTGCGGTGAACGCCACCGGGTTCACCGTGATGCTGCCGGGCGTGAAGGTGATGGAGTCCCCGAGCGCCATCATGCAGCGCGATTCGCGCGTCGCTCGCGTGAAGACCAAGAACAGCACGAGCGGTGCCGAGATCAGCTTCCAGTTCAAAGACGGCATCCCCGGCTACAAGGTCCGCGTGAAGAAGGACTCGGTGGAGTTCTTCTTGAGCTCGGCGGACAAGGGTGACAAGGGCGACAAGGGCGCGGAGAAGACCGCGGCTGGCGGCAAGAAGAAGGGCGGCAAGAAGACGGCGTCGCTCGCCAACAAGCACGCTGGCAAGAAGCCGCCGCCCGCCAAGAAGCAAGCCAAGGCTCCGGGCAAGCCGCACGCGAAGAAGAAGGGCGCCAAGAAGAAGGCTGGCTGACGCGAGTCCGGCCGCCCGCGAGCCCCCGGCCGTCCTGGCCTCGGGGGCTCGCGCGCATTTCGGGCCCCGGAAATTCCGGACGGAGCGCCGAGGCTGCACGAAACGCGCTTTACGCGCGGATGGAGATCTGGCCCGCTTCGCCTGAAAGAGAGGGACCATGGATCCGTTTGCACCCATCAATGGGATTTCGCTCGAGCGCTATGCCGACCTCGGAGCCGCCCTCGATGGCCTGGACAAGAACAAGGCCAAGACCGAAGAAGTGCTGCGCGCCGAAGGCGTGAGCGTTGCCGACTACGAGGCCGCCAAGGCCGGCTGGACCGCGCGCATGCAGGACATGTCCCTCATGGGTCGCGTCGCGACGGCGTTCATGCCGATGTACCAGGCTGCGCTCGCGCGCCGCAAAGGCGGAGCGGCTCGCGTCAGCTACGAGGACTACGTCCACGTCAGCGCGCTCATCAAGATCTACGGCTTCGAAGCCGCCATGGAAGCCTCGGGCGTGTCCATGAGCGACTGGACCGAAGCAGGTGGGTACTGGACCAACCAGATGTCCGCCAACATGATGCAGTACGCCGGGCACCACAACTTCGTCGGCCAGGAAGAGGCGCGCATCCGCGGCGGCGCGGGTCCGCGCAAGGTGGCCGTCACGCGCGACACCAGCGCGGCCGCTCAAGCAGCCCCCAACGCTCAGGCGCTCCAGCAGCAGGCCATGATGGACCCGGTCCAGGCCGCGATGATGAACCCCGCCTACCAGCAGTCCCAAGCCGCTGCCGCCTCCATCATGCAAAACCCGCTCGGGTTCGGGCTGGGACAGGCTGCGGCCTTCATGACGGGCGGCATCGTGGCGGGCTCCAAGGTCAAGGTCGCTTGGTCCGATGGCAATCAGTACCCCGCCTCGGTGATGCAGGCAGCGCCGAACCAGTACCTCGTGCAGTTCGACAACGGGTCCCAGCAGTGGGTGCCGTCCAACGCAGTGACGAAGGCGTGAGCCGGCCATGAACTGCGAGACCTGCGGCGCGACCCTGTCGCTCGACGACATGACGCGCCCGAACTGCCCCTACTGCAAAAACGTCCTGAAACACCACGCGCGGGCCGCCGAGCACGCGGCCCTCGTGAACAAAGTGCTCGACGATCGCATTCGGGCCCAATACCCGGGCATGCCGCCGGGCCAGGTGCCGCAGATCGGCTACGGCTTCGGGGCGCCGATGACGCCGGGGTTCCAGCAGTTCCAGGCCGATCAGGTCGGCAACGCGGTGAAGCGCGCGGCCTGGATCACGGTGGTCGCCGTGGTCGTCCCCATCGTGATGCTGCTGATCATCGGCGGGGTGATGGTCGCGGTTTTCCTCCTGCGCTGAGAACCCCCTCGAGTCCCGCCCGCCTCGCGCGGACCGACGCGCTATCATCGGCTGGATGGCGAGCGACCGGGACTCCATTCTGGCTCGCCGTGCGCGCTTCGTCGCGTCGGCTCTGGCGGTCGTCGGCTTGCGCGCCGAGGCGCAGCCCAGCGCGGCTGCACCAGCTTGCCCGCCGGCCGAGCCGCCTAGCACGGAGACCCGCGCCGAAGCTCGGGCGATGTTCGACGCCGCCAACCAGAGTCGGTCCGACGGGGACCTCGCGACGGCCGCCGACCTGTTCCGCCGCGTCTACGGGCTCACGCGCCACCGTGTCGCGCTCGTCCGCCTCGCCGAGGTCGAGGTCGAGCTCGGCGAGTTCGAGCTGGCGCAGCAGCACGTCGACGAGCTGCTCTCGTGCAGCGACACGCCCGAAATCGACGCGACTGCCAACCGCCTCCGGGAGAAGATCGAGCTCGAGTCCGCTCAGGTGATCGTCGAGGCGGAGCCGCCCGCCACCAGCATTCGAATCGACGGCAGGGACGTGCCGCTCGGGCGCCCGCTCCGCGTCTCACCCGGGCGCCACGAGATCCAGGTGACGCGCGCCGGCTGTCCGAACATGCGTGTCTTCGAGGCGCAGCCGGGCGCCACGGTGACCGTGACCTTCTTGGACGAATGCCGCCCGCAGGTTTGCCTGGAGCCCCCTCCGCCCCCTCCGCCCCCGTCCGAATCTCCGCTCCGGTTCGCTCTCGGCACCGGTCCCATCGGCTACGTCGCGCTCCGCAGTGAGCTCGACCCGCCCGCGGCGCTGGGCGCCCGCCTGAGTCTTTCGTATCGTGCGCCTCTCGGCGAAGTGCTGTCGCTCGCCGTGGGCATCGACGCGACCTCGGTCGTAGGCCGGGGGGGCGCCCTCTTTCCCGTCGGAGCCGACGTGAAAACCGTGGCTGCGCTCGGTCCGGTCAGGCTCGCTGCGGGCGCGACGGCAGGCTACGCGTTTGCGAGCTTCGACCGAGCCGGGGACGCTCGCTTTCGACCGCGGAGCTCTTGGTTCGTCGAGCCGTACCTCGAGCCGCTTGGTCTTGGGCTGGGCAGTCGGATCGAGGCTGGACTGCACACCGGGCTTCTGTGGTCTGACTGGGAAAATACGGACGAGCACGACTTCCGGTTGGGGTACCTGACGACGGGCGTGTTCCTTCGCATCTTCCTCGGTAGCGAAGAGCCGGAGCCGAAGCTGGCCTGGCGTGGCAAAGCCGACGTCGCGCGGCGTTGAGCGATCGTCCGCGAGCGTCCTCGCCGAAACCCGGCCGCTTGACTACTCTCGCGGCGTGGCCGGCAGAGCGGAAGCCTCGGAGATCGACCGGCGACTGCTCGACGCCGTGGACGCACTGGTGCTCGTGCTGGATGCCGAGGGCGCGTGGTGCGGATGAATCGCGCGTGCGAACTCGTATCGGGCCATTCCGAAGCCGACGTGATCGGATGCCTTGCGGGAAGTGGTCTTCGATGGAGATCTGGGCACGGATCGCGGGTTCGAAGGAGGTCGTTCACCCGCTGGCGCGAGCGCATTCGAACACTCGCTCCGCACGCGTGACGGCGAACTCCGTCAGATGAAATGGACCCTGCGCCCACTCGAAGATGGAGCGGGTGGCCGGCAATGGATCGTCACGGGCGTCGACGTCACCGAGCAGCGCCGCGACCAGGCCGCTCTCGAGGAGGCGACGCGCGAAGTCGAGCGCCTTCGCTCGCTCTACGTTCGGAGGAGCGACGATCGCTTTCGCTTCCTGGCCGACCAGCTACCGGTCGGCGTCGTGTTGACGCGCCTCGACTCCCCCCACGTGCTGTACGCGAACCCGGCCGCCCGCCACCTGGTGGGCGACGACAGCATGGGTGGCGGACGCATGCCTCGCTTCTTCTGGGAGCGAGGTCAACGGGAGCGCATCCTGGCCGAGCTCGGGCGGCGTGGCAGCGTGCATCGCGAGAGCTTCCCGGTCCGGTTGCCCGACGGCACGCGCATCGCCGTCGAGTTTTCGGGCCGCCGCGTCGAGTTCGACGGCGACGAGGCATTTCTCGCCGTCGGCTGGCAAGTCGGCGACGAACCCGAGAAGGCGGAGTCGCTCCGCACCCGAACCGACCTCATCGATCGCATCCACGACGCGCTCTTCACCCTCGACCTCGACTATCGCGTGACCTCGTGGAATCGGTCGGCCGAGCTCTTGTATGGGTATTCGGCAGAAGAGGCTGCCGGGCGTGAAATCGGGTTCTTGTGCCCGGCCTTCGCCGAGCTCGGAGCCCGCCCGGAGGCCCTCTTCGAACAGGGCCTCTACACCTCGCGTTCGGAGGTCGTCACGAAGCCTGGGGACCGCGTGGAGGTCGAGCTGTCGCTCACGCTGATCCGCGATCGGGGTGGCGTTCCCGTCGCCATCGTCGGTCAATCGTTCGATCTCACGGGGCGCGAAAGCGCCAAGGCCGTCCTGCAACACGACTACGAGGCGCGCAACGCGGAGCAGCGCGCCTTCTCCGCACGCCTTCTGGCGCGGCAAGACGCCGAACGCGAACGGGTCGCGCGCGAGCTCCATGACGGTCCGGTGCAGACCCTGGCGGCGGCCATGCTCGCGCTGTCGACGCTTCTCGAGCGGGGCAGCGAGCTGTCCGCCTCGTCGCGCGAAATGCTCCTGTTCGTCACCGACACGCTCCGCGATTCGGTAGCGGAGCTCAGGCGTGTAGGACGTGGCCTGTCTCCCGAGTTGCTCGACACGCTCGGGCTCCCCGGCGCCATCCAACGGCTCGCCGAGTCTTTCCGTGCAAGAGGTGCGGTGCTGAACGTGGAACTCGAAGAGCTGCCGCGTCTGCTGCCTGGCGCCGAGGTCACGCTCTTTCGTGTGATCCAAGAAGCTCTGCGCAACGCGGAGCGCCACTCGCGCGCACGCGGCGTGACGGTCCGCGTCGAAGCCCTCGAGGACCGCGTGATCGCCAGCGTGACCGACGACGGCGTCGGCTTCCAGCTCGAGGACGTTCTCTCCCGCGGGCGCGCCGACGGACTGCGTGGAATGCGCGAACGCGTCGCATCGCTCCAGGGGAAGTTCAGCGTGCGGACGACCCCGGGCGGTGGCTGCCGCGTGGAAGCCGAGATCCCGCTCACCCTCGCACGCTGAGCGCCGCCGAGCTTCAGCGTTTTCGCATCAAGACGCCGTGGTCGAGCGCCCAGCGAGTGAGCGCCGCGGTGCCTTGGAGCCCGAGCTTCTGCTTCAAGCGCAGGCGATAGGTCTCCACCGTTCGCGCTGCGACGCCGAGCCGCTCGCCGATCTCCTTGTTGGTGAGCCCGTCGGCGACCAGCGCCAAGACCTCGCGCTCGCGCCGGGAGAGAACCGCGGCAGCTTCGCGCTGGCGAAGGGCGCGTTGGGCCCCCGGCGACGCCACGCGCTCGCCACGACTGACTTGTTCGAGCGCCGACACCAGCTCGGCGGGGCCAACCTCCGTCTTCAGGAGGTAGCCCTGTGCACCGGCATCGAGCATCGCCTGCACGAGGTGGGGTTCGTCGTGCATGGTCAGCGCGAGCACCACGATATTCGGGTTCTTCTCGCGCATTCGGCGGGTCGCCTGCACTCCGTCGACCCCCGGCAGGTTCACGTCCATGAGCACCACGTCCGGCGCGCTCCGCTCGGCCTCGCTGAGCGCGCTCTCTCCGTCGCCCACTGCGTTGACGAGTTGCACGAGCGGTTCACCGGCCAATGCCTTCTCGAGACCTGCCCGCATCAACGGATGGTCGTCGACGATCAATACGCGTAGCGGTTTGACGGTTCTCGAATGCGGTTCAGGCGTCATGCGCTGAAGTCCGGATTGCCCCGACCAAGAGCCGCATCTTGCGGCAGGAGTGCGCCGCTGAGAACCCAGTGTGCGCACTGAGTTTCACTGCGTACGTAGTATGACGTACGCGGCCTCGAGCGCGCAGCCCCGAGGCGCGCGTCATCGCGCTCGAGGAGCGACTGCGGCTAGCCCCGCACCGACTCGAGGAAGTGCGACGTCGCCGAACGCAATGCTTCGGCCTCGCGCGAGAGGCCCGTGGCGGCGTCCACCAACGCCGATGCCGCACCGCTCGTCTCCGTGGCGGTCGCGCTCACGAGCTGAATGCTGCGCGACACTTCGCGCGTCCCGACCGCAGCCTGGTGGATGTTGTTGCCGATTTCCCCGGTTGCGGTGCGCTGATCCCCGACGCTGGACGCGACGGTGGAGGCGATCTCGTCCATGCGGCGGATCGTCTTGTCGATGCCCGCGATGGCGGTCACGCCCTCTTTGGTCGCACCTTGGATGGTTCCGATGAGGTTCGCGATGTTCTCCGTGGCATCGGAGGTCTGGCGCGCCAGGTTCTTCACTTCGGAGGCCACGACCGCGAAGCCCTTCCCGACCTCGCCGGCTCGGGCGGCCTCGATGGTGGCGTTGAGCGCGAGCAGGTTGGTCTGCTTGGCGATTTCGCTGATCAGCTTGACGACCTGGCCGATTTGCCCGGAGGCCCGCTCGAGACCCAATACCACCTTGTTGGTGTGTTCGGCCTGCGTGACCGCGCCTCGGGCAACCGAGGCGGACTCGCCGACCTGACGGGCAATTTCGTTGGCCGTGGACGAGAGCTCTTCGGCGGCGCTCGCCACCGCGTGGACGCTGCTGGACGTTTCTTCTGCAGCCGCGGCCACGGTGTTCGATTGTTCGGTCGTCGTGGTCGCCAGCTCGGCCAACGACTTGGCCGTGGCCTGCATCTCGGTGGCGGACGCCGCCACCGTCGACACGATTCCGGCGACGGTCGCTTCGAAGTCGTCTGCAAGGGCTCGCCGGCGCTTCTCGGCAGACACGAGCGCGTCGCTCTTCTTCTTCATCTCCTCGGTGCCCTCGTTGATGAGCGCCGAGGCGTGGCGGAACGTGCCCGGCATGCCGCGCACGAGGACGCGCCGGTAGAAGCGACCTTGGCTGGCCGCTTCGAGGGACGCTTTGGCCTCGCGAACGAACGCGTCGGTGACGTCGAGCAGGTGGTTCAGACTCCGGGTCGCGCGCCCGATGTCTCCGCCGGCTTCGCAGCGCAAGAGACGCGCTTCGAGATCGCCTCCAGCGACTTGCTCGCAGGCGTCCGCGATTCGACGCATCCACTGTCGGTAGAGGCCGAGCTCGCTCTCGAGCTCAACGATCCGGGAGTTGGTCGCGCTTTCGGCGTTGGGCGGGACACTTCGCGACTTGCTCGAAGTGTCCGCGCTACGGGGGGCTTCACTTGCCATTGCCATGCTGCATCTCCCTCAGGCCGCCAGGGACCAAACGAACTCGTCGTAGGTCTTTTCGTTCTTCTTCAGATACTCGACCAGGAGCGCCGTGGAGGCGCGCACTTGATCCTGCTTTGCGCCATGCTTGCGTTCTTCACGCAAGAGGAGCTCGTAGATGGGCTTGATCTTCTCGAGCGCGTCTCGGTCGGGCACCCGACGGTTCGAGTGGTACCCGATGATGTCGCCTTTGGGGCCGAAGGTCGGTGTCACATGGGCGTAGACCCAGTAGTGGTCGCCGTTCCGCGACATGTTCACCACGTACGCGAAGATCTCTTTGCCCGACGCAATGGTGTCCCAGAGCAATTTGAAGACCGCTCGCGGCATGTCTGGATGTCGGATCAAGCTGTGGGGCTGTCCCAGGATTTCGGCTTCGGTGTAGCCGGCCAACCTCAAGAAGACGTCGTTCGCGTAGGTCACGCGCCCCTGGAGGTCGGTCTTGCTGACGATCAGCTCGTTCTCGCCGAAGGTCCGCTCCACTCCCGTTGGTGTCACGCTGCGTTGGCTCATCTGCTCGTTCTCCTCCCGGACGCCTGTTGGCCAATCTCCTGACCACTGGGTGTCAATTCTCCGTCTCGCACCCTGACTCCACCTCGCGTACGCGGGCGTGCCCCCATTCGTTGCAACCGCCGTGCCTCATGCCGCCGGCTGCTCCGCCCACGCGCTGAGCTCGACGCGGAGCTCTGCGAGCTCGGCGCTCAACTCGGCGTACTTCTCCTGCGCTTTCGCCCACTCCTCCGCCGCCGCCAGCGACTCCACCTCCGCCGCCGTTCCGACTCCCACCCGCGCGCCGATGTTGAGCAGCGCCCCCTTGAGCGAGTGTGCAGTGCGCGCCGCGACTTCGCTACGCCTCTCGTCGATGGCCTTGCCGAGGTCGAGCTCGAGGCGCGGAGCTTCTAGCCGCACCGCATCGACCAGTTCGAGCCAGAGCGCCTCGTCGCCGCCGAGCCGCTCGACGGCCTCGTCGCGGGCCAACAGGTTCGAAACACGCACGGGATCCGAGGGCAGGGCGATGGGCAGCGAGTGCACGTCGACCTGGGGCCGCGGGTCGACCTCTTGCGAGGCTTCCACGCGTGCGCCCGCCGCCTTCCTGCGCGCGACCCGAGCCAGCGCAGGTTCGAGCCGCTGGACGTCGATGGGTTTGGTCAAGACGTCGTCCATGCCGGCCTCCCTGCACAAGCGGGCGTGCTCGGGGGTGGCATGAGCCGTGAGCGCGAAGATGGGAACGTGTTTCCCCGTTTCGCCTTCGGCGGCTCGAATCCAGCCGGTGGCCGCGATGCCATCGACCTCCGGCATTTCGACGTCCATCAGCACCAGGTCGTAGTCGCGCCTTTGCACCATCTCGACGGCCTCGAGCCCGTTGCACGCGGAGTCCACGCGGTGCCCGAGCCCGTCGAGCAGCCGGGTGATGACCAAGCGATTCACCGAGTTGTCCTCGGCCACCAGCACGTAGAGCGGGATGGGGAGCACCGAGTGACTCGACTCGAGCACCGGGAGCGAGCTCGTGTTGATGGGCTTCGTCGTCGCCCGGAGACGCGCCGAGAAGTGGAACTTCGTGCCCTTCCCGACCTCCGATTCGAGCCAGATCCGTCCGCCCATGAGCTCGACGAAACGCTTGCACAGGGTCAGTCCGAGCCCGGTTCCGCCGAAGCGACGTGACGTGCTCTGATCGGCCTGCTGGAAGGCGTCGAACACGCGAGCCTGGGCTTCGGGTGGGATGCCGATGCCCTGGTCCTCCACGCTGAACAAGAGGCCATCGGTGTCCGCACCGACCCAGACGCGGATCGTCCCCTTGTCCGAGAACTTGATGGCGTTGCCGAGCAAGTTCAAGAGCACCTGCCGGAGCCTCAGCGGATCGCCGAGCACCCAGTCGGGCACTTCGTCACATACGTCCTCCTCGATTTCGATGCCCTTTTCCCAGGCGCGAACGGCGGCGAGCGCCAGCGCATCCCGCACCACCCTGCGGAGCTCGAACGGGATGTTCTCGAGTTCGATTCGACCCGCTTCGATCTTCGAGAGATCGAGGATTCCATTGACCAGCTCGAGCAGGTGCTGGGCGGAGCGCTCCGCCGTCTTCACGAAGTCCACCTGCTCACCGGCCAGCTCGGTTCGCTTGAGCAGCTCGAGGAGCCCGATGACGCCGTTCAACGGCGTGCGGATCTCGTGGCTGATCGAGGCCAAAAACTCGCTCTTCGCCCGAGACGCCGCCAGTGCTTGTTGCCATGCTTCGGCTGCTTCCTGCTCGGCACGCGAGAGCTCCGACACGTCGCGCGCGAGGCACAGCGCTTCGGTCGAGTCGACGCGGACGACGCGGTATTCGAACTGGTTTTCGCCCTCGGAGACCACGAACCGCTGGGGCAAGCCACTCGTGATGGCGACGCGGCCGAGTTCGGTCAACGTCGCCTGGACTTCCTGGCTGTGAGACACACGGGTCTTGCTGCTCGCGAGGTCCGACAGAGAGCCGTCACTTCCGATCCGATAGATGTCGTCCGGGAGCGTTTCCAATATCGCGCGCTGCCTCTGCTCGCGGCGTTCCACCAAGGTTTGTTGGTTCAGCACGGCCTCGAGGTTCTCCTCGACCTGGCGCTGGTGCAGCTGCACGAGCTCGCGCAATGCGACCACCTGGCCCCGGAGCCGTCGCAAGTTGAGGTTCGGATCGGGAGCTTCCCGATCGACCAATTGGCTGCGGCGGGCGCCCGAGACCTGCAAGAAACTGAGCCATGCGTCCAGTGCAAGCGGGCGCAGCTTCAGCACGGCCTCGTAGCTCAGCGTCGTGCGAGTGAACATCACGAGGACGACGCGGTCGTCGGGTGGGATGTCCATCGTGAAGCCGACGAGGGAACGAACACCGTAGCGCTCGACGAAGTCCTGATCTGGGACACGCGCGCCGTCTCGAGCGTCTCGAACGTGGAACATCCCGATGCGCTGGGACAGGAGATCCAGCGAGCTGTCGTCGTCGGGCGCTTCGAACGCCGAGCGCAGCATCGGGCTGAGCTCCGTCAACGACATGACGCGGTGGTGTCGAGAGTCCCGCGTGCTGTTCCAGTGCGGCTCGAGCCCGGCAGACCCGGCCAGGGCCAAGTAACCCAGGGGCGCCTCACCCGAGCCAGCAATTTCGCGCTGGGCGGCATCCAAGTGACGCCAGTGGGCGGTCACGAAGACGCGGACCAGCGCCGTTCCTGCCTCCTGCTGCTCGCCGACGCGGAGCTCGCGGTGAAGGGACTCGGCCACGCGTTCGGCCACGTCTTCGATGAAGCGGGCGTTCTCGCTGTCCCGCCGGATGCTCACACCCAGCTTGACCATGTCCAGGAACGGCAGGCGGTCGAGGTCGATCATGACGGGTCTCCGCGAGTGGCACCCGCGTTGCATCTTCGGTGCCCGTGGACGTCCTCATCGTCGAAGACAGTCAGACCGACCGTGTGCTCCTCGAGCGCATCGTGGAGGGTGTCGGTCACACCATTCGGATCGCCAAGTCCGGCGCCGACGCCAAGGCCATGATCGAGGAGTCGCCGCCCGACATCGTGCTCTTGGACTGGATGCTGCCCGGCATCCACGGCGAGGCGCTGACCAAACACATTCGCGCCGTCGACAACACCAAGTACATCTACATCGTGTTCGTGACGTCGAAGAACTCGATGGACGCCATGCGGACTGCTTTCGCGGCCGGGGCCGACGACTACATGATGAAGCCCGTCCACCGAGACGAGCTCGCCGCCCGTCTGCGCGCTGCAGAACGCATCGTTCGCCTGGAGACACGGCTTCGCGAGCGCGTGCTCGAGCTCGAAAGCGCGCTCCGGCGGCTCGAGGTCAGCGCCGCCATGAAAGGCGCAGTCGCTGTCACGGCGCACAGCATGTGCCCGCCGCCCCGCGCGCCTGTCGATGCTTCGTTGCCCAGCGGGCTCTCCGAAACGACGACCTGGCCGAGGCTCGACGAAATCCTCCAGCTCTCGGTCAACGAGTTCCTGATGGGCGAGTTCGTGCAAAATGGCGCGACCCCCACCCACGCGGACTTCGACGCGCGCATCACGCTGACGAACGTGGCTCTCGGGCTCGAAGTCGCCCTGGGATTCGCGGCCGATCGAGGCTCGGCAGAGGCACTGGCGCAGCGGCTGTTCGGTGAGCCCGAAGACGACGCCATGCTCCAAGATCTCCTGGGCGAGATCGCGAACACCGCCATGGGCGCGGTGAAGGCCGCTTTCAGCGCCGAGGGGCAGTCCTTCACCGCGGGCATTCCGACCTCCGGTCGCGGCGACGGCGCGAGTTGGCTCGCCGAGCACCATCCTTGGCACAGGGGCCGCGTGCTGGATCACGAGGGCGTGCACTTGGCCATCACCGTGGCGGTGCGTCAGCGCCCCACCCGCGAGCTCAAGGCCAAAGAGCTCGGCGAGGGCATGGTTCTCGCGCGCGACGTCAAGGACGACAACGGCGTTTTGCTCGTGGCATCGGGGACGCGCGTGTCGGCCACCTTGGCGGGGCGTCTCGGGCGCATCGCGCCCAACGTGCGGGTCCAGATCATCGACGCCGCCGTTTCCTGAGTCGGCTCTCCGCGCCACTTCACGCGCCTTCGTTGCCGTGGGCGGCGAGCACGGGATCCGAGCGGGTCGCGAGCTCGGAGAGTTCGGACTTGAGCTTGGCCAGGCGCGGGTCTTCGCCCTTCGAGCTCCGCTCGATGAGGTCGATCTGGCGGCGCAAGAACGCGCGCGCCTTGGCATAGGCGTCTTGGGAGCGATAGAGCTCGATCAAAGAGTCGAAGCTCTCCGTGAGCCTGGGGTCGTCGGAGCCCAACGCCGACTGGAGTTGCGCCACGCTGCCGCGGATGGCGGCTTCTTTGGTCGCTGCGTGCTCGGCGATGACGCGCTGGCCCGCCGAGAGTCGCGCCGTGACCTGGGCCTGATCGATGGGTTTCACCAGGAGGTCGTCGACGCCTTGTTGGAACGCTTCGAGGCACTTCTCGCGGGCCGAGAGCGAAGTGACGACGAGAACCCAGGTGTAGCCGGCCGGCGGTCGATGCTCGCCGCGCTCGTGGCTTTCCCGGATGCGGCGAGCGAGCTCGATTCCGCTGAGCTCCGGCATCAGCCAGTCGGTCACCACGATGCCGAACGGTTCCTCGACGTAGCGGCGCCAGCCCTCGGCACCGTCCGATACGACCACGGTGGTATGCCCGAGCTTCTTGACGATGGCCGAGAGGGCGGTCCGGCTGGTCAATTCGTCGTCAGCGACCAGGATTCGCATGCCTCTCGGAACGGTCGACGCTTCGTCCGCTTGAGACCCCCCGGTCTTGACGCATCCGCGACGAGCGTCTGACGCGACTGCTCGTGCGGCGGCGGATCGAGACCTGCGCGCGCCTTGGCTTCGTCGGCACAGCTCGTGCACGGAACGCGGCTGGGCGGGCTAAAGCGAAGCGCGCAGAAGACGTTCAGGCCACGCATGAGCGAAGTCGACGAAATCGTCCAAGAGTTCCTCGTCGAGAGCCTCGAGAACCTCGATCAGCTCGATCGCGAGCTGGTCGCGCTCGAAGACGACCCGAGCTCACGTGAGCGTCTGGCCAGCATCTTCCGCACCATTCACACCATCAAGGGCACGAGCGGGTTCCTGGCTTACGTCAAGCTGGAAGCCATCGCACATGTCGGCGAGACGCTCCTCTCCAAGCTGCGCGACGGAGAGCTGCAGCTCACGAAACCCATCGCCGACGCGCTCTTGGCCATGGTGGACGCCATCCGAGGCATCCTGTCCAACATCGAGGCCGGGCACGGCGAGGGGGACGGCAACTACGACACGCTGATCCAGCGGCTCGCTGCCCTCTCCGGGGGCAAGGTGGGTCCGGCCAGCGTCGGACCACGTCCGGTCACCGTGGTCCCGAGCCGTCGCCCTACCGCGCCCAACGCAGCGAGCGTGCGTCCCGTCTCCAAGCTCGCGCCGCCGCCGCCACCGGCGCCGAAGATCACCATCCCCGCGGCGTCCAACGTCCCGGACGCGCTGGCTGCCCCGCCGGCACACGCCGCTGGAGCGCCTCACGACGAGCTTCTCCGCCCTGGCGAGCCCGAGGCTCGTGCAAACGCCGAGGAGTCGGACGAGAAGCAGAGCGGCAAGACCGCGCTCGCCGACGCCAGCATCCGAGTCGACGTCGGTCTGCTCGATCGGCTGATGAACTTGGTGGGGGAGCTCGTGCTCGCGCGCAACCAGGTACTGCAACACGTCTCGAAGAACGAAGACGCGGCGTTCTCGGCCACGAGCCAACGTTTGAACCTGATCACGACGGAACTGCAGGAAGGGATCATGAAGACCCGGATGCAGCCCATCGGCAACATCTGGACGAAGTTCCCGCGCATCGTCCGGGACCTCGCGGCCACCTGCGGCAAGCAGATTCGCATCGAGATGGATGGCGCCGAGACGGAACTCGATCGCACCATCATCGAAGCCATCAAGGATCCGCTGACCCACATCGTGCGCAACTCGGCTGATCACGGCATCGAGGCGCCCGACGAGCGGGTCAAAGTCGGGAAGCCCGCCGTGGGTGTACTCGAGCTGCGCGCCTTCCACGAGGGCGGCAAGGTCAACATCGAGATCTCGGACGACGGCCGCGGCATCGATCCGTCGAGGGTCAAGCAGAAGGCGATCCAACGCGGCCTCGTCACCGCCGAGCGAGCCGATCGCATGACCGAACGCGAGATCTTGGCGTTCATCTTCGCGCCCGGTTTCTCCACCGCAGACAAGGTCACCAACGTCTCTGGACGCGGCGTCGGCATGGACGTCGTGAAGACGAACATCGAGCGCATCGGTGGAACCGTGGACCTGCAAACCCGCAAGGGCTTCGGGACCTCGCTCAAGATCAAGATCCCGCTGACGCTCGCCATCATTCCCGCGTTGGTCGTGACCAGCGCCACGGATCGCTACGCGATCCCCCAGGTGAACCTCCTCGAGCTCGTTCGCCTCGAACGCGAGCAGGCGAAGGCCGCCATCGAGAGCGTGCACGGTGCGCCCGTCTATCGGTTGCGGGGTCGCCTGCTGCCGTTGGTCTATCTGCGAGAGGTCTTGAAGCTGGACGAGCCTCCGCCAGAGGACGACGCAGTGAACATCGTGGTTCTCCAGGCGGACGATCGTCACTTCGGCTTGGTAGTGGACGGCGTCAGCGACACCGAGGAAATCGTCGTGAAGCCTTTGGGCAAGGAGCTCAAGGGGGTAGGCGTGTTCGCGGGAGCGACCATCATGGGCGACGGCAAGGTCGCGCTGATCTTGGACGTGCTCGGGCTCGCTCACGCCGCGAGTCTCCTCGGCGAAGGCCGCGAGCGTGCGTTGGCCGACATACGCGACAACGACAAGTCCGAGAGCGACGAGAATCGGCAGACGCTGCTCTTGTTCCGGCTCCGCGAGGGCGAGCGCATGGCGTTCCCGCTGAAGCTCGTGGCCCGGCTCGAAGAGATCCCGAAGTCGAGCGTCGAGCGCGCCGGCGGTGACGAAGTGGTCCAGTACCGAAACGAGATCCTGCCCCTGGTGCGCCTGGCGAAGGCGCTCGGCCGGAGCGCCCCCGAGCCGGAGGAGATGCTCCAAGTCATCGTCTACGCCGGGCAGGGGCGCAGCGTGGGCCTGGTCGTCGAATCCATCGAAGACGTGGTGGAGCAAGAGGTGCAGGTCAAGTGCCGCGTGAGCCAGCCCGGCGTGCTCGGTGCGGCGGTGGTTCAAGGCAAGGTCACGGAGCTCGTCGACGTGCCCGTGGTCATCCAACGCGCGTTGCCGCACTTCTTCGACGCCCCCGTCGCAGCGGAGTGAAAAGCCATGTTCACCAGACAACTGTGCACCTTCTACCTCGGTGACCTGTTCTTCGGCGTCGACGTGCGCCGCGTGCAAGAGGTCATTCGCTACCAGGAGATGACGCGCGTCCCGTTGGCGCCGCCCATGATGCGTGGACTCATCAACTTGCGAGGCCAGATCGTGAGCGCCATCGACATGCGCACGCGCCTCGGTCTGCCCGCGAGGGACGCCAGCGAGCTCCCGATGAACGTCGTGGTGCGGTCGAGCGACGGCGCCGTGAGTCTCTTGGTGGACGAAATCGGTGACGTGCTCGAGGTGGACGAATCCACCGTCGAGCGTCCCCCCGAGACCATGACCGGCGCCGCCCGCGAGCTCGTGCGCTCCGTGTACAAGCTGCCGGATCGGCTGCTGTTGGTCCTCGACACCGAACAAGTGCTGAACGCGGCGTGAGCAAAGTGACTTCAACGAGACTCTCGAGAGGAAGAAGGAAAATGGGCAACGGAAACGGCAGTCTGCACCCCATCGCGATGGAGCCGAAGAAACCGCAGGAGCCGGCGCCCGACGTCGCCGAGTTCCGTTCGATTCTGGAAAACGTGCCCGTCAACGTGATGGTCGCGAATCGCGCGCTCGAGATCACGTACATGAACCGCGCTTCGCTCGAGACGCTGAAGCGACTCGAGAAGTTCTTGCCGGTCAGCGCGGACCGCGTGCTCGGAACCTGCATCGACCGCTTCCACAAGAACCCGGAGGTTCAGCGGCGGTTGCTCGACGATCCGAAGAACCTGCCGCACACCGCGCGTTTCCAGCTCGGCAGCGAGTGGCTCGAGCTCACCGCGAGCGCGGTCTTCGACGCCGACAGGACCTACACCGGGCCCATGGTCGCGTGGGCGGTCATCACGGAGAAGGTGAAGGCCGAGGCCGAAATCGGGCGCATCACTTCGATGATGGAGAACCTACCCATCAACGTCATGTACTGCGACCTCGACCTCGTGCTCAGGTACGTGAACCCTGCGTCGCAACGGACCCTCGAGCGCCTTCAGCAGTACCTGCCCGTGCGCGTCGACCAGCTGGTCGGGACCTGCATCGACCGCATGCACAAACGCCCGGAGCACCAGCGCCAGCTCCTGCGTGACCCCAAGAACCTGCCGCATCGCGCCCAAATCCAGGTGGGCCCCGAGACTCTCGACCTCTTGGTGAGCGCGGTTCGAGACCACAACGGGGACTACGTCGGCGCCATGGTGACGTGGGACATCATCACGGAACGGCTCGAGACCGAACGCAAGGTACAAGAGGCCGCCGAACGCGAGCGGCAAGCCGCCGCAGAGCTCAAGCGCAAGGTCGACAGCATTCTGTCGGTGGTGAACGCCGCCGCCACGGGTGACCTCACCCAGAGCGTCGACGTGTCGGGCAGTGACGCGGTGGGCCAGCTCGGCTCGGGACTCGGGAAGTTCTTCGCGGACCTCCGCCTGAGCATCACCACCATCGGTGCCAACGCCAACGCCCTGGCGGCGGCCTCCGAAGAGCTCACCGCCGTGAGCCAGCAGATGGGCGCCAGCGCCGAGGAGACGGCGACCCAAGCCAACGTGGTTTCGGCTGCCTCCGAAGAGGTGAACAAGAACGTGCAGACGGTGGCCACGAGCGCCGAGGAGATGTCTGCCAGCATTCGTGAGATCGCCAAGAACGCCACGGACGCAGCGCGCGTGGCCACGCAAGCGGTGAAGGTCACCGAGTCCACCAATGCCACGGTGGCGAAGCTGGGCGAGAGCAGCGCCGAAATCGGCAAGGTGATCAAGGTGATCACCTCGATTGCTCAACAGACGAACCTGCTGGCCCTCAACGCCACCATCGAAGCAGCCCGGGCCGGAGAGGCCGGGAAGGGCTTCGCCGTGGTCGCCAACGAGGTCAAGGAGCTGGCGAAGGAAACCGCCAAGGCAACCGAGGACATCAGCCAGAAGATCGAGACCATCCAGGCGGATACGCGCGGCGCCGTCGAAGCCATCGCTCAGATCAGCACCATCATCAGCCAGATCAACGACATCCAGAACACCATCGCCAGCGCCGTCGAGGAACAGACAGCGACGACCAACGAGATCAGTCGCAACGTGACGGAAGCTGCGCGGGGCAGCGGTGAAATCGCCGAGAACATCTCGGGAGTGGCGCGGGCGGCTGCCGACACCACCTCGGGCGCCGGCGACACCCAACGCGCGGCCAGTGAACTCGCGCGCATGGCTACCGAGCTCCAAACGCTGGTGTCTCAGTTCAAGTGCTGAGGCCCTGCGCCGTACCGATGGAGCAAGCCATGCGAGCACTAGTCGTCGACGATTCTCGGGCCATGCGCTCGATCCTCAAGAACGCCCTGATCAAAGAAGGTTTCGACGTGGTCGAGGCCGCCAACGGCCGCGAGGCGCTGGACCGGCTTCGCGGCGACGCGCGCCCCGACCTCGCGCTCGTGGACTGGAACATGCCGGAGATGAACGGCCTCGAGTTCATCTCCATCGTGCGGGCCGACACCGGGTTCTCCACCATGCGGCTCATGATGGTGACCACCGAGACGGAACCCGAACAGGTGCGCAAGGCTCTGGCGGCTGGCGCCGACGAGTACATCATGAAGCCATTCACACGGGACGCGCTGCAAATGAAGCTCGTGGCGCTCGGGCTGCGCTGACGGGAGGGAGATGCCATGACCAAGGCGCGTGTGCTGATCGTCGACGACTCGGTCGTGATTCGCCGGCTGGTCAGCAACGCGCTGGCCGACCAGCCCGAGATCGAAGTGATCGGCACTGCGGCGACCGGGCGCATCGCACTCGCGCGCGTTCCCCAGATCAACCCGGACGTGATCGTGCTCGACGTGGAGATGCCGGAGATGAACGGCTTGGAGACGTTGAGCGAGCTGCGCAAGACGCACCCGCGTTTGCCCGTGATCATGTTCAGCTCGCTCACGGAGAAGGGCGCGACGGTCACCCTCGAGGCGCTGGCGCGTGGAGCGTCCGATTACGTGACCAAGCCCACGCACGCGGGTTCGGTGACCCAATCTCTCGAGCGTGTGCGTGACGAGCTCGTACCGCGCATTCACGCGCTCACGGGCAGGCGTGAGTTGGCGGCGGCCCCGCCGGTTTTCGTGCCCGTCAAGTCGGAGTCTCCGCGACCGCTCAGCCCGATTCGGCCTCGCAGCGGCCCCGTCGACGTGGTGGCCATCGGAACCTCCACCGGTGGCCCCAACGCGTTGGCCGACGTGTTCACGGCGCTGCCTCCCGGCTTCGACACGCCGGTCGTCGTCGTTCAGCACATGCCGCCGGTGTTCACACGCCTGCTGGCGGAGCGCCTGAGCGCGCGCTGCCCACTCGACGTCAAGGAGGGTTTCGACGGCGCCGAGGTGGTGGCCGGCACCGCGTGGATTGCGCCTGGCGACTTCCACATGACCGTACGGCGCGAAGGCACACGGGTGTTCTTGGCCACGAACCAAGAGCCCCCCGAGAACTCCTGTCGCCCGGCCGTCGACGTGCTGTTCCGATCGGTTGCGTCCGTCTACGGGCCACGGGCCCTCGGCGTGGTGTTGACGGGGATGGGCCAAGACGGTCTCCGCGGCTCGGAGTCGATGCACGACGCAGGAGCGCAGATCCTGGCGCAGGACGAGGCGAGCAGCGTGGTGTGGGGCATGCCAGGGTTCGTGGCGCGCTCGGGCATGTGTGAGGCGGTGCTGCCGTTGTCCCAAGTGGCGGGGGAGATCCTGAGACGAGTGAAGCGCACGGGTTCCCTCGTGCAAATGCCGGCCGTCGCCGGGAGGGCGAGCGGATGATCAGCGCCTCCGACTTCCAGTACGTGTGTGACTTGGTGCGGAAGAACTCCGCCATCGTCCTCGAGCAAGGCAAGGACTACCTCGTGGAGGCGCGGCTCGCTCCAGTGGCACGAGCCGAGGGCTTCGACTCCATCTCTTCGCTCGTGACCAAGCTGCGTGGGACTCCCAAAAATGGTCTTCATCAGGCGGTGGTCGAGGCGCTCACCACCAACGAGACCAGCTTTTTTCGCGACGTCCACCCGTTCGAGCTGCTGAAGAAGGAGGTTCTGCCGGACGTGATCCAGCGTCGCGGGCGCGAGCGCACGCTCAGCATCTGGTCGGCAGCCTGCTCCACCGGGCAGGAGCCGTTCACCATCTCCATGCTGCTTCGCGAAAGCTTTCCCGAACTCTCGAGCTGGAAAGTGAGCATCCTGGCCACGGACCTCTCGAGCCAAGTGCTGGAGCGCGCCAAGACCGGCACCTTCAAGCAGCTCGAGGTGAACCGAGGTCTCCCGGCGGCGTATCTCGTCAAATACATGGAGCGTGCCGGTGCGGAGTGGCGCGTCCGCGCCGACATCCGCAGCATGGTGGAGTTCCGCCAGATGAACCTGATCGAGTCTTGGCCCACGCTCCCGGTCTTCGACGTGATCTTCATCCGCAACGTGCTCATCTACTTCGATCTCGATACCAAGCGAGAGATCTTGCGGCGCGCCAAAGGCCGTCTCGACCCGCGCGGCTATCTGTTTCTCGGGGGCGCAGAGACGACGCTGAACATCGATGACGGATTCGAGCGAGCGTTCGCCCAGAGCGGCGGTTGCTACAAGCTGAAGTGAGGGTGCCATGTCGTTGGAAGCAAGCGAAGTCGTGGAAGTCACCCAGATGGTCTGGACGAGCGTGCTGGGTGAAGAAGTCGCGCTCGACCCGGTGACCGACGACTTCTTCGACGCCCCGCTGTTCACGGGTTGCGTGACGGTGAGCGGAGCGTGGGAAGGTGCGGTGACGGTGGGGTGCTCGGCCGAGCTCGCCAAGCAGGTGACCGCGGCGATGTTCGAGCTCGCGCCCGATGCGGCGTCCATCGCCGAAGTTGCCGACGCCATGGGCGAGATCGCCAACATGATCGGCGGCAACATCAAGGCGCTGCTACCCGGGCCGTCGCTCCTGTCGCTGCCGGCGGTCACTCAGCGTGAAAGCGGCATCGTCGTTCCCGGTAGCGAGCTGCTGCTCTTGCAGAGTTTCCAGTATGCGGGGCAGCCGCTCCGAGTCCTGGTTCACCAGCGCACAGCGCGGGCGCGTCCCGCGGCGGGCAAGGAGCGACCCCAATGAAACTCCTGATCGTGGACGACAGCAAAGCCATGCGTATGATCGTGCGGAAGACTCTGCGGCAGGCTGGATACGCGAACCTGGACGTGGCCGAGGCCGCCAACGGCAAGGAAGCGTTCGACCTGTTGATGCAGGGCGGAGCCGACTTGGTGCTTTCCGACTGGAACATGCCGGAAATGACCGGGATCGAGCTCCTGAGCAAGCTGAACTCGGACGGCGTGAAGGTGAAGTTCGGCTTCGTCACGTCGGAAGGGACGAGCGAGATGCGCGAGCGCGCCAAGCAGGAAGGGGCGTTGTTCTTGATCGCCAAACCGTTTACGGTCGAGGCCTTCCAAGAAGCTCTAGGGCCGGTCATGAAGTGAAGGTTCGGACCGACTCGGGTCGGGGGATTGCGAATGACGTTGCCCAGTGCCGAAGCGATTTCCAGGAATCTGCGTGACCTCTTCGCCAAACCCGCCCCGGTGAAAGCCGGGGGCGCCTTGCCGGTCGCCAAGGTTGCGTTCGTCGCGGTCTACGTCGACCCCGAAGGCACCCCGCGTGCTCTCGGTCTCGCAGACATGGAGTTCGCGGCTTTCGCGGGGGCCGCGCTGGCGATGATCCCCGCGGGCGTGGCCATGGAGAGCGTGAAGCGCAGGAAGCTCGAAGACAACCTCAAAGAAAACTTCTACGAAGTGGTGAACATCCTGGCGGCTGCCATCAACGCCGCCAGTGGTGGACACGTTCGGGTGAACGCCCTCGTGGCGCCCAACGCGGTCCCGGCCGATGCCCAGAGCCTGCTGAAGAAACCCTCCCAACGGGTCGATTTCGAGGTCACCATCACGGACTTCGGCGTTTGCCACCTCTCCTTCCTCGCCGAGTGAGAGGGACATGGGGCGTCGCCCGGGCCGCAGGCTCCCGCCGAAGCGTCAGCGCTTCCGCGCCGCGGTAAACTCGGCGAGCTCGCTCGCGAGCTGCTCGAGCTCCCGAGCCGCGTGTCCGGTGTCGTCTGCACTCGTGTGAGTTCGCTGGGCCGATGCTGCGACGTCGGCGACGTTGCGCGCGATCTCGCCGCTGCCCTGAGCCGCATCCGACACGTTCCGGCTGATCTCGTTGGCGGTGGCGGTCTGCTCCTCGACGGCGCTGGCGACGACGACCTGGATGTCGCTGATCTGGTCGATGACCTCGCTGATGCTGGTGATGGCAGATACCGCGCCTTCGGTGTCGGCTTGGATGGCTTCGATCTTCCGACTGATCTCCTCGGTGGCGCGAGCCGTGGCCTTCGCCAACTCCTTCACCTCGTTGGCCACGACGGCGAACCCCTTGCCGGCGTCACCGGCGCGTGCGGCCTCGATGGTGGCATTGAGCGCGAGCAGGTTGGTCTGCTGGGCGATGGTGGTGATCACTTTGACCACCTTGCCGATTTCGACGCTGCTCCCTCCCAGCTTGGTCACCGTCTCGCCCGCGCTCTGGGCGCGGGTCACCGCTTCACTGGCAATCCGTGAGGCGGTGGCGGCGTTCTTACCGATGTCGCGAATGCTCGCGGTCATCTCTTCTGCGCTGGCGGCCACGGTCTGCAAGTTTCGGTTGACCTGCTCGGTGGCGGCTGCCGCGACGCTGGCCTTTTGCGAGGTCTCGTCGGAGAAGATGACGATGAGCTCCGAAGAAGCGGAAGCTTCGATGGCCGCCGCGTCCAACGCCCGGGTCGCCGCGTCGAACCGGCGGCCCTGCTTCTCGAGCCGCTCGGCCAGCCGATGTACCTGCCGGGCCAGTTCGGCGACGACGTCGTCGCCCGCGACGTCGATGCTCGGCGCCGGCTCCCCGTCGGCCAGAGCGGCCACGACTTGGGCAAGGCTGCGAAGTCGGGATCGGGTTTCGGACAGGGGCGCGGGCACGCGGACACTGGCGAGGCTCATGCGCGAAGTCTCCTGCTTCGCCCCGTGAGAACGGGAGGTGTGGGAGCTACTTGACCCCGAGCGCCGCGGCTCACTCAACGAGGTATCCGCACGACCGTTCTCACGAGCGTGCCGCCAGCCCGGTCAGCCCTGAGCGTCGTCGATGATGCACACGGTGGTATTGGGTGCCACCCGCCGCAAGCGTTCGGCCAGGGTGGCGGTGATACGAGTCCCCGACGCCACCAGCAAGCGTCCCAGGTCGTCCTTCACGTCCTTGGCGAGCACCATCCCCTCCCCGAGCTCCTTGACCTTGCGGTCGGAGGTGGGCCGCTCCCGCACGCCGACCCCGAACGTCAGGGAGGCGTCGTCGTCGGCAATGCCGTAGCTGCGGCTGTAGCGACAGTTCTCGGCCAGCCACGCAGAAGATTCGCCGCGCCCCGAAATCGGGATGCCCGCCGTCCAAGCCGAGCCCTCGCCGGAGAAGGCCGCTTTGACCGCGCCCATGCAGGTATTCGAGACTTCGCCCAGCAGATCCTGGAGCATCGCGTCGTCATCGGCTGCGCCGAACAAGCGCTCGGCGAACACCTCGGCCGTCCGGCGCGGAACTGCGACGCTCAACACCAACTGGAGCCCCAGGGCGACGTTGGTGAGCAAGATGCGCGCGTCGAACTCGACGGGCGTCCCGCTCGGATCAGCCAGTCGAAACTCCCCCTGGAGCAGCTCCGAGACCGAGAGCCGAGCGATCTCGGGCAGACGCGACCAGGTGGCCAGCTCGGTCAGCGGTTCGAGGACGGCGTCGTCCACGGCAACGGGCGCGCCAGCGGTGGTGTTGGACGCTGCGACCCGAGCGCCCAGCGCAGCGGCGTTGACGTCGAGTCGGCGCAGCGCGCTTTCGAGCTCGAGGACGCGTTGTCGCAGGCGCGTCTCGAGCTGCACGATGCGCTCGGCGGCGCGAAGTCTGGCTGCCAGCTCGTCTCGGTGAATCGGCTTCTGGACGTAGTCGTCCGCCCCCGCGGCGAATGCAGAGCGCATGTTGTCGACGCCCGCCTTGCTCGTCACGAACACCACGTAGGTGTACTTGTCCGAATCGTGCTGGCGCACGAGCTTGGTGAGCGCCTCGCCGTTCACGTCCGGCAGCATCCAATCCATGAGCACGACGTCGGGCATCTGCTTCGCGAACTGCGCCTTCGCTTCGTTCCCCGTGCGCGCCGTCCGTACCTCGTAGCCCAACGCGCTCACGATGCGCTGGAGAGCCAGTGCGTCCGTTTGGGAGTCCTCGACGACCAGGATGTCCACGGCGTCGAGCCTAACTCCGTTTCGGGGCCGGGCGCGAGACATGTGGTGGCCCTCGAACCCGAGACCAGGAGAGCAATCATGAGCTTGCGCGAGACCTACCTGAGAGGCATCGTGGCCCACTCGCGGTGGAAGTGGCGCCTTCGGAACTACGTCGACGGCAAGTCGCCTGCGCTGGACGCGGCGTTGGCCGAGAAGGATGACGGATGCGAGCTCGGCAGGTGGCTACGCGGGGATGCGGGTCAGGTCCTGGCCCCGGCGCTTCGTGGCGAAGTGCTCGAGAAACACGCGGCGTTCCACCGCGCCGTCGCCGATCTCGTGCGCTTGGTCCAGGCGGGCAGACACTCCGAAGCGCGCGCCGCCCTGGGTTGTGAGGGTGGATACGCCGCGGCGTGTTCGGAGTTCCTGGAAGCCGTGGTCCGCGCTCGCGATGCGAGTCGTTGAAACGGTGCCGGGTCAGCTGCTCGACCTCGGCCGCCGACCGCGTCCCTTCCGCGTGACGGACAAGAGCGCGCTCTTGGGGCTCATTTCCAGCACGCCCAGGTCGTTCTCGCCACGGAGCAGCCGGGGCAAGCCGGCGTAGGCGATCATCGCGGCGTTGTCCGTACACGCGCGGATCGGTGGAACGATCACGTCGATGCCGACCTCCGCACCGCGCGTCTTCGCCCGTTCGCGGAGCTCGCGATTGGCAGCGACGCCCCCGGCCAGGACCAGCGTCTTCACTTCCTCTCGCCGTGCGCAGAGGATCGCCTTCTTCACGAGCGAATCGACGACGCGGCGTTGGAAGCCGGCGCAGAGGTCGCGCAGTGTCTGGTCATCGCGCGGACGGCCGTTCTGTTCGACCCACCGCGCCACGTTGGTCTTGAGCCCGCTGAACGAAAACTCGAAACTGGTTCGGCTGGGCATCGGTCGAGCCAGCGGGATGGCGTCGGGGTCGCCTTCCTTCGCCAGGCGATCGACGATGGGCCCGCCGGGGTAGCCGAGACCGAGAAGCTTGCCGACCTTGTCGAACGCCTCGCCTGCCGCGTCGTCTCGCGTGGCGCCGAGTTCTCGCACCTGGGAGAGGTCCGAGCCCTCGACGCGGTAGAGCGCCGTGTGGCCGCCCGACGCCAGGAGCGCGACGAACGGGAGCTCGGGCGGGGGGCGCGTTTCGAGGTCGGGGTAGCGCAAGAACACCGCGAACAAGTGACCGACGAGATGGTCGACACCCACGACGGGCTTCCCGGTGGCCCAGGCGAGACCGCGTGCGAGCTGAACACCGACGAGCAGCGCGCCCGACAGACCCGGTCGACAAGTGACGGCGATGCCGTCGACGTCCGCGAGCGTGACGCCGGCACGCTCGAGAGCGCTGGTCAGCACCGGCTCGGCGTTCTCGAGGTGGTTTCGCGAGGCGAGCTCGGGCACCACGCCACCGAAGGGCGCGTGTACGGCGATCTGAGATTGGACGACGTCCGACAGCACCGTGCCGCGGTCGTCGACCACCGCGGCGCCGGTTTCGTCACACGAGGTTTCGATGCCCAAGACGAGCACGGCGTCGCTATATCACGTCCCGCCGAACGCGCCTCAGAACCCGCAGTCGCCCTTCTGACGCGTCAGTTGGAACAGGGCAAACGAGGCGGGCGGCGGCTCTTCACCAGCGGCCGTGGCGGCTGGCGGCATCAACAGTCGCACTTCCACGTCGTCGTTCTTGAGCAACGAGACCACCGCCAGCATCGGACCGCTGCAGCTCGAATCGACCCACGCCATGAAGTTGTGATCGCGCCCCGTCCCGAAATCGAAGGTCGAGAGCGGATCGTGCAGCATCGCTTCGGTCACTCGCATGGGCGCCGCGTGCAGGCGGGGCGTGGGCGCGCACGGCCCGGCCTTGGCGTCGTCGGTGGTCAACGTTCCAGGTACCGAGGACAGCTGGTCGGTGTCGAGGGTCATGCGCAGCCGGAGATCCGGTGGGAAGCCCTCGCGCACGAACGCTGCCGAGACGATGCTCCCGCAGTACGCCTCGCCGTCTTTGGTGTCGAAGCGGTCGAGGGTGTTGCAGCCGAAGATCGACCAGCCGAAGATCGCGGCGAGCTCGAGCTCGACGTGCCGTTTCATCTTCCGTTCCCCACGGCGCGCGCGGCATCACGTACGCGCGGCTCTGCGTCCTTCTTGGTCATTTCGGCCGCGACTTCCCGAGCTGCTTCGGCGTCGACCTTGCCGAGCGCGGTGATGGCGGCCTCACGCACCAGGGCCGTCTCGTCGCGCAGCGCAGCGCGGCGAAGGGCCTCGACAGCGAGCTTGTCTTTCGAGCCGCGCGCGAGGAGCGCGAGGGCCTCGGCCGCGCGCACTCGAGCCGGCCAGTCTTTGGCCTTGGTCACCAGGCGAGTGACGGCCGTGATGGCGCCGGTTGGTCGCGTGCGCTCGACCGCCGTGAGCGCCGCTCGTTGCACTACCGGATCGGGATCGTCGATGGCGTCGAGCACGGCCCGCTTCGCGCTCTCTTCGCTGCGCATCGAGAGCAATTGGATCGCGCGCGATCGGACCTCCGCCGAAGGGTGACCCGAAAGCGCGACGAATGCCGGCAGCACGGCCAGAGCGATGCTCTCGGCCGCCTTCTCCGCGTCGGTCCGGGCGGCTGCCTCCGCGGTGTCGAGGTCGCGGGTCAAGAGGCCGAATGCGGGCTTCCCGTCTCGTGACAAGAGCGCGTCGGCCACGGCCCGCGCCCGCTCTGGCGAGCTCTGAGCCGCGGACAGCGCCGCTTGACCCAGCGTCGGTGCGAGGTTCACCAGGGCCTTCGCGTGCTCGTCGGCCGAGTAGCCTCTCGGCACCAGGCGATCGAGCACGGCGCGGACGTCGACGCGCCCTTCGGGCACGACCAGAGCATCGCGGGGTGCACGATAGGTCCCCGTTGCGTTGACCAACGCGGCGGCACTCGCAGCCTGCGCGAGCGCCGGGTCCCCGCTCACCAGGGCTTCACTGATGGCACGCGGCGCTCCCGCCGCTCCGAGCCGCGCCAAGGCGATCACCGCCGCTGCTCTCGCCCCCGTATCGCTGGACTCCGCGAGCTGGGACAGCGCGTCGGCCTGCGTGGTGTCGCCGATTTCGCCCAGCGCGAAGGCTGCTGCCGCTCGCGGCAGAGCTCCCACGTCGACTGAACGTGCGATCTCCGCGAGCTCGGCGCTCGCGTGTTTGTCCTTCAAGAGCCCGACGCCGATGGCGCCGAGCGCGCGCAAGCTCGGGGCGTCGCTCTTCAAGAGCTTACCGAGCAACGGCCGCGCTTCGCGTGCTTGCATGCGTGCGACGGACCACGCTGCGGCGACGATGACGGGGTCGGACTCGTCGGCTCGGATCTGTCCACCCGGCGCCAAGACGTCCGCGAGCTTGGGTAAGAGTCCCGGATCTTTCAGCGAGCCGACGGCGAGCATGGCGCGTGAACGCAGCTCCGCGTCGGCACTTCCGGTCGCGAACGCGTACAGCGCGGAGCCGGCGCTCTTGTTCTCGATGTAGCCGAGGAGCTCGATGGCGGTGCGCTGCTGTTGGTCCTTCTCGTCGCTGAGCGCGTCGAGCAACGGCTTCACCGCGCGCTCCCCGATGCGCTTCAGCTCGGCTCGCGCTTTCTCGCTCACCTCTTTGTCAGGGCTCCGCGTCTGGTGCGCGAGCGGGAACGCCATGGCGCCGTAGAGCTCCACCAAGAGGCGCCGGTAGAGCGGTTTCTGCGGGTTGCCGAGGGCGACGGGGAGAAGCTCCTTCTCCAAGGACTCGAGCGTTCCCTTCCCGAGGTTCACCTGCATGCTGAGGCGGGCGGCCTGCGCCACCAGGTCCTCGTCCGGAGACGCGCGCACCACGCGCCGGAGGAGTCGGTCGGCCTCCTCGAGCTCGCCCTGGCCCATGAGCAGCTCTGCGAGTTGGAAGTGTACGGTGAACAGGCGGTCGTTCTTGGCGATGGCTTGCCGGAAGGCGTTGATGGCGCGACTCGTGTCCTGTCGCCGGCGATACATTTCCCCCAGCTTCTTGTGCCCTTCGGCGTCGTCGGGCGAGAGCTCGACGGCCTTGGCGGCATACTGGATCGCTTCGTCGTCGCGGTAGAGCTCGGCGGCGTAGCCGGCCATGCGCTGGTAGTACTCCCGGGCGCGCTTGGGATCCGCGTCCGTGAGCTTCTTCAGCACGGCGATGGCTTCCTTGAGCTTGCGCCGGAGCACGAGCACCCGCTCGAGCTGCGTGAGCGTGCCGACGTCGCCGGGTGCCTTTTGCGCCACGAAGTTCAGCGTGCGCTCGGCGTCGCCGTAGCGGCGAAGGCGGATCTGAACCTCCGCGAGCAAGCGACCCGCTTCGAGATCCGGAGGCGTTCCCTTCAGCCGGCGGTCGAGCGGGACGGCCCGCTGTTCGAGCTGACCGCCGAGACCCCAGAGTGTGACGATGTGCTGGCGGGCCTCGCGTGCGACGTGCTCGTTCCCGTCGCCCGCTTCTTTTGCGATGGCGTCCCAAATCTTCCGCGCCTCGTCGTACTGGTGGTTGCGCTGTTCGATGCTGCCGGCGCTCGCCCCCGTGCGTTCGAGGGCCAAGGCATAGGCCTTCTTGTACTTCATGGCCTTGGGCTGGAGCTTCATCGCTTCGCGCAGAGCCTCGATGGCCTGCTGCGGCATGTCGTGCTCGAGGTACACCTCGCTCAAGACTTCGTTGGCTCGCGCCTTGTCCGGCACGATGATCTTGATGCGCGCCCAGGTCTGCTGCGCTTTGTTCTTGTCGCCTTCTTGCCAGTAGCGGTCGCCCAGCTCGACCAGGTGCCGCGGATCGCCGCGGCCGCTCTTCGAGAGCCGCTGCAACACGTCCATCGCGCGCTGCTTCTCTTCGACGCGTTCGTAGAAGTCCACGAGCGCAGCCAGCGTCTCTTCGTCGGCTCCCGAGCGGGCCTCGAGCTTCTTCAGGTGCTCGAGGGCCTTCGCGCGATCCCCGCGTTGGATCAGAGCTTCGGCCAGCTGGAACACGTAGTCCGGATTGCGTGGCGCCGCGCGGATCAGCTCTTCGTACTGCTTGATCGCTTCGTCGAGCTCGCCCTGGATTTGCAGGAGCTGCACGACCTTCAGCCGCGTTCCGACGTCGTCACTCTTCTTGGCCAGGGCCTGCTTGTAAGTGGTGAGGGCTTTGTCGACTTGCCCTGTCTCTTCGTACAGGCTGCCCAGCATGCGGAGCTGTTCGGGGTCCGAGAGGTGCTGCGCTTCGAGCTCGGTGATGAGGTCGCGCAGGCGGTCTTCTGCGCGATAGACCTCCACCGTGATTTCGTAGATCTCGCGTCGGATGCCGGCCTGCGACCCCGCGGTCTTCAGGGCTTTCTGCAGCATCTCCATGGCTTCTTTGCGTTTGCCTTGCCTGGCGAGTGCCTTGCCGAGATCGCGTTGCGCAGGCCCGAGCACTCGATTGTCACCCGTCGCGGCCTTCACCACGTCCCGATACTCTTCGACCGCGTGATCGTAGTCGCCGCGCAGCATCAGCTCGCGGCCGAGCTCCCCTCGCACGTAGAACGAACCCTTGGCACGCGCGACCAGGGCCTTGTGGTGTTTCTTCGCGTCGTCGAAGCGCTTCAGGTCGAGTGAGAGCTGCATCAACGTGCGGAGCACTTGCTCCTTGTCGGCGTCGTTCTTCAGAAGAGGGAGCGCTGCCTCGTAGCGTGTGACGGCGGACGACTTGTCGCCTCGATCGGCCAGCAGGTTGGCGAGCGCCATCACCGCAGTCGGTTCACTCGGCTTTTGACCGATGGCCTTCTCGTAGGTGCTGATGGCGCGATCGTGTTGGCCGTCTTGCTTGTAGATGCCCGCCAGCGCCACCAGCGCGTTCCATTGATCGGGCTCCGCAGCGCGTTTCTCGAAGTCCTGGATCAGTTTTTCGATGTTGCCGTCGCGCTCGCGATAGAGCTCGGCCAATCGCTGGAGTGGGAAGGGCGCGCCCGGCTGGGCCAGGACGATGCCGGTGTAACGCTGGATCAGCGCCGCCTTGCCGGGCCCTTTCTCTTCTTTGCCCCCGGGCTTGCCGCCGGGTTCCGCGGTGGGGTCCCCGCCCGGTTCGGCTCCAGGTTCGCCCCGGGCTTGCCGCCGGGCCTGCCGCCGGGTTTGCCGCCGGGCTTGCCGCCAGGTTTGCCGCCGGGTTGCCGCCGGGCCGCCCGCCGGGCTGGAATTCACGCCGGGCTTCTTCCCTTCTTCCGCCTGTCCGGGTTGAACTGCGCGTTGGCCGGCAGACAAGTGGAGAGGGCCAGGAGGGCGACCAGCGCTCGGACGGCGGAGCTTGGTTTCACGACGGAAAGCCTACGTGGGAGACCGCTTCGCGGCCACACTGGAACGTATCCGACACGCCGGGGCCCCGATCTCGTGGGTTTGTCGCGGGGGTCCGGGCCGGTGTAAACCCTTTGCGAGGGACCCATGCGTATCCACGCCGCCCTGCTCGGCCTCGTCATCGGAACGACCACGGCGTCGTGCGCATTCCTTCTCGACTTCGACGAGCTGAAGGCCGAGACCGGCACGCCGACGGGGGGTACGGGTGGGAACGACGCGGGCGACTCGGGCGCCGAGGTTCCTCTCGACCAGTTCGCTCAGCGATACGCCGAGGCGCTTTGCAAGCGATTGGATCGCTGCCTTGGTCCCATCGCGCAAGTGGCGCTCGGCGAAGATCCCTGCGTCGACTACTTCACCAAGGCGCTCGGACAGAGCATCTTCGCGAGCTTGGGTGAGCTACCGGCAGAGCGCTTCCTCTACCACCCGGAGCTCGTGCCAGCCTGCCTCAGTGCCGTCGAGAACGCCGACTGCGACTCGTTGTTCCCGATCCCGATCGAGTGCGATGCAGCCACCGAGGGCATCGTCGCGGAGGGTGGTGACTGCACGCACCCGGCCGAATGCCAGCGCGGTTTCTTCTGCCAAAGCACGAGCTCCTGCCCGGGCAAGTGCACCAAGCGGCCTGGGCAGGGTGAGGCGTGTGCGTCCGGTACGTGTCTGGAAGGCCTCCAGTGCGACAAGCTGATCGGCTCGGGCGGTGCGGTCTCGGAGGTCTGCCTTGCCCCGGTCGCCCAGGAGCTGGCGGACTGCGAGGGAGCCGCGTTCGCCTCCTGCCGTGCCGACATGCGCTGCCTCGGGGCGGAAGGCGCCACCCCAGGCAAGTGTCACAAGATCGAGTCGCTCTTCGCCGTGGGGATCGGCATCGCCTGCAACTGGGCAGCGCCCCTCTGCGGGAAGGATCTGCACTGCGCGCTCGATGGCGCAGCGGACGGCGGCGACTTGTTCGGCGGGCACTGTGAAACGACCGTGTCCGCCGGAGCGACGTGTCGCCTGGCGTTGCCGGACATGTGCCCGAAGGGGCAATACTGCAACGTGCCCGCGGGGATCCAAGGGGTCTGCGAGGATCTGCCGGTCGATGGTGAAAACTGCACGCGCTATTCGCTGAAAGCCGTGTGCGCTGCGGGGCACCGCTGCGTGGGTCGCGACGAAGACGCGCCCGACGTGACCCCTGGGAAGTGTGCCGCCCTCACGGCTCTCGGCTACGCCTGCAAGGGGGACGAGGGCTGTTACAGCGGCTTCTGCAACAACGGAAAGTGCGCGCCTCCGAACTACTGCGTTCCGGTGAAATGACCAAGGGTGGGTCTTCGTATCTGCGACTTCTCGGCTTTGCGCGCAAGCTCCAGGCCGCATCCAGGATCTCCGAGCTCATCGAACTGACCCGCATCGAGGTGACCGAGTGCCTCGGCTATCGACACGCTTGGCTGTGCCTGGCCACCGATGACTCGTGCGAGGAGTTCCGGCTCCTGGCCGTTTCCGGCGACATCAGCGATCAAGCCTGGGCCCATGCACCGCTCCTCACCGTGAAAGGCGACGCGATGCTGGAACAGATCGTCGCGAGCGATCTGCCCGTCGTGGTTCGTGACGCGCGCGAAGACCCACGCACCGACAAGCGCATCGTCGCCGAGCTCGGCAATCGCACCATCGTCAACGTGCCACTGCGCCTCGCGGACAAGCCCCTCGGCGCCCTCGGTTGCGGCACGTACGGCGACGAGGGGGTGCGGGAGCCCAGCGCCGACGACCTCGAGTACCTGGTCGGCATGGCTGGCCAGCTCAGCGTGGCGCTCTCGCGGCTCCAGCTCGCAGAGCTGCGCGCCAACGCCGAACGCGAACGCGTCGAGCTCGAGCACCGCGTGATGCGCATGCAGCGCATCGAGAGCCTGGCGCTCTTGGCCGGAGGCGTCGCGCACGACTTCAACAACCTGCTCACGGTGGTGATGTCGGGCGCGGCGCTGATCCGGCGGCGCAGCGAAGACCCAGCGATACTCGCCGACGCAGACGCCATCGCCGAAGCGGCGACTCGCGGCGCCGAGCTCACCCGACACCTCCTCGCCATGGGGCGTGCCCAGGCGTTGCGCTTGGAAGAAGTCGACCTCGATGAGCGCATCGCCAAGACGCTGCCGCTCTGGCGCCGGCTGTTCCCGGAGAACATCGAAATCGAGCACATCCCCCGGGCGCAGAGCACCCTGATCGAGGGCGACCCGACCGAGCTCGACCAGGTGCTCCTGAACATCTGTGTCAACGCTCGGGACGCGATGCCGAGCGGGGGGCGTCTGACCCTCGAGTCCGAGGTCGTGTTGATCAACGGGCGTTACGCCGAAACCCACCCCTGGGCCAAGCCGGGTCGCTACCTTCTGGTCACGCTCACGGACACTGGCGTCGGTATGGCGCCGGAGATCATGGAGCGCATCTTCGAGCCGTTCTTCACCACGAAAGGCACTTCAGGAAGTGGGCTCGGCCTCGCCACGGCATTCGGCATCGTTCGCCAGCACGGTGGCATGCTGCACGTCTACAGCGAACCCGGCGTGGGAAGTTCGTTCAAGATCTACTTGCCCGTCAGCGCCCGACGAGCGACCGATGTCGGTACCAAGATCGTCGCGCGTGCGCGCGGAGGCACGGAGCGGCTCTTGGTGGCCGAGGACAACGAGGCGATTCGCGACGTCATCCAACGCGTTCTCACCAACGCGGGCTACGCGGTCGAGCTCGCGCGCGATGGCGCCGAGGCGGTGGCTCGAGTCGAGCAGTCCACCTTCGACCTCGTGGTGCTCGACGTGGTGATGCCGGGCCAGCCCTGCCAAGAGACCGTCCGGCGGCTTCGCGAGCTCGCCCCGGGGCTCCGGATTCTGCTGGTGAGTGGCTACACCGCCGACCTCAAGATCGAAGAGCTCACCCGTGACCCTGGCGTGGCGCTTCTGGGCAAGCCGTTCGACCCCGAGCAGCTCCTGCGCGCGATTCGCTCGCTGCTCGAGAAGTGAGGCTTCAGCGTCGCCGGCGTCGTGCCAGTAGGCCAAGCGCCAGGAGCGCGCCGAAGGCTGCACGGGTCGAGCCCGCCGGTTCGGCGCGGCAGCCGCAACCGCCATCGTCGGTCGCCTCGGTCGTCGAGCCCGAGCTCGTGGCGCCCGAGCCGCCGCTGCCGGAAGTGGCGCCGCTTCCGCCCGAGCCGCCGGTCGCCGCGTCGACGCTGCCGCCCGACCCGCCCGCCGCCGCGTCGCTCGACCCATCCTTTCCCGCATCGGGATCTCCGGGAAGGCCGTCACAAGCGTCTCCCAGACCGTCTTGATCGGTGTCGGTCTGATCGGTGTTCTTCACCAGGCGGCAGTTGTCGGTACCGTCCAGGATCGTGTCGTCGTCGCTGTCGGTGTCGCGGAAGTCCGGTGTGCCGTCGTTGTCGGTGTCGTTCGGCGGAAGCAGGATGTCGCCCGGGCTCTCCACTGCGTCTTTGACACCGTCCGCGTCCGAGTCGTCGTCGACGTAGTCGGCTTTGCCGTCCTTGTCCGTGTCGACCGGCGGAGTGGTCGGGTCTTTGTCTCCCGCTTCGAACAGATCCAAGATCCCATCGGCGTCGTTGTCGCCGTCCAGCACGTCGGAGATGCCGTCGTTGTCGGTGTCGCCGCTGCCTTCCACGTCGTCCGGGATGGGGTCGTGGGCGGTCTCTGCGACCCAGGCGAGGGTGTTCAAGAA
>JAXLYN010000033.1:0-116135 GCA_046351435.1 Polyangiaceae bacterium
TTGCGCTGCGCTCGAGCTGCCGGCTCGCAGCTCCTCGCGGCGTTGACGCTGGACCACCTGGCACTTCGCGTCGCCCGGTCGTCGAGTGTTAGGCTGGGGCATGCCCTTTCACGCACCCGCGGAGCTGGCCGAGTGCGCGAGGCTCCTCGAGGCGACCCTCACACCCCGGCTCCAGGCCATCGGCGTCGAGCACGTCGAGATCGTCGCGCGCGGCGTTCCCCGCTCGGCCTCGTATTGGGTCGGCTATCGCCTCGCTTCTGGTAGCCACACCGCCGAGCGCGAGGTCGCCGAGGTGGTGAACGTCTACTTCCCCGGAGCGCTTTCGTATCGGATGCTCCGGATCGTGCCGGTCGAGCGCCTGCCGGAGACCGATCCGACTCTCGTCGAAGAGCAGCGGAGGCTCCGGCGCCCTACTTGGCAGATGCTGCTGTTCTTCGGACTGCTGGGCGCCCTCCCCTTGGGGGTGGTCTTGGCCTTCACCGTCGGCGGCACCGGCGAGCTCATCGTAACGGCCCCGCTCGAAGGCGCGGGCAGTGCCGAAGCTCGCTTCGTCGCGACGGGCAAACCCGTGGCGCTCTGGGCGTCGCTGGACGGGAGCTTCACGCGCAACGCCGGCAGCAAGGCGCTGAACAAGATCCTCCCCGTGCACTACGAGGTCGACGTGATCCAGAACGGCAAACCAGTGCACCATCTCGCCATCGACACCCAGGCGAAGCGACCGAGCCAGAAGCTGATCTGTTCGATTGCGCCGCGCTGCGAGGTATACCTCGAAGACTTGCCGCCGCTCGCCCCCGGCCCCGTGCTCTTGAAGGTGCAAGGGAGTCCTCGTGACGACGTGACCCGCGTGGCGGACATGTCCCTCCTCGTGCGCAAGGGCACGTTCTTCTGATCCGCCAAGCACGCGCGTGAGGTGGATCCCCTACCAGTGCACCACGAACGCGTCCTGCTTACCCACAGGCGTCGTCGAGAGGCCGCCCGGTAGTGGCTTGGGCAGGAGCTCGATGGAGCCACCGAAACCACCGGCGACGACCACGCGCGAGCCGTGGACTGCGATGGCGTAGGCACCATCGAGCCCGTCGCTGCCGAACGTCCACCAGGCGCTGGCCTGGCCGTTCGCGACGAACTCGATCACGAACGCATCGTAGCTGTCGAGCGTCGCCGAGCTTCGTACGTCTTCTCCGGACCCAGGGTCGAAGTCGATCTGGCCCTGGAACATGCCTGCGACGAACACGCGTCCATCTGCCGCCACGGTCGTCGCCAAGCCGGAGACCATGCTCTTGGATGGCGGGACGGTGTCGGGCGCGCCCCAGGTGCTCGCTCCAAGGTAGTCGCCGGTGTCGCTCAGGCGCACGACATAGGCGTCGTAGAGTCCGTGCGTGTCGCGCACGTCTTGTGCCGTGCCGGGGTCGAAGTCGGCTGGTCCGTAGAACGCCCCCGCTACTTGGACCGTAGCGCCTGGCCCACTCGCCACCGTCCGGACGTCGTCGTAGCTCGCGCCGCCGAAGGTACGCGCCCAAAGTCGTTCGCCGCTGGCTGCGAACGCCATCACGAAGACATCGTCGCTACCCGCCGAGGTGCGCAGGTCGACCTCGGGACCAGGGTCGAAGTCGGCCTGACCGGAAAACTGCCCCGCGACCACGACGGCGCCGTTGCTCGTCAGCGCGACGTGGCCGATGCCCTGCTCCGTGGCGGGGCTGCCCCAAGTACGCACCCAGACGAGGTTGCCCTGTGCGGTCAACTTGACCACGAACTCATCGATTTCGCCGACGCTCGTGCGCAGCTCTTGGCCCGACCCAGGGTCGAAGTCGACGATCCCTTCGAACTGTCCCGCTGCGTAGATCGAACCGTCAGGCGCCACGACCAGGCCTCCGACCCGGTCGCGACCGCTGCCTCCGAAGGTCGCGGCCCATTCGTAGTTTCCTGATGCGTCGACCGAAACCACGAAGCCGTCGAAGCAGCTCGCGGACTTCCGGACATCCTCGCCCGGTCCCGGGTCGAAGTCGACGCTCGAGCAGAACTGCCCACCGACCAGCACCGACCCGCTGGGCGTCACCGCCACGGCCTGACCTTCATCTCCCCAGCCCGAGGTCGCGCCCTTCAGGTCGGTCCCGCCCCAGCGACGGGTCCAGAGATGTGTCCCGTCGCACGCGACCTTGGTCAGGAACACATCCAAGCGATCCACCGCGGCGTGCGATTCGAGCGCCGGGCCCGGGTCGAAGTCAGCGGTGCCCGAGAAGGTGCCGACGGCGTACACGGCGCCGTCGGCAGCGAGCGCGATCCCGCTCACGGACTCCGATTCGGGGCCCCCTGCGGTCCAAGCCCAGGGCGAGCTCGGGCTGCCCGAGACACACGCCGGACTCGGTGCGTCCGCCGGCGCGTCGAACACGACGTCCGCCGGCGCGTCACCGGGGCCGTCCGCGGCATCGTCGCCCGCTTCCTCATTCCCCGCGTCCCCGTCGTCCGCCGCGTCGCTCGCGTCGCCCGCGTCGCCCGCGTCGGCCCAGACAGGCGTCGGAGATCCGAGGCCGCTCTTTGCCCCGCAGCTCGAGAGTGCCCCGAGCGCCAGGGCTACCGCTAGCAGACTCGCCGGCTTCATCTGCTGCTCCTACGTCGCCACGTTCGCCCGTCATCGGAGCAGGCGCAAGCGTGCTGACCGTGTCGGCGCCTCCCGGGGTTTCGGACCGAGTGAAGCGGCGACTCAGGGGGGACTTGGCGCTGAACAGAGTCTCGACCTCGATCACGGAACACGTCGCGACGTCCCCTCCGACCAGAAGCGGCCCGAGGCGAGCGGCCAGCGTGGGCCGTGCCAGCCGTGCGAGGGCGCTCTTGTCCGCCATGCACGTCAGCGCCAATCGACTGCTCGACGGCCTTGCGCCGCGCCTCGTAGGCGATCACCTCGCTCAGCTTTCGAGGTCGATGACCAGTCTGGTGCGATGCATGGCTCAGGATGCGACAGCCAACGCTCACGTGCTGCGCGGGACCGCGCTCAGGGCGTGACTTCGGCGCAGGTAGCCATGGAGAACCAGGCATCCATCTTGGGATCTTCGCCGATGACCCGCCAGGCCTGCTCGCCACGCTGGAATTGGGGGTCGTAGGTCACACGCACCGTCTTCGACCCGGAGAGCCCTTTCGCGGCGAGCGATGCGAGGAGCTTCTTGATGGAACAGCCTGGCAGCGCCGGGGCGCTGACGTTCTTCCACTGGTTCGTCGCATCCCACTGCTTCGAATAGTCGACGCCCGAAGAGCCGAACGTGAAGCGCTTGATGCTGTCCTCACGGACCTTCTTTGCTGGCGCTGCTCACCTTGCTCGGCGAGATGAACTCGACCACGGCGCCCTTGTCCACGAGCACGGTGCCGTCCGCGCGCACTGCTTGGTAGTTCACGGACCAGAACACCGCATCCTTCTTCCACTTCTGGGCGAGGGAAGTGACGTTGCTCATCAATAGATCGGCGTCCGGTGCCTTGGGCGTCGACTCCGATGGAGGAGTAGCTGGCCTTGCCCTTGCCGCCGCCACCGAGCACGTAGCTCTTCACGTACCAGCCACCCACCGACACGATGGCGAAGAGGAGCATCGCGCCGAAGGCACCGGCGATCTTCATGGGACTGAACGCTGCAAAGCCGCCGACCGGGGACACTCCCGCGGCGCCGGCCGCCGCGGCGGCGGCTCCCGACAGCGAGTTCTGCGTGTGGCAGCTCGGGCAGATCCCCATGCCGGCCTGCGGCGAAATCCACACCGTCGTGCCACACCGCGAACAAGGCTGTTGAACGAACCCGTACTGTTGCTGCATCCCGACCTCCGCTCCGAACGCAGCATCCTAGTGTCGCGCGTACGAGCTTGACCAGGACGTTTCCCTCGCGGCCGCGCGGTGGAGCTCGTCAATGTAGGTGCATGGGGGCGAGCGAGACGTCCGCGGTTTGCCCATCGGGGACCGAGACCTTGACCTTCGCCGGGGCCTCCCACTCGAAGACGACGCCGTGGACCGAACAGCTCGTCTTGCCGAGGTCCGCCGCTCGGTCGTGGTAATCGAAGCCACCGTCGCAGAAGAGCTGGTCGCCCTGGGTGGAAGCGTAGTGCACGACCTGGATCCAAGGGCCGGCATAGATCAGCGCAGCCTCGAAGTCGTTTGCCGCATGGAGCTCGCTCGCTGAGCCGACGCCGAGCGTGGAGAAGAACGTGTAAGGGTTCACGCTGTTCATCGTGCCGGGCTCGCCCAAACACACGCCGAGCGTGTTGCCGTTGCCGTTGAAGAAGGAGCCGAACGGCACGATGCTCGCACCGGCGTCGGGCGCTCCGCAGTGTTTCACGTCGTGCGTCGGCAGCGGATCGGCCTCCGCGGACCCCCCCCAGCGCAGCGTCTCCCAGTGGTGGGCCGATGCGTCGCCGCCCGCTCCGCCACCGCCCGCTCCGCCGCCGCCGCTCGAACAGCCGAACGCCAAGGGAGCGAGACCGAGGAGCGCGTGCGGGAGCTTGGTCATCCCGCCAACGTACCTCGAGCGACCGAGAGTTTTCCAGTGCTCCGTCCGACCACTCCGAGCGCGTGGGCGTGGGCGTGGGCTCGCGCGTGGGCGTGGGCTCGCGCGTGGGCGTGGGCTCGCGCGTGGGCGTGGGCTCGCGCGTGGGCGTGGCGGGCTCGCGCGTGGGCGGGCTCGCGCGTGGGCGTGGGCGCGCGCGTGGGCGTGGGCTCGCGCGGGCGTGGGCTCGCGCGTGGGCGTGGGCTCGCGCGTGGGCGTGGGCTCGCGCGTGGGCGTGCCTGTCGGCGAGCGCTACGCTGGCTTTGCCGGGGCGTGCGTCAGGAGCCAACGCCGCGCCACGAGCAACCCGATGGGGGAGAGCAGGCCCACCGCGCCGTGGATCATCCAGAGCATGTGGGGCGTCTGGGCGCCGTGCTCCGGCACGAAGCGGTCGAGCAGCGCTCCGGCGTAAAACCCGGTGATGGTCTTGGCGACGAACCAAGGCAGGCCGGCGATCCCCATGTAGATGCCGACGCGATGGGCGGGGGCGAGGTCGGCCACGTACTCGAGGAAACGCGACGACCACAGCGCCTCGCCCAACGAGAACAACACGACGTAGCCGAGCAGGAGCCCGAGGCTCGGTCGCGTCATGAGCAGCACGGTGGCGCCAGCGGAGACCAGGGTGCCGGCGATCATCATGTCGATGACTCTGCGCGTGCGAGTCAGGGCGGCGAGCACGGGCACTGCCACTACGATGATGAGCGGGTTCAGGCCGTTCACCCACTCCCAGCGCGCGCCGACCTCGGCGGGAAAGCAACGCGTCACGTAGTGGGGCATGGTCAACCACTGGTGCGCGAAGAGCGTGCGCACCGGCAAGAGCACGAAGATGAAGAAGACGAAACGCACGTCCGTGATGGGCAGCGCTTTCAGTTTCTCACCGAGGGTCTTCGGACCTTCTTCGGGGGGAGCCTCGGGCGGCTTCACTCGATCGCGCAGCTCCACTTTGCGGGTGAAGAGCAGCAGGTTCACGAGGAGCACCAGCGCGCTGACGCCGATGAAGAACCAGAATGCGCCCGTGATGCCGGCGGTGGGCTTGGGGGCGCCTTCGGCCCCCTCGAAGCGCTTGGCCCAGGTTTCGCGCACCAACGGCGAGATGGCTTCGCCGGCCACGATGCCCAGGTTCATGATCGAATACAGAAAGGCGTAGCCGAGCGTGGCCGTGCGTGCGTCCGTGTACTCTTTGACGCCGGCGTACATCGCGGGCTGGATCACGCCTTCGCCGAAACCCATGCAGACGATGGAAGCCCAGGCGACCGCGGTCACCAGCGCGGCGGCCCCGGCGTTCGGTGCCAGAACCAAGAGCACGCGGCCCGCGAGCACGATGGCCATGGAGACCGAAAGCGCACGCCGGGAGCCCAAGCGGTCGCTGAGCGCGCCGGCTCCGAGCACCATGAAGAGCGTGACGAGTCCGGTGAACACGCTCACGGCGACCGTCGAGCCGTGAGCGCTCATCTTGACGCGGTCTTCCAAGAACAGCGTCATGAGGGCCAAGAGCCCGAAGTACGCGATGCCGTCGCCGAAGTTCACCCAGTTCACGAGCCAGAAGCCGCGGGAGGCCTTGAGCAAGATGCCGAGGCTCTGGCGCAGCGTGGGCGCCGTGCTCTCGGCGACCGGTGAGGCTTCGCTCACGGCTGGCCCTCGGCGCGGCCGGGCGCGCGATCGAGGAAGCTCGACACTGCGGCGTGCGCGCGGATTCTCGGTCCGAGCTCGCTCGTGCGGATCACTTCGTCGAGTTGGGCGACCACCGAGATGTCGGCGATGCTCGGGTTCGAGCCGGCGAGCCAAGGCTCCTTGGCGAGCAGCGCGTCGAGCGCAGAGACGTGCTCGAAAAAGATGCGCTCCACGTCGCCCCGCTCGAGCCGCCCGAGGCCTTGGGCCCGGAGCTTCTTCGGGTAGCGTTGGGCGAGCACGATGCGCACGAGCGCGCGCTCGTACCCCGGGCGTCCCGCGCACAGGAGATCGAGGGCCTTCTCGCGAGCGACGGGGTCGAGCATGCGGAAGTAGATCTCGAAGAAGTAGAGGGACTGCTCGGCCCAGTTCTCCCAGAAGTGGGCCCGAGCCCGCTCGGCCGGGTCGGCCGGGAAGAGCGCCGGCGTCGGGTGCAGGCGCTCGAGGCGAAGCGCGATGGCGCTCGAGTCGACGATCCTCTCGCCGTCGTAGTCGAGCACCGGCAAGGTCCCGACGCGGCTGAGCTTCGCCGCCTCGCGAGCGCGGAGCCCGTTGTAGTCGATGACCTCGAACGAGAGCCCCTTCCAAGTGAGGCAACGCCGCACCTTGTTGCAGAACGGCGACATCGCCCACTGATGCAGCACGATCTTCGGCATGGCGCTGTCTACACCCGAACCGCCGGGCGGTCGCGGGACAAAACGTGGTCGCGCTCCTCGGAGGCTTCGGATAGCCTGGACGTGGATGCTCGCTCGCGTCACCTGGGCCGCACTCACCGTGTGCGCCGTCGCCTGCGGTGGGTCCGAGTTCCGCTCGGCCGGAACTGGTGGAAGCGCGGGAAGCGCGGGCGCGGCGCCCGGCGGAAGTGGAGGCACCGTTGCGAGCGGCGGTGGCAGTGGGGGCAGCGCAGGCGTCGCCACGGACGGCAGCGTGAGCGGAGGCGCTCCGGGCGGCGGGGGAGCGACGGCAATCCCCATCAGCGTGGTGCAGACCAGCCCTTTGGTGGTGGACTCGACGACGGATCAGCCGAAGCTCGTGCTCGCCAAGGCACCGTCGGCTGGGAACGCCATCCTCGTCGGCATCAGCTGCTATTCGACCGTCGACGGCTGCACACTGGTTCCGGGTTCGGTGAGCGACGACCAGGGCAACGTCTACGCGCGGGTGGAAGAAGGTTTGTCGATCGGCGGGGGAAGCGACGGCGTCCGCGGCTACCTGTTCATCGCCGAGAACGTGGTGGTCACGAAGTCGCCCTTCACCATCTCGGTGAACCCCAACGGCACGTCGTCACAGAACGAGCAGGCGGTGGCTGTCGGTGCCATCGAAGTGAGCGGGCTCGCGCCGGCGCCTGCCTTGGACCAACACGGCAAGACGCCCGCGCCCACGCAGACCACCGCCACCAGCGTTTCGAGCCCGGGCCCGTTGCTCCAGCCGAACGAGCTCGCCGTCGCATTGCTCTCGCTGCGCAGCGACGAGTCCCCGTTCACCATCAACCCCGACGCGAGCTGGACTCCGTGCCACGTGAGCCAGGGCGGACAAGGCGCGCCGCTCGGACATTCGCTGGTCGCGAAGGTCCTCTCTTCGACCGCGATCGTGACGCACACCTGGACTCACAAGAAACCGGGCGTGGGCTCGGCAGCCATCCTCGCTACGTTCCGCGGCCAGAGCCCAGACTGAGGGGCCTTCGCCCTTCAACCCGGCATCCGACTTCCGTCGGGGAGGATCGTCTCCACGCGGCGCCCGGCCTCGTACAGCGTGGCCGAGATCGGGTAGCCGTCGTCCTCCCACAGCTTGTGGTAGCCGGCGGGCGTGCCGCGATCGAAGTAGCCCTGGGACACCACGTTCCCGTTCGGTGAAAAGCGCGTGACGAGTCCGTGCTCGGGGTAGCTCAGGCGTTCGGTCGCCGCATAGAACGCGACGAGCGCACGACCGCCCGTCAGGTGATAGTCGACGCACCAGCGCAAGAGCCCGTGCTCGTAGAAACGCTGGTGCGCGAGCCTGCCCGTCGAGGCGTGGAATCCCAGGTCGAGGCCCTGACGAATCGGGATCTGCCCGACGCCTTGGGGGATGGCGCAGCCCACCGAGTCGTCCTCGAAGTAGACCTTCACCCCGGGCGCGGGCCGCATCATCGGTTCGCTCACCGCTGCGCGGTGCAAGTCGTCCGGGAGCCACGCGGGCACCTCGGCCGGTGGCTCGGGTCGGAAGAAGGCCGCAATGGCATCCGTGAGCGGCGCGCGCTGCACGAGGTTCGCCTGGATCTCGGGCGCGAGGCGTACCAGGGAGTCGCGGACGTCCCGCAGGTTCTGGATCTGTTGCTCGACCTGGGCCCGGAGCTCGGGCGGGCAATCGAGCAAGCTCGATTCGAGCTCGCGGATGCTGGCGTCGAGTTCTTCCACCTGGCTCGCCATGTCGCGAGCGTAGCCAACTCGCCGCTCGCCGTGAAAGCGTGTTCGGTCGGTGTCCGTAGCCGGAGGTGGTATCGTGCTCGGCTGCCAGTGAGTGACGAGACGTCCACAGCGCCCACGGGCTGGCTCGGCCGCCCCGGTGACGCACCTCCCGAGCGGCTCGACCTCGCGTGGGTCATCCTCTGGTCGCAGGCGGAACCGCAGCGAGTGGGGGAGCTCGCGTACTTGCCGGCGGCCGGGCGCTGCGTGCTCGGTCGCGGGCCAGCGCGGCGTGAAGACCCGGGACCGCGGCTCTTCTTCGGACCGGCCCGCCCGGGCGCTCGCTGCGAGCCCCGACCGCTCGCCAGCCCGGGGCTGTCGCGCACCCAGATCGTGATCGCGACGCGCGGCGACGCCCTACACGTCGAGCGGGTCGGCAAGGCGCGCGTGCTCCAGAACGGCAGGCCAGCGGACGACGTGTCCGTCGAGCCGGGCGACTTGCTCGAGATCGATCGCGAACTCTTGCTCCTCTGTGTCGCGCGGTCTGCCGCGATGACGGGGAACCGCGCGCCGAGCTTCGCCTTCGGCGAGCCCGACGAGTTCGGACTGGTGGGCGAGGGAAGTGAGGCTTGGGCTTTGCGTGACGCGGTCGCCTTGGCCGCACGCCGCAACGGTCACGTGCTCGTCACCGGGCCGAGCGGCGCCGGCAAAGAGCTGGCAGCGCGAGCTCTGCACACGCTGTCACCGCGCGCTTCCGGGCCTTTCGTCGCGCGCAATGCGGCGACCCTGCCCGAAGGCATCATCGACGCGGAGCTCTTCGGCAATGCCAAGAACTTCCCGAACCCCGGCATGCGCGAGCGAACCGGACTGATCGGCGAAGCGGACGGCGGTACGCTGTTCCTCGACGAGGTGGGTGACCTACCCGAGGAGCTGCAAGCTCACCTCTTGCGCGTGCTCGACCAGGGGGAATACCACCGCCTCGGCGAGGATCGCGCGCGGCGCGTGGATCTGCGCGTCGTCGCCGCGACCAACCGCGGGCGCGAGGCACTCAAGCAGGACTTCGCGGCGCGCTTCCGCCAGGAGATCCGCGTGCCCGGGCTCGACGAGCGCCCCGAGGACATCCCGCTCCTCGTCCGTCACGTCCTCTTCGATCTCGCGCGTACGGACCGCGAGGTCGCGGCACGCTTCTTCGACGACGAGCCCCGCGTCGCGCCCGAGCTCGTGGCAGCGCTCGTTCAGCACCAGTGGACGGGAAATGTGCGTGAGCTCGAGTCGCTGCTGCTCCAGGCCGTGGCCGAGAGCGACGCCCACTTCATCGCGCTCACGCGAGGTGTGCGCGAGCGAATCCACCTGCCGCGGCGCGAGGCGCCGACGGCCGCGGAGATCGAAGCCGCGCTGACCGCCACCGCCGGCAACGTCTCGCGGGCGTTCCGCACCCTCGGGCTGCCGAGCCGCGACGCGTTGAACCGCCTCATCCGCAAGTACGGCATCCGCGTGAAACGCTGAGATCGCCCCGTGTGCGGCGCCCAACCCGGGTTTGTGCGCGCCCAGCTGCTGCTCCGACTATTGCGGGATTTCTCGGGGGTCGCGGCGCCCCTCGGGCTGGCCCACCCTTTGCTCTCTCGTTGGCCAGAAGATGGATCGGCCGCTCCAAGAGGGAGACATCCTCGCCGGGAAATACCGCATCGAGCGCGTGCTCGCCCAAGGCGGCATGGGCGTCGTCGTCGCTGCCATCCACCAGCAGCTCGAACAGCGCGTAGCGCTGAAGTTCCTGCTGCCGGAAGGCGCCGAGAACGCGGCCGTGATGAGTCGCTTCCTGCGCGAAGCGAAGGCGGCCGTGCGCCTGCGCAGCGAGCACGTCGCCCGCGTGCTCGACGTCGGCACGGCGGAAAACGGCCCCTACATCGTCATGGAGTACCTGGAGGGGCGGGACCTCTCCGGAGTGCTCGACGAGAGCGGCCGGCTCGATCCAACCACGGCGGTCACCTACGTGATGCAGGCCATCCAGGCCATCGCCGAAGCCCACGCGCTCGGCATCATCCATCGCGACCTCAAGCCTGCGAACCTGTTCCTGACGAAGCGACCCGACGGCTCACCGTGCGTGAAGGTGCTCGACTTCGGGATCTCGAAGGTCAGGAGCGATCTGTCGACCACCAAGACGACGGTGGTCATGGGCACGCCGTACTACATGGCCCCGGAACAGCTGCAATCGTCCAAGAACGTCGACGTTCGCTCGGACATCTGGTCGCTCGGCATGATCCTCTACGAGTTGGTCACCGGGGAGGTCGCCTTTCGTCGCGACACTTTGCCCGAGCTCTGCACCGCCATCCTGTTCGACCCCTTGCCGCCGCTCCGCGAGCGCGTGCCCGAGCTCGATGCGGCGCTGGCAGAGGTCGTGGAGCGAGCGCTGGAGAAGCGCCCACGGGACCGCCAGCAGACCTTGGCCGAGCTCGCGTCCGACCTCGCGCCCTTCCTGCCGGAGGGGGACGCCATCGCCCGGAGGATCCAGCGGGTGCTCGAGAGCGCGCCCGCCCAGGCACCGCTCCAGGCTCCAACCCAGGAACGCGCCGCACGAGTCCCCGACGTCCAGCGCACCACCCCAGCGAACGAGCTACGTCAGGAAGTCGAAGAGACCGTGCGCTTCTCCGACGAGTTCGCCGCCGAGGAGCCCGCTGTCGACCGTCCCGCCGTCAGGCGTCCACTGCGCACGCTCCGTGGCTGGCCCTTCGCGGCGGCGAGCGCAGCGCTGCTATCCGTTGCCACCTGGGTGTGGTGGCGCGGTCGTGGCAACACGGACCACGTCGAGCCAGCGGTCGTCACGAGCGCCCCCGCGTCCCTAGCCGTGCCGGCGCCGGAGCCCGTCGTGGTGCCCAGCGCTGCGGCCGTCGAGCCCGCCCCCGAAATCAAACCGCCTGCGCCGCCCAGCGCTCCGACGGGCCGGAGCCCGACGCGTCCGACGACCCCGCGACGCGCACCCGTGGCTCCACGCCCGCCTCCACCGGTGGACGACGACCCGATTGGTCCACGAAAGTGAGTAGTATGAAGCGAACTCGTATGACCGTCACCTTCACGCGTGTGATGACGCTCGCGCTCGCGCTCACTTGGGGAGCAACGCCGGCTCGGGCGGCTCCGACGGCGACGGACATGGCGACGGCCGAGGCTCTGTTCGACCAAGGCAAGGAGCTGATGCGAGCCGGGAATTTTGCGGAGGCGTGCCCGAAGTTCGCCGAGAGTCAGCGACTCGACCCGGGCGTGGGCACGCTGCTCGGCCTCGGCGATTGCTACGAGCGCACCGGTCGGCTGGCGAGCGCCTGGGCCACGTTTCGCGAGGCCAGCGCGCTCGCGCGCAAGGCCGGGGACTCGAAGCGCGACGCCCTCGCTCAGCAGCGCTACACGCGGCTCGAACCGACGCTTCCGAAGCTCGTCGTCAGCGTGAAGGCCACGCCGGGCGCAGACGTCACGGTGACCGACGGTGAGAGGGAGCTCACCCGCGCCATGTGGGGTTCCCCCATCCCCGTCGATCCCGGCGAGCACACCATCGTCGCGTCCGCTCGTGGGCACGAGGCGTGGACAGCACGAGTGCAGGTCGACAAGAGCGAGACGAAGACCGTGGAGGTGCCGCCGCTCGTCGCCAGCGCTGCCGGTACGCCGGCCAAGACGCCGCCCGCTTCGCCGTCCCGCGCGCCCGCTCACGAGCAACCTCGGAGGGTCGAAGGCGAGCGCTCGAGCGGCTTCTCTCCACTGACGCTCGGGGCCTTCGGGGTGGGCCTCGTGGGTCTCGGCGTCGGCGCTGGCTTCGGGTTGGCCGCTTCGAAGCAAGCTTCCGATCTCGACGCCGTCTGCAAGCCGACGTGCCCGCCCGAGCGCAACGACGAGCTGCGCAGTGCCAACACCAAGGCCTGGGTCTCGAACGTGGGGTTTGCCGTCGGGATCCTCGGCGTCGGACTCGGCACCTACTCGTTTTTCCACGACCGGAGCGCGAAGAGCTCGCGACTCGCACCGTCCGTCACTTTGGGCGCTCGTTCGGGCCAAGTGGGCCTTGCCGGCGCGTTCTGAACGATCAGCCCTGGGAGATCCGCGATGAGGTTACGCGTTCTATTCGGCGTTCTGTCGGTGCTCGGCCTCGGCGTCTACGCCTGCCAAATGGTGACGGGCTTGAGCGACATGGAGGAAGGCAGCGGCGAGAAAGACGCCAGCGCCGGCGGCAGCAGCGGCGCCGGTGGAACCGCTGGTACCGGTGGCAAGCCGCCCGGAGATGGCTCGAACGACGTGAGCAGCGGTGGCACGGGTGGCAAGCCTCCCGTGGACGCGTCCGGTGACGGCGACGCTGCGAGCGGCGGCGACGCCGGCGCCGACGGCGAGCCGCCCCCGGACGCGCCGGCCGATGGTGACGCCGCCACGCTGGCCAACCTCGGCGGCACCGTGCATTTCCTGGCTGCCGGGCCCCTCGTGCTGGGCACCAACGGCGGAGCCGACACGGTCACGGTGAGTGCCAACGGCTCGTTCACGTTTCCCAAGCAGTTCCCGTCCACCGATGTCTACGACGTGACGGTGGTGACTCAGCCCGCGAACCAACGCTGTTGGGTGGCGGGCGGCAAAGGCACCATCGGCGCAGGCGTGACCAGTGTCGACGTGCGCTGCGCGCTCGTGCTGTCCAGCGTGTCCACGCCGAGCGATCAGACCACGCTGTCGACCACGCTGGTCGACATGAGCGACGTGGCACCCATCAGCTTCACGACGGACATCGCGTCCCAGGCGCTCGTCACGCTTTCGGTGCCCTTCGTGCAAGGCTGGACCGACGGCTACGCGGAGTACCGCTTGGCCATCGAGCTCGACGGCGCCGTCGTGGCCGAGTCGCCCTACCGCACGGAGAAGTACGCACTCGTCTCTCAGACGCCGGGGTTCGTTTCCCGCGTGCTCTCCGTGGCGGCGGGCACACACACGCTGAAGGCCAAGTGGAGACTGGTCGAATATCTCTACCTCGCCCCCAAGTCTGGTGAGGGCATCAAGCGTCTCGCCAAGATGCCGACCCAGGGGACACCGCTGTCCACGGAGCTCGACCTCGTCGTGCTCGATTCGGTGCGCGCGTTCGACAAGGTCCTCGAAACGAGCTCGACGTCGCCCATCGCCATCCCGTCGAACCAGACCCATTTGGACAAACCCGTCGGAGGCTCGCTGAACGTCGCGGCGCCGGGGCAAGCGTCGTTGGTCTGGATGCGCTTGCCGCGGCTCAACGGCGCGGACTCCTACGCCAAGCTCTTCACCGACGGCGCTGCGTCGGCGTACCAACGCCGGCTCCGCAACGATCCGTCCTTCAGCATGATCACCACGTTCTCGCCGATGATCATGCTCGACGGCGGTGGCGCGAGTCATACCGTCACCGGTGCCATGGGTCTCGCGGCGTCGTCGGCAACCCTGAACGGCGGTGGACTCTGTTATGCCGCGGCCTGTCAGACTGATGGCGGGGTCGCGGACGCCGGGACGCTCCTCGACTACGAGCGGGCGGCGATCTCCGCGCTCGTGTGGCGCTCGGACGCGCCGACGGCGTACGCGTCGTCCAGCACGCCAACGACGGTCGGCGGGGCCGGCGCTTCGGCGTTCCTGACCGTGAAGACCACCTCGATCACGTTGCCTCGGCCCGCCAAGACGCTGCTCTTCATGAGCGCGTCGGGCCTCTCGGTCAACGTCACGAACGAGTTCGGTGAGGTCGGAGTTTTCGCCGGCGAAACCCGGACGGCGACCGTGCTCGAGGGCCACGGCCCCTACGCCGACGCGTTCCGCAGTCAGGCGATGACGGCGGTGGGCATCCTCGACCTACCGGCGGGCACGACGACACTGGATCTTCGCGCGCGGAACGCGACCGGCTCCGGTGCCGTGACGGTCGGGACCTCGCATCAGCTGAACGGCCCCGAATCCTTCTACGGCTTCGGCGCCGTGGCGCTCGAGTGACGGAGCGGACCGCGTCGACTCGACACCCCCCGGGTCCTCTGCGACGATGGGCGGATGTCGACCCTCGAGCCGGGCGCCGTCGTCGCCGGCCGCTACCGCATCGAGGCCTTGCTCGGCGAAGGCGGGATGGGTCGAGTCCACCTCGCCCGTCACGTCGAGCTCGGTGAGCGGGTGGCGTTGAAGGTACTTCGCCGCGATCGGCCCCTCGGGCCCGACGCGGAGGAGCGGCTCCGGCGCGAGGCAAAAGCCGTCGCGCGCATGCGCGGTGAAAACATCGCCAAAGTGACGGATGCCGGCCTGGATCCGGTCGCCGGGCCCTTCATCGTGATGGAGCACGTCGCCGGTCGGAGTCTGGGCGAGCTGCTCGAGACCGACGCACCGCTCGGCGTCGAGCGCGTGGCGGATTGGGGGATCCAGATCTGCGTCGCGCTCGCCGAAGCCCATGGCCTCGGCATCGTGCACCGCGACATCAAACCTTCGAACCTGCGCCTGACCACCCGGCCCGACGGCTCCCCGCTGGTGAAGGTCCTCGATTTCGGCATCGCCAAGGTCGATCACCTGGCCGTCCACACGTTGACCGAAACGGCGAGCATGCTCGGCTCGCCGCACTACATGTCGCCCGAGCAGCTGCGCGAGGCGCGCGAAGTCGACACACGGACGGACCTCTGGTCGCTCGGGGTGGTGCTCTACGAGCTGTCGACGGGCCGCCGTCCGTTCGAGGCGTTCACGATGGCCGGCGTCGTCTCGGCCATCGCTGCGGACGAACCCGTCTCGCCGCGCGAACACCGAGAAGAACTGCCCGAGGGGCTCGCGAACACGGTCCTGCGCATGCTGGCGAAAGACCCGGACCGACGCTTCGCGAGCGCAGTGGACGTCGCCGAGGCCCTCGCACCCTTCGGCTCCAGCGACGCCCATGCGCTCGTAGGGCGCGCCAAGGCCATCGCGGCGGCGCCCCGCGGCTGGACCGATCCGCCGCCGGCCGCTCCGCCTTCGACGCCAATCGAAGAGTCCATCGCTACCGTCGCGGCGACGGCCACGGAGCACGCCGTCCGGACGCCCGCCGCGCCGGCCCGCCCGCGTCTCCCCTTCGCGGCGGCCGCACTCGCCGCGCTGGCGCTCGGCGCATTCGGAGTGAGCCGAATCCCCGCGACCCGATCGGCGACGGCGGCTCCGCCCGCTCTTCCGGCGACGCCCGGGCCCGAAGCGACGGCCGTCGTCCCGACGAGCTCAGCCGCGGCGCCCAGCACGCACCCGCCGCCGATGGCCGAGCCGACCGAGAGCGCGGTTCCCACCACGAGCCAACCCGCGCCAAGAGCCCAGCCGAACCGCGCTCCCGCGCACTCCGCACACGCGCCGGCCGCCAAACCTTCGGCCGCCCCCGCGCCGCCACCCGACGAGTTCGACTTCGGCACGCGACGCTGAAGCAGACGAGCTCAGCTGCTCGCGCCGTCCCGCCCGCCTCGAAAGCGGGATCGCATCCAGTCGATGGCGCTCGTGAGCACGTTCCCCGAGCTCGCCCGGTCCGCGCGGCATGCCAGGAACGTGCGGTCCAGCTCGGCGGCGTCGAAGCCTCCGCTCGAACCGATGAAGACGAGCACGGTTTCGGGCACGCGCTCGCCCCAAGGCTCGCCGAGGTCGATGCGCGCGCGCCTACCGACGATCTGCAACACCGTGCGGTGGCCCGGCCGGGCGTCGAGATGGACGAAACCCTTGGCGCGGAACACGCCCGGCTCGAGCTCGGTGCAGGCGCGCCGGAGTTTCTCGAGCGAGAGCGGTTCCCGCGTGCGGAAGGTGTGGGTGGAAAAGCCATGGGCGTGCTCTGGCGGCTCGCGCGCTTCCGCGCGTCGGTCGAGCGCACGCTCCGCGTCCAACCCGAGCAGAAGCGGAAGTGGAACGTCGGCCTCCACCGTCTCGACCACGCGGGCCGTCGGCACCCAGGTTCGAATTCGCTCGCGAAGCTCGCGCACACGCGGCTCCGGCACCAAGTCCACCTTGTTCAGGAGCACCACGTCGGCGAGGACGAGCTGCTCGCGCGCGAGCACGTGGTGAGGGTCGGCCTCCTCCGGGAACTCGGCGGCGTCCACCAGGCCGAGGACGCCGTCGAGAAACAGCGGCCAGCGCTGCTCCATCAGGGCAAACGTGCGGATCACGCTGCCCGGATCCGCGATCCCGGAAAGCTCGACCACCAGGTGTTCGGGCGCTGGCGTGCGCCGGAGTAGGCCCTGCACCGCTCCGATCAAATCGTCGCGAATGGTGCAGCATATGCAGCCGTTGGCCAGGGTCACGCTGGTGTCGTCGCGTGCAGCCACGAGCTCCTGGTCGATGCTCACGTCGCCGAAGTCGTTCACCAAGACGGCGACTCGCTTTCCGTGTTCGCCGAGCAGGATGCGGTTCAGTAGCGTCGTCTTTCCAGCGCCCAAGAACCCCGCGATCAGCGTGACGGGAACGGGCGAAAAGCACGGCTTCTCTTCCGCCATGGCGTCAGTCGAGGGTTTGGAGCATGCGGTTCACCGACTGCTCCACGCTCTCGGCACGCACGCCGAGCCATCTGGCGATCTCTGCGATGATCGCGAGCTCCGTACGCGCGAGCTCGCGATCCGCCAGCGCGACGGCGATCAGATCCTCGATCAACTTGCGGCAAGCGAGCGGAGACAGTTCGCGCACGAGCTCGGTGGCGAGTTCTTCGACGCGCGCCAAACGCTTTTCGCTGGAGAGGCCTCGGAGCGCTTCGGCGCTTTCGACCAGCCCGCGCTTGCCGACCCACTTCGTGAGCAGGGTCTCTTCGCTCCGAGACAGGCGCCCGTCGGCGAGGGCCACGGCCACGCCCGCTTGGGCCAAGAGCTCGCGTGTGCGCGCCGCAACGTCCACGCGCTGGGAGAGGAACGACGGGTTCATGATGGAGAGGATCGCGCTCACCTCTCGCTCGAGCTCCGCCTCGCTGAGGGGCTCGCCGCTCTTGCCCAGCATGCGGTGGAAACGCGCTTCGCCGCGCCCGCGCCCCGCCAGGGAGTGGAAGGTCTCGGAGCGCGCGAAGAGATCGAGGGCTTTCACCCGTAGCGGGCTGTACGGATGGGTGAGGAACCAGTCCTCCGGGCTACTCTCGAGGTCGCTGCCCCGGATCTTCGCCAGCTGGCTCGCGTGTGTCTGGGCGTGCCCCAGGTAGCGCGCCTGGGTGAGTCCGCTGGTGAGCTTGAAGAAAGCTCGCACCGCCGTGTCGAAGTCGTCACACACGAGCAGCCCCACGCGGTCGGCGCTGAGCTCGGCGTAGCGCATCCACGCAGCGAGTCGCGCCAGGTCGGCTGGCGCGACGTCGTCGGCCCCAGCGAGGTCGGCCACGGACAGCTGGAAGTGTCCGAGCAGCACGTGCCCGATTTCGTGGCCGAGCACGAACGCGAGCTCCCCGGAGTCGAGTCGCTCGATGGCTTCGCTCGTGAGGCCAAGCAGGAGGGGCCCTCGCTCGGGGTCCACCGGTGGGGCCGCGAAAGCGTTGATGCGCGTGTCCGACACGCAATAGAGCTCGACCGGAATCGCGAGCCCGAGCACGCTCTTGGCGCGCTCGAGGGCGCGCGCCGGCTCGGGTGCCATGCGTGCGTCGAGGGCCAGCGCCGAGAGCAGGAGTCGGCGGCGTGCTGCGGTGCTGTCGGCCGCGGCTTCGCGAGCTCTCAGGGATCGCGCGAAGCGCTTGTTGGAGAGTAGCGCCCGCCCGAGATCGCGATCGCCATCGAAGACGATGGCGTCGGTGTCGAGCTTCGACGCGAGCCGTTGTGTCGAAGCCGGGCTCGCGTTCGCGGCTGCCCCGCGAGGAGCGGAGCGACTCAATTGCCGTCCCACGGCTTGCCGAGGTCGGTGAGGATCTTCTTGGCTTCTTTGCGGTAGGGGTTGTCGCTCGGCGCGAGCCGCAAGTAGGCCTCCCAGTGCGGGATGGCTTCCTTCTTCGGCCCCATGGCACGGGCCAGAAGGTGGTGGGCTTCCCACTCCCAGCGTGGTTTGACGTCCGCCTTCTCGGCGAGCTCGAGCGCCTTTGCGAGTTGAGCCTCGGCCTCGGCGTGGCGATTGTTGGCGGCGAGCAGCTTGCCGAAGCGGAAGCGCCAGGTGGGGTTGTCGGGTTGGGTTTCGATGGCGGTCTGGTACTCGCTCATCGCCTCGGCTTCTTTGCCGAGGTCGTAGTAGCAGTCGGCGAGCGCGGCATGGGCTTCCACTCGGCCGGGCTTGAGCTCCAGGGCTTTTTGCAGATCCTTGACCGCGTCGCGAACGGCGCCGGTCTTGAAGCGCAGGATCCCTCGCTGCCAGTAGGCGTCGCCCAGGGTCTGATCGAGCTCGAGGGCCTTGTTCACGGCCGACTCCGCGCGCTGCGCGCGGCCCACCTCGTTGGCAGCCCAAGCGACGTAGAGGTAGTACTCGGCGCGGTTGGGATCGAGGTCCACCGCGCGTTCCAGGGTGCGCAGCGCCTCGGCCAGGTTGCTGCCCTGGGTCAGCTCGGCCTTGCCGAGGCAGTGGTGGGCTTCGGCCGACGTCGGACGCTTCTCGAGCACCTTGCGGATCATCTCGCCGGCTTCCTTGGCGCCGAGGGCGGTGCCGGCTTTGCCGCATCCGACGCGCAGCATGAGATCCGGATCGTTGGGGGCCTTGGCCAGTGCGTCCTCGTAGGCCTTGAGGGCTTCGGTGCCGCGGCCCGACGCTTCGAACAGGAGGCCGCGTTCGAGCGCGAGCCCGGGGTAGTCCTTGTCGACCTCGGCCACTTCGTCGAAGGTCTTGCTGGCAGCGTCGAACTTCTTGTCCTTGCGCAAGGCGACCGCGAGCTTGAACTTCGCGCCCACGTCCCCCGGGTCGAGCTTCAGCGCCGCCTCGTAGCTTCGCACTGCGTCCTCGCTCTTGCCTTGAGCGAGCTGGATGTCGCCGCTCGCGACGAGCAGCGTCGCCGAGTCGGGCAGACGCTTCTTGGCATCCTCCAGCGCTTGCCGTGCGTCGTCGTTCTTTCCCTGAGCGCTCAGGAGCTGAGCGAGGCCGATGTAGATGAGGCCGATGTCGGGATCGTTGATGCCGCTCTTGATGACCTCGCGGTAGACCGTCTCCGCGTCCTTGCGCCCGCCCGTGGCTTCCAGCACCCGCGCGAACCAGTAGGCCACGAGCACGCTCTTCGGGAAGGCCTCTCGCAGCTTCTTCACACTCGCAGCGGCGTCTTGGATGCGTTCGAGCGCCAGAGTGGTCTTCGCAACACCCACCTTCGCGGTCACTTCTTTGTCGTCGGCTTGAACGGCGGCTTCGAAGCGCGCGAGCGCTTCGGAGTAGCGTCCGGCGCGGTAGAGCGCATCGCCGAGACCCACCAGGGCACGCGCCGCCTTGGGGTCGATCTTCAGCGCTTCGGAGAAGGCCTGCTCGGCATGGGTGACACGCGAGCGTGCCAGGTGCACCTCGCCGAGCAGCGTGAAGGCTTCGACGAGCTCGCCGGGGCTGGCTGCTCCCGCGCTCTTCGTGACCTCTTCGAGCAGCTTGGTGGCCTGGGCCTCACGGCCCAAGTTCCAGGTGGCGCGTGCCGTCAAGATGCGCGCGCCGCTGTGGCCGGGATTCCGCGAGAGCGCGACCTTCGCGAGCTCCTCCGCCTGGCGGCGGTCGGCCTGGAGGAACTTCGCGCGCGCCAGGCCGTAGGCCGTTCGCGCGCTCTTCTCTTGTGCTTCGGCTTTCTCCCAGACGCGTGCGGCTGCGTCTGCTTCTCGGCTCTTGAGCTCGAACTCGCCGGATAGCGCCAGGACGTCAGGGTCGTTCGGATTGGCCTTCACGAGCGCGTCCACGGCGGCCCGCGCTTGGGGCAGATTCGCGGCCGCGGCGTGGGCGGCTCGCGCGAGCTCGAGGAACGGAACTTCTTGCTGCTTCTCGGTCTTGAGCTCGTCGAGCAACACTTGCGCGCGCGCGCTCACTTCCGGATCTGCGCCGAATCGAAGCTCGCGTTGGTAGGCGACGTAGATGACCCAGGCCGAAAGGCCCTTCTGCCTCTTGTTCTTGGCCCTGGCATCTTCGGCCGTTTGATAGGCGGCCTTGGCGTTCGCGTGTGTGTCCTTCGCCAGGGCTTCGCGTGAGCTCCTGGCGGTCTCACTCCGGAGCTTCTGGTAGTCGCCCGCTTTGAGCTTGTCGTAGACGTAGAGCACGCCGAAGGGCCCCGCGTTGGGCACGAGTGCGAGCGCGCCACCGGCGAGCACCAGCACCACGACGCCCGCCGCGATGGCCCGCAGACCTTTGCGTTTGGGCGGGGGCGCGAGCTCCGCATCATCGGCGACGCGAGCGACCGGAACGCGGACCTGGAGCTGCGCCGTCGGAGCCGACGCGGCTTGCCCTTCTTGAGGCAACCCGCCGAACTCCATGTCGTCCCGGGCGGCGTCGATGGAACCCGCGCCTTCGCCGCCCTCGAGGTTCACTTCCCCGAAAGAGGTGCCGCCGCCTTGCTGTCGAACGACGCCGCTCGCAGCGTCGCCCGCGGCCGCGCCCCACGGCGCAGGGGCCGCGCCTGCGCCTCCCCCGAAGTCGGCCTCGCCGAACGCCTGCGGAGCAGATGGGACCGGGAGCCCGGCGGCGTCCGTCGGCAGCCCCGCGGCGTTCATGGGCAAGCCCGCGGCGTTCATGGGCAAGCCCGCGGCGTTCATGGGCAAGCCCGCGGCGTTCACGGGCAGGCCCGCGGCGTTCATGGGCAGGCCTGCGGCGTTCATGGGCAGGCCCGCGGCGGGCGAGGGGAGTCCAGCGGCCGGCACGGGGAGCCCCGCAGCCGCCGACATCGGTAGGCCCGCACCGCCGGGCATTGGGAGCCCGGCAGCGGCGGGCATGGGCAGCCCAATGGCGGCAGCCGGGAGCGCGGCACCCGCGAGCCCCGGCAAGTCGCCGCCACCCAGCGCAGGCAGATCGCCGCCGAGCGCGGGCAGATCGAGCTCGCCGAAGCCGCCGGCACTCATGGGCTGCGTGCGCGCACGCGGCGGCGGAGCCATGGGAAGGTCAGCGTCCATCGCGCGCATGCCGGGCATGGCGGGCAGATCGACCGCCATGGGTGGACCGAGCGGCGCGGCCGGAGGTTTTCTACCTCCCACCACCGGCAGGTCGAGCTCGGCCGCGTCGGACTGGCGAGGCGCGGCGACCGCGGGCAAGTCGATCTCGCCGAAGCCGAGGCCGATGGCGGTTGCTTTGGAGGACTTCGCCGGAGCTGGCTTGGGTTGCACTGGCGCCGGCAGGTCGATCTCGGGCGCGGCTGGGGCGGCTGCCATCGGTGCGGTCGGAGACCGAAGCGGAGGCGCCTTCGGTGCTGGCGGCTTCGCCGGTGCACTCGGCAGCTCGAGGTCCATGCCGATGTCGCCGAAGTCCGAGAAATCGTCGGCAGGCGGCGACGTCATCTGCCCGGGCAGCGCGGGCAGGTCCGGGTCATCGAAGCTCGGAGCGGCGGGCTTGGCTGCGGGACGCGGCGGCGCAGCGGGTCGCGGTGGCGCCACCGGACGGCCCGGCGGCGCAGGGCGGGGCGCTGCCGCGGGCGCGAGCGGGATCGCGCCACCAGGCCCGGCCACACCCAGCATGGTGGCCTTGCGCGCGGCCGGCGCCGGCGCAGGTGTTGCGGGCGCCGCCGGCGTGGACGGACTCGGCACGGCGCCCGCGAGCAGCGGGCTCGGCCCGGTGGCGCGCGGATCCGGCGGCGCCTCGACCTGGAAGGAGTTGCCGCACTTGGGACAACGCATCTTCAGGCCGCTCGACGGAACGCGGCGCTCGTCGACCTGGTAGGGCGCTTTGCACCCCGGGCACTCCACCTTGAACACGGGTTCCCTGGAGCCATGTCTTAGCAGGAGAACGCCCGCGTTGTCGCGCTTTCTGAGGCCGCCCCGAGCCGAGCCGTGGTAGTCGCTGTCCCCGAAATGCATCGCTGGACGTCCGTGGTGGTTGGCGTGCTGTCTTCCGCCGCGTTGGTCGCCGTTCTCGTGAAAGCGCGCGCCCCCCACGCAGGAGAGGGCAAGCCGTCACCGAGCGCGTCGGCCGCCACTTCCGCAGCTCCACCCACACCGGCTCCGAGCTCGAGCGGCTCGGAGGAGGATCCGCTGCTCCCGAACCTCGCGTCGCCGGCCGACGATCTCGGCGACGGTGGAAAACCTCTCCCCGCCGGCGCCCCAACCTCGGTATCGTTCGGCGTCGTGCTGTTCACCTATCAGGGGGTCCAGTTCGCCCCCAACGGCGCGCGAACCAAGCCCGAGGCACTCGAAAAAGCCAAGAGCGTCGTCGAAGAGGCGAAGAAGGATTTCGCCGAGGCAGTGAAGAAGGGAGACCGCGGGTCGACGGCGGATGCCGGACGCATTCCGCGCGGCGTGCTCGAGCCGGACCTCGAGCAGGTGTTGTTCGCCCTGGAAAAGGGTGCGGTGCATCCGGAGCCGCTCGACACGCCGAGGGGCTACTGGGTCGTGCGACGCGTCGAGTGAAAGGTCGCGTTTCACTTCACCTATCCAGCGGAAGCCAAGAGGAAAGTCGGTCCAGAGCTTCGATGTCGAGCCAGACCCAAATCGAACCACGCGCCCTCGAAGACGAGCTCTCTGCCTTGCGAGCAGAACACGAGAACGCCGAGAGCGGCGTGGCGCGCGCGATTTTGATGCACGAGATCGCCGTGCTGGAGGAAGAGAGCGGCGACAGCAGTGGTGCCGCTCGCGATCAGCTCGACGCCGTGAACTCCGAACCGGAATTCCACGAGCCCCTCGAGCGCCTGATCCAGATCATCCAGCGCTCGGGTTCCAGCAAGAACCTCGGCAAGCTCCTCGGTCGCTCGTCCCAAGTGGCCGAAGGCGCCGAAGAACGCGTTCGCGCACTGCTCGAGCTCGCACAGCACGCCGCAGACGTCGAGGTGGACCCCGATGCCGCGCGGGTCGCACTGGAAGAGGCCGCCGAGGAGAAGCCCGACGACGCGGCCGTGTACCTCGCGCTCGAGGCCTTGGCCGGCAAGCTCGGCGACGGTGATCTCCGCGCGCGGGCCCTCTCGCAGCGCGCGGAGCGCTCGGAACATCCCGCGTGGCGGGCCCATTTGCTGCTGGATTCGGCGGAGCTCGCGCTGGCCGACGGCGATTTCGACGCGGCCATCGAGCGCATCGAGCGCGCCATCGAGCAGAAGAGCGCTGCCACGTTCGCCAGTCTGTCCGCCTTGGAGGCCGCGGGTCGCAAAGCCGAACGCTTCGACGTGGTGGCGCGCGCTCTCGAATCGAAAGCGGCGCTCCTGCTGCGCAGCGTCGGGGACTCGGCCACGGCGGACGCGCTCGGTGTCCCCGCCTGGGTTCGGAACGAAGCTCATGCGGTCGACGCCTGGCTCGCGGCTGCCGACGCACAGCGCCGTAGAGGCGAAGTGGCGGATGCCGCCGCGCTGCTCGATCAAGCACTGACGAAGCTGCCTGGCGAGCCGGCGTTGGTGCACGCCCGCATGGTGGTTGCCGACATCACCGGCGACACCCAGAAGACCGCCGAGCTCGCCGTCAGCGCGCTCGAAGCGGGCGCCAAAGGCAAGGTTGCGGCCGGGCTCTGGCTCCGCGTCGCCGAAGCAGCCGCCTCTCAGGGTGATGCGTCCCGCGCCCTCGAGGCGGTGAAGAAGGCGCTCTCCGAAGACGCCGGGTCGATCCCCGCGCGCGTGCTCGAGCTCGATCTGCTCGACCCCGGCCACGATCCGACGGGTCTCGCCAGCGCTCTGGAGGCTGCCGCCGAGAGCATGGGCTCGGACGCGGCCAAGGCGCGCTACTTCCTGCTCGCCGCCGATACGTGGGCGCGCGTCGGCAAGGACGTCGGTGGAGCGAAGGCAGCCCTTTCGCAAGCCGGGATGTACGGCGCGGCGCCGCTGACCATCGCGCGCGTCGCGCGCATGCTCTCCGCACTGATCCGGGATCCGGCCTGGTACGAGGAGGCCACGCGCCGCCTGATCGCGGCCCACGCGGCCGAGAACGAGCAGGTTGGGCTCTGGTTCGAGCTCGCTCGATTGCGGCTCCTGCGCGGCGATCACGAGCACGCTCGAGCGGGCCTCTCGTCGCTCGCCGAGATGGAGCGCGGCCGCTGGCTGGCGAGCGTGCTCCGCGCCTACGCAGCGCCGCTCGGCTCGAACGGTGCCAACGACGCCGACGCCGCACTCGCCACTCTGGCTACCCTCGCATCCGGACCGCGCGCCCAAGCATCGCTGCGCATCGCGATGGCGCTTCGGGCGCTGTTCGCCGGCCGTGAAGCAGACGCTCTGGAACAACTCGGAGCGTTGCACCGTGACGACCCGGGTCACGTCGCATCGTCCGTCGCCCAGGCCGCGCTGGCTAGAAAGCAAGGAGCGCCGTTGGTGGCCGCCGAAACCTTGGCCGCCACGGCGGCAGCGGCGGCCGACGGGGAGCTCGGGGCGAGCCTCGAGCTCGAGGCTGGGATCGTGTTCTGGCAGGGTGGAGAGCGGCAGAAGGCGGTGGCAGCGTTCCAGCGCGCCAGGAGAAGGCCGGCCGCCGGCGGCCCGATCCTCTCGTGGGCGCTGCGCGCCGCCGAGCCCGACTCGCTCGACGCGCGTCGGCGTGCGCTCGCCAGCGCGAACGCAGACGACGCTTTTCTCGCGCTCGAGCGCTTCGGCGTCGAGGCCGGGTCGGGGGGCGAGGTGGACGCCGCTCGTGACGCGGTGGATAGCGCCGGTTCGAGCGAAGACGAGGCGCTACGCGCGGCTGCGCTCCTGGCGCGCGCGCTCCACGGCGCGCTCGGCCAACGACGAGAGGCCTTGGATGTGGTCACCACGTTCGGCGGAGAGAGCGAAGCCGTCGCGCGTGCGTCCGAGCACGTCGCCGAGCTGTCGGCAGCCGCGCCGGACCCGGAGCGGCTGCTCGGCACTGCGCGCAATTGGGCGGAAGTCGACGCTGCTCCGGCTGCGGCGCTCGAATGGCTGGGGGCAGCCCTGAGAAGCGGCAACGCGGGAGAAGAGGCGGAGGCGCGCCGGGCCCTCGCGGAGCGTTTGCCTCCGCTTCCCGGCGCCGCGCTCGCGGCCAGCGCCGCCCTCGTGCAGTGGCTTTCCGGGGACGAGAACGAGCCCTTGCTCGACGACGATGCGGCTTCGGCCCGCTTGATGAACCTCGAGCTCGCCCCCCCAGGTTCCGACCCACGCCGCCGCTCCCGCGCTCTCGCCGGCATCGAGCCCGTTCTGGGCGAAGAGAGCACCGCCCTCGCTCGTGCCCTCGCGGGCTACAACCAACTCGTCGCCGGCGAGGCGGACGCCGCCATGGCGAGTTTCCGCGCGGTCGTCGAAGAGCACCCGGAGGAGGTCATCGGCTGGGAAGGCCTGCGCGTGACGGCCGAGCTGATGGGCGATCGCCCGGTGGTGGCCGAAGCGTGTGCGGCGCTCGGCGACGCGGTCCACGACGACGCGCGCGGCGCCGAGCTCTGGGAAGAGTCGGCGTTCATCCTCATCGAAGAGCTCTCGGACCTGGCTCGCGGCGAGTTCGCGTTGTCGCGGGCCGTGGAGCGCGACATCCGGCGCTTCAAGTCCTTCGACAAGCTCTTCCGCCTCGTCCGCGAGCGCAAGGACTCGCCGCGCCTGCTCGAGTTGATCGCGGGACGCCTCGAGGTGGCCGAAGAGCCGCCCGAGATCGCCAAGCTCTACTGGGAACGCGCGCGTGTGATGCGCGAATCCGGTGACCGCGAGGGGGCGCTCACCGCGCTCGAAAATGTCACGCTGCTCGAGCCCGATCACGTCGGTGCCCTGGCCTTGGCTGGTGAGATCTACCTGACCAGCGGCAAGCTCCCCGAGGCCGCGGACAAGCTCGCGCGCCTCTCGACCTTGAGCGATGCACCCGCCAAGCAGCGACTGATGAGCGGCGTGGCAGCAGTGGACATCTACGAGAACAAGTTGGGCGAATCGGAGAAGGCCCTGGGTGTCCTCGACGGGCTCTATCGGGCCGGCCTCTCCACGCTCCCCGTGCGCGAGCGGTTGGCGCGCGCCGCAGCCAAGACCGCGGCATGGGCCAAAGCCACCGAGATCCTCGAGCTCTTGATGCAGGAGCGTGAGAGTCGCGACGGCAGAATCGAAGCCGCGCGTCTCTGCATGGTCATCCATCGCGACCACCTGCGCGAGCCGAACGCCGCGCTAGCGGCCGTGATGAAGCTGCTCAGCGAAGCTCCCGGCGACGGCGAGGCCTTGGACCTCGTGCTTTCGGGGGCCTTCCCCAAGTCCCACGAGCTGTCGCTCTTGCTCGCCGGACAGGGGGCGCTGGTGGAGAGCCTCGTGCGCGAACCTCTGGACGCCGAGCGCCTCGATCGGCTCGCTCGCGTCGCGGCGCGCCTCGACAACGCTCCGCTCCGCCAGGCCGCGCTCGGCTCGCTGGTGGCCCTCGGCGAAGGCACGCCCGAGGCCGATCGCGAGCTCGGAGTGCTCGATCAACGCGTGGCGCGCGTTCCGCAGATCGCCATCGACCCGCGGGCGCTGCCCGACCTGTGTGACCCGGAGGACTACGGCGCGATTCCCGAGCTGGTCGCGGCGCTCGCCTCGACGTTCTCCGATGCTCTCGGCCCGAACCTCGCGGCCTTTGGCGTCGGCAAGAAGGAGCGGGTCGATCCACGTTCGGGGCTCGCCGTGCGGAACGAGATCGCCGCGTGGGTCGGCGCGCTCGGCGTCGGCGACTTCGAGCTCTACGTCGGCGGTCCTGACGTCCACGCCGTCTACGGCGTGGGCAGCGAAGTGCCGGCCTTGGTCATCGGCCGTGCGGTCCAAGCACCGCTCGGACCGGCGCACCGGCAAGCCGTCGCCCGCGAGCTGTTCGCGCTCAAGCGCGGGACCACCATTCTCCGGCATCGCGATGCTCCGGACGTCGCCGCGCTCATCGTCGCGGCCTGTCGCGTGGGTGGCTACGAAATGCCATCGCCTCAATACGCGATGCTGGGCGAGTTCTCTCGCGTGCTCGGCAAGGAGATCTCGCGTCGAGTGAAGAAGATCCTACCGGAGCTCGCGTTGCGCACGGCAGGCAGCGGCGAAGATCCCATTCGCTGGGTGCGCGCGGCGACCTCGAGCCTCGACCGACTCGCTGCCATCGCGGCCGGTGACGTCTCTTGGGTGCTGGCACAAAGCGGCCAGCCCCGCGGTCAGCTCGGCGCCTCCATGGAAGCGCAAGAACGGACGGCACGACTACTCTCCTTCGTGCTGTCACCAACGTATCTCGTATTGCGAGAGCAGCTCGGGATGGGTGTTCGATGAGTAGCCCGGAAGATCCCAAGGGCAAGCCGAGCCCGAAAGGCATGCCGAGCGCCGGCCGCAGCGCCAGCGCGCGCAGCATCGGCGAGGAGCTCGGCGATCTGGATTTCGAGCCCGACGCGTTGCTCGACTCGTTGCTCTCGGACGAACCTCGTCCGGTACAACCCACGGCGCAGCCAGCGGCGGCGACGCCTGCGCCCGCGCCGCCGGTGGCTCCCGCCGCGCCCCCGCGCGCTTCCGCCGAGCCCGCACCCCCCGAACCGCCGAAGCTCTTCGAGCCCGACTCGCGCGAGTGGCCGGCGGACGAGGTGACGCTCAGCGCTCGCATCGAGGTGCCCGAGCCGTCGGCTCCACCGATCGTCACGAGTCCGCCTCCGTCGTCGGATGGCCTCGATGCGGTCGATGATCTCTTGAGCGAGGCTCCGCCTGCCGCGGCGCCCCCTGGCTCGGCCGCGCCACCCGTCGCCCCGCGCATGGAAGCGCCGCCTCCACCGAGGGCGCCGCGTCCAGCGCCTCCCCGCCCGGGCGCCCCTCCGCGCCCGGAGGCAGCGCGCCGTCCCGAGCCGCCGCCACCCGCTCCGGAGCCGCCTCGCGCGGCCAGCGTCGAAGACCTCGACGCCGACGAATTCTCCGAGCTGCCCCCGTCCATCGATCCCGGTGACGCGGACATCGATGCGCTGGTGGGCAATCTCGACGGAGTTGCCGCGGAGGCGCCCGAGATTTCTTCCTTCCCGGAAGAAGAGCCGGTGACCGCCGTGCCCGCGCGCATGTCCGGCCCCGAGATCCTCGCGACCGAGGCCGACCTCTCCGCCGAAGAGCAGAGCGCGGCGCTGGCGGCCGCGGCCGAAGGCGACGGCGCCGCTGTAGCGGAAGGTGCCGGGTTCGAGCCGCTCTACACGCCGGAAAACTGGGAGGCCGATCGCCCGGCGGCGGTCCACCTCGCCGAGCAGCAGGCGCTCGAACAATGGCGCGAGCGTGCCGCTTGGCTCGAGGGCGAGGCGCAACACGCCGCCGACGCATTGGCCAAGGCGCGCACGCTGCTCGTGGCGAGCGAGCTCTGGGCCATGGCCGGAGATGCCAACCATGCGCGGAAGGTGGCAGCATCGGCGCTGGCGTTGGCGCCCACGCTACCGCTCGCGCAGCGGCAGGCACGGCTCCTGGCCGCGCAGGACCGCGACTACAAGTCCGTGGCACAAGCGCTCGACATCGAAGCCAAGAGCAGCGCCAACCCCGACGTGCGGTGCCATGCCGTCTACGTGGGCGCCGAGATCGCGCGCTTCATCGCCAAGGACGCCACGCAGACCGAGCGCCGGCTCGAGGTGCTCCACAAGCTCGATCCCAAGGACCCGCGCCGCTCGGTGATGAAGCTCGGCCTCGAGCTCTCTCAAGGCGACCGCGTGCCGAGCAAGGACCCGAGCTTGACCGGGGAGCTCGCGCCGCTCGCCGCTGCCGTCGCCGAGCTCGCGAGCCTGCGCAGCGACGCGCCGCTCGAGGCGGGTCAGGGCGGCCCGGCTCAAGCCTTCGAGCGGGCACGACGCGCGCTCGAGCGCGGAGACCGCGCAGGAGCTGGCCGCGCGACGCGCGAGCTCGCGGTCCTGCCCGGGTTCGAAAAAGGCGCGCTCTGGCTGGCCCACGCGCTCTTGGCGACCGACCAGAAAACGCGCAGCGAGGCCATCGAGGTCTTGAGGCAGTTGGCGGCCGAGGAGCAAAGTCCGGCGTTGACCCGAGCCTTGTCCGCGCGCGCGCTCGAGGCGGGCGACCCGCAGGCCATCGCGAGCCTCCTGGAAGCACCAACCGCTTCGGCAAGCGGCCTCTCCGATGCCGATCTCGTTTCGCTCGCGGCGCTCACCGGTGGTGGGCGCGCGTTGGTCCAGCGCTGGCTCCACGCGCTCGAGAGTGATCCTCGGCTTTCCCCCTTGGCTTCGGCGGCCGCATCCGCGTCGTCGCCGGCCGATGGTCCTGCGACGCTGGTCAGCGGTGAGGAGGCAAGCCGCGCGGCGGTCGCCCTCGGGCGCGCGCTCGTCGCCGCACAGGCCGAGAACGCGGAGCCGGGCCTGCTGCGCTCGACCGCCGAGGCGTACTCCATCGCGCACGCGGACGATCCGCTCGTGCCGGTCCTCGAAGCCGAGCTTGCGCTGCAGGCGGGCGCTGCCTTCCGTGTCGCCAACGTGGTCGCGGGCTGGGGCGGCGACGGCGACGACGTGCCGGAACGCGACCGGCGGCTGGCAGCCGGGTTGATCCACGAGATCGGCCAAGATCCGGATTCGGCGGCTCGCGAGTACGCTGCTGCGTTGCGCGCCGACCCCGGCTCGGAGGCGGCCGCGCGCGCCCTCAGCGAGAATGCGCCACCGAACGCCGCCGCCGACTTGCTCGTGGGGCTCGCCGATGCGGTCGAAGACGAGGCGCACAAGGCGCTCTTGTTGGTCGAGTCCGCGCTGCGACTGGGCTTCGATTCCAGCGATTTCGGGCCGCTGCTCGAGAAGGCGGCGGAGCTCGCCCCCGGCCTTCCGTTCGCGCACCGGCTCGGCAAGCAGCACGCTCGCTTGCGCGGACATGCGGGGGACTTGCTCGCGTGGCTCGACCGCCGTCGCGAGAGCGCGGACGACGCCATGGAGAAGGCGTTCGACGCCATTCGGCAGGCATGGCTCGTCGTCGACTCGGACGGCGAGCGCGCGGCCGAGCTCCTCGCCAGCGCGGTCTCGGCGCGGCCCGATGACGTCGGGTTGCGCGAGCTCCACGAGCGCATGTCCCCCGCCGGTGGTGCGGCGCGCGGTGCCTGGCGCGAAGAGGTGGCCGGGTCGGAGTCGGGAGCGGAGAAGACCCGTCTGCTGTTGGAAGCGGCCCTCGAATTCGAGCGCGCCGACGATCTCGCGGCGGCGGCCCGCGCCGCTCACGCAGCCGCGGCCGCCGGAGCCAGCGCCTTCGCCCGCGTGACCGCCGATCGCCTCGCGCCCCACGGCGCGGCGGGCGCCGAGCTCGCGGCCCAGCTGCTCGCCGATGCCAAAGCCGCCGCAGACCCTGCCGCCCAGCGCGAGTTGTACGAGCGCTTGAGCGAGCTGGATCGAGCCCGCGGCGATGCGTCGAGTGCGCTGCTCTGGCAGTCCGCGATCTTGGAGGCGAACCCGAAGCACCTTCCGGCGCTCCGGGCCATCGAGCACGCATACCTCGGCAGCGGACGCGCCGACGAGCTCGAATCGGTGGCCGCCACGCTGGCAGGTTTGCTCGATCGCAACGAGGCCACGGCTCACGCCATCCTCGCAGCGAGGCTCCGGATCAAGGCGGGGGCTCGCGATCGGGTGCGCGAGCTCGCCGAGCTCGCCGCTGCCCACGATCCCCCTTCTCTCTGGGCGTTGCGGACGCTGAGCGTCGCCGCCCGCGAGAGCCACGACGACACGGTCGCGCTGCGCACCAACAAGGCGCTCTCGGAGCGCGTCGCGCGGGCCATCGACGCCTCCACCTTGGCGCTCCGCGCGGGCGAAGCCGCGCTCCGCATGGGGGAGCTCGGAGAGGCGAAGTCTCTGCTCGATCGCGCCGTGGAGCTCGTGCCCGATCATTGGGTGGCGCTCCGGCGGCAAGCCGACGCCCTCGAGCGGTTGGGCGAGTCGCGCGGCGCCGCCGAGGCCCTCGAAGCTCTGGCAGGGGCCAGCAAGGTCGAAGCGCACCAGCTCGACGCCTGGCATCGTGCCGCCGTGCTCTGGCTCGACAAGGTCGGAGACGCCGAGCGCGGTCAGGTGGCCCTCGAGGCGGCGGCGACCCTCGATCTGAAGCACGCCGACGTGTTCTCGCGCCTGCGCGCGCTGTACGTGCAACGCGAGGAGCGCGAGAAGCTCGCAGAGCTGCTGGAACGCCGCATCGACCTGACCGACGATCCCGAGGAGCGCGTGGCGCTCGAGGTGACGCGCGGCAAGGCGCTCGCCGACATCGGCGATCGAGACGCTGCCAGGCAGGCCCTCGCGGCCGCTTTGGACGCGAACCCCGATCACGCCGACGCGCTGGACGCGTTCGCCGAGCTCGCCGTTCACGACGGGGATTGGGAAGGCGCGGAGCAGGCGTGGATTCGTCTCGCGCGTCACGCCACGGAGCCCGAGCGACAGGCGGAAATCTACCGCAAGCTCGGCGCTCTCTACGAGAACCAGCTCCCCAATGCCCAGCGAGCCGAGCTTTCGTATCGCGAAGTGCTGAAGCGCATCCCGAACGACGTGGGTGCCATGGAGCGCCTCGTGTACGTGCACGGCGCGCTCGGCGATTCCCAGAAGGCCATCGAACTCCAGACCGAGCTCTTGAATCGGGCGGGCACTCCCGATGAGAAGCGTGACCGCACCATCGAGCTCGCGCGAGTCCAGGAAGAGATCCTGAAAGACCGGCGCAAAGCCGAGGGCACGCTGGACAAGGCTCGCAAGACCTGGCCCCAAGACGGCGCCGTGCTGCGCGCGCTCGCCGAGTTCTATCGGCGCGGAGGCGAGGCCACGGCGCTGAACGTGCTGCTCGATCGTGCAGCCAACGACGCGCGACGCGCGCTGGGGACGGGGCGCTTCGACGCAACGCTGTTCGAAGCGCTCGCCACCGTCGCCGAGCTCCGCGGCGGAACCGACGCGGCGCGGGTGGCCAACGCCACGCTGGCGGCGTTGAACGGTACCGAACCCGACCTCCCGGGCGCCGGGCTCGCGGCAGGCGATGCTCGGCTCGACGACCTCCTGGCGCCCGAGCTCCTCACGCTGCCGCTCCGCGCGCTCTTGAAGAAGGTCGGCGACCCGCTCGATGCGGCCTACGCCCTCGATCTGCGCTCGATCCGCGCGACGCCGTTGCCCGCCGAAGCGGTGGGCTTCGCCCAGCAGATCCAACAGATGGCGACCGCGTTCGGCGTGCACAACGTCGAGGTCTACGTCTCCTCGGCGCTCGGTCCGGTGTGCGCGCCCGCCAGCTCTGCGCCTCCGCGCCTCGTGTTCGGGTCTTCGCTCCTGGACAAATCCGCCGACGATGCCGCTCGCACGTTCCTCGTGCTCCGCAGCCTCAAGCTGCTCCAGTCGCGGACGGCCGCGCTCTCTCGGGCTGCACCCATCGATCTCTGGCCGATGGTGGCCGGCCTGCTCAGCGTGTTCGCGCCCAGCTGGGCGCCGCCAGGCGTGGATGCCAAGAAGGTGGCCGAGCACCAGCAGCGCTTCAAGAGCGCGCTCGTGCGTCAGTTCGACGACGACGTGCCGGTCCTGGCGCTCGAGGTCATCGGTTCCATCGGCAACCGCGCTTCGCAGCTCGGCACCGCAGTGAACCAGTGGGGCAATCGCACGGGCCTCTTGGCGCTCGGCTCCCCGGCGACCGCCCTGCTCGGTGTGGCCGTCGCGAGCGGGCACCCCGAGGGGCTGCCCAGCGATCCCGCGGAACGTCTCAAGTGGATCGTGCGAAATCCCGAAGCGCGAGACCTCGCCGTGTTCAGCGTGAGCGAGCAATACGCCGACGCACGCCGCCGGCTCGGCCTGGCAGGCTGAGCGCGACGTCCGCCCGTTGGGGCTGCAAGCATCGGATCTCAAAGGCGTATTCGTGTACTGTCTATCTGTTCAGTAATGGCGTAGAATGGGTCCCATGCTGCTGCCGATTCGCACCGCCGCCGCTCTGAACTGCATCGATCCCACGCGCGTCGAGACCTGCATCACCGCCTCGGGGTACCGCGTGACCCGCTACCACCTACCGCTCGAGTCCATTCCGGCCGACTTCTTCGCCGATCCCGACGGAAGCTGGACCCACGCCGAGCTTGCCCGCGCGGCCGGCTTCGAAAATCTCGAAGGGGTCGCCATCGGCGCGCTCCGCACGAGTTTTCGCGACCACCCCGATGGCGCTGCGGTCGTCACGCTCAACGCGGAGGCGCGGCCCTACGTTGCCATCGTGGAGTGCCCCATCGCCTACGCCCTCGTTTCCGACCAAGAGCGACTCGGCTGCTCCGCGGCGTGATTCGCGTCTTGCCGTGCCGGCGATTGCCGAGCACGTCGACCGGCATGCAGCAGCCACGCTGCGAAGCCGGCGGACAACGTCATGCAGAGAGCACTGGAAACCAGGTCGACCAGCGTGCCTGCGAGCGAGAAGTTGTTGGCCGAGCTGTAGAGCCCGAAGTTCATCCCAGCCCAACACAGGCTGCCCAGGATGGCACCGGTCCCTAGGCCCGAGCTCCAGTCCTTGGCGCCCGACCATTTCACGACGATGGTGATCAGGTAGCCGAACGCCAGCGCCGAAAGCGCCAACGCCCAGAGCACCAGGTGGTCCGCGTCTTTGACGAGTTGACGCTGAAACTCCTCGCTGCCGGCGGGATGCGTCCGGAAAAACTGCTTCAGCCAGAGGAAGTAGGTGAGCGCGTGCAGCGTGAGGTTGACCAGGGACGTGAGCGCGCCCGTCAGGAAAAATCGCATCTTCATGGCGCTCCTTTGGACTTCGACTCCGAGGACTCGCCAGGCGACCAGCACGTTTCGTGCCTCCTCCGGTTCGGGGGGTTCGTGGTTGGGCGCGAGCGGGCTCCGGGTCCACGCACGGCAGCGGAATCTCTCGTCGTGACCGGCGCTACCGCCTCATCACGCGTGGGCCTCGGAGCGCGCAAGCCTCACGCGAGAACCCGGCACGCGCGCAAGACTTCCGAGAGCCGTTCCCGTCATTCGACGCTGAAGCGCACCGGCGCGCTCGCGCGACCGTCGCTCGTCTCGACGTGCACCGCGTGTTCGCCCGGCGTGAGCGCCCACGGTGCGCGGAACGGGGCGCCCTCGGAGGCGACGCGCCGGCCGTCGACGTGGAACGAGACGCGGGTCACGTCGTGAGGCACGCGCGCCGCGAGCACGATGGCCTGGCTGGCGCGCGGCACGCTCGGATCGCGCACGAAGCGCGCGCCCGGGAAGGGATAGCTGAGCCCCACTTCGCCGCTGCTCCTCGGCTCCGTGCCCGGGCAAGCAGGGGACCACTCGCTCGGCACGAGGGCGCGCCCTGCGCTCTTCGCCCAGGCCACGTAGCGTGCCGGGAAGCTCTCGCCCGTGACGCGTTCGACGTGGCTGCACGCGGGGCCGGCGCGGAGACCGTTCCGCGGATCCACCGCGATCTCCACGTGAAAATCGCACGTCTCCGCCGGCTCGCGCCCGCGCACGAAGCGCTCTCTCACGCGATGGGCGCAATGCGTCGAAGGGCGCTTCCCGCTCAGCGCGCAGACTTCACCCTCGGCGAGGAGCTCGGGTGGAGCGAGCGGTTCGGGCTCGCGTCCACGCATGGCAGCGAGCATCACGTCGCGGAACAGCGGCGCCGCACCGGTCACTCCGCTCGAGCCATTCATGGAGTGGCCGTCGAAGTTTCCCACCCAGACGCCCACGGTGCGCTCGCGGGTGTAGCCCACGGTCCAGTTGTCGCGGAAGCCTTTGGACGTGCCGGTCTTGACCGCCACCGGGAAGGGCAGCTCGAGCACGCTGCCACGACCGAAGGACAACGCGCGCGCTCGGATCGGAGAGCATGTCGGTGACGAGAACCGCGAGCTCGCGCGGGATCGCCTGGGTGTCGGCGCGCGGCGGGAGCACGAGGGAGCCACCGCCGGACAGCTTGGCCTCTTTCACGGCGCGCAGCGGTCGATACGCGCCGTCGCGAGCCAGGGTGGCGTAGGCGTTGGCGAGCTCGGCCAAGGTCACCTCGCCATCGCCGAGCGCGATGGCGGCGCCGTAGTGGCTCGGCGAGCGATCGAGGGACAGAAAGCCCACCGCGTGCAGGACCGCGAGCACGCCGTCGGGGCCGACCTCTTGCGCCGCGAAGACCGCCGGGACGTTCAGCGAGTTGCCGAGCGCTTCGCGGAGCCGCACGGGGCCGTGGAAGCGTCCGTCGTAGTTCTTGGGCGAGTAGTCGCCCTCGGGCGTGGGCAAGTGCAGCTCCACGTCGGGCAGCAGCGTCTCGGCTCCGAAACCGAGCCTCTGCATCGCTGCTGCGTAGACGAAGGGCTTGAGGGTCGAGCCCGGCTGGCGCAGCGCGAGCACGCCGTCGTTCTGTCCAAGGCGAGCCGAATCGGAGAAGTAGGGCGAACCGACGTAGGCGAGGATGTCTCCGCTCGCGTTGTCGATCACGATGACGGACGCCGCCGACGCATCCACGCTTTCGATGCGCTCGACGGTGCCGCGGGCGAGCTCGGTCACTTCGCGCTGGAGATCCAGCGAGAGCGTCGTCACGACCTCGGCCACCGGCTCCCCGCGCAGAGCGGGCTCGAGCAGGCCACGTTCGAGCGCGCGCACGAAGTGAGGTGCGCCGCCTTCGGCGCGTCCGCGCGTCAGCTGTACGGGCTCCGCCTGGGCGATGCGCACGGCCTCCTCGCTGGCCCAGCCTCGTTCGAGCATGCGCGCGAGCACTCGATCGCGCCGGCGCTGCACGCGTTCGGTGCCACGGCGTGGGTCGTAGAGGCTCGGGCCGCGCGGCATGCCGGCCAAAGTGGCCGCCTCCGCCAGGCTGAGCTTCTGGGCGGGCTTGTCGAAGTAGTAACGGCTGGCGGCTTCGATGCCTTGGATCCCCGGTCCGAACTCGACGCGGCTCAAGTACTCCTCGAGGATGCGCCGCTTGCTCAGGCTGGCCTCGATGCGGAGCGCGATGGCCATCTCGCGGAGCTTGCCGCCCAGGGTGCGCGGGCGAGGGACCACGTTGCGTGCGAGCTGCTGGGTGAGGGTGCTGGCGCCCGACACCACCCGCCGGTGCCAGAGCGCCTGGAGGGCTGCGCGTCCCATCGCCACCGGATCGATGCCCGGGTGGGAGTAGAAGCGCGCGTCTTCTGCCGCGAGCATGGCCGAAGGTACCTCGGGTGGCAGCTCGGCCAGCGAGACGCCGCGCGCGAGCCGGCCCGCGTCGTTGCGCACGTCACCGAGCAGGCGTCGCTCGCCGTCGAGCACACGCAAGCTCGGGTCGTCGCTCGGGCGCACGCCACGCAGCGCCTCCGGCAGGGGCTCGAACACGGCCGCCACGGCCAGGGCGAAGACCGGCGCGAGGAGGGCACCGAGCGCCGCTCGCGCCCACGCCGAACGCCGGAGCGCCGCGAGCCACGCGCGTGCGTGCACCGCGACGAGGGCGCGGCTCGATGGCGAGCGGGCCGACTTCACCGCACCTCCACCAACGACGCTGCCGTGCGCCCGAAGGTCTCCGGCGTGTACATCTCTTCGGCCTTCGTCGGCGGCACCACGAAGCGGCCGATGGTGGTCGCCCGCGCAAGGTAGCGGTAGTGGTACATGCCCGCTGCCATGTGGTCGACGAAGAACACCACGCGGTCGTCACGCAATTCCCGCCGGTACCAGCTGTCGAGGAACGCCGAGCCGTGGGCGACCTGGTCGTCGAATTCGTCGTCGCAGTCGGCGCAGCTCTCGGCGCCTTCCTCGCCGCCCGAGTGCTGGATGCGGAGCCACGACGCGGTCGTCGACAGGTTGGCGTCGACGGCCTCGAGCCCTGCCGGCAGCGGATCGTCGATCACCACGAACTCGCGGGCGCTGGGCGTGACGATCACGAGATCGGCGAGCACGAGGTCCCCTCCGCCCAGGCGAGCGACGCTCTGGTCTGGGATGGACCGCAGGGCATCCACGATGGAGTCGGGTTGGATGGGTCGCAGCGTCTTCTGCACGAAGAACCCGCGGTCGAGGGGCTGGCTCGGCAGATTCTTGCGCGCGTACTTCAGGCGCGCTTCGTAGAAGAGCGTCCCCGCGCCGTTCTTTTCGAACACCAGCGTGCCGCCGCCGCCGAGCTTCGCGGTCGAGATCTCGCGCTCCACGACCTGCAGGGATTTTCCGCGCATTTCTGCTTCGGCCAAGGTCGCGCCCGAGAGCCAGATCTTGGCGTCGTAGTCGGGTACCACCTTCTCCTGAGCGCGGCGGTAGTCGTCCAGCGCGAGGAGTGCGAAGGCCGTCTCCTGCGTCGAACGCCAAGTTCCTCCACGGCGTACGGCTACGAGACCCCGTGCGAGCTTCGAGCCGAGCGCGTGATTCGGCCGAGCACGCAACAGGGCGCGCAGGACCAGCGCGCTCGTACGTGCCGTGGAGTCCATCAAGACGGCGTAGTCGTCGCCAGTGTTCTCGTTGGCGTAGGCCGAGTTGCCGTCGATGCGGAGCTGTCCTTCGATTTCGCTCGTCATCTTGTCGACCATCTCGGCCTTCTGCTTCGAAGTCGCGAGGGCGTGCAAGAGCAGCGCCTGGCCGAAGAGCGGCATCTTCTTTCTGCTCTCGTAGAGGCGACTCATGTAGCCCGTGTCGGGCGCGCCGACCTCGGCCAAGACGTCGACGACGAACGCCGCGGTCGCGAGCCAGAGCTCGTCTTCGCGAGACTCCTCCAAGTAGCGGCGCGTGAAGGCCTTGGCCTGCTCCAGGGCGCGCGGCGGCACGTGAGCTCCGCGCAACTTCGCGTGGTGGAGCACCCACAGCGCGTAGGTGCTCACCCAGGGAGAGCTCTCGGGTGAGTCGGGCCACATCCCGAAGCCGCCGTCCCCGCGCTGCCGACCGAGGACGTCCGCCACCGTCTTCTCGATGATGGCGCTGGTGTTCTTCGGCAGAGCGAAGTGGTAGTCCTGAGCGAGCTCGCGCAGCGGCAAGAGCGGTAAGAGTCGACTCGAGAGCTGCTCGGTGCAGCCGTAGGGGTATTCGACGAGCTGTTCGGCGCCGGCGTCGAGGCCCACCAGCGCCGAGCTCGACATGGACACGTTGAGCGAACCCACGTCGCGCCGGATCTGGTCGAGGCTCCCGAGCTGCTCGCCGCTCGCCCGCTCGGTCTGACCGTAGAGCGCCACCGCTTCCATGACGGTGGGGATCTCCACCTCGCGCTCGACCTCGACTGCGTCCCACTCCTTTTCTGCGCGCGCGTCGAACGAGAGCTTGGCGCGGCCGGCCTGCTTCGCCAGCATGGGGAAGCGCACCTCGACCGAAGCGTCGCGCTCGAGCTTCACCACCTTCTGGCTTTCGCCGGCGAGCTCGAGCCCGTCCACCTTGGCGCTCACCGTGACGTTGGCCGGGCCGAAGCCCTTGGCGCTCAGGGTACGTTCCGGCGTCGATCTGATCTCCTGCTCGCACGAAGCGCGGCAGCGCCGGGCGTGCCATCAGCCAGCGGCTCGCGACGACGCGCATTCGCCGTAGCCATAGCGATCATCGAGGCTCGTGGCCACGGCCATCAGTCGGAACGTGGTGAGGCTCTCCAGGCAGCTTGAAGCTGGCCTTGGCGAAGCCCTTCTCGTCGGTGGTGAGCGTCGGGTTGAAATACGCGCTCTGGCGGAAGTCTCGTCGGGCGGTGCGGCCCTCGCCGCCACCGCCGCCTTCGCGGCCCTTCTCGAGGCCGAGGACGTTGCCGAGGTCGAGGCCGAGCTTGGCCAGAGTGTCGCGCGATTCGATGGTGGCGACCTGGAGCGGCCGCGATGCGGTGAACACCGGGAGCGGATCGGGCGTCCGATAGCCGATGAGGCTGAGCACGCCTTCGTCCACGGCGTAGAGCGTGACCTCCGCGCTCTTGGGCTTGCCTTGCGCGTCCACGACGCGGAGCTCCACGTCTGCGGTGGCGCCCGGCTTGAGCTCGGTCTGCTTGGGGCGCACGTCGACCTTCAGCCGCCGCGCCTCGGGGTCGATGGCGAGCTCGACGTAGCCCGCGCGGAATTGCGGCGCACCGACGTCGGCCTTCGCGCGGTCCTGAGGCGGCGCTTGGGTGCGACCGCGCACCAGGTGCACGCTGACGAAGGCGTTCGGCCGGAGGTCGTCGCTGATGTTCACCTCCACCGTGGGGGTCGGGCCCGTGAGCTTCTTGCGCTCGGACCTGTAGACGCCGGCGCGTTCTACCGTGACCCAGGCTTCCGCCTCGGGGTACGGCGACTTGATCAAGATGCGAGCCTTGTCGCCGACCTTGTAGGTCTTCTTGTTCAGCGAGAGCTCGAGCTTCTGCTGGTCGCCGTCTTTCCAGCTCATGCCGCCGGCGCCGATACCGAAGAAGCTCTGCGCGGCCTCGATGGGGTTCTTGCGCTCGTCGCTCGCGCGCGCCCGAACCAGGTAGTAGCCGCCTTCTTTCACCGGCAGCGTACACGCGGTGGGCTCGGCTTGGCTCACCAGGTTGCAGCTCGCGACCACGCTGTCGACTGCTTTCGAGACGGAGTGATAGCGGCCGCCTCCCGCGTCTTGACGCGCGATGGTCCACTTGCGGCGCACGAGGTCGACGAGGACCTTCTTGCCGGAGACCTTCTCGCCGCTCGGTGCGAAGGTGAGCACCTTGGTCACGAGCTGTCCGGGCGCGTCCACGAAGTAGTCCTCGAGGCGCGAGAGCCCCACGTAGAACGCGCCGGGGTGCACGACGGCGCTCGTCCCGCCGCTCAGCGCTTGGCGGGACACGTCGGTCACTTCGGCGTCGAAACTCACGACCTCGGGCCCGCGCTGGCTCGGCAGCGCGAGCTCGAGCTCCGTCGAAAGCGTGCCCTTGGCGTCGAGCTTCCCGGTCTCGGTCTTCAGTTCGCGCGACGGTGACTCGCCTTCTTCGAGGTCGGCGAAGAACTGGGCGCCGTCGGTGACGAAGTCCTCGCTGCCGGGCGGCGCGAAATAGGTCGGGCTGCGGTTCACCGCGATGCGCACGCCTGCGCGGCCCATCGGCGCACCGAAGAGGTAGTCGCCGCGCGCGGTCCAGCGCGCGCGGTCGCCGCGCACGTACGTCGGATGGTCGCTCTCGGCCGCGACCTTGAACTCCGCGGGCCGATACTCCGCGACTTCGAAGTACTCGCTGATGCTCTGATCTTCGCCCAGGCCTTCGGCGCGGAGCTGCCAGCTCCCGAGCGAGCCGCTCTTCGGCACGCGCACGTTGGCGTTGAACGTGCCGAAGCGGCTGACCGCGACTCGTTGCTTCGAAACCTCCTCCCCGTCGGGAGAGCGCAGGATGAGCTGCACGCCCAGGTTCTTGGGGATGGCGTTGCCCGTGGGGATCTCGGTGCGCACGATGCCCTTCACTTGGACCGAGTCTCCGGGGCGGTAGATGCCGCGCTCGGTGAACAGCATGCCGTAGTGGCGCTGGTTGCCGCTGAGGTCGGTGCTCACGCCGTAGCGCCAGGACGACAGCTGCTCCGAAGCGTAGCGGAAGGCCCAGTCGTCGCCGCTCCGCACCACCAAGAGTGCTCGGTCTTCGGCCGCTCCGCGATCGAAGTTCGGCTCGTAGTCGGCCTTGGGGATGACCGCCAGTCCGCGGCTGTCCGTGTCGTACGTCTTGGCCGCGCCCTGCTTGCGATGAAGCTCCACCTTGGCGCCGGCCACGGGAGCGCCGTTCGACAGGCGCGAGACCCAAACCATCGAACCGTGCCTCGACAGTTTGGCGCTGATGGCGAGGTCGGAAACCTGGAGGATGCGCACGTCGCTGCCGATGCGTTCACGTTCGCTGCGCCCGGCACGCTTGCCAGCTTCGCGCTCGACCCAGCGCACGCCGAGCGCAAACGGCCCGCGGTGTGCGCCCGGGAGCACCGCTGCCGGGTCGACGGCCTCTTTGGCGAGGGTGTTTTGAGGCAGGGCGGGGCGCACGACGCGCTTCTTCGCCGAGCCGAGCTTGGCGAGCTCGGTGAACCGCGCCTCACCGGACGCATCCGAGTCGAGGGCCAAGAGGTCGGCCGGCGACAACGCTGCCGTGACGAGGTCGTATTGCTTGACGTTCACGGCACCGACGCTGACGGCCTTCTGCGAGCTCGCCTCGATGACGTCACCGGAGACGCCGATTTCGACCGTGGGCCAGAGATCGTCCACCACGATGGACTCGCTGTAGGCTTTCCCCAGGCGCTGGCCGAAGCGGTCCGTGAGCTCGCCTCTCACGCGCAGCGTGTAGGTGGTTCCGGGCCGAAGCTTGGTCGGCAGGCTCGCGTAGCTCGTGTCGTCGTCGTCGTCCCGCCAGGTCTCCCACTCGACGCCGGGGTTGGGCGTGAGGCTCACCATCCTGCGCAGGTCCTTCACTTTGACGGCGTTGCTGAACTCGAGGCTCAAGCCCGCGCCCGGCATGCAATTGCCGTTGGGTGTGTCGCGGTTGCAGTTCACGCGCTCCACACTGAGCGGCCCGTAGGTCTCGAACTGGACGGACTCCGCGCTTCCGGCCGGGAGCGGCCCTTCTTCGCTCACGAGACTCGCGCCGATGGTGAACGCGAGCTTGGCGTGGATCGGCAGCGGGGCCGTCGGCGTGACCACCAAGTGTTTGCGCTGTTTCGGGTCGGGGCGTTTCACGCTGAACGCCAACGGACGCGTGGTCTTGCCCATGGAAGCGACCAGAGTGCTCGCCCGCTCGAGCACGCTCGGATCGATGGGCTGATTGAAGCGCAGGTCGAGTACCGTCTTCGGCTCGAGCCCGCGGGCGCCGCTGCTCGGAGTGGAGCGCACGAGCTTCGGCAGCGGCGTGGTGAGGGAGAAACGATGCGCCGCGGCCAACGTCGAGCCGTCGAGGGCGCGGGTTCCCTTCGGCACCTCCACCTCGACGCGGGTCGCGCCGGGCAGGCGCCCGCTCGCGGGCACGAACACCAGCGCGCGCGTCCCGACCCACTGCCACCTTCCATCGAGCTTCGGTGAGAGCTGCACCGGCGGAGGCGCTTCGTTGCCCGCCAGCTCGAGCGCGCGGAGCGGTCGACTGAACACGACGCTGATCTCGGCGCCGCTCACGGCTTCGCCGGTCGGCCCGGCGAACACCACTCGGAACGGGCCCGAGTCGGCGTTGCCGCCCTCTCCCTTCCCGAGCTCGAGCGTGCGACTCGGGCTCACGGCGGGCATGGTGGCGCCGCCGGGAACGCATGCGGCGACCACCAGCACGCAAGCGACCAAGACGGGGCGATGGCGACGAAGCCAGGTGGCTTCCGGGGAGCGAGCGGGCATCGATGACCTTCCTCAGGGCGCCCGTCAGCAACGGGCGTGCCCGGCGTATACCCCGGGTTTTCACCCGCGGGCGGTCTTGGATGCTGGCTCGCCGTGGCTTCCGGGACGCACCCTGCGGCGGCACGCCCACACGCGCGCAGCCGAATGGCGGTGCTATTCTCGCGGGACGATGCGCATGGCCCGGCTCCTGGTCTTCGCCCTCGTCGGGACCCGAGGTGCAGCGGCCGAGCCCACCATGCGATTTCCGGACCCGCCCGCGGCGACGCCGGTGGCTCCATCCCGCCAAGGCCCGGCGCCCGCACCCGCGCCCGCGGCCGCCGCCGGCGTCGAGAAATCGAAGCCGCCACCGCGCGAACCGTGGGGACGGGCTTCGGCGCGCGAGCATCTGCGGCGAGCTCTCGAGCACCGGCGCCGCGGCGACGCGGCGCTCGGTGCTGATGGAGCTCAACGAGGCGATACGGTTCATCTCGAGCTACGGCGAAGCGTACCTCGAGCTTGCCAGCGTGCGCGAGTCGACGGCGACCTCGGCGAAGCGGAACGCGGTACGACACCGCCGCGCGTATCCCGGCCGTGCGCGCCCGCGCACAAGAAGGGCGCGCACGTGCTCAAAGCGCGGGTCGTGGTGAGCGAGGCGTTCCGCGACCCGGAGAGCAGCGTCGAGCTCGAACCCACCCGACAGCGGCTCGAGCGACTCGTCGAGTGGTACGTCGAACGCCGCGCCTGGCCCGCAGCGTTGGTCGCCTCGCGACGGCTGCTCGCCTTGCTCGACGGCGGGCCCAAGCCCAACGCGACGCGGCGCGGCCTGGAAGTGCAGGCCTGGTGGTGCTGGCGGGCGAAGTCGATCCGGTGGTCGCCGCGCAACCGTCCACGGCGGCTGGGTACGCCGCTCCCTCGCGACGATGGCTCGCCGGCCGCGCTGAGCGCGACCGCTCCGCGCGCGTCAGTCCGTGAACGCTCGGGTCGAGGCGGGTTGCAACGCGCGTCGTCGTCCGGCATCGGGCAGCTCGAGGTGCACGAGATCCGTCGAGACCACCGTGTGGCGGATCTCGGCCGAGAGCACGCGATCGTGCTTCCGGACGAACAGGTAGCGCAGCGCGGACTGCGACGTTTCTGGAAATGGAGCACGCTGGTTTCCACCAGCGTCGTATCGCTGTAGCGCGGAGCGGCGCTCGGAAGTCGGAGTGCAGAGCCAATGCCGGAAGGCCGATACGGCGGCCGGTGACCAGGTGGCCGTAGCCGCCGTCGAGGGGAGAAAATAGAGACCCATGGCCTCGGGTGGGCCATGGTCAGAAAGGGAAAGAAGACGATGCCGGCGGCGTCGACCTCGTGAAACCGTATGGGGCGCTCGTAGGCGAACACGACACCCGAGCTCACACGAAGTCCGAGCCGAGCCGGCGCTCGCGCGTCGCTCGACCTTGCGCAGGGCGATCGACTTGGCGGAGACTCGGAGCTCATGGGGCTTCCGTTCCTTGCCGGTCGCGCCGTCTTGGGCGTCTTGGGCGTGATCGCAGCCCGCAGCAGCTCCGCGACGACAGCAGCAGCTCGGGTGGCGGTGGAGCGAGTGCTACGGCGGAGCCGGGGGTGGCGGCACGTCGAGCGGTGGCACGTCGAGCGGTGGTACGTCGAGCGCGGCACGTCGGGTGGCGGCATTTCCAAAGCCGATGGCGGCACGTCGAGCGGTGGCACGTCGGGCGGTGGCGCCGGCGGCAGCAGCGCAACAGGCGGCGCTGCGGGGCGACGCGGGGATCCCGACGTTTCTTTCAACTACGACGGGCCGGTGGAAGACGATGTAAGCGTCGGGGATGCGTGCGCGGCGACGACCGTCGGTGCCGAGCCTGCTCCGCTTCGACATGTACATCATGCTCGACAACTCCATGAGCATGGGCGACTGCAACATCGGTCAGGCCACCACGTCCAAGTGGTGTTACGGGGTGAACGCGGCTCGCAGTTTTTCCAGGCCGCGCCCCCGGCACTGGCGTTGCGCTCCAGCATTTCAAGTGTTGAAGAACGCGGGCGAGTGCCCACGGGCGCGAGCTGTGCCGTCGCCGATGTCCCTCTCGGGCAGCCCCGGGCAACCTGAACCTGCTCCAGCAGTCGCTGAACACCAACGGTCCGAGCGGTGGCACGCCTGGAGGCTGCGCTTCACGGGCTCGCGACCTACACGACGCAGAATCAGCAGCCGGGCCGCGTGATGATCGGCGTGTTCATCACCGACGGCGTGCCTGAAGACCGCACCACCAACGTGACCACCCTGGCCGGATCGTCCAGAGCCACCTCCTCACCGACAAGATCAAGACGTTCGCCTACCGATGGACGGCGCCGACTTCGTCAAGCTCGACAGCATCGCTGCGCTGGGCGGAGCGTCGCAGCACTCGAATCCTGGTGGTGGCGCCAGCCCCTGCTATTCCTACGACGTCGACAACGGCAACCCCGCCGCGTTCAGCGCCGTGCTGGCGGCGATCCAGAAGAGCGCCGTTGCGTGCCAGTTCGCCATGCCCACGGCCGACGGCGGCATCGTGGATCCGACCAAGGTCGAAGTGAGCTACTTCCCGGCAGGGAACCCACCGGCGCAGAAGCTCACCAAGGTGCAGAACGCCGCGGCCTGCGCCGGGGGCGGTTGGTACTACGACAACAACGCGAACCCGAAGTCGATCCTGCTTTGTCCGTCGAGCTGCACCATCGTCCAGCTCGACACCAAGGCCAAGGTCGACATCTCGCTCGGTTGCCTCGGTTCTTGAACGAGGCGCGGCGGCTGCCTCACTTCGCCGCGACGGGTGTGACCGGCGCGTCGGGCGTGCGGAAGCTCGCCCCGAAGTCGTCCGAAACCAGCACGGAGTAGCTCTGGCCCGGCTTCTGCGCAGCCCCGTGCAGCAAGACGCGCTTGCCGAGGGTCATGAGGCGCGTCGGAACGCGGACGTCGGCGCGGAAGTCGGCGTGCGCCGCGTCGTCGTATGCGAGCGTGAACGGCGTCCATGAGTGGCCGTCGTCGCGAGTCGACGCGACACGCACGAGCCCGCCCATCGGCACCGAGACGATGGTCGTGCCATCGACACGCGCGAGATCGAGATCCTTGCCAGGAGCGATTCCGACGCCCGGAAAGCGAGGAAGCTGCATCGGGATGCAGCGACCGCGGAACGGGCAGACGACGAGGCTCGGGTCCTTGTCGGAGTCGGTCTTGAGAGCCACCACCAGCGCCTTCGCATCGCAGGCGAGGGAGAGCAGCTCGGCGTCGGCGGAACCGATGGGGCTCGGCTGCGGAGGGCCGTCGGGTCCCTGGGATACCGCGACCAGTGTCCGAGCCTCTCCACTCAGTGCGAGCGAAAAGGAGCGATCACCGGCCGGACACCGTTCGGCGAAGGACTCGACCCCCCGTGCCGGCACCGGTCGGAAGGTGAGACCTGCATCCGACGACGCGAACACGTTGAGCGTCGCACCCCGACCAAACGCCACGGTCGGCACGCCCTCGACTTCGCCCACTGCGCGATAGCCAGCGCGCCACGCGGGCAACCCGCGCCCGAGCGCTGGCCGCGCCGTCTCGACCGGGTGCATGGCCTCGTGGGCCGCGATGCTCGGCTTGACGAGCTTCACGTACCCGCCACGCACGAAGGGGTATGCCTGCCGAGCGAGATCCGCCAAGTGATGGCTCGAGACTCCGAGGTCGACGAGCGTGAGCTCCGGCTTGCCGTGGTCGAGCGCCGCTCCGCCGAACTCGGCGAACGCCCAGGCTGGCGCCCGGTGGGCGCGCTCGGCCTGAGCGGATTCGGTCAGGTCACGCGCCAGCTTGGCGCAGTCTTGAAACGGTCGCTCGTTGGCTTCGCTGCTGACGAGCCGCCGTCGAACGAGCAGGCGAAACTCCGGCGAGTTGTCGCGCAGGAGAGCAGGCCCCGTGGGGCCCACCATGCAGAGCGCGTAGTTCGCCAGCGCATTGGCCGAAGCGTGGAGCTTCCATGCTGCCTCCACCCGCGGTTTCAGGACGAAGCCGGCGAGACCCAGGAGCGAGAGCACGAGCAGCGTGCGGAGCCGGACGATGGGGCCGCGCTCGCTCGGCGCCGGCGGGGCCTCGCTGGCGACGGGGCCCGGCTCTTGGCTCGGGGCCGACTTGGGCACGAGCACGTTGCGCGGCAGGCTCTTCGGCGGCGGGCTCGCAAAAGGGCTGCTCGCCGGCTCGTTCCGACCGGCCGTGGCAACCCCTCGAAGACGCACGTTGGCACGCGGAGCGGGGAGCGGCATCGTCGTGCGGACGCTACGACCCGCCCGGCCAATTGGCCCAAAATCCTGCGGAGTTTTCCGATTCGTCGGCCGCCGAGGGCGCGCTCAGCCGAGGGCCTGCTCGAGGTCTGCCCAGAGGTCCTCCGCGTCTTCGATGCCGACGCTCAGCCGAACGAGCCCGTCGCGGATCTCGGCTCGCTCCCGGAGCTCGGGCGGCATGGTCGAAGCGGTGGTGGAAGCGGGGTGCGTGATGAGCGATCGGACGTCGCCGAGGCTCACCGCGTGGGTGATGACGCCCACCGCCTCGAGCAGCTTGCGGCCCGCCGGGAGGCCCCCTCGAAGCTCGAAGGAGAGGAGCGAGCCGAAGGCGCGCATCTGGCGCCGGGCCACGGCGTGGCCGGGGTGATCCGAAAGCCCCGGATAGTGGACGCGTTCGACCGCGGGGTGGCTTTGCAGCCGCTCGGCCAGGACCCCTGCCGAGCGCGACGCTTGGGCTTGGCGGAGCGCCAGCGTACGGATGCCCCGGGAGATCAGGAACGCGTTGAACGGGGCGAGCACCCCGCCGAGCCCTTTCACGATGAGATCGCGCACCCGGTTGGCGCGGTCCTCGTCCGCCACCACCATCCCTCCAATGGCGTCGCCGTGACCGCCCAGGGCTTTCGTCAGCGAGTGCACCACCAAATCTGCCCCGAGGGCGAGTGGGTTCTGGCAGTAGGGCGTGGCGAACGTGTTGTCGACGACCAAGGTGACGTTGCGCGAGTGGGCGGCTTCGGCGAGCGCCGCCAGGTCGGTGAGGCCGAGGGTCGGGTTCGCGGGCGACTCGGCGTAGAACACGCGGGTCGTGGGGCGGCACGCGGCGAGGTACGAATCGACGCTCCGCGCGTCGACGAAGCTCGACTCGATGCCGAAGTCGGGCAGGCGCTCGCGGAGCAGGCGGGCGCTCTCCCCGTAGAAGGCCAGGGGAGCGACGACGTGGTCGCCGCTTCGGAGGAGGGAGAGCAGCGCGCCGGTCACCGCGGCCATACCGCTCGCCGTCGCGACGGCCTCGGCTCCGCCTTCCAGCGCGGCGACTTTCTGCTCGAGCTCCTCGACGCTCGGGTTGCCCCAGCGGCCGTAGATGTAGTGTGCGTTTTCGCCTCGGAACGCGGCGCTCGCTTCGTCCGCGCTCCCAAATGCAAAAGCGCTCGAGAGCACCAGGGGTGCTTCGAGCGCGTTGCTCACGTCCCGCCGCTCGCCGGCGTGGACGCTCAGTGTGGACGGACCGCGTCGGGTCTCGGCCACGATTGCCTTCTCACGGACGGTCGTCCGTACGCAGGCGCTTGCGCCGGCGGCGAGCCGCCTCGCTCATCTTCTTGCGGCGCTTCACCGACGGCTTCATGTAGTGGCGGCGGCGCTTGAGCTCCCGAAGGATGCCCTCGGCCGCCATCTTGCGCTTGAGGTGCTTGATCGCCCGCTCGATGCCCTTGTCACCGACGACGACCTCGAGGGGTTTGCACTGAACGGCTTCGCTGGGAGTAGTCACGGGAGGGCGGGATATGGCAGACGGAGGGAGGATTTTCAAGCGCGATGGCCACTGATTCCAGGATCACCCCCACCCGCGTCCGCGCGCCCCACGGCGCTCGGGTCTTCGAACTCCGCTGGGCCGACGGCCAGGAGCACAGCTATCCGCACAGAATCCTTAGGGGTTTCTGTCCGTGTGCGACCTGTCAGGGCCATTCGGGTCGCATCGCTTTCGTCGAACCGGGCGATCTCGAGCTTCGCGACGTGAACCAGGTCGGGAACTACGCCCTGGGTCTCCAGTGGGGGGACGGCCACGACGGGGGGCTCTACTCCTTCGCTTATCTGCGACAGCTGGGCGACCTGCTCGCGATCCACGGTGCCGAGGGGCTAGAGGCCCTCGGGGAGATCCCCCGCACGTGACGAGCGAGCGCGTCGTCTTCGTCACCACGTCCTTCCCGGAAACACCCGGCGACGCGGCGGGGCACTTCGTGGAGGCGGAGGCGCGCGGGCTTCAGCAGCGTGGAGTTCGCGTGCAGGTCATCGCGCCCGGTGCATCGCGCCGAATCGGTGACGTCGAGGTGCTCGGTGTGGAACACCATGGAGCCTTCGGCTGGCCCGGTGCGCTGTCGCGCATCCGCTCCCGCCCGACGCGCATCGTCGGCGCTGCCGCCTTCGTCCACGGAGCGCGCGCACGACTCGCGCGGCTGCCCCACGATCGAGTGGTCGCGCACTTCCTGGTCCCGAGCGCCTTTCCCATCGCGACGATCAGCGCGGCCCCGCTCGAGATCGTGGCCCACGGGAGCGACGTGCGCGTATTTGCGCGCTTGCCGCGCACGCTTCGTTCGCGCATGGCGCGAGCCTGGCTTGGCCGCTCGGTCGAGGTCCGCTGCGTGTCAGCCGAGCTCGCGACCGAGCTCGTGCGCACCGCTCCCGAGCTCGCCGAGCGCGTGCGCGTCGAGCCCGCTCGGGTCGACGTGTCGGGAGCGCCGAGTCGAAGTGAGGCCCGCCGCGCACACGGGGTCGACGCGAGCGACGCACGGCTGGTCCTCCTGGCCACGCGCCTGGTGCCCGAAAAGCGCGTCGACGTCGCGCTCGCCGCCCTCGAGCTGGTGCCCGACGTGCGCGTGGTGGTGCTCGGCGACGGCCCGTCGGAAGCGGTGCTCCGCGCGCGCTTTCCCACGGTGACCTTCCTCGGTCGGCGGCCGCGCTCGGAGGCTCTCAGCTGGATTCGCGCGGCCGATCTCGTGCTGTCGGCGTCGCGGCGCGAAGGGGCGCCGAGCGTGGTCCGCGAGGCTCGCGCCCTGGGGGTCCCGGTGGTCTGCCCCGTCGTCGGAGATCTGGCCGCGTGGGCAGAGCGCGATCCGGACTTGTGGCTCGTGGCCTGAGTCACTTCGCCGCGTAGTGAGCGGCAACCCGCGCGGCGGTGAGTGCGTGATCGTAGAACGCGACCTCGTCGACGCTGCCCACGAGGTGCGACCAGTTCTCGCCGTAGCCGATGAAGGCGGACGCACCATGGTTCAGCACAGGGGCGGTGGTCGAACTGCTCTTGGCGAGCTGGCCGTTGCGATAGAGGTTCAACGTGAGTCCGTCGTAGGTCACGACGAGGTGCGTGTACTTCGTCTTGTCGAGCGGCGAAGAGGTCACGACGCCGGTGCCGCGAAAGGCCTGGAAGTCGCTGGTGCCTTCGCCAACGAGCCAGCCGTCGTAGCTGCCGGTGTGGATGGACTTGGCGAAGAACGCGCCCTTGGAAGCCAAAGGCCAGATCCAACCCTCGAGCGTGAACGACGAAGTCCCGGCAAAATCGAAATTGTCACCGAGGTCGATGGAGCTGGAGCCATCGAACGAAGCCGCCGTATGGCCGGAGATGGCACCCGGCGCGCCGAGCACGACGCCGCCCACCACCGCCCCCGTGTGACCGTTGCCCGACGAGTCGGCCACCGTCGTCGCGCCCGGCGCTTCGTCGAGTCGATAGTACGCGATGGGCATGTCCTCGAGCACCGCTTTCGCGTAGGCGTCATTGGCGCCCCCGGCTCCTCCGGTCGCGCCTCCGGCGCCGCCGCCGCCGGTCGAGCCGCCAGCGCCGCCTGTGGAGCCACCGGCGCCACCCGTCCCGCCGCTCGGGGTGCCGGCAGCGCCGCCGGTCGCGCCGCCGGCGCCGCCGGTCGCGCCACCGCTGCCTCCGGTTCCCGTGGAGACGACCTGTCCATCCTGGATGTCCGCGATCAGGCCGCAGCCGGCGCCGAGAGCCAGAACCGCGAGAACGGGCAAACACGTCGAAGAGTTCCCCATAGAACCGTGAAGTATAGCCGATTCGGCTCCGATCACCGCCTGGCGTTTGCTAGCCGAAGTCTGGGCCGGTATTCTGAGCGGAATGTCCTCGGGTGCGGGTTCTGGATCCGGCACTGGCGTGCTTGCCCGTCCCAGGAAGAGCGCGGCGGAGCGCTCGCCGGTGCAAGTCGGCGAGCTCGTGGCCGACAAGTATCGGGTCGAGGAGATCATCGCTGCCGGCGGCATGGGCGTCGTGGTCGGTGCCCAACACGTCCAGCTCGGCCAGCGCTTCGCCATCAAGTTCCTGCTCTCGGATGCGGAGCACGAAGCGGCAGTCGAGCGCTTTCTGCGCGAAGCACGCGCGGCGGCCCGCATCGACTCGTCCCACGTGTGTCGGGTATTCGACTGCGGCACGCTCCCGGACGGGACTCCCTACATGGTGATGGAGCACCTGGTGGGGCACGACCTCGGCCAGGAGCTCAAGAACCGCGGGCCGCTGCCGGTCTCCGAAGCGGCCGACCTCATCCTCCAGGCCATCGAGGGGATTGCCGAGGCCCATGCGGTCGGCGTGGTGCACCGGGATTTGAAGCCGACCAACCTGTTTCTCTACCAAAAGTCGGGTCGGCCGCGTGAAGTGAAGGTGCTCGATTTCGGCATCAGCAAGCTGGCGGCCACGGAGGAGAACGTCGAAGAGGATCTGACCTCGACGTCGACCATGCTGGGCTCGCCTCGCTACATGTCGCCCGAACAGGTGCAGAACGCGAAGAACGTCGACGCGCGAACGGACATCTGGTCACTCGGCGTGATTCTCTATCAGCTCCTCGACGGCGCGACCCCGTTCGCCGGCGCGACGATGGGCGAGACACTGGGCAAGGTCTTGCTCCACGCGCCACCGTCGATTCGGTCGCGGCGCTCCGACGTGCCGGAAGGCCTGGCCAGCGTGGTCGAGCGTTGTCTGATGCGGGATCGAGAGCGCCGCTATCGCAACGTCGCCGAGCTGGCGCTCTCGCTGGCTCCGTTCGGCAGCGCGGCGTCGCAGCCGAGCGTGCAGCGAATCACCGCCTTGCTCGTCGATGGCCAACTCGGTCTGGCGACACAACCGGAGGCCGTCGCGCAGCGCGACAGCGTGACCGACGAGCTGACGCGGCCACTGGCTCGGGCCAAGCTCAGCGAAGAGCCTTCCCAGGGCACGGTCGGTGGGCTGACGAGCAGCGAGCTCGACTTCGGCCGCGCTGCCGGGGGCTCTTCATCGGCGCAGGCGTGGCGCTCGTGCTCGGCATCGCTGGCACGTTCTCGTGCTCCGTCCTGCCCTGGTGGCGCCCGGCTCGAGCAGCGCCGCCAAGACTCCAGCCCCGCCGGCCGAGCCCGCCCCGCCCGCCATCGCGGCGCCCTCGGCGCTGCCGAGCGAGCCGGCGTCGGCCGCGAGCGAACCAGCCCCGGCGCCCAACCCGAGCGCGCTCCCCAGCGCGAACGCGCAACCGAGCGCCAGCGCGGGTGCGGCGGGCAAAGCGCGGGTCTCGCCGCCGGGCGCCAAACCGGGCAAGAAGGACCTGTTGGACGACTCGTACTGATGTCCCACGAAGTCCAGTTCGCACTCTCGTCCTGTCGCCGCGGCGCGCTCGCGAGCCTCGCTCTCTCCGCTGTCGTGTCGTTCTTCGGCGCTTCGGCGTTTGCCCAGGCCTCGGGCGCCGAGAAAGCAGCCGCCGACGCGCTGTTCGACGACGCCAAGAAGCTGATGAAGGCAGACAAGTACGCCGAGGCGTGTCCGAAGCTCGAGGAGAGCTACAAACTCTCGCAGCGTCTCGGCACGCTCTTGAACCTCGCGACCTGTCACGAGAAGGCGGGCAAGACGGCGAGCGCGTGGGCCGAGTTCAAAGAGGCGGCCGCTCTGGCCAAAAAAGAAAAGAGCAGCGAGCGCGAGAAGCTCGCGCGAAAGTCCGCCGACTCCCTGGAGTCGAAGCTCGCGCGGCTCGAGATCGTGCTCCCCGCCGATGCCAAGGATTGGAGTGTCGAGCTCGACGGCACGAGCCTCGGCGGCGCGGCGCTCGGTACGGCGCTGCCCATCGACCCCGGGGCCCATCGCGTGAAGGTGAGCGGTCCCGGAAAGAAGCCGTTCGAGCAAGAAGTCCAAATCGCGGCCTCCGCGGGCACGACCCGCCTGAAAGTCCCGGCGCTCGAGGCCGAGAGCTCTCCGGCGAAGCGGCAAGCAGCGGAGCCGGCTCGGGTGCCGGAGAAACCACCGAAGCCCGAGCCCGCGCCTTCGGGCAAGGGCAGCTCGACCCTCGGTTGGGTGGCCGTCGGTGTGGGTGTGGTCGGTGTCGGCGTCGGCAGCTACTTCGGCCTGCGCGCCCTCTCGAAAAAGAGCGACTCGAACGATCATTGCGGCAGCGCCATCGGTCGCAGCGACCCGAATCAATGCGACGCCGCCGGCGCAGATCTCCGAGACCAAGCCCAGAGTGCGGCGACGCTCTCGACGATTTCGTTCGGCGTCGGTGCCGTGGGTCTCGGTGTCGGCATCGTGCTCCTCGCGACCAGCGGCGGCTCGAAAGGCGAGAGCTCTGCGCGACCGCCGGTGCGTTCGCTCTTCGTCGCGCCGGCCTACGTGCAGGGCGGAGGCCAGGCAACGGTGGGCGGCACGTTCTGAACGCGCCGCGCGTCAGCCGCGCGCGGTGCCTTTCACTCTCGGCAGGAGCTCGACGAAGTTGCACGGGCGAGTGCGCGAGTCGAGCTGCGGCAACAGGATCTTCTCGAGCGCGAGCCGGCACGCACCCGTCGAGCCCGGGAGCGTGAACACGAGCGTCGTTCCCGCCAGGCCGGCCTCCGCCCGGGACTGGATCGTGGCCGCGCCGATGTCGGCGTAGCTGAGGAATCGGAAGAGCTCGCCGAAGCCGGGAATCGGCTTGTCCACCAGGGGAGCCAGTGCGTCGGGGGTCACGTCCCGCGCCGTGATGCCGGTGCCCCCCGTGGCGATCACCACGTCCACCTGCGGGTCGGCGACGAGTCGGGCGAAGGTCGCGCGCAAGAGCAGGAGGTCGTCGGTCACGAGCACGCGCTCGGCGACGCGATGGCCGGCCTTGGTGAGCTCGCTCTCGAGCAGCGCACCGCTCGTGTCGGTTTCGATCGTGCGTGTATCACTCACCGTCACGACGGCGATGGCGAGGGGGACGAAAGCGCGTTCCGTCATGCGCGCGCAGGCTACATGACCGGTCACCCATCGGCGATGGAATCGAAATCCACGAACGGCGAGCCGCCATCAGGGTCCGGGCCCGGATGGTCCGGGCCTCGTGTGTCGGAACCGCCGGGTGCCGGTCCGTCTGCCCATCGCTTCCGCGTCCCGGACAAAGCGGGGTAGGCTCCCCCCGATGCAACCGCCCTGGCAGCCCCAGCTCCCGAGCCCCGCGCCTGCGGAGTACGTGACCCCAGGCCCCGGCGACGACCCGGGGGTCAGCGCGCTTCGCGCCGTGAAGGCGGTGTTCGAGAGCGAGAACCTGAAGACCAATTTGCTCCTCGGGATCGTCTTCCTCCTCATCCCCATCGTGGGCCCCATCGCGCTCTCCGGTTGGATGTGCGAGGCCCACCAGCGCCTGGTTCGGCGGCACCCGAACCCGATGCCCAAGATCGACTTCAACGACTTCGTCGAATACATCAAGCGCGGGCTCGCGGTGTTCGTCACGTCGCTCATCATCACGCTGCCGGTGCTGCTGCTCACCTACGCGCTGATGGCCGCCGCAGGGTTCGTGGTGTTTCTCGCCACCTCGGCCACCAACGAGCCCGTCGTCGGCATCGTGCTCGGGGTGGTTGCCTTGCTCGTGGGCGTACTCTTCATCTTCATGCTCACGGTGGTGGTGAATGCCGTGCACACCTCGGCCGAGCTCAGCGAAGAGGTCGGCGAGTCGCTGAAGTTCGGCAAGATCATGGCCTACTCCAAGGCCACCTTCTCGCGGGTCTTGATCAAGAACATCCTGTTCGGGTTCCTCGCGTTCGGCATCATCCTCGTCGGCCTCTTGCTGTGCTACCTCGGCCTCTACCCAGCCGTCGTCGTCGTGCAGATCGCGGCGATGCACCTTCGCTATCAGATCTATGCGGAGTACCTCGCGCGCGGCGGTGAGCCGTTCACGCTCAAGCCGCCGCAACAGCTCCCTTCCGAAGCTCGGCCGGCCGCTCCTGGGTATTGAAGTGTCCGAGCCGGGTCCCGACGAAGAGCTGTCGCGGCCGCCGCCCCTCGGAGTGCCCGCGCGGCTGGCGCCCGGCCCGGCCGAACCCCGTCCCGCCCGGGTCAGTGAGGCGCTGTCGTTTGCCTTCGACGACCGGCGGAGTCTGCTGGTGGGGGGCCTCTGGTTGCTCGTGCCGGTGCTCGGCGCGCTGGCGATCCAGGGTTGGGCCGCCGAGATCCAGAAGCGGCTCGTCGCCCAACATCCGGATCCGGTTCCGACGCTTCGGCTTCGCGACTTCCTCCACTACGCCAGGCGCGGCGGTGCCTCGCTCTTCATCGAGGCGCTGGGTGTCGGCGTGTTTTGGTCCGTCGCAGGCCTCTTGGCGTTCATTCTGAACGCCAGCTTCGTCGCCGCGGGACTCGCCGCGGGCTCCCTGGTCGTTCCCCTGGCGATGATCGCAGCCGGGCTGTCGTTCGCCATCTCGGTCCTCGGCATGGTGACGGTGGTGTTCAATTCCATGTTGACCCGAGCCGAGCTCACCGAGCGACTCGCCGACGCGGTGGCGCTCGGTGAAGCCTGGCGCGAGGCGCGTCCACTCCGCAGGCGGACGTTCGGCGCGTACCTCGTGTTCGTGCCCGCCAGCGTCGCGCTCTCGATCTTCGGCGTCATGTTGTGCGGTGTGGGCCTGCTTCCCGCGCTCGTCGCCATCAAGCTCTCGGGGCTGCACCTGCGTTACCAGCTCTATGCCGAACGACTCGCGTGCGGCGGACCGAGCCTGGACGTGGCGGCTCCCCGCGTGTTGCCTTCCGAAGCGCCGCGCCCTCGGCGCTTGCTGCCGACCCCGAAAGGCCGCGCATGAAGCGCCTCGTTCTCGCCTGCGTTCTCGCGTTCGGTTGTGCCAACCCGAGCGCACCGGTTCCGACGGACCCGGTGGCGCCGAGCGCCACGAGCGCGCCGCCTCCCGCGCCGGCGCCCTCGGCTTCGTCCGCAGCGAGCCTGCCGCCCCCGCCGGATCCGCCCAGCGCCGCCGAGGAACCGGAGAACGTCGTTCCCCCGGTGCTCGCCGGCGCCGGCAAGAAGTCCACGGCCGGTCCCGCGGGCGTCGTCGTGAGCGTCGATCCAGAAGCGTCGAGGGTCGGCGCCAAGATCCTCGAGGCGGGGGGCAACGCCGTCGACGCGGCGGTGGCCGTGGCGTTCGTGCTTGCCGTGACCCATCCGAGCGCCGGGAACCTCGGTGGCGGCGGCTTCCTCCTCGTGCGACCGCGCGGCGGTCCCACCAGCGCCCTCGACTTCCGCGAGACCGCGCCGGCGAAGCTCACGCGCGAGCTCTTCGATCGCATGATCGGCGCGGACGGAAGCGGCGCGCTCTCGGTGGGCGTGCCGGGCACGGTGCGCGGTCTCGGCAGCCCGTGCATCGCAAGTTCGGCAAGCGCAGTTGGAAAGACGTCGTCGAGCCCGGCGCGCTGCCTGGTCGAGCGGGGGCACCGAGGAGCGCGCGAAGCGGCAACCCTGTCTCTGGAGTTGAAGGAGGCCAACGAAGAACCCCGCTGCCCGCGCCGAGTTCGGCAAGGCGGCAAGCCCTACCGCGAGAAGGACGGTGATCGTGCGCAAAGACCTGGCGCTGGTCTTGGCCCGCATCGTCGAGCGTGTCGGGTTACGAGGGCGAGGACCGGAGCGGCCATCGCGAAGGCGGTGAACGCGGGCAGGCGGAGTCCTCGACGAGAGCGATCTGCGCGGCTACCAGGCCAAGTTCCGCCAGCCGCTGGAGCTCTATCGCGGCCTCACCGTCGAAATCTGCTGCCGCCGCCCTCGGCGGGTGGTGTCGCGCTCCAGGAAATCCTCGGCATCCTGGCGCGTTCGGCGGCGCCGAGCGGAAAGCGTTCGAAGCGGAGGTGATGCTCACCTCTTCGAAGCGTCGCGCAGGGCTCAGGCCGACCGGCGCTTCAGCGTCGTCGACCCGGACTCCATCGCGCCGGGAGAGTCCTCGCCCGGAAGCTCGCGCGCTTCCGAGACGCGCGCCGCCTGCGCGCCCGCCCATCGATCCCGAGCGCCCGACTCCTTCCGAGAAGGTATCCTCTACGCCGAGGCCTGCGCGAGCTCGAGTACACCAGCCACACCTTCGGTGGTGGACGCAGACGGGATGGCGGTGAGCCTCACGACGACGCCCGGCGGGCTTCGGTGCGAAGCTGGTGGTGCCTGGACCGGCATCGTACTTACCAACCTGTCGCCTCCTTCGCCAGCGTCGGCGACAACCAGCCGGCGCCTGGCCGGCGCACGACGAGCAGCATGTCGCCCACTCTGGTCACGGCTAACGGCGAGCTTCGCTTCGTGCTCGGATCGCCTGGCGGAGACACCATCCCGAGCACCATCGCCCAGGTGTTCCATCACTTGGTCGATCACGGGATGCCCCTCGACCAAAGCGTGGAGGCGGGTCGCCTCCATCACAGTTTCTTGCCCGACGAAGTCCGCTACGAGCGCGCCCGCCCGCCTCCCAAGGCGACGCTGGATGCGCTCCGCAAGATGGGTCACGCCATCAGCAAGAAGACGATCCCGCGATGGCGATGCGCAGGCGGTTGCAGGTTATGGACGAGGTGCCGCCGGTTTCGCCGATCCCCGCGAGGGAGGCCGCGCCGTCGCTGCCCGCGCGAGCCCGAGGCCAGCTCAGCCATGACCAGCGGCCGGAGTCGCGCCGATGTCGCGGCCTTCGCCGGGTTCGTCGTCATCGTCGCCTTCGCCGTCGCGTTGCACTGGCCCGGCGTCCACACGGGGCTGCTCGCCGACGACTATCTCCAGCGCGCCATGCTCGACGGAACATACCCGGTTCGGCGCGCCCCTTGGGACCTGTACGCCTTCTTTCGGAACGCCTCGGAAATGCCTGCGCTCACCGCCAGCGGCACGCTTCCGTGGTGGATGCCCGAGGACCTGCGCTTGAGTCTCCTGGTGCCAGCGCATGCCGAGCCTTCCTGCCTGGGTTCGATCAGCGCGTACCGGCTCTCGCCGCTCGGGATGCACCTGCACTCCCTCGCCTGGCTCGTGGCGTTCCTCTTTGCATTTCGCGAGCTCGCGCACCGCCTCTGCTGATCCCGGCCGCGCTGCTGGCGACACGGCGCTGGTCGCGAGCGACGTCTCGCTGTCTCGCCCGTGGCGTGGCTCTGCAACCGCGCCACGCTGGTCACGGCACCTTCGGCGCGCTCACGCTCGCCGCCTATCATGGCCACCAAGAGCGCCTGTCGCGTGGATCCGCGGTTCGCGTCGTGCTCTTCATGTGCCCGCGCTCTTCGGTGGCGAATACGCCATCCTCGTGCTTTCGTTCCTGCTCGGCTGCGAGGTTCTCGCCGAATCACCCGCGAAGGTGCGTGTCCGCCGCTTCGCCCTCGTGCTCGCGCCCGCCGTCGTCTACGCCGTGGTCCACGTCGTCGGACGTTGCGGCGCGGCGGGTGGAGGCGTGTACTCCGAGCCTCGAGGCGCTGCTCGCGTTTCTGCGAGGCGTCCTCTATCGGGTTCCGTCCATGCTCGCGACCGAGCTGCTGCTCTGCCGGGCGAGGCGGTCTACGTGGCGCTGTTCCTACGCTGCCGTTGCTCGTCTGGGCCGTCGTGCCCGGCGTCCTCGCCGTTTCCCAGTTCGTGTGGCGCGCCCTGGCGGGTGCGCCTGGCCCACTGCCGAAGCGCATGGCGGGCTACGCGCTCGGCACCGTGCTCGGGCTCGTGCCCCTCGCCGGAACCGTCCCCGGCGTTCGGCTCCTGCTCCTGCCGAGCCTCGGTGGGAGCCTGGTGCTCGCTGCGGCCTTCTGGGCGACCGCTCGGCGCTTCACGAACCGCGACGGGCCTCGACGCTTCGGGAGCTACGCTCTCCTGCTCGTGGGGCTGCCGCTCTTCGTGCTGCACCTCCCGCTCTCGGCGTGGGCGAGCCGCGACCAGTCGCGGGCGTTCGCTGTGAGCGCCGCGCGGCTCCGCGCCGCGTCCTACGACTCGGAGATCGACGACGCGCGCGTGGCCGAGCAGGACCTCGTGCTCTTGAACCTCCCGGGCGACCTGGTTGCCATCGATTACCCGGTGCGCGTGCGGCACGAGCACGGTAGCCCGCGACCGAAGAGCTATCGCACGCTCACGAGCGCGCTCGTTCCGATCCGCGTGTTGCGCGTCGCGGACGACGTCCTCGAGCTCCGGGTCGCGAAACCGGGCGACGGACTCTTCGGCTACGACCCGAAGCGCCCCGACGCGCCGCCCAACCGGTTTCGAGCCGGTGAGCGTCGTGACGTCGAAGGGCTGTCCGTGGAGATCATGGAGCTCGAAGATTGCGCCGCGGCGCATCCGCTACCGATTCTCCCCGAGAGCCTCGACGACCCCGGTCGCGTCTTGCGCTTCGACCACGGCCGACTTCGCCGCTCGAGATCCCGAAGGTCGGCGCCGAAGCCGAGCTCGAAGTCGGGTTTCCCTGGAGCCGGACGCCGAGGGCTTCGCCCTCGCGCGACGAGCGCTGGTGGGAAGAGCACGAAGCCGAGCCCTGCGCCTGGTTCCCCGTCGCCTCGTGCGGCAGCCGCAACTGTCGTCGATGGGCGCCGAAGGCGGCTCTCGGATCGGGCGTGATCGCTCACGCTGGACGGTCTGCTCCGACCCGAGGGTCTTGCCTGGAGCGGGGCAAAGCTCCTGATCGACCGTGACGTCGAGCGTCGCGCACGACGCACTCGCGCGCACGACCCCGTGGTGTCGAGTCGAGGACGGACGCCTCGGCCGCGGTCGTCACGGCGAAGGCAGACGATTCGCTCGGGCCGAGGCTGGCCCCGCCCGCGACCAGCTCTCCGAAGCTCGAGTCGGCCGCGGAGATCGAGACAAACAGCAGGGCAGGGGCGTCTGCCTCGAGACGCGCGACGAAGGCGCCTTGTGAGTGGAGCCCGTCGTACTTCGGGTTCGAGCAGTCCGTCGGGAACGTCGTCTCGGCGACGACGCTCTCCAGGGACACCGTCAGCTTTCGCTCGAGCGTTCGCGCCGAACGCTCGCTGGCTTTGAAGGCCCGCGTGTCGTTGCCGCTCGGCCCGACCAGTGACAGCCGATACCAGCCGTTCGCGATCAGAGGCGCGTCGGGCACGATCAGCTCGAAACGCGGTCCGCAGAGCGAGTCGGCGGCGTAGCTCCGCGCCGCGCTCGCCGGTAGGGCATTGCCGAGCTCGTCTTCGAGCGACGTCGTGGCGTCGCCCGGGTGCATCACGAGCCAAGGCCCGGCGAGCGGCGCGAGGTTCGTGGCCGCTGGAAGCAAGATGCGCGTCTTCGTATCGCAGACGCAGGCTGCCGCGTCGGAAGCGTGCAAGAGGACGAAGCCGGTGAGGATCGTCGGCGCCCAGAGCTGGTGACGCATGGGAGTGGCCTCGGGGTGAGTCGTCGCCGCGCTACCGCGGGATCGCTCGGCTACTTCAAGAGCGCGCCCATGTTGTTCGTGCTCTTCACCTGGGGCGGAAGCGCCCCCTCGATGGCGGCCTCGAAGCGATTCTCGAAGTCGTTCTGGACGGCTTTCTGCGGGTTCTTGGTGAACGATTCGTTCGAGCTCACGGTCTCGCCGTTCTCGACGAAGATGCGCTTCTGGCAGGCCACGTTCTTGTCGATGGGGTCGAGCAGGAGCACCCAACCCTTGAACGAACCCGAGTCGAAGGTGCGCGTGTCGGTGATCTTCGGCAGGCGATTCGCGCCTTCGTCTTCGGGCCAGAGCACGATGAGGAAGCGGAATTTCTGCCAGTCGTTCTTGATCATGCGCGCGGTGCCGTCGAGGGCGTAGGCGTCGCGTGCCGAGGCATGCTTCTCGAAGTGGCCGCGGAACGTGCTCTCGGTGAGGAACGCCCAGGGACCCTTGTCCTCCTTCCAATCGGCGGGGTTCGACGACGCGAAACGAGCGAGGTACGGCCCGTACACCGTGGGGAGCCGAAGCTGGTAGTCCTCTTTCGCGAGCTTCAACAGCGCGGGGCCGTCGCACGCCTTGTCCGGGCTTCCCGCCAGGTTCATTCCTGCCACGAGGCTGTAGGCCGCGCCGACCTTCTTCACCCAGTCGTCGTAGAGGGCGCGATTGTCGAGCTGCTCCTGCGCGCGTTTCTTCTCTTCCTCGGGCGAAGGTTTGAGGCTGCCGAAGGCGAAGGTCACGAAGGCGGCGGTGGCGACGAGCGAGAGCAGATGGCGAGTCGTGGTCTTCATGGCGTGGGCCGAATCGAGGCGAGGGTGGGGCGTCCGAACGGGACGCGAAGGGCGAGGGCGCTCGCAACGAGTACGAGGGCGAGATCGACTGGGTCGAACGTCCCCGGAACGAATCCGAGGGCCTGTCCGAGCTCGAAGCCGGCCCCGAGGGCGGGACCGAGGGCCAGCCAGGGCAGGCTCGCGGCGGTCGCGCGGTGGTCCCAGAGCGCCGAGAGCAGGCTCGAGAGCGCGTACACCCAGAGCGCGTTGGGCAAGCTCAGGCGGACGAAGCCCGGGAGCAGCGGCAAGAGCCCGTGCGTGGCGTCTCGGGCGCGAGCGACGCTCGCCTCGAATCCGGCCATTTCCGCCCAACGGAAGAGCACCAGGCTGGTCGGCCGCGCCAGGAGGTAGAGCGCCGCGCCCGCGACGAGCGGCAGGGCGACGTGCGCCAGGAAGAACCCCCCGCGCGTGTTCCGCTTCTCCCACCGAGATCGCCGCATCGCGAGCCCGGATCATACGTGGCTCGGCGGAGAAGGGGAAACGCGTTCCCGCCCTCTCCGACCGCGCCATGGCCATGGCTTCACTCTGGATCTAGGCTCCCGGCCGATGGCCATCGTGCTCCACCGCTTTCCCTTGAGCCACTTCTCCGAAAAGGGGCGCGCGCTCCTCGCATACAAGCGCGTCGACTACCGGATCGAAGAGCATCGACTGGGTCTACCTCAGCTTCGGATCCGCCGGCTGAGCGGCCAACGGAAGCTGCCGGTCATCGAACACGACGACCGCGTCGTCGCCGATTCGACCGCCATCGGCCTCTACCTCGACGAGCAGTTCCCGGAGCCCGCGCTCCTGCCGAAAGACCCTGAACGACGGCGCGAGGTCCTGGAGCTCGAAGACCGGATCGACCACGTCTTCGGGAAGTATGCACCGGTCGTGTGGTTCGACTGGTTGGTGCGCGAGCGACCACGCGACGTGGCACGTCTCATCGCAGCCGAGGTGGCGGGCGTCGGGCGAGGTCGCCTGGCGGGTCTCGCGGTGTCACCCCTCATGCGCCTACCGCCCGCGCGGCGCATCGTCGAAAAATCCGAAGCGCGCACGCGCGCCATGCTGAGCGAGCTCACTGAGCGCTTGTCCCGCTCTCGCTACCTGACCGGAGAGGTACCGACGCTCGCCGACATCGCGGCCGCCGCGCTTCCGCTCCACCTCGAGTTTCCGAACTACCGCGAGCTCGCGATCCCGGATTGGGCGGGCATGGGCGTTCCCGGCTACGCGGACAGCCCGGAGTTCGCGCGCTTCTTCGAGTGGCGGCGTGCCCTCTACCGCGAGCTCCTCGCCTGACCGATGGGCGTCTCTGCTCGCTTGCGGGCGCTCCGCTCGTCGCCACCTTCGGCCGCCCTCGTGGGCTTCGTCGCCTACGGGCTGCTGACACTCGCGGTGTCGGCAGGGCTTCGAGGCCGGAGCCGTGATGCGCTCTCGACTCGGTTGCTTCACGCGGGCTTCGACCTCGGGCACTTCGCGCTGCTCGGCGTGCTCGCTGCGCTCACACTGTTTTCGTTTCGAAGGCTCGAGTCACGACCGAAGGCTCGGCTCGCGTTGCTGGCGGCCGGCTACTTCGGGCTCGCGACGCTGCTGCTCCGGGAAGATCTCGGGGTCTTCGCGGGCAAACTGTCCGGCGTTCTGCCTGCCAGCGTCCTCTCCGTCGGGATGTTCGCCCTGCTCGCTGCTCTGCTGAGCGTCTGGACGATGCGGGTGAGCGCGCCGACGCGCACCGAGCGCTTCGTGTTCGCTGGCTCCGGGATCGTGATCGGCGCGGTGAACCCCATGCTCCTGCGTGGCGACTACCCCGGCGTCCACCTCGTCGCGGCGTGGGTGGGCGCGCTCGGTCTCGGGACCGCGCTGGCCGACGTCGCGGTACGGCCGAGCCGCGCAGCGAAGCTCGGACTCGCAGTGTCGCTCCTCGCGGGGCTCGTGGCGGCGTTCGTTCCGCCACCGAACGCCGTGCTCCTGCGCCAACATCGACCACCGGCAGCCACTTCCTGCGCCGCGGCTGGCGCGCGCGCGCTGTCCTGCGCGGAGCGAGTGGCCTCGGACCGAAAGCCCATGGCTCGTGTCGCGCAAGCACGCGCCCGAGATCCCGCCGTCCGCGCCCCGCTCGTTCGCGGAGAGCCCCATCGTGCTCTTGTTCACGAGCGAGTGCATTCGGGCGGACGTCGTCTCGAACCCGGCGTACCTGGCGCGGCTGCCGAACTTCGCGCGACTCCGCCGCGAGGGCATCTACTTCAGCGAGGCGCGCTCCACCGCCCCCGGCACCTCCCAGGCGCTCGCCTCGCTCTTCACGAGCACGATGTACTCGGGTCTCGAATGGGCCAATCTGGCGGGACGCGGGGCGGACTACTTCTTCCCTCATCTCGACCCGACTCCGCGGCTGCCCGAGCTCCTGAAGGCTCGCGGTTTCACCACCGCCAGCGTCCAGGGCTTGCCTCGCACGAGCCAACGGCACGGGCTCGTGCGAGGGATGGACATCGAGCACATGCTGCCCGGCGGCGCCAAGGGCTTCGCCGGCTCGCAAGACCAGTTGCCCGTGATCTTGGAGATCTTGCGCAGCCACCAGAAGGGTCCGCTGTTTCTCTACGCCCACTTCGATGACCCGCACTTCCCCTACGATCGCGCCGGCGATCACGGCGCTCGCTTCGACGACTACCTCGCCGAGATTGCGCTCGTGGACACGACGCTCGGCGCCGTGTGGAAGACCGTCGAAGAGCTCGGCATCGCGCAGCGGACCGCCCTCGTGTTCAGCGCCGATCACGGCGAGGCGTTCGGCGAACACGACATGCTGCTCCACGCGACCTCGCTCTACGAAGAGCAGATCCGGATCCCACTTCTTGCCCGCATCCCGGGGCGAGGGCCAGTGGTGATCGAAGAGCCGGTCTCGCTGCTCGACGTCGGTCCCACGCTGCTCGACCTCTTGGGTCTGCCGACTCCGGGTCATGCGTTGGGGCAGAGCCTCTCGGCGCTGGTGGCGGGCAAGCGAGAGCCGCTCACGCGCCCGCTCGCGCTGGAATCGGGCCGGGCGCTGCGCGGCATCGTGTTTCCCGATCGATTCAAGCTGATCCGCGACTTGCGAGCAGGAAGCGTCGAGCTCTACGACCTCGCCCACGATCCCGGTGAGCTCGTCAACCTGGTGGACGCACGCCCCCGCGAGACCCGCGAGCGTCTGGCGTTTCTGGACCGCTACTTCGAGGTCCACCGTTTCGAGGCTCCCGGCTACACGTTGCCGTTCGCGCGCTGAGCGCGATCAGAGGCAAACGATGGTGGCGCGCGTTCCTTCGACCGCGACGGGTCCGAACCCGCTGCCCCCGCCCCGTTCGCGGCATAGGCGGTGGATGGCGGCTGCGCAATCTCCGCTCTCGGCCGCAGCCGGCGAAAAACAGGAGCCGTGCTTTCGTTCCAGCTCGCTGAAGTCGACCACGAGGACCGCGTGAGGCTGCTCGAAGCACACGACCTGGGCGAGCTCACCTCCACGTGGTGGGACGCCGGCGCCCGCGCGCGCGCCGTGGGTTCCGCACCAGCGGTGCGCGGCTCCGAGAGAGGCGGCCCCGCTCCCGAGCTCCGAGGGCGCGACTCGCTCCTGGCGGCCGCGGGCGCAGACGATGACGGCCAGCGGCCCTGCGCTCTCCACGGGGCCGAAGCCGAAATCGAAGCCTCGCTCCTTGCACAGTGCATGCGCGGCCCGGGTGCAGCTCGGGCCGAAGCGCGCGGTATCGCCGTCGCACTCCGGTTCGTGGGTTCGGAGGGTCGGAAAGCTCGCTTCGACGATTTCCGCGCCGCCCGGTCCGAGCTCGAGCTGCCGGGTGCGGAAGGGCTCTCGGGAGCAGCTCGCCGTGTTCCGCTCGAGGTTTCGATAGGGGCCGAGCCGGTGCTCACAGGCGAGAGCGAGGTCGGAGGCGAGCTGCCCGCGATCCTGTGCCATCAGCGCCTGCTCGAGGTCCATGAGCTCGGAGATCGGTGCTCCCGCCCGCACGCGTCGAGCGAGCTCGTCGGTAGCTCGTCGAAAGTCTCCGGCTCGTCGGCGGGCATCGGCGAACGCGAACGGCTGCGCCGCGAACAGCGTGATGGCGGTCACCCACGCCAAGCGACGTGCAACTCGGCCGACGCCAGCGTCAGCGCGCGCGACGACCAGCGCCAAGACCAGGTGCGAGAGCGCAAGCACAGCGACCGAGAGCAAGGTGAAGCGCTCGCCGAGACCCGCGTCCACGACGCCGCCCCAACCCGCGCGCCCGTAGCCCACGGCGAGCGCGACTGCGAGCGTCGCGCTCACGGCTCCGACGAGCAGGCTCGTCTCGCGGGCGGGGGCGTTCGCCCTGCGAACCAAGAGGCCGAGGCCGGCAACGAGCCCGGAGAGCAGCACGATTGCGACGACGCCCGTCGCTGGCCAGAGCTTCGCTCCCGCAGGGCCGAGTGCCATGGCGAGAAACTGCACGCTCGCCTTGGCCTTGGCGAGGGTGCTGCCAGAGCCCGCTCTGGCGGTCTCCCAGGTCATCATGAGGCCGACGCCGAGCCAGATGGCGCCCACGAGGAGCGGCGCCAGGAATCTCGCGCTTCGCCGCCTCCCCGGATCCTCCCAATCGAACGCATGCGCGCCGACGAAGGGCGCGAACACCGCGGCGGCCACGAGCCCGTTCATGCCCATGAACACGAGGGCGACGAGCGCCAGCCAGGCGCCGCCGAGCATGGCGGGCGAGCCCCGAGCCGCGCGGAGGGCGCACCACAGCGCGAGAGCGACGAGCGTGGTGTGCAGTGCAAACTGGAGGTCGAACGCGTGGACGAAGGTCGAGACCAAACGCGGCCCGAGGAAGAGCACCGGCAAGGCGACGTCCACGATCTCGAGCTCACCGCGCAGCTCTCGTGCGAGCTTCAGGAACAGAGCCGTGCTGGCAGCGAGGGCGGCCAACCCCAAGAAGCGCGGGGCCCAGAACTGCTGACCCGAGAGCGAGAGCGCGAGGCCCTGGAGCAGCTTGGGGAGCACCAGGCGATGGCCGTTGTGAGGGGTGAACCAATACTCGAGCGTGCCCAGCTCCCCGGAGGCCCTCGCGATGAAAGTGAAATCGTCGCCGACCGGGGCGTCCACTCGCAGGATGGGCGCGAGGAGCACGGTCGCCAGGAGGGCGAGCACGACCACGCAGGTCGCGACCGCCCAGCGTGCGCGCGAAGGACTGGTGGTGCGCGAGCCCATGCCCGATGAGGAGCCGTAACCCATTTCGCGTTGGGGCGGTGTCCTCACGCGCACGGACTGCGGCCACGCGGGCGAGAAACGCTGGCGCTTCCTCCGACACGCGTCGAAGTGGCGTGATGCTGGAGGAACCGGTGACGCAGGCGCGGGCGCTCCGTTCGCCGCCGGCGGCTGCGGGATCCCCCGCGGCGGCGGCGACGTCTCGGGGCGCTGGAGTCGTTTTCGCCCTGGCTTCCCTGGCGCGGCTCGTCCGGCGCCGAAGATCCCGGTGCCGAACCGCTCCGCCGTCGGCTAGCTTCGGCGTATGAACCTGCGCTGGAACCCCGTTTCGCTGCTCCTCACTCCGCTGCTGGTCGTCGGTTGCGACGATCCGAAACCGGCTCCGACCAAAGCCGCGCCGAGCGCTGCCCCCGCCGCGACTTCAGCGGCTCCCGTGGCCTCGACCGCTGCACCTGCGACGCCGCCGGCACCCAAGCACGACTGTCCCGAAGGCACCGCGGGCGACGGCAGCTTCGACAAGCCCTGCGAGGCCAAGGGCACCGCGCGCATGATGGAGGTGACTTGGACGGGGAAGACCGACGACAAGGGCCCCAAGTTCCGCGTCGAGAGCAAGTCCAAGGAGACCATCGGATACGGCCACGTGGTCGCCTACTTCTACGACAAGACCGGCAAGCAGCTCGAAGTGAAGGACGGCGAGAAGACGCGACCTCACAAGAGCTGCGGAGGAAACATCTTCGACGGCCCGATGAAGCCCGGCGAGAAGGCCGGATTCAGTTCTCGTGCGTGAAGCAAGATCACGTGCCCGAGGGCACGGTGGCCATCGAAGCCGAAGTCGACACCGTGGGCTTCACCGACGAGGGTGGGAAGAAGAACGAGTATTACTGGCGAAACAAGGAGCTTTCGCCCGACGCACGACCGAAGGCGAAGAAGAAGTGAGCCCCTGCGTCAGCGCCGAGTGCTCGGCTGAGCCGGCTCGCTGCGGCGGGTCGCGATGCAGAGCCAGGCCGACGGCGTCCCCGGTCCGGCGACTCGGAAGCGGCTCGCGCGAAGCTCCTCCAGCGCCAGCACGGGCTCCACGGCAAGCGCCACGTCCCGAGCCGTTCGGCGGGGCGGGCCTTCGCGGGGCGGCCCTTCGGTGCTTCCGAGCACGCTCACCCAACGCCCGCCCGGCGCGAGGAGCTCCTGCCACCCGGGCCGCGAAGCGCGCGCGATCTTCGGCGGCGTCGAACACGTGGAAACACCCGCGATCGAACACGAGATCGAAGGGGCCGGACGGCACGGGCTCTTTCAAGAAGTCGAGGCAGTGGAACTCCACCGATCCGGCGCTCGGCGGCGGAGCCCCCCGCGCGCGCTCTATGGCGAGCGGCGCGAGATCGATGCCGACGACCTGGAAACCCTGTTCGGCGAGCCAGCGCGCGTCGCTCCCTGCACCGCAGCCGATGTCGAGGGCGCGGCCGGCAGCGATGCGCCCTGCGCCCCAGAGCTCCACCAAGTGCGGATCGGGCGCACCCAGGTCCCAGGGTGTCGTGCCGGTCCGGTAGCGGTCGTTCCATTCTTCGCGGCTCATGGGCGCATGATGCCAAAGAACGCAGCCGAAGGGGTGACCGGCGGGTCAGTTGCAGTGGTCGGCCTGGCCCGCCGGAGCGGCGTAGCAGCCGTACGCGCAATACACCTGGCCCACGGTCTTCTGATTCGAACAGGTATAGAGCGTGTTCAGCGCGGTTCCGGACAGCGGCACCGCGAGGTTCGAGCCGCAGGCAACGCCGTTGTAGGGGTTGTTCATGCAGGGGTTGCTCGTGCTCTGCTCGCAGTAGTCGGGTTGGCCAACGCCACCAGCGTGGCATCCGTAGGGACAGGCGACCTGCCCGCCGTCGCGTTGTTCGCGCAGAGGTAGAGCGTGCTCGCCGAGGCCTTGGGCGTCAGGTTGGCGCCGCAGGCGTAGCCGTCGGGATAGGGTTGCAGCCGCAAGGATCCGTACAGGTCTTGCAGAGGCAGGCCTTCTGCCCGCTCCCAGTACCGCAGCCCGTCGTGGCGTCGTAGCCGGCGTTTAGACACGCCGCCTTGCAGTCGAGCGATTGGTACGTGCCTCCTGAACAGTATGCGAGGTCGACGAGCTCGAGCAGTAGCTCGCCGTGCACCCGCTCGCCGCCGCTGCTGCCGCTGCCGCCGCTGCCGCTGCCGCCGCTGCCGCGCCGCCGCTGCTGCCGCTGCCGCCGGTGCCGCCGCTGCTGCCGCTGCCGCCCGTTCCGCCCGTGCCCGTGCAGCCCGTGGCCTTGGTGAACGTGTAGCCCGCCGTCGATTTCGGAGAAGCGCCTTGCCAGAGTCCGACTTCCGGTTCGTAGCTCTCCGAGAAGAACGAGCAGTCGGTGCTGGAGCACAGCATCTTCGATGTGTCGTAGGTGTAGATGTAGAAGCGATCGGTATCGAGCACGAGCTCGTAGTCGTAGTCGTACGATGACGTGGTCGACCCCGTCTCCGTGTGCTTGGTGTACGTGCCCGCGATGCCGCACTCCGCCGCAGTGAGCGGCGCCAACGGGAACGGGCAGCCAGCGACTTTCGACGATTTCCACATCGTCTTGCCGTCGACCTTCAAGACCCGGCAATTCGGGCTCAGATACGTCGACAGGTCGTAGCTGTCGCCGGCGAGCAGGCCACCGCTGAACGTGAGCTTGCCGTTCGAGACCGCCCAGGTGCCCGTGCTCGGTGTGCACGAGTTGCAGGCCGAGTAGGTGTAGCCACCCGTCTTGGCCAAGCTGAGGCTGACCTTACCGGTGCCCGAGTTCGTCAGTTGGTGCCCCGGGTTGTCGAAGTAGCCGGCGAGCCACCGGGATGTGGGTCGGGCGGCGGTCCCGCCGCTGCCGCCCGAGCCGCCAAAGGCCGCCGAACCGCCGCTGCCGCCGACGCCGCCGCTGCCGGCGACGCCGCCACTGCCTCCTGCGCTGCTGCCTCCCACTCCACCCGACCCGCTCGCGCCGCTCGCGCCACCGGAGCCGCTCGCACCACCGGAGCCGCTCGCACCACTGGAGCCGCCCGAGTTGGTCGCGCCGCCGAATCCGCTCGAGCCGCCCGGTCCGGGGGTACCTGCCGCGCCGCCACCCCCCGCGGCTCCGCCGCCGCTTCCGTCCGAGGATGGGGCCACGCACGACGCGAGGAGCAGCGGAACGCCGAGGAGCCAGAGCGCGCTCCGCCGGCGTTCGAGCCAGGCGAGTGGTTCCGAAACATGGGTGGTCGCGGGGGGCGGGGTGTGCATGCGCGTGCCCTCAGCAAGCGCCAGGCCAAGGACAAAATCGCGATTTTCGCGCGACGTACCCCAGCTGCGGTCGCGTTCAGAACGGTTCCGAACCGTTCACCGCGCGATCGGAACCGTTCCCAGCGCCGCGCACGCCTCCGGCGTCACTCCATGACCTTCGCGGGGTCACCGAGGAAGTCGAAGTGCATGGTGTCCTCGAGCTCGTCGTGGCCCAGCCAGTGAAAGCCGAAACGCTCGAAGACCTCGACCCAGCAGCGAGGCATCACCATGCGTTCGAACGCCGAGCTCACCTTCTTTTTGCAGACGGCTTGCTCGCGCCAGAAGCCCACGCAGCCGCAACAGGGATTTTGCGCCGGATCGATGTCGATGGCGATGCCGTAGGTATGGTTCGAGACTTCGTAGTCTTGGAACGTGTTTTCCGTGCGGAGGCCCCCTACGGTCTTCGGCTGGTAAGGGTGCGCGGCGCACTCGCGTTTGAGTGCCGCCTCCACGCAGCCGAGGGCCGGGATCACTTTGCGATTCAGGACCAAAGGGACCCCGAAGAAGGTGGTGCGCCCGGCGTACGCGCTCGGAGGACGAGGATTGTCGCTCCGGCGACCGAAGCCCGGCACACGCCCGTACTCGCGCGTGCGGTATTCGATGCTGCGTGCGCGCGCTGCTTCGATGGCGCGCTGCTCCTCGCGGCTCGCCCCGATCTTCGCGATTTGGCCCTTGCGGAGCAGGAACTCCTGCGCCGTCTGCTCGCGACAGCGGGGCGCGGTCGGCCCTTGCGGCGCGGGGATGGCCGCGAGGTTCACGCTGGAGGTCGGGGGGGGTGGGGGCGCGGACGGGATCGCCGGCGTGCTCGGGTGCGCCTCGGCGGCCGACGGCGCCGGATCTTTCGCGCACGCCCCCGAAAGGGCGAGCATGCACACGAAGGACCAGCGGGGCAGCATCGAAGTTCGCCCGAAGATAGCGGTTCTATTCCGGGCGCGCTTCGACGGACTTCGCGCCTCAGTGCCCGAGCCGTTTTTTCAGCTCGTCGATGCGGCGCTTCACTTCCTCGAGTTGGGCGGGCGCTGGCTCGGCCTTGGCAAATGCCTCGAACGCTTCGAGAGCGCCGCCATAGTCACCGAGCTGCTCGCGCACGACGCCCACGTTGTAGAGCAGCGTGAGCTTGCAGGACAGCGCGTAGGCGGCCAGAAAGGCTTCTTGCGCACGCGCGAGCTCCCCCTGTGCGAATGCCTGGGTTCCTGCAGCGAACGCCTGCCTGGCTTCGGCCAGATCCTCTCGCGTGCCGGTCTTGCACTCGGGAATGCCGCGTCGCGGTTCGCCGGTGTCTTCTGCCCCGTGCTCGATGCTGCCCGCCTTCGCTTCGTGGTCCTCCACGTCCGCTTGCGCCGCGGGAACTTCCACCGAGCGCGGCGGTGCCCGCCCGGGCTCCCTCGGGGCCGAACAGGCGCTCCAGAGGAGAGCGATGCCGACGAGGCCGAGACCTCGGTGGCAACGGAGCACATGCTGCATTGGCGGCTCAGGGTAGCGCGCCGACGGCGCAATTGCGAAGGCGTGCGCTCACGCCCGGTTCGGCGAGAGCAAGCGGGCGATCTCGGCGCCGAGCACCGACGGTGACGCGGGCTTTTGCAGCACGGTGCAGGCGCCCGCCTCGATTTGCTCGAGCAGCGGATCGCTCGAGATGTATCCTGAGTAGACGAGAACAGGACGCCCTCCGTCGTCGGCGCGATAGCGCTCGATCACGCGGGTCGCGTCGCCGTCGGGCAAGCGTGCGTCGGTCAAGAGCAGGCGGAAGCGCTCCGGTGTCTCGAGCGCTGCCAGCGCTTCCTCGACGCTCTCCACGGTGGTGACACGGTACCCGAGCCGAGTCAGAAACCGCGCGGTGGCTTTTCGCACCTGAGCGTCGTCTTCGAGCACCAGAAGCTCGCTGCCGTGCGAGTCGCTCTCCGCGTTCACGCTCGCGTCGGCCGGAACGGCTTCCTCGGCGCACGGCAGCTTCAGCCGCACGGTGGTCCCGCGTTGGGGCGCCGACGAGATCTCGAGCTCGCCGCCCGCGGCGTTCACCGCTCGCTCGACCATCGAGAGTCCGAGCCCGGTTCCCGCGTCCATCCCCTTCGTCGTGAAGAAGGGCTCGCGGGCGCGTTGCTCGACCTCGGGCGCCATTCCGACCCCGGAGTCCTCCACCTCCACGACGACCCAGCTCTGGCCCTCCTCCACCCGGTCGAACGCGCGGAGGATCAGAGTGCCGCCGTCGGGCATCGCATCGCGCGCGTTGAGGCAGAGGTTCAAGAGCGCCTGCTGGAGCTCGCCGCTGCCGAAGCGCACACGCTTCTTCGCTTCGAGCACGGTCTGGACACTCACGTGTTCGGGGAAGATGCGCGGCAAACTGCGGGCCAGGGCGCCCAAGATCTCCACCGTGTCACAGGTGTCGCCCGGCGCGGTGCCCTGTCGCACGAAAGAGAGGAGCTGCCGCGTGGTCGTGGTGGCTCCGCGACAAGCTTGAGCCATTTCGTCGAGCATCTCGCGTTGCGTGTCGGGGTCCGCTCCGGCGCGCAGCGTCTCGATGTTGGCGACCAGCACGGTGAGCACGTTGTTGAAGTCGTGGGCAACGCCACCGGCGAGCCGCCCGATGGCCTCGACCCGTTGGCTCGACGCCAACGCTTGAAGCAGGGTCTCGCGTTCGGCGTGAGCGCGTTCCTCTCGGGCGCGAGCTCGCGCTTCGCTCTTCACGGCGCTCTCGAGCCCGTGCAGGAGGCGGCGGGAGAGGAAGCAGGTGAGCGAAGTCAGCATACCGACCGTGGCCGCTATGCGTATCCAACCGCTCCAGCCGTCGGCCAGGGTCCAGTTCAAGTGGACGGCTCCGCTTTGCTCGACGAAGCCGACGACTGCCACTTCGGCCACCACCATGACCACGGGCAAGAGCACCGTGTCGAAGAAGAAGACCATGAACAGCGCCCATCCGAGGAACATCATCCCCGTGCCCATCAGTGGCCCGAATTGGAGAAATGCGCAGGTGTCGATGACGAAGAAGGCCGCTGTCAGCACGACGGCGCCCCAGCGCTCCGAGCGCTCGCGATCGATGGAGAGCGCCACCGAGCCGGCGATGACGGTCACGAGCTCGACGAGCAAGATGCCGAGGCTTCGGCCTTGCGCATGGGCCGCTCCGAGCGCGAAAACCAGAGCAGGGAGCCCCACCCACGTCGCGACCACGCGCGTGGCTCGCCGCACGGCGCGTCGCGCCGCCGGCAGGACCGAGGTCCCAGCCTCCATCCATCGCGAGTGTCTGCGCTCTTGGGCTTCGAGGCCAGATCCTCTTCCACGGACCGACCTGAACGGACGAATGGTGCCGACCGGCGGCCGGGCCGGACTAGCTTGTGGCCGTGGATCTCGGGACCCGGCTGTTTTGGGGGCTCGTCGTGCTCTTGCTCGGCTCGACGTTGTTCTTCGCGCGCGGCGCGGCCGAGCAGCTCGCGCAGGCCCAAGCCGCGGAGGTCACGCTGAAGACGGGCGACCTCGTCAGCGTGAAACAGATCGTCGATGGGGATTCTCTGGTGGTCGAGGATGCGAATGGCGCCAGCGTCGGCGTGCGCATTCTCGGCATCAAGGCGTTCGACACCAAGCCCGAACGCGAGCCCGCCACGCGCTTCGGGCGAGAGGCCGTGAAGACGCTCGAGGAGCTGACCCGGGGCGAACGCGTGCGGGTCCTCTTGCACTCGTCGGGGAAGGATCGCTACGGGCGCACGCTGGCTTCGCTGTTCGTCGGCGACGAAGACCTCGGCCTGTCGCTGGTCAAGCGCGGTCTCGCCTTGACGTACACGGTCTACCCTCTGCCGACGACCCCGCTCTACCTCGCGGCGCAGGAAGACGCGCAAGCCGCCGAGCGTGGGCTCTGGTCGGATCCCGACGTGTCGGCGCGAGCGCTCCAGTTGTCCCGCGAGTGGAGCCGAGGTGCGGAGTGATCCAGTACCTGTTGCGCCTCTTCGGACGCCGTCCGCTGAAACACCCGCCGGCGCCCTTCCGCATCTTCACGTTGATGGTGCTGATTTTGGCTTACGGCACCACCGGCTACCTCTACTTCGAGCTGCCCCAGAACCCGAGCCTCACTTGGATGGATGGCGCCTGGTACTCCATCGTGACAATGACGACGGTCGGTTACGGGGACTTCTTTCCGAAGACCACGGGCGGGCGTCTGGCCGTCGCCGTGCCGCTCATGTTCTTCGGCATCGGCTTGCTCGGCTACGTCCTCTCTCTGGCCGCCAGTGCGCTGGTCCAGGCCAAGAACAAGGAGCTCCACGGAATGAGCGATCTGAGCCTCGAAGGCCACCTGGCCATCATCAATTACCCGGGGCTGTCCAAGGTCGAGCGCGTGCTCGACGAGCTCAACGCCGATCCGAGCTTCGGGGAGCTCGACGTGGTGTTGGTCGACGAGGACCTCACCGAGCTCCCGCCGGAGCTCGCGCGGCGCGGCGTGCGCTTCGTGCGCGGCAACCCGACGCGGGACGAAACCCTGACTCGGGCGGCCATCGACCACGCGAAATACGTGGTGGTCCTGAGCCAGAAGCCCGGGGATGCCCACTCGGACGACCACAACGTGGCCATCACTCTGGCCATCGAGGGTCGCCCGGGCGAAGTGCACACGGTGGTCGAGTGCGTGGACTACTCGGCTCAGGAGCTACTGCGGAAGGCGGGCTGCGACGCCATCGTGTGCACGTCGCGCTTCGACGCGCACTTCCTGTCCAACGAACTCTTGAACCCAGGCGTCCAAGAGGTCGTGGACGAGCTCACGACGAACCTCCGCGGGCAGCAGATCTACATCACGCCCATCGCTCGCAGCGAGGGGCTCGCGTACGAGAAGGTCGTGGAGCTCGGCGCGAAGCAAGGGCACATCGTCATCGGAGCTCGCGTCGGCGGCGTGATGAAGTTGAACCCGGGCGACGGTCCGACGCTCTCGTCGGGCGACGCGGTGATCAGCATCGGCACGACGCGCATGAATCCGCTCTGACCTGACTCCGGGACGTGCGTGTTTCTCCTGAAGCGGGGGGATCCGCCGTCGACCCGGGCGGCGTCATCGGACTCGAGTTCGATGGCATCGGCTTCGAGGTCGATGGCTCGCGGCCCCGAGCACGTGAAATCCCGCGGGCACCGTGGAAAAACGGGGCGGTACGCGCCTTGCTCTACCAGCGCCCATGAACCGAATTGGATTGGGCGCATTGCTGGTTCTCGTGGTGGGCTGTGGGGACGACGGCGGGAGCGGCGGGGCTGAGAGCAGCGGCGGGAAGGCGGGGGCAGGGGCGGTCGGAGGCCTATCGGGGGGCGGCGGCGCGAACGCCGGCGGCGGAACCGGCGGAGCTGGGGGCGGCGTGGGCGGGCTTGCGGGCGCCGGAGGGGCCAGCGGAGGCTCCGCAGGCGCAGCAGGAGCATCAAGCGGCGGCGCATCGAGCGGGGGCGCCTCGAGCGGCGGTGCCTCGAGCGGCGGCGCCTCGAGCGGCGGCGCCTCGAGCGGCGGGACCGGCGGTAGCACGAGTGTGGTCGCAGCCATCGAGTGTCGGAGCTTCGGTCAGACGGCAAAGACCGGCGGGAGCCTGCTCCTCAAGTACGCGACTCCCATCTCGTGCTGGGCAACGGGAAGCACCGTCGGCGGTGCGCAAGTGAACGAAGCCGGGTTCGTACCCGAGGTCTTCTTCGACTGGGATTGGGACGACGGTTCCCTCGGCAGTGTCACGCGCGGCGGCATCCCGGTGGATCTCGGCAAGAGCGTCGGCCTCGTGGCGGCACACGCGTTCCAACCGTCGACCTTCAGCGAGGCGTGCGGCGGTGGCCAGAACTCGCTGCACACCGTGAAGCTCACGGTCACGGCCCTCGTGAACGGTGTCCGCCAGAGCGATACCGCCACGCTGAGCGTTTGCGTGGAAAACCCGGCGACGACTTGGCCCAAGCCGGTGGCGTTCTGCAACGACTCCGATTGCAGCAACGACCCAGGCGTGCCCCCGGGCACGGTGCACGGAGGCAATGGCACGGATCTCGCGACGATCCTGCGCTACTGCGAGACCCACGGATCGCAGCGCGTGCTCTTGAAAGGAGGCGTCACGTTTTCGACCGCGTCCGCGAATCTCGCCGTGGGTGGGAGCTCGTGTCTCATCGAGAGCTACGGGACGGGACGCGCGAAACTCAAGTTCACGAGCGCTTCGAGCAACGCGGCAATCGTCGCTTCGAACGCGGCTTGCGCAGGATATCGCCTGCGGAACTTGACGTTCGCCGGCTCGGGCAGCGGCCCGCGGATCATCGGCGGCGGGGCCAACACCGGCTGCTACGCGCTCATCGAGGGCAACGTCTCGATGGCGCCCGGCGACGAGTTCAGCGCGCTGTCCGTGGTGGATCCGCCAGGGAATGCCGTGCAGAGCGAGGGCTACTACTTCAAGTTCGACTACACGAAGCAGGCCGACAGCGGCTTGCCCGCGGTGTTCCTCTACGGCAACTACACGGCGTTCGTGGGCGGTGAGATCAGCGGCATCGACACGGCTCCGCAGAACAACGAGCACAACATGCGCTTCCCGCAATGGCAGAAGGTGGTCATCGACGCCATGCGCCTCGCCGACCAGGAAGCGGGTCGTCACCTGATCGCCCTGCGGCAGGACTGCGGCGGCGCCACCTCTTGCCCCAACAGTCCGAGTGCTTCGGTGTTCGCCATCACGCGCAACGAGCTCCGCGCAGCGGTTGCGACCACGCCCGTCCAGGTGTGTACGGCCGGTTCGGGAAGCTCGGAGCAGACCAAGTGCTACGACGGAGACCTGATCCGGAACCTCGGCCTGTGGGCGTCGGCGCAGGGAGGACAGCACTTCTTCTTCTTCGAATCGGGTGGCTCGCCCGGGTCGGAGGTGCGCCGGATCCGTGCCATCCAGAACGCCATCGACCTGAGCGCTCTCGACAGCTCCACAATGAACGTCGCATTCCGGAGCGGCGGGACGCTCGACCAGGTCGCGTTCCTCGGCAACGTCGTCTATCACGCAGGCGGGAACAAGACGTGGAGCATCAGCAACCTGGGGAGCCCGTCGGTCGTGGCCAAGAACAACGTTTGCTACGAGAGCGGCGCGGGAAAGTGCGACCTCTTCCCCGCACTCACCGAGTCCGCCGACAACCGCGCGCTCTCGGTCGACCCCTTCGACGCCGCGCCAGGTGAACCGGCGAGTCTCGCGAACTTCGGTTTCCCGGAGTTGCGCATCGGGACCGCGTCAGCGCTGCGCAGCGCCGGCGTGCTCGACCCAGTGACCAGCGACGTCGAAGGTCACCCTCGACCCCAAGGCGTCAGCGACCCCGGCGTCTACGAAGTGAACTGAGCCGCGCCACGTCAGGGCGGTGAAAGCCCAATGAGATCCCAGCGCTTTGGCTCACTCGCTCCCGTCGGATGGACTCGCACGATGGCGTCGTGTTGCGTGTCCGCGACCAACAGCTCGCCGCCGGCACCGAAGGGGGCCAGGCCCCCGGGATAGAAGAACCAGGGCGGCGTCCCGCCGCCCGCGATCTCCGCGACCACGGCTGCCGAGAGGTCGAGCGCCTTGAGCTTCGAGTTGTAGGTGTCGGCGATGAAGAGCCGGTTCCCGAGGAGAGCGATGCCCTGGGGATGCTGGAGCTTCGCACTTCCCGCGGGACCGACGCTGTCCCCCCACGCGAATAGCCCCTCGCCGATCAGGGTCGTGACCTCGTTCGTCACGAGGTCGATCTTGCGAATGCTCGAGGATTCTGCGTCGGCGACGTACAGCGAGGTGCCATCGCTCGCCAGGCCACTCGGCTGCGCGAACTCGGCTTGGTCCTTGGGTCCGTCGACGAGACCCTCGTGACCGTTGCCCGCGAACGCCGCCAGCGTCTGCGTCGTGGGGTCGTAGGTCGCGATCTGGTGAGTGCCGGCGTTGGCGATGAACAGGCGGCCCGCAACCCACGCGACGTCCCACGGCGACGCCAAGGCCGTCGTCAGCGCCGGGCCCCCGCCGTTCAACACGTCCCCGCGCTGTCCCGTGCCCGCCAGCGTCGTCACGCTGTTGGCCTTGCGATCGACGGCGCGGATTCGATGGTTGGCCGTGTCTGCCACGTACAAGACGTCGCCGTCCACGGCGAGACCCTTGGGCGCCGAAAACGCCGCGCTCGGAAACGGTCCATCGCTCGCTCCGGCGCTTCCGTTGCCGACCACGTCGAGCAGAGCGCCCGCGGCGTCCGCGAGCACGAGTCGATCGTGGCCCGAATCCGCGATGGCGAAGCCATCGGGCAGGGCGATGATCTTCTCCGGGGTCGCGAGAGGGGAGCTCGGATCCTTCTCGTGGCCGAGAAAGCCGAGCGCCTCAGTGGCCAGCCCGCCCTCGGCGGCCTGTTCGTGCAGCGCGGACTCCACGATGCCGTCCAGCGTTTCGAGGGCAGGCTCCCCGCCGAGCTTTTTCACGACGCGACCGCGGGCGTCGATGACGAACAGCGTGGGCCAACCGGCGACGTCCCAATCGTCCAGCACTTGGTGCTCGGGGTCGAGGGCGACCGGATGGGTGATGCCGAGCTCCTGCATCTGCACGCGCACCACCTCCGGCGGCGCGTCGGCGGTGAACTTCTGGGCGTGGACCCCGAGGATCACCAGCGGATCGTTCTGGTGCTTCTGACCGAGCGCCTCCAGCGTGGGAGCGACGTGGATGCAGTTCACGCAGCCCGCCGTCCAGAAATCGACGACCACGATTCGACCCTCGAGCTCTTCGCCGGTGAACGGCCGGGTGGTGTTCAGCCAACCGGAAACCTTCGTGAGCCCGGAAGCCGCCACCTTCGGGCGATGCGCGACGGGCGTCAGCTGCACGTCGCTCGCGTAGTCGCGGGGGAGCGGTGCCGTCCCCGCGACCGGCGCTGCGTCACCCAGGGGCCCACCGCCGATTGCGAAGGGCGCGCCCAGCGGTCCGAGCCGCTCGTCGTCGGCCGCGCTCGAGCCGCAGGCCGAGCTGAGCAGGGCGCTCGACCCGATGAGGGCCATGGCGAAACCGCGACGCACCACCACGAGATTCTACGCTGGCCGGTCATGCCCGGTTTCGGAAAAACCGAGCTCCTGCCGGACCCGGGGCTTGCGACCGTCCACTCGACGGTGAATACCCAACGGGTGATGCGGGATGCTTGGCTGCTCGGTGCCGCGCTGTGCGCGATGAGTTGCGGTTCCAACGAGGCATCCGAGCCGGGCCCGCAGCCCTGCGACGGCGATCCTGCGAGCGGCGTGTGCGTGCTGCGCGTCACGGGTTCGCTCGTGGACTTCGCCGGCGGCCCCGTCGAAAGCGCGCCCGTCAGCGTTTGCGGCGACGTCTGCTACTACGGCGCGTCGGATGCCGCGGGGAAGTTCGACGTGTCCGTCGCAAACTACATCGAGCCCGCTGCCTACCACGTTCTGGTACACGAGCGGACTTCGCGGGCGAGCTTCTACTACTCGCTCACCGGCTCCCCCGACGCCGGGGTGCTCGCCGCCGGCGAACTCCTCGTGCTGCTCCTGCCCGAGAGCGGCCCCGAGCTCGTGGTGGCGGGCGCGGGCGCACCCGCGCAGAGCGTGACCTCGGGGGCGGTCACGTTGGACGTCCCTGCGGGCGTCGACGTGAAGCTCGACGTCGAAGACGTGACGGCCGGTCCCGTGGGCAGCCAGTTCCGCGCGCTCGCCGTGCCGCAGTCTGCATGGCAGCAGTTCGTCCCGGCCGAAACGGCTGCGCTTGCGCTCTACGCTCTCGCCCCGTTCGAAGCGACGTTCCGCGAGCAGGGCGCGAAGACGAAAGCGAAGGCCCAGCTGAGCTTCGTGAACACGACCGGCCTTCCGCCGTCGGCTGCGGTCGAAGTGATGATCCTCGGCAGCTACTACGTGGAGCAGAGCTTGCCGCCCGGCACCTTCGGCCCCGCCGCGCTGGGGCACGTCTCCGTCGACGGAACGCGCATCATGCTCGATGACGGCGAGGGCGTGGAGTACCTCTCCTGGCTAGCGCTCCGCGAGAAGAAATGAAGCTGGCGAGCGGCGCGCCCGAGCGTGCGCACGTGCGCCCAGTGCGATCGGGGAAGATCTGCTGCGTCGCCGCGTACTCGCGTTGAAGCGAAGGCAAGCGCATGCGTCACGGCAAATCCGGAGTCGGCCTGCTCCTGCTGCTCACCGCGACCGCGTGCTCGTCGGGTGGCGGCACGAGCAGCGCGCAAGGTGGCACGCCGGGCAGCGGCGGAGGCCCCGGTTCGGGTGGAGGCGCCGCCGGCATGGGCGCGTCCGGAGGCGGCGGCGCTGGTGGCGATGCGGGCTCGGCGGGCTCCATGGGTAGCGGCGGTTCGGCGATCGGTGGCGCCGGGGGGCTCGGGGGCAGGGCGGGGGTCGGGGGCAGCGGGGGCGCCCCGAGCGGCGGCGCTGGCGGCCAAGCGGGAGGTGGGTCGCCCAATACGCCGGGCTGTCCCCTCTGGAGCGGCAAGTGCGCGAGCGACACCGCGTGCTCCACTCCGCTCCACACGAGCTCGGACTGTGGTTCCTGTGGCGCGGCATGCGCCAGCGGCGAGCTGTGCCTCGGCACGCTCTGCGCCGCGAACACCGACCCGTCGGCCCTCGGTGTCTACACGGCCTTCTCGGGTCGCACCGGGCTCGTCTTCGAATACGTCGCAGGCACCAGCCGCGGTATCGCGAAGTTGCCGGCGGACTCCGGCAGCGCGACCAAGTTCGGACTCTTGGACGGCACCGCGGCGGGCTACTGCTCGAAGCCCGACGATGCAGCCGAGGGCGCGGACGGTTCGGTGTACCTCGTGTGCACGGGCAACTCGATCTTCAAGATCGGCGCGAGCGGCGGCAGCGCCCAGAAGATCGCCGGCCCCGGCGCGCCGACCTCGAACAATCGCGCGAACATCGCGGTCCTGGGCAACAAGCTGTTCTTCGTCGGCCCCGACGGGATCCATCGCGCGAATCTCGACGGAACTGGCAGCGAGCTCTGGCTCAAGAACTACTGCGTCACCAAGATGCAAGCGGACGAAGCGGCCAACGAGATCGTGTTCTACTGTCGCTACGACAACGCGCTCCGCGTGCGTTCGGCCGCCAAGGGTCCGGAGTTGGGCTACCAGTACGACCGCGAGCTCACGGTCAGCGCGGAGTCCGGGCTCTGGATCGATGGCTCACACTATTGGTACCAGCGCCTCGACAAGATCGTGGGATCGTACTGGCAAGGTGCGCTGCTTCGGGTGCCGAAACAAGGCGGAGCGGAACAGGTGATGCTGGACTTCGGCGGTCCCTCGCTGCCGATGCTCGTCGCCCACGTGGGGAAGGCCGGCGCCTATGCCGTCCAGCTCGTGGACGAGAGCGCGCACCACATGCGTTGGGTGCACGTTGCGGCGCCGAACACGCCGCAAACCGTCCAGGACTACCTCTACGGCTACCAGACCGGGCCGCTCTTCGTCGGCCAGAACGCCGCGGTGGTCGAGCTCTTCAGCCAGCTCACCCGCCTGCCGCTTCAGTAGTTGCTCCTGGGCGAGCGAAGCGAGCCCGCCGCAGGCGGCGGGGGGAACGGTCGGACCCGCGAGCCGCGGGGGGCCAAGGCCGGCGAGGCCCCCCGAGATTCGTCGTCGCCCGTCGGGCTGATCGCGTTCCCGCAGCGAGTCGCGTCGGGCGACGCTCAGGGGAACGTGTGCTTCGCGCCGTTCACGTCCGGCATCGGGACGAGCACGACGTTGGAGCGTTCCTTCATCGGTGATTGGCTGCCGTCTTTGACGCCGCGCACGTTGCCGGCGACCACGAACACACCGATGATCTCGCCCGTCTTCGGCTGGTAGCCCTTCAGGTTTCCCCAGCGGTCGTCGTAGTACCAGTTCTTCGCGATCTGGTTGTCGAGCGCGACGTTGCCCCCGGAGGCTTCGAGCCCATACCAATATTGGATGGCCGCGGACGCGTACCACTTGCCGTCGATGAACTCGGCGAGGCCCAGAGTGTATTGCAGCGGCCCCGTCCAGCCCGGCGGCGTCACGTCGGGCCAGCGATCGGCGCCGTCCTTCTTCGAGAACTCGACCCACACGCCGTCCTGCCCGTTGTGCTGGAAATCGAGCGCCGTGATGGTGGTCGTGACCGGCCAGTCCGCGAGGTCGGTGGGGTTGTCGAACAGCGTCGCATCGTGCAAGTCGAGCGAGGTCGGTGGCGTGCCACCGGTTCCCGAGCTGGCACCGGTTCCAGAACCTCCGCTGCCCCCGCCGGCGTCGAGGCCGCCTGAACCGCCCGAGGGGAAGCCGCCGCTGCCGGCGCCGCAGTCGCACGTGCCCCAGACTCCGCTCGCCGAGCACTGCTGCCCGCCATTGCATGCCCCCGGCCCTACGCACGCCCGCGTGTCGCCGGGCGTGCACGTGACGGAAGAACCTCCGGTGCCTCCGGTCGCACCCGTCCCGCCGCTGACCTTCTCGTCATCGGACCCGCACGCCGTCAAGAGGAGCACCCAAGCCATCGAGCGCAGTGTTCGCCACATGACGGCGGAATATCCTCCGCAGGTGGCGCTTCAAGTCTCGAGCACTGCTCGCGTCGAACGCGCCTGAATTGCGGGCGGGCGCTGAGCAACGGAGCTTCTGGCTCGGAGGCGAACATGCGAGTCCCAACGCCAGCGAGTGGGCTCGTCGCGCTATGGCTGTGTGCAGCGACGGGATGCGGGTCGGCCCATACTCGACCGAACACGGCGCTCGGTCGGGTGATCATCTACCGGAACGGCGTCGCCTATTTCGAGCGCAGCGCGGTGATCGACGGAGATCGGCTCGAAATGAGCGTGCCCGACGCCGAGCTCGACGACTTCCTCAAGTCGCTCAGCGTGCAGGACGAAGTCACCGGAGCTGGAGCTCCCGTGAGCTATCACGCTTCGAGCGGAGGCAACGTGGATCTTCGCGTGCGCTTGCCGGGAGCCTCCCCTCATCGCGTGCGAGTTTCCTACGTCACGGAAGCACCCGCCTGGAAGCCCAGCTACCGCGTGACGCTGAAGGGACAGACCGACCTCGCGCTCCAGGCGTGGGCCATCGTCGACAACGCATCGGGGGAGGACTGGAATCGAGTGCGGCTCGGCGTCGGTTCGAGCGCTGCCCTCGCGTTCCGTTATGACCTGCGTTCGTTGCGCAACGTGGCGCGGGACCGCGTCGAACCCCAGGGTCTCACGACCCTGGCGCCGCCCACGGGAGGCGCGCCCTACGGCGCCGCGACGCCCGGGCCCGTGGCGAGCTTGGACGAACGTGCCCTCCGGGTGCTGGATGGAGAGGCAGAGACGCCGGCCGTTCCCGCCGAGGTCGCATCCAAGCTCGAGCGCGGCGGGGCACTGCTCGAGGCTCGCCTGCGAGACGCGCGCCGAGCGCGCGATGTGGTGCGGATCACCTGTATTGCCGACAAAGCCGCGCAGCTGAAGGTTGCGCGGCGCGCCCTCGACCAAGCCGCATCCGAAGTGGCCCCGCTCGTCGCTGCCGCGCTGTCACGCCGCGCGGATCAGCTCCTTTCCGAGGCCAACCTCTGCATCGGCGAGGAAGCCGCGTATGGAGGCGGGTCGACCCAAGTCATGGTCACGACCCAGGCCGGGGCCGAGACGCCGCCGGACTCGCCGGCGCCGCGCCCTCCGCTCGGCGGGGCGAAGGCGCCGTACGTTGCGCCGCCACGTGCCGAGCCGAACCCGGCGGATGCCTCGCTCGAGCTCGACCGCAAGTTGAACGAGCTCCGGGCCGTGCTCGGGCGAGAGAAGTACCGCGTGCGAGTGCTCTCCGACTCGGCGCCGGGCGGAAGCATCGAAGAGGCGACACGGCGGGGCGAGCTCCTCAAGTCCCGGCTGCTGCAAGCGGGTGTGCCCGCCGAGCGCGTATCGGTCGAAGCGCGTCGTGGGGAGCGAGCAGAAATCCGCCTGGTGACCGAGCCACTTCCGGCCTACATCGACTCCGCTCCAAGACGAGAGGGCAACGAGCTCGAGCCGGTTTCCAATTCGACTTTCGAGTTCGCGGACCGCCTCGACGTGCCACGGAACTCCAGCGTGATGCTGGCGCTCTACTCAGGCAAAGCCGAGGGTGAAGTGACGTACCTGTACGACGCCGACGGTCCCCGTGGGAACTCGCGCTTCCCATTTCGCGCCATCCGCTTCCGGAACCCCACGCGCAGCATGCTCGAGAGCGGGCCATTGACCGTCGTGAGCGAAGGTCGCTTCCTCGGCGAAGGCGTTTCCGATCCCATTCCATCCGGCGCATGGGCCATGGTGCCGTTCGCCCTCGATCGGCAGATCGTTGCCGAGCGCGAGACCAGCGAGACCGAGAGCATCGCGCGCATCGTCGGGGCACGACGCGGAAAATTCAGCGTGAAGCTCGAACGCACGCGACGGACTCACGTCCAGCTTTTCAGTAGGCTCTCGACCCGCGCCGAAGTGTTTCTCCGTCACGTGCCCGCCCCGGGCCACGCGCTGCGTAAGTCGCCAGGGCCGAGCCAACTCTGGAACGGCGCCCACCTGTTTCGCGTCGGCGTGCCGTCGCAGGGCAAAGCGGAGGCCGAAATCGTCGAGGTGGTCTCCCTCGAAAGCGTCATCGACATCCGCACCCCCGACGGCGCGAAGCTGCTCCTGGCTCACGTGGACACCGGCGCCGCGCCGGACAACGTCCGCACCCAAGTGCGGGCTGTCCTGGGCTCGACGGAGGAGCTCCGCGACCTCACCGAGCGGTTGAACGCGAAGCGCTCGCAACAGAAGGAGCTGCGCGACCGCTTGCACCAGCTGGAGGTCGAAGTTTTCACGTTGAGGACGGTGAAGTCGTCCGGTCGCCTGCTCGTCGACCTGGAACGTAAGCTCGCGTCGACCCGCGAACGAGTGTCCAAGAGCACCAGCGACCTCGTGGACCTCGAGGACCGGAGCATGGTCGCCAAGATTCGCCTGGAAGACGCCCTCGCGGAGCTCGACATCCAAAACGAGGCGCAAGAACCCGGGTTGGCGAAGCTGCCCTGACTACTCGCAGCCCGTCGCGCTCTCCGCCCCGTAGCCCACGAATCGAGGATCGACCCGCAGCCGCTCGGCGAAAGGGTAGGTCACGTCGCCCTGACCGAGGTGGATGCGAATGCTCGAGGTCGGCCGGGTGAGGCGGAAGCTCGTGCTCTTTCGCACCGTCGCCAAGCAACGGTCATCGAAGGAGCCGCTCGCATACGACACGTCGGCCAGCACTGCGAGCACGTGGTCGCCGGCGGGCAAGCCCGTGAGCTCGGCGATCTCGATCACGGGCCCGTTTGGTGTCATCGACCGGTAGAGGAGGCTGCCATCGAGGGCGACCACGAGCTGCTCCAGCTCGTACGGATAGGCGAGGTGGTCCTCTACGACCACTGCGAGCCGCGAAGGCTCCGAGCCCGCGAGGAAGCCGCGTTCCACGGGCGGTTGCTCGGTGGCGGCGCATGCCACGCAAAGTGCAAAGATCGGAATCGCGGAGCGCACGCATCAATGGGTGGCTCGAACAGCGAGTAGGGTTCACCCGGGCAAATTCCGGCGGAACGCCGAGTGCGCAGTGCGCACGATCCGATCGCAGCCACGCGACGCGAGTTCGGCTGCTTTTGGGGCATGCGGCTTGGCTCGGGCCTTGCTTGGCGGAGGAGGCATGAAGAGCCGACTCCCGAGGTACGCATGCATTCTGGCCGTGCTGGTCCTGGGTTGTGGTGGCGGCGAGAGCGGTGACGCTTCCAGCGGGGGACAGCCGGGGTCCGGCGGCGCGTCCGGTGGCGTGGCGGGCCAGCCGAGTGGGGGCGTGGCTGGCCAAGCGCCAGGCGGCGGTGGCAGCACCGCTGGCGAGGGCGGCGTGCCGTCGGGCGGTGGTTCCGCGGGCAGCGCTGCTTCGGGCGGCGGCGGAGCGTCGAGCGGCGGCGGGGGTGGCCCATCCGGCGGCGGGCTCGGCGGCATGCCGGCTTCGACCGACAGCCTCGGGGTCGCGCACCCGAACCTGCCGCCCGGGTTCACACCGATCCACGCGCGGTTCTACTTGAGCCGCAGCACCACCCAGGACGGGCAGCGCAGCACCGCGTTCGACCCCTACTACGTGGGTGGTGCCGAAGGCTTCGACTCCGGGGCCAGCGGCAGCGAGAACTTCGAGTTGACGCAAGATGCGACGCGCCCCTTCCAGTCCGCCATCACGAAGCTCGCCCCGGGCGCCGAGCAGAAGGTCGGGTGGTTCAAGCTGAATGCGGGAGACAAGGTGAACCAAGCGTGGGCGGCGACCTACATGCGGCCAGTCGTACCCGGTTCCAAGTACTACCCCGCGGCGATCGCCACCGTCGCCTCTACGACCACCTGGTGATGAAGTGGCACTCGGCGATGCCCGCCATCGGGACGAGCGGAAAGCTCACGTTCTTCGACGGGGCTCCGGAAACCAACCCGGGCGGTGGTTTGAACCTCGGCAGCAACAGCCCCAACGTGATCTTCTCACCGGCCTTTTCCGACAAGCTTTCGACGACTGCACCGCTCGACCACTATCGTTTCAACCTGCAAGGGACCGTAGACAACGAAATCAACGCCACAATCCAGGGGATCTCCTGGAAACAAGGCACGACCTACTTCACGTATCCCATGCAGCGGGACGTTTGGTACAGCATCGAGGCCGTCGTCACGGCTTCGACCTCCGCAGGCCCGGGTCTGGGGGTGAACCTGGCGCACGACGGTGAGGTTCAGATGTGGATGGCCGCCTACGATTCGGCGTCGCAGTCGTTCGGCGCGCCGACGCTGATTCTCGACGCAAAGGGTCTCGAGATCTCGTCGAGCCGCACGGACCTGCCCAACATGGGGCGGTCGTACATGACCAAGATCCAGCGCTACTTCCAGTGGGCGGGCAGCAGCGTGAACCAGACGTACACGGGCCCGGACACCGGCGCCTACGTGGCGCTCGACTACATCGCGATGAGTGAAAACTGAGGGTCGACCCTCTCGCCTTTACGTCCCCGTGGGGCAGGTGAACGAGGCGGTGAACGGGAGGTTCGTGCCCCCGCTCGCGGAGAGCGTGCCCGTCGGCGGGGTCACCGCGGTGAGCGTGACGATGGCCGTACCGCCGATGTTGACGCGACCGTGCTCGGTCAGATCGCTCACTATCCAGCTACCGGGTTCGAGGTCGTAGCTGCCGGGACCGGACGCGTTCACGCTGGTCAGCGTCGAGACGTAGAACTCGGACGGCAAGCAGCTTCCGCCCGGTCCGTCGCCCACCGTGAACGGGAAACCGAGCTCGATGTGACCCGAGTCGAGCGAACAGTGAATCGCGTCGAAGACGGCCACGATGCCGTCCTTGTCCTCGAAGATGGCGCGTCCGGCCGCGTCCGTCGCTGCCGTGCCCGCGGTCGGCGTGACATCGTCGTCCGCGGCGCAGGTGAACTCGATGCTGGTGGTGCCGTCCACCAACTTGCCCGTTTTCCCGGAGTTCGAAAGGGTCAACGTGCCACCCGCGCTCGAAGCGTTCGAGCCGTCCGCGCGCTGGATGAGGTAGGCCGGCACTCCGGGCAACGCGCCATCGCCCGTGTACGCTCCCACGTACTTGATCTCGAAGCGATCGATCTGGTCCCGCAAATCGTCGAGTCGAACCGTGGTGTTCGGTTGGAACTTGCCGAACGAAGCGAGATAGCCGCCGACCGCCCCGTCCTTCTTTCGCAGCGTGCGGCATGCGACCTCCGGCAGCGCGCTCACGGTCTGGGCGTTCCCTCCGATGGGCGTGTAGGTTGCCGATCCCGTCCCCGAGCGAGCCGTGTAGGGGGGGCAGCTCACGCCACCCGATCCGCCGGAACCGCCGAATCCACCCCCGCTGCCGCCCGCGCCGCCGCTGGCGCCGCCGCTGCCGCCCACTCCGGTGCCTCCGGTGCCCCCGCCCGCGCCCCCCGTGCTCGCTCCTCCGCCGGAGTCATCCCCGCCGCATGCGGCGAGAGCTGGGCCTAGAAGAAGGGGAAGCGTGAGAAGGAAGGCAGGGTAGTTCATGCTGGCTCCTCCTATCTCGCGTAGCGAACGCTGTCACCAGCGAAGTGTCGCGCTTTCCGGCTCCGGCACACGTGATCTCGTGGGCGGGGCTCTGCCCCCGCAACGACGAGAGCGCGGGCATACGCCGCTCCACTCGGCTGCGCCAGGGCGCACCATGGCTCAAAGCTACCCTCACTCAAGCGGCCTGGTCAGCGGCACGCGCCAAGAACGGCTACGTCCGCGCACAGTGCCCACGCCTCAGGAGTCGCCGCGGGCCCAAGAAGGCGATCACGGCCGTCGCAGCCTCGATGCTCAGCGCCGCGTACTTCATGCTCCGCGACGACGTCGACTCGAGCGCGATGCGGTGGGCGTCGAGCGACGTATGGGCGAAGACGGCCACGGGCTCGGCTGCGGCTGCGGCTGCGGCTGCGGGTTTCGATGACTCGGATTTCGGACGCATGAAGACCTCCTCGGACCGCGCTCCGGCGCGGCTTCGCCGACCCCTCGCGCAAAGGCTGTGATAGCGAAGTGCCGCATCGAGCCGCACAGTGACTGAGCTGGCGCGGCCTTCGCGCGTTTGAGGCGGAGCGGCGTCAGAGTGCGGCGAGAGGACGTGCCCGCGGCCGAAATCCGTAGCCGAGCAACACAGCCGCAGCCCCCGCCGCGACCGCTCTGACCGATGCCGATGACACCCCCCGAGCTCGCACGCCTCTACAAAACCGTGGCGCCCGTCATCTCCTGTCGCCGATGATGGAACGGCGATTCAGAGCCCGACGTAGGCGGCGAGCAGGGTGCTCCTGCCGTCTCGCAGCAGCGACGACAGGGCTTTTGCAGCAGCTTCCCAACGCTCGTTCGCGCTCGTGTCTTTTCGTGCCCGTGCCGCGAGGGCCCGACAGCGTGCGCGGGCGAGCGCTCCCGAGCGCCACGCTCCATCGCTCTTGCTCTCGAGCACGGCTTCCACGGCGTCGAGCCACGGTTCTGCGCCGTTGCCCGAGGCAAGCGCCGCGAAGGCCAACGTGCGCGGGCAGCCTGCGCTGGGATCATCCAGCTCGAGTCGATCGTGAAGCTCGGCTCGAAGCGCCTCGCGGTCGGCGTCGCTACCGAGGCCGCGTTCCCACACGTCCAGCGCGAACGCCTCGGAGTCGACGCGCAGCGGGTCCCTCGAGCCGCGATTGGGCTCCGTGTCGGTTTCCCAGCGCGGGAGGTCGGCGGGCTTGGGTCTCCGAGGACCAGCGAGACGGCCACCTGGATCCAGAGCGCGCGCATGCCGAGCCGCGGCGCTCGCCCGTTCGTTGCCGCGGGCGAGCTCCGCCGGGCTCTTCCCGCGCCGCGGCCGCGTCGTCCAATGCGGCGGGCAGCTCGCTCCGCGCGATGCGGGCCAGGGCGCGCGCGATACGCGCGTGCGCGTTCTCTTCCCCGCGCCGGGGCCCGAACCTCGGCATCGGCACGCTCGAGAGCCACGGCGGGGACGCCCGCTTCGAGCCAGAGCATGGCGCTGACCGGCCCGATCCGTTCGGCGTTCGTCAGTGCCGCGCGAGCCGCTTCGAGCTCGCCCCGCCGACCGTGCTCGCTCGCTGCGGCGAGCCAGAGCGCACGAGCCAGGGACTCGAGTCGCGTGCGCGCGCAACAGCGCTCGTCGCCGGCACAAGCGGGCGCCTTTCCCGACTCGTCGCGAGCTCGCTCTGCCGCTCCATCTGCCTGACGCGGGTCGATGCCGGGACTCGGAACCCGCTCGATGACGTCGACGCTGCCACGCGACCAGAGGCGCTCCTCGTAGCTCGGCTCGGAGGGCAGGGAAAGCTCGAGCTTGGCATCCCTCACAGCGCGGCTCGATGGTTCAGGCCACGCGCGAAGCGCAGGTGAGCTCGTCCGGGCGGCGAAGAGCGGTGCGACGACCGCCAGGTCCACTCGTTCCGGTGCGGTCGCTTTCGGTGCGGGAACGGTCTGGGCGAAGCGTAGCGCCAGCGCCACTGCGGGCTGGTCCAGCGGCGCTCGACCGGGAGCAAGATGCTCGCATGGGGATCGCGAGCTCGCGCTTCACCGCTGGCCAGGGTCGTCCGGCAGCGGCGCAGCGTCCTGCCGCAGGCTCGCCCCGCCAACGCCAACTGCAAGCGCTTGGACGAACGCTGGTCTTCGCCCAGCACCGAAGCGCCCTCGGGCATCTTGCCGAGGAGGCAGGCGCTCGCGCCGCGGAACAGGCTCTCGTCGGCGTCGGCTTGGGAGTGGCGCACGCCGATGACGGCGACGCGCTTCCAGGCCTCCAAGAGCCCATGATCGCGCAGCACGCGCATGGCGGCGCTGCGCTCGAATTCGTGGTCCGCGGGCCCGACCTCTTTGGCGAGCCAATCGGCAGCACCGACACGGACCGCAACGCTCACGGCCTTGCCGCGGTCCATCTTCGCGAGGTCGTCGAGCGCGCGGTCGCGCAGGGCGCCGTCGCCGGCCTCCACCGCCGCTCGGAGTGGCTCGTGCTCTCGCCGCGCCGTCGCCAGCCGTCGCAGCGCATCGTCGACGACGGAGCTCGACACGGCAGCGCGTGCACGCTCGATGTCGCCTTCGAGCTGGTCCAGACACTCGGCGCTCGGTCCGGGACGCATTCGATCGCCGCGCACACGAGTGCAGTCGCGTATGTTGTCGTCGACGTGGAGCACGCGCTCGGCGGAGGACTCGAGATCGCTTTGGCGCTGGAGAAGGCGCGCGCGCAAGAACAACGCGGCGGTCGAGCCGAGGGCAACCAGCGCCAGCAGGAGAGCCCACTTCCACCTTCGCGACATGAGCGCCCACGCTACTTCATTGGAACGTCCAGTTCACGCTGAGGCGCGTCACGTCGAAACCCACGTCGTCCGAAAACGGAATCGAGAGCGGTACCGACCCGACGGTTCCCGAAGCGGGCTTGGTGGGCGTCACGACGAGGGCCACCGTGCAAGTCTTGCCCGCGTCGAGCGTGGGTCCACACGTGCCCCCTGTGCCGGGATATCCGCCGGGAATCGTCACTTCGGTGGGGAGTACGAACGTGCCGATCTTCGCGGGCAGCGTGCCCTTGTTCTCCAGAGTCAGCGTCACGTCTTTTGGAGAGCCGTTCGACGTTCCGACCTGGACGATCGCGGTGTTCAGTCCCGAAAGGGCGGCCCGCGACTGGGTGTCCGCGACCCGTCGGGCGGTTCCGCGGACCGAGCCCACGATCTGGTAGCCGACCCCGCCGATGGTTTTGGTGCCCGAGACGGTCTCGATGCTCTGGAAGTGGCCGCGGGACGTGATGCGCCAATAGCGGAACGCATAGCAGTAGTTCACGTTCGCGATGTCGTTCACGCAGGACACGACGCCGAGCGCCTGGGCTTCCGGATTGTAGGTGGTGGTGCCGCCGAGCGGCAGGCTGTTCATGCCCGACGCCTTCTTCAAGCACGCCGTCACGAGCGGACTGATGGCGATGCCTCCATCCGCGTTGGCCACGGCGAACTGGCTGTCGCTACAAGCGGACGTGAGTGGGTGGAGATTCCAGTCGCCGGAGAAGTCGAGGGCGGAGGTCGCCAAGCTCACCGTCGCCGTGTCCACCACGCTGCCGTCCTTGGCGATGGAGAAATCGAAGGAGTCGCTGCCTTCGACGAGGCTCGTGTAGACGAAGCGCCCGGTGTCCGTGCCGAAGTGCAACAACTCGCCTTTCGCTGGCGGTTTCGCCAGCACGTAGCTGATGCTCGGATCCGAAGGGTGCTGGCTCTGGAGCAGGGCGTCCACCTGGCCCCCGAGCTCGAGGTCGTAGTTCGCAGCCTGTGCATCGATGGGGATCCCACCCTCGCCCGCGTCGCCCGCCGTGCCACCGCCGCCGTCGCTGGCGCCGTCGGCACTCGCATCACTGGCGTCGCCAGGCGAATCCAGCGTGCTGTCTGCATGGGCGCCGTCCACGCCGTCCGGCGACGCATCCGCACCGGGCTTCTTCCCTCCGCCGCCCGAGTCGTCGCCGCCGCATGCCCAGGGCAAGAGCAGACCCGAGACGACGGCGGCCACTCGCAGCGAGCGAGCTGGCGCCCGTCTCACTTGATGACCTTCTGGCAGCAACCGGTCACGCAGTACGTTCCGCTCGGACACGCCGGCAGACACGAAAGTCCGCAGGCCTGGACGCCCGCGGGACACAACGGCGCGACGCAGCTCCCGCCGGTGCCGCCACCGCCGCTCGGGACCCCGCCACCGCCGGTGGTGCCACCTCCACTGGGTGCCCCGCCACCGCTCGGCGCTCCTCCGCCTCCAGGCGCGCCACCCGTGCCGCCCGTTCCGCCGGTGTTGGTGCAATCGGCGGGCAAGGTCGTCTTGCCGAAGCAGAGCTCACACTTCTTGCAGTCGTTGAAGCAACCCTGGACGATGGTGCAGGGCTTGCACTTCGACGGATCCCCCACGTTGGCCGCGGTGCACGTGCCTTTCCCGCTCGAATCCACCGAGCCGAGCCAGATGGGCGTCGAGGCGCCCGGCGCGACGCAGCAGCCGAAGCAGTCGCATCCGTTCGGCACCAGGGGCCCGCAGAAATCCAAGCATTCCTTCTTCTGCGTGTTCAGCGCTTCCGTGCAAGACCACGGCGGGCCGCCGCTCGCGACGACCTTGGTGTTCGGATCGTAGCCACACGCGCTGCCCTCGGGCGGGAAGTTCGGGGCGACCTCGAACGGATCGCAGTGATGATCCCAGTAGCACTGATCGTTCCCCGCGCCGGAGTCTTGGTCGAAGTAGCAGTCCTGCATGCAGGGCGGGTTCTGCTGCCCGGGAATGTTGCCCTTGTACCCGGACTCGTTGTCTTGGCACGCGCCCCAGCAATCGGGGTCCTTCGAGTCGACGAGTCCGTCGGCGTCGTTGTCCTTGCAGTCGCCGCACTCGTAAGTCTTACCCTGGCAGGTTGCGACGACGCAGGCAGCGGTTCCACCCGCTCCACCGACTGCGGTTCCACCGACGCCTCCCGCTGCGGTTCCGCCTGCGCCCGCGCCTCCCGCTGCGGTTCCGCCTGCGCCCGCACCGCCCGCGCCGGCGCCCCCTGCTGCGGTTCCGCCTGCGCCCGTGCCGCCCGACGAGCTCGCTCCAGTTCCCGAAGAGCCGCCGACGAGGCCACCGTCACCAGCAGTTCCACCGCTCCCGGAGTTGCCCCCGGACCCGGATTTCCCGCCCGTGCCGCCCTCCTCGTCACCGGAGCCGCCGCAAGCCACCAGGGACAGGACCGCAAACCCGAGCACACTCGACCACCGCGTCCGCATCTTCATCTCACGCTCCGCTCGAAGAATGTGTCGACTCTAGAGCATACACCGCCGCGGCTCGGGGTCACCGCTCATGGTGAGAAGACCGTGATCACGGGTAGCTACACACAGTGGAACAGCTCGTCCCCATGCACAAAATGAGCCCGTTGTAGCTCGTGCCGCCCAAGTTGTGCGCCTTGGCGCAGTCCTGCACACACGTGCTTCCGGTGTCGCCGGGGTTCGGGCACTTGCGCGCGCATTCGATCATCGCGCTGCAGTCGGTGCTGGCCGCACAAGCGCCGGCCTGACTGCAGCAGCTCGAGCCGAGGCAGTCCTTGCACGCGGGCACTTGTCCGAAGTCGCCGCAGCCGCCGGCGTCACTCCCCGCGCCTCCACCGGTCCCGCCCAAGTTGACGCCGCCGGTGCCGCTGCTTCCGCCCGAGCCTCCGCTCGCCGAGCTCCCGCCCGTCCCTGCCGCACCACCGGTGGTCGCACCGCCGGTTCCCGCGCCGCCCGTACCTCCGCCCGAGTCGTCGCTCCCACAAGCAAAGACCATCCCGCTCGAAAACACGATCAGGAACTTGAGGCTCATCCGACCGAAGCTAGCCGACCGCGCGCTCGCAGACCACAAGTTCACTCCTGCTTTCGCTTCGGGCCGGGCCGCGTGAGCGGGGGGATGGTGGTTCCTGCGGCGCTCGACGCGATCAACGTCGCCAGGCGTCGCTGCCGCGTTTCCTCGCGCTTCGCGCTCACGACCCAGTGGATCGCCGCGCGCTGGTACCAAGGCGCTTGCGCTCGAAAGAAGGCGCGAGCCTTCGCGTCCGCGTTCAGCTGTCGTTGCTCGGCTCGCGCGAGCTTCGCTCGTTCTGCACGCTCGAACGAGTAAACGCCAGTTCGTTCTTGGGTGCGGAGCGCGAACGCCGCGCGCCCTGCCGGTGACATGCGACCCGCTTTCTCCAAGGCGGCCACGCGATCGACGTTGACGGCGCTCCAGATGCTCCGCGGTCGCCGCGGGGTGAAGCGAATGCTGTACGCCTCTTCGCCCAAGCTCCTCCGCACGCCGTCGATCCAGCCGAAGCACAGCGCCTCGTCCACCGACTCGGGCCAGGTGATGCTGCGCTTGGTCGTGCCCTTCTTGTGAAAGCCCACGACGAGCTCGCGCGCGGTCGCGTGGTGCTTCTCGAGCCAGGCCCGGAAGTCTTCAGGAGCGGCGAAGAACCGCGCTTTCTTGGGCGGCTTTGTCGGATCGGCCATGACGCTCGAGTCTAGCTCGGGTCGACGAATCGGGAACGATGGGCGTACTCTGGTCGCATGTGGCGCCCCTGGCTGCCAGGTCTCGCGGCGTTCGCCTGGGCGTGCGGCGCGCCCGCACCGCCGCCGGACGAAACCCGTCCCGCGGGGGTCGCGACGAGCAGCGAAGCGCTGTCGAGCATCGATTGCACCGAAGCCACGGACACCGGCTACACGCAGGGCAATCCGTTCCCCATCACGCTGGTCACGGTCGATGGCAAGCCGGTCGAGCGCGACACGGCCAATGCCTACTACGTCATGGCGCAGGCGGCCGCGGCGGCTGGCGTGAACCTCGCCGTGGTGAGCGGCTTTCGAACCATGGCGGAGCAGCAGTATCTCTACGCCTGCTACGTCAACTGCAACTGCAATGGCTGCAACCTCGCGGCCCAGCCCGGCTACAGCAACCACCAGAGTGGGCACGCGCTCGATCTGAACACCTCGGCGAGCGGCGTGTATGCCTGGCTCGACGCCCACGCCGCGAGCTTTGGCTTCACGCGCACGGTGCCGAGCGAAGATTGGCACTGGGAGTGGTGGGGTGGGGGGCCCGGGGGCGGCCCGTGCGGAAACGCTTTGCCGACCGGGTACCTCGATGGCGCGGGCTGCGATTTCGTCTCCGGGTGGGCCTTCGACCCCGACGCACCCGCGTCTGCCATCGACGTGCATCTCTACTTCGGCGGTCCCGTGGGAACCGGCGCGCCTGGGGTTCCCGTGAAGGCCGACGTCACCCGGCCGGATTTGTGCAGCGTCATCGGTTCGTGCGAGCACGGGTTTCGCCGCGCTCCGCCGCTCTCGCTCCTCGACGGCGTGTCTCACCCGGTCCACGCCTACGGCATCGATCTCGCGGGTGGGACGAACCCCGAACTCGGAACGAGCCCGCAGTCCATGAACTGCCCGGCGACCCTGCCCGCGGGCGTCCGCCGGCACGTTCCCGATCCAGCGAGCTTCGCCGCCTGGCAGTTCGATCTCTTCTGGGGCGCGTTGCCGGCGAGCGACGCGGTCATCGCCGCGTTGCCCGAAGAAGCGGCGATGCCGGCCGCGCCGAAGCTCGTGGTCGCCGACGATGGCGGCCCCGAGGTCTGGCTCTTGGACGGTAGCCGCCGCCGGCACGTGCCCTCGCCCGAGGTGATGCAGGCTTGGCGGTTCTCCTTCGGCGCGGTGGCAACGGAGCCCGCCGGCGAGGTTCACGCGTTGGCAGTGGGGCCCGTGGTTCGCTCGCGACCCGTGCTCGTGAAGTCGTCGACGGGAAAGATCGACCTCATCGACGACCCTCTCGACGGAGCGCCCACCGGCGGCGCGTCGAGCGGCGGCGCGGGTGGCTCGCACGCGGGAGGATCGGGCGGCAAGATCTCGCCGAGCGGCGGACAGGGCTCGGGCGGAAGCCCGGCAGCCGGCGACGCGGAGTCGAGCGACGCAGGCTCTTGCGGCTGTCGCGCGGCGGGGCAAACTCCCGAGTTCCCCCTCGCGGTCCTGTGGTTCGTTGGGCTCTTCACGCGCAGGCGGCGCGACGCGAGTTCGGAGAGGCGATAGGCAGGCTACCCATGTTGGTCGTGGTCACGCGCAAGCTGCCCCGTGCCGTCGAAGAGCGCATGCGTGCGTTGTTCGACGTCGAGCTCAACGCCACGGATCGACCCCTCTCGCAAGACGAGCTCGCATCGGCCGCGGCCCGCGCCGACGTGCTGGTGCCCACGGTCACCGATCGCATCGACGCGACCGTGATCGAGCGCGCCGGGCCTCGACTTCGACTCCTGGCGAACTTCGGCGTGGGTGTGAACCACGTCGATCTCCGCGCCGCCCAGGCCCGAGGCATCCAGGTTTCCAACACGCCGGGCGTTCTCACCGACGCGACCGCCGACATCGCCATGCTCTTGATCCTGGCGGTGACACGCCGGGCCTCGGCAGGCGAACGCCTCCTCCGTGAAGGTCGCTTCACGGGTTGGACGCCGACGTTCCACTTGGGCACGAGCCTGCGTGGCAAGCGTCTCGCCGTGGTGGGGCTCGGGCGCATCGGCCAAGCCCTCGCGCGCCGTGCCCGGGCCTTCGGCCTCGATATCCACTACCACAACCGACAGCGTGTGAGCCGCCAGACCGAGAACGAGCTCGCCGCCAGCTACGAGCCGGATCTCGACCTGCTGCTCGCCGAGGCCGACGTGGTGTCGCTCCACTGTCCGCTCACGCCGCAAACCCGGCATCTGTTCTCGTCCGAGCGACTCAGTCGAATCCGACCGAGCGCGTACCTAGTCAACACTGCCCGCGGCGAGATCGTGGACGAGGCGGCGCTCGCCGCCCGACTCCGAAGCGGAGCCCTCGCAGGGGCGGGGCTCGACGTCTACGAGGCCGAGCCCGAGGTTCACCCGGACTTGCTGGGCCTCGACAACGTCGTGTTGCTTCCGCACCTGGGGTCGGCCACCGAAGAAGCCCGCTCGGCCATGGGCCAGAAGGTGATCCAGAACATCTCGGCGCTCGCGGCGGGCGAGCCGTTGCCGGATACGGTGTTGCCCTAGGCCCGAACGCTCAGGCTTGATCGCTCGCCAGCGCCGCTTCGGAAATGAAGGTCACGGCGCCGTTCGGCGCGAAGCGACGCATGCGGCTCTCCTCACCGAGCGTGAAGAGCGTACCGTCCGGGAGTCCGGCGAGCAGGCTCTCGAGCCGACCGAGCAATCCACCGTGTGCTTGGGGCGCGAGGTGCGGCGTGCCCCCGTCGGTCCGCGATGCGATGCGAAAGACATGGTGGGTGGTGCCGAGACCGGCTTCAACCCGGTGGACCATGACGAACGCGTTGCCCGCCGCGTCGACGACGGGGCGGCGGCCAGGTTTCGGGTAGAAGCCAGGCCTCACGCTCGCGACGGGTCCGCGAGCGCCGTTGCGGTCGAAGCTCGTCACGTGAACGGCATCGTCGAAGGCGATGCTACTCTGGACCCACAGGCGTCGGTCCCATCCGGCGCCGAGCTGCGCTTTGTAGACTCGGAGCGGCTGCTTCGAGATCTGGTGAACCCAAGGTCCGTCGCCGCCGGTGCCAACGGCCGCGCGCTGGCCCGTACCCCACGTGGCGATGGCGTTGCCGCGCGCGTCCGCGCGCAAGATGCGTTGGTCCTCGGCGACGTGGACGATGGATCCGTCGGCGTCGATGGCCAGCGTGGTCGCTCCCGTGGTTTCGAGCGGAGGCCCGTCCACGCCGAATCGATGAGCGGTCGTGCCGTCGTCGGCCTGCATCACTTCCGCTCCGCCGCCCTCCCACACGAGGACGTAGCCGGGCGGCGCCCACGCGAGGCGCGCGTGCATGCCGAACGGCAGGCCCCGCCGTTCCCAGCGCAAGACGCCGTCCCCGGTCATGCTGAAGACGCTGGCGCTGCCGCCGACTGTCAGGAGAGCGGCCCCGAACTCGGCGAACTCGGCGCGGAGCGCCTCTTTGGCGGCCGCCTTGCCTTCAGCGGCGTGAGCAGCATCGAAGACGAGCTCCTCGACGCCCACGCCGTAGAGGTTGCCGTCTGGGTCGGCGACGACATCGTAGAGCGAGGACCATCCAGCCAGGCGATTCGCGACTGCAGGGGCGCTGCCCGCCGCGAGGACGAGCGACCATGCATACACCGGCGTCGAGCGCAGCGAGTACCAGAGCGCGTCGGGCAGGAACTGGGTCGAGCCACAGAATACGCAGACCACCGTGCGGCTCGTGCCATCGACCGATAGGCTCCCGCCGCAGCCGGTGCAGGCGAGCGGCACGGGTTCGTGTGTCCGCGCGCGCCCTGCGAGCTGCTCCTCGGATTCACCCACCAGCGCGACGACCCCGGCTCGCGCCAGCTCCGGTGGCGCCATGCGCACCAGGATGCCGTGCCCGCACGCGGTGCAGTGCGCGAGCTTCGTCGGATGCTCTGCGTCCACGAGCCGGCGCAGGTCGTCCGTGGAGATGGACGCTCGGCACGCGATGCAGACGGGCTCACCACCTCGGAAAACGCGCTGGAAGGTGCCGCTGCCGGTGCGGATGCTCGCGTTCTGCTCCACGTTCGCCGTGACCGTTGCCGCGTCGCGGAGCGGCTCGGCGAGCAAGAGCTGCCAGGTCCAAGCGTCGAGCGGCGTCTGTCGCTCGCAGCTCCAACACGCGACGGCAGGTGCGTGCGCGTTGACGGGGACGACCGCCGCACACGCCGCGCAGCGGACGGAGATCTGCACGGCGACCACGCTCATGGGCGCTCCTTCTCCGGCCGAGCCCAGGGCCCGTCAAGTACTTCGACCGCCTACCCGGGGATCTCCGGCTCGACCAGCAGGCGAAGCAGGTCGAGTGACTCCTGCCAGCCGAGCGTGCACGCATCCGTCGGGATCACCTCGGGGATGCCTTCCTGCACGATGTCGAGCGCGGTCCCGCACGAGACTTTGGTGAACGTGATGGTCACGCGCATCTCACCGGGGAGGTTCGGGTCGTCGAAGCGATCGGTGTGCACGATGCGCGTGTTCGGCACGAGCTCCGTGTACGTGCCGCCGAACGAGTGACTGTTTCCGCTCGAAAGGTTGGTGAACGACATGCGGAAGCTGCCGCCTTCGCGCGCGTCGATGGAGTGGACGCGCGCGGTGAACCCGTGGGGTGGGAGCCACTTCGCCAGCGCCTCGGCGTCGAGGAAAGCGCGATAGATGCGCTCGGGCGGAGCACGGAAGACACGGTGGAAGCGGACGGTTCCGGTGGGCATCGCGGGAGCCTACCCTGGTTCCGGCGCGGCACGGGTTTCAAGGCGCGCAATCGATCCGCGCCAGGCGAACTCGGAAGCCGCCGTCGACCAACGAGGTGAAGCCCACCACCGCTCCGCGCCCGTTGGGGGAGCCGTACACCGAGCTCGGTCCCAGGTTGGGGCCCACCTCGAACGCGAGATCTGCCACTGGGCCCAGGCCTTCGTCCAACAGGCGGAACGCCAGCGCTCCGAGCCCGAGGCGCCGAGCGACGACCAGGTCGCTGCCGATGGAGCCAACCGCGAAGGAGCCGAATTCGCCGCTCGCAATGCTCACGGGTCCGAGGCTGCCGCCGTCGGCGCCGCTCACTCGCTCCGCCAAGATCTCGGGAGTCTGCCCCGGAGCCGTGACCGCCGTGCTCCACACCACGAAGATCCCGAGCTTCGAGCGCGCGGCCGCCACGTCGAGCACCGTGGCGCCGGTCGTGAAACTGGAGAGCACGGTCAGCTGGCCCGAGCTTGCCGCGTACGACGTCGACGAACGTCGGTGACGGTGCCGCCGGTCAGGGGCACTCACCCAGGCCGGCGCCGCGCGAGAGGCGACGAGCCAACCTTCGTCGAAAGCGACTGCATCGGCACGCAGAGGTTGCCCGTTGGCGCAGCCGAGCGCGGGGAGGTCTTTCACGCCGCCGTCGGAGTCGACGATTGTGATCCGGAGCAGAGAGCCGCTCCCTTGCGTGTCGAACGCTCCCACCAAGTGCGCCGATACCGAGGCGTTCTCGGCGACGAACATCGGTTCGATGCCGGAGAGCGCGATGGAGTCACCCGCGTTTCCGTCGACGCTCGTCGGCAAGAAGCGCGCGAGCGCCGGGCCGCCCCCCGCGCGGGTGACCACCGCCCAGGTCTCGCCCTTCGACCGCGCGACGCGATGTGACGAAACGGTCGAAATCTGGGCGGAGTGGAGCGGCCCGAGGGGCGCGAGCCCACCCGTGCCCGACGGCCAAGCACCCCACGGACGCAGCGTGGCATGGCGGACGCTGTACGAATCTCCCGACCCGCTGCGCAGAAACGCTGCGGTGACCTGCTCGCCGTCTTCGCTGGATGCCGTGAGACGCAGATTGTCGTCCCGTGGGGGGACGGGCACGTCGTCGGGCGTGAGCACGACCGGCGTCTTCGAGAGCGCGAGGCACGGTGCAGTCCCCGCAGTTCCACCGAACGAAGCGCCACCGGACGAAGCGCCGCCCAGTGCTCCAGCTTCTGGACCGGCGTCGCGTTCCACTCCGAGGAGCCCGGAACGCGATCCGCACGCGAGCGCCCCGAGCGCCCACCCCGTGAGCGCGAGCGCGGCTGGTCGAAAGGTCACCACCCGAGCGTAGGGGACCAGCCGCTACGGGTCACGCCCGTCGCGCGCCGGCGCCCGTGGCAAGCGGCGCACGCGCTTGACGATCTGGCGGACCAGCCGCTCCCGGGACGGGGGCGGCCCGGTCCAGATGGGTTGGTCGTCCACGAACAAAGCGTCCGTTGCTCCCCACTCGAGGAGTCGGGTGCGGTCCTTGGTGTCGATGATCTGGAACGACACGTCGTCGCCGAACTCGCTCGCTGCACTCCGTGCGCGCTCCAGGGCGATGGCTTGCGCCACGCACCAGCCGCTCGAACACGCGGTCACGACCACCTGGCCCGGGACTCGGGCAGGTCGCTTGGAAGAGCTCGGGAGCCAGCGCGGTGGCTCGGCGTCTGCCACGAACGGCTTCCACACCAGTCCGGAAACCCCGCTGCGATCGGCCTTCCGATACCCGAGTTTTCGGAACCAGGAAGCGCGCATCCAAAACGGCAGCACGAGCCCCCACGCGGCCATGCCTTTCGCGCCCAGCGCACAGGCGTCGGCTTCGGCCGCGGCGAGCAGCGCCGAGCCCATGCCGTGTCCCTGGAAGTTCCCGCGACCCTGCGCGTGGCCGTGTACCCAGATGCAGAGGATGAAGTAGAGGTCGCGACCGCGCGCCGGCGCGTGCTCGATGGGTAGGTACTGGATCATGCCTCCGACTCGATCCGAGTCGTCGAGCGCGAGCTTCACCCGGAGGCCGCGCTCTCGGAACGAGTGGTACCAGCACGCGCGATGACGAACCGCCACCTCGGTCTCGGGGTTCCAATCCTCGAGGCAGCGGAAGAAGAGCGATTCGTACTCCGGAGTCAGTTCGACGACGCGCATGGCGGCGACCTGCTAGGGCTTCTGAAGTTCACACTTCCCCGAGACGCACAGCGCTGGCTCGGTCGGCTTGCCCGGGTAGGAGCACGGCGTCCCATCCGTCGAGACCAACAACGTTGCTTTGCCGGAGAGGGCGCTCTTCCGCCCCTTCGCGTCCTCCGAGTAGAGGGTGTAGGTGTAGGTGCCGTCGCCCGCCAAGTTGGCCGTCGTGATTGACCCGTCGCCGCCCGGCCCGGTCGGACAGGCGGTCGTCGCGTCCACGTAGTCGACCGCCGCGCCATTCCTCATCACGACGTACCTCGCGATGGCCGACGAGCCCGTGGAACAGCCAAATCGCAGCCCCACCACCCGCTCGCAGTGGATCGTGGGCAGCTGAGCCGCCACCAGGTTGGTGGGCGCCGACGGCGCGAGCTCCGTAGGTGGCTTGCGTGGGATCGGCTTTACGGGCGGAGCCGGTGGGGTCTGAGCCTGGGATGGGCCGACGGAAAGCACCGCGAAGGCGCCCGCCACCATCGTCGCAAGAACGCGAGCCAACGTAGAGCTTCGAGCGAACGCCAGCATGGAAACCCTCCAACTAGGTTCGACGTTCGAGATACGCCGTCGAACGTAGGCCGACAACCCGCCCGGTCCGCAAGTCTTGCCGGGTGGGGAGCCGCGCTGACGTCGGGCACGCGCCCTGCATCGGGTCGCTCCCCGGAGGACGACCATGCCGAGAAGTGCGGAGAGACGAGCGATCAGGTTGCCTGCTCGCGTGCGTGCTCGCTACACCCGTGGCCGCGAGCGCACGGGCCGGAGCGCCCGATCCGGCCGCCGCGCTCGCCGAGCCCCCGCCGGCCATTCCCTCGGATCCCGCCACGTGGCGGCGCGAATACGAGCGCGCACGTGAGCGACTGGTCGTCGGGGATTTTCGTGCGAGCCGATTGGCCTTCCGCCACCTCTACCTGCACCCGGCGACCACGAGCGAGCGTTGGCGACGGAGCTTTCGGCCCTGGCAGAGGAGTGGGAGCGCCGCGGTTTCGTCTTCGTGCGCCAGGACTTCAGCAAGCTCGGCGGTGGCTCAGGCGCTGGCAGGCGACCGACGGAATCGCGGTGTTGTACCTGAACGCACTCGTCTATGGGGTCGGCACGGGGGCTGGCTCGCGGCACAGACGGAGCCGACTTCCCCTGCCGGCGCGATCCTGCCGGCCCTCGGATTGGCCGGCGCCTCTACCGGGCTCGTGTACGTCCTCGATGCGGGTCGTCCACTCCACTACGGCGTCCCGCAGTCCATCGTGAGCGGGATGTACCTCGGGCTGAGCGAAGGCTTGGTCTGGACGCTCTGGAATCGAAGCCCAAACCGATCGCGCCGACGAGTGGAGCGGGAAGACCATGGCGACGATGATCTGGGGCTCCGCCACACTGGGTGCCGTCACCGGCGGTGCCATCGGCGGCGTCACCGGAACCACGCCCGGTCGCGCATCGTGAGCGCGGGGCTCTGGGCCGGTCTGGTCTCGGGTCTCGTGGTGGCATCGCTCCACGCGGAGGACTACGCGCAGGACGACGCCGCCCTACTCGGCGCAGGTATCGGCATGAACGCGGGTGTCTTGGGCGGCGTGCTCAGTGCGGGTCCGGTTTCGCCTTCCATCGGCCGCGTGCGCTTCCTCGATCTCGGCGCGCTGGCCGGAGGCCTGACGTTCGGCGGCCTGTATCTGTCCGCCGCCGGTGAGAACTCCGACGGGCGCGCGGCAGCCGGGGCTTCGGCGCTGGGCATTGCGACAGGGCTCGGCGTGGCCTGGGTACTGACGAACGGCATGGAGCCCGATCGGGGTCCGGAGGCTCGCGCTCGCGAACCGCAGTTCCACCCGACGCTCGTCGGCGTGGACCACGGCCTCGGTCTCGGTGTGAGCGGCGTTTTCTGAGACTCACTCGGGTTCGCACGCGATTCGCGCCACGAGCTGGGTCTCGTCGACGTCGCGCTCGAACGTCGTCGGGAACATGAGGGCGCTCGTGCCGAGGTCGATCATGAAGTGGGGACCGCGGTCGGTGACGAAGAAGAAGGCCCACACCTCTTGGCCGTGAAGCGCGCGCCGGTCGGCGGCCGTTCGCCGCCCAAACTCGTGCCCCGCCTCTTCGCACAGGCGTCGGATCAGCTTCAGATCGCGTGGTTCGGCAGCGCGAGCGCGAGCCAGGCGGTCAGCCCGATCCGGCAGCGCGGCGCTCCGCCGCCGCACTTCCGAGCGCATTTCGTCGATGGGCGCGACCACGAGCTTCGCGTGGCGCCGTAGCCAGGCGGCGTTTGCAGCCTGCAGGCCCTCGGCGAATTCCGCAGGCAGCGCAGCGTTGAACGCGTCGCGAGTCGCGTTGTTCCCGAAGTAGTCGCTGGCGAGGAACGACTCGAGCGCGCGCGGGTCGGTGCTGTCCACGCGCGCAGCACCCGACGCGAACGCCTCGAGCTCGCGCACCGCGCCCATCCGCTCGAGGCCCTCCCGGACCAGCTGCACCACGCTGGGATCCCAGCGCGAGTTGTACACGAACTGCGCGAAACCACCGTTCATCACCTGGGCCTCCAGGTAGTCGACGTAGTAGCTTCTGAGGGCATCGGGCGCGATCTCTTCGGGCGTGAGTAGCTCGCCGAACAGCGCGTTGACGAAGGCGACGTTCGAGAGAACCACGTCAGTCGGGGATTCGCTCGCCAGGCTCTCGTCGGATATGACGATGGCGTCCGAGTCCGTCAAGCGAGTCATGTCGCGCAGCTATCGCGACCCGGTGCCGCGGGCAAGCGCACCCAGGCGGCTTTGGCTCCGTGCTGGCGTGGCGCTCGAAGCGCCGCTTCCTCTCGAGTCGGTGCGCATGCGTGTTAGGCTCCGAGCGACATGACCTGGCGACGCATCGCGTTCGGAGGGTGGGTGGCGTGGCTCGCGGCGCTCGCGGGCTGCTCCTCGTCGGGGAGTGGAGCGGCGACCGGCGGTGGCGGCAGCGACTCCGGCGTCGACTGCAACTGCCCCAACGGAGCTTACGCACCGGTGTGCGGCACGGACGGCAAGACCTACGACGCCACGTGTGGCGTCGCGTGCGTTCCCGTGCCCGTGGCATGTACAGGCGATTGCCCGTGCGTCGATGCAGGGAGCGGAGGCACTTCGAGCGGTGGCGGCGGGGGAGCCTCGGGCAGCGGTGGTGGTGGTGGCAGCGGTGGTGTCGCGGGTGGTGGTAGCGGCGGAACGGCGACGGGTGGCGCCGGTGGCGTCGGTGGGAGCACGGGCGGCAGCGGGGGCTTCGATCCCAACGACCAGAGCTGCCTCGGCACGGGAACCCGCGCGGCCTGCATCTCCTGTTGTTCGGACCACCATGCCGCTTGGCAGAAGGTCCAGCAGCCGACCCGCGAGTGCGTTTGCACTTCGCCCGGCAAGTGTCAGAGCGCTTGTGCGAGCGACTATTGCGCGGGCAATCCCGGGAGCGCAGCTTGCTACGCCTGCATCTTTCCGACGCTCGAGAGCGGCCAACCCTGCTACGCGGCCGCGAAGCAGGCGTGTGGCGCTGACTCGGACTGCAACTTCTACGTGGAGTGCCGGGCTGCTTGCGTGTCGACCCTCCCGTCCTGAAGGTGTCGCCGCTCGATTGCCTGCGTGGCGATCCGGCGAAGCTCGACGCTCCGAGCGCGCCGGGCGCGCATGACGAGGGCGAAACCAAAGCCGAACGCGGGATCTTCTGTGCGACGTGCCAGACGTGGATCGCCGCTGCCACCCCGACAGTTGCGCCGCTCGGGGATCGCTGTCGCTTCGTGTTCGCGAACCCCGCGGGTCGCCTGTTCGAGATCGTCACGTTGAGCGAAGCGTCCAACGTGTTCGTACTGGGCGAGGCGACCCACGAGCACACCTGGTTTCCGGGCTTCTCCTGGCGGGTCCTCGTGTGCGCCGCCTGCGCCGAGCACCTCGGTTGGCGCTTCGACGGCGGCGGCGCGAGCTTCGTCGCCTTGATCACGACGGCTGTCGTGGAAGGCTGACCCGTTTCACTCTTTCGAGCCGGTGATCGTGTAGCTCGACTGCGTGTTGGTCATGCAGCCGCCCGATTGGGTCGCTTGCCCCTGCGCCTGGGTCCCGGCGAGGGCGACCTCGAACGACCACGTCTCGCACTGGTTCTCCCCGTGGTCGCACCAGGATTGGGAGTATTCGACCGTCAGCTTGCAGGTCGCGGGGTCCAAGGTGCCGACGGCGGTGATGGGCTCCGGTGCGCCGGCGTCGCCAGCGGGCGAGCACTTGTCTTCCGCCGAAAGTCGGTCGCTGAACACGACCGTGACTTGGTTTGCGCCTGCGTCCGGTGCGATCTGGAGGATCACGTGATCTTCGCTCGGCGTGCCGCCCGTCGCGTCCGCGGACTTCCAAAGCCAAGCGCCTTCGGGCTGGCACTCGCCCTGAGTTGCCGGATCTTTCTGCTGGGAGCTCGAATCCGAATCGTTCGAACCGCACGCGACGACGAGACCCATGAGGACCAGAAGCAGGCTGTATCGGGTTTTCATGTCGCGGTACTCAGCAAAGAGCAGACCACTGGACGCTGGTCCCGATGGCGTCGCGCGATCCAGGCGAGTTGAGCCACGGTGGCACAACTTCGCGGGCATGACGGTTGCTATTCGGTACGAGATGTCCCGACCCCGTCCACGCCCGCGAGCGCCTTTTGTCGTGACTTTCGCGCTCGCTGCGGCGACGGGCGCGTGTGGCGGCTCGACGAGCAATGACACGGGTGGCGCGGGTGGCGCCGATGGCGGTGGTGCCGGCGGTTCTGGCGGGGTGGGTGGTGCGGGTGGTGCGGGCGGCTCCGGCGGCTCCGGATTCGGGGGATGCGGCGCGAATCCTCCCAGCATTCCGTGCCCCACGAGTGCGCCCGAAGCAGGCGCCGCGTGTCCCACCGTCGACAGCTGCTTCGGAGGTTGGTGGGGAGCGACGTGCAGCTACGCGGATCCGTGCGGCGGCACCGAAACGCTCACCATGGACTGCTCCGGCCCTACCTGGAAGGTCGTGAGCGGAACGCTCACCTGTAGCTGTCCGCCGAGCGAGCCCACGGCCGGTGCGGCGTGCGGGGTCAAGCCGAGTGAGCTCTGTTCGTACCCGGCCGGCTGCTGTCCCTCGACCTATCAGTGCAGCGGCGGCCAGTGGACGCCCGTCCCCACGTCCTGCAATCCGCCGCCGCCGACGTGTCCTGCGACGCCGCCCGCGCCGTCGACCGCGTGCGATCCGTGCACGTACAGCGGCCCGTGCAGTTGGGACACCTGCGCGACACTCGGCAAGACGACCAACGCCAGCTGCGTCTCCGGCGTCTGGTCCGTGACCGGCGCTCCCTGCGTGGCCGACGCCGGCGTCGACTGAGCACTCGCGCGGAGGTGGGGACCATCCGGCGCAGACCAGCCAGTATACTCGGTCCCAATGCCCTCCGAGGCCGAACAGAACCACCGTCGCATTGCGACCGCGCCGCTCGGTACCGAGGCGGGGCGCGCCTTTCTCCAAGACCGAATTCGGAAGTTCGCGCTGATGATGCTGGGGCTCTCGGCGTTCTTCCTCGTGTTTGGCAACGCCGTGGCGTTGGTTCATCGACCTGGTGCCACGCTTTCGCTCCTGCTCGCACACCGCGGAAACCATCTGCACTTCGCAGCGCTCTTCGTTGCCGTGGCCATGTGGCTCATGACCCGCGGTCGACCCCGGGCAGCGTTCACGCTCAATGCAGTCGACTTGGTCGGCAACGTCGCTGCGATGAGCACATACGCCGCGATGACGGCCTTCGTCACCGCGAGTCCGGAAGATCGCATCGACCTGGTCATGTTGCAGATCTCTGGGCTGACGCTCACGGCGAGGGCCGTGATCGTGCCGAGCTCCGCGCGGCAGACTGCGCTCGTGAGTGTCGCTACGAGCGTGCCGGTCGTCGGCGTTGCCTATGTTCTCTCACGGGCTTCGCCCCTGTCTTTCGCTCCCGTACTGCCGGCCAACAGCGTGCTTTGGAGCTTGGCAACCGTGGTCGTGTCGACCCTGGCGACCCGTGTCATTTTCGGGCTCAGAACCCAGGTGGTCGAAGCCAAGCAGCTCGGTCAATATTTGCTCGTCGAGAAGATCGGCGAGGGCGGCATGGGGGAAGTTCACCGCGCCCAGCATGCGCTGCTTCGGCGGCCCACCGCCGTCAAGCTCCTTCCTCCCGACAAGGCGGGCGCGCAAACCATCAGTCGATTCGAGCGAGAGGTTCAGCTCACCGCGAAGCTCACCCATCCAAACACCGTGGCGATCTACGACTTCGGTCGCACGCCCGATGGGATCTTCTACTACGCGATGGAGCTTCTGGACGGCGTGGATCTCGAGCGCCTGGTCGACGAACACGGCCCGCAGTCGCCAGCCCGGGTGATCCACATCCTCGCTCAGGTCTGCGGCTCGCTCTCCGAGGCCCACTCCATCGGGCTCGTGCACCGAGACGTCAAACCGGCCAACGTGATTCTCTGCAACCGCGGCCTCAATCCCGACACCGCCAAGGTCGTAGACTTCGGCCTGGTCAAGGACATGGGCGGACTCAACGGGGGAGGGGAAACCGCTCTCAGCAACGTCGACACCATCGTCGGCACCCCACTCTATCTGGCGCCCGAGGCAATCCTCACTCCCGAAGCGTTGGACGGCCGCGCCGACCTCTACGCGGTCGGTGCCGTCGGCTACTTCTTGCTCTGTGGCAGCCCGGTGTTCACGGGAAGCTCGGTCATGGAGGTGTGCGCCGAGCATCTGCGTTCGCAACCGCTGCCGCCTTCCGTGCGCTTGGGGCGAGCGTTGCCCCGGGACCTCGAGGCAACGCTGCTCGACTGTCTGGCGAAGAAGCCGGAGGATCGGCCCGGGAGCGCCGAGGCGCTGCGCGATCGTTTGCTGGCGTGCGACGTTCCGCCGTGGACGGTCGACGACGCGCGACGCTGGTGGCAAGAACACGGGGCGAAGTCTGGTCCAAGCAGGCCGAGCCCGAGCGGCCGATCCACGACGGCGCTGGCGGTGGACCTCAGCGCGCGCGCGTGACTCGAGTCGCGACGGCGTCTGCCGCCCATGAGCTCATTGGGTCCGCCGAAGCTCGAGCTCTGGATCCGGTCCGATGACGACGCCGAGGCTCGTCGGTGAGAGAGCTCTCACTCGCACGGCGGGCGCGGCCTGGGGAGAGGTCGCCCCGGTTTGCCCGAGCTGCTGATTGACGGTGTACCCGCTGCAGCGCTCGGGCGCGAGCGTCAGGCCTCCGCCGCCGCTCGAATACCGGCCTTCGCACTGCCGGGCTAGCGTCGCGTCGGGCACCGTCAGGCGATCGTCCAGCGTGTAACGCCCTGGCGGAAGCTCGGGCGGCCCCAGGCAGAGCTTGACCGCGCGCACGGGCTGCTCGACGGCGAAGCAGCCCGCCGTTTCTCCTCGCGGGGACTCCTGCGCTCCGCGCCGGCCGGGGCTGCAGGCCGCGAGCACGACGAGACCCGAGCTCAACGTGAACCAAAGCTTCATGGCTCCGCGAGGGTACTGCCTCGTCCCGACGCCTCCAAGTGCTCGGTCGCTACGCGTAGGGTTCACGACGAGCTCCGCGATCGTGCCCGGAAAGACAGGCGTTCGGTTGCGAGCGTGCCTCCGTCCGAAAACCGATGCACGGTTCGCTCGATGTCGAAGCTCGGGTGGTCGGTCTGGGTAGCGATCTCTGGCTTGCTGTCCCTTGGCTGCGGGTCATCCGATTCGACGAGCTCGGCGAGCACCCATTGTGTGCCGAACGGCGACAACGTCTTGAGCGCGCTCGAGCTCAACGCGGTTCCCGGCGCATCGCGAAGCTTCCTGCGCGCTACGGGCGTCCCCGTGGACACCGCCGGCGTGACCGAGGCGCATCGACAGCAATACTACTTGGCGGAGTGCCGCGGCATCGTCGGCGCCGTTTTGTCCGAAACGCAACTGGGCAGCGAGCCACCTCAGCCTGGGAGGTCGCACCCCGCACGAATCAGCGGCGCTCGAGCTTCGTCAGTGATCGAGGCTCGAGCTCGTCGGAGAGCGCTTCGTCGAGCACCCGGCCCAGCTCGGGGTCGGCGGTGTCGTCGATGGCCACGCGTACGCGCCGCTTGGTCTCGACGGAAGCGTGGGCCAGGGCGAGGGCCGCGGCGATGCGCTGCGCGGCGGGCTGCGCCGCGTCGTCCACCAAGTCGAGCAACGCGGGCTCGCCGACGTTTTCCTGCCGGTAGCCCTGCTCGGCTCCGACGCGGCGGACGCGTTCGAGCCAGCGCGCGTCGAGCTCGCCGTCGGGCTCGAACACCCGCACGCGGGCCGCTCTCGGAACGAGCTCGCGCGCCTTCGCCTTCTCGATCAGCTCCACCAGCGCCTCCGCATTGCGCACGCGCACGCGTTCGTCCGCGCCGCTCTCGAGCGCGATGCTCACCTGTCCACCCGAGCGCTGCGCACCTCGGATGACCGACCAGGAGTGGAACCGCGCCGGCCCGCTCCAGGCGTGGACGGCGATCCCGTCGGCCCCGACGCACACACGGGGCACGCGGACGCTGCGCGGTGCGGCCTTCCCGCGGCTGCGTTTCACGAAGTAGTCGAGGCTCAGGCTGCTCAACGCGAAGACCGTCAGGATGGCTCCGCCCGCCGCGAAGCGACCATCGAAGAACAGCGCAGCCGCGGCGAGGAGGCCGAACAAGATGGCCTGGGCGACGAACAGCGCCACAGCCAGCCCGAGCGTCGCGGCGGCGACGAGCCCTGCCCAGCGCAGCGCGCGCGGCAGCACGAGCGGGAAGACCTGCACGGCTCGATTGTCTCACCCAAGGCTCGGCTAGGCACTACGCTGCTTGCTGTTTCTCGTGCCCCCACTCGCCTCGCTGCGCTCGGCGGTCGCCCCCAAGCGCGGTCAGCGCGCGCCGGTGTCGGCGTCTTGCCAAGCCTTCGAGCGTCGTGTTGACGGCGCGCGCTGCGCGCGCGGGGGCGACGCGTCGCTGCGAGACTGGCATCTCATCGTGCCCCGAGGGCAGGCGCGTTCCGCACTTGTCGCCGCCTCGCTTCGACGCCGGTGTCGTGAGCTCGCGCGCCGCTGGCTCCTGCCGGCACCGCGGCCGGGCTCCGCCCTGGTGGCGCACGAGACGCGCCAGCCGCTGCGCCGCGACAACGGCTCTCGCAAGATCGAGACGCCGAGTCGCGTCGCGCGGGAGCTCGCGCAGCGCGGATCGCGCGTGCTGCGGCTGCTGGGGCAGCTCGTGGCGCGGGACGCGGGCGAGGCGGTTCCGCGCATGCGCGCGCTCGGCGGGTGAGCCGCGGCGGGTGATCGCCACCCCTTCGCCGGCGGTTCGCCACTCGTGCCCGGCACGGTTCCTCCGGAATTCCACGCCTTCGGCGCTGGCACGCCGCTCGCTGAGCTGGCATTGGCGTGGGGCATCCCGCACATGCCATCACCCCGAGCGAGCGCTCGCGCCAGCGTCACCGTCCGGAGAGCACCGTGCCCTACCGGACGGTGGCGGAGCACTGGCAGGCGTTCCTCGAACGCGCCGAGGAGCACGACGGCGCGCCGCGTTTCGTAGTGAAGGAGTCCAGGAGTACCTGCGCCGCGGGCGTCTCGAGCGCGGCTGCCTCCACCTCGTGTGTCGTGATGAGCGCGTTCATGGGGGAGGTGGACCACTCGCTCCTCTGGTGAGCGAAGCGCGAGCGCGAGCGATCTCGCGATGTGCAAAGCGACTGGCCCTGTTGAGTTCGGCGCCGCGACGATACCCGCGTGAACGAACCTCCGTGAGCCCCTTCTGGACCTCGCTCCTGTTGGGACGATCACTTGAACGTGATGTCGATCCTTCGTGTGCGACCCGTGCGCACCAAGATCGTGTACGGACCCGCCTTCACTTCGTCGCTCGTCTCGGCGCTCACGAGCGCCGTGGCGGTGGTCACGTTGCCGAGGACCGCGAGCGCTTCGCCGGGGACTGTCGCCGTCGTCGCCGAAGCGTCGAACACGCAATAGAGTCGCTTCGCGTCGACGGCCGACGGCGCCGCGACCGTCGTGGTGATCCCGACGCCGACCTTGCCGCTGGTCGGAGCGCTCCACCCGACGGTGAAGCCGGCGGAACTGACGACGTCTGCGGTCCACAAGCCCGCGCCCGCGTCCTGTGTCGTAAGAGTCAGCTCCGCTGCCGGCGCCGTGAGCACCTTCTGGAACGCGGGGACGTCGGCGCCGCCCGCTCCGGCGATCGTCAAGCTCGCGCCGAGGGGCCACGCTTCGGTTCCGACGGACCGATCGACCGAGTACGTGCCATCGGAAAGGCGCGTGATCGCGAGGTCGCTCGAGCCGCCTTTCAGGCTGATTTCGCCAGCGTCGAGCAGCACCGCCTTGCTGTCGCGCTCGCCACACGCCCACGTGTGGCACTCGCCGATCTTCTTGTACGGACACGGCGGATCGCCGGCGTTGAAGAAGATCAGGTTCGTATCGCCGACGGTGCCGGAGGGTCCCCGGACGACGTTGCTGCTGACGAGGAGCGGAGACGAAGTACGCGCGCCGGCGTCGGCGTCGGCGTCGGCGTCGCCGCCGGCGTCGGGCTGCGGGGGCGCGTCGATGCTAGCATCCTGCGTGACGTTCGGAGGCACGGCGCTGTCGTCGCTGCACGCGGGGAGGGCGAGCCAGAACGCAGCAGATGCGAAGGCCGATAGGCGCGAAGTGGGCATGAACTCATGCAACCGTTGGCGGGCCGCGCCCTCAATAGTAAGATTTATTTGAATTGCGACTCGGGCCGGGGGCTGGATGAGAACCGACGACATCTCCATCGTCGAAGCGGCGTACACACTCTCCGAGGATCCGCTCGTCTGGCTCGAGAACGTGCTCGCCCGTTCGGAGCCCCGGCTCTTCGATGGGCTCGGGGGATTTGCGTCGATCTACCGGCGCGATGCCGGCACACCGAGCGAGATGGTTTCGCCGTACGTCGTGCGTGGGGCGGACACGCGCATCACGGATGCGTTGCGCGTCGCCTTCGAGGCGACCGACGACGCGACGCGCCGACTCGCGTTCACGATTGGTCGACCGATTGCCACGTTGACGGATCTTCACGGAGTCGCACCGAAGGACCATCCGCACTACGCGGGGCTCGTCGAGGCCGTCGGCTTCGGAGACGTCGTGACCGTGAACGCGAGCAACCCCGACGGCACCGGGTGCTTTCTCTCCGCGCCTCTTCGCCGGTCGCGCCGTGACCCGACAGCGACGCGTTGGGCTCGCCTCGCCGCTCACGTCGCGGCGGGCCTGCGCCTGCAACTCTCTTTGGGTGACGCAAACCTCGAGAGCGCATCGGAGGCCGTTCTCTCTCCAACGGGAGAATTCCTCCACGCCAACGAGCGGACCGCGAGGGTTCGCAAGCTGCTTTCCCGAATCGTTCGCGGTATCGATCAGGCTCGCGCGGGCAGGAAACGGCGGGACTCGGACAGTGCGCTCGACGCGTGGACGGCGCTCACCCTCGGGCGATGGTCTCTGGTCGACGCCATCGAATCGGATGGACAACGACTCGTCCTCGCTCTGCCCAACGAGCCCTGGGCGCTGGACCCCCGTGCACTCACGCTCGAAGAGCGCACGATTGCGGCGTACGTCGCGCGCGGTCACTCGAACAAGCTCATCGCCTACACGCTTGGCTTGCCGGCGGGAACCGTAGCGACGCGGACGCGCATCGTCCTTCGGAAGCTCGGTGTTCGCACACGCGCCGAGTTCGTGCACCGCTACCTCACGCTCATGGCCGCAGTCTACGAAGAGGCGAGCGTGGACGGAGCGCCCATCATCCTCGGCCAGACGCGCACCACCGACACCAAGCGGCCGCCCCTCACGAAGGCTGAACTCGCGGTCGCGACGCTAGCCGTGCGCGGGCATTCCAACGCCAGCATCGCGCGCGCGCGACGTGTCTCCCCGCGAACGGTCGCGAATCAGTTGAGACGCGTGTACGAGGTTTACGGAGTCTCGTCGCGCGCCGAGCTCGCGCTCGCCTTCGGGAGCTGACACGTGCGCGGGGCGGGCGTCCGAACCTTCTCGAGCCGACGAGCTGCAATTGCACACCGCGAGACCACTCACTTCTCACCGTCCGCCCGCGCGTCCACGCTCACAGACCCAAGCGTGCTGCCCCCGACATGACGCGCCCGTCGCGCAGGATCCAAGACCACCGCATCGAGGAGCAGATCGTCTCGGCCGGGGATCCGGACCGGTTTCCGGAGCTCGAGATCCCGCGCTCGACGGTGCCGAGCTGGGTCCGACGTGGGGTCGGGGACGTCGTGTCTCTCGACACTGGGCGCGAAGTCGAACGCGAGCTTCGCGCTCGCGTTCTCGAGCTCGAGCACCGGAGCGCCACACTCATCGCCGTCCGCCGGCTCGTCCTGGCGCTGTTCCGCGTCTCGGGATTCACGGCCGAGTGCCGGACGAGAGAGGGAAGCGATTGTCGCTCGGAGCGGTCGAGCGCGCGCGAACGACCATGCCGTTGTCCGCCGCCTCCGAGTCCTCCACCTGTCCCCATCTCGCTGCCACGGCTGGGTTCGATGCGAAGAATTCCAGGTCGTGTCAGATCACACGCGCCGCGGACCGGCGCCGGCACGAGTTGGCGGCTCTTGGCACGATCCGATCACGATCGGCAAACGAGACCGAAACCTCGAGAATGCTGGCGAGCCCAGCGCATGGCGTGTCGGAGGTGGGTGCAGTCGCTCGGCGCTTCCCGTGGGACTCCTGCCGGCACCGCGCGGGCTCCGGCCTGGTAGCGGAGGTCGGTGCTCTGCGGCGCACGACGCCAAACTCCTGCCGCGCTTCGCCCTGCGAGCCGCCCCGCGGGCGCGCCGGTGCGGCACTAGCCCGACGCCATCTCGAGGAGCTTCATCGTCGTGTTCCAGTTCCGGATGGTGAGGCTCTTGTAGACCGGCTTCTGCGTGATCTTCTGGAGATGGCTCGACGTTGCCTTCGCAATGAGCCTCCGGAAGTAGAGCGCATGCTGGCCTGCGTGCGCGTCGTCGACGCCGTCTTTCAGGGTCACCTGAGCCAGCGCTTCTTTCGTCGTCATCGGCGCCTTCACGAAGAGCACGTCGTAGCGGTACTTGGCCGGCTCCTTGCCGAACTTGGGCGGCGCCTCGGCGACCGCGAGCTCCAGATCGCGACCGGAGAGCACCACGAGCTTCGCGTCGTAGGAGAAGGTCTTCGAGAGCGCAGCCTCGATCTTCTTCGTGAGCTTCTGTTGGTCGGAGGTGGTCGCGCCGAAGACGACGTTGCCGCTCTGGATGTAGGTCGCGACGTCGGTGAAGCCAAGCGCCTCGAACGCCTCGCGGAGCGCGCTCATCTTGATGATGTTGTTCCCACCGACGTTGATCCCACGCAGAAGCGCGACGTATTTGCTCTTCGGACCGGGTGACATGGCGCCTTGGAGCATAGGTCAGGTCGAGCGGTGCGCATTCGCTCACTCTCCGGTGCCTGAAGGAGCTGGTTCCCCGGGCCTCGCAGTTGTGCGTCGTTGGGGCGGAGGTTCCGCGGGTCGCCCCGGTAGACGGCGCCGAGCTCTGCCAGCGCGGCGACCAGGCGCTGGACGTTCTCGTCCGAGCGATCGTGCACGAGCTCGAAGTCGTGCGTCGCCACCGGAACGCGCTGCAGGACCGCGGCCCCCCGACGACGATGAACCGGACGTGGTGTCGGCCCGAGGACCTCAATCAGCCGGAGGAATCGGTTCTCTACGGCGCTTCACCCGTTCGGCGAGGCGGACCAAGTCCTCGAGCGCCTGCAGGCACTCGAGTGGCGTCAGGCGTAGGTTCGCGCTGATCAGCGTCCGATCGACGCCGTTGTCGTCGTAGTCGGGCGCCGGGGGCGCGAGCTCGTCGGGGGTGTCGAGGGACAAGACCCTCTTCAGTTCTCGATGAAGCTCTTCAGCTGCTTCGAGCGGCTCGGGTGGCGCAGCTTCCGCAGCGCCTTCGCCTCGATCTGGCGGATGCGCTCGCGGGTGACCTCGAAGTCCTGGCCGACCTCTTCCAGGGTGTGGTCGCTCTTCTCGCCGATGCCGAAGCGCATGCGGAGGACCTTCTCCTCGCGAGGCGTCAGGGTCTTCAACACCTTTCGGGTTTGCTCCGAGAGTGTTTGTGCCCCCACTCGCCTCGCTGCGCTCGGCGGTCGCCCCCAAACGCGGCAGCGCGCGCCGCTGTCAGCGCTTTGCCAAAGACCTTTGGCGCCTTGCCGGCGGCGCGCGCTGCGCGCGTGGGGCGGCGCGTCGCTCCGCAGCTGGAACCGCAGTCAGTTCGACCTGGGGAAGCAAACTCTCGTGGCTCGGCGCTACCACCGGCGCCCTTCGCCGGGGCATTCTACTCTTGCTTGCCACCTTCGCTGTTAGCTCGAGAATGAGTCACGACGGCGCGCGCGAAGTCGAGAAGGTTCCGGTTCGTCTTCTCCTGCAACTTCGCCGCCGCCAGCTTCAGCGCAGCGAAGACCGCCGCGTCCTGGTCTTCGCAGCAAGGCTCAATCTTGAACTGCGCGGTCTTCTGTGTGCGCTCGTTCTGGCTCCAAACGACCTGGACAGCCCTGGCGGCCTGGCCGTGCACCGGGCAGGAGGTTGTCAGGCACACCTCGCGAAAAAGCGTATCTGCGTCGGCAAGCTCATCCAACTCAGCGAACTGGAAGAAGTGCAGTTCGGTTTCCATGCCAGCGGGGCCGACGCGTTCGAACACCCAATCGCCGGGATGCCTGAGGAGCGTTTGTTCGGCGTCTTCCACATCGTGCCGAGCGCGCACATAGATCGAGTTGACCCGCACGCGGCCACCGTCGCTGAGCAGGCATGCTGGCTCGCCGAGGTCGAGATCAGTATCCTTCCCTGACCAGCTGTCTGGATCTCTCACGAGTGCGCTGACGACCATGTTGTCGAGGCCGCTTTCCTCGCCAGCTTCATTGCTCAGCGTGAGCCCGCTGTTTGGCCCCACCGTGCGGGCTGAGCCGTCGGCCAGCTGGAGAGTGCATTCTTCGATGACCACAGTTCCGATGCGCACTCTCACGTGGACTTCTTCGCGGCCGGGAAGCTCTGTGGCCGCAGCAGGTCTCATGACGCAGGTGTCGATCCCGTTGGCCGCCGCCAGGCTGATAGCGCCATCGCTGAAGCCCTTTGTCGTGACGACGATACCGCGGTTTGCGCGAACATCTTCGAATTGCTTTCGCGATGCCGATCTTCATTACATCGACATTTTGGTCGAGGTGCGCGCAGTCAATGGCGACGAAGATCGATGCTGTTCCGATGGTGCCGCGAACGCTCACGTCGACCTTTCGCTCGGTGCCGGATTGCACGCCGCGAACGATTTCGCCATGCCGCACTTCGGCGCCGTCACCAAGCTTCGCCTGAAGGGCCATCACCAGTCGCTCCAGATGCTTCCAGCCGGTGATAGACATCGGCGCGCGCTCTGCGATCCTTTCATGCTGCCGGCGCTGCTGGCGTGGACGACCTCGGCACCAACACTGACTGTCACCAGGCAGTGCGTCAAGGCGCCGTCGACGCTCGGGTCGTGATGCGCCCGTGACCTCGGTTGCCGCGGCTGGTGCGCGGTATTGGGCGCGCCATGGCGAACTTCAATCCCCTTGCCGAGCTCCGATGAGGTTCTCGGCAATCGAGGAGCGTCCTGCGCTGGTCCCCTTCCCGAAGCGTAGCTGCAGCGCAGT